>NZ_JAQFTZ010000002.1:0-956857 GCF_027715825.1 Bacillus cereus group sp. Bc061
ACCTCAAGGTATTCAAGGACCAGCGGGTGCTACCGGCGCTACTGGACCTCAAGGCGTTCAAGGTAACACAGGTGCTACCGGCGCTACTGGACCTCAAGGTATTCAAGGACCAGCGGGTGCTACCGGCGCTACTGGACCTCAAGGCGTTCAAGGTAACACAGGTGCTACCGGCGCTACTGGACCTCAAGGTATTCAAGGACCGGCGGGTGCTACTGGTGCTACTGGACCTCAAGGCGTTCAAGGTAACACAGGTGCTACCGGCGCTACTGGACCTCAAGGTACTCAAGGACCGGCGGGTGCTACCGGCGCTACTGGACCTCAGGGTGCTCAAGGGCCGGCGGGTGCTACCGGCGCTACTGGACCTCAAGGTATTCAAGGACCGGCGGGCGCTACTGGTGCCACTGGACCTCAAGGCGTTCAAGGTAACACAGGTGCTACCGGCGCTACTGGACCTCAAGGTATTCAAGGACCGGCGGGTGCTACTGGTGCCACTGGACCTCAAGGTATTCAAGGACCGGCGGGTGCTACTGGTGCCACTGGGCCTCAAGGCGTTCAAGGACCGGCAGGTGCTACTGGTGCCACTGGACCTCAAGGTGCTCAAGGACCGGCGGGCGCTACTGGTGCTACTGGACCTCAAGGCGTTCAAGGTAACACAGGTGCTACTGGTGCCACTGGACCTCAAGGCGTTCAAGGTAACACAGGTGCTACCGGCGCTACTGGACCTCAGGGCGTTCAAGGACCGGCGGGTGCTACTGGTGCCACTGGACCTCAAGGTGTTCAAGGGCCAACGGGTGCTACTGGTATAGGAGTTACCGGACCTACTGGACCTTCTGGTGGGCCTCCTGGACCTACTGGACCTCAGGGACCTCAAGGTAATACAGGTGCTACCGGACCTCAAGGTATTCAAGGACCGGCGGGTGCTACTGGTGCCACTGGGCCTCAAGGCGTTCAAGGACCGGCGGGTGCTACTGGTGCCACTGGGCCTCAAGGCGTTCAAGGACCGGCAGGTGCTACTGGTGCCACTGGTCCTCAAGGTATTCAAGGACCGGCGGGTGCTACTGGTGCCACTGGGCCTCAAGGCGTTCAAGGACCGGCAGGTGCTACTGGTGCCACTGGACCTCAAGGTGCTCAAGGACCGGTGGGTGCTACTGGTGCCACTGGACCTCAAGGCGTTCAAGGGCCAACGGGCGCTACTGGTATAGGAGTTACCGGACCTACTGGGCCTACTGGACCTAGCTTCCCTATAGCAACAATTGTTGTAACAAACAACATTCAACAAACAGTACTACAATTTAATAACTTTATCTTCAGTACTGCAATTAACGTAAATAATATTATCTTTAATGGCACAGACACAGTTACAGTTATCAACGGTGGTATTTATGTAATTAGCGTATCCATCTCTACAACTGCACCAGGATGTGCGCCACTCGGAGTAGGAATTTCAATAAATGGAGCAGTCGCAACTGACAACTTCTCTTCAAATTTAATAGGCGACTCACTTTCATTTACTACAATCGAAACATTAGCTGCCGGAGCAAACATTTCTGTCCAATCTACTCTTAACGAGATTACGATCCCTGCAACAGGAAATACTAACATTCGTCTAACTGTATTTAGAATCGCTTAAATTTCACTATTTATCGTTTATGGCAAATAAAAAAAGAGCGAGAAACTCGCTCTTTTTTTGTTATGTACAATAATTCATTACTATTCTAATTCAATTGAAACATTTTTTTGTGGTACAAATGTAGAAATTGCGTGTTTATAAATAAGCTGTTGCTTACCTTCTGTTTCCAGTAGGACTGTAAAATTATCAAATCCTTTAATTAATCCACGAAGCTGGAAACCATTTAATAAGTACAGCGTAACAAACGTATTCTCTTTACGGAGTTGATTTAAAAACTGATCTTGAATATTGATTGATTGCTTCATGTCGAATCCTCCTCTTTTTCTCTACTTACTATTATTCGACTTTAGTTGTAGCTTTCCTTCTATGTATCGTAAAATTTCTGACGTTTTTTCACCGTCTGTAACATCAAACCATGTGACATCCATCTTATTACGGAACCACGTTAATTGACGTTTTGCATAACGACGTGAATTCGTCTTTAATTGTGATACCGCTTCTTCTAAAGAGACACGATCCTCAAAATAATCATATATCTCTTTATACCCAATCGCTTGAATAGATTGACAATCTCGTATCCCTCGATTATACAACCCTTCTACTTCTTCTAATAAACCTTGGTCCATCATTATATCAACTCGTAAGTTAATGCGATCGTATAGCATTTCACGATCCATTGTCAAGCCAATTAAGGAAACATCGTATAATAACTCGTTTTCTTGTTTTTCAAGTTGATCACTCATTTTTTCACCCGTCGTGTGGAAAATTTCTAACGCCCTAATGACACGGCGTACATTATTTGCATGAATACGCTCAGCGCTTTCTGGGTCTACTTCCTGTAATTTCTTATGTACATATTCCACACCACGTTCTAATGCTAACTTTTCCATTTGTTCTCGGTATATAGCATCACCAGCATCATCCGTAAACTGATAATCGAATAAAACAGATTGTATATACAGACCAGTTCCACCAACGATAATCGGCAATTTACCACGCTCTGTAATCTCGCGAATATGCTTACGAACACGTTCTTGAAATTCGGCAACCGAAAATGATTCTTCTGGATTTTTTATATCAACCATATAATGTGGAATTCCGTCCATCTCTTCTTTCGTCACCTTTGCGGTTCCAATATCCATCGTACGATAAATCTGCATGGAATCTCCACTTATAATTTCACCATTTAACGCTTTGGCAAGATCAATACTTAACTTCGTCTTCCCAACAGCAGTTGGTCCAATGATGACAGCAACTTTTTCACGTTGCACTTCTCCCATATCATTCAACTCTCTTTATGTAATGTACTCCATCTATTGATTATATCCAATCTTACCAATTTTAACGGCATGATTGCAAGTTCTTTCATTACGGTACATGAAATTATAAATAAAAAAGAACATAGTTTGTCCAATTCCGCATATACATGATTAAAAATACCTTCGAGAGGATGAGTTAACTATGAAACAATCCACTATCAATTTTTCATCTTTGACAAAAGACCTCATTTTAGCTACTGCTACAAAAGAACACAATTGTTCACAAGAAGAATTATACTTCGCCTTAAATTGTTTACTACGTTCTTTTCATTCTGCTCTCCAAGAAACAACATTACATCTAGAAAATAAAGATACAGAGTATATACAAAACCAATTTTGCAGCGCATATAAAATTATTACAGGTAAAACTATTTATCCTTTTCAATAATCCATAAAAGGCGATTGCTTACATACTTTCAAGCAACCGCCTTTTATATTAATACACATATACTACTCTATAACTTTCACTTTTACAGATTTGCGCCCCCAGCTATTCGCACTACCATCTGAGCCAACTAAAACATCAATACGATTTCCTTTAATCGCACCACCAGTATCTCCAGCAATCGCTTCTCCATATCCTTCTACCCATACTTTTGATCCAAGTGGAATTACTTTAGGATCAACAGCAATTACTTTCATATTTGGATTCGCTGTTAAGTCATGCCCCATTGCAGTTAATACACGACCACCATACGAACCATTTTCACTCGGATCTGCTGTATATGCTGTCGCTTCTACCGTTATTTCACGTCCACTAGTCGGTGCACTTGTTTCATTAGATTTCGCAACTTGTTTCGTAGTTGACTGCTGTTTTGCCACAGGTTTACTTGATTCTACATTCTTAACAGATTCTTTACTCTTAACTACTTTATTACTTTTAACCGGCGTATTTACTCTTTCCGGCGCTTCTTCTTTCGTTGCAACTTCTTTCTTTTCAATCACTGGTGCCGTTCCTGTTAAAAATGGCACATGAACATATCCTGTTTTTCCATTATAGTCAAATTGCAACCATTCATTTTGAACTTGATTTGTCGTTTCAATTACATCATTTTTATTCAGTTTTCCAAGAATTTCTGAGTCAGTATTCGCTCCAGCGCGAACATTTAACACACCCGCCGTCACATAATATGTACTTTTTGTAAATTCAGCACTTACAAATGCTTCTTGACCATTTAATTTAATTTTTGTCCATCCGTTTTCTGTATTTACAACATCTAATTTATTTCCACTTAACATTTTACCTACAAGCTTAGACTCTACAGTTGGGTTTTCTCTAACATTTAATACGTCTGTTGTTACAATCGTTTCCGCTTTCGCAGAACCTGCAAAAATCCCAAGACCAAAAACTGCCGCCGTTGCTATACCTAATAATTTTTTCATGAATAGCCTCCATTTGCTTTGTTTTCGTATTTTTATTATAGCAACGGATTTTTAAGATTTTTAGAAAACACACAATTACAAACCATTCGTAATATACGATTAATGAGCTGTAACATAAATTTCCATATTAATGAATTACATTTCCAATAGAATTCCCAATAGTTTTCATATATTTTCCACATACAAGCACCAGAATTTTTTTCCAGAAAAAATTACAGTATTACTTTTTTGTTACAAAAAAATCATATTTCATTACATCTTTTACCAAAATTCATCATTCTCCAATTATCAACCTCCTTTTTTGTAATAAAAAGGAGCAGCTAATAAAAGCTACTCCCTTTACACGTATTATTTAACTTTCTTTTTCCAAATTCCCATCATAAGAGCAGAAACAACTGCCCCTATCAATATCGATAAAATATATAACACTGGTTTATTTACTAAAGCGATAACAAACAATCCACCATGCGGTGCTGGTAATGTAATTTGGAATAACATTGATAATGCACCTGCAATACTTGAACCGACAACACAACTGACAATTACCCGAACCGGATCTGCTGCTGCAAACGGAATCGCACCTTCTGTAATAAACGATGCCCCCATAATATAATTTGTTAAACCAGACTTACGTTCCGCTTCTGTAAACTTCGATTTAAAGAAGGTAGTTGCTAACGCAATTGCAAGCGGTGGCACCATACCACCAGCCATAACCGCTGAATGTACCCCAAAGTTCTTCGCTTCTATCGCAGCAATACCAAACGTAAATGCTGCTTTATTAATTGGACCACCCATATCAATTGCCATCATCGCACCTAAAATAAGACCTAGTAATATAGCATTTGTACCGTTCAAACCATTTAACCATCCTGTTAACATTTCATTCAATGCTACTACAGGCGGAATTACTACTTTTTGCATAACAACTCCTGTAATCAATAATCCAAAGACCGGATATAACAATACAGGTTTAATTCCTTCTAATTGTACTGGTAGGCCTGAAAATAATTTTTTCAATCCTAAAACAACATATCCGGCTAAGAAACCAGCAATTAATCCACCTAAAAATCCAGCATTCGCATGTGCCGCTAAAAATCCTCCGACAACACCGGGCATAAAACCAGGACGATCAGCAATAGAACTAGCAATAAACCCTGCTAAAATTGGTACAAGGAATAAAAATGCCCCTGTTCCCCCTCCTCCAATAGACATGAACAATTCAGCTAAAGGACCTTCTGCTTTTATACCACCAAACGAAAACGCTAGCGCAATTAAAATCCCGCCACCAACAACGAATGGAAGCATATTACTTACGCCGTTCATTAAATGCTTATAAATTCCTAATCCATTTTCTTTCTCCGTATTTTCTGCCTTTCCATCCTCTTTTACACCTTTAAAGATTGGTGCATCTTGTTTTACAGCCCGATTAAGAAGTTTTTCAGTTTTTCTAATCCCGTCAGCGACTGGCACTTGAATAACATGTTTACCAGCAAAACGATTCATTTCTACTTGTTTATCTGCCGCAACAATTATAGCTGTTGCGCGTTCAATATCCTCTTTCGTTAAACCGTTTTTTATACCTGTTGATCCATTCGTTTCAACTTTAATTGCAATTCCTAGCTCTGCTGCTTTTGCTTTCAAGCTATCTGCAGCCATATATGTGTGAGCGATTCCAGTCGGGCAAGCTGTAACAGCTAATACGTACGGTTCATTCCCTTCTGGTTTTGCAACTTCAACCTCTTCTTCTTCTTTTTCATTTTCTTTTTCATCAAATAAACGAAGAAGTTCTTCTTCATCCTTCGCTTCTAACAATTGCTTACGAAACCCTTCATCCATTAATAGTGTAGATAGGCGTGATAACGTTTCTAAATGCGTATTATTCGCCCCTTCACTTGCAGCAATCATAAAAAATAAATGCGCAGGTTGTCCGTCAAGCGATTCATAGTTGATACCGCTTACACTTCTACCAAAACAAATCGCTGGTTGCTTAACAGCTTTTGTTTTCGCATGAGGTATAGCAATCCCTTCACCAATGCCGGTTGTACTTTGTGACTCCCTTTTTAAAATAGCTTCTTTAAATTCAGCTTTGCTATTTAAACGATTTGCCCCGTTTAATTTCTCAACTAACTCATCTATGACAGCTTCTTTATTTGAAGCTGTCAAATTCATAATAACTGTATCCCTTTTTAATAGTTCTGTAATTTTCATATGTTGCTTCCCCCTATCGCTTAGTTACAATTACTTGCGACAATAATTCTTCTACTTTTTCCTTTTCACATAAATCGGCTGAAAATGCTGTTGCACTCCCTGTTGCAACGCCATATTGAAATGCCTTTTCAATATCTTTTGTCTGTTCATATCTTCCTACAAATCCCGCAACGAGAGAATCTCCAGCCCCAACCGAATTAATTACAACGCCTTTTGGAATAGTTGCTTCATATATACCTTCTGCCGTAAATAATAAAGCTCCATCTCCGGCCATTGATACGATAACGTGCTCTACACCTTGTTCAACTAATTTTCTTCCATATGGTAAAACATCTTCTACTGTGGAAATCTCTACTCCGAATAACTCACCAAGTTCATGATGATTAGGCTTTATTAAAAATGGTTTATTTTTAACTACATGCTGCAGCGCACTACCACTTGCATCTACTACTACACGAATGCCTTTTTCAGCTCCGAACGCTGCGATTGATTCATAAAAGGTAGTTGGGATAGACGCTGGTACACTTCCAGCTAGTACAACACAATCTCCCTTTTGCATACTTTCAATTTGTTTCATTAATTGTTCAAATTGTTCCTTAGTCACACTAGGTCCTTGCCCATTTAATTCTGTTTCTTCTTGCCCTTTTATTTTCACATTAATTCGAGAATCTCCATCTACTTGGACGAAGTTTGTTGTTACACCTTCCGCCTGTAATACATCTTTAATAAATCGACCGGTAAATCCACCAGTAAATCCTAGCGCTACATTTTCAACACCTAAACGATGAAGAACGCGAGAAACATTAATTCCTTTTCCTCCAGGAAACTTCATATCTTTTTCTGCTCGATTTACTGCGCCTAACTCTAAGGAATTAACTTGTACTATATAATCAATAGATGGGTTTAAAGTTACTGTATAGATCATTGTTTATCAGCCTCAATTACATTGGTTTGTCTTTTATATTTTTCTAAATCAATTTCTAAATGGTTTGTAATAATATTCGCCTCTTCAACATTGGCAATTTTCGCAAACGCAACTTCCGAAAACTTACTTTCATCAATTAAGAAATATCCTTCATTTGCTAATGTTAATGCCATTTGCTTTAAAAGTGCCTCTTCCGGATCTGGTGTTGTAAAACCAAGTTGTTCATGTACACCATTCGCTCCTAAAAAACATTTATCAAAACGATACTTCTGCATGCTTTCCTGTGCCATAGCACCGATTAAAGCTTTCGTCCTACTCTTCATCATTCCGCCTAGTAAATATGCACGAATATGATTTTCAACTAAAGCTTCAATATGCATAAGTCCATTCGTAACAACGGTAACATCCTTATTTATTAAAAATGGAATCATTTCAAATGTTGTACTTCCTGCATCTAAATAAATGCAATCACCTTGTTCCACAACGTTAGCCGCATACTTCGCAATTTGTTGTTTTATTTGAATGTTTTTGGATGATTTTTCAACCATCGTCGGCTCCTGTCCTTTTCCTGTTAAAACAGCTGCACCACCGTGAACTCTTTTTAATAACCGTTGTTTTTCCAATTGCGCTAAATCACGACGAATTGTTGATTCAGAGCTTTCTGTTCTTTCCACTAATTGTTGTAATTTAACAACCTTCTGCTCTTTTACAAGTTGCAATATCATTTGATGACGTTCAGGAGTTAACATTTTATTCACCTCTTCTTTGATTACAGTATAATGAAAACGATCACAAAAATCAACCATAAACATTCACAAATAACCAAAAACAATCACAAACAGTTATAAACAACAAAAAAGAAACCCATTGGATTGTTATATCAAATGGGTTCCTTTACTCGCTTCACTTATAAGGAAGCTTTATATATGCTTAAAACATCGTCTTTATTTAATTTTTTAAAGTTACCAAATTCGCCATAAGCCATCGCTTTATCCGCCATTACATCAATTTCATTTTCTCCAATAGCATAATCAGATAACGTTACTGGTGCTTCAATTGAAGTCCAAAATTGACGTAACGCCTCAATTCCTTCTAACGCAATTTCTCGATCAGTCTTTCCATCTGTTTCTACATCGAATACACGAATAGCGAACTGTTTAAAACGACTTACATTTTCATCTACAACATGCTTCATCCAGTTCGGGAATAAAATCGCAAGGCCACCTCCGTGTGGTATATCATGAACCGCTGAAACCGCGTGCTCAATATTGTGTGTTGCCCAGTCTCCTTTTACTCCCATCGCTAAAATACCGTTTAGCGCCATAGTACCGCAGTATAAAATCGTTTCTCTATGCTCATAATTTTCTAGATCATTTAAAAGCTTAGGAGCTGTCTCAATGACTGTTTTTAAAACAGATTCACAATAACGATCTTGTAATTCTGTATTTGTTCCATGATGGAAATATTGTTCTAATACGTGTGACATAATATCTACCATACCGTAAATTGTTTGATCCCTCGGTACAGACGCAGTATGAGCTGGATCTAAAATTGAAAACTGAGGGAAGGTAACTGGGCTACCCCAGCCATATTTTTCATTCGTTTCCCAGTTTGTAATGACAGAACCAGCATTCATTTCAGATCCTGTTGCCGCAAGAGTAAGCACAGTACCAAATGGTAATGCCTCACTGGCAAATGTTTTTTTCGTTACAATATCCCACACATCTCCATCGTACTTACTACCAGCTGCAATTGCCTTCGTACAGTCGATTACACTACCTCCACCAACTGCTAAAATAAATTCAACACCATTATCTTTACAAATTTGAATCCCTTTCTTTACAGTTGATACACGCGGATTCGGTTCAACACCTGTCAATTCAAATACTTCTGCATTTATTTCCTTTAAAATAGAAATTACATTATCATAAATACCGTTTCTTTTAATGCTGCCTCCCCCGTATACGAGAAGAACTTTTTTACCGAACTGTGGAATTTCAGTTTTCAATTGCTCTAATTGACCTTTACCGAAAATAAGTTTCGTTGGATTACGAAATACAAAATTTTGCATATCCCTTTACCATCCCTTCTATATGAAAAGCAACTATACTTTTGTATACCATATTTTTTTCATTTTACAAAAACATTTGCCTAACAAAAAAATCCCAGCCTATAGGCTGAGATTTTTTATTGATAATAAGGTGAGATCATTAAGTAAACAATAACACCAGATAAACTTACATATAACCAAATCGGCATCGTCCAACGTACAATTTTACGATGACGTGTTAATTGATTTGTAAAACCAAATACAAGTGCAAACAATGCAAGTGGTACGATAATTGCTGCAAGGATAATATGTGTAATTAAAATGATGAAATACACATATTTAATGAATCCTTCGCCACCAAAATGTGTTGCTGGCGCCAAGTAATGATACGATAAATAAGAAACACAAAATAGCAACGTCGTCGTAAATGCTGCTAGGATGAAGCCACGATGCATTTTCACATTCTTCTTAATAATAGAGAATAACGCTGCTAATAAAAATACGAACGTAAAGCTATTAAAAATTGCGTTTAACATTGGTAAAATCGTTACATCAAAATGTACTTCTCCTTCATAGCCAACAGGTCCAAAGAACAAAAATAAAATAATCGCATTTACAATTACAGAAAGCGTTATCACAATAGGAGCATAGCTTTTCTGATTTGTTGATTGATCCACCAAAATGGTCACTCCCTCTTCCTTCAAATATGTATACGTAACCTCACTATTTTAACATACTATTCACAGTGTAAATGTGACAATAGTTTGACACAGCAAGACAAAACAAAGAAAAAATCCTTCTTAATAAAACTTCTTAAGAAGGATTTTATCGCTTTATTATTCAAATAGCAATGCGATTAGTTTTTGTTAAAAAATGTATCGCTATATGCTTGAAAAATTTCAGACACTTGATATCCCATTAAAGAAATTGCTGTTAATGAAAAGAAACCAATCATAAGAAATCGAAACCACATATAAATCTCCTCCTTGTATTTAGCTTAAAGAACATTCGCTATATTACAAGTTGAGTGGCACTCTTCATCGTCACTTTCCTTTTTCTTTACAATTGCTGTAATAAATCGAATCATAAAGAAAAATACAAAAGGAAATTGTTCGTAATTTACCTTGGCATAGTTCAGCAACGGCTCGCGTTGCATATCGAACGGGGATGAGAAGGAATAGAACATACCTTGCTCTTCCATATATACAATTACAATTTTCATACAAAATACGATTCCTAGAAACGAAACAATATCTTGCCATTCTGTCGTATATAGCAGGTTATACAGCTCTAATACGTACTCTTCCATCGTCATCCCCCCTTCCTTTTTTATCATTTTGCTCGCCTTCGCATAAAAAGTCAAGAAAAAAGTTTATATTCACTATGACAATAGTAATTACTCATTTTTATGATTATATATGATTCTTTTATAGCAATGATTGGGTGTAACTCTCTTCGAAAACAAGAAATTAGAATCGCACAGATTCCTCATTCTTACTTGTAGTATTCGATACTGTACTATTTTTATTTCTATTAAAAATAAAATAAGAAAGTATTATAAGAACAGTAACAAGCATCGTCAAAAGTGCTTGTGAACGTAAAGATTCAATTGCAAGCATCGCAACTAAAACAGCTATAATAGCGGCAATTGTAACATACGTTACATACGGGAAAAACCACATTTTCACTTTCAAATTTTGTTGTTCTACTTTCCCCATTTTTTTACGGATCTTTAAATGCGAAACAGCTATAACGAGATAAACGAGTAACGCAATTCCGCCAGATGCATTGACTAAAAATAAAAAGACTTTATCTGGAGATATATAACTAAAAACAACTCCAATATAAGCGAAGAACGTTCCGAATAAAACGGCCCGAACTGGAACACCACTACTATTCAATTTCAAAAATGCCTTTGGAGCATCTCCTCTTTCTGCCATTGAAAAAAGCATTCTTGAGTTCGTATATAAACCAGAATTTAAACAAGAAAGTACAGCTGTTAAAACGATAAAATTCATAATTTGTGCTGCCGCTGGTATCCCTATATGTTCCAGTACCGCTACAAACGGACTTTTTAATATGTTCGCTGAATTCCATGGAAGAAGTGTAACAACTACAGCAATCGATCCAATGAAAAATACGAGAATACGCCAAATTACACTATTTGTTGCTGTTTTTACTGCTTTTACAGGTTCAGCAGATTCTCCAGCAGCTACTGCAACAATCTCAGATCCCATAAATGAAAATATAACGACAGTAATTCCAAGTAGCACCGAACTTATACCGTTTGGCATAAATCCTCCTTGTCCTACTAAATTCGAAGTGCCAGGTGCTTCCGTTCCTGGTACAAATCCTAAAATAACAGCTAGTCCAAGACAAAGGAACAAAATAATACTTATTACTTTAATAAAAGAAAACCAATATTCAAACTCTCCAAATGATTTCACCGAAAAAACATTCGTCAATGTTAATAAAATCGTTAATATTAGGCTTAATAACCAAAGTGGGATTTCTGGAATCCAGTATTGAATAATACCAGCACCTGCTGTGGCTTCTATCGCAATAACAATTACCCAGAAAAACCAATATAGCCACCCAATTGTATAACCGGCCCATGGACCAATTGCTTCTCTTGCATATGTTGCAAATGACCCACTTGTCGGGTTAATAGCTGCCATTTCCCCAAGCATTCTCATAACGAAAACGACTAGAAGTCCTGCTAATGCATATGAAACGATAGAACCTGGCCCTGCTGAATGCACAACTGCCCCACTTCCAACAAACAAACCAGCTCCTATTACGCCGCCAATTGAGATCATTGTAATGTGGCGTATTTTGAGGTCTTTCTTAAGATTTTTATCCAACTCTTATACATCCCCTTCCAAACGTAATTTTGAAATTTATGTAAGAGTATTATGTGAAAACCTTGCCTACACTTTAAAATATATCAAAATATTCTGAATTTAACAATTGTAATGCAAGCTCCTATAAAAATTATTACATTAGGTTTAATAATTTTCCATATACAATTGTTGAGAAAATTATAGCTACCTTACGAAAGAACGAATTTTCAGATATCATTAAATAAACAAGATTATACATCTAGACAACTTTTTGTATAGGAGTGTTGATATGTTAAACAAGTTCAAATTCATTTGTTGTACGTTATTCATTTTTTTACTGCTACCACTAGCCCCCTTTCAAGCACAAGCAGCAAACAATTTAGGATCAAAACTACTCGTTGGATACTGGCATAACTTTGATAACGGTACTGGCATTATTAAATTAAGAGACGTTTCACCAAAATGGGATGTAATTAATGTATCTTTCGGGGAAACTGGTGGTGATCGTTCTACTGTTGAATTTTCTCCTGTGTATGGTACAGATGCAGAATTCAAATCAGATATTTCTTATTTAAAGAGTAAAGGAAAAAAAGTAGTTCTTTCAATTGGTGGACAAAATGGAGTCGTTTTACTTCCTGACAATGCCGCTAAGCAACGCTTTATTAATTCCATACAATCTCTCATTGATAAATACGGTTTTGATGGAATAGATATTGACCTTGAATCAGGTATTTACTTAAACGGAAATGACACTAATTTCAAAAACCCAACTACTCCTCAAATCGTAAATCTTATTTCGGCTATTCGAACAATCTCAGATCATTACGGTCCCGACTTTCTATTAAGCATGGCTCCTGAAACAGCTTATGTTCAAGGCGGTTATAGTGCATACGGAAGCATCTGGGGTGCATATTTACCGATTATTTACGGAGTGAAAGACAAACTGACATACATTCACGTTCAACACTACAACGCTGGCAGCGGGGTTGGAATGGACGGTAATAACTACAATCAAGGTACTGCAGACTACGAGGTCGCTATGGCAGATATGCTCTTACATGGTTTTCCTGTAGGTGGTAATGCAAATAACATGTTCCCAGCTCTTCGTTCGGATCAAGTAATGATTGGACTTCCTGCAGCACCAGCGGCCGCTCCAAGTGGTGGGTATATTTCTCCAACTGAAATGAAAAAAGCTTTAGATTATATCATTAAGGGAATTCCTTTCGGAGGAAAGTATAAACTTTCAAATGAGAGTGGCTATCCTGCATTCCGCGGCCTAATGTCTTGGTCTATTAATTGGGATGCAAAAAACAACTTTGAATTCTCTAGTAACTATAGAACATATTTCGATGCGATTCCCTTGCAAAAATAATGAAAACAACAATAGGTTTTATATGACCTATTGTTGTTTTTTATTTACCACCAATTAACATCGCTCGTTCATCAAAATCAAATTGAGAATGATGATGTGGAATTGAATACATTAGTTACTCTTTTGCTTCAATATAAATACTGAAAGTTCAGGTACACTCCAAAATCTAACAGGCATTCGGGTTGTCCCAATACCACGATTTACATATAAATATAACGGCTTACTCTTCCCCTCTACTTCATACATACCTTCAACATGACTCTCAGCTAGTTTTGTCGTAATGAATGGACCGATAAAAGGAATTTGAACTTGTCCTCCGTGACTATGGCCTGACATTTGAAAATCAACTGGGTAACGTGCTACTTTGTCTACAACATCCGGCTCATGTACTAATAACATATTGAAATCTTGTTGCCTTACATGTTTTAAAGTTGAGTCTATTTGCGGCTTACCTAATAAAAAATCATCCAAACCTGATATTGTAATATATTTGCCGTTTTCCGCTTTAATTTTCTGCACTTCATTGACTAACACAGCGAAACCAGCTTCCTCCATATATTTTTTATAAAATAAACTACCTCCGCCGCCTCTATCATGATTCCCAAACACTGCATATTTCCCTAAGGGTGCATGTATTTTTTGTAAAATCCCTTTCGCTTCTTCTCTTTCGGCTTTATACGATCCAAACTTATCTATTAAATCCCCTGTGAAAACTACTACATCCGGACTTAATGCATTTATCTTCTCCACCAAATTTTCTAATTGTTTCAGTGTGAATTCTGGCCCTAAATGTACATCTGAGAACTGCAATATTTTTTTATTATGAAACTCTTTAGGAATTGTAGAAGATTCTATTTCATTCCACGTAACTGTTACTAGTTTTCGTTCTATTTCTGTCGCATAGAAATACAAACTTATAGAAATCATTACTACACTTACAAAACTGATTATAGATACCTTGACGATTGATTTTTTTTGTTCTTCTTTTACGTGATACGTATTCATGTTCTCACCTCTAGAAGTACTTTAAAACCTTATTGTTACATGAATGTGACAACACGAACAATGTTAGTTATATTTAATTCCAGCCCTGCTCACTTTGACAAATTTATACAGAAGTCATAACATATTTTTATAATACATAGATTCTTAAAAATGTTCCATTTATTCTTTTATCATTTTATTAAGGAGAGATTATTCATGTCTGTATTTACACCAGAAGAAATTACGGAACTTGCTGCTAATTCCGGAAGAAAAAAAGCTCATTTATCATTACTCCCTATGCTAATTCTCGGTTTTTTTGGCGGTGCTTTCATAGCATTAGGGTATTTACTCGATATTCATGTTATTGGAACAATGCCAAAGGCTTGGGGATCATTTACTAGTTTTCTAGGCGCTGCTGTATTCCCTATCGGTCTTATTCTCGTTATTCTTGCAGGCGGTGAACTAGTAACTGGTAACATGATGACAGTTTCCATGGCCTGGCTTCAAAAGAAAATTACTTTATTTTATTTCATACGAAATTTAATTATTGTTACATTGAGCAATTTCATAGGTGCTGTATTCGTTGCTTATTTTTTCGGTCATATCGTCGGATTAACAGAGGGAGCTTTTTTAGCAAAAACAGTTTCTATTGCGCAAGCTAAACTACAAGATCCACCACTACAAGCCTTCATTTCTGCAATCGGATGTAATTGGCTCGTTTGTTTAGCTGTTTGGCTTAGTATGGGAAGTAAAGAATTTATCGGAAAGATTATCGGCATTTGGTTCCCAGTTATGACTTTTGTTGCAATTGGATTTCAACACGTTGTAGCCAATATGTTTGTCATCCCAGCTATAATTTTTGCAGGTCATTTAACTTGGTTTGAATATTTTCCAAACTTCATTTTTGTTTTCTTCGGAAACTTAGTAGGAGGTATGTTATTTGTAGCGTTACCTTATTTCATATCTTATAATAAGAAACTACCTTCTACTAAAGAACAAACGGAATTAAAGAAAAAATCTGTATCCGCTTAAATGGAACGACTATACAGCAATCCTGAAAAATATTACAAATTCCATTTTTTTTATGAATATATGTGCGTACACTTGTTCTCGAATGTTTTATACGTTATAATAACAACTTAAATAGCATTATTTACATATGAGGTGAAAAACATGAACAAAACAGAATTAATCAAAAACGTAGCACAAAATGCTGAGATTTCTCAAAAAGAAGCTACTGTAGTTGTACAAACTGTAGTAGAATCAATCACTAACACTTTAGCTGCTGGTGAAAAAGTACAACTTATCGGATTCGGTACATTCGAAGTTCGCGAAAGAGCTGCTCGTACAGGCCGTAACCCACAAACTGGTGAAGAAATGCAAATCGCAGCTTCTAAAGTACCTGCTTTCAAAGCTGGTAAAGAACTAAAAGAAGCTGTAAAATAATGAAAAATAGCCTTCTCGTTTACGAGAGGGCTATTTTTTTCATTACATAATTAATAAAAATCTGACCATTATGCTCTTTCTTTTGTTCCTTTATGCAAATAAAGCCTTTACTTTCAAAAAAGGGTTTTGCTGTAATACTTGCTTCTGTATAAATCCCCCTATGCCCCAAGTTCACTGCTTCTTGTTCTAACTTTTGTAGTATGTATGAAGCTATCCTTTTCCCTTGATAATCTTTATGTGTAAATAAACGATCTACGTAATGATCCTCATTATAATCCCCAAATCCGACTATCATACCGTTATAATCCGCTACATAACTAATATTCTTTTCTAAAGACTTTAACCAGCTTTCCCTATCTAGTTGATCTGGTGCCCATGCCTGTAGCTGTAACACGTTATAATCTTTTGCATTAATTGTATGAACTGTTTCATAGAACAACTGTAATACTTGTTCTAAATCCTCTTTATGGAATGTTCTAATGATCATATCTTTTAACATATATGAACCTCCTTACTACACTATCATTTAACTTTTCTACCATCTAGTATTCAATATTTCTGCTTTATTATATCTTTTTTCTTTCTATATAAACAAAAAACAATACTTATTTCAAAGTATTGTTTTTTGTTTAAAAGCCTATGAAATTACTCTATAGATTTACATTTTTATTATTTTAACTTCACTCTTTGCAATCGTAATGCATTTAATACGACCGATACAGAACTAAATGCCATCGCTGCTCCTGCAACCCAAGGCGCTAAGAAACCAAGCGCTGCAATCGGGATTCCTAAGCCATTATAAGCTAGTGCCCAGAATAAATTTTGCTTAATATTTCTTATCGTCATCTTACTCATAAAGATTGCATCAGCAATACTATTTAAATCGCCACGAATTAACGTAATATCTGCCGCTTCCATCGCTACATCCGTTCCTGTTCCAATTGCCATACCGATATCCGCCGTAGCAAGTGCTGGAGCATCATTTATTCCATCTCCAACCATTGCTACTTTCTTACCTTGCGCTTGAAGTTTTTTCACTTCTTCTGCTTTTCCTTCTGGTAATACTTCTGCAATTACGTGTTCAATACCAACTTGCCCCGCAATCGCCTGAGCAGTTTGCGTATTATCTCCTGTAATCATAACAACGTCTAGACCCATTTTCTTAAGCCTTGTAATAGCTGCTTTTGAAGTATCTTTTACAGTATCTGCAACAGCCACTATACCAGCATATTCTTTATTAATTGCAATAAGCATTGCTGTTTTACCTTCTCGTTCTAACTCTTCCATCGATTTAGAAACTTCTTCAATATCAATATTGAATTTCTTCATTAATCGGCGTGTACCAATTAATAATTGTTTCCCTTCTACGACTGATTCAATACCGAATCCAGGAATCGCTTCAAACGTTTCTGAACTTGGAATATCAATTTTCTTTTCTTTAATTCCTTCTACAATCGCTTCTGCAAGTGGGTGTTCAGAATTTTTTTCTGCCGCACCTACTAAACGTAATATTTCTTCTTCATTGAATCCATCTGCGACAATTACATCCGTTAACACTGGCTTTCCATTTGTCACAGTACCTGTTTTATCTAGAATAACTGTATCCAATCGATGCGTTGCTTCTAAATGCTCTCCGCCTTTAAATAAAATACCATACTCAGCTGATCTTCCTGATCCAGCCATAATAGATGTAGGTGTCGCAAGACCTAATGCACATGGACAAGCGATAACAAGTACTGCTATCATTTTCTCAAGTGCTCCGCCAAAATCACCTGGTGTAACAAATATCATCCACACTGCAAATGTAATAATAGCAATCACAACTACAACCGGTACGAAAATACCTGAAATTTGATCTGCTACCCTTTGAATAGGAGCTTTTGAACCTTGAGCCTCTTCTACTACTTTAATAATTTGAGCTAATGCAGTATCTCTTCCTACCTTAGTTGCTTTCACTTTTAAAAATCCATTTTTATTCATTGTAGAACCGATTACTACATCCCCAATTGTTTTATCAACTGGAATACTTTCACCTGTTAACATCGATTCATCTATTGCTGACTTTCCTTCTACAATCTCACCATCTACCGGAATTTTTTCACCAGGCTTTACATAAACGATATCACCAGCTACTACTTCTTCGATTAAAATTTTCATTTCTGTTCCATCTCGCACAACTGTAGCTGTCTTTGCTTGTAAACCCATCAACTTTTTAATTGCTTCTGATGAACGTCCCTTTGCTTTTGCTTCAAATAATTTTCCTAAAATAATTAGTGTAATAAGTACCGCACTCGTTTCAAAATATAAGTCTGTCATATGTTCCGAAGAACCGATAGATTGAATGCTTAAATATACACTATAGAAATAGGCGGCCGACGTTCCAAGTGCCACAAGAACATCCATGTTAGCACTTTTATTACGTAACGCTTTATAAGCCCCAACATAAAACTGTCCACCAATGATAAATTGAACTGGCGTTGCAAGAGCTAGCTGCACCCAAGGGTTCATAAGCATATCAGGTAAATAAATAAACGATGTAAATGAGAAGTGACTTACCATTGCCCACAGTAACGGGAATGATAAAATAAACGAAATAATAAACTTCTTCTTTTGTCGCTCAATTTCTTGTAAGCGATGATCAGTTGATCCATCTTGCTCATCTGATTTCACTTCCAATTTATATCCTAATTTCGTAATTGCACTCTTCATTTCATTTACATTAATTTCATCAGGATTAAAATCTACTGTAGCTGATTCCAAAGCGAAATTTACTGTCGCCCCGTTCACACCTTCTAACTTATTTAAACGCTTTTCTACTCTATTGGCACATGCTGCGCATGTCATTCCTGAAACAGTAAATTCAGCTTTATCACTTACAATTCCATATCCTAACGATTCAACTTTTTCCTTAAATTGTTGCGGATTTGTTTTTTGGGGATCATATATTATTTTCGTTTTTTCAAGTGCAAAATTTACATTTGCATCATGAACACCTTCTACTTTTTTTAGGCCTTTTTCAATTCTATTTGCACATGCGGCACATGTCATTCCTGATATTTGAAGATTGGCCTCTTTTTGTTCATTCATGTCTCTCACCTCTATATACCCTTATGAGGTATAATTATTAGCAAAATAAATCGTACTTCCTATAAAGTACGATTTATTTCCATATCTAAAAATAATTATTGAACATCGTATCCTTGATCTTCGATTACAGCAACAATATCTTTTAATGTTACAGCAGACGAGTCGATAGTAACTTCAACAGTTCCTTCTGCTAATTGAACTTTCACTTGTTCAACACCGTTTAGCTCTTTCACACTGCTTTCGATAGCATTTACACAATGTCCACAAGACATACCTTCAACTTGTAATGTTAACTGTTCCATTTAAAATCCTCCTCTTGTTTATTCATTGTTTGTTAATCACAGTTACATCTTACCATACCCCCCTAAGGTAATCAATGGTTTTTTATCATGATTTTTCAATTATTTTCTAAAAGTTTATTTTACACACACTTTTTCACACCAATACAAGGATAAACAAAAAACAAGCTAGTTACACACTAGCTTGTTTTTACGCTTTTGAAAAACGTTCAAATACTGTCATTAATTCTTCGATTGCTTCGTCACCATTACCATTTTTAATTGCACCTGAAACACAATGACTCGTATGGTTTTTTAATACACCCATTCCTACTTTTTTCATCGCTGCATTAATCGCTGAAATTTGCACTAAAATATCCACGCAATACCGATCATTTTCAATCATATTTTGAATACCCCGAACTTGCCCTTCAATTCTCTTCAATCTATTTATAATTTGCTCTTTTTCTTTTTCTGATCTATGTGTTACTGCTTCATGCTCTTTATGCCCCATATTATCACCTTCTTAAAGTTTCTCTTCAGCCAATAAAACAATTACTTTTACGAGTATACCAATTATAGCATTAAATATCTATGCATGATACCCCATATGAGTATATTTCCACTTTATGATTATTCTTAACACATTGTTAGCTTCTCAGTCTTAATTTTCATTATACCCTTTCCTTTTTTCAAAAAACAATAATAAGCGAGGGTTGTCCATCCCCGCTTATTATTCATTCCCAAATATAAAAGCCTCAATCTTCACACATGTAAATTGAGACTTTTTCTTCCTATATATAATTATTGCTGATCACATACTTTTGTATCATTCACTACTGAAGTTCCTTCAACGGTTACCGTATGAAAACAGTCATTTACACGAACTGTCACAACATTATCTTGCCGATCAATGATATGATATTCATTAAAATTTTTATTTAGAGCACTGCGAATTTGTTCTCCTTCATAAATTGGGATACCATGCGATAAAACCCAAATAAGTCCAGCGATAGCGAGAATAGTTTTCATACGATCTACCTCCTTGAGAATATAGTGAACTTTTCATCCGTGCTTTTTCAGCTCTACGAATCATAATTGGAATGAACCAAGCCTTTTCGGAAATAAGTTCATTTCGTCTATTTTATGTTTATGCTAATTGTGAACGAATTGTGACAACTTTTTGTCTCTTTAGACGAAAAATTGAAACAAAACTTTCAAAAAGGACAATTCTACTTACGCAAACAAAAGGCTATGGAGAAATTCCCCATAGCCTTTTGCTTACATTTAATTAGACGATCATTTCATTATGTTTAATAGTAAGTGTTTCAATTTGAATGGTAGCATGTTCAATATGAAACTCTTGTTTTAACATATCAATAATATTTTGAAGTACTTCTTGATCATCCTGTTTTTTATCAATCATTACATGGACGCTTAATGCGTCTAATCCAGATGTAATTGTCCAAATATGAAGATCATGTAAATCACGTACACCTTCTACTCCTTTAATCGCTTGCTTCACTTTCTCTAGTTCAATTGCAACGGGTGTACCCTCCATAAGTATATGAATGGAATGTTTTGTTACTCCCCACGCGCTCTTTAAAATTAATAAAGCAACAACTACTGAAATAATTGGATCTGCTATATACCATGAGAATAACGACATAAGTACCCCAGCTACTAATGCTCCCACTGACCCTAAAGCATCTCCAAGAACATGTAAATACGCGCTACGTAAATTTACATTACTTTTCACATCACCTTGTCTCATCAGTGCCCATGCACTAATTAAATTTGCTAGTAAACCAATTGATGCGATTAACATCATTGGACCACTTGAAACAGTTGGTGGTTCAAAAAACCGACCAATTGCTTCCCATACGATAAGCCCTGCTACAACAAATAACGTAATTCCATTAATTAATGCCGCCAAAATCTCAAAACGATAATATCCATACGTTTTTTTAGAAGTAACCGTTCTAGCTGCTAATCCAATAGCAATTAAACTTAATAATAATGAACTTGTATCGCTTAACATATGTCCTGAATCAGATAATAAGGCCAAACTATTTGTAACTAGTCCCCCGAAAAATTCAAGGAACATGATAGTTGCTGTAATCACTAAGGCTGTAATTAATCCTTTTCTGTTACCTTTCCTACTTTCCTCAAAATGATGATGGCCATGGGAATGCCCGTGAGCATGCCCATGATGTTGGTGACCGTGATGATGTCCCATATAAATGCCTCCTTTTAATTTTGTTTGTCTTTCATAATTCCACTATTAAATTTTTATTTTATTTACAAATGGCTCTTTTCTTATTTGAATCGAACTTGTTGGACAGCCGTCACTTGCCGCCAACATTGCTTGCAAGAAAATTTTTGGAATACCCATTATTCCTTGGTTATTATCTAATACACCAAATGATTTTCCTCTTCCGTCTACCTGATATATATCAGGTGCTATAGAAATACATAGTCCACATGCCTCACAATTCTTTTTATTTACAACCGTAGAATATAACACTATAAACCACCTCCGATATAAATATACAATACGTAGGTAGGGTATATTTATACCAAACTTCCTTCTAAAGTTTCTATTTCTCTAGTTAAATAATAATAGCATATCGGTTTTAAATCGCTATCTAATTCATAAACCAATGGTGTTCCTGTTGGAATGTTCACATTTTCTATATCTTTATCTGAAATTTGATCTAAATGTTTTACTAAAGCACGTATTGTATTGCCGTGTGCTGCTATAATTACTTGTTTACCAGCTTTTACGTTAGGAGCTATCTCTTCATTCCAATAGGAAACAACTCGTTTTTCTGTATCTTCTAGATCTTCTGTAAGAGGAAACTCATAATCTTTTACATCTCTATATTTCGGATGTGCTGCTTCATATCTTTCGTCATCTTTTGTAAGTGCTAGTGGGCGTACATTTGTTGAACGTCTCCATAATGTTACTTGTTCATCGCCATATTTTCTCGCTGTTTCTTCCTTATTTAATCCTTGAAGCGCACCGTAATGTCGCTCATTTAATTTCCATGTTTTATGAACAGGTATCCACATCAAATCCATTTCTTCGAGAGTAATCCATAAAGTACGTATCGCTCTTCTCAAAACAGATGTATATGCGATATCAAACGAGAAACCATTAGCTTTCAGCATTATTCCAGCTTCTCTTGCTTCTTTCATACCTTTCATTGATAAATCAACATCTGTCCAACCTGTAAACCGATTTTCAACATTCCATTCACTTTGTCCATGTCTTATTAATACAAGTTTAACCATACTTATTATCTCCTCTCCTTTGAAAGTTGCATTTTCATAAAGAAGTATCTTTATGAAAATGCATTGTTACATATTTAGTTCTTTTTTGTTTATTTCACTACTATGACTAAACGCTAATTCAATTAATCCATTTACGTGAGAGTCATCTAATGAATAAAAAACAAGTTTCCCCTCTTTACGCTTTTTCGCCAATCCTATCGTTTGTAATAGTCTTAAGTGATGTGAAGCTGTTGCAATACTACTATGAATAATACTTGCGACATCACGTACGCAAAGTTCCTTTTCTGTATACAACGCATAAGCAATTTTTAAACGTGTTTCATCTGCAAGTGCCTTAAACATCTTCGCTACACTACTTATATTCTCTTTCTCTAGCATATCACTTGCATGTTTTACTTTTTGCTCATCATAATAACAAAGTTCACAATACTCTTCACTCATATGTAACACCTCTTATTCAAATATATATTTGATTATGTATGTAGTATACCTTATAAACGAGAAACATTCAAATGTTCATTTGAATGTTTCTCGTTTATATTAAATTACTCGCTTTCTCACTAGCTTTTTAATTGATGGATACGTTGCTTTTAAACAATAATGAAAAAAAAGGTAAGCAATCGCTCACCTTTTCCCTCTTCTATATGTGACTAACAAACCTCAATCCTTTACTTAAAGAAGTCGGTACAACAGATGCATGGTTCTCCCCTTCCGCCTCATAAAACGTAAATCGAAACTGATCGTGTTTTACTTTGAAAAGGCGCTCTGATAATTCGTTTGCCCCTACAACCATATGCTCTCGTTCAAGTGAACCAACTGTAAGAAATACTCCTGTTTTAACCTTTGCCTTGTTTAATTCATTTATAAGATTCCCTTCTTTTTCAAGCACAGATTGGTTATTCCACCAAATAGATGGACTACTAATAAAATAATTTTGAAAGGCATTTATGTTTGTAAATAATATATGTAAAGCAAATAGTCCACCTAAAGAATGCCCAAATAGTGTTTGCTTTCCTTTATCAATTTCAAAATTCTTTTCAATTTGCGGCTTTAATTCTTCTTCAATAAAAGTAAAGAAATGATGTGCTCCTCCTGTTTTAGGCCAAGGTTTACCATCTGGTTTTAAAGCCGCATCTTTTGAAATTACGCTAGGCGTAAAATCATAACATCTTTCTTCACCTGAAAATGCCCCTTCGATTGGATAACCAATACCTACTATAATGGCTGGTGAAACACCTGTTTTTTCCGCTCTAACTGATTGTATTTTAACCGCTTCATGGAATGTTTGAAAAAAGGCATTACCATCTAATACGTAAATGACAGGATATCCTGAATCCAGTGCTGGTTGCCTCGGCTTTGAAATATGAATTTGATATTCCTTACCATCTAATTTTGAATACATGTTCCACTGTTCAGTATTAGATGTTACAATCTGCTGTTTTTCAATCGTAGTGTTCATCTTATATCCCCCCTTCTTAACTCGTTACATATATTTCTACTTTTTCTTCTTGAAATACAACGCTATCATAACCGAAGCAAACAGGAGACCCATTATACGGATCAATCATGACACGTGCATCAATATGAAATACTTCTTTTAACACTTCATTTGTAATGATTTCTTCTGGGCTACCAGTTGTAACGATTTCTCCTTCCTTCATTGCAATAATTTCATCTGAAAACCTTGCTGCATGGTTAATATCATGTAATACCATAACGACCGTACAATTATGGTCTTTATTTAATTTCTCCACAATTTGTAATACATCTAATTGATGAGACATATCAAGATATGTAGTTGGCTCATCTAATAACAACACTTCTGTCTCTTGTGCCAAAGCCATCGCTAGCCATACCTTTTGTCGTTGACCACCTGATAGATTTGCAATTTGTCTCGTTCGAAATGCAGAAGTTTTCGTTATATCTAATGCCCAGTCAATCATCTCTTTATCTTTTGAAGTTAACTTATTTACATTATTTCGATGTGGATAACGTCCATAAGAAATTAATTCTTCTACCTTAAGCTCTCCTGGTGCAATTGGAGTTTGCGGAAGTAGAGCTAACTGCTTCGCAATTTCTTTCGTTGGAATTGTATGTAAATCCTGTCCTTGCAAATATACTTTACCACTCTTTTGCTTTAAAATTCTTCCCATCGTTTTTAACAGTGTCGATTTACCGCACCCGTTTGGTCCTATAATTGTCGTTACTTTTCCTTCTTGTATTTCCACATTTAAATCGCGAAACACTGTAAGCTTTTCATAACTTGTTTCTAAATTTTTCGCACTTAAAATACTCACTTTTATTCCTCCTCTTACGCTTTCGCCTTATAAAGTAAATATAAGAAATAAGGTACACCGACAATAGAAATAACGATTCCAACTGGTAACTCTACAGGTGTGAAAACTGTTTTTGCGATAAAGTCTGAAGCAATTACAAGAAACATTCCAATTACTCCGCACGTAGGAATGATATGCTTATGCTGAATACCGACAAGTCTTTTCGCTATATGCGGTGCCATTAATCCGATGAAACCAATACTTCCTGAAACTGCAACACATGCGCTTACAAGTCCGATACTACTTAGTAGTAAAATTGATTTCTCTCTTTCTACTGAAACACCTAAACTTGTAATACTCGTTTCTTCCAATTGAAATAAATCTAATAAATAAGCTTTCTTTTGTATAAGTGGAATCAGTATGATAAGCCACGGTAACATTGCAATAATATACTTCCAGTTTGCACTATATATACTGCCTGACACCCAAACTGCAGCCATCTCGAAATCGGTTGACTTCATTTTGAGTGATAAATACATAGAAAAGGCTCCAAATCCTGATCCAATCGCAATCCCTGTTAATAAAAGACGCTGCGAATCTAACTTACCATTTTTCCAAGAAAACAGATAAATGATGATAGCTGCACCTAATCCGCCTACTAAACCAAACATTGGCATCATCATAATAGAAACCCAGTCTGTGCTTTTTAATTGCCCTTGGAAGAAAAACATAAAAATGACGATTGCTGTTCCTGCTCCTGCATTAACTCCTAAAATACCTGGGTCTGCCAATCCATTTCTCGTAATTCCTTGAATAACAGCACCTGCAACACCGAGACCTACCCCTACTAATCCCGCAATTATGATGCGCGGGAGACGAAACTCAAAAATAACTAAATCATGGTCTGGTACTGGATCTATTCTAAGGAGTGTTTTACATACATCTGTAATCGTAATATCAAACGTACCATTCGTTAAACTAATATAAATAGCACATAGTATTAAAAATATACTAATCCCCATCGTCATTCCAAAACGTTGACTTGAACTTTTAAGCATGTCTCTCTCCTCCTCTTGTACGGATTAAATAAAGGAAGAAAGGAATTCCAATTAAGGAGGTAACGACTCCAATCGGTGTTTCAAATGGATAGTTTACAAACCTACTTAAAATATCACATAACGCTAGAAAAACGCCGCCAATAACGCCTGCGCATGGCAAAATCCACTTATAATCTACCCCAATTATAAAGCGAGTAATGTGCGGAATAATTAAACCTACAAAACCAACTTTCCCCACTAAAGCAACTGCCGTTCCTGTTAAAAAGATAACTGATAAAATAGCCATCGCTTTAACTAGTTTTGTACGCTGCCCTAGGTTAATAGAAACTTCTTCTCCTAAAGAAAGAATCGTAATAGATTTTGATATTAACAGCGCTAAAACTATTCCAATTATCCCAAACGGTATCGTAATTTTAATGATATTAGGGTCTACTTGGTCTAATTTTGCATTAAACCAAAAACTAACATTTTGAGAAATTTGGAAGTATGAAGCCATTGCAGCAGACACACTGCTTAAAAATGTTCCAATAACTGTCCCAATAATCGCTAACCGAACTGGCGATAAACCATTTTGAAGGAGCGAACCAAAACCAAATACGATACCGGCTCCTAATGCAGAACCAATCATTGAACATACAACCATACCAATCGATGACATTCCCGGAAGAAAAATCATACAAAGTGTAATAACAAAAGCTGCCCCATCCGTCACACCCATAATAGAAGGGGATGCAAGATAGTTTCTTGTCATCCCCTGCATAAGTGCTCCTGATATGGCTAGAAATGCTCCAACTAAAAGAGCTGCAACTACCCTTGGTAAACGTGAAGTAATAATGATATTATGATTTACATCACTTGAATCAAAATGAAATAACGCGTTCCACACCGTTTCAGCATCAATACTTTTCGCCCCATACAAAATAGAAAGTATAACTGTAAATAAGATGAGTATGGGTGCTATACATAATATAGTTACTGGTACTGCATTTGTTTTCTGCATATCATTCAACGCACCTTACTTATTGTATTATTTAGATAAATTTTTCACTGCTTCTTTTAAGAACGCTGTTTTACTCCAAGCAGTACCACCTTGTGCCATTGGATCAACAACGTTTACAAATACTTTCTTTTCTTTCGCAGCATTCATACTTTGCCAAATTGGATTACTTTCAATTTCTTCTAGCACTTTCGGGTTTTTATTTTCAGTTGTTTCATATTGTAAGAAAATATAATCTGGGTTTAGTTCAGCAAGTTTTTCAAATGAAATTTTCTCTTGTGCTTTTACAGTTTTCAATTGTTCTGGAACAGTTAATCCAAGATCTTTATAAATTACAGGGTTGAAGTATACTCCTTCTGGGTATAGGAATAATTCGTTTGCTCTTAGTCTGATTACAAGGACTTTTTTGTCTTTTAACTTATCTCCTAGTTTTGCTTTTGCTTTTTCAGCGTCCGCATTGTAATCTTTAATAATTTTTTCAGCTTTATCTTTTTTACCAGTTAATTCTCCCATTAACTTTAAGTTATCCTCCCAATTTGTTGAAACATGTGATACCGGGAATGTAGGAGCTACTTTCGTAAACTTTTCAGCTGTTTCTGCTGGGAATTTCGTACTAGATGTAATAACGTCTGGTTTTAATTGAAGTAATGTTTCGAAATTTGGTTGCATTTTCTCACCAACAGATTTCGCACCTTCTAAATCTTTCTCCAGATACTTTGGTAATTTACCACCAACCGTAATCGCACCAACTGGTTTAATTCCAAGTACTGCTGCATCTTCCATTGACTCTAAACTAGCTGTTGCAATTTTATCTACTTTTGCTGGCACTGTATATTCTTTACCTAAATATGTAATTTTTCGTTTTTCGTCTTTTTTCGTCTCACTAGCCTTTGTCTGTTGAGTTTTTTCTCCTGAAGTTTTATCCGCACTATTACATGCTGCTAGTCCTACACTTAAAACTGTTACCATACCTAATGTAAATAACTTCTTATTCATCTTTAAATATCTCCTCTCGAATTTCCAAACTATATTCTCAATAAAATTTAACTATATGAAACTTGTCCTACATATATATTTTATTAGATTAATAATTCTATCCAGAACTCATTCTCGTTCACTTCCCCTAAGCTATAATTCTTTTATACCTCACCCATTGATAATCTTTTTCATTGATAATGATTATCGTTACTAATTATATATTTAATATGCAATTATTTCAAGAAAGATTTGAAAAATTTTAACAAACTGAATTAAAAAAGAAGTATCCGCCTCATGTTAGGTAGATACTTCTTTTTTTTAGAAATTTATATGTAATTCAACTGGGCAATGGTCTGACCCCATTACTTCACTATTAATTTTCGCCGCTGTTATTTGGTCTTTCATTCTCTCGGAAACAACAAAATAATCTAAACGCCATCCAATATTTTCACCTTTGTAATCTTGCTCTTACATTTATGAATACATACATACACACTTTATTCAGGTTATACTAATTTCAGAGGTGATGTTCTTTGCACAATGAAGGAGTTACGTTAACAAATGAGCATTGGCAAGCAATTATTCATAATGATTCTTCCTATGATAGCAAATTCTTTTATGCCGTGAAATCAACCGGGGTTTTTTGCCGACCGTCATGCAAATCAAGAATACCGAATAAAAACAATGTACGAATTTTTCATCATGCAGAGCAAGCATTAAGTGAAAACTTTCGCCCGTGCAAACGTTGTAAACCAAATGGGCTCACTTTACCTAATGAAGAGTGGGTAGAACAAATTAAAGAGTATATCGAAAAACACTTTGATGAATTATTAACTCTAGACATACTTGCGGAAATGTGCCATGGTAGCCCCTTTCATTTACAACGCACTTTCAAAAAAATGACAGGAATAAGTCCGATAGAATATATACAGCAGTTCAGAATTGTTAAAGCAGCAAAACACCTTTTACACACAAATCAACCCATTAAAGAAATTAGTACTGCCGTCGGGATAGAAAACCCAGAATATTTCGCAACTTTATTTAAAAAGAAAACTGGATTTACCCCTACTGAATATCGAAAAAAGAATGAAATGAAAGAGGGATACAATAATGAATTCTTACAAAAATAATTATATATATTGGACGCTACTGACACATGCAAATTGGAAGTTTCATATTGCTGCAACTGAAACTGGACTATGTTTCATTGGATCACAAAACGAAACCTTTGAAGAAGTAAATATATGGGCTAGAAAAAAACTGCCTCAACATATATTGATCCATAGTCCAGATTACTTACAAGTATATACAAAAGAAATGATCGAGTATTTAGAAAACAAGAGAGAAACCTTTACATCCCCTATCGCTGCTTACGGAACTGCATTTCAATTATCTGTTTGGAGTACGGTACGTGAAATTCCTTATGGAAAAACATATTCTTATACAGAAATTGCAGATAGAATTCAAAAACCTACAGCGGTACGTGCCGTTGCGTCTGCTATTGCTGCCAACCCAATTCTCATTATGATTCCTTGCCACCGTGTTATCGGAAAGAATGGTAAACTAACTGGTTTTAGAGGAGGATTAGAAATGAAGAAAGAATTGCTTGCATTAGAAAAATTACAGGTGGAATTCATATGACAGCCGAATATAGTAACGCATTAACTTTAACAGTTCCAACAGAATTTAGTTTTCAAGAAAATTTACGCTATCTATCCCGTTCTAACAATGAATGTATGTTCCACATTGAAGATAACAAAATTTATAAAGTTATCCCTGTTCACGATGTAAATCCTTTAGTTGAAATTAGTATGAATGCGGATGATACTATTCAAATACGTTTTTTAGGAGAAGCCTATATCTCTGCAAAACCGATACGCGATGCTGTAGCTAACTATGTAACTGAATGGTTTGATTTAACTACTGATTTAGCTCCCTTTTATACATTAGCTAAACATGATGTACTCCTTCAAAGACCAATTGAACAATATTTTGGCCTTCGTACTTTAGGTATTCCAGACTTATTTGAGGCACTTTCCTGGGGAATTATCGGGCAACAAATTAACCTCACTTATGCTTATACACTAAAAAGAAGATTAGTCGAGACATTTGGAAGTTATGTAGAATGGAACGATAGAAAGCATTGGATATTCCCATCACATGAAACAATTGCCAATTTACACGTAGAGGATCTCAAAAATTTAAAAATGACGACTAGAAAATGTGAATATTTAATCGGTATTGCAAAGCTTATTACAGAAGGAAAACTATCAAAAGAATCTTTACTACAAACACAAGATGTAAAGATTGCTGAAAAACAATTAACTGCTATACATGGTATAGGTCCGTGGACTGCTCACTATGTTTTAATGCGCTGTTTACGATTCCCTTCCGCTTTTCCAATTGACGATGTTGGTTTGCACAATGCAATTAAATATATAACAGGTTCTAAAAGTAAACCGACTAAACAGGAAATAAAAGATTTTGCGGCAAATTGGATCAACTGGGAGTCTTACGCAACTTTTTATTTGTGGCGAGTATTATACTAAAAAACCAAGTAGCGTTTTTGCACTACTTGGTTCTTTTTTAAGCTTGTTCTTCAAATCGTCTTGCAATTTCTATAATAACTTGAACAGCTTTTTCCATAACATCTACCGAAACATACTCAAATTTACCGTGATAGTTTTCACCACCTGTGAAAATATTTGGGGTTGGTAATCCCATATACGATAATTGTGATCCATCTGTTCCACCGCGAATCGGATGAATATTTGGTTCGATATTTAAACTTTTCATTGCCTCATATGCAATATCAACAATTTCTCTCACTGGTTCAATCTTTTCAAGCATGTTATAGTATTGATCATTCATTTCTAAAACGACTGCATCTCGTCCATACTTCTCTTGCATTTGCTTCACAATATTTTCAACGTTATGTTTACGCGCTTCAAAATTTTCACGATCAAAATCTCGAATAATATAATACGCTTTACTTTGCTCAACATCACCATTTAAAGAAAGTAAATGATAGAATCCTTCATACCCCTCTGTATATTCTGGTGCCTCTTCTACTGGTAAATAGCTATTAAACTCCATAGCAAGTTTAGTTGCGTTACGCATTTTATTTTTCGCTGTTCCAGGATGTGTATTCGTTCCGTTAAACGTTAACTTAGCACCTGCAGCATTAAAGCTTTCATACTCTAAACCACCTAATGGACCTCCATCCATCGTATAAGCAAATGAAGCGCCAAACGCTTCTACATCAAAATGCGCTGGGCCGCGGCCAATTTCTTCATCCGGCGTAAACGCAACTCTAATTTTCCCATGTTTAATTTGCGGATTATGTATTAAATAATTCATTGCAACCATAATTTCTGTAAGACCAGCTTTATCATCTGCTCCTAACAGTGTTGTACCGTCCGTTGTAATAATCGTATGTCCTTTATAAGACGGTAATTCTGGGAACTGTTCTGGCGTTAATACAACATTAAGCTCTTCATTTAATGTAATTGCGTTCCCGTCAAAGTTTTCATGAATTTGTGGTTTTACATTTTTTCCAGTAAAGTCTGTTGCTGTATCTAAATGTGCTAAAAAGCCGATTACAGGAACATCCTTATCCGTATTAGCCGGAAGTGTTGCCATTACATATCCGTTATCATCCATCGTTACTTCTGTTAACCCAATTTCTTTTAACTCTTCAACTAATAACTTACCAAACTCAATTTGTCCTGGTGTTGTTGGCACTGTATGACTGTCTTCATTTGATTGCGTATCAATCTTTACATATCTCGTAAATCTTTCAATAAGTTCTTGTTTCAAATTCATTCACTCCCTTTTATACTTCTTTCTCTATTATAATCCTTGAGACGAAATATTTTAACTTTTTTGACTGTGAATACATATATTTCATTTGTATTTTAGCTATTTTAAATACCGGCTGAAAAGTCGTAAAATTTGTACATTAAAACCCTTACATGTAATATACATAATTATACAATATGGGAGGTTTTAAAAATGAGGCTAACTCTCTTTCGCTATTTTCTTTTTTTCTTAGGGTTAATCTTCTTTGGGCTTGGAAATGCTCTTGCAGTCAAAGTAAAATTTCTCGGTTTACATCCTTGGGAAGTTTTAAATATGGCTCTCTACCAAAGGCTTGGATGGACGATTGGTACGTGGAGTGTCATATGTGGGTTATGTCTCGTTCTCATTTCTTTACTAGTAGATCGAAAATATATAAATGTGGGAACATTTTTAAATGCACTACTTATCGGTCCCATTATGGACTTTTTCTTACAATCAAATATTCTTCCAAACGCTAGTGATTATTTATGGATAAACTTACTCATTTTATTTTCTGGTATTGCCATTACAGGTATCGGTGGAGGTATGTATGTTGCGGCTGGAATTGGTGCTGGACCTCGTGATGGATTCATGCTTACTATTTCCGACAAAACAGGTCTATCTATTAGCCGTGCTCGAATCATTGTAGAATGCATTGTACTAGTTATTGGATTTATGCTAGGTGGTCCTGTTTTTATCGTAACTTTTCTGTATACCTTTATTCAAAGTCCAATCTTTCAGCAATCATTTAAGGTATTTCAAACACTTTTACATACTCTACATAACAAAAAGAAAATTAGTGAACATGTTTAAAGTACAATTTAATACAAATAAATTCACCCTATTTACGATTCTCACCGCAAATAGGGTGTTTCTTTTTTATTCCATAATTTAAGAAGATATACTAACCATTCACAATAAAAGTATATACATCGTTATAAATACAACCATTTACCCTAATAACGTACTTCCCGGGTTTACTAAAACGAATTGTGTATTTATTTAGCTGAATTGCTTCTTTATCTCCAGAAAGAATATCAATGCTTCTGCCACTTAATACATATAATTCATTTAGATTCATCGATACATCAATTGCATTGAAATTCTCCTCTTTCACTTGCTGTGATTCCGCAGCGCTTATACTTGGTTCTAAAAACAGTAGTCCACTTAATCCAATCGTCCCCGCTAAAGCAACTCCCGCAAACTTTTTAATCTGTTTCATTACAATGACCTCCTTATAGATTTTGCGTAAAGGTGATGTCCTCCCTTACACCACAAAGCCTATATGTAATGAAATAAAAAGTAAACGAGGACAGTAAGACAAACTTCTACATCTTTTTCTCCTATTGAATATAAATCCAACGTTTGGAGTTTTGTCACATTTAAAATTGTTTGCTTAAACCAACTTTTAATTATATTATTCAGAAACTGAATAATTACTTATTGATTTAACATTCTAAAAATAGTTGATAAAAATGCTTTCTATTGAAATAAAAAAGATTTTGCTATAAAAGTAACTTTTACAACAAAATCCATACAACCAACTTTATTCCGCTTTCCATAATCTCTCTACATTCATTAATTGTTCTTCATTAAATTCCATCTTATATATATCTGGTTTTGACGTATTCATTAAAAATTCAAAATCATATTGTTCATCAAAATAGTTCATCATTAATGTCATGACAAGCCCATGTGTACCAATTACAATTTTTTGTCCTTGAAAATCCATTAAGATTTCTCTTAATACTTTCACTACTCTTCTCTGGCAATCCGTATATGACTCTCCTTCCGTTGGTGCAAAATCCGGATTAGAGAACATCTTCTTTACAAGTGGATACACTTCTTTATCTGATATAACCTGATCCTCACTTAAAAACATACACTCTTTGAGATTTTCATATATTAATACTTCTTTTTCATAGAAATTGGCTGCTTTTTCTATCGTTAACACAGCCCTTTTATACGGACTTGAAATAAAAGTATCAATTGCCTCTGCTTTTAATATGTCCGTTACTCTATGAGCGTCTAAACTTCCCTTTTCAGTTAATCCACGTGTTCTTTCACTCCCTTCTAATTTTGGTGATTCACCATGCCTAACCATATAAATATATGTATTCATACTTCCTCCTTAAAAATATTCATTCGTTTTTTATAAACTTTGCTGATTTGTTCGTCTAATCCATTCTCCTACTAAACTCTCAAATAATTCAGGCTGTTCAATTTGCAAATTATGCCCTGCCATATCTAACACCGCTAATGTCGCTCTTGGGTAATCATCAATAATTTCTATAATATCTTGATAACCTACCGATATATCTTGTCTTCCGGCTAATAAAAGAACGGGTTTCTCATATTTCTTACGGTGAAAATCCATAGTAAGAGAGTAATTCTTTTGCAACCTTTCAATAAATTCATAATTAGCAATATCTAGTCCTGGCTTAATTTCCTCTTGAAATCGCTTATATGTATATTCATTTGCTACTACTGCTAACTCGCTAAATTCTTCTCTTTCGGTAGAAGTTAACGTATTTAAAAACTCCTTATCTTGTACAATTATCTGTTTATCCGGTAAACATCTTTCTTTTTGCATCGCAACAACCACAGGACATATTAATAATAGTCCATTGACTCTCTCAAACATTTTTGAAAGTATCCCTCTAGCTAAATATCCACCGAAAGACTCTCCTACTAGTAAAAAATCTTTCTTTGGAATGATTTCTTCAATAAACATAGTTAACACTTCTAATATATGATCTGAACTATTTATCCAATCTGGAGCGTTCGACTTTCCCATTCCAGGTAAATCAATATATATTCGCTTATAACCTTCATATTTTTGAAATACTGATTCCATACATTTCATCATTAACCTATGATCGGGCGCACAGCCATGTATGATAATGACTGGTTTTCCTTCTCCAACGATTTCATAGTATATTTCTGCATCTTTAATTCGAAATAACATAAAAAGTCCTCCCTATTTATACATTCCTTTTGAATAGAAACACTAGCAAACTTATAAGAATACATGTTCTCAATGTACATCCCTCTTTAATTAATTGTCAAATATGAATTTTCAGTTTACAAAAACCAAAAAGCTTCCTCCTATTCTTATTACATAGAAGGAAGCTAATTTAATTTTACCCTATCATAATTTGAAACCTTATTCTTCTATTTTCATCAACACAATTCTCCAACCATCTGGGTCCTCTATCGTTATCCCCTTATCTTTCCAATATGGATTTTCTGGTTCCACTTCATCGTATCCCAATGTATGCAGCCTTTTACTCACCTTCTTCATTTCACTATCTTCACTCATATAAAATACAAGTAAATTATCTTTTGTCGGAGCTGGACAAGGACTCCCATCAATATGTCTTGTAAATTCTAAATGATACTCTTCATCTGGGAGCCCAAACATGACCCCATCATAACCTTCATGATCGTAAAATTCACCTATACGTTTTAAGCCTAATCCTTTTTCATAGAATGCTATAACCTCTTCAAACTTATTCGTCGGACGTGCAATTCGAAACTTCACCAAATTTTTCATGATTTTCCTCCCATACTAAAAATTTCAAAAATGTGTTACGTATTATTGTACATACGTAATACATTTTTGAAATCACTCATTAGTATAAGAATAAATACATACAAAGGTCTTACTTAAAATAACCTCTATCAGTCAAAAATTAAAATTCAAAAAAGCCTTTATCATTTTATATGCAATTTTGCATCTCTACTTTCAAATCACTAAAAAACCTTTACAATTCAAAAGATGACTAAATATACAATTTCTATTTAAAATCTTTATACAGTATATACTATCAAATGCAATATTTTTCATTTTTTAGAGCAATTACACTTTTCAAAACTTCCTTATAAACATGATTTTTATAAGGAAATCTGATACAATTCTTAAATAATATTATTATGTATAGATATTACGAATATAGTGCATAATTAAAGAAGGTGATTTTATTGAAATTAAATAAAAATTTACAGCTATGTATATTAATTGGAACATTAATGTGTTATTCAATCTATTTTATGTTTTTCTATCTGTTCCCCACTCATTTTTCAAATTCGGATGTACGCTTCGCTTCACTTATTGTTGAAGCCATTACATTTGTATCACTCATTTATTCTATATATTCTAAAAAAGTTAGTTCAAATCCGTTTTGGATATGTATCACGATAGCAATTGGTAGTTTTTTATTAGGAAAAATAGTATATACATATCAAGAGAGCTTCTTCAAAATTCCAATACATCGCTTTACTATTTCTGATGTGTTTTATATGCTTTTTCTACTCTTCTGTCTTATCGCTTTCTGCTATAAAATCCTAAAAGAATGCGATAAATGGGAAAAAGCGTTCTTTATTTGTGATATATGCATAGTACTTACTTCCATATTCACATTGGAGTGGTATTTATTTAATCAACCAAATTTAAATATATTCTCTCTGTCACTAGGAGATGTTTTCCTTTCATTTCTATATCCAATTGCAGATTTATTATTTCTTCTCCTAGGTGTTAGTCTCTTTTTCCGTCCAACAATTTTTAATTCTAAACGGAAAATTTATATCTTTATTTTTGTATTAATAAGTTCTGCAACTTTTAACTATATTTATTTTTACTTACATAACCATTTATCAACTGAAACGATAACATTATTACGTCTTTTATATAGAATACCTATATTACTTATTGCAATAGCTGGATCTATTTCAGAAGATCATAATAGCCATAAAAATTATTTCATTGTTAACCCTATAATAGGAAAGAAAGCTTTAGTTATATTTCCTTATCTTGCCGTTGCAATACTAATCGGGTTTACGTTAAAAGAACAAACAGCATCTTCCATTCTCATTACGGGAAATTGTATTGCTTTTATTTTCGTACTCATTCGTCATTCTATTGTACGTATGCAAAACAATTCCCTAACCAAACGTTTACAAGTATTCAATGCCCAATTGGAAGAAAAAGTTAGATTACGAACTTCAGATTTAGTTCATAAATCAGAGGCTCTATCTCAAAAGCAACAAAAATTTAAATCATTATATGAATATCATCCTGACCCTATTTTTACAATTGATTTAAATGGCGTATTCTTAAATGTAAATAAAGCTGGAAGTATACTACTCGGTGCACCAACGGATGAGTTACTTGGTGAAACTTGTTTTTCGATTATTTTAGATGAAGACAAATATAAACTAGCATCTGCATTAGAAAAAGTGAAACAACAAGAATCAGCATCCTTACAACTTAGTTCTCAATATAAAGATGGATTTACTTATTCTTTATACGTTACCATCGTCCCTATTATGATAGACGGGCAAATTTCAGGAAGCTATATTATGATGAAAGATATTACTGCGCTAAAAAAACAGCAAGAAGAAATAAAATATTTAGCATTCCATGATACTGTAACGAAAATTGGGAACCGTGCCTTTTTTCATAAGAAATTAAAAAGAATTATAAAAAATGCTAAAACGACAGAAAGCGAGTTTGCATTATTATATTTGGACTTAGATCGCTTTAAAGCAGTTAACGATACACTTGGACATTCGGCAGGAGACTACATATTAGAAGAAGTAGCGAAGCGATTCCAATCCTGTCTTCCATCACATACTCATCTATCAAGAATCGGTGGCGATGAATTTACAATCTTAATTGAAAACTATACTGACGAAGATTCCTTATTCCAGTTATGCAACCAGTTATTTAAATGCATGGAAAAATCGTTTGTCATATATGAACATACATTAACTCTATCAATAAGTATCGGCATCGCTATTTATCCACATTCTGGAATCGATACCGCTACACTTCTGAAAAACGCTAATGTTGCAATGTATGATGCGAAAGCAAAAGAACTTAATTCTGTCTCTATTTATGATGACGTAATTGCAAAAAAAATTGAAAGACGATTACGATTAGAAAAAGATTTACCAAATGCAATTCAAAATGAAGAATTGTTCCTTTTATATCAACCTCAAGTTGATAGCAAATCTAACAAAATTATCGGTGCTGAAGCTTTAATTAGGTGGAATCATCCTGAATTAGGTGTTATTTCTCCATACGAGTTTATTCCCATTGCAGAAGAAACGCTACAAATCATTCCAATAGGAAAATGGACACTACAACAAGCTTGTGAACAAATGAAACGTTGGCACACAAGCGGATATTCACATTTGAAAATAGGTGTAAATTTATCTGCTAAAGAATTTGAACAAGAAGATTTTGTAAAGTCTATTTCTGCTACATTAACAAATACTGGTTTACCAGCAAGTTCTCTCGATCTTGAATTAACAGAGCGAATTGCAATGATGGATGAGCGAGAAACATTAATAAAACTACGTACACTAAAAAGTTTAGGGATTCATATTTCAATCGATGACTTTGGTACAGGCTATTCTTCGCTAGCTTACTTACCTTTATATCCAATCGATACGTTAAAAATCCCACGAGAATTTATTACAATGTCTGAAACATGTGACGATGGAATGGAAATTATTAAAACAATCATCACATTAGCAAATACATTAGGAATGTCAGTTATCGCTGAAGGTGTAGAAACGAAAAAACACGTGAGTTTCCTTCAAAAAAATAATTGTCAATTGATTCAAGGCTACTACTACAGCAAGCCTATTCATGCTGATTCATTTTCTACTCTTCTCAAAAAAGGTGTTCGTTATAACCATTAGCGCAAATACATACAAGAAAAAGGAAGAAGAGCCCGTCTCCTCTTTCTTTTTTTGTGCTTTGCAACTTTTCATTTCCTTCACATATCATTTATGTAAGTAGTTACTAATATATTTATGATAACAGACTTGAATTGGAGGGAATTACATGCAGCACGACAATCCAAATCATAAACTTTACAAAAACATTCCCCTATCCCTCTTCTCAATAAAAAATGAGCTAAAACAAAAATGCACCAACGCAAATAACTTTCTTTACCCCTTTTCGAAAGAAGAAGAAATATTAATACATACAATTAAAGAAAGAACAAAATTATTAAATCAAAATAATGTGACAAGAACTCGCGCTTACTATCAATTTTACAAAAGGTATCCTGAAATACATTGGGCATTACTTGGACATATGGTTTCGCGTAACGGCGGTTGGAACATGACAGATTTAAAGGGGGATTTATATACGAAGTTGTTATCTGAGAAAGATCAATTTACTTTCTTTTCTTTTTTAGAACGGGGGAATTGGCTTATCTTTCAAGATGTGTATCCACAATTTTTGTTATATGAACAGAGTGTAAAAAAATCCAAAAATCTTTTTTATCTCCTCCCTCATCTCAATGTGTCAACATTTATGGAAACGATGTGGAACTTTTTTTGGAAAACCGGAAACAAACAAATATTAGCTATTTCCACTATTATTAATGAACAAAACTACTTAGAAAAAAGAGTAATTCAAAATAAACACTTCAAAAAAAATGTACTAAATAGTATTGGGTTCAAACTTTTTGATTTCTTTCAATTTAATCATATCCTCTTCCCTTTCTGCGAAGAAAAGCCTATACAGAAAACAAAATTAATTGGTGATACAATGAAACACTTCACTTCCTTACACGAACGAATTTTGCTCGGAAAAAGATTATATGCACTATTATTTCATGATGAGCATGTTTTAGCTCGTATACTACAATGGGCTGACACTCATCCACACACTGGATCACGAAAAGATTATTGGCCACATTTATTTTCAAGCGTAAATGAATCCTTTTCAAGAGAGTTTTATAAACGAAGAATAAAGAAATGCCAATTAAAAAGTGATGCCTACCGTATATATAGCCCTGCACTTATGTATGCATGGAAAAATATGAAACATGAAGAAGCAGAATATGAAGATTGGTTTAACGACTGGCAAGTCATACATTATTTAACTGATAAGGAGGAAAGGATACATGGACAAATCACAGAAGACTACTGTAAAACACTCGAAAAGATTGAACTGGCCATTCTTGCAAAGAAAAATGTTCTCCTTCGAGAAGAAGAATAACCTTTTCGCATTAGTCGTTACAATCTTACTCTCTTCTATTATCGGCACTTGCTTAGATGCTTTCTTTGTTGCGAAACAAATATATTCCTTTCCGGTTAGACCATTCTCATCCATATTTTCAGTTAACATAGGCTTTACTTTGTTTGTACTACCGATTTTAACAACAATTTTCATACACATTTCAAAAAACCTATCTGTATTTTCTAGGATTCTATTTATTCTTACAATAGGTATTTGTGCTAGCATTTTTGAACAGATTGCTGAAAGATTAGGTTTCTTTACTCATAGTGTAGATTGGAATCATACATACTCTTTATTTGGCTATATGATATTCTTTTTTTTTATTTGGAAAGTATATCATTGCATAAAAAAATAAAGAGATCATTATAGATCTCTTCTTAAGCATAATCTTTAGTTATTGCTAATGGTGCACGGGTTTGAAGGCTTTTAGATCGTAAACGATAGGCAACGACTTTCTTCTTATATTGCTTTATTACGTCAACGTGTTCCTCATAGCTGTATAGAGAAAATCTAATCTCTTTATTCCCTTTTTTCGTATCAATGACGATTGGTATTCCTTCTCCGCGCGGTGGAAAATAATGTTTATCTAAAAATAAAGCTTCATTAAATTCATGAATAACTTGTAGTTTCATTTCCCCCTCTATATTTTTTCCATCTATCGATATAGAGGTATTCTCCTCATCAAGTTTTTGATGTAATTCAAATCTACTAATAATAGATTCTACAACTGAAGTTGGCATACTAGAAACGAGTACTTTAAGGGCACCAAAAATAAATAATGTAACTATAAACCATGTTGTCACTTTCATCATCTCCATTACAATTTAAAATATAAATTTCGTTCCATATGGTCTAAATATACTGATGAGTATCCCTGTTACAATCATAGTCACCGAACCGATTGTCGCTTCTTCAAACCACTTTAATGGTAAAATACGAGTGGAAAGGAGCAGAAACAGCATTAACATCCCTATTAAACTTCCTGGCATTGATAGATGGAATACCCCTTGAATCCACGTACCAACTAAGCTAAATACATATAGCACGCCTACTTGAAGTAAAAGCATCACGTACTTCATTTCTTTCCCTCATTTCAATATTACGCATTACTATTATGAAATTTCATTTAACGTTTCCGCAAATCTCGTCATTCCCAGCTGAATTTGTTCGACATTTACTCTCCCAAAAGTAAAACGAACATATTCACTTTTAGTACCTAAAACACTCCCCGGGACAAACGCTACACCATTTCGTATAGATTCACCTAATAAATGATATTCATCAAACGTTCCTTGCACTTTGCACCATAAATGTATTCCCCCCTCTGGAACAAAGAATTCAACCTGGTCCCCTAATATTTCTTCAAGCTTTCTAATTAACGCATCTCTTCTTTCCTTCAATTGTCCACGGAGCATTGTAATATGTGCATGAAAATCTTCTGATTCTAAAAATTGATTTGCCACCCACTGCGTAAATACACTGTGCCCAAAATCAACTTGCTGCTTCGCATCCGCTAAACGTTCTATTACACGCGTAGGACCAATTACCCAGCCAATACGTAATCCCGATGCAACAATTTTTGATAATGAACTTACATAAAGAACATTCCCGTTTTGATCCATTGATTTTAATGTTGGATTCACTTCTCCATTAAATGAAGTTAAGCTATACGGATCATCTTCTACAATCGGTATACCAAATTCAGAAGACAGTTCTAAAATCTTTTTACGTCTTGCTAATGAAAGCACAGTTCCAGTTGGATTTTGATAATCCGGATTTAAAAATACCATACGAATACGATGCTTTTTATGCAAATCAATTAAGTCTTCTGGATTCATTCCATGCTGATCAACAGGTAAATGGAATATTTTTAAGCCAGCAGATTTAAACATCGGCAGTGAAAAACAATACGAAGGGTCCTCAATTGCAATCGCATCACCAGGTTTTAATAAGCATTGAACGATAAGATTAAGTGCCTGCTGTGCTCCTGATGTAATAAGGATAGAATTCGAATCTGCTTCAATTTGTTTATATTGCTGAACATGTGCCGCAATTGTTTTTCTCAACATTTCATTTCCAAGTGGATGGTCATAACCGAGGTTTTCCATAAATGTTTTCTCCGACAAAATTGTTCGGAATCTATCACTCGGAATTAATTCTGGTGACAATTCACCACTCGCTAAATTAATTAAGTCTTCTTTTTGTGTTTCCGTTCTAATTTGTTGAACGAGTGGTACGTTAGGTAAGAACGATCCATCCTCAACGTACCTACCCCAGTTCGGTATTCGTTTATGTGAAACACCCCATATGTCTGTATTCACCCGTGTTCCGCTTCCTTTTTGCCGTTCTACTACTCCAAGTGATTTTAATTCTTCATATGCAGCTACTATCGTACTCCTATTCACCTGTAATTCTTTTGCTAACATGCGCTCAGAAGGTAACTTACTGTCAGAAGGAAACTCACCTGAAGAAATACCTCTTTCAATATAATCCGCTATTTGTTTATATACAGGCGTCTTATCTGCACGATTTGGTTTCCATTCCATATAGTTGCCTCCTTTCAAAGCTAACTACCCTCAATTTATTACTAACAGTATTTACCGTAAAAATAGTATTAATTAGTCACATTGTCTCATCCTAAAATGGATATATTAAAATAGCCCCGTTTCTGATTACTCGATAGCTTCTGAAATTCCAGCTTCATACTCTCGTTGCAGTTCTGTTACAAACTATCAAATTATTACCGCATACCACGTTACCCCAACAAGTAGTACGAAAAGAAGGATAATATAAATAGTGGATAAGTTTTTCACATTTCTCTTTGTAGACTTGCCGTAATTCTCCTCCACATTCCGTGCAACTAGTACGGTTCCAAACAGTGATCCAATTACAATAATAACGACTAGTGAAATCGCAAAGCTCATAGTACTTTCACCTCTCTAAGGCCAGTCTATTTTTATTAAGAACTTCCTCTTTAAAACGTTAATAACATACTACCTTTCTTCTCTTATCATAATAGATGTTTACAAAAAACGGACCAACCACTTTTATGTTTTTTTGCTCATCCACTTTAAAAATAAAAAAACAACTGAACACGTATGATCAGTTGCTTTTTTGCAGGATTATTTATGCTAATTTTCATTTGAAATTAATTTGATTTAAAAGTTTAGCCTTCTCATAATGAAACATCGATTGAGATAACTCAAAAATTGGTCCATTTACAAGATACACTGTTTTTTAATAAGAAGCGACGTATTTTATCGCTTCTTACTCTCATCATCTTTAATCTCTTATTAATGACTTATTCGCTCTTATAACTTCTTGATACAGCAATGGTGACCACTTTTCATTTATGTAGTCTTGAATGATCCAACCTACTCTTGTAGGACTCTTTTGTTTTATATAGTTTGCAATTTCAGGATTTATGTAAGAGGCGTAGTAATATGGACTATTCCATGCTGTACCACCAGAAGACAAGCTTGCAAAATTAATATATAGATGATGTAAGTCCTCACTATTATTCATCGTTTCATTGATCGTATCTTTAATAGATTTTACTTTCTCATCATAACCCACTTTATATTTATCTTGTACCGTTACATTTACGTTTTGATTTACAGTTGTCGTAAACATTTCATTATCTGGCCAATAAAAATTATTATATCCTCCAGATTCATTACTACCGCCATATCTTTTTAGTAGTACAATTTTCCCACGAGCATCTCCAAGTTTTATATTTCCTTCTGTTTTTAAAAAGATAGGATCAACAAAATAATTTTTTTCAAACGTATTACTAAAGGAACCTTCTGCTCCTTTCATATCCTCATACTCTTTTTTTAAAGACATAATAATTGTTTCACTCGGGTTATCTTTTAAAAATTGTTTCGCTTCGTTTATGAATTCGTGTAGGGTTACATAAAGATATAATGGCCCATGATGAAGAACTATCGTATTATCATCTGTTAAACGTCCTCTTATATCAAAAATTCTAGCTCCATGATCCATTTGGTAACGAAAATCATATTCTTGCGTCATTCCCCATACTTGCTTAATCGGATTTTGCAACTTAAACGTTCCACTATCATGTGTTCCTGGAATTGAAATTCGTGCTAACGGGATATTATCAGGTATAGGTTGCATCCATTTTGACCAATTTTCAAGCTCATTAACAGAGCTAGCCGCAACGACTCTCTTCTCATGTAAAGCAAATACAAATGTGATAAATATCGTACTACATATGAATAATTTCAAAATAAATTTCTTACTGCTCATTATTATTCCTCCTTTTTTTGTTTTATATCAAACTTATTGAATATAATATAATCTAGTGAGTAAAAAATAAATATCATTTCATAAGTATGAAATATTGCATAGAAATAAAGTTAAAAAACATTCATATATCCTGAATTAGAAAAATTTAAAGGAACTTCATCTGAAGCTCCTTTCGTTTACTTTATATTCAATACATATGAACCATCTTTATTCTCATACTTATAGACGTATAAATAATATTTACCTGGCTTTGCATTATAAGTTCCTTTCACTACATTTCCTTCATTTTCACCATATGCTACATAGTTATTTAAATCTGATTCATGATGAAGTACCCATGTCATTCCGATATTTTGTTCATTTAGTAGGGATATGCTAATATTTTCCATAGAGTCAATTTGGAAAGTAAATACATCTACTCTATCACTATTATGTAACGTTCCTTTCACCGGTGTATGAAAGTTAACTTTATTTGCCTGTATACGTTCATTATTTGGTTCATTTTCTGTTACTTGTAACTCATTCCCACCGTTTGGTTTTCTTTTTCCATACCCTAAGTTAACTAGTATAGACTTCAAATCTGGTAAAACACCAATTTTATCTGCATATGGATCTTTAGATTTTGTTCCTGTGCTCTGGTTGCTTAATATCGCTCTTAGTTCACTCGGTCTATATGGTTGTCCTAAATTTTCTTTCGCAATGCTTTGTACTAAAGTCGCTGCTCCGGCAATAATAGGCGACGCACTCGACGTGCCACTAAAGCTAGATGTATACAGGTTTACAGCACTTCGACTTTGCTCTGCTGTAGTTGTATCTACGTTTTCTCCCCAACCATACACATCAATACGGCTGCCATAATTCGAAAACCACATACGCTCATGAGGGAGAGATGAAGAGCCCGCTCCTACCATAATTGCACCTGAATCTTTAAAATCTTTACTATTACGATTTAAAATTTGTTTACCATTTCTATCTTTAAATTGATCTAAATCATTCCAACCATTTGCTCCAGCTTCTATAATGACAACACCTTTATCTGTACCAGCACGGATCGCATCAAAGATATCTGGTTGTACTTCAACAGGTAAATATTTATCACCATATCCATCGAAAGATGCTTGTGCCTCTAACAATAAAACATCCCCAGCTTCTAACTGATTTACAGCACTTAATATTGCATCAGCTGTATTATACTGTCCGTTATCTCTTATTTGAGAAATCACCTTTGCTTTCGCTTTTGGCGCAATCCCAATATTCCCAACTTCATTGTCCTCAGAGGATACAATTCCTAGTACAGACGTCCCATGACCGACATGTTGATCTATATTTATTCCAGACATTAATTCAATATTTTGATGTACTAAATCCTCATGATTTAATAACCATCCATATTCCATATCAACAAAAGTTATACCGTTTCCTTTACCGCCTTGAACTTCCCAGGCGAAGGGCGCATTAATACCGTATGGTGCTGCTTCTAAATAACCTTGTTGTTTAAATCTAGGATTGTTATTAGGATTAAGAGATACACTTGATGGTTGCACTTCTGGTGGCGTTATTTTTTCTTGTTTCTTCATATACACATCTTCTATTAAAGAAGATTTCTTTAACCTATCTACTAGTTCTTCCTCTTGTTCACCATTTTGAGTTTGAAGAATATAGTAGTTTAATAAACTTGTAGATACATTATTGGGCGCTTTCACTTCAAGGTCTTCTATTTCCTCTGGACTTACAGATGTGAATAAACGCATGAATGTTACATCTGGATATTCTACCAAAAGATCTTCTAGTACTTTATCGTTCGTTTGAGATTGTATTTGTTTTTCAATACCATCTTCATATGGTAATTTCAAATCCGCATTGAATTTTACAATGATTTGCTTATCTGTTTCTTGGTCTATTCCTAATTTACTCTGCTGTTCTATAGAATCAGCATTTACAATATTGACAGTGCCTCCTATTCCTAAAAACATTGAAATGATTACAGCTGAAACAAATATTCTTTTAAATATATTCATTACATCACTTCTCCTATTAATAATATTTAATCATTATATTAATCTATAATAATTTTATTTATATAACATATCCCCCTTCTACTAAATAGATTATAGTAATCAGCAATATGAACTTCAACGGATTTTCATATGCAATATTTCATATTCGGACTCTACACTATATAAATAAGAAACTTATAATGATTATTTATTTTATATGTGCTAATATACTTACATTAAAATATTATATATAGACATTTTGAACTACAGTACTTAACAGCTTCACCTTAATTTTTTCTTAGGAGGATTTACAATGAAATTATTAAAAATAAAACATATAATCCCTTTATCTGCGGCTGCAATTACATTCGTATGTAGTCAAAGTACAGCTGAGGCTTCTACCATTCATACAGTAAAAAAGAATGATACACTTTGGGGCATTAGTAAACGATACGACGTTTCAATACAATCCATTAAACAGGCTAACCATAAAGGAAACGATCAAACTTTCATTGGCGAACAGTTACATATTCCAGGTTCCGTCAACTCAAATGAAACCACTGTTCACCAAAACGCCAAACCTGCGAACATTTCTGAGCAAATTATTTATCAAGTACAACCGGGAGATTCATTGGAAACGATAGCAAAGCGTTACAATGTTACCGTTCAATCTATAAAACAAATTAACAATACAGTCGGAAACAAGCTCTATGCAGGACAACATTTGAAAATCAACTCAAGCATTTCAGAAAAAGAAAAAGACTTAATGGCACGCTTAGTTACCGCTGAAGCAGGTGGAGAATCATATAGAGGAAAAGTGGCTGTAGCGAAAGTTATCCTAAATCGTGTAAATGCAAATGGGTTTCCAAATACAATAACAGGCGTTATTTATGAACCTATTAAATACGGATATGCATTTACTCCTGTTACAGATGGAAGAATTAATCAACCTGCAAGCGCAGAAGCAAAAATGGCTGTAGAAGAGGCTATCTCCACAAATGGAATACATTCTGATTGGCTTTATTTCTATAATCCGAAAACATCAACAGACAAATGGATTACGACACGTCAAACAGTAGCAGTAATTGGTAACCACGTCTTCGCTAAATAACATTTAAAATCATTAACAGACCTCTTCACTTAAAAGGTCTGTTTTTTTGTATGTAAGAATTTATTTATCATGTGATATAGTGGTCTTTGAAAACTAATTCTTCTTGTAAATAAAGACACTTGTATTTACTTCATCACTCTAAGAAATTAAAAAAGCATCAAGTTCAAAAACTCCCCTTTATTAATAAAATTTATTTCTTACCTTCATAAAATTGTTATACACTAAAAAAATAAAAAACAAACTATTCGTTAGCAGGTGAAAGAATATGTATGATGTTACAATTATCGGCGCTGGAGTAAGTAGCATTTTTCTGGCTTATTCACTAGTTAAAAGTAACAAAAAAGTTTTAATTCTTGATAAAGGTAAAGCGCTAGGAGCTCGCCATTGTCCTTTAGACGAAGGAAAAGCGTGTAATTGTACTACATGTGATAAATATTTCGGATTTGCTGGTTTAGGAAAATCTGAAGGGAAATTTAATTATACAAACGGATTTGGTGGAGAACTTGAGCAAAAAGTTGGTAAAGAGGGCTTTATACAACTTATGGCTGAAGTAGATGAAATTCTATGTCAGTTCGGAGGAAATTCAGTTTCAAAATATTCTACAGAAAATCCAAATCTCAATAAGAGAGCTGAATCGTGTGGTTTACAAATGCTAACAACAGAAGTACGGCATCTTGGTACTACCCTTTCAAAGGAAATTTTTCAGCAACTCTACGAATTTTTACTTACGAAAATAAATATACAATTTCATATAGATGTACAACATATTATGAAACAGAAAGATCATTTTACTATAGATACAAATGAAGGAACATTTCAATCTAGGCAACTAGTATTTGCAACTGGGCGTTCCGGAGCAGATTGGTTAAAGGAGATGTGCACTTCTCTACATATTTCTCAGGAACAAACTCGTGTAGATTTAGGTATTAGAGTAGAGATGAAAGAACACCAATTACGTTCTATATTAAAAGATACATTTGAGACTAAACTTTCTTATGAGCATGAGGATTTCACAGCGACTACGTACTGTATGAATCCAAAAGGACGCATTATTAGAAAGTACGAAGAAGGTTTAGTTATGCCTGACGGTCAAAATTTTCGAGAGAAAGGAACTGGCACACCTAACTTAAATTTCACTTTATTCATCCCGCGCTATTTTCCAACTCTCAAAGAAGCAAATATATATGCAAGTTCAATTATTAAAAACATTAACCAAGGACGAGATCGGATTGTTATACAGCGCTTAGAGGACTTACTAAATAAACAGCCTACAATAGCGAACGACATGAAATATAACCGTATACAACCTACGCTACAAGGAGATTATGGAAATTTGAATACAGAAATTCCTCCGTTATATATTGAAGGACTTAAAGAATTTTTATTACGATTAGAACAATTCATCCAAGAACCGATCGATACAGATACTTTATTATATGGAATTGACGGAAAGTTTTATGCTCCTACGATAAAACTCAATAATCATTTTGAAACAAGTATACATGGACTATTTTTAGTTGGGGATTGTTCAGGCGTCACTCATTCATTATCTCAAGCTGCTGCAAGTGGATTGTATGTTGGAAAATATTTATCTGACATCTAATTGCATAATTAAGATACCAATCAAATATTTTAAGTTTCACAACGCTTTATTTATGTAGTAATAGCATAAATCACTATCCTCCCTCCGCTAACGATTATCCCACAAGGAATCGAGATTTCATGAGATACATATGTAATATAAACGTGTATATATAACTATTGACATTCAATTCTAACAAATTGAATGTCAATAGTTTTACAAGCCTCTATTCAGTTCCACCTTCATTTGTTCGATATTTTGTAACATCACCATAGTGTTTAATATGTTAGGATGTCTATAAGTATTTTTTACTACAACTATGACTTTTTCTGCTCTGTTCTAAAAAATAGATTTACGCTTTAAAATTCCTCATTGTACGTATGTGAATACTTTATATTATTACCTTTAGAAACCATTAACTAAATGGTTCAGCACACTCTAATAGTTATAAAAACATAATATATAACACAAGTTAAATAAATTACAAAAAGAAGGAGTAAAAATGAAAAATAAAATCAATTTACAAATGCAAAATATAAGCTTTGTTTTAATAATTGCTTTAGCAGTATGGTTAAAAACATATCTTATTACAAGGTTCAGTTTTGATTTAAAAATTGAGTCTTCTACACAAGAGCTGATTTTATTTATTAGCCCACTCGCTGCATCATTAGCTTTTGTCGGATTCGCATTATTTGCAACCGGTGAAAAGCGAAATTATATCGCGCTATGTATTAATTTCTTATTAACAATTGTACTTGTTGGGAATGTAATGTTCTATGATTTTTATAGTGATTTCGTTACGTTACCAGTACTTGGACAAACATCAAACTTTGGCCAATTAGGCGGTAGTATTATAGAAATATTGAACTACAAAATTATACTCGCATTCGCAGACATTATTTTCTTCTTTATTTTATTAAAGAAGAAGGCACTAGTCTTCCAAACGGGGCGCGTAACTCATTCGGCACGCTTGTTATATTTTCTCTTAACGATTGGTGTATTTTTTGCAAATCTACATCTTGCAGAAAAAGAGCGACCTGAATTACTAACGAGATCATTCGACCGAGTCATGCTTGTTAAAAATTTAGGACTATACACGCATCAAGTATATGATTTAACACTACAAGTAAAAGCAGGATCACAAAAGGCACTTGCTGATAGTAGTAAATTACAAGAAACAGAAAACTACGTGAAGGCAAACGAAAGTGAGCCAAATCCTAACATGTTTGGTGTAGCGAAAGGAAAAAACGTAATTGTTGTCACTCTTGAATCCCTGCAAACCTTTTTAATCGGCGCAACAGTTAACGGACAAGAAGTTACACCATTTTTGAATGAATTCATAAATGAAAGCTATTACTTTGATAACTTTTTCCACCAAACTGGGCAAGGAAAAACATCCGATTCTGAATTTCTAATCGATACGTCGTTATATCCATTAAATCGAGGAGCTGTATTTTTCACACACGGTAACAATGATTATACTGCGACGCCAGAAATTTTACGTCAGCAAGGTTATTTCACTTCTGTATTCCATGCGAATAATGCAACATTTTGGAATCGTAACATTATGTATTCTGCTCTCGGTTATGACCGTTACTATAATGAACTTGATTACAAAATTACGCCCGAAACAAATTTAAATTGGGGATTAAAAGATATCGAATACTTCGATCAATCAGTAGATATATTAAAAACTGTTGATCAACCATTTTATGCTCGTTTCCTTACTTTAACGAATCATTATCCATTTACGTATGATGAAGATACAAAATTCATTGAACCATATAACTCTGGTAATGGCGTATTTGATCGTTATATCGTAACAGCACGTTACTTAGACGAATCAATTAAAAAATTTATTGAGCGTTTAAAAGCCGAGGGAATGTATGATGATTCTATTATTGTATTATACGGTGATCATTATGGCATTTCTGAAAAACATAATCGTGCAATGGCACAGTTTTTAGAAAAAGATCAAATAACAGAATTTGATACTTTAAATTTACAACGTACACCTTTATATATTCATGTCCCTGGACAAACAGAAGGTCAAACGATTTCAAAGCCTACGGGACAAATCGATATGAAACCTACTATTCTCAATTTATTAGGGATTGATACTACGAACGATATTCGTTTTGGTCATGATATGTTTTCAGATGAATATACCGGTTTTGTTGTTTTACGTGATGGTAGCTTCATTACAGACAAATATGCATACAAAAACAACACTTTCTATGACCGCATAACAGGTGAAATTGTAGATTTACCAAAAAAAGAAGCTCAAGCACTCATTAACCGTGCACAAAATGAATTACGAATGTCTGACAAAATTATTGAAGGAGATTTACTACGTTTCTCAGAAAGTAATAAAATTAAAACTGGCGAAGTACAAACTAAAATTAAAGAAACTGAAAAATAATGTGAATATGCAAAGGGAGCAACTCATTACAGTTGCTCCCTTTTACTCTCTTATAACATGTGATGCAATTTCACATAAAAAATCTTAAATATTTTACTTTTATTCTGCACTTGTTTCTAAAATTACATCTGTATAAGTATGATCATCACCCATATGTAAAATTACTTCACATTGACGTAATCTCAATTCAAAGAGCATGATAGAATCATGATAAACTTCAGGATTTGATTTCATTTTATGTAACATCTCTTGTTTTTCTTGTATTTCTAATTGCATATTTTCTACAGCTTGTTTCAAGGAGTTAAATGGATTCCTAAAGAAGATATGAATATCTCGCTCTTGTGTGTTTTCGAATAGCTCAAATTGCAAGAAAAATTTCTTCATAATAGAATCCGTTACCTCAGTATAATCTTCATTTTCTACATACTGTTTGTATTTGTTATATAACATAGTTTTATTTTTAGGAAGAACTCCAAATAATTTACCGGCACTTTTCAGTAAAAATTGTGCTGGCGTAAATCGACGTAAAATATTTACTTCATCCATTTGTATTCTAGTCGTCATTCTGTCAGTATCTCTGCGCCAGTCATCCAACACTTTAAAGTCACATTCTAACTGTATTCGATTTTCTCCAAATAAAGAATTAAGTCCTTCACTAAGTTCTTCTAAGTACGATTGACTTTGAAGGAGCTCATTATGAGAAGTTGCAATCCAATTTTGCATAGAAAGAGCAAGATGAGGTAATACCGTTTGTTCTAAATATTTATGCACTCTTTCATTCATTGCTTTATTTAGTTCTGTATCCATGTGACCGAAATCACTGTCTTCACTCATTAAATCAGAACAACTCTGTAATATCTTCGGTATATTTTCAGTAAGTTCGTTCGTAATTTCCATTTTCATTGTACGATATGACTGTGTAATGAAATGAATTTTTTCCCTCTCAAATGCAGTAAGGTTATTCATGCTACCGTTTAGTTTCACTAGCATATCTTCATTCCACTTAATCGCATCCACTAGATTGTTTTCTTTCTCAACGCGTTTAGCTAAAAGATATGTAATTGTTTTTCGGATGAAGAACAATAGCTTTTCAGTACGTTCTGCATCAATATTTTTATGATTAAAGTTAAAATGAATAAACTCAGTTAACTCATTCAATTGTTGATTACTCGTATATAACGAAGAATAAGGAAAAATTCTCGCTTGCGGGAAATATGTGTTTATTCTCGCTGCCGTATCTTGTAATACTCTTTTCACTTCTGCTTCACTGTAAATGTTATCGATTTTATTTAATAAGAAATGAATTTGTAAATTTGGTGTATGTTCTTGAATGCTTAATAGAATATCACGCTCTTTATCAGTAAAAGGTGAATCCGCATTCAATACAAACAATAATTCATCCACGGAATTTAGATATTCAAATACCTCATCCCTAGTGTCGTTATTCCTATTAAAGCCAGGTGTAACTACAAATGTAAGTTTATTTTCACTTAAAAATTTGCATGGTAATTTAAATTCAACACATGCTCTATCTCTATACGTTTGATGGTGTTGAGACATCATATTATGATAATCAGAGATATCTTCCGTTGTTGTAATTGCAGCATCTGTTATGGCGTTAATTTCTGTATGAGCATCATTTTTTAAAACTACTACATTTGAAATTGATTTTTCTAATAGATTTTCTCCTAATATAGAGTTGATAAATGTAGTTTTTCCGTTCCCTGAAGTTCCTGTTACTAAAATACGATTTGTTCTTAAATCTGCAAGTTCGTCAACTAACCATCTAAATCGTTGACCTATTTCTATATTGTTCTTTTGTGCCCACTGTGTAATAGATTCAAAAAGATGTAGACTGTACTCTAAACCATTCACATGATTCATAGAATATAACAGTAGCTTTTCCGCATGTTGTATATCGCCTGAATCTATTTTAGATGGAAAAATCTCATCCCATGCCAATACAGCTGCTGATGGAAATACAGCATAAGACGGATTGACTACTTTTAACCAATTTGTTAAAAGACTTGGAATGATATCGTGTAATTGTTTAAGCATATATTGCCCTTGAATTAATGCAAAGTATGTTTCTTCGTAAAGAGAAGAAATTTTGTCCCATATATCGGACGACTCTATTTCAATATGTAAGAAAAATTCATTTATTGTGTTAAGCCACAATAAGTAATTTTGTTCATTTTTATAACTGTTCCAAAGTGATGAAACCATTTGCGTAAATTGTACTTGATCTACATTATTTAATGTAACTAATGCATCATAAAAATAATCTGGTGAAATATGTTTAGTACATCCTTTATCGATATATCCTTTTAACACCTCAAACCAAGGATAAGATTCTATTCGAATTAACTCATTCACAGCAAGCTCTACTGCACTATCAAAATCTTGTTGTTCCTCATAAAAGGAACGGGCAATTTTTGTGACATTCGGATAATCCGGATTTAAAGAAACCGCTTCTTTAATAACAGCGAAAGCTGCTTCAAAATTATTTTGCTCTATGTAAAGAGAAAGTAATTGTAATCTAATTTCTGTCATCAATATTATATTATCAGTAGCAATGGAAGTATAAACATTTTCAGCAACTGCTAATTGATTCAGTTCGAAATAAGCATCCGCAATATTTTTTTGTGCCCATGGTGCTAATTCATTACTAACCTTCTCCCATTTAAAAATAGCTGCTTCAAAATCTTGATGCTGATAATAAAATTCACCTTGCGCAAAACGAATATAAGATCCATCAGAAATCTCATTTTTTTCTTCGTTTACATAAGCTTCTCCAAGTACGTCAAGAGGTGGTTTTGTTACATTCTCCATTAGGAATGTTTCATAATACATCTTTTTTATTAATTGTTTTTCTATTCTCATCTTTTCCCCCACTATATCTTGAAAATACATTTTTAAGATATGCCAACACTTTATTTATGTATGTTTTTTATCTTAACAAAGAATATCTTTTGGAAAATTTCATTTTCCTTTCATTTTTCAAGTTAGATTGAATTTTTATGAGAAAAGTTTCAGTTTTTTTTCAATTCCCTTTCAGTTATGAAACAGCATTAAATGTTCCTAATAACATAATAACACTATAATATTCCGCATTATATTATCAGGAAAAACCTATATGAATCATATTATAAAAACAATTTATAACGAATACATATGCAAAAAACACCTCCCCAAACAAATAACAAAAATCAATATCATATATTTCACAAATTATTTTCCTTTAAAATATTTCAGTAGTTTCGTAATTAAATTCCATTAACCTCTATAAATAACTAGTCCAAAAAAAATCTATATGCATATCATGTTATAGTAAAGAATTCAGGAAATCCTAAAAGGAGGCATTTTCATGTTTGAAGATAAATCTAAAATAAACTACCCATATGAATTTACCGAAACTACAACAATCCCGCTAAAAAACCCTATCAATAAAAATTTCAAAAACGGCTCTGGTACACATACTTTCCCAATTAAGAAGCATTATAAAGAGCAGGTGCTATATACGGAAAAAATTAATAATAATAAAAATAAATAAGCGTATAGGCTCTTATAACAATTAATCAAATAAGAATCTATATTAGACCTTGTATAGTTATAGGTAATATATAAGTTTTTCTTATACAACTCATGTACTTTTAAAAAGTGCTGATATACAGCGCTTTTTTATACATAGATAATAGAAGAACCAAAAAGGTATGGATATGTTCCACACCTTTTTGGTTCTTTACTATTTATAAATAAATTCCACCTTCACTGCTCCTTAGCCAATGCTCCTAGCAGCAAATTTCTACTCGTTGGAGTCATTGAAGAAAGGAGTAGATTTATGATAAATCCCAAAGTTAAAGAAGTAGCCAAGAATGATATAGTTCATTATTGCCCTATTATATATATTTAAAAATTTACCAAATGTTGCTTCAAAGCTACTTAGTTTTCATAAAATATTTTTTGTTTCCGTTGGAACGGATAGGCTTTAATCTCATCTGTATCTAAATTTTCATGAAATAAATGAACAGCTATAATTTGTCTACAATCGTAAGTATGATAATAATATGTTCCGGATTCCATACACATTACGCTTGTATATATGGTATTATCTAATGCACCTTCTTCTGTTATTACTCCACCTTTAGGAACCTCACAATTTGATAAGATATGAAAAAGGGCTGATACTCCCTCTTCTTCGCTATCTATACCTTGAATGTTTTGTTTGCCATATGCTGCCCGCACAAATCTTGAGGGTGGAGTGAAATCCCCTGGAAGTCCCATTGAGCCCGATCCCTGACCAAAAGCACTTAATGATAAGTTACTCCACTCTGTTGGCGCGAATGGCTGCGATTTAAGACCTATGTATTGTCTTAAATTTTGCAAATGCCAATTAAACTCCGGACTATTCGTCATCACTCCTAGTGGGTTGTCATACATTTTTAATCCTTCATTTGTCGGCTCCAGTACAATACAATCTCCCCATTTATCTGCCAAAATCCAATGTAGTGGTGGCGTAAGTCCTAAATCCGGTAACGGTATATCCAAAAAGGTAAGGCTATCTACAGATTTCTTTAACTCTTTGACAGAATTGAATTGTGTAAGACTCCAAGTCACAAAATCAAATGGAGCTAAATTCGTTTTATTGTCATCTATGCTTTGACTATACGTAGCGAATCCTGGAAAATAGAGTGTTGCACATGTCATACCTGCTTCATTTACTCCGTCCGCCATAATGATCCTTCCTTGATGATTAATTCCCATTCCGACCGTAGCATGTTTCGTATTAATGATTTCACCAGTTATATTATTCCACTGGTAATGTCGAGGAATGATTATTACTTCTTGATTCATATCTAATGTGAAGTCCATCGTTCTTGCAAAAAGATGCTGACCGTTTTTTGTCTCTAATGTCAAACTAGTACACATAAAGAACACCCCATTTTATGGTTTTATCTACACTTTACATAATTCCGATAAGTCTGTAAATTAAAAACCTCTTTCCTTACAAACAAATTAAGAACGTACATATAAATTACAAATAGGTTGAGGTTATCTCTAGTTTATAAATGAATTTTGAACATATAGTTGTAAAAGAATTATATTAAAAAGGAGCGAATTGTTACTATCGCTCCTTTTGATTTCTCTCTATATTTTACTAAAATAACCAGAAATCATTTTTTCTCTATGAACAGGATCTGTGGTTGAGGAAAAATTACCTTTACTACTTTCCTTTGATTTAATCGACTTTTCAATGTTAGTAAAGATATTTTACATTACATAAATTACTTGAATATAATAACAAATATTATTTTTCAAGCTAGATATTCCTTACTGAGTAATACAATATACTTATGTTTCGATTGTTTAATTAACTACTCATTAATATCAAGATAACAATAAATGGAGAAATAATAACAACCAACAAGTACACTTGAACATTACATTGTATTATTCGTATTTAAATGTTTATCTTTAATAGTTTCCTTATAATAATTCAATTTGATTTCATTGATTTTTGATATAATTCAATATCCAATAAGATATACCCTGCCAATTCTTTTATTTCTAATATAGTATTTATCTGATTCAAATAGTCTAATTTTAATTTTGTCAAAGGGGCTTTTCTTTTATATTCGGATAATTCTTTTTTCTCTTTCTCAATCTTATATTTTATAGTTTTTTCCACTTCTAATAACTCTACCTTTTTATTCTTTAATTCTTCAAAAATCCCCTGTCGAATCCTTCTGTATAAATCATTTAATTTTTTTATATGAGATTGATTAAATCTCTCTCTTATATGGAATAAATCAAGAAAATTCTTCACCTTTTTTTTATCTATAAGTGTAATTCCATCTTTAAACTCTATTATTATTTCCTCATTAACTAACCTAAAATTAAAAAAGTTGGCCGCTTCAGTATAATAAGGGTGAGCAATTGGTAAATTCATATTATCTCTTTTTATACGATCATTACATGCTGTACATGCCACAACAAGATTCCTTGGATAGATTGATAATAGTGGGTACTTAGACTTAGGTAAAAAATGATCAATTGATACCCCTGCAAGTTCCATTTCATGCCAATCGCAATAGGGACAAATATTATTCTCTAGTGTTAGAAATTTTTTAAATTCATTTACTGCAATTTCCCCTTCACTTTTTATAGCCTCGTTAAAAAATTTTCCACTCAATAAATTTTCATATAAATATACAAACGCTTGTTTTATATTTTTTGAATATAGCGTTTTATCAAGATGTAAGTTCGAAAGAATCATTTCATACTTATTGGTTATAGTTCTGTATTTTTTTAAAAGATCATATTCTTCATATTTTAAATTCCTTATATGCTCTTTCAAAGCTGTCTGTTTAACCACTTTAAAAAAATCGTCAGAACATTCCCTGTTAATTTTTAAAATCTCAAGTTCTTTAATAACAATCTCTAAATCCGTATCCAGCTTCTCTTCTAATTCTTTATCTTTTATTTTTATGGGCCTTTCAAGCGGAGATAACTTATTTATACAGTTTAATAGTTCCAATACAAACGCATGATACGGACCTACCAGTTTTTCCATTCTATCTACCCATGGAACTTTATACATCTATTTCACCTTTTCGTTTCTTATATGCTTTTAATTTAGAGTATAAATTATACCTAACATTACTATCAGCCATTTGTGCATATATTTCTAGCGCTTTATCAAAATCATCATTTTCTAGTGCAAATTCTATTAACTTAGCATATTCGTGAACCATTTTCCCTTTATCATCATCCAGTCCAAAAACCTCTGATAGAATTTCATCATAATTTAATCCTAATGTTCTTTCATTTATCTTTATTTGTTCAATTTTATTTCGGTCATTTTTTAAAGCTACAATACTATTTTTGGGAACATCAGATACAATCAAAGGAGAGTGAGTAGCAATAATTACATGGCATCTTTTTGCCCCCAGTAATCTATTTAGTATTTCTATATACCCTTTTATCCATTTTGGATGTAAATGTGTTTCGGGTTCATCAATTAGAACGATTGAGTTATCTTCTACATAATCATATAAATCAAAGATTCTTAAAAATAGACTTAATTCTCCTGAACTCATCATTGATAAAGGAATTCTATTCTCTTTATCACCAATCCACAAATCCTTCCAGTAGGTTACAGAACACGCTTCAAGTAACTCCACATCTTTTCTAAATGCAGTTGCTCCACCATGATATAAATTTATATCATCAACGGATAAAAACTTCTTTTTATTTCCATTGGTTAGATCGGACACCTTAGATAGCTTTAAAAAGATTCTCATCTTATGTATTATAAAACGAACCTTTAGTTCTATCATTTTATCAATATGTTTTTTCCCCTCTATAAAATAGGCATTGGATTTAAATCCTGCCGCTAAGTCAATCTTATAAGTAATCCTTTTTCCTATTTTATCTTCTATCTGCGATTTAAACTCTATTAACTCACATTGATATTTATTTATAAAATAATTAAAATCTCCAATTATATTATCATGGTCAAGTAAACACTCTGGACTTGGATAATTGTATTTGATTCTTTTTAATACTTTATGTACCATATGTGAAACGGTGTTTAATTTATATTCTGATATTTCTAATGCCACATTATTATTTCCATAACCAATATATTCAAAAATGGCATCAATCTCCGATTTATTACCTATAGCATAGTGTTTTAAAATTCTTGTCGCAACATACTGTAATTTAATCCGATCTACACTAGTCTTATATAAAACATGCCTGTTTTCCCATTTTATTTCAACCTCTTCTAATTTATCAATTGGTGTATAAGTGGAAACTATAACCCTATAAGGTATGGGAGAATTGTTTATATTACTATGATATAAATCGCCATTATATAAATACTCGATTTTATATTCCGGATTACAGTCGTTTTTATCATTTAGGAAACTGGAAATAATCGCTTCAAATATTGTTGTTTTGGCCGTTCCATTTTCCCCAACCATTATTGTCAGATTCATATTTTTATTTTCATCTAACTTATCAGTTTTTGATAAATCCAAAGTGAAATTCTTCAGCTTTCTAAAGGACTTAATTTCTATTTTCTTTATAAACATTTTTACCATTACCTCATCTTTCTTTATATTCTCCTTTATCATTAAAGATTATAGAATCAAATTTACGAAAATCAGAGTAAAGATAAATCTACATCAACTCATTCAGTTACAGTACCTTAATCCAGTCTAATATTACGCCTGCGTTACTGGCACTCTTTCTCCAACATATTTAATATCCCATCCCGCAGCATTTAATTCTGCTTCGTGCCCATTAATAGATTCCTCTCGAACTGCTACACATAATAAATGTGTGGGTCTCGTCATCCCAACGTACGCCATTTTCAAATTTTGTATCATTCTTGAACGATTAGTATTCGTATGATTTCCCTTTAAATATGCAATAATACGTTTTATATCATATTCAAAATAGAAAGTTTCTAAATATAACGTTGCTGTATGCGTTTCTCCTTTTACTGAATGTATTGATGCTACTTCGATATCAACTTCATTCCCTTCTCCTAAAAATTTCATCACATTCGTTTGTACACTATATACTTCTGTTAATTCCTCTTCTGTATTACTAAAAAAAGATGTCAATTGACTAATATCATCCCAATTAAATATTCTTTTTAATTTCTCTGTAATAAATTCTTCAACCTCGCTCACTACTTCTTGATGATTCTGAATCATTAAACACCATCTCGAAAGTTTAAGCATTAAATCTTCATATATTTCATTATGGGATTCTTTCAAATAATTTAAAAACCTCTGTTTTGTATAATGCTTTCCTTCATTTTTTTCGTTCATTATTCTTAATGTTTTTAAGATTCCTTTTAATACCTTATCATTGTATAAGTTAGCTCCAAATCTTTCTAGATCTTCAGATGATTCCTCCAGCAAATACATTCTCAAACTATTAAAATCACTACGCTTTCGTCTACTAGTTTTAAATTCCTCCCAATAATTTTTTATCCCAATTTCTCTTTCGTGTTCAGATACCCATCCTATAGCTTTAAAAACTTTACGATCTAAGTTATGTAAATCCCTCTCTATTATAATTTTAGCGAATTCTTCCAATACATTTTGAATATTCGTTGAGTTATAAACTAAAAGATATGGTCTTATATCTTCTATATTAGTATTACCATTGAGATTTTGAGGTGTAACACAAATATTTTTCACAATATCTGCTATTGCCTTAGAAAATCTTTTACTATCTGAAATCTCCAAACTTGACTCTGGAACCACTTCCCAAGAACCAATTGCACCTGATTGATCATATATTGATTGATTGAGATCTCCAATCCTTTGAATTACTACGGAATCATCAAATAATAATTCTAATAGTTCCTTTTGGTGCATCATAGTATCTTGCATTTCATCTATAAAAACATATAAAAAGCGGTTTGAAAACACTCCCTTAAGGTTAGGGTTCTCTCTTAAGTACTTATAAGCTAAAAAATATGCATCATCGTGACATAAAATCCCATCTTGAAGCATTTGTCTCTTTAATCCTTTAAGTGCTAAATAACTACTACTTTGTTCGTTTTCATAGACTTTTCTACCATATAGACTTGTTTGTATATTTTCATTTTCTAAATTAAAGCGAATAGCTTGTACATCGATATTACGTTTCGCTATCCCAAACTGTAAATTACGTGGGATATTTTGATAATATTTTTTTATTATTTCTTCATTATATACTTCATCATCAATTCTAATCGGTCTTTTTCCATAAAAATGTATATATGCTGGAATTGCTAAAAATTGATTTACAAATGATTGTATCGTACTACAATTATGTGGGTAACTAAATAGTTTTTCTCCTTGTATACCCAATCTACTTTTAATTTCATTAATTGCTACATTAGTATGAGTAAGGACACAAATTCCTTTATTATTTTCAAAAGGTAATTTACCTGCTAATATAGCAAGTTTAGCTAACAATGCTGTTGTCTTCCCACTCCCTGGACAAGCTATGATATCTTTACTCTCTAGACATTGAATAACAGCTCTACGCTCATCATCAAAACTCTCATCATTATGTAACAACATTTGTTCAGCATATGAAATATCTCGACTATCAATTTGTGTCATTTTATCCAACTCCATTTGTAGCATAATTAATAGCTTGTACAACATATTTTAAATTTTCATCTCTTAAGATTTTTTCTTTTAAACCTTCAGGATCCTCTTTTTGCTTTTGACTTAAAACTTCTGCAAAACATTGAGCAGTTATTGCTTTAGAAATACTTTTATCTAACATCAAATCACTATATATGTAAAATGCTCGCTTTTCATTAGGAACATTTTCTTCTTCCCAATTCTTATATTTTTCTTCTACTGTTTTATTTACAGCCTTTATTTTTGCTGGAGTCAACCCTATTGAATCACTATTTTGAACTTTTTCGGCCCTAAGTACTGCTTCAAATAATTCTTTTTGTAGAACACCTAATGCTATATCATATTCTAATGTCCACACAGGAGATATATATAATTTCACATCTTGTCCTTCAATTCTTGCTTTTCTTTCTTCTCTTCTTTGCTCAATTGGTTTTTCATTTTCTAGATCTTCCCATGTCTTTGCTTGAGGGTCTTTACTCTTATATAAATCTGGTCTGACATCATTATCAGTTATTGCAGCAACAGGGATCTTTAAACTTCCTATTTCAGGATTTTTTCTTTTAAATATTCTAGAGTACCTTAAAAAGGCGGTGTTTCCAACATTAACAATTGAAACCCCATATTTTGATAATGGTTTTTCAATAATATCTGCTATAGTAGGTATTAATAAATTTTCTGCATCCCCTTCAACTAATATAACCCCCTGAGCAAAAAACAAATTCGCTTTAGTCGAATCCAAAAAGCGTTCTAAGAATAAATAATCCCCCTGACTTAACTCTGTGTATTCGTATCCCATTGGAAAAGCTGCACCATCTTTACAGATGATTAAATTACTTAAATTCACTTTTGATGCAAGGTCTGTGCTGTGTGTAGTCATAATTAATTGTAAATTTGAGTTTTCCACTTCTTCCTGAAGAAAATCTATCAATCTCATTTGTGCTTGTACATGTAAATGCGCCTCAATTTCCTCTACAAGTGCTAATTTTAAGCCTTGATAGTTATCCCTTTTCAATAATAATAATTCTGTTGCAATAAATAGCAAATTATGAGAGCCTAAACCAGACTTACTTTCAATTAACTCTAAATTGAGCCGTTCTAAAATATTTTTTAATCTTAACGGTGATATGTTAAAATCTGAACTAAGTATTTTATTTTCCCCAGCAAAACTTTCTAAATATACATTGATTTGTTCTAATATTTTTTTTCCTTCTTGATCAGCTAACTCCTCACCATTTGTATCTCTTCCTTTAAAATAACTCTTTACTTTATCATTTGCTTCTTGAATGATTCCATATAAATAATGGTCTTCTTTTCCTTTAAAAGCCTCATGGCTTTCCAATATTTGAGATAATCGAGAATTTCTTTTTGAAGCCATTTCTTTTTCTGCATCTCGTAATGGTTTAAGATACGTTGTTCTTAATAAACTTCTCGCTTCTCCATTCAATGCTTTACCTTCCTGGTCTGATCCTGCTTTAATATCGTAATATATATGATTTCCTTTTCTCTTAGCAATTAAAAAAACCTTAAGGTAATATTCATATATTTCATCTGAATTTTTTTCCATTCCAAGCCATTCCAAGAAATTTTTAGCCTCTAGATCTGAAAAACCTCGAAAAATACATTCTATTCGTAACTCTTGAGCTCTTTTATCTTCATCACTTTCACCTACTGGAATATGAAAATCTTCTAGTTCTATTCTTAAATTTTCATAGCTTTGTGTTAATATTGTATATTTTATTGCATCTACTATTGCCGTCTTTCCTGAATCATTTTCTCCAACTAGCAAATTTAATCCTTGATTAAAATTCAAATGGATGCCTGGTTTACCATCATATTCCATACCAAATCTTCTAAAATTCCAGGCGTTTATCTCTGATAAGTACATAATTTTTATCCCGCTTTCATTCATTAATCATTACCAATACCTCCCATGATTATAACACTTTAACTATTGAAATCTAAAACAGTACTCAAATATTCCACGGAAATAACTATATGAATTTTCTATAAGGTCCCAATACTCTAATACTTAAAGTAGATCGTATATCCATACTAAAAAAGAGTTACCCTAAATAGCAACTCTTAATTAGCTCCAATTTCCAATAACTCTTTTAAAACTTCAATAAATTACAGTCATTCATATATTTAATTACCTCATTATTAAAAGCGCCCTTTACGCACTTTTTAATGATTTGTAACCCTTTCACCTCTCGCATTATAAATATTTATATTGATTTCATTTGCTTCCCTAGCAGTTACTTCTTTTTGTTCCCAATCTGCCTTAATATATTCAGTGTGCGGCTGATAATCCTTACGAGCCTCATCATTATTATCTTTTGCCCATTCCTCAATTTCTATTAAACTTGGTTCTCTTGGATTTTCAGCTTCATCTTCTGCACGTTCTATAGTCTGCTCTTCAATTTGCGTATATTCTTTGAAAGTTTTTCCATCATAATCAAGATGAAGAAGATGCCCGTATCCTGTATATGGTATCCCGCTACGTATCTCCCCTGTAAAGTCTTTAACTTCGTACGAAATATCATAGTTGTTTACTGCTCCATCCCATGGTTTTACCCTTTTGCCACTAAAAGCGCTTGAGTCTTTGACTATTTTAAATTCCCCTTCGAATAATTTTTTACCATTTGAATATTGAGTTCCATTATAGATGTAATCTTCTTTCCAAATACCTTCAAATTCTTTTTCGCCTTTAAAGTCGTAGGATATCCCCTTACCATCTCTGTAACCATCTTTTATTTTACCTTGATATATAATGTCATGATCCATATTAAATAAAGTTGAAATTCCATCATAAATCTTACCATGTTTAAATTGACCACTATAATAATATTTATCTGTTCGAACGCTATTTAATTGATATACTGTAACCTGTTCCAATTCATCCGGTTCTAGTGATCTAGAATAATTGGCAATGTAAAATTTATATCCTTGAGAATAATACCCATAGATTAGCCCTTTATTAAATTGTGTTTCTTTAAATTCCCCTGAGCATTTTACTTCTTTATTAGTATTATAAAGAGTTCCTTTTCCTATAAATAGTTCCTCATTATCCCCTGTAAAGAAAAGATTACCATTTAAAGTTGTCTCATAAAGTCCAGTTGATTCATTTTTCTTTGTTTTTCGTTTAGAAGAGGGAAATGTAAAATGGTATATTTTTTTCAAAATAACATATAAATCAATATTTACTAATTCATTTGCTGAGGAAACATTATGTTTTTTTAGTACTTGGAGAGGTATAAAATTAGCAAAAACCTCTTCAGTTAATATTTTAAGTTGTATTTTTAATTCTTCGTCATATGTATTAGATTTATGTTTTTCTAATAAATTTTGCAAAACATGAAATTGTTCATATAATTTATATACTTTATTTAATTCTTGTTCTGTAAGTTGATCTCTTAAATTCGCTACATTTTTAATCCAATCTGTACTGAAATAGATTTTACTTGGCTTTGCCTCTAGTCCTTTTAGTTCGTAATTTATATATATGTCTTGTAAATTAGAAATACCTCGTTGAATGTCATAATATACAATAAGTGCATTTTCTCTAGTAATTTCTTCTTCACGTTGGAATTCTAATTTTTGTAGTTTTTCAGAAACTACTAGGCTACCTTTACTCGCCTTCCATACTAAATAACTAAAAACGAATGTAGTACCAAAAGTATAAAATGCAATTAGAATTGTAAATATATAAGATAAGGATGTTATAGAACTAGCGGTAGCATTTGGTTTCCCTTTGTATGCCCACATTTTAGATAGCGCTTCCGAATAATTACCAAAAATCATATAGCTGATAGCTAGACTAATAACTAAGGGTATCAGAAAAAAGCAGGCGATCATAGTTTTTTGTTTCTTAGAAATTTTAAATTCATTTCTTACTTGCATGGTACGTTCCCTCCCAAAAAGTTTTCTCAGTGTAAATAAATATACTTTTTAAATTAAGTCATGACATTTATACAAAAAGGTAATATTTTATATTTTAAATTAAAGCATTATAAACGCATTTTATTTAGCCTTTAGAAATTATAAAGCTCATTTTATCAAACTTTATTCTAATTCTATATTAAAACCACCTACTCGATAAACTTGTAGGTGGTTATTGTATTTCCAAGACTAAAATTAAACAATTTTGTTTTCTTTACTCAAAACAATGTTAACTTAATTTTTCTAAAGCTAATCCCTAAATCTTTTATTGGGACTTATCACCTGTAGCATTTTTTGTGGTGTATATTGAATACCTACAGAATCACAAATACGTTGTTGATCCTTAAAGGTGGTTTTAAACATATATAAATATTTCACCACCATACGTCGTAATATATCTTGTGCCATTTTATTCCCCGATAAAGCATTATATAATTGAGCAATTTCATGATAAGGATACTGATGATAATGTTCCAATTTTATTCCTACATTAATTAAATTAACTGATGTACTTCTCATTTCATCATATACTCTTTTAAAAATTTCATCTAAATTTCTTGATCCTACAGCAGTACTTACTTTGTTTATAGATGAATATGTAATAGCCTGTGCTAACATAAACAAGAATTTTTTAGCTTCACTTTCTACTTTCTCCCTATCATAATAACCTTTCTCTTCTGCCAACGAACATAGGAATTTTACAATGTAATCCTTGTCTTCTTTAAATCTTTCCAAGAATGCATTATTTGTTCTTAATGCCACAGCATATGCCTCAATGCACAATTCTATTTTTTCCTGCGCTTTTATTGATCCATAGTAATTTTTCAAGATTTGACCGACAATTTCAAGCATCTTTAATGATTTATTGAATTCAGAAATTGTTTGTATTTCACTTCCAACTTCCACTTCATTTGAAGGCAACTCAGCTTTCTGAACTTTCAACTCTCTTTCATATTCATCTTTCTGTTCATGAACTTTTTTCCTATTCTCATTTACATCTATATTTTCAATAACTAACTGAGGGATTTCATCTAATAAATTATTAAACACATCAATATCTGACTCTAATTTTAAAATTGGTACATCCTCAAAAAGAGATTTCGTTACATTAATTACTTGCGAAATAATAAAGTTATCTTTAGATAAATGAGTCAAAAACATCAGTATATGAGCATAGTCAGATAGATGTAGATTGAAACACATTTTTGAAATCGTATTTCTAACTTCTTCTTCACCTATATGTCTGGCTAAGTACTGTCCTACAAAATAATAATATATATAAGAATATGCAAAAACATAACCTTCACCAGACCTCTGCAAAATAAGCGCATTACAAATTTTAGTTTTATATTTAGTGAATTCAAATTGACTACTAAATTGTAAAGCATATTCTTCTGTATATAACTTATGAAACTTATACCATTCTTCTTCGGTTATTACCTGTTTTTCATTTTTATAAAAATTATAAGCTAATTCTGTCAAATAATTATACATAGCATCTGTTTCTTCATTTGTAACTTGAATCTTTGTCAATGCCTGTTTTATTAATAATTCATAATAATATCCATTTGTACTACGATCTAAATTATGAGGTGTACTACTTTCAAAAGCCTGTAAAATTATAAGTAAATATAGCGGAAATGTAGGCACGTAGTTTTGCCCAATAACTGAATCCACGGATCTTTCTAATTGATCTTTAATTACTATAAGTTTACTTTCATCTATAGTAGATTCTTGTCCTAATAATATCCACTTTTCAATAAGTTCAGCTCTTTTTACATGACCAAATTCTTGAATTTCAAATTGGCGTACTTTATGCTGTTCATGATTTGAAAGAATCAATAATAATTCTCTCATATTTGAAATTTCATCCGCCATTATTATTATCTTCCCAAACCATTTAGCCGCTTCTTCAAAAAATAAAGATTTAAATTTTGCATTTAGGATACATTTATGCCAATCATCAATTATTAACACCCTGTCCTTTTTATCAAGTTGAACATATTGATCATTGGTTCCTTCTCCATAAATTTGTTTAGTTGCAGTTTTAATTAATTTGTCAATTCCTTTAATGTGATCTCCTTTTATCTTTGCCCCCTCAATAAAGATTGGCTTTTTTCCCATATTAAAAGAATGAGTAAATAATTGCTTACTTAATGCTGTTTTTCCAGATTCCTTATCTCCTATAATTAACAAATGCTCATCTTCTTGCAGTTCTACGAGCATTTGATCAAAGGAAACATATTCAGTCACTTCACTTCCACTATTTCCACGTAAAATAATTTCTCTGAGATCTGGAGCTACAAATAAATCAATTAAATCTAACTTGTTTTTTCTTGGATGTGTATATGGAAGCCCTATATTATAAATAAACGAGTTAAATTCTTCTACTATATTTAAAGTTGTACGGTGTTTCCCCTTTGCCATTGAAGCTGTTTGGAGATCACACCAATCTGTATCATCTATCTCTTTATATAAATCTCCATTCCAAGAATATTCTTTAATACGTTGTGTATCATCTTCTAAATTTAAATGTAATACTTTAAAATGGCTTACCTCTGGATCCCAACGTTCTTGAAGAACTCCTCCCTCAATATATTGAACACGTTTATTCTGCCAATCTGTAAGAATAGTATTTGTATGAGCATGTTCATGTCCACTTAAAATAAAATCAGAAGAACTTTCTAATAAATTTCTTAACTCTCTTCTATTATCAGGGTCCAACCAATGATCAGGATGATGAATCATAGTGACATTCACATCTCCTAATGTTGTCTCCATAATAGGGCGATATTGCTTAACTGGGAACCACATTTTCCCTGGTTGTTCTCTTAAAGTTGATATCCACGAAGAATTCATTAAATTAAAAATAATTTGTTTCTTACCTATCTTAAGAACTGCTCTTTGAAGGAGAGGATCATCATGAATTAACTCTATATTTTCCCATTGCTCATGATACAGGCTTTTAAAATTATCGAAATTTTCTTGAACTCTAATAGTATCAATTGTATGTATTGAAAGCTGGTCACTATCTTGACTGTTAATTGCTTTTATTAAGACATCTCGAGTTGCATTTTTTCCTGAATCCCCAAAAAAATCGCAGTCATGATTGCCCGGAATCAACAAAAATTCAAGATGCTGATTAAATTCCTTTTTTATTTCAATTTGTAGATTATCAAAAAAAGGAATAGCAAAATTACAATATTCATCTTCTTTTCCACTTTGTGCAATATCACCCGATATACAACAAACAATGTAATCCGATGATTTCAATTCAGATTTTAAAGCCCTCCATAATGCATTTTGTTTGTCCATAATAGAGTTATCAGTATCTGCTAAATGTATATCCGTAAAATGTATAACTGAAACCGTACTCAAAAACTCCCCACTCCCTATATATTCTACTTTTGTATAAATCCACTAATTCATTTTACCACAATAGCCCTTTTATATGTGTAATATTCAGCTAGTCAGGAAGGTAGCGTATTTAATATCATTTAAGACTATTAAATGATATTAATAAAAATGAGTACCATCTATTTATCATCTAAACATCCCATAAATATACTTCCATTAATAAATTTTATTTCTCATTTTGAGAAAATTATTCAGACTTGTACGTTTCCTTCAATCTTCATTTTATCGATACCTCCCTTATAATCGGCAACAGCATCTATCTTCCAGTTTAAATTCAAGAACTTACTTTCTAACATTGCTTTTTATAACTTTACGAAAAAGATTTATAAGTGAGTTTTTAATTTTATTTTATTGAATACTGTTAACCAAAATGTTTCAAAACAAATAAAAAACAAGGCATAACTACACCTTGTTTTTTTATAATCTATTCTAATATTTTTTCAAATTCACAATATGATAATTTTCATCTCAACACAGGATCTCTACATAACCCTCTTAAACATCTTCTCCAACTCATAAGTAGAATGATGCACAAGAATTGGTCTTCCGTGCGGGCATGTGTATGGGTTTGTTGTTGTACGAAGTTCTTCCAGTAAAGCAAATATTTGATCGTTCGTTAAATATTGATTTGCTTTAATGGAAGCTTTACAGCTCATCATGATGGCTGCTTCTTCACGTAATTTTTTAATATCAACTTTTTTTAGTTTAACGACCTGCTCCATCATTTCATCGATAATTTCTGTTTCTTGCCCTTTTGGGAACCACGTTGGATGCGAGCGAACGATAAAGGATTGATGGCCGAATTGCTCCAAAAATAGTCCAACTTTTTTTAGTTCTTCTAGTTGCTCTTCGACACGTAAAAATTCGGTAAGAGATAAATCGATACGGTATGGTACGAGTAGTTCTTGTACTTCTTGTGCTACTCGTCCTACTTTATCACGGAAGTATTCATAATTAATACGTTCCTGCGCGGCATGTTGGTCAATCATATATAAGCCTTTATCATTTTGAGCGAAAATATATGTTCCATGCATTTGTCCAATTGGATAAAGCGGCGGTAAATCATTACCGTTCATTTCGATTTCTTCTATTTCCTGAACTTCTTCTTCTAATTCCTCTAGTTCAAAATCCTCTTCGTTACTGTCCCACGATTTCTCTTCTCGAATCGGTTCTTCCATTATCGGTTTAGTAGATGGCTGCCAACTTTGTTCTTCTCTTACGAGCGATTGTGGTGGTTGCCATTCTTGTTTTGGCGGTTGCCAAAGCTGCGCTGGCTGTTTCACAGCCTGCGGTTCTTCTTGTTTTTCATCCATGCCCGTCGGTAAAACGATCTCCGGCATGGATGGTTCTTTCGGCTTCGCATGCTCAAACTGAAACTGTTCTTGCACACTTTCATCTTTTTCTTTTTTCTTCGTTGTTACACCTGCATCTGGAATGAGCTGTATTTTTTTGAATGCTGCTTGCAATGTTTCTTCGATAAGCTTTAGTAATTCTTGTTCTTTACTAAAACGAACTTCTAATTTCGCAGGATGTACGTTAACGTCAACTAGCATTGGATCCATTTCAATCGATAAGAAGCCGATTGGATATCGTCCGACTGGCAATAATGTATGGTATCCTTGCTGAATAGCTTTCATTAATACGAAATTTCGAACGTAACGACCATTTACGATTGTTGACATATAATTTCGAGATGCTCTCGTTACTTCTGGTAATGTTACATAGCCTTTAATTGTGAAATCTAAAGATTCCGCTTCAATTGGAACAAGCTTCTTTGCAACTTGAATGCTATAAATCGATGCAAGTACTTGTCTTACATCACCATTTCCTGATGTATGAAGCAATTTCTTTTCATTATGAAATAGCTTTAACGATACTTCTGGGTGTGACATTGCAATACGATACACGATATCTGTAATATTCCCAAGCTCTGTATGAATGGTTTTCATATATTTAAGACGCGCTGGTGTATTAAAGAATAAGTTTTGTACTGTAATATCTGTTCCTTTTCGGCTCGCTGTTTTCTCCTGCTTTATAATGTCTCCACCTTTAATAATAAGGTGCGTACCAGGTGCATCACCTGTGCTAGTGATTAATTCTAATTCACTAACTGAGGCAATACTCGGTAATGCCTCGCCGCGGAAACCGAGTGTTCTTATGCGAAACAGATCGTTTTCATCTTTAATTTTGCTCGTCGCATGTCGTTCAAAAGCGACGATACAATCTTCTTCTGCAATGCCGTCCCCATTATCAATGATGCGAATTTTCGATAAACCAGCTTCTTCTAAGTGGATTTCAATAGATGTACTATTCGCATCGATAGAATTTTCCACAAGTTCTTTTACGACTGAGGCAGGGCGCTCTACTACTTCCCCTGCCGCAATTAAGTTAGAGAGTTGATCATCTAGTTTGCGAATTTTACCCATCTACTTACTCATCCTTTCTTTAACTTTTTTTGTAAGCGATACAGTTCGTTCATCGCTTCTAAAGGTGTCATATCAAGTAAATCAATTTTTTTAATTTGCGTCAGTACTGCCGTTTCTTTTGCATCTAAAACTGGCTTGTCTTGTTTTTTCGAAGATTGTTCTCCACCAAAGAATGATAGTTGTGATTCTTCTTCAGTCTCTGCTTTCGTCTCTTCTATTTCTACTGGTTCTTCTTTTACAACTACAGGCTCTGGAATAACTTCTTGCGCCTGCGCTTTCACTTCTACACGCTTTGGAATAATAATTTCTTCCTGTCCTTCAAGTTGCGCTAATACTTCTTTCGCTCGAACGATTAAGCTATCTGGAAGCTCTGCAAGTTGCGCAACGTGAATTCCGTAACTTTTATCTGCTGCCCCGTCTTGAATTTTATGAAGGAATACTACTTTTCCGTTCTCTTCAATAGCTGAAACGTGTACATTCTTCAGTTGATCTAAACTGTCTTCTAGCACTGTCAATTCATGATAATGTGTAGAGAATAACGTTTTTGCACCAATTTGGTCGTGAATATGTTCAATGATTGCTTGTGCAAGTGCCATACCATCATACGTAGATGTACCGCGTCCAATTTCATCGAATAAAATTAAACTTCTTTCTGATGCATTTGCAATGGCATTTTTCGCTTCTAACATTTCGACCATAAATGTACTTTGACCTGAAATTAAATCATCCGCCGCGCCAATTCTCGTAAAGATTTGGTCAAATACAGGTAATACTGCTTCTGTTGCTGGTACGAAACAACCGATTTGCGACATAACTGTTACAAGTGCTAATTGTCTCATATACGTACTTTTACCAGACATGTTCGGTCCTGTAATTAAAAAGACATCCATATTCTCTGGCATAATACAATCATTCGGTACATACAATTTCCCGTTCAATACTTTTTCTACGACAGGATGACGACCATCTTTAATGAAAATTTCACGCTTCGTTGTTAGTACAGGTTTTACAAACTGTTCCTCTTCACTCACTGTCGCAAAACTTTGCAGTACGTCTAATTCACTAATTACTTTCGCTAAATGCTGTAATTTCGGAATAAATACTTTTACTTCTTCACGAAGCGCTGTAAATAAATCGTATTCTAGTTGTACAATTTTTTCTTCAGCTTCTAAGATTAATGTTTCTTTTTCTTTTAGTTCATCTGTAATGAAACGTTCCGCATTAGCAAGCGTTTGTTTACGCTCGTAGCGGCCTTCTGGTAATGCTCCAAGGTTCGCTTTCGTTACTTCAATGTAGTAACCGAAAATACGGTTGTATCCGATTTTTAACGATTTAATTCCTGTAATATCACGCTCTCGTTTTTCAAGCTCAGCAATCCACGTTTTTCCGTTTTTACTCACATAGCGATATTGATCAAGCTTGTCATTATAACCATCTTTAATGATATCTCCATCTTTAATCGAAAGCGGTGGATTTTCTTGAATACTTCTTCCTAATAATTCTGTTAGACTCTCACACGGATCTGCACCTTGAATTAATCTCGCTGCATACGCGTTATCTAACAAACTAATCGCTTCTAAAATAGCTGGCACTTGTAGTAACGAGCGTCTTAACTGTAATAAGTCCCGTGCATTCACATTACCAAATGCAACTTTTCCTGCTAAACGTTCCAAATCATATACTTCTTTTAACTTTTCTTTTAAATCTTCACGCAAGAAGTAATCATTTACAAACGTTTCAACCATTTCTAAACGCTCTTCAATTCGTTCTTTCTGTATAAGTGGACGTTCCATCCACTGTTTTAACATACGACCACCCATAGCCGTTTTCGTCTTATCTAATAGCCATAGTAAAGATCCTGTTTTCTCTTTCGTTCGAAGTGTTTCTGTTAGCTCTAAATTTCGCTTTGAATGCACATCAATTTTCATAAATTGATTCGTATAATAAATTTCCACAGGCTGTAAATGATCTAATGAACGTTTTTGCGTTCTTATTACATAGTTAAATAAGCGCCCAACTGCTTTAATTAACTTTGCTTGTGAAACGTTTTTCACAAGATGTTCTAACCCTTCTGGGATTGCCGTTGCATCTTCATATGAAATCGTCATCTTTAACGTTTCCGTTAACTTGTTTAATTCATCTTTTGAAAAGGAAGAATCTACAACAATTTCTTTCGAACCGGTTGCATACACTTCTAATAAAATATCTTCTACTGAACCAGTCAATAACGTTACTGTATTTTGTCCAGTCGTTAAATCGTTACAAGCTAACGCATATGACCCATCTTCAAAATGTGTTAATGCGGCTAAAAAGTTATTTTCTTTCTCATCAATCGTACGCCCTTCCATCATCGTTCCTGGCGTAATTAATTGTACGACTTCACGGCGCACTACACCTTTAGCTGTTTTTGGGTCTTCTACTTGCTCACAAACCGCTACTTTATATCCTTTTTCAACAAGTTGTTCAATATAGTTTTTAGCCGCATGATACGGTACACCGCACATCGGTATACGTTCACTACTACCACCGTCTCGGCTCGTTAATGTAATTTCAAGTTCGTGGGCTGCTTTAACCGCATCCTCAAAGAACATTTCATAAAAATCACCTAAGCGGAAAAATAAAAAGGCATCTTGATAGTCTGCCTTAACTTTTAAATATTGCTGTATCATAGGCGTATATTGCGTCATACTTATCCTCCATAATTCTTACATAATAATCTATATTCATATATGTCACATTTCACGGACACTCTTATCTCCTATTTCAGGAGTCTTTCTTCATTATAGCACATTTCATTAGCAATCATGTTCATCTAAGCACCACTTATGTAAAGTAAAAAGCTAGGAAGAACTTCTCCCTAGCTTTCTATTACTCTTCTTCTGCATCAACGATAAAGTTCGGATCTAACTCTTCAAACTCATCATCTTCAATTTGGAAAGCATCATCTGATTCTACACAACCTTCAGGGTTTACACTTACACAAATTTTCGTTTCGCCAACTACTTCTGTTACAAATTCACGTTCTACCGTTACAACAATTTTATTACCATTTGGTGATACAAGAGCTTCTAAACAATTTGGTGGCTGAATGACACGAGCAATAATTTCTAAATCATCACCAGAAAAGTTTTTATCACGATATCCAATGCTTACTTCATCTGTGTAGTTTACACGTTCTGTTACAACTTCTGTCTTTGTATTGCCATCGAATGAATACCAAGTGTTCACATCATAGAAACCTTCAATTTCCACATGTTTTCCATTCTTTCTTGCTTCGTACGAGTGGTTAATTACCCAGCACCCTAAAATACTTGTTGGCTCATTATTCGATTCACATGTATGCGTTGACTTTGTATACTTACGTCCTTTTCCAACCACTGCTTTTGTAATAATCTCTCTAAATTCGGACATTCGTAACCCTCCTCAATCACTATTCACTTAATCATATGCGTGACAATAGCGGAATGTGTCATTCTTTTTTTGAGAAGAACTTACGTTTAATCCACTAAAAAAAGAGATGTCAATTCGACATCTCTTTAACAACCACAATTTCCTTTTTTACTTTCTACCGCTGCGCCCGTTTCACCCTTCAATACATCGCCATTAGTTGAAATTAATATTTCATCTGTTACGTTGTTAGAAATCGTACTTGCAACTAGCTGTAGTAAGTCATTTACATATGTTTGTGAAGATTTAAATTCTTGTACAACTGGGATGCTATCTAACTTATCTTGCAGGGCATCAATTTCAGCTTCTACTTTTTTCAAAGCTTCCCATTTCCCGTAATGTTGCAAGTTTACTGCTTGTTTTTGCAGTGCTTTAATTTCATCAATTGCGCGCTTCACATTTTCATTTTTATGAATTTGTGCCTCTGCTTTCTTAAAGAAATCAACTTCTTCTGTTTCAGAAATCATTTTTGCTAATTCTTTCGCTTGCTCAACAATTTCATCTTTCGAATATACTTTCATCTATTATTCCACCTCAATCGGCTCTTCAACTAATTCTCCGTTAAGAGACCAAGTTTTTGCATCCGTTACTTTTACTTTCACAAGCTGACCAATTAAAGACTTTGGAGCAACAAAGTTTACAAGTTTATTTGTACGAGTATAACCTGCAAGTACTTCTGGATTATTTTTACTCTCTCCATCAACTAACACTTCTACAATTTGACCTTTATAACGATTATTCTTTTCAATTGCCAATTTATTTACTAATGCATTTAAGCGTTGAAGACGTTCTTTCTTTACTTCCATCGGTACATTGTCTTTCATTTTTGCAGCTGGTGTACCTTCACGCGGAGAATAAATAAAGGTAAAGGCAGTATCAAACCCTACTTCACGATATAACGACATCGTTTCTTCAAATTGCTCATCTGTTTCATTCGGGAAACCGACAATAATATCAGTTGTTAATACCGCGTTTGGAATTGCTTCTTTAATTTTTCTTACAAGCTCTAAATAATGCTCACGTGAATATTTACGCGCCATAATTTTTAACATTTCTGTGCTTCCAGATTGAACTGGTAAGTGAATATGTTCTACTAAGTTGCCACCTTTTCCAAGCACTTCAATTAAGTGATCATCGAAATCGCGTGGATGGCTCGTTGTAAAACGAATACGGGCAATATCAACTTTACGGAGCTCGTCCATTAAATCGCCAAGACCGTATTCTATATCTTCAAAGTCTTTACCATATGCATTTACGTTCTGTCCAAGTAACGTAATTTCTTTATAACCATTCGCAGCTAAATGACGAATCTCTTGGATAATGTCTTCTGGACGTCTGCTTCGCTCTTTTCCGCGTGTATACGGTACGATACAATATGTACAGAACTTATCACAGCCATACATAATATTTACCCAAGCTTTAATATCACCACGACGTACTTTCGGAAGATTTTCAATTACGTCTCCTTCTTTGGACCAAACTTCAACTACCGTCTCCTTCGAGAACATTGCATCTTTTAGAATGTACGGTAATCTATGAATATTATGTGTTCCAAACACCATATCTACATGCTGATTTTTTTGCATAATTTTATTTACAACAGATTCCTCTTGGGACATACAACCACATACACCAATTAAAAGATCAGGATTTCTTCGTTTTAGTGCCTTTAAATGCCCTAGTTCACCGAACACTTTATTTTCAGCATTTTCACGAATAGCACAAGTATTTAATAATACTACATCTGCTTCTTCAGTTGAAAAGGTTGGTTCATATCCAAGTGCAGTGAAAATACCCGCCATTACTTCTGTATCGTGCTCATTCATTTGACAACCATATGTACGAATATAAAACTTTCTTCCTGTACCGAAATTGCGAAACTCTTCAGGTAAGCCAAAATCCCGTTCAATTTTAACTTCTTCTTTCCCTCGTTTTTTCGCGTCTTTTAAGGAAGGTGGTTGGTATACACTTTCAAAGTATTTACTATAATCTTTCTCTTCTTTTTTCTTAGAGGAATTTGCTTGTTGACTTGCTAATCGTTGTTGCTCGTTCATCGGTAATCTCCTTTCACCCTTAACTATACACACTTTATAGTCCATTTTAATGCGCTTAGACCCACCTCAAAAATGGTTAGATAGCTTGAGAGATACTTGTCCTTTGAAACTTGAGTAATCAATCTAATCATCTATAAGAATGAAGTCTTCCCCACACAAATAGACATTCCCTTTTTGTATTTCTTTTGTCCTACTCAAAAGCATATTGCTTTATCCCTATACACATTACCATAGTATGAAGTGTTTCGCCAATTTTTACAAAGAAGAAGGCTTATCCTATTATTACATTTCCTAGTTAATGAACATGCAATTTTCATACAACGATTTATATATTATTTTACCATTCTGAATTTTCTAAGTAAATAAGACTACCTTATATTTTCACTCATAAAAAAAGGTTGCCAAATGGCAACCTCCTCTTCTTATATTACATAAATTCAGCAACAAGTTCATCAAACATTTTCTGATCCATATTTAAATCAGATTGCACTAAAGGCTTCTCACTATATCCTTTTACTAGTTCTTGGTATGAAGGTTGCGCTGTATTTTGATAAATTAACCCTGTTACTAATCCGTTGTTTTCCATTAATGTTTGCATAGCCATCATGCGATTAGACGGATCATATCCCTCTACTGTACTTAGTTTTGTTAAATTCTCTTTAAACCAATCGTAAGTATTTACTTTATTGTAAGTAACACATGGGCTGAATACGTTAATTAATGAAAATCCTTTATGGTTAATACCAGCTTCAATAATTTGTGTTAATTCTTTTAAATCACTTGAAAAGCTTTGTGCCACAAATGTTGCACCAGCTGTTAAAGCCATTTCCATAACATTTAGTGACGGTTCAATTGAACCTTGTGGTGTACTTTTCGTTTTAAATCCAGCTTCACTACGTGGTGAAGTTTGCCCTTTTGTTAATCCATAAATTTGGTTATCCATTACGATGTACGTAATGTCAATGTTACGACGAATAGAATGGATCGTATGTCCCATACCAATCGCAAATCCATCACCGTCACCACCTGATGCGATAACTGTTAAATCACGGTTTGCCATTTTTACACCTTGTGCAATTGGAAGGGCACGACCATGAATACTATGCACACCATATGAATTAATATAACCTGAAATACGACCTGAACAGCCGATACCAGAAATAACAGCAAGTTCATCTGGATTTAAGCCAACGTTAGCTGCCGCACGTTGAATTGCAGCTTGCACCGAGAAGTCTCCGCAACCTGGGCACCAGTTTGGTTTTACACTGTTACGAAAGTCCTTAAATGTTGCCATTTAATACAACCCCTTTTTTGCATTCGTTGTAAATCTCTTTCGGCAAGAATGGGTTCCCATCATATTTTAAAAGACTAGAAATTTTCTCACCGTTACCAAGATTCATTTTCATAATGTTAGCAAGTTGACCTGTTGCATTGTTTTCTACCACTACAACACGCTTCGCATTTTTCACAAGTGGATCGATTTCAGCTGTTGGGAACGGGTGAATTAAACGCACATGAGCATGGTTTACTTTCATACCCTCTTGTTCTAAGCGCTCCATTGCTTCTTCGATCGCACCACGAGTTGAGTTAAATCCAACAAGCAATACGTCTGCTTCTTCATGCTTAACATTTTTATAAACAGGGGTATTAAACTTCAAGTTCTCCATTTTACGGAAACGTTTGTCCATTTGATCTTTACGGTTTAATGCTGATTCAGATGGTTTACCAGTTTCATCATGTTCTACACCTGTAACATGGTGAACACCATTTTTCATACCAGGTAAAACACGTGGTGAAACGCCATCTTCTGTTACTTCATAACGCTTGAAGTATGCTTTATTTTCACGTTCTGGTAATTCCGCTTCTAAATCAAGCTTACCACGACGAATTTCCACTTTATCTAACTTAAGTGGTTCTACTGTCTGTTTCCCTAAAGAAAGCTGTAAATCTGTTAAGAAAATAACAGGTACTTGATATTCTTCAGATAAGTTAAACGCTTCTACAATATCATAGAAAGCTTCTTCCACTGTACTTGGCGCCATTACGATTTTTGGAATTTCACCGTGCGTACCGTAAATCATTGCCATTAAATCAGACTGCTCTTGTTTCGTTGGTAATCCTGTACTTGGACCACCACGTTGTGTATCAACAATTACTAATGGCGTTTCTGTAATACCTGCTAAACCAATCGCTTCCATCATTAAAGATAGACCTGGACCAGCAGATGCAGTTAATGTACGAACACCAGCATAGTTTGCACCGATTGCCATTGTACAAGCTGCAATTTCATCCTCAGTTTGGATTACTGTTCCGCCGACTTTTGGCAATTTTTTAATTAAGTATTCCATAATTTCAGATGCAGGTGTAATTGGATATGCAGACATAAAGCGAGCACCACCAGCTACTGCACCAAATGCAATCGCATCGTTCCCAATCATAAACATGCGCTTCTGACCATCAGCTTTTTCAAGCTGCATCATGTTTACTTTCTCACCTAGTAACTCTTTCATATATTGAGAGCCGCGCTTAATTGCGTCCATGTTCTTTTGAACAACTTGCTCTCCTTTACGACCAAAGATCTCTTCAACAACATCTAAATAAGCTGTTTCATCTAATCCTAATACCGCACTTGATGCTCCAACAGCAACCATGTTTTTCATTAATGATGTGCCTAATTCTGATGCAATATCTGTAAACGGTATCACATATAGGTTTACATCTGTATTGTCAGGTATTGTCGGATTAAATTTCGCATCTGCAACTACAATCCCGCCCGGACGTAGTTCGTGGAAGTTAAAATCAATTGTTTCTTGATCAAAAGCAATTAAAATATCTAAATCATCTGAGATCGCGCGTACTTCTGTTGTACTTACACGAATTTTATTATTTGTATGGCCGCCTTTTATACGTGATGAGAAGTGGCGGTAACCGTATAGGTAATATCCTAATCGGTTTAATGCAATACAGAAGATTTCTCCTGTACTTTCAATTCCTTCACCTTGTTGGCCTCCAACTTTCCATGAAAGTTGACTAATCATCTCCTACACCCCTTTTGGCTGCATTCATTGTAGTGTATTTTTTTACAGTAATAGTTTAGCATTTTTTATGCAAATAAACTACAATGGACGCAAATTATGCCTCTTCTGATTTCCCTGAATCTTTAGTATAAAGCTATTTTGTTTTTCATTCTAGTATTAGGTCTTAAAAAAAGCAATAATATCAAATGAATTAATTCTAATTTTTCTGGATTTTTAAAACAAAAATTTTAAAAGCTTATATGTTCAACAAAATTATCATATAAAAATCGCTCTACAGTAGATGCAGCATAGTGTTTACAAAGCTCGTTCATTACATTTTCATAATCTCGATACGCTGATACATTTACAACTGTTTCTACTATCCCATCAAAATCCGAACCAAACCCTATATTGTTCTCTCCACCTAATGAACAAATATATTCGATATGTCTTACTATATCTGCTACATTCGCTTGTTTTTCATTTGTTAGAAACTGCGGTACAAAAGTGACACCGATCATGCCATTTCGCTTTATAAGAGCTTTAAGTTGTTCATCGTTTAAATTACGTGGGTGCTGACAAAGTTTCATACAATTTGAGTGGGAAGCAATAGGATTTTTTGCAATTTCAATCACATCCCAAAAACTTCTTTCATTCAAATGAGACACATCAGTCCATACATGTAACGCATTCAGTTCTTGTACAACATGTTTACCAGAAGTCGTTAAACCTGCCCCACGTGTCTCTAGCGCACCATCAGCTAATAGATTGGCATAATTCCATGTTAGTCCAAAAGAACGTACTCCTAGGCGATACAACAACCGTAATTTCATTGCATCTTTTCCAATTGCTTCGCATCCTTCTAATGTTAATATCGCTCCAATCTCGTCCTGTTTTAACATGTTCATATCATCTTTTGTCTGAATAAACTTCACACCTGGTAAGGATAAAATTTCATTATAAAAAATATCTACCATTTGCAATGCTACTTCAAATCGGTTTTCATATGCCACTGTTTCTGGCACATATATAGCAAAACATTGTATACTTCCTTTTCTGTTCTTTAACTGTTCAAATGTAATATGTAATTGCGAATCATGTTTAAAATCCTTTTTCCCTTGTGCACTCCATAACTGAAGAAGCACATCACAATGAGCATCAAAAATTTTCATTTTCATTCCTCCATTATAAAAACAACCTGTTTGCATACTGCAAACAGGTTGTTTAAACTTAACGAGGTTCTACAATTAATTTTATTGCTGTACGTTCTTCCCCATCAATCATGATATCCGTAAACGCTGGGATACAAATCAGGTCCAAACCACTAGGCGCTACAAATCCTCTTGCAATTGCTACTGCCTTTACCGCTTGGTTCAATGCACCTGCACCAATGGCTTGAATTTCTGCTGTTCCGCGTTCGCGAATAACACCTGCAAGTGCACCAGCTACAGAATTAGGGACCGACGTTGCTTTAACTTTTAATATTTCCATTCCGCGTTTCCTCCTCGTTTCTATAAAAAGTATTAGCAATTATTTCACTTTAACTTATATTCACGAGGAATGACACGTATTCCTGCTAAATTTCTGTAATTTTTCTAAAAAATTAAAAAATAATAACTTATCTAAATTTTAATAGGAATTACTCAAAAAATGGCTGATCATCATTAATTAAGATACGCTCAATTTTCTTAGCTTTTCCCGTATTAGGGTCCACATCAATTAGCACTGCACTTAATTGTGTTCTACCATTTGTCACTTCAAATCGTACTGGTAAGTTTGTTAAAAACTTCTTCAATACTGCTTCTCGGTCCATACCTAAAATTCCATCGTACGGTCCTGTCATACCAACATCTGTGATATATGCCGTTCCGCTTGGTAAAATACGATTATCTGCTGTAGGAACATGCGTATGTGTACCTACTACCGCTGTAGCACGACCATCTACATACCAACCTAACGCTTGTTTTTCGCTTGTAGTTTCCGCATGGAAATCAACAAAAATAATATTCGTACGTTTTTTCGCAATGTTAATTAATTCATCCACTTTACGGAATGGACAATCAATTGGAGGAAGGAACGTACGTCCTTGTAAGTTAATAACTGCAACTTCTGTTCCATTACAGTTCACAAAAATAAGCCCTTTTCCTGGAGTGCCTTCTGGGAAGTTAGCTGGTCTTGCAAGATATTTTGCATCATCAATAAATTCAAATACTTCACGGTTATCCCAAGCGTGATTTCCAAGTGTAACCGCTTGTGCTCCGCATTCTAAAAAGTTTCGGTATATTTTTTCCGTAATTCCACGTCCACCTGCTGCATTTTCCCCATTAATAATGGTTACTGTAGGTGTATATTTCTTCTTTAATGCCGGTACGTATTGTTGAATCATACCTCTACCAGGAGATCCTACTACATCCCCAACAAATAATATTCTCATATGTCTTACCCTTCCTATGTACTACATTTTTTATTACTATAGCTTCAAGTAATTATCTTACAATATATTTATTATAAGTTTGTTTCACTTGTATGCTAGGTATAACTAATTTCCTTTATTTTAACCAATTCCAACACAAAAAAATAAAGTGGTGTTTCACCACTTTATTTTGCGTATTCCACTGCGCGTGTTTCACGAATAACAGTTACTTTAATATGCCCTGGGTAATCCAGTTCATTTTCAATACGTTTTCGAATATCACGAGCTAAACGATGAGCTTCTAAATCATCAATTGTATCTGGTTTTACCAGAATACGAACTTCTCGTCCTGCTTGAATTGCGAAAGATTTTTCTACGCCTTCATAAGACTCTGAAATCTCTTCTAACTTTTCAAGACGACGAATATAGTTCTCAAGTGTTTCACTACGAGCTCCAGGTCTTGCAGCTGATAATGCATCTGCTGCTGCAACTAAAACTGCAATGATAGAAGTTGGTTCTGTGTCTCCGTGGTGAGATGCAATACTGTTTATAACTACAGGATGCTCTTTATATTTCGTTGCGAGTTCAACACCAATTTCAACGTGGCTACCTTCTACTTCATGGTCAATCGCTTTACCGATATCATGTAATAGACCAGCACGTCTTGCTAGTTTTTCATCCTCACCAAGCTCTGCTGCCATAAGTCCAGTTAAATATGCAACTTCCATAGAGTGTTTTAAGACGTTTTGCCCGTAACTTGTACGGTATTTTAAACGACCTAAAATCTTAATTAAATCTGGATGTAAACCGTGAACACCCACTTCAAACGTTGTTTGCTCTCCGACTTCACGAATATACTCGTCCACTTCACGTCTTGATTTTTCGACCATCTCTTCAATACGCGCTGGGTGAATACGTCCGTCCTGTACTAGTTTATCAAGAGCGATACGAGCTGTTTCACGACGAATTGGGTCGAATCCAGAAAGGATAACCGCTTCTGGTGTATCATCGATAATTAGGTCAATACCTGTTAACGTTTCTAACGTACGAATATTTCGACCTTCACGTCCGATAATACGTCCCTTCATTTCGTCATTTGGAAGATTTACAACCGAAACGGTTGTTTCAGCAACATGATCAGCTGCACATCTCTGCATTGCAAGAGATAAAATCTCTTTTGCTTTCTTATCTGCTTCTTCTTTCGCACGAACTTCACTTTCTTTTACCATTACGGCAATTTCATGAGAAACTTCACTTTCTACTTTACCAAGAATAATTGCTTTCGCTTGTTCGCGTGTCAGATTGGAAATGCGCTCTAATTCTGTTTGTTGCTTTTGAACTAACTCTCCCACTTTGCTTTCCAACTCTTCAATCTGTTGTTGTCTCGCTACAAGAGAATCCTCTTTCTTTTCTAACTGTTGCTCGCGTTTATCGAGCGTTTCGTCTTTACGATCAAGGTTCTCTTCTTTTTGCATTAAACGATTTTCTTGTTTTTGTAATTCGCTTCTACGGTCACGAATTTCTAATTCAGCTTCTGTACGAAGTGTATGAATTTCATCCTTTGCTTCTAAAAGCGCTTCTTTCTTAAGTGCTTCAGCTTCACGATTCGCTTCATCTATAATACGTTTCGCTTCATTAGCTGCACCATTAATCTTCGCTTCAGCAATAGACTTTCGAACAAAAAAGCCAACAACTGCACCGACTGTTGCAAGCAAAATGGAGATGAGTATCCAAACTGCAGTACTACTCATGATTTCACCTCCCCTTGCTATGAATGAAAAAAGACTGTCGGCATGTACATTGAATAACAACATACAGCAAAGACCGTCGTCCCGCTTTTTTAAGGGACTTTCTTCATTTCACAATTAAAATGTCATATTATTATTTCGGCAAGATTTAAGTCTTACTCCGAATATTACTTCTCTTCTTGAGAAGAGTGTTTCGTATATAAGAAAAAATATACATTCTCATTGTATCTATCGCAATTTTCATTGTCAAGCGTTGTCTACTTTTACTTTCTTTACCTTCAGCTCTAATTTATATAGGAATTTAAAAAGCAGAGAGCATATTATCCTGGAAAACCTTAGTAAATTCCAGTTTATTCATGTAAAACACGCATATATCCCTCTGTACACATACTGTTTTAGATGGATTAAATATTTTATCTCCAACGATATACAACGCTTTCATAATGATACAAAAATAAAAGACACGAAGCCGTGTCTTTTATCCCACTTTAATCAAGAAGACTTGGATCTTCCATATCTTCAGCACCTGAATCTTCGCTAATTCCGTGATGCTCACGAATAAAGAAGGCAATTTCTTCTCTTAAATCCGTATTTTCTTTTAAGAACTGCTTCGAATTTTCACGACCTTGTCCTAAGCGTTCTTCATTATAAGAGTACCAAGCACCGCTCTTTTGAACGATATCAAGTTCAGAAGCCATATCTAAGATTTCACCTTCTCTTGAAATACCTTCTCCGTACATAATATCAACTTCCGCAACACGGAATGGTGGTGCCACTTTATTTTTAACTACTTTTACTTTTGTTTTATTACCAACGATGTCGTTACCTTGTTTTAATTGCTCCGCACGACGCACTTCAAGACGAACAGTTGAATAGAATTTCAACGCACGACCACCTGGAGTTGTTTCTGGCACTATCTATAGATTTTCCATCTCTATAGTCCGGACTATCTCTTCATCTCTTTACAGAGAGCCTTGCACTTCCAGCAGTAGCCTATCATCTGCCGTACCCTACTCAGTTAACTAAAAGTCCTTTTCGGTAGTCTCTACACCTTCCCCATATCACTATGGAGCTTGGCACGGTATTACCCTAAATAATGGTGGGCTTCACCGTTAGCAACTATATGAATAGTTACACCCTTAGGCAATAAGGTTCACAAGGTTTTTTAACATGCTATCACTAGCAAGGGAAACCCATGGTAAACTCCTTAATCTTTACGATTAAGCAACTTGTAGTTGATTTCCGAACATAACCCCAACTTTTTCACGAATTTGGTTAATAAAGATTGCGATTGTTTTTGATTTATTGATTGCACCTGAAAGTTTACGAAGTGCTTGAGACATTAAACGAGCTTGTAAACCTACGTGTGAGTCACCCATGTCTCCTTCAATCTCAGCTTTCGGTACAAGAGCTGCTACAGAGTCAATTACGATAATATCAACCGCACCACTTCGTACAAGTGCTTCTGCGATTTCTAAACCTTGCTCCCCTGTATCAGGTTGTGATAATAGTAATTCATCGATGTTAACACCTAATTTTTGTGCATATACAGGATCCATTGCATGCTCCGCATCGATGAATGCTGCTTGTCCACCTTGACGCTGTACCTCTGCAATTGCATGTAATGAAACTGTTGTTTTACCTGAACTCTCAGGTCCATAAATCTCGATAATACGGCCACGTGGGTATCCGCCTACCCCTAATGCCACATCAAGTGCTAAAGAACCACTAGAAACTGTAGAAACTCTACGCTCCGCTTGTTCTCCTAATTTCATAATTGAACCTTTACCGAATTGCTTCTCTATTTGTTTTAACGCCATATCTAATGCCGCTTGACGATCACTCATTCAAAATTCCTCCTTAACTGAATTGCTAATCTTATTATACCTATTTTCAATTCAATTTGCCAACAAAAATCGAACATTTATTCGATTTTTTTATTTTTCATTAAATATAACCACATTTAACCATTAAAAAAAGCTAAAAGAGACTTATATCTCTTCTAGCTTTTTATACAAATGATAAAATCCATATTTTGCTGAGCGTTCCCTAATTTGTTGACGACTTCCGCTTAAATTTAGAGGAAAGACTACAGTTGGTTCATCTTTCATCGCCAATCCAACAAATACAGTTCCCGGCTCTTTATGTTCTGAAGCATCTGGTCCTGCTACCCCAGTGAAACTAATTCCGATATCCGCTTTTAATAATTCTCTAACATTTTCAGCAAGATAACGAGCACATTCTTTACTAACTGCACCGTCAGTAGACAAGACTTCCTCAGGTACATGTAATACATGTTGCTTCACATCATTATGGTAACAAATGACACCGCCTTTAAATACGGAAGACACACCAGCGTTTTCTGTTACTTGATTACCAAAGAGACCACCTGTTAAACTTTCCGCACACGCTAAAGTTAATCCTTTTTTCTTCAATAACTCTATCGCCTTATAATGTAGAAACTCTTGGTCATACCCGTAGAAAAATTCTCCAACTCTTTCTAAAATCAAATCTTCCACATGCTGAATGAGTTTCTCCGCTTCATGAGCATTTTGATGTTTAGCCGTTAAACGTAATGTCACTTCTCCATCATTGGCAAGCGGGGCGATTGTCGGATTTGTTTGTCCATCAATTAAATCTTGAACTTTCACCTCTAATTGAGATTCCCCAATTCCGAAAAAGCGAAGCACGCGAGAATAAATGTTTTCTCCTGTTGTAAAGTTACGTAAAAAAGGCTCCACATAACTTACATACATCGGCTTCATTTCTTTCGGTGGTCCTGGTAATAAAATATAAACTTTTCCGTTCTTATTTAATCCCATACCAGGTGCCATACCGTGATCATTTGCAAATACAGTCGCTCCATCCAAAACGAGCGCCTGCTTTTTATTATTCTCCGTGAACTCTCGACCTGTTCGCTTAAAGTAATCGCTTATTGATGCTAATGCCTTTTCATCATATACAAGCTCTTCCGCTAAGCTAGACGCTATTGTTTCCTTCGTTAAATCATCTTTTGTCGGTCCTAATCCACCTGTAAAAATAAGCATGTCCGCACGTTCTTCTGCAACTTCAATCGCCTGCTGTAATCGTTTGTTATTATCTCCAACTACAGTATGGTAGTACACATTAATGCCAATTGAAGCTAACTTTTCAGATAAAAACTGGGCGTTCGTATTTGCAATTTGTCCAAGTAATAATTCCGTTCCAACCGCAATAATTTCAGCATTCATCCCAATTCCCCCATAAACTTCTATTTTGAGTTTACAAAAGCAGCTCTATTTTTCCAGAAATAATCCCATCCTGAAATAACAGTAAAAATTAATGCAATCCATATAAAGATATCAGCAACTGGAATATGGATTAAATTTAAAGGTACATCGTGTAATAAGTATGCCGCAATCGCGATAATTTGTGTCCATGTCTTAATTTTCCCTAGCTGATTTGCCGCAACTACTTCCCCTGTTCCAGCAAGTACAAGACGTAAACCAGTTACCGCAAACTCACGGCTTATAATGACAATAACGATCCAAGCAGGTACATATTGCATCTCAACTAACGTGATAAGTGCCGCTGAAACAAGTAATTTATCAGCTAACGGGTCAAGGAACTTCCCTAAATTCGTTACAAGATTATACTTTCTTGCGTAATGTCCATCAATCCAATCTGTAGCCGAAGCAACAATAAAGATAAGCGCTCCTACTAAATGTTGAATTGGTAAATCAACATCACCAATTGTGTATGAACCCCAATCAAAGGGCGCTAACATAATTACCATAAAAATTGGAATTAAGCAGATTCTAGATATTGTAATTTTATTTGGTAAATTCACAGCTATTCCTCCATCATATCAAAAACATTTGTTCATTGAAAAAAGTCATCGAAGCGATGACTGTTATTGTGCAGGTTGCTCTATCCCTAGATTTTTAATCAAGAATTTTTGATGATAATTCTCTTCTGGATTCAACGGGAATGTAACCACTTGGCCATTTAATTTAAATTCAACATTCGGTGCACTTCCTATATTAAGGTTTACCACTTTCGCTGTTGATAAATCATATTTTTGAGTTTGACCTTCCTCTATTGTTCCACTAAAGATATCATTTCCTGCCTCATTTTTAATACCTACATAACTTGCACCTTTTGTTGTAATTTCTAATTCTAACGTTTTATTGTTATGAATTTCCAAAGTGGACTCCTTACCAGTTGTCCCAACTACTTTGATTTCTTGTTGTCCTGTTGGTTGCGCTGGTTGTTCTTCTTTCTTTGGCTCTTCTTTTTTCGATTCTTCTTTTTTTGGTTCCTCTTTTTTCGGCTCTTCCGCTTTCACTTCATCTTTCTTCGTATCTAACGGAGAATTTTCCGCTTTTTTAACTTCAATTTTCTCACTTTGAGCATTCGGAACCTTCTCATCACCTTTTCCAGTTAACGCTTGGAAAATAAACCAAATTACCACTCCAACTGCAATTACTAGCAGCGCAACTAAGATTTTCGGCATATGATCTGCAATTGGCCATGATGAAGATTTCTGCATTGTTTCTTGTGTTTTTTGTCCGGTTGACACTTGTGGAACGTCGCGTTTTTCAGATTGTGGTATCGTACTCTGATATTCTACAAGCAGTTCCTCTCCATTTAATCCAACCGCATCTGCGTATTGTTTAATGAATGCACGCGCATAAAAAGCTCCTGGCAATACATCATAATTGCCTTCCTCAATTGCTACTAAATGGCGTTTTTGAATTTTTGTAATCTCATGCAGCTGATCAATAGACAAGCCTTTCGTTCCTCTTGCTTCTTTCAGCTTTTGTCCTAATTCTGTCACTACTAACACCTCAATATTTCTTTAAAAGTCAAACATAGAGAAATTATTTTGCGTACCTTGCTCAATTTCATCTACTAAATTATATTGAATTTCTTCATCATAATCGTTACGCAACTCGATAATATAATCAAAATCATCCAATGTGTATTCTGACTGACTCACAAATACGTCAGGATGTTCCACAACTTTCGTTGCAGGCAATCTCATAATTTCACGAACAAGCTGCCAATGCCTTTCGTTAGCACGCTTTGTTGACACGATTCCATCTAAGATGAAAATATTGTCGTCGCTATACTCATCTTCAATCAATTGACTACGAACAGTTTGCTTAATAAGAGTAGACGATACAAATAACCATCTTTTATTTGCACAAACACTTGCGGCAACAATGGATTCTGTTTTTCCAACACGAGGCATTCCTCGTATACCAATTAGCTTATGGCCTTCTTTTTTCATTATTTCAGCCATAAAGTCTACAAGTAACCCTAATTCATCACGCACAAACCGAAATGTCTTCTTATCATCTGCATCTCGTTGTATGTACCTACCATGTCTAACCGCTAGCTTATCTCTTAGCTTTGGCGGACGATATTTCGTTACCGTTATGTTATCCATCGTATTTAAAATTGATTCTAGTCTAGAGATTTGCTCTTGATTATCACACATAAGGAGTAATCCACGCCTTGCATTATCTACACCATTAATTGTGACAATATTAATGCCGAGCATACCGATTAACGAAGAAACGTCACCAAGCAAGCCAGGTCGGTTTTTATGTATTTCATATTCAAAATACCATTCAATCATCCAAGATCACTCCCCTTGCTTACTTTACACCTACGTACTATATTATATGATTTCACCTTAATAGGGAAGCTAAATGTATAATCTATCCCTTTCAATTATTATACAAAAAAAATAGAGAGGAGAATCCCCTCTCTATTTTTTACTTATGTTGTACAAACTTTACCATTAAGTTTGCGATTGTATGTTGCTCTTGTTCGTCAGCAACTTTCCAAAGTTCAGCTAATAATTTCTCTTGATCGTTGCGTGCTTCTACTTCATTTGCTAAATAATCACCAACACGAAATGCCATATCTGATACAGCACCACCATCAAGACCTTTTCCTTGCGCTTGTTCTAAACGTTCTCCTAAAAAGCTCTTCCATTGATCAAAATTATCTAAAACTGACATGTGTAAGCACCTCACTACTTAGTAATAGAATCATGCTTAATTTGTACAGTTTTTCATTTTTTATGTAAGAAATTTTTAGCAATGCCACCCGCCATTTACTCCAATAATTTGTCCAGTTATATAAGATGCACCTGGTGATACAAGAAATGACACAGTTTTTGCTACTTCTTCCGGTAATCCTAATCGTCCTAACGGAATCTCTTCCGCAATTTCATTCTTATCCTCTTCTGAAAATACGTTTAACATTTCCGTTTCAATTGCACCTGGCGCCACCGCGTTCACTCTTATTCCACTTAATGAAACCTCTTTTGCTAAAGCTTTCACATATGAATTTTGCGCACCTTTTACCATCGAGTAAAGAACTTCACATGACGCGCCAATTTGTCCCCATATAGACGAAACAAGTACAATATTACCGCTTCTCCGTTGAATCATAGATGGCAATGCCATCGATAATAATTTATAGATACTCTTCACTTGAAGTTCTACCATATCATTCAATTCATCGTTCGTTACATCTGTTACGAGTCCAAAAATACTCTTCCCAGCTGCATATACGATAACATCAAGAGGATGTTCAATTTGTTTCCACAATTGCTCTGCTCCATCAGTAGAAGCTAAATTTGCTTGAACAGGAATTACTTCACCCCATTCTTTCTGCAACTCATTCACTTTCTCTTCACTGTTATTATAATGAACATATACTGTATATCCATCTTGAATTAATTGTTTCGAAATAGCAGAGCCAATCCCTCCGCTCCCTCCAGTTACTAATGCATACTTTTTCATACAATTCCTCTCTTATCTCAACAAAATCTTTTTTCTACAAATAAATAATACCCTCATCTTACAATTTATCAATGATAAGATGAAGGTATTATTATAAAATCTTTTATTTTTTCGGTAAAACCTGGCAAACACTCATTTTTTCTTCTGATAATAGTAATTTGGCTACTTCTTGTAAATCTTGAACAGTTAAACTTTCTAATACAGTCAATGCATCAAACAGACTCGATTCATTAAACGCATATCTTGTAAATTGATTTGCAATATATTCCGGTGAATTCAAGGAACGTAAAAAGCCACCTATTTTCTTTTTCTTTACTCGTTCTAATGCCGCCTCATCTAATTGATCATAATTTGTATTTAATAAAATACCTTTCAAACGCTCTTCCAGCTCATCAGGTTGCTTCGTATCGCCGCCAACCATTGCAAAACCGAAGTTATTCTCTTCCGTATAATCATACGAGAACGAATCATCAATGAGCCCTTCATTATATAAAGATTCGTAATGAACGGAGCTTTTCCCAAATAAATAATCTAAAAGTAACGTAAGCGCAATTTCTTGTTTTAAAAGGGCTTCCCCTTTTTCTTTTAAGTTTGTCGCTTTAATACCAACTAAACATTTCGGAGTTTGTACAGGCATTGAAATAATTTTCTTCTTTTCATTCACCTCATCTGGTTCTTTTTCGAATGAACGTACTATTTCTGGTTGGTTTTTATAATCTTTTTTCGCTTGATTTTCACGTATCAAATCCATCGTTTTCTCTGGATCAATTGCACCTACAACAAACATTAACATATTGCTTGGATGATAAAACGTTTCATAACATTCATATAGTAGATCTTTTGTAATTTTACTAATAGACTCGATTGTACCCGCAATATCAATTTTAATCGGGTGCTTTACAAACAAGCTATCAATTAACCCAAAATATAAGCGCCAATCTGGATTATCTTGATACATTTGAATTTCTTGCCCAATGATACCTTTCTCTTTTTCAACTGTTTTTTCAGAAAAGTAAGGCTCTTGTACGAAATTTAACAATGTATTTAAATTTTGTTCTACATTTGATGTACATGAAAAAAGGTAAGCTGTTCTTGTGAATGATGTGAAAGCATTTGCCGATGCCCCTTGTTTACTAAACAATTGGAAGGCATCGTGATCTTCTTTTTCAAATAGTTTATGCTCAAGAAAATGAGCAATCCCATCCGGCACACGAATCATTTCTTCTTTACCTAGTGGTACGAATGTATTATCCATAGAACCATATTTTGTCGTAAACGTTGCAAATGTTTTATTAAATCCTTGCTTCGGTAAAATATATACATCTAATCCATTAGGAAGTTTTTCATAATAGAGTGTCTCTTTTAATTGCTCATAAACAATTTTCTCCATTTATTCTCCCTCCGTTCCGTGTAAAAAGTAAATTGTATCTAATTCAATATTTTTAGCAACTTTCACAATCTCTTCTTTCGTCACACTTTCAATACCTGTAAGCCATTCTTCAACCGGACGCGTACGATCTGAAATAATACCATGATACAGCATTTCCACAAATCCACGCGGTGTATCAATTGCTTCTAATATTTGATTTCGAATAACACTTTTCGTTTGATGCATCTCTTCTTCAGAAAAATCACCATTTTGCATTGCAAGCATTTGCTCTTTAATAATCTCAACCGCTTTTTCATAATTTTTCGCTTCGATTCCTGACATGACAAATAATAAACCTTTATGACTTTCAAAGCGAGATGCTGCATAGTACGCTAAACTATTTTTTTCACGAACATTAACGAATAACTTCGAATGAGAAAATCCTCCAAACAATCCATTAAACAATTGCAGCGCAAAATAATCTTCGTCTTTATACGTAATAAATGTACGATATCCGATGTGTAATTTACTTTGTTTTAATTCTTGTTTTTCCACAACTTCTTTTTCTTCATTATTTCTCTTATGAAGAAGTACATTTCTTTCCCTCACAGGACGTGCTGAAATAGAAAAATACTTACTTACAAGATCAACTGCGTTTTCTGAAATATCACCAATAATGTATAGGTCCATTTCATCTTCCGCTAACACTTTTTGATAATATTGATACAAACTTTCATTTGTAATAGAAGAAACACTCTCTTTTTTCCCATTTGCGCTTAAACGATACGGTTCTACTTTGCACATTTCTTCAATTAAACGCTCGTTTGCATAACGCATTTTATCATCATACGTCGCTTCAATTCGTTGTAAGAGCGCTCTCTTTTCACTTTCTACAATAGAAGGCAGAAAACCATTCCCCTCTTTCGCTGGATGTAAAACGATATCCGATAACATAGAAAGCGCTTTTTCAAATAACGGCGGTGCATCATGTAAATATACTTCATTTGCAATGTCTACATAAATAGAGATGATATGATCTTCTCCTTTTTTACTTACATCTACCGCCAAAGAAGATCCGTATAATTCTTCTAAATATTGACGAAGACGAATTACAGAAGGAAGCTTTTCTGTCGCACTTTGCAATACGTATGGCAATAGGGCACGCTCTGTCACCGTCTCCTCATTTAAAGGTGCTTTCAAACGAAATACAAATGTATTTGTTTTATATTTATCAGTTGGAATAATATGTACTCGTAAACCACCTAACTCATGTAACTGTTGTTCCATCAGTTTCATTTATAGCCCTCCTTTACGTATATAGGAATATTCCTCTTCAATATACAGTTTTTAGAAATGAAAAATCAACTTTTCTTCCTCACTATACTTACATTAGGCTCTTTCTAAAAACTGTAATATGTAAGGAACATAGTAAAATTCCGTATTAAATATAGTCTATGTAAAAAAGCCCGCACTAATGTGCGAGCTTTTTTTATACTTATCGTTTTCCTTTTTCATAAGGAGTTCCTAATGCTTTCGGAGCTTCAGAACGACCTACAAAACCAACAAGCGCTAATATTGTGAATACATACGGCAATATCGTTAAGAATACACTTGGAATTTCTTTTAGTACTGGAATTGTACCGCCTGTTATTCCTAATGATTGAGCAAATCCGAAGAACAGAGCCGCTCCAAGAGCACCGAGTGGATTCCATTTACCGAAAATCATTGCTGCTAACGCCAAGAAACCTTGTCCAGTAATTGTAGCACCTGAGAAGTTACCAGAAATCGACATAGCGAAGACCGCTCCACCAACTCCTGCAAACATTCCAGATATAGCAACTGCAATATAACGCATTTTATATACGTTAATCCCCATCGTATCCGCTGCCATTGGATGCTCACCAACCGCACGAAGACGAAGACCGAACGGCGTTTTATAAATGATATACCAAACGACAAACGCTAAAATAATAGCAATATATGATGTTAACGGTACATTAGAGAAAAAGATTTTTCCGATTACCGGAATATCCGAAAGACCCGGAACATCGATTTTTTCAATGCGGTATTGAATGAAATCAGTTTGTCCTTTGCCAAAGATTTTCTTAATCGCAAATACTGTTAAACCAAGTGCTAAGAAGTTAATTGCTACTCCGCTCACTACTTGATCTGCACGGAATGTAATGGATGCTACTGCGTGAAGAAGTGCAAACAATCCACTACCAATTGCTGCAAATAATAATGCAATCCAAGGAGTCATCGATCCCCACGTATCACCCATTAATAACGTTGTAACAATACCAATAAATGCACCAAATAACATTAAACCTTCTAACGCTATATTTACAACTCCAGAACGTTCACTGAACACTCCACCTAACGCCGTAAAAATAAGTGGCGCTGCCGTATATAACGTACCCGTCACAAGAATGGCTAAAATATCTAAAAAGCTCATTTATTTCCCCTCCTTGCTCATGCGTGTAAGTGCCCAGCGTAAAACATAACTGCACGCTACAAAGAAAATAATACATGCAATAATAACGTTAATTAACTCCGAAGGTACATCTGCTTCGAAATTCATTTGTGGTGCTGCACTTTTCAAACCACCAAACAGTAAAGCTGCTAATAGTATACCAAATGGATTATTTCCGCCTAAAAGTGCTACCGCAATCCCATCAAATCCAATACCAGTAAACGAAGACATTGCTGTCATACTTTGGAATGTCCCTAATCCTTCCATAGCTCCACCAATTCCTGCAAAAGCACCAGCAATTGTCATTGATAATACAACATTACGCGATACTTTCATTCCTGCGTATTGAGAGGCATTTTGGTTAAAACCAACCGATTTTAATTCATACCCTAACGTTGTTCTATCTAATAAGAACCACATTACAATCGCAATGATAATAGCCACAACAATTCCCCAGTGTAAACGAGATCCATCTGTCAATGAAGATAACCAATCAGAAGCTAACGAAGCACTTGCTTGTACGTCATAAGATTTTTCATTACCTTCGTGGATAAAACGTTTAATAAGATCATACGTAACATAAAGTGCAATGTAGTTCATCATAATCGTAACAATTACTTCATTTACTTTAAGTTTCCCTTTTAAATATCCAGGTATAAAGCCCCATAAACCGCCGACAATTGCCGCCACTAAAATAGATAACGGAATATGCAAAATTGCTGGTAACGACACTGCATATCCAAACCAAACAGCAGCGAGCCACCCAACTAATAACTGTCCTTCCACCCCAATATTGAAAAGACCTGTACGAAATGCAAATGCTACTGAAAGACCAGCTAATACAAGCGGAATCATCGTACGCAACGTCTCACCGATAGCTTGTGGATTGCCAACCATCCCTTCCCAAAGCGCGGCATATCCAACAATTGGATCATATCCACTAACTAACATTACAATGGCACCAACAAGTAAACCGAAAACTACGGATAACACAGGTACTAAAATATTAATTGTTCGTTCTGTTAAAAATTTTTTAGCCATTTGTGTTCACCTTCTCTTTCCCTGTCCCGCCGGCCATTAATAATCCAAGCTGTTGTTCATTTGTTTCTTTCGCATCCACAATTGCTACAATTTTCCCTTCATATATAACAGCCACTCGATCGCTTACATTTAAAATTTCATCCAGTTCTAAAGATAAAAGCAATACTGCCTTACCATTATCTCTCTGCTCAATTAATTTTTTATGAATAAATTCAATCGCACCTACATCTAAACCACGTGTCGGCTGTGCTGCAATTAGTAAATCTGGATTACGATCTACCTCACGTGCAATAATTGCCTTTTGTTGGTTTCCACCAGATAGAGCGCGAGCTAACGTTTGTTCACTAGGTGTACGTACATCAAACTGTTCAATAAGTGCTTTCGCTTTTCCTGTAATTTTACTAAAATTTAAAATCCCTTTCTTTGAAAATGGATTTTTATAGTATGTTTGTAAAACAATATTGTCCCGAACAGAAAAATCGAGAACAAGCCCGTGTTTATGACGGTCTTCAGGAATATGACCAATCCCCTCTTCTGTTATTCTTCGAACAGGCCAATTCGTTATTTCTTTTCCTTTAATTGCAATAGAACCTGACTCAACTTTTCGTAAACCAGTAATCGCCTCTATTAATTCACTTTGACCATTTCCATCAATCCCTGCAATCCCAACGATTTCTCCTGCACGAACAGTTAAGTCAAGGCCTTTTACAGCAGGTAACTTGCGCGTATCATGAACAATTAGGTTTGCAATAGATAGTACTTCTTCCATTGGTTTAGCTTCTATTTTTTCTGTTTTAAAATTCACTTGACGTCCGACCATTAACTCTGCAAGTTTATGCTCATCCGTTTCCGCTACATCAACAGTACCAATCCCCTTACCTTTACGAATAATTGTACAACGATCGCAAACTTCCATAATTTCTTTCAACTTATGTGTAATAAGGATAATAGATTTCCCCTCTTGCACAAGCTTTTTCATAATTTGAATCAACTCATGAATTTCTTGAGGAGTTAACACCGCGGTTGGCTCATCAAATATTAAAATCTCAGCACCACGATAAAGAGTCTTTAATATTTCAACCCTTTGCTGCATCCCAACAGAAATATCTTCAATTTTCGCATGTGGATCAACAGCCAAACCATACTGTTCAGATAATTGCTTAATTTCTTTTGCCGCTTCTTCAACAGCAATTTTCCCGTTTTTCTTCGGCTCATTTCCAAGAATAATATTCTCTGTAACTGTAAAATTATGAACAAGCATAAAATGCTGATGGACCATCCCAATACCAAGGTCATTTGCTATATTCGGATTTGTAATTTTAACAGGTTTTCCTTTAATTTTAATCTCTCCCTGTTCTGGTTGATACAAACCGAACAACACATTCATCAGTGTTGATTTCCCTGCACCATTTTCTCCAAGTAAAGCATGTATTTCTCCCTGTTTTACTTGCAGCGTAATATCGTCATTCGCTACAATGCCTGGGAATACTTTTGTAATATTGTTCATCTCAATTACGTATTCCATTTTGTTCCTCCTTTTAGCAGGGAACACTCCCTAATTACACTCTATTAAAAGTATTTTTATATATGCAAAGGTTAGTTCTACGAACTAACCTTTGCTATTTCTCTATTATTATTTCTTTAGAGAAGCTTCATATGTTTTATATTCTTCATCAGTTGCAGGGACTTTAATTTCACCGTCAGTGATTTTCTTCTCAAGCTCTTCTACTTTTGTTAAGATTTCTGGATTTACTTTTTTCACATTGTCAGTAGTTTTCGCAATACCAACACCGTCATCTTTTAATCCGAATTCTTCTACTTTACCGCCTTTTAATTTACCGTCTTTCGCTTCTTGCGCTACTTTTGCTACTGCAATATCAACACGTTTTACCATTGATGTTAAAGTTACGTTTTCAGGCATACCTTCTTGATTTTGGTCACGGTCAACACCGATTACCCAAACGTTTTCACCTTTTTTCTTACGGTTTTTCGCTTCTGTGAATACACCGTTACCAGTTGCACCTGAAGCATGATAAATTACGTCAACTCCACCACCGTACATTGCTGAAGCTAATACAGAGCCTTTTTCTGGTTTATCAAATGCATCAGCATATTGTGATACGATTTCGATATTTGGATTTACTGCTTTTGCACCAGCTTTAAAGCCTGATTCAAATTTTGTAATTAATGGGCTTTTTACACCACCAACAAACCCAACTTTATTTGATTTTGTCGTCATCGCTGCTACAGCACCAACTAGGAATGAACCTTCATGGTCTTTAAATGTAATACTTGTTACGTTTGGCTTCTCTACAACTGTATCTACAATCGCAAATTGCTCTTTTGGATATTGTTCAGCTACCTTTGCAATTGATTTTTCCATTAAGTAACCAATACCAAATGTTGTGTTATAATGATCTTTCGCAAACTTCGTTAAGTTCGGGATATAATCAGCATCTTTACTTGATTGAAGATAACGATATCCTTCATTTTTCTTTAAATTATTGTCTTTACCGAATTTCGTTAAACCTTCCCAAGCTGATTGGTTAAATGATTTGTCATCAACGCCCCCAACATCCGTAACCATACCAACTTTAAACTCTTTTTTGTCGCTACTCGCTTTATCCGAGTTACCACATGCACCTAACACCGCACTTGCTGCTAATGTTAATGATAATAAAAGACCTGTTTTTTTCTTCATACTAGAACCCCTCCTGAAATGATTTGTCTATTTTTTATACGCTGCTGTCCCTAACTTCTTGCTGTCACCTCCCTAAAAAGGAACCTACCTACATACGTTTTCTTAATACGTGGAAGCTAAACTTATCAGCTCTAAAGTAATTGATAGAATATAAGATTGGCTCATCATTTTGATCATAGTGCATTTGTTTTAATACTAGCAGTGCCGTTTCCGGTTCACATTCCAAAATCGGTGAGATTTTCGGATGATAGCCAATTGGCTCAATATGAGCAACTGCGTATGTGATACGTTTGTGCGTATTGTTATGTATCACTGTAAGCAATGATTCTTCGTTGTATCCCGATAAATCTGGCAAGATTTCTTTTGCAAGTTTATCGATACAATATACAACAGGTTCCCCATCTGCTGTACGCACACGCTCAATCATCACTGCATTAAAACCATCTTCACTATTAAACTTCTCTTTTTCTTCTTCTGTTAAACTTGTTGTAGATGATGATAAAAAGATAGTTCCTGGTGTTTTCCCCACACTAGAAATCATATCTGTAATACTAGAAAGTTGTTCAATCCCAGAAGAAAATAACGGTTTTGCATTTACAAATGTTCCTACACCATGTCTACGAATGACAACATTTTCTTCTTCTAAAATACGCAGCGCTTCCCTTAAAGTCGCTCTACTTACGCCAAGTTCTTTCGCTAAATCAAACTCTGATGGCAACTTTTGTCTTTCTTTGTAAGCCCCATCTTTAATCTTTTCTTTGATGTGATCAATCACCCGTAAATATAGGTGACGACTATCGGATTTTACTGACATAAGACTCCCCCGCATTTCAATTATTCGACCTCTGATGTAAGACTTCTTTTCTCTTTTTTCAACTTACAACATAATAAAAATTGCTAAATACTAAAAATAAGCATAATTGTCGAATAAATATTAATAATTTTTTAAAATAAAATTTTCACTCTTTACTGCATAAAAAAAACTTTGCACCATAAACATTCCTCATAGCGAGAAAAAGTTCGGCACAAAGATCTCTTACATCCTTTGTTACACACTTTTCCCCTCATAGTCTAGCAATTCATGGTTGCCAGGTAGAAACTTATGGACCTTATCTCCAAGATTATATGAGGCAGTGATTCTTTTCGAAGTAATCTTACCACTTGCTCCCATACGTGTCAACAAAATTTAACATTTTTCTACATGAAATATCGAACATTCACAAAAAACCACACCAAAGTATTCGTATTCTAAAGAACCACCTTAAATGTAAGCCCTTTCTTTATCGCTGAATATAGTATATAACAAAACCAGCATATAAAAAAGCCTAATTGTAAAAACAATTAGGCTTTTTTTATGAACTTTTTTCTTGTACATCATTAATGAGCACTTCTCGTGGTTTACTACCTTCATAAGGACCTACTACACCATTCATTTCCATTGCATCAATTAAACGGGCAGCACGCGTATAACCAACTCTAAACCTACGTTGCAACATAGAAACAGAGGCTGTTTGCATTTCCACTACGAGCTGAACTGCTTCATCATATAATTCATCTTCTACTTCCTGCTTCGTATCAGGAACATCTTGCGGGATCATATCTTCTTGATATTGCGCTTTTTGCTGACCAATAACATATTCTACAACTCTCTCAACTTCATCATCTGATAAAAACGCACCTTGTACACGTACAGGCTTCGATGCACCAATTGGTATAAATAGCATATCTCCACGACCTAGCAGTTTCTCTGCACCACCGCCGTCAAGAATTGTACGAGAATCTGTTTGAGAAGAGACAGCGAATGCAATACGTGATGGAATATTCGCTTTAATAACTCCCGTAATGACATCAACTGACGGACGTTGCGTTGCAATAATTAAATGAATACCGGCAGCACGAGCCATTTGCGCTAGACGCATAATCGCATCCTCTACATCCGACGAAGCAACCATCATTAAATCTGCTAACTCGTCCACAATTACGACAATATAAGGTAATTCCGGTTGTTTCGCTTCTGATTGATTATTATGCTCTTTTATATAATCATTATATCCTTCAATATTTCGCGTGCCACTATGAGCAAATAACTCATAACGGCGCTCCATTTCACTTACAACTTTTTTCAATGCTTGCGATGCCTTTTTCGGATCCGTTACAACTGGTGTTAACAAATGAGGCACACCGTTATATACATTTAACTCTACCATTTTCGGATCAATCATCATTAATTTTACTTCATGTGGTTTTGCACGCATTAAAATACTAACAATAATACCGTTAATACATACACTTTTCCCGCTACCTGTCGCACCTGCCACTAGCAAATGGGGCATTTTATTTAAGCGGGCTAATACAGCTTCACCTGTAATATCTCGTCCAAGCCCTATTAACAACTTCTCTTCCGGATGATTGTTAGCTTTAGAATCAAGAACTTCTCTAAGCGTTACCATGGAGACTTCTGAGTTCGGAACTTCAATTCCTACAGCTGATTTCCCGGGAATAGGCGCTTCAATACGAATGTCTTTCGCCGCTAACGCAAGTGCTAAATCATCACTTAAACCGACGATTTTACTTACCTTTACTCCCATATCAGGATACACTTCATATTTTGTAACTGCAGGACCTCTATGTACTTTTGTTACTTTCGCTTTCACTCCAAAACTTTGGAAAGTACGTTCTAATTTACGAGCATTCTCATAAATTTCCGCATTTTCATTTGTAACTTGCTTATTCTTTGGAAATTTCAATATATCAAGCGCAGGAAGCTTGTAATCTTTATTTTCTACATTTGAAAATTGCATAGGAGGTGCTTGTGTTTCCCCCTCTAGCGATTCAACGATTTTTTCTCCACGCTTTTTCTTCGGCTCTTCAACTGGTGGAGCCTCTTCAATAAACGGTGAAGTGATTAACTCTTCTTCCTCTACTTCAATTCGTTTATCCTCTTCTTCATTTACAGGATAATTCTCAGTGAAATTCGAAATAATCGGAGGATCAATTGAGATTTCTTCCATCGGCTCAATAATTTCTTCATGTTCTGCAGCACGTTTGCTCCTTGTGCTTCTTGTTGTTTTTTTCTTTTCTGTTTGTTCAGCCGTTCTTTTGGCTCTCCAATCTTTATAGTCCCCTTGCATCACTTGAAATTGACTTCTAAGAATTCTACCAACTGGAGCTAACACTTCTCCAATATGCTTATTTGTTATACAAAGTATACCGAGAATAACTAAAATAATACCAATAATATAAGCTCCAACTTCGTCAAATAAGAAGTAACAAGTGGCGAACATAAGTGCACCAAACATGCCACCACCTAAATGAACGCTATCTGGCCCTTTTTTCATTTCAAGAAAGAAATTATCTTTCGTACTTACAATAACAGAAGTATTTTGCACTGCTCCATCTTTCGTAAGAAGGTTAAATAATGTAATATGACTAAACATTAATATCGCCAATACTATTAAATAAAAACCGATTAACCGTTTATTTAAAAGGTTCGGCCATCCACGTTTTATAACGAATGAAACGGATAAAGCTATTACACCTAACACACCAATTATGTACCACTCACCAAAGAAGAAGCGAAAAAATAACACAAACGATTTTCCTACAACGCCTAGCTGTAAAATCGTAATGATTGAAAGTGCAAAAAGAGTTAAACCGACGATTTCATAATACAAAGTTGGCTTTATCGTACGTCTTGCCTTTGCCTTCGTCCCTCTTTGCTTTTGTTTTGCCATTTCTTCACCTCGTGATCTACATATAAGTAAAAATTCCTAAAAAACTCTGCTTATATGTTTGTTTTCTCTATTTTTTCAGGTCTTTATATCTTCTATTTTTACACTTCTTGTAAAATGTTAAATAAACAGAAGAAAGCAGCCCTCTCATGGCTGCTCAACCGTCTTGTTTTTTATATTATACCATAGCTTCTAAACAAAATCCTTCTTTTTGCTAAAAGGTTATTTTCTGTCCCGGCTCAAACTCTAAGTAGTGAAGCGGATCCGTACTTAACACGCGTACAATAGAATAATACCCATGTTCTTCTTCTGAAACCATTAATTCAACACCATTTATATTTACGACTTTTTGACTTTCACATTGCGAATAATCGGCTGGATACACGAGTTGCTCTGGCATAATTGTATATAAAATCATTGTAACATTGTCCCTTCTGCATGATCATCCGCGCGATTATCTATTAATTCGTTTAATTTTCGAATCGCATTTCCGATACCACCGACATCATCTATAAGACCATACTTCACTGCATCTCCACCAATTACATTCGTACCAATATCTCGCGTCAAATTCCCTTTCGCAAACATAAGCTCTTTAAAACGATCTTCCGTTACTTTCGAATGCTTCGTCACAAAGCGAATGACTCTTTCTTGCATTTTATCTAAATACTCAAATGTTTGCGGCACACCTATAACAAGACCTGTTAGACGAATCGGATGAATTGTCATCGTCGCAGTTTCTGCAATAAATGAATAGTCTGTAGAAACTGCAATCGGTACACCGATAGAATGCCCTCCGCCTAAAACTAAAGATACTGTCGGTTTTGAAAGTGAAGCGACCATCTCAGAAATTGCTAGCCCAGCTTCAACGTCACCTCCAACTGTATTTAACACTAAAAGCAAGCCTTCAATTTTCGGATTTTGTTCAATCGCAACAATTTGTGGAATAATATGCTCATATTTTGTTGTTTTATTTTGCGGCGGCAACTGAACATGACCTTCCACCTGTCCAACAATTGTTAAACAATGAATACGTGATTCATTCATTTGCGGTACATTCGTTTGTCCAAGCTGCTGAATTTTTTCCACTATTGAAGCTTCTTTTCCGGTTTCTTTCGGCTCAGCCTCTTTCTCTTCATTTGTATAACGATCACGTTCTGTCATATCGCATCCCCTTTCACTCGTATATAATTAGTATTTCTTAAGTTATAAATTTCATTCGATAGAGTGAAAAAAGAAAAAAGATCACCCGTAAAGGTGATCTTTTTTATACTTCCATAATAATCGGTAAAATCATAGGTTTTCTCTTCGTCTCTTCGTACAAGAACTGCCCTAATAATTCACGAATATTTTGTTTTAACATAGACCATTCAATTGAATATTCTTTAATTGATTGTTCAACAATCATACGTACAATCTCTGTAGAGCGGTCAATTAACGCTTCTGATTCACGTACATATACAAATCCACGTGAGATGATTTCTGGACCAGAGATAATTTTCTTTTCATCTTTACCCAGTGTTACAACAACTACTAATATTCCATCTTGAGATAACATTTTTCTATCTCGAAGAACGATATTACCAACGTCACCTACACCTAATCCATCAATTAACACATTACCAGCTTGCACTTTGCCAACTAAGTTTGCTTCATCGTCACCAAAAGCAATTACATCGCCTTTTTCTACAATAAAGATATTTTCTCTTGCAATACCTACATCTTCAGCTAAGTATGCATGTGCTTTTTGCATACGGAACTCACCATGTACGGGTACAAAATATTTCGGTTTCATTAAATTTAACATTAATTTTAATTCTTCTTGGCTACCGTGACCTGAAACGTGAACTTTTCTTTCACCGTAATAAACAACTTCAGCTCCCGCTCTAAATAACAAGTCAATAATTTTTGATACAGATATTTCATTACCTGGAATTGGAGATGCCGCGATAATAACCGTATCACCTTTACGAATTGAAATTTGTTTATGAGCTTGCTTTGCCATTCTAGAAAGGGCTGCCATCGGTTCACCTTGGCTACCTGTCGTTAAAATAGCTACCTTTTTCTCTGGGAAATTGTCTACTTCTTGTAGTGAAATAACCATACCTTCTGGAACATCTAAATAACCAAGACGTCTTGCGATATCTACCACTTTCACCATACTACGTCCTACAACCGCTACTTTTCGTCCTGTTTCAGCAGCTGCATCAAATACTTGTTGAATACGATGTACATTCGATGCAAATGAAGCAACGATAATACGTCCTTCTGCGCCGTAGAACACTTTAGAAATTTCTACACCAACTTCTTTTTCAGAACCTGTATAGCCTGGACGCTCAGCATTTGTACTATCAGATAATAAGCATAGAACGCCTTCATTTCCGATTTGAGCCATTTTCCCAAGGTCTGCTCCACTATTTCCAATTGGAGTTTGATCGAATTTAAAGTCTCCCGTATATACGATCGCACCTTTTGATGTATGGAAACAAACACCAACAGAATCTGGAATACTATGTGTCGTTCCAAAGAATGACACCGTTGTAGTATTGAACTCTACTGTTGAATTTGAATCGATTGTTTTTAAATCTACACGGCCTAACATACCCGCTTCGCCAAGTTTTTCTTGTATAAGTCCTACCGTTAATTTCGTTGCATACACTGGAATTGATAATTTACGAAGTACGTAAACAATGCCACCAATATGATCTTCATGACCGTGAGTAATAAATAAACCTTTTACTCGCTCTTGGTTTTCTACTAAATATGTAATATCAGGAATAACGATATCAATTCCAAACATTTCATCTCCCGGGAACATTAACCCTGCATCTACAATAAAGATTTCAGAATCAATTTCAACACAGTACATGTTTTTCCCGATTTCACCTACTCCACCAAGAGCAAATACTTTAACAGACTCATTCTCTTTTCTCTTCATGTTGTTGCCTGGTTTAAAAATCTTTCAAACACTGATTTCACTAAAATTGCAGAGACACCAGGGGAAACTCTACAACCACCATATATTCACCGTCCAAGACGAATGTCCTTACCGTTATGCGATATCATGTCCTTGTTTATTTTTTAAACCAGGTTTCACCTCTCTTTCATTATATAAATCAAATATCTTATTCGATATGATATGAAAATGTAATCAAATTATAATTTTTACCAATTTTGCTAAGCATACCCGTACTAAGCTACTTAGCCATATTATACCTGATACAAGAAATAGAACACAAGTTAAATCGTGCGAAAGAAAAAGGAAAAGAACGCATTCCCAACAAACTTATCGAACTGATGTCCTTTATATTTACTCCGATTTCGTACCCCATATCGTTTTAAAGAAATAGCTATAAATACTCTAAATTTATTTCATAATATAGATTTTCAAGACTTATTTTTCTAGAATTGAACAAAAACACTTACAAAATGGAGTTTTTTTATGAATTACATCCTATTTGAAGGATTTTCTCTAAAAACAAAACCGGTAGTTTATTATGTTCATACAAATGTTTATTCTATAATGACTATGATTTTTTAATTCCTTTAAAGGGGTACGATTATTTTCTTATACATGTTGCAATACATAACAAAAAAGTGATTAGTTAGGTGCATAATATAGATCTTATAAGAATGTATCTAGATGAGAATAGAGAAGAAAAGATTTCATACCAATAAAAAAATGACCTAGTTCTACACTAGGTCATTTTTTATTAACGAGGGATAGATTGCATAACAGATTGTAACGTTACTCTTTCTTCTTCTGTTAATGGAAGAAGTGGTAAACGTACAGAACCTACATCTAATCCAACCATTTGTAACGCTGTTTTTACTGGTGTTGGACTTGGCGCCATAAATAATGAATCCGTTACTCTTACAAGTAATTGATGTAATTTTTGCGCCTTCTTAAATTCACCTGCTTGGAACGCTGCAATCATTTCTTGCATTTCATTTCCGATAACATGAGATGCTACAGAAACGATACCTTTCGCTCCAACTGCCATAGCTGGTAGCGTTAAACCGTCATCACCGCTGTATACTGCAAAGTCGTCCGCTGTTTTTTCAATGATTTCTGTCATTGTTAACACATCGCCGCCTGCATCTTTAATCGCAACAATGTTTTCTATTTCTGATAAACGAACAACTGTATCAACGGAGATTTGTACAATAGATCGTCCTGGAACGTTATATAGCATAACCGGAAGCGGCGTGCTTTCAGCAATTGCTTTAAAGTGCTGATACATTCCTTCTTGACTCGGTTTGTTATAATACGGTGCTACTAGCATTACTGCATCAACACCAACCTCTGTTGCCTTTTTTGTTAAGTCAATAGAAGCATGCGTATTATTACTACCTGTTCCAGCGATTACGGGCACCCTTTTATCGACAACAGATACGACATGGCGATATAACGCTACTTTTTCTTCTGAAGTTAATGTAGGAGATTCTCCTGTCGTTCCTCCTACCACGATTGCTGTTGTACCGTTATCAATTAAATAATTTACCAATTTCGTTGTCTTTGCAAAATCGATATTGCCGTTTATATCAAACGGTGTTACCATCGCGGTTGCAATTGTCCCAAAATCTATCATGGTCTCACTCCTTATTGTTCCAGTTGCTTTTCTTTTGAAAGCTCAAACGCACTATGTAATGCATTTACAGCCTCCACTAAATCAGTTTCTTTTACAAGAACCCAAATAGTTGTATGACTATCTGCTGATTGCAGAATTTGAATACCTTTTTCAGCTAAAGCTGTAACGATTTTCGCAGTAACCCCTGGGTATCCTGCCATTCCAGCTCCTACAATAGATACTTTCGCACAATGCTCTGTCACAATTGGCTCATATCCAAGGTTTTGTAATAGTTCAACTGCACGATTTGATACATTATCACTCACCGTATAAGCTACCCCAGTAGGTGAAATGTTAATTAAATCGACACTGATTCCTTCATTCGCCATTTCTTTAAACACATGCTGCTGCAAATCATATGCTGTTTCTTTTGCAAGTACTTTAATTTGCGTCACATTTGATACATGTGCAATACCTGTAACAGGACGTTCTTCTACATCACGGCCTTTTGTAGCGCCGTCAGATGCTGAAATAAGCGTACCTTCACTATCAGAGTACGTAGAACGTACACGAAGCGGTACTTTTGCATGCATCGCAATTTCAACTGCACGTGGATGAACGACTTTTGCACCTTGGTATGCCATGTTACAAATTTCGTTATACGTTACAGTTTGAAGATGACGTGCATCTTTTACAATGCGAGGATCCGCAGTCATCACACCTTCTACATCTGTGAAGATATCGATATATTCAGCATGAAGCGCAACACCTAAAGCTGAAGCTGAAGTATCACTACCTCCGCGTCCAAGTGTTGTCGTATCACCTTTTTTCGTTTGTCCTTGGAATCCTGTCACAACGATTACATCTACATTTTCTAGCTCTTCGTGTATACGATCACAATTCATTTCAATAATCTTAGCATTTGTAAAATCATCATTTGTTACAAAACCAGCTTGTGCACCATTTAATGCCGCCGCTTTTATACCGTTCTCATTTAACATGTTAGAGAAAACGATTGCTGAGATTAATTCTCCACATGATAATAATAAATCTTGCTCACGATTAGAAATGTGAGATTCCTCTTGATTTACAAGACTTAACAACGTATCAGTTGCATATGGTTCACCTTTACGACCCATAGCAGATACGACAGTCACTACTTTATAACCCGCATCTAGCGATTTTTTTATATGATGAAGCGCATGCTTACGTCCATTTTCATCACGTACAGATGTGCCACCAAATTTTTGAACAATAATTTTCATATTTTGCACCTTCTCTTAGCCGTTTACACTAATTGTAATTTTACTAAGCGCTCTGCAATTTGAACAGAATTCCATGCAGCGCCTTTTAATAAGTTATCAGATACGACCCAAAGATGGAATCCTTTATCGTTATTTAAATCTTTACGGATTCTTCCAACGAATACTTCGTTTTTACCTACTGCAGTAGCTGGCATTGGATATAATTGCTCTTCTGGGTTATCTTGCAGAACGATACCTTCCGCATTTGCAAGTAAGTTCTTTAATTCCTCTACTGTTACGCCCTCTTTTTCTACTTCAATGTAAACAGACTCAGAGTGACCTGATACAACTGGTAAACGTACACATGTTGCCGCTACTTCTAGCTCTGGCATATGCATAATTTTTTTCGTTTCATTAATCATTTTCATTTCTTCAAATGTAAATCCATTATCTTGGAACTTATCAATCTGTGGAATCGCGTTGAAAGCAATCGGGAAATGTTTCTTATCACCTGATACAGGTAAAACATTCGCCTTCACTTCTTCACCATTTAAGATTGCTTGTGATTGTTCATGAAGTTCTTCAATCGCTGCCGCACCAGCACCTGATACAGCTTGATATGTGGAAACGATTACTCGTTTTAAACCATATTGCTGACGAACTGGCTCAAGAGCTACTACCATTTGAATTGTAGAACAGTTTGGATTTGCAATAATACCGTTATGTTCTTTTAAGTCGTTTTCATTTACTTCAGGTACAACAAGTGGCACGTTTTCTGTCATACGGAATGCACTTGTATTATCAACAACAATCGCACCGCGCTTTGCTGCTTCTGGCGCTAATTGTTTTGATACAGATCCACCAGCACTAAATAGTGCGATATCTACTCCTTCAAAACTTTCAGGAGTTGCCTCTTGAACTGTAAATTCTTCGCCTTTAAATACAAGTTTCTTACCTGCAGATCGTTTAGATGAAAGTAACGTTAACTTCCCGATTGGAAATTCTCGTTTCTCTAAAGTATTTAACATTTGTTCACCAACTGCGCCGGTTGCTCCAACTACAGCGACATGAAAAGTTTTTTGCTTTTCCATCACTATGCCCCTTTCTAGATACCAATCTTTCTATAACTTAGAATGAGAAGGAGTATAGAATACCCCTTCTAATCTTAATAACGTTAATTTTATCATATTCTACAGTAAGAATGATGGTTTCATCAAAAATTGTCCGTTTTTTTTCGTTTTTCAATTCATATATCTGAATTTTTCTACGACAACCGGTTGCAATTGCTTCCCTTGCAGTGCTTCTAATACTGTATCTTCAAGCAGCTCCATGCGTGCTACCATTGAGTTCGGTTTTTTCTCTGGTGCGTCTTGACCGAATGGGACGAAGTAGATGTTTTTTGTGGCCATTAGGCGCATGAGATTTACTCCATTAAGCCCTAAAGCATCATTCGTCGAAACGGCTAATACGACAGGCTTGCCATTTCTTAGCGTCGCTTTTGCTGCCATTAGTACTGGAGAGTCTGTCATTGCATTCGCAAATTTACTCATAGAATTTCCTGTTAAAGGAGCAATTACCATACAATCTAATGGGATTTTAGGTCCAAGTGGTTCTGCGCCAACGATTGAATTAATCGCTTTAAAACCTGTTACTTCTTCAATCTTTTTAATCCATTCTGCCCCTTCGCCAAATCTCGTATTTGTTGATTGAACAGTGTAAGAAACAACTGGACGCACTTCAGCTCCCTCAGCAATTAACTTTTCTAAATGAGGCATTACTTCTTCGTACGTACAATGTGAACCCGTAAAACCAAACCCTATTCTTTTCCCTTTTAAATTCATTCCCCATTCTCCTTTCTTGCGATTACATCTTCTGCTAATAACTGAGAAAGAACGTTCGCTAAAATTTGTCCTGCTGTTTTTGGAGCAACAATACCTGGTAATCCAGGTGCTAACAGCGCTTTGACTCCTCTTTTTTCTGCATATCTAAAGTCGGTACCGCCTGGTTTAGAAGCTAAATCAATTACTAACGTATGAGCCGGCATTTTTGAAATGACATTCGCTGTCACAACGAGATGCGGAATTGTATTAATGACAATATCGATATCCCCTACTTCTTTCTCAATGTTCTGCATATGAAAAGGAGAAAACATCATTTCTGTAATACGTGCAATATGTTCCGATCGTCTTGCTCCAACTTTGACATGGGCTCCTAATGATTGAAATGCTCTGGCAACGCTCATCCCTGTTCTACCAAATCCTAAAACCATTACATTAGAACCATGAATTGTATAGTCGGTATGTTGAATTACCATCATTAATGTACCTTCTACAGTTGGTATAGAATTGTAGATTGCCACATCATCACGATCAAATAATTTAATTAGTTTACGGTTTGTAGTAGATACGAGATTTTCCAAGTAAGGCGTACCAATACCTGAATATATAGTAAAATGTTCTGGTGTATTTTCAATTTGTTCTTTCGTTATAGAAACTTTTTCATTTGAAAAAATAGTATCTACTTCTCCCTTGGCATTTGTACCTGCAACTGGCAAAATAATTGCATCTAAAGAAGTGAAATCTAAATTTTGTATACTTTCTTTTGCTGCCCCTGTGAAGCCATGGTCTAACTGATCAAACCCTATCAATGAAAGTTTCGCATCCAATTCAACGAGCTTGCGAATTACTTCTAGCTGTCTTGCATCTCCTCCTATGACAGCAATATGCATCTCAGTCAACATTCCCTAATTCACCTTCTTTTTCTGTCATTTATAAGAAAAGTGCCTACTTTTTCTTTTTCCTCCACATCATATGTAATGTACGAGTTTTAGGTGATTGAAAAACAAAAAGCACCTATCATGTATCCCGCTATTTGTATGTAGGAAGGCCCTACCTCAAAATTCGGCATAGGAAAGATATTCTGTTGGATTTTGCTCTGAGTAAAATGAACAAAAAAAGATGACCAAAATGGCCATCTTTCACTTCGAATTTGAACGATCTGTAATATCACAAAGAATCATATCATGCCCCACTTTTTTAATTTGCCTCCATGCTACTCTTATTTCTTGTGGTTCCTTTTTGAAACCTCCCCATTTCCCAGCAGGTATAATAAGAGCCTGTATTTGTCCATCCTTCTCATCAACCTCTAAATCCACATAACCTAAAACCCCCATTTTTTCTGCTCTTTCTAAATTAACAATTTCTTTCCCACTTAGTTCACTTAATCGCATACTCTCTCCCCCTACCCAAATTATTCATTTAAGTTATCCATAATTAGTACCTATTCTATATACCCACAAAAAATAACCGTATCTCATTTAAAAGAGATACGGTTATTTTTAAATCATATATAGTAATTACAGTTTTATTCCTTTTGGAAGTTTTCCATCTGGACTAATTAATGCTGCAGAAAATTCATCTGTAAACATGTTACGAATTAACTCATCTACATTTTCTTTTGTTACCGTGTTTACACTTTCAATAATCTCATCAAGTGAACGGTGCTTACGAAGTAGCAATTCATTTTTACCATTACGGCTCATACGACTATTCGTACTTTCTAAACTTAACATTAAGTTTCCTTTTAATTGCTCTTTACTATTCATAAGCTCTTTTTCTGTAATACCTGTATTTTTCAATGTTTCTAATGTTTCTTGCATTGTTTCATACAGTGTATCCAATTGTTGGCTACCTGTTCCACCATACAGCGTTAACATACCTGTATCTTCATAAGAAGAATGGTAAGAGAATACTGAGTAAGCTAACCCGCGTTGCTCACGTACTTCTTGGAATAAACGGCTACTCATACTACCGCCTAAAACGTTATTTAATACAATTAAGTTATAAATATCTTCGTGTCCCATTTGTAAGCCTTTATATCCTAAACATAAATGAGCTTGTTCTGTTTCCTTTTTACGTGCTACCTTATTAAAATGGAAAATTGGGCTATGTACTTGTTCACGGTTTGTCGTTCCTTCATAACTACCGAAATATTGCTCTACTGTTTGTAAAAAGGCTTCATCAATATTTCCTGCAATTGATACAACTACATTTTCAGGTGTGTAATGATCCTTAATATATTGACGTAGCGTATCACCTGTAAACGTATTAAGCGTTTCTTCTGTTCCTAAAATAGGATATCCAAGCGGATGCGTTTCATATGTTGCTTTCGTTAACATATCATGCACAATATCATCTGGAGCATCTTCGTACATTTTAATTTCTTCACATACGACATTCTTCTCTTTTTTCAGTTCTTCTTCATCAAATGTTGAATTAAAGAACATATCTGCTAATACATCTAAAGCATATTTAGCATGCTCATCTAGCACTTTTGCATAGTAACAAGTGTATTCTTTTGAAGTAAAAGCATTCACTTGCCCACCAATGCTATCAAATGATTCTGCAATTTCACGTGCACTACGTGTTTCTGTTCCTTTAAAGAACATATGCTCTAAAAAGTGAGAAATCCCGTTATTTTTTTCATTTTCATTTCTTGATCCTGCATGGATCCAAATACCAATCGCAACCGATCTTACAGTTGGTATATTCTCCATAACTATTCTTACACCATTTTTACAAGTATATTTTTTAATCAAAAACTTTCCTCCTACTGCCAGTTTCTCTAAATAAGTGCTATTATTTAATGATAACAAGTTTAAGGATGAATGTCATGCAAATGTATTTAATCTACACGTTTTTCATCCAGTAATTCTGTTATATTCCCTACTTTATATCCTTGTTCCTTCAATTTTGTAATCATTGTATCTAATGCTTCTGTTGTGGACGAAGTAGGATGCATTAATACGATAGCACCTGGATGTATTTTTCTCATTACTCTCTGCAATAGTACACCTGGCTCAGGTCGCTTCCAATCAATTGTATCAACAGTCCACATAATCGTTCCCATTTGAAAATCATCTGCAATTTTCACGACTTCATCCCGAAAACTTCCACTCGGCGGTGCAAACCATCTTACCTTTTGATTCGTAGCTGCTTCGATCATTCGATTTGTTTTTTGTAACTGATCTCTTATTTCATCAGACGATAACGTTTTCATATTAGGGTGTGTGTAAGAATGATTTCCAACTTCTTGATTTGCATCGACAATCATTTTTGCAAATCGTAAATTTTCTTTCACCCAACGTCCTTCTAAAAAGAAAGTCGCCTTCACATCATGCTTTTTCAATATTTCTAATATACGAGGCAAATATTCATTTCCCCATGCCACATTTATTGTTAACCCGACCATCTTTTTATCCGGATGACCTCTATAAATTGGTGCTGGTGATAAATCTTCTAAGTGGACACTCGGTGATACTTCCTTGAATTCAAGATGTTTTTGATCAAACTGCTTTAATTTCTTCATATTGTTATAGGATGCTTCCATATCAACTTGTCTTCCATTATATCCTGGTGTTGCTTTCCATATCTTATCAATCATCGCATTTTGCGGTGCAATCTCATATTGTTTTGCATGCTTTTGAATTTCTTCATATAAGTGATCCTGTGCAAAAACAGAATAAGAACCTGCACTGACATATAAAAAGAATATACATATGTATGCCAATATACGAGTTTTCATATAAACCCTCCCATTAACTATATAAAAAACCATTTTTCTTCTTATCTTTGTTAATTTGAGCGTTATAATGAAAACTATACCTATACTGACATAAAAATATATGCAAATCATATTTTTACATAACAAAAAAAGCCAGTTAAACTGGCTTTTGCTTATTGCTGCTCTTGTTTGTTTTCTTCTTTAGCAGCTTCTTTTTCTTGCTCTTCTTTTAGCAATACTTTTCTAGATAAATTCACGCGACCTTGCTTGTCAATCTCGATAACTTTAACTGTAATTACATCACCGATTTTCACAACGTCTTCTACTTTACCTACACGCTCAAGTGCAAGTTCAGAAATGTGAACTAATCCATCTTTACCGCTGAATAATTCAACGAAAGCACCGAATTTCTCAACACGTTTCACTTTTCCTTCGTAGATTTCACCTACTTGTACTTCGCGAACGATATCCTCGATAATTTTCTTAGCTTTATCGTTCATTTCTTGATTTATTGAAGAAATGAATACTGTACCATCTTGCTCGATGTCAATTTTAACGCCAGTTTCTTCAATAATTTTATTGATTTGTTTACCGCTTGGTCCGATAACGTCACGGATTTTATCCGGGTTAATTGTCATTGTAATAATCTTTGGAGCATACGCTGATAATTCAGTGCGTGGCTCTGCAATTACAGATAACATATGATCTAGAATGTGCATACGACCAACTTTCGCTTGTTGTAATGCCTCTTCTAAAATTTCACGAGATAGACCATCGATTTTAATGTCCATTTGTAGTGCAGTTACACCGTGTGCTGTACCTGCTACTTTAAAGTCCATATCACCTAAATGATCTTCCATACCTTGAATATCAGTTAAAATTGTGTAATGCTCACCTGATTTAACTAGACCCATTGCAATACCTGCAACTGGAGCTTTAAGTGGAACACCAGCATCCATCATTGCTAAAGTACTACCACAAATACTCGCTTGTGAAGTAGAACCATTTGATTCTAATACTTCAGATACAAGACGTACTGTGTATGGGAAATCTTTTTCAGACGGAATTACAGGCTCAAGAGCACGTTCTCCTAGTGCACCGTGACCAATTTCACGACGACCTGGTCCACGCATTGGTCTTGTTTCACCAACACTAAATGATGGGAAATTGTAATGGTGCATAAAGCGTTTTGATTCTTCTACACCAAGGCCATCTAAAATTTGCACATCGCCTAATGCGCCTAATGTACAAATACTTAATGCTTGTGTTTGTCCACGTGTGAATAAACCAGAACCGTGTGTACGAGATAAAATGCCAACCTCTGATGCTAATGGACGGATTTCGTCACCTTTACGGCCATCTGGGCGGATTTTCTCAACTGTAATAAGACGACGTACTTCTTCTTTTACAATTTTATATAAAATCTCATTTACTTGTCCTAATGTATCAGCATCAGCTTCTTGCGCTTCGTAATGCTCAATTACACGCTTTTTCACTTCGTTAATTGCATCTTCACGTGCATGTTTCTCATGTACTTGAATTGCAGAATGCATATCCTTCTCAGCCATTTCACGTACAGCTTGGTTAAGATCAGCGTCAACTTCATAAAGTTTCACTTCTGATTTCTCTTTACCTACAGCTTGTACAATCTCTTCTTGGAATGCAATTAGACGTTTAATTTCGTCATGACCAAACATAATTGCTTCTAACATTGTTTCCTCAGGCACTTGATCTGCTCCTGCTTCAACCATGTTAATTGCATCTTTCGTACCAGCTACAACAAGGTGAATATCACTTTGTTCTTGCTGTTCTACTGTTGGGTTGATAACGAATTCGCCGTTAATACGACCAACTGTTGCACCCGCGATCGGACCTTCAAATGGAATGTCTGAAATCGATAACGCTAATGAAGAACCAAGCATAGCTGCCATTTCAGAAGAACAATCTTGATCAACACTCATTACGATGCTGACAACTTGTACTTCGTTACGGAATCCATCTGCGAAAAGTGGACGAATTGGACGGTCGATTAAACGACTTGCCAAAATTGCTTTTTCACTTGGACGACCTTCACGTTTAATGAAACCGCCAGGAATTTTTCCGACTGCATATAAACGCTCTTCATAGTTTACTGTAAGTGGGAAGAAATCTACATTTTTTGCTTCTTTTGATGCAGTTGCTGTAGATAGAACCGCTGTATCGCCATATCTTACTAATACTGCTCCGTTCGCTTGCTTTGCAAGCTGACCTGTTTCAACTGTTAGCTGGCGACCAGCTAAATCTATCGAGAAGACTTGCTTTTCTTGACTCATTTAAGTACCCCTCTCAATTTAAAGTATTCAATTCTTCTATGTAAATGGATAGTATATCACAATATTCTACCTCTAGTATTACCGAAAATGAAGTAAGCTATAAAGAGTAGAAGATATATTTTTACCTAACAAAAAAGCGGGAATATTCCCGCTTCTTTGACTATCGACGTAAGCCAAGCTTTGTGATTAATTCACGGTAACGTGTGATATCGCTATTACGAAGGTAAGTTAGTAAGTTACGACGTTTACCAACCATCTTTAATAGACCACGACGTGAATGATGATCTTTCTTGTGAGTACGTAAGTGCTCGTTTAGAGTGTTAATTTGCTCCGTTAGGACAGCAATTTGAACCTCTGGAGAACCAGTATCAGTCTCATGAGTTCTAAATTGTGCAATGATTTCATTTTTACGCTCTTGTGTTAAAGCCATCCTATTTCACCTCCTATTAATTAAACCCCCGATTACCTAGCAAGCGTCGGTGAGTCGCAATGCCAAGCAATGGTTGTCATAAAGTACATAACATAGAATACTACTTTTCATTTGAAAAAGCAAGTATATTATTTTCGTTCGCAAAATATTCTTGTGCTGTTTTCTTATCTTTTGCGATTTGTTCAACTAACTCATCGATGCCATTGAATTTCTTCTCTTCTCTTATACGCATATGCCACTCTACTGTAACATTTTGATCATATATGTCTTTGTTAAATTCAAATAAGTGCACTTCAATAGATAGTTGGCGCTCATCTTCTTTAAAGGTTGGTTTATATCCAATATTACATACACCATCGTACCATTCATCGTGAACTTTTAATCTCACTGCATAAACACCTACAGGTGGTAATAGATACTCATCACTTAAACCTACATTAGCTGTTGGGAAACCAATTTGACGTCCACGTTTATCACCGTGTACAACCGTTCCTCCTACTGTATATGCTCTACCTAAAATAGATGGAATTTGCTCCATTTCGCCATTTCGAATTAACTTTCGTAATGCCGTAGAACTTACTTTCTCTTCTTGAAATTCAACTTTTTCAATCACAGTCTGTGTAAACTCCCCTCTTGCATGAAATGGTAAAGTCTCCATCTTTCCTTTTCCTAAACGTCCATATGAATAATCAAACCCTGCTACTACATGCTTTACATTTAAACCAATAATATAATCATCTACAAATTGTTGTGGCAATAAGCCTGCAAATGATTCATCGAATTTAACAACATATAATATATCGATTCCTAAACTCTCGACTATTTTTTCTTTATCACACATTGGTGTAATATACTCCGCATGCGCTTCCTTTTTACCTAAAACAACAGATGGATGCGGATAAAATGTCATCACTGCACTTTTATATCCCTTTTCATCCGCTATTTGTTTCGCAGTTCGAATCACACATTGATGTCCTAAATGAATGCCATCAAAAAATCCTAATGCCATTACAGTAGGTGGTAATTCTAATTTATTTTGTTCATGTGGATGAGTTAAATGAATAAGTTTCACGCTTGAATTCACCTTTTTCTGTAATAATCCTTCCAATAATTCATTATAGCTTTAGTTCTTGATTATTCACAAGTACTTTCATCGGCTTTAGCATACCAGGGTGTTTTGGATGGTGCTCATAAATTGCAAGGCAACGATCGTTTTTATCAAACACTGTTATAAACGGCGCCGTTATTTGCAATTCATTTTTTAAGAACATACCATTTTTTATTTTTTCTGCTTGCTTTTCATCTACAACCATTTTCGGGAACTTACTTAATGCTTCATCAATTGAAATGAAGATAGACTCTACTGTTCCATTTTGCACGTTTTCTTCAATTTCTTCAAATGATATGCAATCTTCTAATACAAATTCACCTGAAGCCGTTCTTACAAGGTGAGACATATGTGATGGAAAACCAAGTTTTTCACCAATCATTACCGCTAACGTTCTTACATATGTCCCTTTACTACACGTTACACGGAAACGGAATGAAATATTTTCTCCTTCAAACACTTCACGATCATCTAGTAATACAAATTCATGAATTGTAATTGTACGAACTGGACGTTCAACCTCTTGTCCTGCTCTTGCATATTCATATAATTTTTTTCCGTTAACTTTTACAGCCGAAAACATCGGAGGCATTTGCTCAATCGTACCTGTTAATGTCGCAAGAGCCTCTTCCACTTCTTTACGAGTAATAACACGGTCTACATGTTTCGTTTCCACAACTTCACCAGAAGCATCTTCAGTTGTTGTTGAAAACCCTAATGTCACTTCACCTTCATATGTTTTCGTCTCACTCGTTAAAAATTGTGCAATCTTTGTTGCTCGCCCAACACAAATCGGCAATACTCCTGTTACATCTGGATCTAATGTTCCTGTATGACCAATTCGTTTTTCACGCAATATCTTTCTTAATTTAAATACACAATCATGTGATGTCATGCCTTTTGGCTTATGTAATAATACTACACCTTCCATATATGCTCACCTCATCGTAATTCTTTCATAATACTTATTCAAAACTTATTTTACATTGAAAAAATGGATAGACAAATGTCTATCCATTATTCTTCACGTTTACCTTCTTTATTAATTTCATGTAAAAGTGTATCAATTCGATGACCATATCCGATAGATTCATCAAATTCAAAGGAAATTTCAGGTGTTTTACGAAGACGAATACGTTGGCCAATTTCTGAACGAATGAAGCCTTTTGCCTTCGCTAAACCTTTTAGTGTACTTTCTTTCTGTTCTTCATCACCTAAAACAGAAATATACACTGTAGCAATTTGTAAATCTCCACTCACTTGTACATCTGTTACAGTAACAAATCCGACACGTGGATCTTTAATTTTACGACTGATGATGTCGCCTAATTCTTTTTTCATTTGCTCGCCTACACGGTTTGCACGTAATTTCATAACTCTTCACCTCATTCAATACCATTCCAATTGTGTTATCGTACGTTCAATTTCAGGAAATGAATCGATATACTCAAGTACACGATTCATTTCTTTTTCACAAATAACACGATTTGAGGATACGGAAACAATCGCAATTTCTGTACGTTGCCATACATCTTGATGCCCTACTTCTGAAACAGCTACGTTATAACGCTGTTTCACACGAGTTAACACCCGTTGCAAAATTGCTCGTTTCTCTTTTAAAGAATGCACATCGTAAATCATACACTCAAATGAGAGAGAAGCGATAATCATCGCTTCACTTCTTCCATAATGTACGCTTCAATGATGTCCCCTTCTTTAAGATCGTTGTATTTCTCAATTGTAATACCACACTCATAGTTTTGAGCAACTTCTTTTACGTCGTCTTTGAAACGTTTTAACGTATCAAGTTGACCTTCATAGATTACCACACCATCACGGATAATACGCACGCCGCTATCACGTGTAATTTTACCATCTGTTACGTAACAACCTGCGATTGTTCCAACTTTTGTTACTTTAAACGTTTGACGTACTTCAGCTTGACCGATTACTTTTTCTTCAAATTCTGGATCTAGCATACCTTGCATCGCTGCTTCGATCTCTTCGATTACTTTATAAATAATGCGGTGTAAACGAATATCAACGTTCTCTAATTCAGCTGTACGCTTCGCATTTACATCTGGGCGTACGTTAAATCCAATTACAATTGCATTAGATGCAGAAGCTAAAATGATATCAGATTCTGTAATCGCACCTACGCCTGTATGGATAATTTTAACTTTAACACCTTCAACATCAATTTTACGAAGTGATGCTGCCATTGCTTCTACAGAACCTTGTACGTCCGCTTTCACAATTAAGTTAATTTCTTTTACATCGCCCTCTTGGATTTGTTGGAATAAATCTTCAAGGCTTAATTTAGATTTCTCACCACGTTGAGCAAGTAACGCTTCTTGTGCACGTGATTCACCGATTTGACGAGCTTTCTTCTCATCAGCGAATGCCATGAAACGATCTCCTGCTTGTGGTACTTCATTTAAACCTGTAATTTCAACAGGAGTTGATGGACCAGCAACTTTTACACGACGACCAATATCACTTACCATTGCACGAACACGACCGAATGTAGTTCCAACAACGATTGGATCTCCTACTCGAAGCGTACCGTTTTGAACAAGTAATGTCGCAATAGTTCCTTTACCTTTATCAAGCTGGGCTTCGATTACAGTACCAGTTGCATAGCGGTTTGGATTTGCTTTATACTCTTCTACTTCACTTACAAGAAGAATCATTTCTAGTAAGTTGTCAATTCCTTCGCCTTGAATCGCAGAAATTGGTACGAAAATTGTGTCTCCGCCCCATGCTTCTGGAACTAATTCATATTCTGTTAGTTCTTGCATTACGCGATCAGGGTTCGCAGCTGGTTTATCCATTTTATTCACAGCAACAATAATTGGTACTCCTGCTGCTTTCGCATGGTTAATTGCTTCAACTGTTTGTGGCATAACACCGTCATCAGCTGCAACAACAAGGATTGTAATATCCGTTACTTGTGCACCACGAGCACGCATCGTTGTAAACGCCGCGTGACCAGGTGTATCTAAGAATGTAATTTTCTTGTCATTTACTTCAACTTGGTATGCACCAATATGCTGAGTAATTCCACCCGCTTCACCAGCAGTTACTTTAGAGTTACGGATAGAGTCAAGCAATGTTGTTTTACCATGGTCAACGTGTCCCATGATTGTAACTACAGCTGGACGCTCTTTTAAGTTCTCTTCATCATCTTGCTCATCGATGAATGTTTCAAACTCAGTTTCGCTTACAATTACTTCTTCTTCTACTTCAATACCGTAGTCGTTAGCAATTAACTCAATTGTATCTTTATCTAAATCTTGGTTAATTGTTGCCATAATTCCAAGCATGAAGAGCTTTTTAATAATTTCAGATGGCTCTTTGCTTAATTTCTTAGCAAGATCACCTACTGTAAGACTTCCAGAGAAAGTAATTTTATCTGGTGTTTCTACAGTTTGTGTTTGTTGTCTTCCAGCAAAGTTCTCTTGACGCTTATCTTCATTTCCTTTGCCTTTTTTCTTTTTCTTATTGCTGTTCTTTTTACTACGAACAACTTTTTCTTCTACTTCAAACTCATCTGCAACAGAAGGTTTTTCAGCTTGATACTCATTATCTAATTTGTTTACTACTTCATCGTCTAACATTGTCATATGATTCGAAACCTCGATATTCATTTCTTTTAGTTTTGTCATAAGATCTTTACTTGAGATATTATGTTTTTTCGCATATTCATGCACTCGAATTTTACTCATACCTTCACCCCCGGTAATTTGTATCGAGCATGCTACGCAGCTTTTTCGCAAAGCCTTCATCTAACACAGCTACAACGACTCGCTCATCTCTCCCAATCGCATGCCCTAATTGTTGTCGATTTTCGACCTTTCTCATTGGTACGTTGTAGTACGTCGTTTTATCCGTGATACGCTTTGTAGTATTTACTGACGCATCCTCAGATAGCAACACAAGTTTTGCCTTGCCACTTCGTACTTCCTTTAAAACGAGTTCTTCACCCGAAATAATTTTTCGAGCCCGGTTTGCTAGTCCTAAAAACGATTTCCAATCGGACACTTATTTCGACTCCTTCTCAACAAGCTCAAGAAGTTCTTCATAAAGAGAACTGTCGATTTTCGCTTTTAGATGATGTTCCAAAACATTTTTCTTTTGAGCTTGAAGAATGCTTTCTTTATCTTTTGATAAATAAGCACCTCGTCCTGATTTCTTTCCAGTTAAATCAATAGACACTTCTCCCTCTTTGGAACGAACAATGCGAACGAGCTCTCGTTTTGATTTCATTTCTTGCGTTGCAACACATTTTCGTAACGGAACTTTTCGATTGCTCATACTCATCACCTCTATTCGATTTCGTCTTCAACAGAATCGAATCCGAATGCGACTACGCTATCTTCTTCTGTTACAATACCAAGTTGTTTCGCATCAGACTCACTCTTAATATCAATTTTCCAACCTGTTAATTTAGCTGCAAGACGTGCATTTTGTCCACGTTTACCGATAGCTAATGACAGTTGGTGGTCTGGAACAACAACTGTTGTTGCTTTTTCTTCTTCATCTACAAGTACTTTCACAACTTGTGATGGGCTTAAAGCATTGGCAACATATTCTACTGGATCATTTGACCAGCGAACGATGTCAATCTTTTCACCTTTTAGTTCGTCTACAATGCGTTGTACACGTTGTCCTTTCGGTCCTACACAAGAACCTACTGGATCCACATCAATGTTCTCTGCATGTACAGAGATTTTAGAACGATCTCCTGCCTCACGTGCTACAGAACGAATTTCAACCGTTCCATCATAGATTTCAGGAACTTCCATTTCGAATAAACGTTTTAAAAGACCAGGATGTGTACGTGATACGTAAATTTGTGGTCCTTTTGTTGTTTTTTCTACTTTCGTAATGAATACGCGAATACGATCATGTGGTTTGTATTGTTCGTTTGGCATTTGCTCACTTACAGGTAATAAAGCTTCTACTTTTCCTAAGCTTACATAGATGAAACGAGCATCTTGACGTTGTACGATACCAACCATGATATCTTCTTCACGGTCACTAAACTCAGAGTAAATAACACCACGCTCAGCTTCACGCACTCGTTGTGTTACAACTTGTTTTGCAGTTTGTGCTGCAATACGACCGAAATCTTTTGGTGTTACTTCAATTTCTAGTACGTCACCATCTTGATAGTTTGGATTAATTTGTCTTGCTTCTTCAACAGAAATTTCAAGACGTGGATCAAACACATTATCAACAACGTCTTTACGTGCTAAAACTTGGATTGTTCCCACTTGTGGGTTAAAGCTCACACGAACGTTTTGTGCTTGGTTAAAATTGCGTTTATAAGCAGAGATTAACGCTGCTTCAATCGCATCAATAATAATATCTTTGCTAATTCCTTTTTCTGACTCTAATACGAGCAAGGCATCTAACAACTCAGTGCTCATGAAGATCCCCCTTCTAACTAAAACGTAACAGCAAGTCGCGCATTTGCAACTTTGTCCATTGGAATTTGGATTTCTTTTTTACGTGTTTTAATTGTTAATAATAGTGTAATTGTAGTACCATCGTAGGAAAGCATTTTTCCTTCAAACATCTTTTCACCATCAATCGGCTCATATGTTTTAATTGCCACTTGTTTTCCTACCGCTTGCTGGAAGTCTTTCTCTTTCTTTAATGGACGTTCTGCTCCAGGAGATGACACATCCAAAAAGTAAAGATGAGGAATTGGATCCTCTTTATCTAAAGCTTCGCTTAAACGTTCACTCACCGCACCGCATTCTTCAATGTCGACTCCCTTTTCAGAATCGATGAATACGCGTAAGAACCAGTCTTGTCCTTCTTTCACATACTCTACATCTACAAGTTCAAGATTTAACTCTTCAACAATTGGCTGCGCAAATGCTTCTACAACTTCTGTGACTTTCTTATCCATAAACAGCCTCCTTCCTGCCGCCATGTACCATTCACAAGAAAAGACCCCGTCCATAGAACGGTCTATCTTATTCTTTCTCGTTAGCTAACAAAAGCCCCTGCCGTTAAGCAGGGAATATCTGTCTTAGTATTACCAAATTTAAGAAGTAAAACTTGTAACAAAATATGTATATACGACAGAAATTTCTTACCTCTCCACATCAATAAAATGTAGATAGTAACACGAAAGAGTGGGTTTCCCCACTCTTCTTTTCACACAATATACATGACATGGTTATCTCGGTTAATAGTATACCATACCAAATGTTGATTTGCAAAGACTTTTCCTACCTATCAGAACAGCGATAACTGGTTTTGATCCGGCAAATCACCTAAACAACCTTGACTATCTAAATACTCAATAATTGTTTTCGAAACCTTACTACGCTGCTGCAAGTCTTCTTTTGATAAGAATTCTCCATTTTTGCGTGCTTCCACAATACTTAAAGCTGCGTTTGTACCAAGACCAGGCACCGCATTAAATGGAGGGATTAATGAGTCTCCATCAATAATAAAGTCTGTTGCATGTGAGCGATATAAATCCACCTTTTGGAATGAGTATCCACGCTCACACATTTCAAGTGTCATTTCTAGTACAGTCAATAAACTCTTCTCTTTCGGTGCTGCATCTAAACCTTTTTGCGCAATTTCATCAATTCTTGCACGTATAGATGCTGAACCTTTTGCCATCGCTTCTACGTCAAAGTCATCTGCACGAACCGTAAAGTATGCCGCATAGAATAAAAGCGCGAAATGTACTTTAAAGTATGCGATACGCACAGCCATAAGTACGTAAGCAGCCGCATGGGCTTTCGGGAACATGTACTTAATCTTCTTACATGAATCAATATACCAACCTGGTACATTATTACTTTTCATGTCCTCTTCCCATTCTTCTGGTACACCTTTACCTTTACGTACTGACTCCATGATTTTGAAGGCTAATGATGGGTCTAAACCTTGATAGATTAAATATACCATGATGTCATCACGACAACCGATAACTTCACTCAGCGTACATGTACCGTTATAAATTAACTCGTTTGCATTACCAAGCCATACGTCCGTACCATGTGATAATCCAGAAATTTGGACTAACTCTGAGAACGTCGTCGGTTTCGTCTCTTCTAACATCTGTCTTACGAATTTCGTACCAAACTCTGGTATACCAAGTGTACCTGTTTTACAGTTAATTTGTTCTTCCGTTACGCCTAACGATTCTGGCCCTGAGAAAATTTTCATTACTTCTGGATCGTCCGTTGGGATTGTTTTTGGATCAATACCACTTAAATCTTGTAACATACGAATAACTGTCGGATCATCGTGTCCTAGTATATCAAGCTTCAGTAAATTATCATGAATAGAGTGGAAGTCAAAGTGTGTTGTTCTCCACTCAGCACCTATTGAATCTGCTGGATACTGTATTGGTGAGAAATCAAAAATGTCCATATAATCTGGCACAACGATAATACCACCTGGATGCTGCCCTGTTGTACGTTTTACACCGGTACATCCTGCTACTAAGCGGTCAATTTCTGCATTTCGAATTGTTAAGTTATGATCATTTGCATAACCTTTTACATATCCATAAGCAGTTTTTTCCGCAACTGTACCAATCGTTCCTGCACGATATACATAATCTTCACCGAATAGTACTTTCGTATAGTTATGGGCACGTGGTTGGTATTCCCCGGAGAAATTCAAATCGATATCGGGTACCTTATCTCCTTTAAATCCAAGGAACGTTTCGAACGGAATGTCATGTCCATCTTTTACATATGGAATATTACAAGTTGGACATTCTTTATCCGGTAAGTCAAAACCAGAACCTACAGAACCATCATTAAAGAATTCTGATTGCTTACATTTCGGACATACATAGTGTGGTGGTAATGGATTTACTTCTGTAATTTCCATCATCGTTGCAACGAATGATGAACCTACCGATCCACGCGAACCTACTAGATATCCGTCTACTAACGATTTTTTCACAAGCTTATGTGAAATTAAATAAATTACGGCGAATCCATGCCCGATGATACTTTTTAATTCTTTTTCTAAACGCGCTTCTACAATTTCAGGTAACTCTTCACCATAAATGCTACGCGCCATTTTATAACTCATATCACGCGTTTCATCATCTGCACCTTCAATTTTCGGTGTATATAGATCATCTTTTACTGGATGAACATCACCAATTAATGATGCAATCTTTTGTGTATTCGTTACGACTATTTCTTTCGCTACGTCTTCACCTAAAAATGAGAAACACTCTAACATTTCATCCGTTGTACGGAAATGTACAGGTGGTAATGAATGTCGGTTTAACGGATTCGCTCCACCCTGTGAACTTACTAAAATTTTACGATACATTGCATCTTCTGGATTTAAGTAATGCACGTTTCCTGTAGCCACAACTGGTTTATCTAACGTCTCACCTAGTTTTACTAAGTTAGAAATAATTGTTTTTAATTGTCCCTCATCTCGAACGAGTTCACGCTCTACTAAATGACGTAACACTTCTGGTGGCATTACTTCAATGTAATCGTAGAACTGCGCAATTTCTTCTACCTCTTCAGGAGCTTTTTGCATCATCGCCTCAAACACTTCACCTTTATCACAAGCCGTTCCTACTAAAATACCTTCACGATACTTTTTTAATAGTGATCTTGGTACTCGTGGTACACGGTAAAAGTAATTTAAATGAGAATATGAAACAAGTTTATATAAATTTTTCAATCCAACATCCGATGTAGCAAGTAATGTCATATGACTTGGACGCCCGCGCTTATATGCATCCCCTTGTCCCATACTATCGTTTAATTGATCGTGATATTCAAAACCTTTTTCAATTACATCTTTTAACATTTTCACTAGTAAGTATCCCGTTGCTTCTGTATCATAAATCGCACGGTGATGCTGAGTTAATTCAATGTCCATCTTTTTACACAACGTATTTAAACGGTGATTTTTCATTTCTGGGAATAAGAATCGTGCAAGCTCTAACGTATCTATTACTGGATTTTTTGTTTTTTCTAAACCAGCTTTTTTAAATCCTACGTTAATAAAGCCCATATCGAAGCTTGCGTTATGAGCAACAAGTGTATGGTCGCCCATCCATTCTTCAAACTTTTTAAACACTTCGTCCACTTCTGGTGCGTCGGTTAACATATCATCTGTAATACCTGTTAATTCAATGATCGTTGCCGATAATGGTTGGTGCGGATTTGCAAAAGATTCAAAGCGGTCAATAATTTCGCCGCCTTTTACTTTTACAGCAGCTAACTCAATAACTGTATCATATACAGCTGATAAACCTGTCGTCTCAACGTCGAAAACAACATACGTTTCCTCTGCAAGTAAACGATGCGCTTCGTTATACGCTATTGGTACACCGTCATTCACTAAGTTTGCTTCCACACCATATATAACTTTAATTCCGGCTTTTTTCCCAGCTGAATATGCTTCTGGGAATGACTGTGCAACAGCATGGTCTGTAATGGCAATAGCCTCATGCCCCCATTTACCAGCTTGAGCAACAAGCTTAGAAACTGGAGTAACAGCATCCATTTGACTCATTGGCGTGTGAAGATGGAGCTCTACTCGTTTTTCGCCTTCTGGTGCTTTATCTTTACGAGACGGTCCTGTTATTTCATTAATATCATTTGCAATCATTACTAAATCTCGAACAAATGTATCATTTTGAACAGAACCACGAGCCTTCACCCACATTCCTTTTTTCAAGGATTGTAGCATTGGAATATCTTCTTTATCACGTGAGAACATTTTGATCATAATCGAATCTGTATAATCCGTTATTTTTAAAGTTAATAACGTACGTCCACTACGAAGCTCTTTCGTTTCCACATGGAAGACATATCCTTGAACTGTTTTTCTTCTTTCTTCATCTTGAATTTCTCGCATTGGTGTAATCTCTTCATCTGGCTTAATAAGATACCCGAGTGTGATCGGCCCTTCATGCACAACGCTGCTTTCTTCAGCTTGCTTCTTCGCCATTTCTTCCATAGCTTGTATAACACGCTCGCGGTCTTCTTGCTGCGTTTGCTCACGAAACTTTTGCATTTCTTCTGTATTTTGCTGTATATGTGTGTCTAACTGGAAACGCGGGAATCCAAAAGCCTCGTATTGATCCCCTACTGGTTTCGCAACGTTTTTCTTTAAAGCAGTAGATTCCAGCTCATTATTCACATTTATAAGTAACTTCACTCCATTGACCTGCGGAAGCTGCTTCTTTAAATAAGCAAACATAGGTGAAAATGTAATTCGTTCCGTACAAAGTGGCCAATACGCCCTCACTTCTTCTTCAGTAAATTGTTTGTTCTCTGTTTCTAATGCAAATGTTGTTCTTGCAATATGAGAAAATGATTGCTTAAGCTTTGTTTCTAGCAATTCATATAATTCTGTAGGCAAAATACGTGGCACTTGTAAATTAAAATGCCAACTTTTATTCGCTTTATCGATAACGAGCCTTTCAATACCACCGCCTTGTAAATATTGATTTATAAGGTCGTCTGGTATTTGCAACTGCTGGAGCAAAATTTGAAATCGCTCTTTTTGTTCATTTGTTAAAGACATAAGCACTCTCCTTCCATTTGCTATTATAAATTGAAACGTACTACAAAGAAAGATTTCTCCCTTCTTCTTTTACAAAATACGTTTACAAAGAAAGAGAAGGTACCTCATTACGAGGTACCTCTTCCTATTTTAAAATATTAGCAATATATGTTTGAAGTTCTTCTACTTTTACTTCTTCAGACTCACCTGTAGCACGTACTTTCACTTCTACAATACCTTCGTCTGCTTTTTTACCAACTGTCACGCGAACTGGAAGGCCGAATAAATCAGCATCAGCAAATTTAACACCTGCACGTTCTGCACGATCATCTAGTAATACTTCATATCCTTGCTCTTGTAATGAGTTGTAGATGTTTTCACCCATTTCACGTTGTGCATCAGACTTCATATTCACTGGAATTACATGCACATGGAACGGTGCAACAGCTTTTGGCCAAACTAAACCGTTCTCATCATTAAACTGCTCTGCAATTGCTGCCACTGTACGAGACACACCAATGCCGTAACAACCCATAATAAGTGGTTGTGTTTTTCCGTTTTCATCTAGGAATGTTGCGTTCATTGCTTCACTATAACGAGTTCCTAATTTAAATACATGACCAACTTCAATTCCGCGTGCGAAAAGAATTGTTCCGTTTCCGTCTGGAGATTGGTCTCCTTCTTGAATGAATCGTAAATCCGTATATTGATTTACTTTAAAGTCACGTTCTGGATTTACATTTACATAATGGAATCCTTCTTCGTTCGCTCCTGAACATCCGTTGACAATTGATGCTACAGCGTGATCAGCAATAATTTCGATATCACCTGTTACACCAATTGGACCTAATGAACCAACTTCACAATTTAATAATTCTTTTACTTCTTCATGAGAGGCAAGCTCAACAACGGAAGCACCGTATACATTTTTCACTTTTACATCGTTTACTTCATGATCACCACGAACAAGTACCACTACTAATTTCTCATCTACTTTAAATACCATAGACTTAATGCACTTTTCAGCTTCGATGTTTAAGAATGCAGATACTTCTTCAATTGCTTTTTGGTCTGGTGTTGCTACTTTTTCAAGCTCTTTTTCTGCTTCGTCACTCTTCGTATACGTAGCTACAACAGGAGCCATTTCGATGTTCGCTGCATAATCAGATGTATCAGAGTATGCAATTGTATCTTCACCAACATCAGATAATACCATAAATTCATGTGTATCTTTTCCACCCATTGCTCCAGAATCAGCAATAACCGCACGGAAATTCAAGCCACAACGAGCAAAGATGTTAGAGTATGCTTTGTATAAGCGATCGTACACTTCATCTAAGCTCTCTTGCGTAGCATGGAAAGAGTATGCATCTTTCATTAGAAACTCTCTTCCACGTAATAAACCGAAACGAGGTCTTTGTTCATCACGGAATTTTGTTTGAATTTGATATAATGTTAACGGTAATTTTTTATACGATTTCACTTCATCACGTACAAGATCCGTAATTACTTCTTCATGTGTCGCTCCTAATGCAAATTCACGAGCGTTACGATCTTTCATACGCATTAATTCAGATCCGTAAGAATACCAACGACCTGACTCTTGCCATAATTCTGCAGCTTGCATCGCTGGCATTAATAATTCTACAGCACCTGCGCGCTCCATTTCTTCTCGAACGATACGTTCTACTTTGTGTAGTACTTTTAATCCAAATGGTAGAAAACTATAAATACCAGAAGCATTTTGACGCATAAAACCTGCACGAAGTAATAACTGATGACTCTTAATCTCCGCATCAGCTGGAACTTCACGTAATGTAGGACTGAATACCATACTTTGTTTCATTTATTCGCACCTCTTCATTTTACTCTTACACGCAGGAAAACCCCTCACCTCGAGTTAGGTGAGGGATTTTATTCTACGAGCTCTATTTCATTATAAGTTTCACTTTATTTTACAAGAAAAACTTACGAATGTCATTCCAAGTTACAACTAACATAAGTAACATTAATAATGCAAAACCAATAAAGTGAACCATTCCTTCTTTTTGGCGATCAATTGGTTTCCCACGCAATGCCTCAATTAAGAAGAAGAACAAACGTCCACCGTCTAAAGCAGGAACTGGTAGTAAATTAAATAAACCAAGGTTAATACTTAAAACGGCTGCTAAATTTAATACACGCGTAAATCCATAATCTACCACTTGATCTGTAAGATTATAAATTCCTACTGGACCTGACAACTCATTAATAGAGAATTGACCCGTTACTAATTTCACAAGAGATTCAAAAATTAGTTTCGTCCAATAATATGTTTGTTCAAAACCTGATTTAATCGAACCCATTACTGTTTTCTCTACTGGAGTGTAAACACCAATTCTACCAATTTCTTCTTTACCTTCTTTATCAAGCGTTGGCGTTACTTTCACATTAAACTGTTCACTATCACGCTTTACTTGTAACGTAAGTTCTTTATTCGGGTTTTCACGTACAATGGTAACAACATCTTTCCATGTACTTGTGTTTTTCCCATCAATAGCTTGAATTGTATCATTTTCTTTTAATCCAGCTTGCTCTGCTGCACTATTCTCCATCACTTTTCCGACCATTGGTTTGTCAACAGGAACACCTTGTACAAATCCAAGAATCACAAAAATAACAAATGCTAAAATGAAGTTCATTGCAGGACCCGCAAAGATCGTTAAAGCACGTTGACCTAATTTCTTAGAGCCAAACTGTCTATTATACGGAGCAATTTGAATTTCTTCACCGGCAGTAATAATACGAGCCTTCTCATTCACTCGGAATGTTTGAAGCTCTTCCTCGTACTCTTCATAACCCGAAATTGTTAAATTATGCTCTAAATCAGATTGTTCGACTTCAATAACGCGAACATTTGGATACTTTTCATATCCATCAAAAACTAATTTTACAACTTCGTCTTTTTCGTTTAATACAAGGCCAACCTTTTTCCCTGGCTTTAACTCAACTGTATCTGCATCCTCGCCAGCCATTCTTACATAGCCGCCAAGGGGCAGTAATCGAATCGTATACACCGTTTCATTCTTTTCAAATGAGAATATTTTCGGACCAAAACCAATCGCAAACTCACGGCATAAAATACCTGCTCGTTTTGCGAAATATAGATGCCCTAGCTCATGGAAAAATACGAGTGCACCGAAAATTAATATAAAGGCAATCGCTGTATTCAATTCCATACCACCTTTGCTAAATTTGTTCCATCACAAACCGTCTTGTGGCTGCATCAATTTCCAGAATTTCCTCTAAGCTTGGACGTGCAATGACATTGTGATGGTTCATTGCTTTTTCAATGAGGTCTTCCACTGTTAAGAAACCAATTCTCTTTTGTAAAAAAGCTTCAACAGCTACTTCATTCGCTGCATTCATTACAGCTGGCATACTTCCACCTGTTTTTCCAGCTTCATACGCAAAGCGCAAGCAACGGAAACGTTCTTGATTCATTTTCTCAAAATGCAATGTACCCATTTCCCATAAATTTAACTGCTTTGTGTCTGAAAGAGGCAATCGATCAGGATATGTAAGTGCGTATTGAATTGGCACTCGCATATCAGGTGAGCCAAGCTGTGCCATCACACTACGATCTTCAAATTCAACCATAGAATGAATAATACTTTCTTTATGTAAAACAACATCGATTTGCTCATAAGGGATACCGAAAAGCCAATGTGCTTCAATTACTTCTAGCCCCTTATTCATCATTGTAGCAGAATCAATTGTAATTTTCGAACCCATTGACCAGTTTGGATGTCGAAGCGCATCTTCTACGGTCACATGATGCAATTCATCTCTCGTTTTATCACGGAAACTTCCACCAGAAGCCGTTATAATTAGTCGAGAAATTCTTTTTTCATTTTCACCATTCAAGCATTGAAAAATAGCTGAATGTTCACTGTCTACTGGAAGTAACGAAACATTATGTTTTCGCGCTGCTTCCATTACAAGATGCCCTGCAGTTACTAACGTTTCTTTGTTTGCAATTCCAATTGTTTTTTTCGCCTCAATTGCACGAAGTGTCGGTAACAACCCTACGCTACCTACAACAGCATTTACTACTATCTCCGCATCTGGATGTAATGCTACTTCTAAAAGTCCTTCACTACCATATACAATTTTTGTATTACCAGAGACAGCTTGTAATTTTAAAACATCTTCCTCTCTTTGCACAGAGACAATTTGCGGAGAAAATTCTTGAATGACCTTTACTGCGTAGTCAATATTTTTCCCTACAGAAAAAGCAACGAGACGGAATTGGTCTGGGTGCGAGCGTAATACATCTAAAGTTTGTGTACCAATTGATCCGCTTGCACCTAATAAACTAATGTTTTTCATGACTCCAACCCCTCGTTCATTTATTAATTGTATTGTAATAAGAAGTAGAGAATTGGTAAAACGAATAACCAACTATCTGTTCGATCTAATATACCACCATGTCCAGGTAAAATTGTACCTGAATCTTTTACGCCATAATGACGTTTAAATGCAGATTGTACTAAATCACCAATTTGTCCAAAAATAGAAATGATAATTGTCAGCACAATTAAAATTACTACATTCGATTCCACTGGGAAGAACATGTTGTAAACAAGCGCCACAATAATTCCACAAACGATGCCGCCTAATGAACCTTCAATCGTTTTATTTGGACTAATTTCTGGCCATAATTTTCTTTTTCCTAATGCTTTTCCTACGAAATATGCACCTGAATCAGTAGCCCATATAACAAATAATGCGCAAAACACATATTTAATTCCTAAAATTCTCGTTTCATTCAAATATAAGAATCCCATTGCAACATATGTTGTCGCCATTAGTAAAAATGAAGCATTATCAAAAGTAAATGTATTCTTAGAAAGGACTGTATATGATAAAAGTAATAGAACAATCACAAATGTGATTTCTAATTTACCTAATCCAATCCAAGTAAACAGTTCTGATGCACTACTTGGAATTAAAATAATCCATAATAATACTGCAGCTAAAACTGTTGGTACTGAAATAAGCGTAAGCTTATTCATACGAATTAATTCATATAAACCTATAGAAGCAAGTGCATACACTAAAACCGTAAAAGGCACGCCACCGTAAATTACGATGGGAATGAATAGCGCGGCAGCAACCACTCCAGTAATAATTCTCTGTTTCACTACCAAACCCTCTCTTTCTACACGCCTCCGAATCTGCGCCCTCTATGCTGAAAGTCTGTAATCGCATTTAGCAAATGTTCCTCGGTAAAATCTGGCCAATACACATCTGTAAACCAAAATTCCGAATATGCAATTTGCCATAACATGAAATTACTAATACGTAGCTCTCCGCTCGTACGGATTAACAATTCTGGGTCAGGTAAAGAACTCGTCATTAGGTAGGAAGAAAGCATTTCTTCGCTTACATCTTCAACACGAACTTTTCCTTCCTCACTATCTTTCATCATATGTTGCACAGCAGAAACGATTTCATCTCGACTTCCATAGTTTAACGCGAAATTCAGAATTAATCCCGTATTCTCTTTCGTCTCTTCCATGGCCTTCTCCATCGCTCTGCGTGTATGCGTAGGAAGACGATCTTGTTGCCCTATTACACGGACTTGTACGTTCTCTTCAATCAATTCTGGTAAAAATGTACCTAAAAATTCTTCTGGAAGCTTCATTAAATAATCAACTTCCTTTTTTGGTCTTTTCCAGTTCTCAGTTGAAAAAGCATAAAGAGTTAATACTTTCACATTAAGTTTGCTTGCAAATTTTGTGATTTTCTTTACAACTTGCATGCCTTCATGATGTCCCGCAATACGAGGCATCGCTCTCCTCTTTGCCCACCTTCCATTACCATCCATAATAATGGCAATATGTTCTGGGATGTATCCTTTTTTCACTTCTTCAACGAGATGATCAAACGATGTGTCCTTTTTACCTTTAAAAAAAGGAAAGTTTTTAAACATCATTCATACCCTCCAACAAGCAGACGTATGCCTAAAAGTGTAAAAAGACCCCCTTAAGAAGAGGGTCATATTTGCGAAAGTATCGCTATTACACTTCCATGATTTCTTTTTCTTTGTTTTTTGCGATTTCGTCAACTTTTGCAATATATTTATCTGTTTCTTTTTGGATATCTTCAGTATATCCTCTTAAATCGTCTTCTGTAATCTCGCCAGCTTTTTCAAGCTTCTTAAGATCATCGTTACCGTCACGACGTACGTTACGAACAGCAACTTTTGCTTCTTCAGCATATTTTTTCACAACTTTTACAAGATCACGACGACGCTCTTCTGTTAATGCAGGGAATGCAATACGAATTACAGTTCCATCATTAGAAGGGTTTAAGCCTAAATCTGCTTTTAAAATTGCTTTTTCGATATCACCGATAGAAGTTTTATCATACGGTTGAATTACAAGTAAACGTGCTTCTGGAACTGTAATGTTCGCTAATTGCACAACTGGTGTTGGTGCACCATAGTAATCAACTTGTACTTTATCTAATACAGACGCGTTTGCACGACCAGCGCGAACTGTTGCTAATTCGCGTGAATAAGCAGCAACCGCTTTTTCCATTTTTTCATTTGCAGACTTCAATACTTGTTGTCCCATATTTATTTCCCCCTTACAACTGTTCCGATATTTTCGCCTAACACGGCACGTTTAATATTCCCTTTTTCCATAACTGAGAATACAATTAATGGAATATCATTATCCATACATAGAGAAGAAGCTGTAGAATCCATTACACCTAAACCTTCTTTTAATACATCTAAGTAAGTAAGTGTTTCGTATTTCGTAGCTGTTGGGTCAATAGATGGATCTGCATTATATACGCCATCCACATTGTTTTTCGCCATTAAAATTACGTCAGCTTCAATTTCCGCTGCACGTAATGCTGCCGTTGTATCTGTAGAGAAGTATGGGTTACCAGTACCTGCTGCAAAGATAACAACACGTTTTTTCTCTAAGTGACGAACTGCTTTACGACGAATGTAAGGCTCTGCCACTTGACGCATTTCAATTGAAGTTTGTACGCGAGTTTGAATTCCGATGTTCTCCAAGCTATCTTGAAGAGCTAATGAATTCATAACTGTCGCTAACATGCCCATGTAATCCGCTCCTGCACGATCCATGCCCATCTCACTTCCAATTTTTCCACGCCAAATGTTACCGCCGCCAACAACAACAGCAACCTCTACATCTAGTTCTGCAATTTCTTTCACTTGTTCCGCAACTGACTTAATAACAGCTGGGTTGATTCCAAATCCTTGCTCGCCAGCTAAAGCTTCTCCACTCAGCTTTAAAACGACACGATTATATTTCGGTTTACTCATAATGAACCTCCAATTGCTTACATCTTTATTTTAAAAAAGGGAACACAATGTGTTCCCTAATCTGTATTAGTTACTACCTTTTACTTGGTTCATTACTTCTTCAGCAAAGTTGTCTTCGCGTTTTTCGATACCTTCACCAACAGCGTAGCGAACGAATCCTTTTAATGTTGCGCCTTTAGACTCAACGAATTGACGAACTTTCATATCAGGGTTTTTAACGAATGCTTGGTCAAGTAAGCAAATCTCTTCGAAGAATTTGCCTAGACGGCCTTCAACCATTTTTGCAACGATTTTTTCAGGCTTGCCTTCGTTTAATGCTTGTTGTGTTAATACTTGACGCTCATGCTCAACTTCTTCAGCTGTTACAGCATCACGATCGATGTATTTTGGGTTAACTGCAGCGATGTGCATTGCTACGTCTTTAGCAGCCGCTTCATCAGTAGAACCTTCAAGAACTGTTAGAACACCAATGCGTCCACCCATGTGTAGGTAAGCACCGAATGCATCTGCATCAGTTTTTGATACGATTTCGAAACGACGAAGTGTAAGCTTTTCACCAATTTTAGCGATTGCTTCGTTGATGTGCTCTTCAACTTTTTTACCGTTTTCCATTGTTTGAGCCATAGCTTCTTCAACGTTAGCAGGCTTCTTAGCTAATAGGTGAGCAGCTAATTCTTTAATTAATGTTTGGAAACCTTCGTTTTTCGCAACGAAATCAGTTTCAGAGTTTAATTCTAAGATTAAACCGTCGTTACCGTTTGTTTCGATGAAAGTTAAACCTTCAGCAGCGATGCGGTCTGCTTTTTTAGCAGCTTTCGCGATACCTTTTTCACGTAAGAAGTCAATTGCCTTCTCCATGTCGCCGTTAGTTTCTGTTAAAGCTTTTTTGCAGTCCATCATACCTGCGCCAGTTTTTTCACGTAATTCTTTTACCATTTGTGCAGTGATTGCCATACTTTTCATCCTCCTAAAATATGTATTTATACCTTTTATAAAGGTGTTTATACCTTAAAAAAGGTGATAAAAGGCCGAACCCCTTATCACCTTTCCAACTTTGTTACGCAGTAACAGTTTCTTCACCTTGTTTTGCTTCAAGGATCGCGTCTGCCATTTTAGATGTAAGAAGTTTTACAGCACGAATTGCATCATCGTTCGCTGGGATAACGTGATCGATTTCGTCTGGATCACAGTTTGTATCAACGATACCGATGATTGGAATGTGTAATTTGCGTGCTTCAGCAACTGCAATACGCTCTTTACGAGGGTCTACTACGAATAATGCACTTGGAAGACCTTTCATATCTTTAATACCGCCTAAGAATTTCTCAAGACGCTCTAACTCTTTTTTAAGTTGAACAACTTCTTTCTTAGGTAGTACTTCGAAAGTACCATCTTCTTGCATTCTTTCGATGTCTTTAAGACGCTTGATACGCTTTTGGATTGTTTGGAAGTTAGTTAAAGTTCCACCTAACCAACGTTGGTTAACGAAGTACATACCAGCACGAGTTGCTTCTTCTTTAATAGCTTCTTGTGCTTGTTTTTTAGTACCTACGAATAAGATGTCTCCGCCTTCAGCAGCGATGTCACGCATAACTTTGAAAGCTTCCTCAACTTTTTTCACAGTTTTTTGTAAGTCGATGATGTAGATACCGTTACGCTCTGTGAAAATGTAACGCTTCATTTTTGGGTTCCAACGACGAGTTTGATGTCCGAAATGAACACCAGCTTCAAGCAATTGCTTCATAGAAATTACTGACATAATATAGTTCCTCCTAAATGGTTTTTGATATCCTCCGTTTACTTCATCTCTAAGCGAAACTACAAACGTAGCACCAACACTTAAATCAGTAAACGTGTGTACTTTGTACTGACACCACTGCTTACTATATCATACTGAAATATTACAATCAAGTCGAAAATGCGAACAATGTAAAACTTTCTTTGTTCATACTCGAATTCTAGTATTACCAACCTACATTTCTTTTAAGCAAAAAAAGTGAAATGCAATTCATGGCCTTTCAAAAAAATGCGATTATGACGCTATGTACGAACAACATCAATCTGTTATACAAAAAACTCTCCTCAAAAAATGAGAAGAGTTTTATAAATTAGTTTGTTTTTAATTTAGCAAGTTCATGTAAGAATTTGTCGTTTAGTACTTTAATGTATGTTCCTTTCATACCTAAAGAACGCGACTCAATTACACCAGCACTTTCTAATTTACGAAGTGCATTTACGATTACCGAACGAGTGATTCCTACGCGGTCAGCAATTTTACTTGCAACAAGTAAACCTTCTGTTCCGTTTAATTCTTCGAAGATGTGCTCGATTGCTTCTAACTCACTGTAAGATAATGAGCTGATCGCCATTTGAACAACAGCTTTGCTACGTGCTTCTTCTTCAATTTCTTCTGCTTTTTCACGTAAAATTTCCATACCTACAACAGTTGAGCTGTACTCAGCAAGAATTAAATCATCATCTAAGAACTCTTGACCAAGACGAGCTAAAACTAATGTACCTAGACGCTCACCGCCACCAACGATCGGTACGATTGTAGTTAAGCCTTGACCAAATAATTCTTTATTTTCTACTGGGAATGCTGTGTAAGCACTGTTTACATCTAAGTTTGAAGATGTTTCTGTAATGTTGAATAAGCTTTGTGTATACTCTTCTGGGAATTGACGCTCTGCAAGCATTTGTTTCATACGCTCATTCTCGATTTGTTGGTGAATTGCATAACCTAGTAATTTACCACGACGGCTTACTACGAATACGTTCGCTTCGATTACTTCACACATTGTGTCAGACATTTCTCTAAAGTTTACAGGCTTTCCTGCTGCGCTCTGTAATAACGCATTTAATTTTCTTGTTTTTGCTAATAATTCCATTTCAAAAGTTCCTCCTACATGTTACTCACATATTTTTTCATCACTTGGAAACTAGGGCGAGTCACCTGATGACACTATTACAAAATAAACTGGCTCACATCTTTATTTTTAGCAATCGTTGCTAATTTTTCCTCAACGTATTGAGGCGTTATCGTTATTTTCTCTAACGTAATTTCAGATGCTTCAAACGATAAATCTTCAAGGAGCTTCTCCATAATCGTATGAAGTCTTCTTGCTCCAATATTATCTGTATCCTGATTAACTTGATAAGCAATCTCAGCAATCTTACGAATAGCTTCGTCTGAAAATTCAATTTCTATACCTTCAGTCGCTAATAAAGCAATATATTGTTTAATTAACGCATTATCAGGCTCGATTAATATTTTAACAAAATCATCCGTCGATAATTTTGTTAATTCTACTCGAATCGGAAATCTCCCTTGTAATTCCGGAATCAAATCTGACGGTTTAGACATATGAAACGCTCCAGCTGCAACGAATAAAATATAATCCGTTTTTACTGATCCGTATTTTGTCGCAACATTTGATCCTTCTACAATTGGTAAAATGTCACGTTGCACACCTTCACGTGATACATCTACACTATTCGACTGCTTACCAGCAATTTTGTCAATTTCATCGATAAAAATAATCCCGAGCTGTTCAGCACGATAAACAGCCTCTTGTGTAACTTCATCCATATCAATTAAGCGCTGTGCTTCCTCATTTGTCAAGACTTTTCTTGCTTCTTTTACAGAAAGTTTACGTTTTTTTGTTTTTTTCGGCATAAAACTTCCTAATGCATCTTGAAAATTCATCCCCATTTGTTCCATGCCAGTTCCTTGCAGCATATCGAACATGGAAGACTGTTGTTCAGTCACTTCAATCGATACAATTTCATCTTCAAGAAGTCCTGCAGCAAGCTTTCTTTCCACATCTTGACGTTTCTTTTCGATTTCAACATCTTCCTGTGAATCTGTTGTTTGATTCGAATTTTGAGCGCCACCAAATAGCATTTCTAATGGGTTTTTAAATCCAGATTGCTTCTCCGGACTCGGCACTAAAATTTCAACAAGACGTTGGTTCGCTTGTTCTTCTGCTTTGTCTTGTACTTTTACTACCATTTCTTCTTTCACAATGCGAACTGACGTTTCCACAAGGTCACGTACCATCGATTCTACATCTCTACCTACATATCCAACTTCTGTAAATTTCGTGGCTTCAACCTTAATAAAAGGTGCTCCAACGAGTTTCGCCATTCGTCGTGCTACCTCTGTTTTACCAACACCTGTCGGTCCAATCATTAAAATATTTTTAGGTGCAATTTCATCACGTAGATTTTCAGCTAATTTACTTCGGCGGTATCGATTTCTTAAAGCTACAGCAACCGCTTTCTTCGCATCCTTTTGACCGATAATGTATTGATCTAATTTTTCCACAATTTGACGCGGAGTAAAATGTAAATGCATATAAAATGCCTCCCTTACGATTCTACAATTCTTCCACAATTATATTGTGGTTTGTATACACACAAATATCGCCTGCAATGTCTAAACTCGCTTTCGCAATTTGCTTCGCTGTTAAATGTTCACTTGCATATTGTTTTAAAGCACGACCTGCTGAAAGCGCATAATTTCCGCCAGATCCAATTGCTAAAATACCATCATCCGGTTCAATCACTTCTCCCGTACCTGAAACAAGGAGCATCGTTGTTTTATCCATGACAATGAGCATCGCTTCTAGCTGACGTAACATTTTGTCACCGCGCCATTGCTTCGCCATCTCAACAGCAGCACGCTGCAAGTTTCCATTATACTCTTCTAATTTCCCTTCAAACATTTCAAAAAGAGTAAATGCATCAGCAACTGAACCTGCAAAACCAGCTAAAACTTTCCCTTGAAAAAGTTTACGAACCTTACGAGCTGTATGTTTCATTACAACAGCATTTCCCATTGTCACCTGGCCATCTCCAGCCATTGCACATTCTCCATTATGATGAACTGCAAATATCGTTGTAGCGTGGAAATTTCCCATAGAAAAAACTCCTTTATATGTTTTTATAGCTTTAAAAGCAATTTATGCCCGTGGGTGATGCTTCATGTAGACAGAACGCAATCTTTCTTTAGAGACATGCGTATAAATTTGTGTCGTAGACAAATTTTCATGACCGAGTAGCTCCTGTACAGTACGTAAATCTGCCCCTTCATCTAACATATGTGTAGCAAATGTATGCCTTAACATATGAGGACTTATACGCATTGTCAGTGAAGCTTTCTTAATGAGTTCATTTAATACATAGCGTACTCCTCGACTTGTCAGCGGCGTGCCTTTCGCATTTAAAAATACCATATGAGATTGTTCTTCAGTTTTCTTGGCTAACTGTTTTCTCCCGTTCTCTATATAAGTAATTAAAGCATCTTGTGCATAGCTCCCGAACGGAATATACCTTTGTTTTTTTCCTTTTCCCATTACTAAAATTGTTCCCACCGCAAAGTCAATATCGGTAAGTTGTAAATTGACACATTCACTCACACGGATCCCGGTCGCATACATCAACTCTAATAAAGCTTGATTCCTTTGACCTAACGGGGTTTCCGTATCAGAAACTTCAAATAATTCCTCTAATTCTTCAGCATATAAAAACTTTGGGATTGACAATTCTTTTTTGGGGAGTGACGCAAGTGCAAACGGATTATCCTTCCGATAACCTTCACGCATCAAAAAACGATATAAACTTCGTAAGCTTGATACTTTTCTTGCGACAGATTTACGGGCTAACTTTTCATCGTGCAACGTCGTTAAGTACAAACGAACATCCGCGTATGTAATATCTAAAAAAGAGGATATGCCTTCTCGCTCCATAAATTGCACAAAATGTTCTAAATCATTTTGATAACTTGCAATTGTATATTTTGAATAATTTCTTTCAATTTGTAAATATCCAACGAATAATTGTAACAATTTCTTCACATTCACACAATTCACCTCAATAAAGGCTACTAAATCGTATCACAACTTAGTAGCCTTTGCAAGAAATTTAACTAAATATTTACAAAATTTCGAATCGTTTCTAAAGCGCGTGCTGCATAGGCTTCATTACGTTCTGCTTTTTTCTTAATTTTCTTCTCTAACGGTGCAAACAGACCGAAGTTTGCATTCATTGGCTGGAAGTTTTTCGCGTTTGTCGCAGTAATATAATTCGCCATACTTCCCATTGCAGTTACAGGTGGCAATACAACCGGCTCTTCACCTTTTACAAGTCGAGCAGCGTTGATACCTGCTAGCAATCCTGAAGCCGCCGATTCAACATACCCCTCTACTCCAGTCATTTGACCAGCGAAGAATAAATCATCACGTTGTTTATATTGGTATGTTGGACGAAGTAAGTTAGGTGAATTAATAAACGTATTACGATGCATTACACCATAACGTACAATCTCTGCGTTTTCCAGTCCCGGAATCAACTGTAACACTTCTTTTTGCGGTCCCCATTTTAAATGCGTTTGGAAACCTACGATATTGTATAACGTCCCCGCTGCATCATCTTGACGTAACTGAACAACAGCATATGGCGTTTTCCCTGTTTTTGGATCTTCTAATCCAACAGGTTTCATCGGTCCAAATACTAGTGTTTGTCTTCCTCTACTTGCCATAACTTCTACCGGCATACAACCTTCAAAGAAAATTTCTTTTTCAAATTCTTTTAAAGGTACTGTTTCAGCAGCGATTAAAGCCTCGTAAAAACGGTCAAATTCCTCTTCCGTCATTGGACAGTTTAAATATGCCGCTTCACCTTTATCGTAACGAGATTTTAAATACACTTTATTCATATCAATGCTGTCTTTCTCAACAATCGGTGCTGCTGCATCATAGAAATAAAAGTAGTCTTCACCCGTTAATTCTTTTAATTGCGCAGAAAGATCAGGCGACGTAAGTGGACCTGTCGCAATAACAGTAGGACCTTCTGGAATTTCAGTGATTTCTTCATTCACCACAGTTACGTTCGGATGATTTTTCACATATTCCGTTACTTTTGCTGCAAATTCATGACGATCTACCGCTAAAGCCCCTCCTGCTGGTACAGAACACTCATCAGCTGCACGAATAATAACAGAATCCATTAAACGCATTTCTTCTTTAATAACACCAACAGCATTTGTTAATGTGTTTGCGCGAAGCGAGTTACTACATACTAATTCTGCAAATTTATCTGTGTGATGAGCTGGCGTTTGCCTTACCGGTCTCATTTCGTATAATCTTACTTGGACACCACGTTTTGCAATTTGGTAAGCTGCTTCACTTCCTGCAAGACCTGCGCCAATGACGTTTACTACTTGTGTTGTCATATATTTATCACCTTTCCTTTTCTTCCCGAAAAAAATGTGAGCAGTTACGCTCACATTTGTTGTTCTTCTTCATAATCACACGAAATACATTGTACTTGTACGCCTTTTTTCAACTTCTTCTCTACTAGCATACCTTCACACTTCGGACATTTACGGCCAATCGGCTTATCCCAAGATACAAAGTCACACTCTGGATACGTACCGCACCCATAGAAAAGACGTTTCTTTTTATTACTACGACGTTCAATAATTTGACCTTTATCACATTTCGGACAAGTAACACCGATTTCTTTCACAATCGGTTTTGTATTACGACAATCTGGGAAATTCGAGCAAGCCATAAATTTCCCATATTTACCCATTTTAAAGACCATTGGGTGATTACATAATTCACAATCTTCCCCAGCTGGTTCATCTTTAATTTCCACTTCACGCATTTCTTTTTCCGCTTTTTCTAAACGCGGTTCAAATCCTACGTAGAAATCATCAACAATTTTTACCCAATTCGCATTTCCTTCTTCTACTTCATCGAGGCTTTGCTCCATGTTAGCAGTAAATTCAATGTTAATAATTTCTGGGAAAAACTCTAAAATAAGTTCAATTACTATTTCACCTAGTTCAGTTGGAACGAAGCGTTTATTATCCAAACCTACATATCCACGTTTTTGAATCGTTTCAAGTGTCGGTACGTAAGTCGACGGTCTTCCAATTCCAAGCTCTTCAAGTGTTCTTACTAAACGAGCCTCTGTATAGCGCGGCGGAGGTTGTGTAAAGTGTTGCTTCGGTTCTAAATCCTTCGAAAATACGGTTTCCCCTACTTCTAAAGGTGGCAACATCTTATCCTTTTCTTCAGCCCCATCATCTTTCGACTCTACATACACTTTCATAAATCCTGGGAACTTTACAACCGATCCACTTGAACGGAACTGAACATTATTATTAATGAGTCTCGCTGTCACAGTATCCATTATAGCAGACGCCATTTGACTTGCAACAAATCGCTCCCAAATCAATTTATACAATCGAAGTTGGTCACGACTTAAGAAACTCTTTAGTTCCTCTGGCTTTCTCATTACCGAAGTAGGACGAATTGCCTCATGCGCATCTTGTGCGTTCGACTTCTTCGTTTCTTTCTTCTTTTCTGTTCCTATGTATTCCGTACCAAACGCCTCAGTAATGTACGTACGTGCCTCTGTTTGAGCTGTTTCTGAGATACGTGTTGAATCAGTTCTCATATACGTAATAAGACCTACAGTTCCTTGTTTTCCAAGATCAATTCCTTCATACAATTGCTGCGCAAGCATCATCGTTTTCTTTGCTCGCATGTTTAACTTACGCGCCGCCTCTTGTTGCAAGGAAGATGTTGTAAATGGTAATGCTGGATTACGTTTTCGCTCTTTTCTCGTTACATTTTCAACTGAGAACGCATTATCTTTCAGCCGTTCAATTATTTCATTCACTTGTGTTTCATTCGTTAATTGAACTTTTTCACCATCTACACCGTAAAAGCTTGCTTCAAATGTGTCTTTCCCTTTCACAAATTCTGTCTTAATTGTCCAGAATTCTTCAGGCTCGAAACTTTGTATTTCTCTTTCACGTTCGATAATTAAACGAACTGCTACAGATTGTACGCGTCCTGCACTTAATCCTTTTTTTACTTTCTTCCATAATAAAGGACTAATATTGTAACCAACAAGACGATCTAGTATACGTCTTGCTTGTTGTGCATCTACTAAATTCATGTTAATCGCGCGAGGATGTTTGAATGATTCTTTTATTGCATCTTTTGTAATCTCATTAAACACAACTCGGCAATCTGATTCAACGTCCACATTTAACGTATTGGCTAAATGCCAAGCAATAGCTTCCCCTTCGCGGTCTGGATCGGCCGCGAGATAGACTTTCTTTGCTTTTTTTGCTGCTGATTTTAAGTCTTTTAAGACGGGACCTTTACCACGAATGGTAATATACTTCGGGGTGAAGTTGTTCTTTACTTCTATCCCCATTTGGCTTTTAGGTAAATCGCGAACGTGTCCCATAGACGCGACAACTTTGTATTTTTTCCCTAAATATTTCTCAATGGTCTTCGCCTTAGAAGGCGACTCCACGATTACGAGGTAATCTGACATGCTAGTGCCTCCTTAAGAGGTGGATTCAAGTCTTCATTAATCTTATTGATTTCTCTTGTTTTTGTCAATCAAGAATGAATATACCATACAGTGCCTATCTACCATTTGTCAATAATTGTTTAATAAAAACATAAAAATATAAGGTTAATTTAAAATCTCTTCCAGTATATCTTCTGCATTTCTTACTAGTTTCGCTCCTTGTTGAATGAGATGATTTGTTCCTGATGCACTATCTATAAATATAGGTCCAGGCAGTGCAAATACCTCTCTATTTTGCTCTAGAGCAAGGTCTGCGGTAATAAGTGTTCCACTTCTTGATTTCGCTTCTACAACTAAAACACCTTTACTTATGCCACTAATAATTCGATTCCTTTTTGGAAAATACCATTTTTTCGGTGCATAGTGCGGAGGATACTCTGTTAATAACAATATATATTCATTCCACACTTCATATAAATATCGATTCTCTCTTGGATATATATACGATAATCCATGTCCTAGTATCGCAATTGTTGGGCAATGCCGTCTTACTGTAATTTCATGAGACATCGCATCTATCCCTCTTGCAAATCCACTGACAATAAGCCATTCTTTTTCTAATAATGGATGTAAAATAAATTTCAAACTTTCATATCCATATAAAGTCGGCTCTCTCGTTCCAACAACCGCTAATTTATTCACTTTATCGAGAAAATCTTTTTCTCCTTTTCCATATAATACAAAGGGAGGATCTTGTATTTCACGTAATAATTTTGGATAATCTTCATCCCATATTGTCATATAAAAGAATCGATTTTTCTCTAAATAAGATATATATTGTGGGAGATTTGAACTTTGAAGAAAATTTACTAATTCTGAAGATTTTTTCGAGGATATTCCAGTGTAACATTCAATTTGTTTTGCATTAAAATTGTATATTTCCTTCAATTCTGGATCGACATGTAATAGCCTCTCTATCGCCTTCCAATGGTCTGCTAACAAGTAATGAAGATGTAATAATCTTTCTCTTTTCATCCCAATTCTCCTTACCCATAATTTTTATTATGTTAACAAGAAGTTTGTAAAAAGACACCTTCAAGCAAGAAGGTGTCTTTCAACAGATTAGTAGTTTTTACAAGTCTCAAATAGACCTTTTTCTTTTAAGACAGAGATTAGCGTTTCACCCATAACTGCTGGAGTTTCCGCTACTTTAATACCACAAGCTTCCATCGTTTTAATCTTTTCTGCAGCAGTTCCTTTACCGCCAGAAATGATTGCACCAGCATGACCCATACGTTTGCCAGCAGGCGCTGTTTGGCCGCCAATGAAGCCTACAACCGGTTTTGTCATATTAGCTTTCACCCATTCAGCTGCCTCTTCTTCCGCTGTACCACCGATTTCACCAATCATAATTACAGCATGTGTTTCTTCATCTTCATTAAATGCTTTTAACGCATCAATAAAGTCTGTACCGTTAACAGGGTCTCCGCCGATACCTACAGCCGTAGATTGACCAATACCTTCTTGTGTTAACTGATGTACAGCCTCATACGTTAATGTACCAGAGCGAGATACGATACCTACATGACCTTTTTTATGAATGTACCCTGGCATAATACCAATTTTACATTCATCAGGTGTGATAACACCTGGGCAGTTCGGTCCAAGTAAACGTGTATGTTTACCAGCCATATATCTCTTTACATTTACCATATCTAATACAGGAATTCCTTCAGTAATACATACTACTAAATCAATTTCTGCATCAACTGCTTCCATAATTGCATCAGCCGCAAAAGCGGGTGGAACGTATACAACTGAAGCGTTTGCGCCTGTTGCTTTCACTGCATCTTCTACAGTATCAAATACTGGTACACCTTCAATATCAGTGCCACCTTTACCTGGCGTTACACCACCGACAATTTTCGTACCGTATTCTATCATTTGCTTTGTGTGGAATAACCCTTGAGAACCTGTAATACCTTGAACAATAACTTTTGTATCTTTATTAACTAATACGCTCATTTTTCTCCCCCGCTTTCTATTAGCCCACTAGTGAAACAATTTTTTGTGCACCGTCTGCCATAGATTCTGCTGCAACAATATTTAAGCCAGACTCATTTAAAATTTTCTTACCTAACTCTACGTTTGTACCTTCAAGACGTACAACTAAAGGCAATTCAAGACCTACTTGTTTCGTTGCTTCAATAACACCTTCTGCAATAACATCACACTTCATAATGCCACCAAAAATGTTAACGAAGATACCTTTTACATTTTTGTCAGAAAGGATAATTTTGAATGCTTCTGTAACCTTTTCAGCTGTCGCACCGCCACCAACATCTAAAAAGTTAGCTGGATCGCCATGGTAATGTTTAATGATATCCATCGTAGCCATCGCTAAACCTGCACCATTAACCATACAACCGATATTTCCATCTAAAGGAATGTAGTTTAAGTCATATTTAGAAGCTTCGATTTCTTTTGCATCTTCTTCATCAAGGTCACGAAGTTCTAAAATATCCTTATGGCGATATAAAGCATTAGAATCAAAGTTTAATTTCGCATCTAATGCCATAACTTTACCATCACCTGTTGTAACAAGTGGGTTAATCTCTGCGATAGAGCAATCTTTTTCGATAAAAGCACGGTATAAGCCCATCATAAACTTCACAGCTTGTCCTACAAGCTCTTTTGGAATATTGATGTTAAATGCAATTCGGCGTGCTTGGAAGCCTTGTAAGCCTACTGCTGGATCAATATATTCTTTAAAGATTTTTTCAGGTGTTTTTTCTGCTACTTCTTCAATTTCTGTTCCGCCTTCTTCAGAAGCCATTAAAACAACTTGAGAAGTTGCACGGTCTAAAACAAGACCTACATAATATTCTTTTTTAATATCGCAACCTTCTTCGATAAGTAAGCGTTTTACTTCCTTACCTTCAGGACCTGTTTGATGTGTCACAAGTGTAGTTCCTAAAATGCTCTCTGCATATGTACGAACTTCATCTAAATTTTTTGCAACTTTTACTCCGCCAGCTTTGCCGCGTCCACCAGCGTGAATTTGTGCTTTCACTACACATACATCCGTTCCTAATTCTTTCGCCGCTTCTACAGCTTCTTCTACTGTAAATGCAACCTTCCCGTTCGGAACGCTAACCCCATAGCTTCTAAGGACTGCCTTACCTTGGTACTCATGGATATTCATGGTCCCATCCTCCCCTGTTTTCCTGTTTTACTCGAAAAGTTTTTTAATGTTTAAAAAACATTACATTGCCATTGTATAAGATGATTGGCACGCTGTCTACAATAAAGTGTCAGAAAACTGAAATCGCTTTATTCTTTTTGGAAAATAGTAATGTTTATATGTCAAAATACAAAATAAGCTGCGTTTTCGCAGCTTATTTTTGAATCATATCTTTAATTGGCGCAAACGATTTTCGATGTTCTTCTAATATGCCATGCGCTTCAATCGCTTCTAAATGTTGTTTTGTGCCATATCCCATATGTTGTTCAAATCCATATGCAGGATACTTTTCTCCAAGCTCTTTCATCATACGATCTCTCGTTACTTTCGCAATAATGGATGCAGCTGAAATAGAAATACTTTTTGCATCACCTTTAATAATAGATGTTTGCGGAATTGGTGTAGGGAGTTTCATCGCATCAATTAATAAATATTGTGGTGTACAAGATAAATTCGCAACAGCATCTAACATCGCTTGTTTCGTCGCTTGATAAATATTTATTTCATCAATAACTTGCGGTGATACAATTCCAACTCCAATTGCAATTGCTTGCGCTTTAATTTCATCATAAAAACGCTCACGTTTCGCTTCACTCAACTTTTTCGAGTCATTTAACCCCGGAATATAAAAATCCTTAGGAAGAACGACAGCTGCCGTCACAACAGGCCCAGCTAACGGTCCACGACCTACTTCATCTATACCTGCGATATATGTGAGACCTTTTTCACGTAATGCATTTTCATATTTAGACATTTCTAGAAATTTTTCTTTTTCCTTTTGTGCTAACTCTTTTTGTTTATACCACTTCGAAATGAGCTTTTGTACCCCTTTTCGCTCATCTTTCATTAATATCTGAAAGCGGTCGTCCTCTTCACTCATAATTTCTTGTAGTAAATGTTCCGCCTCTTGAATCGTCACTTTTTGCATTCATGCCACTCCCTTTATATACAAAAAAGAAAAGACGTACAAACGCACGTCTTATACTTCTTCTACTTTTTCTGCATCTTCTGTCTGCTCTGCAAACTCTTCTGGTGTTTCAAACGTCATTTTTCCAAGTTTGCCACCACGAAGCTCACGAAGTACAAGTTCAGATGTTTTATCATAATCAATCATTCCGCCGCCCATTAAACAGCCTCTATTTTTTCCAATCGCATCAAATAACTCCACGATATCTTCTGGAATGTCATTTAAATTATAGCGCTCTTTTAATCGCTCTGGGTAATGTTTCTCCATAAAACGTAGCGCATAAACAGCTACGTCTTGTAGATTTAAAATAGAATCTTTAATTGCACCAGTCGTAGCTAGACGTAATCCAACTAATTGGTCCTCAAATTTAGGCCATAGTATACCTGGTGTATCAAGTAATTCCATTTCCTTCCCAACTTTAATCCATTGCTGAGCTGTTGTCACACCAGGACGATCTCCTGTTTTAGCAATATTTTTCTTCGCTAACTTATTAATCAACGTAGATTTACCAACATTCGGTATCCCCACAATTAATGCACGAATCGCTCTCGGTCTAATACCTTTTGCAACCATTTTATCAAATTTCTCTTTCACTAACACTTTACAAGCCGCCGCAATTTCCTTCATGCCTTGTCCAGCCTGTGCGTTAATTGAAATTGCCATATGGCCTTTTTCTTTAAAATATGCGATCCATTGCTTTGTTAAACGATCATCTGCCATATCCGCTTTATTTAAAACAACAAGCCTCGGTTTATGTGTAATAATCTCATCGATCATCGGATTTCGAGAAGATAAAGGTAATCGAGCATCTACAAGCTCAATTACAACATCAATTAACTTTAATTTTTCTGTTACTTGGCGTCTAGCCTTTGCCATATGTCCCGGGAACCATTGAATTACCATGTTGCCACCTTCTTTTTCTTTTATTTCACAATACGAGCATCTTTTAACGGCCAATATAGTATATTTGCCTTTCCAATCACTTGGTCCATTGAAATTGTACCAATCGAACGGCTATCTTTACTAAAACGACGATTATCGCCTAAAACAAATAATTGACCTTCTGGAACAGTTTTCTTCCCTGTCATTTCTTCAAGAGTGAAATCATATGTAAGCGGTCCGTCAGCAATTTGTTTTTTCTGCTTGTCTAAATACGGCTCCTCATAAGCCTTTCCGTTAACATATAGTTTATCATTACGATACTCTATTTCATCGCCTGGCAGGCCGATAATACGCTTAATATAATCTTTATCTTCCGTTGCTCGGAATACAATAATATCAAATCGTTTCGGATCTCCTATGTGATAACCAATTTTATTAACAATCATTCGATCGCGATCATGTAATGTAGACGCCATCGATACTCCATCTACGAGAATTGGCGCAAAGAAAAACTGTCTAATAACACCTGCTAATACAACAGCTATCAAAATTGCCTTGATCCATTCCCAAAGTGAACTCTTTTCTTTCTTCATGCTTTTCCCCTCCACGATTATGTAAGCTGATCGTATTATATCAAAATTTTATATAGATTGGAAAAAGGGAGCTTGTGCATTTACAAGCTCCCATACATGTCTTATCGAATTTCTTTAATACGTGCTTTTTTACCGCGAAGGTTACGTAAGTAGTATAACTTAGCACGACGTACTTTACCACGGCGAAGTACTTCGATTTTCGCGATTCTTGGCGTGTGAACTGGGAATGTACGCTCTACACCTACACCGTAAGAAATCTTACGAACTGTGAATGTTTCACTGATTCCGCCACCACGACGTTTAATTACAACACCTTCGAAAAGCTGAATTCTTTCACGAGTTCCCTCAACTACTTTTACGTGTACACGTAAAGTGTCTCCAGGACGGAATGAAGGAAGGTCAGTTTTTAATTGGCCTTTTGTAATTTCTGCGATTAATTGTTGCATATTAAATTCTCTCCTTTAAACAGATGCTCTTATAAAGTCTAAATAAATTACAGCGGAACATCGTTAATACGGCTACTGATTTCAGCAGCACAAGTGTTATAATAGCATATTGCTAAGGCTGTTGCAATAGAAAATATATCAAGCACTTATTTGCCTTCTTTAATCTGTTCTAGCCACTTCTTTTCTTGCTTAGACAATTCTCGTTCTTCTAGTAAATCCGGTCTACGCGTGTACGTACGACGCAACGATTCTTTATGTCGCCATTCATCAATATTTTTATGATTTCCCGACATTAATACATCTGGCACTTTCATACCACGAAAATCAGCTGGACGTGTATAATGAGGATGCTCTAATAAACCTGTACTAAACGAATCCTCGACTTGTGAAGCATGATTTCCTAGTACTCCTGGAAGGAGACGTACGACACTATCAGTTATAACCATAGAGGCTAACTCTCCACCCGTTAATACATAGTCACCGATAGAAATCTCATCTGTTACGAGATGTTCACGAATTCGTTCGTCATATCCTTCATAATGCCCACATACAAAGATTAAATGTTCTTCCTCTGCAAGCTCTTCCGCTTTCTTCTGAGTAAACCTTTCACCTTGCGGACACATTAAGACAACTCGCGGCTTCCGCTCTGTCTCTTTCGTTAAATCTTCTACAGCATCAAAAATAGGCTGAGGAGTTAACACCATCCCAGCGCCGCCACCATACGGATAATCATCCACACTATTATGCTTACTCGTTGTATAATCGCGGAAATTGACAACACGAAGCTCTACCGCTTCTTTTTCTTGTGCTTTCTTTAAAATTGAAGATCCAAACACACCTGTAAACATATCTGGAAACAAAGTTAAAATGTCAATTTTCATTATAGTAGCCCTTCCATTACATGAATGGTTACTAATTTATTCTCAATGTTAACTTGAAGCACAACATCATCAATATAAGGAATTAACAAATCTTGACCTTTTGGACGTTTAATTACCCAAACATCATTTGCACCAGGAGATAGAACTTCTTTTATTGTCCCTAGCGCTTCTCCTTCTTCCGTTACAACGTTGCAACCAATAATTTCATGATAGTAGTATTCACCTTCAGCTAGTTCGCCTAATTGATCTTCAGGCACTTTTAAAAGAGAACCTTTAAACTGTTCTACTTCATTTACATTCCCATATCCTTCAAATGTCAATAAATCAAATGTTTTATGTTGACGATGAGAAGTAATCTTTACTGGGAAAGGCTCTCCACCTTTTTCATTCGATATGTATAACGTATTCCCTACTTTATATCGCTCTTCTGGAAAATCCGTACGAGAAACCACACGAATTTCTCCTTTTACGCCATGAGTATTTACAATTTTTCCTACGTTAAACCATTTTGTCATAAACAGTATGTCACCCCTGGTTTCTATATAAATTAAGCATCCCCATTTCACATATGGAACATGCAACTTCTCTTTAAATGTTAAAAAAGGGAGAGGAATAACTCCTCGCCCTTTTTACGTTTATTGAATTTCCAGTGTTACTTTTTCACTATTGTGATGTCCCACTGAATACAAGAGCATTCGAATTGCTTTCGCAACTTTCCCTTGTTTTCCAATGACTTTTCCAACATCCTCAGGATGTACAGTTAATCGATACTTTATCTCTCCGTTGTAAAGTTCCTGTGTAACTTTTACATCTTCAGGATAATCGACAAGAGGCTTGACAATCGTCTCGACTAACTTCTTCATAGTCATTGCCTCAATTACTTACCTTGTTTAGATAAGTGGAATTTCTCCATGATACCTTGGTTAGAGAATAAGTTACGAACTGTATCAGATGGTTTAGCACCATTTCCTAACCATTTTAATGCTGCTTCTTCGTTGATCTTAACTTCAGCTGGTTGAGCAACCGGATTGTAAGTACCGATTTCCTCAATGAAACGTCCGTCACGAGGAGAACGAGAATCTGCAACAACTACACGATAGAAAGGAGTTTTTTTAGCTCCCATACGTTTTAAACGAATTTTAACTGCCATTTATAAAGCACCTCCGAATTTATTTCACACAGATAATTATATTAGCAAAAAGACTATTGCTTTGTAAAGTATTTTTTCTTAACAGAGCCATCTTTTTTCCTTACATGAATGGAAACTTCAATCCACCTAGTCCTTTTTTCTTACCTTTTTGCATTCCAGTCATCGTTTTCATCATTTTTTTCATATCATCAAATTGCTTGATTAAACGATTGATTTCTTGTACCGTTGTACCGCTACCTTTGGCAATGCGTTTTTTGCGACTAGCATTGATTATTTCCGGTTGTTCTCGCTCTAATTTAGTCATAGAACGAATAATTGCCTCAATATGCCCAATTTGTTTTTCATCAACTTGTGCATTTTTCAGCCCTTTAATTTTATTTGCACCAGGAAGCATTCCTAACAATTCATCAAGCGGTCCAAGTTGACGCACTTGTCCAAGTTGTTCTAGGAAATCGTCAAGTGTAAACGAAAGCGTACGCATTTTTTGCTCAAGTTCTTTTGCTTTCTCTTCATCAACTGTAGCTTGCGCTTTTTCAATTAATGTTAAGACGTCTCCCATCCCTAAAATACGGGATGCCATACGTTCTGGATGGAACGCTTCAAGTGCATCTAGTTTTTCACCCATACCAGCAAATTTAATTGGCGTATTTGTAACAGCTTTAATAGACAATGCCGCACCACCGCGCGTATCACCATCCAGCTTCGTTAATACAACCCCTGTTAAACCTAGCTGTTCATGGAAACTTTGTGCAACATTAACCGCGTCTTGTCCTGTCATCGCATCGACAACAAGGAAAATTTCATCCGGTTTCGCAACTTCTTTCACTTTCGCTAATTCATCCATTAGTTCTTCATCAATATGCAGGCGACCTGCTGTATCAATTAAAACATAATCATGATGATCTTCTTTCGCTTTTGCAATCGCTTGTTTCGCAATTTCAACAGGACTTACTTGATCTCCTAAAGAGAATACAGGCATGTCCAATTGCTTCCCTAATGTTTCAAGCTGTTTAATCGCTGCAGGACGGTAAATATCCGCCGCAACAAGCATTGGTTTACGATTATGCTTTTTACGAAGCAAATTCGCAAGCTTACCTGTCGTCGTTGTTTTACCTGCACCTTGCAGACCAACCATCATAATAACAGTCGGTGGCTTATTAGCAACAGCAATTTTGCTTTGCTCTCCGCCCATAAGTTCTGTAAGTTCTTCCTGTACAACCTTAATTACTTGTTGTCCAGGTGTCAAACTTTTCATTACATCTTGTCCGACAGCACGTTCAGATACACGCTTTACAAAATCTTTTACTACTTTAAAGTTAACGTCCGCTTCTAAAAGAGCTAGACGAACTTCTCTCATCATTTCTTTCACATCGGCTTCAGAAACTTTTCCTTTGCCGCGGATTTTTTGCATCGTCTGTTGAAGTCGGTCGGCTAATCCTTCAAATGCCATATTGCCGCCCTCCTAATCTAATTTTTCGATAGCTTCAACAACTTGTTTCATTTCTTCATTCACATGCTCTTCTTCGCTGATTAGCTGTTTTAGCTTTGCAACAAGTCGCTGTCGCTCTTGAAACTTTTGAAGTAATACTAATTTTTCTTCATATTCTTCAAGCATCGCTTCAGTCCGTTTAATGTTATCATACACGGCTTGGCGACTTACATCAAATTCTTCCGCAATTTCACCAAGAGATAAATCATCTAGATAATAAAGCGACATATAACTTCTTTGTTTTTGCGTTAACAACGATTGATAAAAATCAAATAAATAGTTCATTCTCGTTGTTTTTTCGAGCATGTTGGATCATCCTTTGTTAAGTGATTTCCCTTTACATGAATTAGTTTACATGGAGTACAAAAGAGTGTCAAGTTTTTTTCTTAACATCTCATATTTTTATAGAAAAAGAAGCGGAAAATACCGCTTCTTTCACTTATACTTCTTCTGTTTCTACTAAGTTCGCAAATAAACCATATACATATTGTTCTGGATCGAACTGTTGCAGATCATCCATTTGCTCTCCTAATCCAACGAATTTCACCGGTACATCCATTTCGTTACGAATTGCTAATACAATACCACCTTTAGCAGTTCCATCTAACTTCGTTAAAACAATACCAGTCACATTCGTTGCTTCACGGAATGTTTTCGCTTGACTTAAACCGTTTTGTCCTGTTGTTGCATCAATAACAAGTAATACTTCATGAGGAGCTCCTGGTACTTCACGCTCAATTACACGCTTTACCTTCTCTAACTCTTTCATTAAGTTTACTTTATTTTGTAAACGTCCTGCTGTATCACATAGTAATACATCTACTTTACGTGCTTTTGCAGCTTGTACAGCGTCATACATAACCGCTGCTGGATCAGACCCTGATCCTTGTTTAATCACTTCTACCCCAACGCGATCGCCCCATACTTCTAATTGTTCAATCGCTCCAGCACGGAATGTATCTCCTGCTGCTAATAAAACAGACTTACCTTCTGATTTAAACTTATGAGCCATCTTACCAATTGTTGTCGTTTTACCTACACCATTCACACCAACAAATAAAACAACTGTCAAGCCATCCTTTTGCTCATTAATTTCATTAGTAAAATCACTGTCACCTTTATAAATCTCTATTAATTTTTCCGAAATAACAGCTTGTACTTCTTTTGGATCTTGAATATTACGACGTTGCACTTCTTCTTTCAGCTGGTCGATTAATTCCATCACTGTCGAAACGCCTACATCTGCACCGATTAAAATTTCTTCTAATTCTTCGAAGAAATCTTCATCTACTTTACGGTAACGAAAGACTAAATCATTTACTTTATCTGCAAACGAATTTCTCGTTTTTTCTAATCCTTGTTTAAACTTCTCTGTTACCGTATCTGTTTGTTTTGAAATTTTTTCTTTTAGTTTTTTAAAAAAGCTCATACTGTCCCATCCTTTCTATTTGCTTGCAACTAGTTCTTCTCCATCATCTAAACGAACCGAAACAAGTTTAGATACCCCTGACTCTTGCATTGTTACACCGTACAATACGTCAGACTCTTCCATTGTACCTTTTCTATGTGTAATTACAATAAACTGTGTCTCATCACTAAATTTCTTTAAATACTGAGCAAAACGGGCAACGTTTGCCTCATCAAGAGCAGCCTCTACCTCATCTAATACACAGAATGGGACTGGGCGTACTTTTAAAATACCAAATAGCAGCGCAATTGCCGTTAAAGCACGCTCTCCACCTGAAAGTAAACCTAAGTTTTGCAGTTTCTTCCCTGGCGGTTGCGCTACGATATCAATACCCGTATTTAATAAGTCCTCTGGATTCGTCATAACTAAATCCGCTCTACCGCCTCCAAATAATTCAGAGAACACCGATTGAAACTCCATTCGAATTCCTTCAAACGTAGTAGAAAAGCGTTTTTTCATTTCTTCATCCATTTCAGTAATAAGTTGGTGCAATGTCGTTTTTGCTTCTTCTAGATCATCTTTTTGCTCTAGTAAGAATGTATGACGCTCTGCCACACGCTCATACTCATCAATTGCTCCTAAGTTTACTGTACCTAGCTCTTCGATGGAGAGTTTAATTAGTTTCACCTTTTTACGTGCATCCTCAGCAGGCATCACCATTGTATACTTCAGTTTTGCCGCTTCAAATGAAATCGTATATGTTTCACGTAAATGTTGTAATCTATTTTCTAACTCTACATCAAGTCGGTTTATTTTTACCTCTTGATCTTTCAACATCTCAAGAATGTATTTATGTTTACCTGTTGTTTCTTTCAGGTTACGCTCTAACTGTTCTACTCTCTCTTGTAACGATACACGTTGTTCACGACGAGAGCGAATTAACTCTGAAGTTTGATTACGATCATATGCTTTCTTCTCAATCATATTCGTAATTTGTTCTTCACCACTTGAATTCGATGTCATTTCTTGTTTTAAGAATGCTAAATCCTCTTTCGTTTTGACAAGCGTTGCATCGGTTTCTTCTTTTTCCTTCGTCAATCGTTCTACTTTTTCTTTTTGATTAGATAAGCGTTGTTGCTTTTCAGCTGCTAACACTTTTAACTCAGTCATTTCTTTTTGAACTTTTTCTTTCGAAGAATGTTGCTCACTTTTTTGTTTTGTTAAAGCTGTGATTTTGCTATCTAATTCCGTAATCTCTGCCTGAAGAGTCGCTAAAATCTTTTCTAACTCTTCTTTACGGCCTTGCATTTTCACTTGGTCTTGCAAGAACCCTTCAATCTCTAAATCGTAAATAGATAACCGATCATTAATACGATGTTCTTCTAATTCTAAGCGACTAATTTCTTCTCTTAATTTCTGTTCATCTACACGCTCTGCTTCTACACTTTGCCTTAGTTCGCGTATTTGCACTTCTTTTTCTTGAATCTCTTGTTTTACTGCTTTAACAAAGTTTTCTAACTTCGTTGTTTTTTCTTCCATATCAGTTAACTTACTCGTCCACTCTTCTAGTTCACGTTGACGTCCTAATAAAGATGATTTCGCCTGTTTTACCGCTCCACCCGTCATAGAACCGCCAGGGTTTACTACATCACCTTCGATTGTTACAATGCGATAACGGTATTGCAATTGTTTCGCCAACTCATTCGCTCCGCGTAAATCTTTTGCAACAATAACAGTACCTAATAAATTTGAAACTACATTTTCATATTTATTGTTATATTGCACGAGTTCTGCTGCCACACCTACAAACGATGGGTGCTGATTTACAATACGTAATTGCTCAAATGATAACGATCTACCTTTAATAACAGCTTGCGGTAAAAACGTTGCTCGTCCATGTTTATTTTGTTTTAAAAACGCAATTGCATTACGAGCATGTTCTTCTTTTTGTACAACTATATGCTGCATCGCTGCACCTAGAGCAATTTCCATTGCAATTTCATATTCTTTCGGTACCGTTAGCAGTTCTGCAACAGCACCCTCAATACCTTGCAACCTATTTTCTCTAGCTTTCAATACTTCACGTACCCCTTGATAGAAACCAGAGTAGTCCTCTTGCATCTCTTCTAGCATTTCTTTTCGAGAACGTGCCTGTTGTACAAATTGATATGCTTGATACAGTTTTGTTTCGTTTTCACTATACTGCGCCTTGCATTTCCCAAGTGCCGCTTCTGTCTTTTGTATATTCGAAAGGATTCCAGCTACTTTTTCTTTTACTTGTTCATAACTTTCCACAAGTTTTGTCTTTTTCGCTGTAATTTCCATACGCATTTCTACATATTTCGCATTTTCTTCATCAAGGCGTTCATTTTTTGAGTTTTGTTGTTTAGATTGTTCTTCAATCATAGATAACTCATTACGATGACTAGCTTGTTGATTTAAAAGTTCAATATAGTCACCTTTTAAATTCTCAATTTGCTCTTCTAAATTGTCAGCAAACGTTGCAAGTAATTGCTCATTATCATGCAATTTCGTCTCCAACTCTTTTACATGATTTACAAATTGCATCAATACTTCTGTACTCGATTCAATTTCACCATCATAACTTGTAGCTTTCTCTGTTAATTCAACAATTAACTGTTCGAGTTGTGCACAATGCGTCGTTGCATTTTGCTTTCTCTCTTTTAATAGCTCACGCTGTCCTTCTAACTTTTCTAGTTCTTTACTAGAAAGCAAAAGTACTTCTTGCAGGGAATCTACAGACTCATCTACTGCTTGTAATTGGCCTCGTAATTCCTCTAGCTCTTCTTCACCTTTTTGTAAATGCGTTGACATTTTCGCTTCTTCGTTTTTATTATGCCCAAACTGATTTCGAAGCGCTTCCCATTTCTCATGTAATTCTTCAATTTCATGTACAATAAGCGCCGCTTCTACTTTCTCTAATTCTTCTTTTTTCTCGAGATAATCCTTTGCAATAGAAGCTTGTCTTTCTAAAGGTTCTACTTGACTACTTAATTCGTGAATTATATCTTGTACACGATTTAAGTTTTCTTGTGTGTCTGCTAATTTACCTTCAGCTTTCTTTTTACGAAGTTTGTATTTCAGCACTCCCGCCGCTTCTTCAAATACACCACGACGTTCTTCTGATTTACTACTTAAAATTTCTTCAACTTTCCCCTGGCTAATAATCGAAAAAGCTTCTCTTCCCATACCAGAGTCCATAAATAAATCGATAATATCTTTCAACCTGCATGATTGTTTATTAATATAAAAATCACTATCACCAGAACGAGATACACGACGCGTTACACACACCTCATTATATTCAATCGGTAAACGTTGATCTTCATTATTTAAAGTTAATGTTACTTCAGCAACATTAACCGCTCTTCTCGTATCACTACCTGCAAAAATAATATCTTCCATCTTTGCACCACGTAATGATTTTGCCGATTGTTCACCAAGTACCCAACGAATGGCATCAGTAATATTACTTTTCCCGCTTCCATTAGGTCCTACTACAGACGTTACACCTGGGACAAAATCGACAGATACACGCTCAGCAAAAGACTTAAATCCTGCTATTTCTAATCTTTTTAAAAACACGAAAGGCCTTCCTCCTATTCTCCGTTGCTATAAATGTTGTTTATACAAAAACAAACGATTATACGGATTTCATTTCCTTACATTTATAAACGAAAGGAAAGTTTCATTCTATGCACAAGGAATCCCCCTCATTCAAAGGGGGATTCCTTATAGTTGTTCTTTTAACTTTTTCAACGCTTCTGCAGCAGCTTGTTGCTCTGCTTCTTTTTTCGACTTGCCACTACCAAGACCTAAGGCCACGTTATTTAACGTAACACGTGACACAAATTCTCGATTGTGAGCCGGTCCTTTTTCTTGCAAAATTTGATACTCAATATTGCCACTACCATCACGCTGAATCAACTCTTGTAATTGACTCTTATAATCCATCACATGAGAAAAAGCACCTTCATTAATTTTAGGGTATACAATTTCTTTTAAGAAGCCCCATACTGTTTCTAACCCTTGATCAAGATAAAGGGCACCAATAAACGCTTCAAAGACATCCGCTAATAAAGCTGGTCGTTCACGTCCGCCTGTCATTTCCTCACCTTTTCCTAATAAAACTAGGCTACCAAATGACAACTCGTTTGCAAAACGAACAAGAGATGGTTCACATACAATAGCTGCACGTAGTTTTGTTAACTCTCCTTCGCTCATTGTCGGATATTTTTGAAACAGATACTGCGATACAGTAAGTTCCAATACTGCATCTCCAAGAAATTCGAGACGCTCATTGTCTTCATGCGGTTTTTTTCGATGCTCATTCACATACGATGAATGCGTAAATGCTTGAATCAATAATTTTTCATCTGTAAACGTAATACCTATTTTTTCTTGAAATACTTTAAACGCTTCACGATATTTTGTTTCGTATTTTTTTTCTCTATATTTACGGTACGGCATAGGTCCCTCCAGATATAAGCCGAGAAGCCCCGCTAAAAAACGGGACTTCATTCAAGCATTATAGATGACTCTCTATGTAAGTCACAGCATCGCCAACAGTAGCAATCTTTTCAGCATCTTCATCAGAAATTTCCATTTCGAATTCGTCTTCTAATTGCATTACAAGTTCTACTACATCTAGGGAGTCTGCTCCTAAATCTTCCTTGAAGCTTGCAGCTGGTACTACTTCTGTTTCTTCTACTCCTAAACGATCAACGATAATTTTTGTTACACGCTCTAAAACATCTGCCATTCCATTCACCTCCCCTCAAATATTATATTAAATATTGTCCAAAAAAACTAGCTGAAATCGATTCTTTTATTACATTACCATACCGCCATCAACATTTAACGTTTGACCTGTAATATATTTGCTTTGATCAGAAGCAAAAAACGTTACAGCATTTGCGATATCTTGCGCTTCACCAAACTGAGCTGCAGGAATTAATTTTAACATTTCAGCTTTTATATTTTCATCTAATACGTCTGTCATATCTGTCGCAATAAATCCAGGAGCAATTGCATTTACAGTAATATTGCGGCTTGCTAACTCTTTTGCTGATGTTTTTGTTAATCCGATTACACCTGCTTTAGCAGCAACATAGTTTGCTTGTCCTGGGTTTCCCGTTACTCCGACAACAGAAGCGATATTTACAATACGTCCATGACGTTGACGCATCATATATCGAGATACTGCCTTTGTACATAAAAATACACCTTTTAGGTTTGTATTAATAACTGTATCCCATTCTTCTTCTTTCATACGCATTAATAAATTATCTTTTGTTACACCTGCATTATTTACAAGAATATCAACTTGTCCAAATACATCTACAGTTTGTTTCACCATATTTGTAACGTCTTCAGCATTTGCAACATCTGCTCTTACTGCAATTGCATCCGAACCTAATTTCTTTATTTCATCAACTACTTCATTTGCCTTTTGCTCGTTACCAGCATAATTTACTACAACATTTGCCCCTTGTTTTGCTAAATCAATCGCAATTGCGCGACCAATTCCACGTGAAGCACCCGTTACTAATGCTACTTTCCCTTTTAACATCAGTTTTCTCCTCTCAAATTCGAAATGGTATCTTGTAATGTCTCTTCATCGTATATCGCGTATGCTTTCACTGATGAATCAATTGACTTCATAAGTCCAGCAAGTACTTTCCCAGGTCCAATCTCAATAAATGTATCTACCCCTTGACTCACCATATATTCAATGGATGGATACCATAAGACAGGCGAATAGAGCTGCTCGATTAGCTTTTCTTGAATATGTGCACCACTTGTAATAACGTCTGCTGTTACATTTGCGATTACCGGAATATTCGTATCTTGAATTGTAATTTCATTTAAGACACTTTGGAATTTCTCCGCCGCTGGCTTCATAAGCGCAGAGTGGAACGGTCCACTTACTTTAAGCGGAATTGCTCTCTTTGCACCATGTTCTTTCGCTCTTTGAGAAGCAATCTCGACTCCTTGCTTTGTTCCAGAAATCACAATTTGCTTCGTACTATTCATATTAGCAATTTGTACTGCATACCCTTCACTTGTTACTTCTTCTGTAACTTGTTTCAGCATATGTGGATCAGCACCTAAAATAGCCGCCATTGCACCTTCTCCGCCAGGAACAGCTTCTTCCATATATTCCCCACGTTTCCTTACAGCATATACTGCATCCTCAAAAGTTAATGCACCTGCTGCTACAAGAGCGCTATACTCACCTAAACTATGCCCTGCGACAAAGTCTGGTGTAATATCATACTCTTTTAAAGCTGTCAAAATAGCAAAACTCGTTGTTAATAAAGCAGGTTGCGCATTTGTTGTTAACGTAAGCTTTTCCTGCGGCCCTTCAAAAATCACTTCTGAAAGTGAGTCTTGCAACACCTCATCTGCTTTTGCAAATACATTTGCAACCTCTTTATTATTCTCTGCTAACTGTTTACCCATTCCAACTGCCTGTGAACCTTGGCCCGGAAAAAGAAATGCTAGTTTTCCCATTTCAAATCCTCCTCTTATTGGAGTGGCTCTTTCTCCATTACGCTTGAAATAGTAGGAATAACTTCTTTCGCTACCATTTCTCTCGTTTGACGAATCGCACTAAATATTGATTGGTCATTGGAAGAACCGTGAGCCTTAATGACAGGAGCTTTCAATCCAAATAACGCGGCTCCTCCATACTCCGAATAATCCATTTTATCTTTTAATACCATAAGTTTTGGTTTTAATACCGCCGCTGCTAATTTGCTCGTAAACGAACTCATTAACTGCTCTTTTAACATAGAGAATAATGCAAGTGCTGTTCCTTCTAATGATTTCAGTGCTACATTCCCTGTAAAACCGTCACATACAACAACATCTGCTACACCTTGCAATAAATCTCTTGATTCAACGTTCCCAACAAAATTAATTGGCGCATCTTTAAGCATTGCAAAGACTTGTTTTGAAAGCTCGTTACCTTTACCATCTTCTGTTCCAACGTTTAAAAGTCCAACGCGAGGATTTTTAATTCCTCTTACTTTCTCAGCGTATACAGATCCCATTACTGCATATTGATATAAATGAATTGGTTTTGCATCAACGTTCGCTCCAACATCTAACATAACAAAACCTTCTCCATCAACAGTTGGCATTGTAGGGGATAAAGCTGGTCGCTCAATTCCTTCCATACGACCTACAACAAACAATCCAGCCGCCATTAAAGCTCCTGTACTACCAGCTGATATACAAGCATCCGCTACACCGTCTTTCACTTGCTGCGCCGCAAGTACCATTGAAGCTTGTTTTTTTCGACGAACCGCTCTTACTGGTTCATCTGTCGATTCGATTTTTTCGTCTGTATGAAGTATAGTAATTCGTTCTTCACTCGTTAAGTATTGACGAATTTCCTCTTCTTTCCCCACTAACGTAATATGTAAATCAGAATATTCCTTAATAGCTTTCATTGCTCCTAGTACGACAGCCTTTGGAGCATGATCGCCGCCCATTGCATCTATTGCGATTTTCATAAGTTGTTACCTTCCTCACTATAATTACTAGATCGATACATTTCAAAAGTGCCTGTAAAAACAAGTTCTTCTCCAACGAAGCTACGCACTTTGACAACCGTCCGCCCTTTATCATTCTCTACATCTTCCACGCGCGCTTTTGCAACAACACGCTCTCCTAATTTTACAGGACGAATGTATCGAATGGTAGACTTTGCAGTTAAAGCTAATTCTTCATCAATAACCGCAACAGCTAGTGAGTTTGCTTGTGCAAACAAATGATGCCCACGGGCAATTTGATTTCTTTTAAATACGTGTTCTACCTTCACTTCAAAAATAGAAATCGCATGTCTATCTAATTCTATATCAATAATTTCTCCGACAACCTCTTCTAACGGTAAAGATTTCACATCTTCTTCATGTTGCTTTGTAGCTACATGTTTAATTCTTTCTCTTAATTCAGGAATAGATAATTCCATACGATCAAGACGTACAGTTTGTATACTCACTTGAAATTTTTCTGCTAAATCTTCATCCGTAATAAAAGGATTCGTTTCTATCGTTTGTTGTAATAATTCTTGTCTTTCTTTTTTACTTCTTCTTTTTTTCATACCGCACCATCCATTTTTATGACTAGGTACTAACAGTAGTATATAATCATTAAAAGTAGAATGCAACAAAAACTTTTGTTGCCTCCCTTTAATCGAGCTTCTCTCCCTGGAACACACCTGTCCCGTCAAGATACGTACGCAACGACGCATATTGATCATTATGCCAAAACGCTTCTGAATCTACTAGTAACGCCGCATCTTGTCTAGCTGTTTCTAGCGCCCGATAATCATGTACCATATCAGCAACCTTGAATTCTGGTAAACCACTTTGCTTACTCCCAAAGAAATCTCCAGGACCTCGTAATTCTAAATCTTTTTCTGACAATACAAATCCATCATTCGTTTCGGTCATAATACGCATTCGTTCTTTTCCCGTTTCCGATTTTGGATCCGCGATTAATAAACAATACGATTGTTCACTACCACGCCCAACACGGCCTCTTAGCTGATGAAGCTGTGATAAACCGAAACGCTCTGCATCATAAATAACCATTACAGTCGCATTCGGTACGTTCACACCCACCTCAACAACTGTTGTCGACACAAGAATTTGCACTTTATTTTCACTAAATTGCCCCATTATCTCTTCTTTTTCTTGAGATGATAATCTTCCATGCATTAATCCGACTTGACATTTCCCCTGATAATGATGAGTCAGCATACTATGTAAGTCGATTGCATTTTGTACATCAAGTTTCTCAGATTCTTCAATTAGAGGACAAATAACATATGCTTGTCTTCCTTTTTTTATCTCTTTCTCTACAAAACCGAGAACACGATCTAACATGTCATGTTTTGCCCAGTATGTTTCAATTACCTTTCTACCAGCCGGCATCTCATCGATTATAGAAACATCCATCTCTCCAAATGCAGTAATTGCTAACGTACGTGGAATTGGTGTTGCTGTCATAAATAATACATCTGGACTTTCACCTTTCTCACGTAAAACTCGTCGCTGCGCTACACCAAATCGATGTTGTTCATCAGTAATCACGAGACCTAACCTATGAAAAATAACTTCATCTTGAATTAAAGCATGCGTTCCAACAAGGATATCTATTTCTCCTTGTTCTAATTTTGCCAAAATCTCTCGGCGTTTCACACCTTTAACTGAACTTGTTAACAATTCAACCTTCATACCAAAGTGCGAGAACGTCTCTGCGAGCGATTGATAATGTTGTTCTGCTAAAATTTCTGTTGGAACCATTAAAGCACCTTGATAATGCGCTAATTTCGCTGCATAAAGACCAATTGCAGCGACCACCGTTTTACCAGAACCTACATCACCTTGCAACAGACGATTCATTCGATAAGGAGATGTCATATCTTTCATAATTTCATCTACAACTCGGCGTTGCGCACCAGTTAATGGAAACGGAAGTGCATCGATAAACTCTTGCAATTCTTCTGAAGGAATTTCTTTTTTCGTCCCTTTCGAATTTTCCCTCTCCATTTTTCGTAACGTTTGCATTTTTAACTGAAATAAGAAAAACTCCTCATATACAAAACGGCGACGCGCTTGCTTCAAATCTTCCTGACCTGTTGGAAAATGCAACGCCCGAAGCGCTTCATAACGCGGCAATAATTTATATCGACTTAGCAATCCATCAGGTAACACTTCAACTATAGAATCTCCATACTCTTTTAACGCTTGTGCAATAAAACGGCGCATCTGTTTTACTGTAAGTTTCCCTTTCACTGAGTACACAGGCTCTACTTCTTGTTGACGTACAACCGGTCCAAAATGAAGTTCTGATACCGCAATCGTTTGACGATGCTGATCCCATTTACCAGTAATCGTTACCGTTTCATCTAAATTTAACTTCTGCTTATAGTACGGCCTATTAAAACATACAGCTGTAATTAAATAACGACCTACGAGGACACGAACCGTAAGACGCGACTTCTTCTTCCCATAATATTGCAGTAAAGGAGCACTATGAACTTTTCCCTCTACTGTTACACGTTCATCATGCTTTACTTCAGCAAGATCTTTCATCGCATAGTCTTCATAACGGTACGGAAAATGTTCTAATAGATGAGAAACTGTATAAATTCCCATCTCGTGTAGTAATTCAGATGTTTCTCCTCCGATTCCCTTTACATCCGTAACAGGAACTTGTACAACTTCATTCAAGGTTCTCACGCTCCGTCACATTATTTTTTGATTCATTATCCATTAACATGATTGACATCTGTAATCGCTCTCTTTCACCCTATATATTCTATCATAGGCATTCTAAGAGAAACTACTCAAATCCCTCATAAACAACACGAAAGAAAAGAGCCTCACTATTAGCAGCAAGGCTCTTTTTTATCTTCAATATGCTAGCCTTTTGAATAAAAACTAGTAATAAACTTCATATTACTACTTATTATCCATTAGCAAGTAAGTAATCCATTTATTTTCAAAACGAATTTTTTCTTATTCTACAGAGAAGATGAAAGAATACACCGGTTGGTTTCCAGCATGTACTTCTACTTCTGCATCTTCAAAATTCTCTTCTACAAATTCAACTAATTCAGCTACCTCTTCATCAGTTGCATCTTCACCTTGTAGAATCGTTACGATTTCAGAATCTTCATCAATTAGTGCTTCTAGTAATTGCTTCGCAGCCCCTACTTTTTCAGCATTTGTTGATACGATTTTTCCATCTGCGATACACATGAAATCATCTTTTTGAATTGCCACACCATCAATTTCCGTATCACGTACAGCATACGTAATTTGACCTGTTTTCACATGAGATAAAGCTTCTTTCATGTTTTCTTCATTTTCCTCTAGCGTTCCAACTGGATTAAATGCTAACATTGCAGCCATACCTTGAGGAACTGTTTTTGAACGAACTACAATCACTTCTTGATCCACAACTGACGCTGCTTGTTCTGCTGCCATTACGATATTCCCGTTGTTCGGTAAAATAATGATTTTTTCAGCGTTTGCTTCTTCAATCGCCTTCACGATATCCTCAGTACTTGGATTCATCGTTTGGCCACCTTCGATAACTTTCGTCGCGCCAATGCTTTCAAATAAAGTTTTAATACCAGATCCCATAGCTACAGTTACGATACCGTACGGTTGTTTCTCTTTAGGCTGGCTAGTTGGCTCAGGCATCATAGCAGGCTCATCTAATAAAGCGGTATGCTGTTCACGCATATTCTCTACTTTAATCTTGATTAAACTACCGTAACGTTGTCCGTAGTTCATAGCGTCTCCAGGATGTTCTGCATGAATATGAACTTTTACAATTTCATCATCAGATACAACTAGTAGTGAATCACCATACACACTAATATCTTCACGGAATTTTTGTTCAGAGAAATTATGTTCTTTCACTTTATCAGCTTCTAATTTCACCATGAACTCCGTACAATATCCATACTTAATATCTTCTGTACTCAATTGGCTTTGTACACTACGGTGATGTTCTGCGCGCACCATTTCATTCATAGATGGTTGGGCAGGTGCATCAGAAGAAATCGTTTCTCCTTTTAAGTCAGCTAAAAACCCTTCGTAAACTACTACAAGACCTTTACCACCGCTATCTACAACGCCAACTTGTTTTAATACAGGTAATAAATCTGGCGTACGATTTAACGATGCATTTGCTTCTTTCACAACGTCTTCCATAAACAAAACAAAGTCGCGCTGTTTTTTCGCAACTGTTACTGCATATTTACCCGTTTCTCTTGCAACCGTTAAAATCGTTCCTTCAATCGGTTTCATAACCGCTTTGTAAGCCGCCTCTACTCCAGCTTCTAAAGCTGCAGCAAAATCAACTGTTGTTAATTCTTCTTTTTGTTCAATGGATTTCGAGAAACCACGGAACAACTGAGATAAAATAACTCCAGAGTTACCACGAGCTCCCATTAATAATCCTTTGGCTAAACTTACGCCGACTTTACCAGCATGTTGTGAAGGATTTGCTTTCACTTCACGTGCGCCTGAAGTCATAGATAAGTTCATGTTTGTACCGGTATCGCCATCTGGAACTGGAAATACGTTTAATGCATCAACAAGCTGAACATTATTCGTTAAATTATTCGCTCCTTGAATGATCATTTGTGATAAACGTTTTCCATCAATTTTTTGAATTGACACAGATTTTCCTCCTTAATGCACATTACAAGTTTATTACTTTAACTCCTTGTACGTAGATGTTTACAGAATCTACTGCTAGTCCTACAGTTTGATCTAATGTATATTTCACTTTCGTCTGCACGTTATGTGCTACTTCTGAAATTTTCGTACCATAGCTCACAATAATATACATATCAATATGTACTTCATCTTCATCTTTACGAACAATAACACCTCTAGTGAAATTTTCTTTTCGTAAAATGTCTGTTAATCCATCTTTTAACTGATTTTTTGATGCCATACCTACGATACCGTAGCAATCTACCGCGGCACCTCCAGCAATTGTTGCAATTACATCTGTACTAATATCAATTTGACCGTACTTCGTTTTAATTTCAATTGACATCTCGTTTTCCCCCTTCATAAATGGTGAAAGTGAGTTAGACTACTTTAGTTACTATCATATAATCTTTTTAAAGAAAATTCCATCGTTCTTTCTTTTTCACTCTCATATTTTATGTTGAAAACTACACTTTTTTATGATGAGCAAAATAGTCCATTGTTATTATACAACATGTATCACTATAATATGTCAAGCAATTTTTCTTGATTTCAACTTTTCTTCATTGACATATAGTGTCAAGTAATTTTTCTTGATTTCTTTTTTCTACAGTGTTGCATTCTCTTTTTAGTTGTGTTAAATTATAGTAGTGTTTTTAGCATCGCATAAAAGACTAACATTGAAAAATTACGTATGGTAAGGTATCAAGGGAGGGAAATATAAATGGCTCGTGTTTGTGCTATTACTGGAAGAAAAGCTCGTTCTGGTAACTCTCGTTCTCACGCAATGAACGCTACAAAACGTAAGTGGGGCGCTAACCTTCAAAAAGTTCGCGTACGCATCGACGGAAAAGTTCAACGTGTTTACGTTTCTGCTAGAGCATTAAAATCTGGCAAAATCGAACGTGTTTAATAATAAAAAAAAGAGCCGCTAGGCTCTTTTTTTACTATACCAATGGAAAAAGCACCGGTAATAGGTGCTTTTTTTAATCTTTTTTGAAGGTATTTAACATGGCACGAACAATTCCACCAAGAAATTTAGGTAACTTAATTGTATAAAATCTCATGGTTTCCCTCCTAATCCCCATTACTCCACTTGGTCACTATATGATGTAAGGAGCAAAATTGTTTCTTTAATCAGTGCTTCTTATCACCATTAATATGCCAGAAGTAAATGAAAAAGTACCTTTTTCCTCAACGAGTTCATTACTAATACAAAGTGTGGATCCCCACTCTATTTTTTTATTCGTTAGAGGATATTTAAAACCAAGTAATGTAATCCCTTCCACTATTTCAGTAACAGGCACAAAAGATACATAAGGGAAATTTTTATTTTCTTCAATTATATGTGTACCTACTCTTTTTACACTTATTTCATTTTGATTGTCTACAATACACATCTCTATTCCTACTTCTAATCCTTTTAAAAGCATTTGTATATTCGCTAAACCGTGATCAAGTCTTCCGCCAGTAGCACCAAAAATACGAATGAGTGCCGGCTTTTGTTCTAACGCCCAGTTAATCGCAATTTCTAAATCAGTTTGATCTTTTTCACGAGGAACAATATGTAAATCATTTGTTTGTTGCCCCATCCATGCTAATTCTTCTTCCGTAACCGAGTCATAATCTCCAAACGCAACAGCAGGAGTAATACCTCTTTTTAATAAACGATATACTCCTCTATCAACTGCCGCCCACACTACTTTCTCATTTTCATATGAAGAAAAATCTGCACAATATTCCGCGGGTCCTCCCGCTAAAATATGAATAATCATGTTTCCTTCCCCTTCTATTGTAAAAAGGCAATCTGCCATTCGGTAGATTGCCTTTTTATATATTTTTTCTCTACCCTTTATAAATAGTGAAAACTTACTACACTAGAAGATTCACTGGGATAAAGACTCGTTCATTCATTATCCACGAATGACACGAATTGCTTCACCGCGGTCTTTTTGATTGTATACTGCTGACCCAGCTACAAGTACATTTGCTCCTGCTTCTACACAAAGTCTTGCTGTTTCAGCGTTTACACCACCATCAACTTCAATTTCTACTTCTAGATTGCGCTCTTTAACCATTTCTGCAACTTGTTTAATTTTCGGTAATACAGAATGGATAAATTTCTGCCCACCAAATCCAGGGTTTACTGTCATAAGTAATACCATATCAATATCTTCTAATACATGCTCAATCACTGAAACTGGCGTATGCGGATTTAATACAACTCCTGCTTTAATGCCATGAGATTTAATTAACTGAATTGTACGATGCAAATGAGGGCACGCCTCTACATGAACAGTAATAATATCCGCTCCCGCTTTTGCGAAAGTCGGGATATAGTTATCAGGATTTTCAATCATTAAATGTACATCTAACGGTAACGATGTGATCGGACGAATTGCTTCTACAATTAATGGTCCAATCGTAATATTTGGTACGAAATGTCCATCCATTACATCGACGTGAATGTAATCCGCCCCGCCTTTTTCTACATCTTTAATCTCTTCCCCTAATTTTGAAAAATCTGCTGATAAGATCGATGGTGCAATTTTAATCATAACTAATACCTCGGCTTTCTCTCTCTAATTTCTTCTACAAATTGTTTGTAATTCTTATAACGATATTCTGTAATCTTCCCCTCTTCAACCGCAGCCTTCACAGCGCATTTCGGTTCAGAAAGATGTGTACACCCTCTAAATTTACAGTATTGGCTCGCTTCTTTCAACTCTGGAAAACAATATGTAAGATCTTCTACCTCTATATCTATGAAATCGAGTGAACTAAAACCAGGTGTATCTGCAACTAGTCCGCTTCCAATCGCAATTAATTCTACGTGTCTTGTCGTATGTTTCCCGCGTCCTAAATGTGAGGAAATATCATTCGTTTTCAGTTCTAATTCTGGACGTAAGACGTTAAGCATAGAAGATTTTCCAACACCAGATTGCCCCGCAACGACGGAAACACAACCTTCTAAGAATGGTTTTAAAATGTCAATACTTTCCGATGTATTTATAGAAGTAAATAATACATCATATCCCATCTCACGATAGTCATTTGCATAAGATTCAACAGTCTCTCTCATTTTTTCATCCACTAAATCCATCTTACTAATGCAAATAATCGGCTTAATGTTATGATATTCAATCAGCACTAAAAATCGATCTAACAGTCCCGGATTAAAATCTGGTTCTACTGCAGAAAATACGAGTATCGCTTGATCAACATTAGCAATAGGAGGCCTAACAAGTTCATTTTTTCGATCAAATACTTCAAGCACGTATCCTTCACTTGGATTATCAGCCTGAAAAACAACTTGGTCTCCTACCAATGGTGTAATTTTATTTTTTCTAAACACACCACGCCCGCGACATTGTGTAATCCCTTCTTCATGCTGCACATAATAAAATCCACTTAGAGCTTTTACAATTTTTCCTTCTGGCATATAATTCTCCTTTATTCTGTATAAAGTGAAGCTGTAATTCCTATTGAATGGATTATCATTCTTTAAATAAAGATTTCAAAACCCGTCATATATACAAGTTAATACGTTTAATCTACCATTAAATTTAAAATATTATTTATAACAGTATCACTTTTATAGCTTTTTGAACCATATATTTTTGCCTGTTATACGGTCCACTATATGTAGACAGCATAACAGGCAGGAGTAATACATTCCATTCCCTCTAGAAAGAAAATGGAATTCATTATTATTGAGTTGGATATGGTACTTCTTTGTCAATAATCGTTACACCATCTCGTACAATTTTATAGTGTCCTTTTGTACCTTCTTGAATTACAAATTCTAATGAAATAGTTGCCGACTCTGAAATTGTTCTAGTTTCAATTGGTCTATCCATTTTTTGTTGCATATCTTCTTTATAAATTTCTATCGTTTGCGGTTTTTTCTCACCTATTATAGAAGACTCATACGGAATAGAAATATTATCCACTTTCACTGTTTTCGTTACTTTCGGCTTAGGACCATCTGAAATAACAATCGTCACTTTATCTCCTTCTTTTAACGGCGTTCCTGGTTTTGGAGATTGCGAAATTACAAGTCCTTTATCAACAGTATCGGAATACTCTCGTTTTATATCTGGAGTTAGTTTCCTCTCATTCAAATAACCATTGACACTATTTTCAGTCCATCCTGAAAAGTCACCTGGTCTAATTTGATAAGGACCTTTACTTACCCAAATTTTCAGGTCTTGTTCCGCCTCTACTACCATTTGATCTGGCGTCGGAATTTGCTCAACGATTTCACCTTTTGGTCTATCATTTTCAATATAATTTATTGTAACTTGTTTATATTTTTCTTCTAATTCAGACCTTATGCTCTCAAAATCTTTCCCTGTAAGATCACTCATCTTACTTTTCTTTTTTCCACCTGATTGATAGATAGTAATTTTAGAGTTTTCTTTCACGACTCTTCCTGCCACAGGGTCTGTTTTTATGACATCACCAGTTTCAACATCATCTGTATATACAATATTAGGTTCCGTAACCTCAAAACCTTTTTCAACTAATGTATTTACTGCTGTCGTATATTTCATACCAGACACATCAGGGACTTTTACATCTTTTGGAATAAAGAATCCTGGAATAACAGTAAGCGCTAACGTTATTCCGATTGCTAAAAGTAAAAATATTGTAATTAAAATTTTGAGCCATTTATTACTTCGTTTTTTCTTCTTATTTAAATCCGTTTCTTCTTTTCTTGTCTGTTCATCCACTTTACTTCCTTTTAAAACAATTGTTTCATCAGTAACGTTTTCAAATAATTGTTCTTGTTGAATAATCGGAATCGCTTTTGTCGCTTCCATATCTTCCGGTATGTAAAATGGCTGCTCATTTATCCTCTCTGGATATAGCGCCGTTTCAATATCTCGTTTCATCGCATTGGCAGATTGATATCGATGAAACGGATCTTTCGCAGTTGCCTTTAATATAATATTTTCGACACTTTGCGGAATATTTTCATTCCATCTTTTTGGAGACGGAATTTCACTTTGTAAATGTTTTAAAGCTATAGCAACAGCAGATTCACCAGAAAACGGTTGTCTTCCTGTTAACAACTCAAACATAACAATCCCTAGGGAATAAATATCTGATTGTTTATTTGCTATCCCGCCACGTGCTTGTTCTGGTGATAAGTAATGCACCGAACCGAGTACTGAATTTGTATGTGTAATTGTTGTTGCACTTGTAGCTGTCGCAATTCCAAAATCTGTTACTTTTATTACTCCATCAGCTCGAATTAAAATATTGTGCGGTTTAATATCACGATGCACAATTTCAAAATGATGGGCGTGTGCCATGGCGGATGTTAACTGCTCCATAATATCAAGAGCTTCTCCTATCGATAACATTCCTCGCTCAATTATGTATTGCTTCAATGTTTGTCCTGGTACATACTCCATTACAAGATAATATATACCATCTTCTTCTCCGACATCATACATATTCACAATATTTGGATGCGACAACGTTGTAACAGACTGCGCTTCTCGATGGAAACGTTTAATAAACTCTTCGTTATTTGAATAGTCGAGTCGTAATATTTTTACCGCTACATCCCGGCCCAGTATATCATCATGAGCTAAATATACATTGGCCATTCCACCGCCACCAATCATTTTCAGCAGCTTATAACGGTCATTTAAGCGTTTTCCAATCAGCACGTTGCACTTCACCTACTTTCGTTTGTCGAACCCGCATAATCAATCAGAACAAGGGTAATATTATCTTCCCCACCACGATCATTCGCCAATTGAATGAGACGTTGCCCCTTAGTTTCTAGCTGTTCATTTAACTGTAAAATTTGTTGCATATCAGCAATAGAAACTTTGTTAGATAATCCATCAGAGCAAAGAAGTAACTGATCATCTTCCTCTAGCACCAACGTTTTAACATCTAATCCGACTTTCTCTTCTGTTCCTAATGCCCTTAATAAAACATTCTTTTTCGGGTGATATTCTGCGTCTTCTTTTGAAATTTCACCATGTCTCACAAGTTCATTTACAAGTGAGTGATCTTCCGTTACAAGCGAGATTTCTCCCTCTGATACCATATAACAACGACTATCCCCTATATGACCTATTGTCACAAAGCTCGGCGTACAAATTGCTATTATAAGTGTTGTTCCCATGCCATTACATTCTACATGTTGCTTAGAGTACTCATATATACGCTCATTAATAATCCCAACACTAGTATGTAACCACTCTTCTACTTTTTTTGGCTCATTCATATTATGCGTTTGCTTCCAATAATCATGGAATAATTGAATGGTCATCGAGCTAGCTACATCACCAGCTCGATGACCTCCCATTCCATCTGCTACTACCGCTAAAATATTTCCATCTAAATTATGAAAAACTCCTGCACTATCTTCATTATGTTGACGAACTTTTCCTTTATCTGATAGAAACACGGCTTTCATCTCGTCACCTCGTCTCTTCTTTGCGCTCCTTCGCACGCAACTGACCGCAGGCTGCATCAATATCATGACCTTGTTCACGGCGAATCGTTACATTTACTCCACGATCTTTTAACGTTTTTTCAAACAAGAAAATTTGTTCACGTGGCGTACGTACATAATCACGTTCAGGTACGTAGTTTACCGGAATTAAGTTCACATGACATTTTACACCTTTTAAGAGCGCAGCAAGTTCTTCAGCGTGCTCAACTTGGTCATTTTCTCCTCCAAATAGTCCATATTCAAAAGTAATACGACGCCCTGTTCTATTTACATAGTATTTAATAGCTTCCATCAAATCTGGTAGCTTATAAGCACGGTTAATCGGCATTAATTTTGAACGTAATTCTGAGTTTGGAGCATGCAGTGAAATCGCAAAATTAATTTGTAAGTCTTCTTCAGCGAACTTATAAATTTTCGGGATAATTCCACTTGTCGAAACTGTCATATGTCTCGCACCAATATGAAGTCCTTTTTCATGGTTAATGATGCGTAAGAATCCCATTAAATTATCGTAGTTATCAAATGGTTCTCCAATTCCCATAACGACAAGAGAACTTACACGTTCTTCTGATTCATCAAGTGCACGTTGCACTTCTACTACTTGCGCTACAATTTCTCCAGCTTCTAAGTTTCGCTTTAAACCGCCAAGCGTTGAAGCACAGAACGTACATCCAATACGACAACCTACTTGCGTTGTTACACAAATGGAATTTCCATATTCATGTCGCATTAATACCGTTTCAATAGAATATCCATCGTATAATTGGAATAAGAATTTAATTGTTCCATCCGAAGACGTTTGTTTTACTAACGTATTTAAAGTAGTAATATCAAAGGAATTCGACAATTTTTCACGCAATCCTTTAGAAAGGTTTGACATATCCTCATAATTTTTTACACGTTTTTTATATAACCAATCAAAAATTTGTCCAGCACGGAACTTTGGTTCTCCTTGCTCCTTTAACCAATCTTGCATTTCATGAAGTTGTAAAGAGTAAATTGATGGTTTTTTCGTTTCTAAATTTTTCTTTTGTTTTCTCACAGTCGTTTCCACGATGCTACACCTTCTTCCTTAAACAAGCAATATAAAAGCCATCTGTTGCAAAATAATGCGGTAAAATTTGTACTTGACCTTCATCAATATACGGACTTAACTTTTCTGGCATACGCTCTTTTATCGTAGTATCCCACTCAAACTCAGGATGCTCTTGTAAAAATCGTTCTATTACTTGTTCATTTTCTATTTTTTCAATTGTGCACGTACTATAAACAAGGCGACCACCTTGTTTTAATAACGGTGCGATTTTTTCTAGTATTGCAAGTTGGATCGTCGATAATCTTTCACTATCGCCTTTATCTTTACCTAACTTAATATCAGGCTTACGTCTAATTACACCAAATCCAGAACATGGGGCATCTACTAATATTTTATCAAACGTTTCATTTGCAAAATGTTCTTGCACTTTTCTAGCATCTAATGCCTTTGTTTCGACATTTCCTAGACCAAGTCGCTCTGCTTGTTGTTTAATTAAACGTACTTTGTGTGCATGTAAATCAAGGGACATGACTTGACCAGTTCCTTTTAATCGCTCTGCGATATGTGTTGTTTTTCCACCTGGAGCAGCACAACTATCAAGAACTACATCTCCCTCATCTGGTTCTAAGGCACGTGCTACCAGCATAGAACTTTCATCTTGAATAGAAAGAAAACCTTTTTTAAACGCATCTGTGTGCGCTACATTCCCTTTTTCAATTTGAATTGCATCATCTGATAAATCGCCACGCTTCGCTTCTATACCTTCACTAGCTAATAATGCAATTGCTTCTTCTACTGTTATTTTATCAACATTTACACGTGCTGTTGGTACAGGCGGTAACATGTTCACTTCACACATTTTCTCAGCAGTTTCTAAACCATATTCTGAAGTCCACTCTTGGACAAGCCAAATTGGATGACTTGTTGCAATTGCCAAACGTTCTACTGGATCTTTGATTTCATCTACAGAAGGTACACCTTCTCTTTGAATCGAACGTAATACACCGTTCACCATACCAGCAATTCCTTTATGCCCGCGACGCTTTGCAATCTCAACGGCTTCATGAATAGCCGCTCTTTCAGGCACTCGGTCTAAATAAATCATTTGATATAAAGATAAGCGAAGTAATACTCTTACCCACGCTTCAACTTTCTTTTTTAAAAAAGGCTGTAAATAATAATCTAATGTATCACGACGTTGGATTGTTCCATATACAATCTCAGTTAATAAACCAATATCTTTTCTATCAATTGTACTTTTTTCAATTAGATTATTTAAAAGTAAGTTACTGTATGCACCACTTTTTTCTACTTGAATTAAACCATCAAGAGCTAATTCACGAACATTTTGTCTCATGCATTTTCTCCTAACTTTGTTCCAATTTCAGGTTTTGTTCCACGTAAAAATTGTGAACAGCTCATACGCTTTTTACCAGAAGGTTGCAATTCTGTAATTTTAACACCCGTTTCATTACCAGTTGCTACAACGAAACCATCTTCTTCGATCGCAACAATCGTACCTGCTTCAGCTGATTTCGTTACAGGGACTTTTTCTCCCCACCATACTTTAACAACTTGTCCTGCTAAAGTTGTATAAGCAACTGGCCATGGATTCAATCCGCGAATGTGATTGTATACTTCTTCACCTGTTTTTGTCCAATCAATTTTCTCTTGCTCACGTTTTATATTATATGCAAACGTTACTTCTTCCTCGTTTTGTTTAATTGGTTCTAACTTACCTTGAATTAGTAAAGGTACTGTTTTAGATAGAAGATGTGCCCCTGCTTCACTTAACTTATCAAATAACGAACCTGTCGTTTCACGCTCTTCAATTTCCACTTCTACTTGCGTTAAAATATCACCAGCATCCAATTTTTCTACCATATACATAATTGTAATACCTGTTTTTTCTTTCCCTTCCATAATTGCATAATGGATTGGTGCACCGCCACGAAGTTCAGGAAGTAAAGAAGCGTGGACGTTAATACATCCATACTTCGGCGCTTCTAAAATTTCATTTGGTACAATTTGACCGAACGCAGCTGTTACAATTAAATCTGGCTCTAATGCCAATACTTTTTCATATTCGTCTTTTTCACGAATTCTTAACGGCTGTAACACCGGAATACCATGCTTTTCTGCTTCCACTTTAACAGGTGTAGGTGTTAATACTTTTTTTCTGCCTACCGGACGATCTGGTTGCGTAACAACACCTATTACATCATAGCCATCTTCAATAAGACGACGAAGCACCGGCACTGAAAAGTCCGGTGTTCCCATAAATACTACTTTTATCATTTAAAAACCGCTCCTTTTAATACCTATTCTAATTCATTTTCCTCATAATATCTTGTCACTTTCGATGTAAATAACACACCGTGTAAATGATCGATTTCATGTTGAATTGCACGCGCTAAAAACCCTTCTGCTTCTAGTAAAAATACTTTGCCTCGACGATTTTGCGCACGCACTTTAATATAATCCGCACGTTCCACTTCACCATAAAGTCCCGGGAAGCTTAAACAGCCTTCGGGACCTACTTGTTCACCACGTTTTTCTAATATCGATGGATTGATTAACTCAATTTTCCCAGTATCATCACCGATATCAACTACCGCCACTTGCAAGCTTACCCCTACTTGAGGCGCAGCTAAACCGACTCCGTCCGCAATTAACATTGTTTCATGCATATCTTTCAACAATTTCACTAACTTTTTATCAAAGTTAATTACTCTTTCACACGGTGTTTCTAACACTTCATTTGGATGCTTTACTATTTCTAAAACTGCCATATTTCCCTCCGCTACATTAACATTGTTGGATTAAAATCAATTGAGATTTGTAGCTCTTTTTGCATTTCTGCTTGATAATGTTCATTTACCATTTTGAGCACGTTCTTTAAGTTTGGTTCCCGTTTGTATTTTATCATGCATTGATAACGATATCTATCTTTTATCCTTGGAATTGCTGAAGCAACCGGTCCTAACACCATCGTTTGCTGCGAACAGTGCGTCCGTAAATGACCGACAATTTTTTCCGTCACTTGTACTGCTTTTAATAATTCCGGATGAGATACCGTCACAAGTACAACATAGTAATAAGGTGGGTATTGTCTCGTTCGCCTCATTTGCATTTCTTGATCAAAAAACACATCATATTGTTGGTTCTTTGCTAACTCTATACTATAATGTTCTGGCGTATACGTTTGAATTATAACTTCCCCTGGCAATTCATGTCGGCCTGCTCGTCCACTTACTTGCGTCAATAACTGATAAGTCTTTTCACTCGCCCGGAAATCAGGTAAATGAAGCATCGTATCAGCAGTTAAAACACCAACAAGCGTTACTTTCGGAAAATCTAACCCTTTTGCAATCATTTGTGTTCCAAGTAATATATCTGCTTTTTCTTCCCCGAACGCCTTTAATAATTTCTCATGCATCCCTTTACGACTCGTCGTATCTACATCCATTCGAATGACTCGTGCCTCTGGAAATAGTTTTGTAATTTCTTCTTCTACCTTTTGCGTACCTGTACCAAAGAAACGAATGTATGTACTTTGACAAGCAGGACACGCAGTCGGCATATTTTCTTCGTAACTGCAATAATGACATTTTAAACGATGATTCATTTTATGATATGTCAGCGAGATATCACAATGCGGACATTGTACAACGTACCCGCAATCACGGCACATAACAAATGTAGAATGACCTCTTCTATTTAAAAAGAGCACCATTTGTTCTTTCTTTTCTAACCGATCTGCTATTTTTTCATGCAGTGCCTTTGAAAACATGGAGCGATTCCCGTCACGAAGTTCTTCACGCATATCAACAATCTCTACTGCCGGTAAAGCTTGTTCGTTCATACGTTTTTCCATCGTCAGTAATTCATACACACCTTTTTTCGCTCTTGCAAACGATTCAAGCGTCGGTGTTGCACTACCAAGAACGATAGGGCATTTATGATATTGTCCTCTCCACACAGCTACATCCCTTGCATGATACCTCGGATTATCTTCTTGCTTGTAGCTCGATTCATGTTCCTCATCAATGATAATAATCCCTAAATTTTCAAAAGGAGCAAATACAGCTGAACGTGCACCAACTACGACTTTCACTTCTTTTCTTAAAATCTTACGCCATTCATCATATTTTTCTCCAACAGACAGCGCACTATGAAGAACTGCAACTTGTGAGCCAAATCTACCTTTAAAACGATCTACCATCTGAGGCGTTAGTGCAATTTCAGGAACAAGTACAATAGCTTCTTTTCCTTTCTCGAGCACCGCTGCTATAGATTGTAAATATACTTCTGTTTTTCCGCTTCCTGTAACACCATATAGTAAAAATGGATTGTAAGTTTCATTTGTAATTGATGATAAAATCGGTGTAATAACTTGCTTTTGTTCCTCAGTAAGTGGGAATGGTTTCGTTTGTTCAAAATCGTCATCGTCATACGGATTTCGGTACACTTCCACATACTTTTCTGAGAGTAGTCCCTTTTTAACAAGTGCTTTAATTGGAGCATCTGTTATTTGTAACTCTTCTGTTATTACTTTCAACGGTACACTTTTATAATTTTCCACAAAATAATAGAGGACATCTTGTTGTTTTTTACTTTTCAGTTCAAATGCTGCTAATTCTAATTTATCTTCTGGCAACTCCGGTTGAACGACTCTTTGTTTCTTCTTTTGTACCTTATCTTTTACTTGATAAACGACTTCAATCGTGCCATGTTTAATTTCTTGTTGAATCGTGCGGTATAGCTGTGGCTGCGTCTCAATCGCTTCCCAATCTATCGCTTCTTTGTCCTGAAATAAAAACAGTAGTTCAGGTGCTACTTCTTCTTGTTTACGAAGTTGTAGACGTTTTTTATATGTTGCTTTTATCGCCGTTGGAAGCATAACTTGAAAAGCTGAAATCATATAACATAACGTTTCACTTGTAAGCCAATACCCTAGCTTTAACAACTCTTCATTTAAAACGGGTGTTACATCTAAAATTTCATGAATTGTCTTTAACTTCTTACTTTCTACTTCAACCGAATCTTTAATCCCAATAATAAAACCTTGCAATTTCCTTGGGCCAAACGGAACTACTACACGCATGCCTGTCTGGACAATATCTTCCCATTTTTCAGGAATAATATAATCAAATGGTCGATCTGTCTGACGTGCAGGTACATCAACAATTACACTTGCAAATTTCATAGACGATCATCTTCTAACATTATTTCAATTTGCTTTAATATTTCACGAGCAACCTCTTTCTTCGTTAAAAGTGGCAACTCTATAACTTCTCCATCTTTTCTATACATTGTTACAATGTTCGTATCTGTACCAAATCCAGCTCCTTGCGCCTTTACATCGTTTGCAACAATCATATTCGCATTTTTCTCACGTAATTTTTTCGTTGCATATTCCTCTACGTTTGTCGTTTCAGCCGCAAAACCGATAAGTAACTGTTTGTCTTTCATCTCACCTAACGTTTTTAAAATATCTACTGTTCTCTCAAGTTCAATTACAGCATCGCCATTTTTCTTTTTCATTTTATTATCATGAACATATTTCGGACGATAATCTGCAACCGCTGCTGTTTTAATGACAACATCTACGTCTTCATAATGTTGAATAACCGCCTCTAACATATCTTGTGCAGATTCCACTTGCACCGTAGTTACATGTAATGGTGGATGTAATGCTGTCGGTCCCGAAACGAGTATAACATCAGCGCCTAAGTTCGCTGCCACTTCCGCAATCGCGTATCCCATTTTTCCAGAAGAAAAATTAGTCATAAAACGGACTGGATCAATCTTTTCACGAGTTGGGCCAGCAGTTATTAATATTCTTTTTCCTTGTAGTGGTTTTTGCTCTGAAAAAGCCTCTTCTAACCGTGCAATAATCGCTTCAGGTTCTTCTAATCTTCCCTTCGCTACATAACCACACGCTAAAAAACCTTCTCCAGGCTCAATAAATGTATATCCTAACGTTTTTAACGTCATCATATTTTTTTGAACAATTTTATTTTCATACATATGCACATTCATAGCAGGTGCAATCCACACTGGGGCTGTAGTAGCTAACAAAGTAGTTGTAATCATATCATCTGCAATACCGTTAGCTAACTTTCCAATACAATTGGCTGTAGCAGGTGCAACAAGTACAACATCTGCCCAATCTGCTAAATCGATATGAGCAATAACAGCTGAGTCTTTCTCATCGAATGTATCCGTATATACATCATGGCGAGAAAGCGCCTGGAATGTAAGAGGTGTAACAAACTTCATTGCCGACTCACTCATCATTACTTTTACAATAGCACCAGATTGTGTCAATTTACTCGTTAACGCAGCCGCTTTAAAGACCGCAATGCCTCCTGTTACACATAAAAGTATCTTTTTCCCTTTTAGCATATGGCTCGTCCTCTTTCTTTTTCAAACTTATAATACTGAAACAAGATTATCAGCTCATCAGTATCAATATTTCTTCCCTACCGTAAAAAAATAACAACCTACTTGTAAATAGGTTGTTACCGTTACATAGAAAATTATAAAGTCTATGTTTTAAATTGTCGAAGACAAAGTCTTATTCAGTTACTTTATCTTCACTTGGTACGTAGCTTAACGCTTCCATATCGATTTCTTCTAATGCTTTACCTACACATTTATGAGAAACTGGTTTTTCTACAACACAGTTATTAGCAAGTTGCATTTCGCGCGCACGTTTTGCAGCCACTGTTACAAGTGTATATTTAGAATCGATTTTTGTTAATAATGAATCAATTGATGGATTTAACATAATTATAGACCCTCCGTCATTTCTTTATAATATTTTGCTACTCTTTCGCGGCGGCAATGTTCGCCAACCACAATTGCTTTAATTCTTTCACAAGCTAGTTCAACTTGGTCGTTTTCTACAACGTAGTCGTAAGCGTCCATCATATCAATTTCTTCTTTCGCTACCGTTAAACGATTTTCAATAACATCTTCAGTTTCTGTACCACGACCGACAATTCGGTTCTTTAGTTCAGATAAACTTGGAGGTGCTAAGAAAATAAATACACCTTCTGGGAAAGCTTTCTTAACTTGAATTGCTCCTTGCACTTCAATTTCTAAGAATACATCTTTTCCTTCTTGTAATGTTTTTTCAACATAGTCAATTGGTGTTCCGTAATAATTACCTACGAACTCAGCCCACTCAAGTAATTTTTCATTACGAATCATTTCCTCAAATTCTTCTCTCTCTTTAAAGAAATAATCCACACCATCCACTTCACCTTCACGTGGCTTACGTGTCGTTACTGAAATGGAGTACTGAAAACGTGTATCCTCATGACTAAACAGCTCTTTTCGAACCGTTCCTTTACCAACCCCAGAAGGTCCTGAAAGAACGATGAGCAATCCTCTTCTACTTCTCATAAATATGTAAAACCTACCCTTCCTCACTTAACTCTTCTTTATTATTCAAACGATGTGCAATCGTCTCTGGCTGAATTGGACTTAATACAACATGCCCATCATCCATAACAATAACCGCCCTTGTTTTTCTCCCATACGTAGCATCAAGCAAAGCATTATGTTCGCGTGCTTCCTGTACTGTTCGTTTAATAGGAGCTGACTCCGGACTTACAATAGCAATAATTCGATGAGCAGATACAATATTTCCGTATCCAATATTTAAAAACCGCATGGCCATAGTTTGCGCCTCCTAGTAAGTCTATCCGATTTCTCCACCACGTATAACTTTATATATTTTTTGAAAGCTACTCAATATTTTGTACTTGTTCACGAATTTTTTCAAGGTTATTTTTCATTTCTACAACATATTTTGAAATTGTTAAGTCATTTGCCTTAGAACCAATCGTATTAATTTCTCTATGCATCTCTTGCACGATGAAATCCATTTTCCTTCCAACAGGCTCTTCAATCTGCAGTGTTTCACGGAATTGTTCTAAATGACTTTGCAAACGAACTAACTCTTCATGAATATCACAACGCTCAGCAAAAATTGCAACTTCTGTTAGCAATCTTTGTTCATCTAGATCTTGATTATGTAATTCCTTTAAGCGATTTTCTAATCGTTCACGATATTTTTGTGTAACAATTGGTGCATGCGGAATAATAGCATTTACACAATTATGAATCTCTTGTAAGCGATACGCTATATCTTTATGTAATCGTTCTCCTTCGCCATCTCTCATCGTTTTTAACATATGAGCAGCTTGGCGAACAGCCTCATATAAACTGTTCTCAAATTGTTCATTTACGTTTTCTACCTCTTCAATCGCTGTTACTTCTGGCATTGCCATTAATTGCTCGAGTGTAATAGAATCTTGTAATTGAAATTTTCCTTTTATATCTTCCATAATCGATTGGTACTGCTCAAGAAGCGACCAATTCACACTTAATTTTCTTTCAACAAGCCCTTCACCCGCTATACTAATAGACACTTCAATACGTCCACGGCGAACTTGCTGTGCAATTATTTTACGAATTTTGTCTTCAAATACCGTCATTTGCTTCGGTAGTCGAATACTCATCTCTAGAAAACGGTGGTTCACCGATTTCATTTCTACTGTAATTTGAAAAGTATCACTCTCTACTTTCGATCTTCCAAATCCTGTCATACTACAAATCATTTTTTATCACATCCAAGCCATGAAATAACTCAATGAAAAAGGTAATAGAGACAAGGCTCTACTACCTTCTGTAAATTATATCACATTTTCATATCATTGACTATTTCAAGTTTAATCCCTTCTTATATAATATTGGCTTTTCCTTCTTCCCCTTTTTCCCTGTTAATAAAGAGCCTACTAATAAGAAGGTCGGAATTGACGATAAACCTCCAATTAACAACCAATCTCTCGCTTGTATTGGCATCGTGCTAAAAATCGGTTGTAACGGTGGATAATATATAACGACTAGCATGAGTAGTAATGAAATGATAACCGCTCCTACTAAATACACATTTCCAAACGGGTTGCGGTGGAAAACAGAATGCTCACTTCGGCAATCAAATACATGAATCAGCTGAGCAAGTACCAATGTTGCAAACGCTACAGTTTGTGCATATTTCAGTTCATTTGGATGTTGATTATACGCAATAATAAATGCTACTAGCGTCACTGCCCCAATTAGAAAGCCACGACTTATAATTTTCCAGGCAAGCCCTCTAGCAAATACCCCTTCTTTCGGATGACGCGGTGTTCTTTTCATCACGTCTCCCTCGGCCTTATCCAAACCTAACGCCATCGCCGGTAAACCGTCAGTAACTAAATTCACCCATAAAATTTGAATTGGAACCATCGGCAGCGGTAGTGCAAGTAACATGGCAAATAACATGACCAAAATTTCTCCAACGTTCGATGCTAATAAATAACGAATAAACTTACGTATGTTCTCGTATATATTTCTACCTTCTTTAATTGCTGATTTTATCGTAGCGAAATTATCGTCCAGCAATACGAGAGATGAAGCTTCTTTTGCAACATCTGTCCCTGTAATTCCCATCGCTATCCCAATATCCGCAGTTTTTATAGCTGGAGCATCGTTTACTCCATCACCTGTCATCGCCACTATATGTCCTTTATTTTGCAACGCCTTAACAATTTTTAATTTATGTTCTGGTGATACACGAGCAAATACATACGTATCTTCTACAACATTTTCTAATTCTTCTACATCCATAGTTGCGAGTTCTATCCCTTCAACAACGCGTCCACCTGGTGGTAAAATGCTTAATTGTTCTGCAATCGCCATTGCAGTCACTTTATGATCCCCTGTAATCATCACTGTTCGAATACCAGCTTCTCTGCACTCTTTTACTGCCTGCTCTACTTCTGGTCTTGGCGGATCAATCATACCTTGTATCCCAACTAACATAAAATCCTTTTCAACGTCTCTTTCATGTTCGGTAGAATCAGTTACTTTTAATGGCTTAAATGCAACTGCAATTGTTCGCAGCGCTTGACTACCTAAACTATGAATAGCCGCCTGTACTTCTTTTCTATACAACTCACTTAATGGTTGCTGCTTATCTCCCCATAAAATCGTTTGACTCATTTGCAGAAGGACATCTGGTGCTCCCTTCGTAACGACAAACTTTTTCCCCTCTCGATCTCGTACAATAACACTCATCATTTTTCGAGTTGAATCAAACGGAAATTCACGAATAATTTCAAATTTCCCTTTCAGCGCCTCACGCGTTATCCCCGCTTTCATTGCTGCAGCTACAAGCGCCCCCTCAGTTGGATCTCCATCTAATACATACGCCTTTTTCTTTTGAATAATATTTGCGTTATTACATAGCGAACCAAATGTAAGTAGTTGATAAAGTGATTTCGTCTTAGCTGGATTAATTTCTTTTTCACCTTTCATAAAAGAGCCATTAGGTTCATACCCTTGGCCTGTCACTTTCCACAATTCTCCACCTGACCACATATGTGTTACCATCATTTTGTTTTGCGTCATCGTTCCTGTTTTATCAGAGCATATGACAGAAGCACAGCCTAACGTTTCTACTGCTGGTAACTTCCTTACAATTGCTCTCTTTTTTATCATACGCTGTACACCAAGCGATAAAGCTACTGTAACGATTGCTGGTAACCCTTCTGGAATAGCAGCAACAGCTAGCGACACGCCAGCTAAAAACATATGATATACTTCATTCCCTTGATACACACCAGCTAACACGACAAGCGCTGTCAAAATAAGAGCCACAATAATTAATATTTTTCCAAGTTGCTCTAATCTTCTTTGCAATGGTGTTTCCATTTGCTCTGCATTTTGCAACATATTTGCAATTTGGCCCATCGCTGTATTCATACCCGTTGCTACAACGACTCCTGTTCCAGACCCTCGTGTAATCATCGTACCCATAAAAGCCATATTTTTTTGATCACCAATTGAAACATCTTGCCCTTGCAACGCTTCTACTTTCTTCTGCACTGGAACTGACTCTCCTGTTAAAGCTGATTCTTCAATATATAAACTCGACGCCTCAACAAGACGTACATCAGCTCCAATACGATCGCCACTAGAAAATTTAATAACATCACCTAAAACGAGTGCTTTAGACGGTGCCTTTACCCACTTTCCATTTCGCAGTACAGTTACTTGCGGGGCGGCTAGCTCTTTTAAAGCTTCCAATGACTTTTCAGCCTTTCTTTCTTGAAAAAATCCGAGAATACCATTGATAATAACAATTGCCACAATCGCAATAGAATCAATGTATTCCCCTAAAAAAGCCGAAACGATTGTTGCACCAAACAAAACAAGCACCATAAAATCTTTAAATTGCGCCAAAAATACCATTAGTGCAGAAGGCCTCTTTGCTTCATCTAGTTCATTTGTACCAAATTTTTTAATTCGCCCTTCTGCTTCTTTCTCTGTAAGTCCAACCTTCACATTCGTATTCGTTCTTTCTTCCACTTCATGTGCACGCATTCCATACCAGTTCATCCTGCTATCGACCTCCTGATTCCAGACATACTCTATTGAAAGCTTATTCAGCCTCGTCCAAAAAAATGCTATAATTAACTTTTAGTTAGAAAGGAGTGTTCATTTATGGCATTCGATGGATTATTTACAAGAGCGATTACACATGAAATTGCAAATTCTCTTTACACGGGAAGAATTTCAAAAATATATCAACCTTCAAAATACGAGATTTTATTACATATTCGAGCAAACGGAAAAAATCAAAAACTGATTCTTTCCGCTCATCCGACATATGCACGTTTACACTTAACAAATCAAAATTATGATTCACCTGCACTTCCGCCAATGTTCTGTATGCTTCTTCGTAAGCATTTAGAAGGTGGATTCATTGAAAAAATTGAACAAATTGATTTAGAGCGTATTATTCAAATTACCGTTCGTAGCAGAAATGAAATTGGTGATGAATCGCTAAAAACATTAGTAATTGAAATTATGGGACGACATAGTAACATCATTTTAGTAGACACAAAAACAAACAATATTTTAGATAGCTTAAAACACGTTTCCTTAGCAGTAAACCGACATCGAACTGTATACGCTGGAGCTGAATATATTGCACCACCAGCACAACATAAAATTAACCCACTTCAGATCGAAACAAATGATGAATTTATTAGACCGCTGGACTTTCTATCTGGAAACATGGATAAACAGCTAGTCGGAACCTTTACCGGAATATCACCGTTATTCGCAAAAGAAGTAGTGAAAAAAGCAGGTATGGTAAATGAAAAAGCATTAGCTGACGCATTTTTCTCCATACAAAAACCATTATTAACTCATACATATTCACCAACAATGACTACTTCAAATGGGAAAGAATTCTTTTATCTTTTCCCTCTTGCACACTTAGCTGGAGAAGACAAGACATTCTCATCTGTTAGTGAATTGCTAGACCGTTTCTTTTTTGGAAAAGCAGAGCGTGACCGTGTAAAACAACAAGCTCATGATTTAGAGCGCTTTATGCAAAACGAAAAAAATAAAAATGAGAAAAAACTCATTAAACTAGAAAAAACATTACAAGATGCTGGAAAAGCAGATAAATATCAACTATTTGGAGAACTACTTACAGCCAATATGTACGCTTTGAAAAAAGGCGATAAAGATATTGAAGTCGTTAACTATTATGATGAAAATGGCGGAACTGTAAAGATCGCATTAGATCCTTTAAAAACGCCATCTGAAAATGCACAACGCTATTTCCAAAAGTACCAAAAAGCGAAAAATTCCGTTGTTGTTGTAGAAGAACAAATCGAAAAAACAAAGGAAGAAATTCTTTATTTTGATAGCTTACTTCAACAAATGGAAGCTGCTTCTTCAAAAGATATTGAAGAAATTCGTGAGGAATTAGCTGAAGAAGGTTATATGCGCAATCGTAAAACGAAAAACGGAAAGAAAAAGCCTACTAAACCAGTATTAGATAAATATGTAGCAAGTGATGGCACAGAGATTTTCGTCGGTAAAAACAATAAACAAAATGATTATTTAACAACGAAATTTGCCCGTCGTGATGAAATTTGGTTACATACGAAAGATATACCTGGTTCTCACGTTGTCATTCGTTCTTTAGAACCTGCTGAAGAAACTTTACTAGAAGCTGCCAAAATTGCTGCTTATTACAGTAAAGCAAAAGAGTCTAGTTCTGTACCTGTTGATTTCACCAAAATACGCCATGTGAAAAAACCGAGTGGTGCAAAACTTGGTTTTGTTACGTACGACAATCAGCAAACTGTTTATGTAACACCCGATGCTGATACTGTAATGAAATTAAAAGCTTAAATAAAAAAATGCGTTGCTTATAAGCAGCGCATTTTTTTATTCGTTCCAACTAGTTCATATACCCATTCACTAATTCATAACATCTTTCTTTTGTCATCTTGTATTTCTCTTCTGAAGCATCTATACGTCTCATCGTCCCGTTATTTGTATCAGTACCAATTGCTTTAACCTTACTTTCCTTTTCTTTAACCCACGCAATTTGTTTCGTTTTTAATGACTGAAATGCATCAGGGGACATCGTATTTTTTAATGTACTGTAAATTTCATTTAGTTTATTATCCCACAGTTCATAATTTCCTTCTATTTCATTTACTATGTCATTTGTTGACATGACATTTGTATGTTTTTCTTGGTTTTCTAGAGCCGCTAACTCATTTAAAACTTTAGTTTTACCTACTGCTGACGAAGTTTCTTTTTTAGTCTGCTTCTCTTCTTTAGAAATAGCATGCGTACTCATGCTATTTTCCTTAATGTTTTCGTGTTCTTGACTATTATTTTCTTTCGTTTCTTTTTCCTGCTTTTGCTCATCTAAATCATATGTAATAACCGATGTTTTTGCATCTACAGCAATTAATCTAGCATTTTCTTTAAAAATATATTTTTTGTCACCACTGTTCTCCTCTTTAACAAAATCGACATTCTTAAAGCCTCGAATTTTCAGAAACTCACTAGCTTCTTCCTTCGTAAGTTTTAAATCTCTCGGTGTATGCGATGACCATTTATCCATTAACCATTTTCCATCTTTATAAACGAAAATAAATTCCCATATCTCTGCTTCATTTCCCATATCATTTGAAGGTATAATCGTTTCAATCGTTAAATTTTTATCTTTCTGTGTATACGTTAATCTCATTTCTGGTTCAATATTAATAGGGAATGGCAACATATCTGTCTCTCTAGATCTATTAAATGTTTCAAGCGAATTAGGAAGCTGGTTCTCTACAAATTTTTCTGTAACCAATCCCTTAACTCCTTTTTTCGCTGTCGCCAAATCTCCTGGATTATTTCGACTCCATCCATTTTCTTTTTCCATCTCACTAAATGCATTTGCTATTGCATCTACACTCTTTCTTACAATCTTTTTCGCTTCTTTTTCTGTCACTTCTGGGGCTTCATCAAGCTGTTCAATCGTTTCATTTGCTTGAACTTTGATTTCACTTTTTTCACACCCTGTTACAACTAGCATACTAGCAGCGAAGCAAAATGACATGACTTTACTTAATTTCTTCATATACTCACATTCCTTATTCCTATTTATTCGTTACGCACCTTTATCTACAAGAAAACATAACGACCTCTTATTATACCAATTATCACCATTTATTTATACAAAAAATATAATATTAGAATTGAAAGATTATAATATGCAAGTTTACATTACTGTATAAATTTTTGACATCCTCATTTTATATTTGTCTAGTTTTTTTGACACAAAACTACCGCTTCTCTTTTATTGTCAATAAGTATATTGGCACAAGTTTTGCTTTATTAAATATAAAAAGGAGGCATTAAAATGAATATAAGAATAACTAATATCCAAAAACAACTACATAAGTACGGAATTGACGGGTTACTTATTACAAAAAAAGAAAACCGCCAATATGCAACAGGCTTTACAGGTAGTGCTGGCGTCGTCTTAATCTCTACCGATCGAGCTGTTTTTATAACAGATTTCCGCTATGTAGATCAAGCAAAATCACAAATAAAAGATGCTGAAATTATTATGCATAAAGGAAATTTAGAGGAAGAAGTTGCAAATCAAGTATCAAAATTAAACATTCAAAAACTCGGAATTGAAGAAAACAACATGACATTGCAACAATATAAAAACTTGCAAAAGTACGTACAGGCGGAAATGATTCAAGTGTGCGAAATTATCGAAAATATTCGTATCATTAAAGACACGCCTGAAATAGAAATAATGAAAATTGCAGCTAATATTGCGGACGAAGCATTTCACCACATTCTTACGTTTCTAAAACCAGGAATAAGTGAAAATACTGTACGAGATGAATTAGAGTTTTTCATGCGAAAAAAAGGTGCTGCATCTTCATCATTTCAAATTATTGTAGCTTCTGGTGTTCGTTCTTCCCTTCCACATGGAGTTGCATCAAATAAAATAATTGAACGAGGCGACATCGTTACATTAGATTTCGGTGCACTTTACGACGGATATTGTTCCGATATAACACGTACTGTAGTAATCGGGGAACCATCAGAAGAATTCAAAAAGATATACAATATTGTACTTGAAGCATTAAAACGCGGGACTGAAGCGATTAAACCTGGAGAAACTGCAAAACGTATCGATGATATAACGAGAAACTACATTACTGAACATGGATACGGTCAATATTTTGGACATTCTACTGGTCATGGTCTTGGATTAGAAATTCACGAACCTCTCCGCCTATCCCAAGAAAGTAAGGCTACTTTAGAAGAGGGTATGGTCGTTACAGTTGAACCAGGTATTTACATACCGAACTGGGGCGGTTGTAGAATTGAAGATGATATTGTCATTACAAAAGACGGATATGAAGTTATTACAAAATCAAATAGAGAACTAATTATAATCCCTTGTTAATATTTTGAAATTTTCAACTTGATTTTTTCTCTACACATAGAATTCCCTCTCTGGAGTATTCATTTAAAAAGGGGGAATTGTAATTGAACTTTGTAATCGATAAAATAGACGGTTTACATCCTGAATTTTCCAAATTAGTTTCCATGATGAATTACGCTCGCTATACAACAATGCAAGCAGTGGAAGATTTAACAATGGAAGAACTTGATTATTTATATGATGAGGAAGCAAATTCAATCGGCATGCTATTATATCACATGGCTGCTGTTGAATTTTACTACCAGATTCATACTTTTGAAGACCGCGAACCAACGGAGGCCGAACTAGAAAGATGGTTACCTGGCCTCGAGTTAGAAGCTCTTGGACGTGAGGAAATAAAAGGAAAATCTATAGAATTTTATATTGATACATTACAAGAAGTACGTTCCAAAACAATTGAAACATTCCAATCGTTACCTGATGAATGGCTGTTTAAAACGACAGACTTTTGGTATGACAAACAAGCAAATAACTATTTTAAGTGGTTTCACGTATTTGAAGATGAAATCAATCATCGCGGACAAATTCGTTTAATTAAGAAGATGCAAAAAGCTCATTCAATAAAGTAAGGAAGTGCCACCAGATAAGGTGGCACTTTCTTCTATTCATTAACGAATAGCTTTTCATTTACTGTTTTAGTGACTACCGCTACCAACATTAAAATGCAAATTAAATATAGCAATTTCGCAATAAATAACCACCCTTGAAACATTACAATTCCATCTATTATCTCATTTCCCTTCAGTAACAAAAACGGAATCGTACTAATTATCATGACAAACTCAATACTGAATACAATTTTCTTTTTTCGGCTATATGCTTTCCACTCATCCCAGCGATACATAGGAGCAAAAATCAATACTCCTATACATAATATAACTGGTACCCATTCACTTTTTAAAAATTGCCCTGAAATAACTGATAATAGTAAACAAACGAGCACACCATAATAACCTATTTTCTCTCTCATTCGTACTCCCCCATTCTACTTCTCCTTTAATATGTAACTTGCTATGCTTATAACAATTCTTAGAAAAATAACTACTACAATTACAATATAAAGACTTTTTGCAGACGACATCCATTCTTGAAAAATAGACATTTTCTCCATTTGTTTCTGACCCTCTATTAAAATAACTCCTACGAATAATGAACAAACAACGATGATACCTATCATAATTCCAATACTTTTCTTGCTATATTGTTTCATATCATCCCAGTTATATAAAAGTATAAGTACAAACCCAAAAACAGGTATAATACTGATCCATTCATTGCTTGTAAACAAATTTAAAATGATTAATAGACTACAAGAGAGAATAAAGCCCCAAAACCCAATTATTTTGCGCATAAGCCCTCCTTTAATTCCATTTTTAGGATTAATTGTATTTTAACATCCATTTATCATTCTTACCATTACAGTACATGAAATTTCACTTTTTCTTTTTCCTATACTCACATACTTACCCTACTTTCATACAATAAACTACACGAATGCCTAAAGGATGTGAATGTTATGGTAGTTGAATTAACGCTATTACACGCTCTCTATGTTATTTGTTTACTCACCATTATTACCTTTTTTATTTTCCGAAAGGATACGACGATTATTTGTATCGTTTTCATCTTTTTATTAGCATTAACTGCTACAAGTTCTATCCCTCTTGCCGTTAGCGGCATTTTTCAAAGTTTTATTTACGCTATTACTGAGCTATTACCAACTATATTAATCATTTCCATTATCGTATCCATGAGCAATTTACTCGTTCATACTGGCATAAATGATACAATGATTTCACCATTTACAAAGATGATTCGTACCCCTACCCTCGCCTACTGGATTATCGGTCTTTTGATGATGACAATTTCTTTCTTCTTTTGGCCTTCTCCAGCTGTTGCCTTAATGGGAGCTATTTTATTACCGGTTGCTGTACGTGTCGGCCTTCCGCCAATTGGAGTGGCAATTGCTATGAACTTATTCGGTCATGGGATTGCTTTATCCGGCGACTTCGTTATACAAGGCGCACCAAAATTAACCGCAGACGCTGCTGGTCTTCCTGTTTCTAGCGTTGTTTCTGCAAGTGTTCCACTCGTTATCGTTATGGGCATTGTGACAACTTCCGTCGCTTTTTTCTTCTTACGAAAAGAATTTCATACAGGCTTATCTATACAAGAGTCTATTTCATCAACTGCGTCTTCTAAAACGCTCACTTCATTATCTACTCGGACAAAAAAATGGCTCGCTATTTGTATTCCGATCGTATATGCCATCGATATCCTTTGCATGATTCAATTTAAACTACAAGGAAGCGACGCAACTGCACTTATCGGCGGAACAACTGTTATTATGATTATCATCATTTCTCTCATCGCCTACAAAGGTAATGGACTGAATAAAACGACCGATTACTTTATAGAAGGGCTCCAATTTGGCTTTAAAATTTTCGGACCAGTTATTCCTATCGCTGCACTCTTTTATTTAGGAGATAGTGGCTTTGTGAAAATTATCGGGGACTATTTACCGAAAGGTTCACACGGAATCATTAACGACTTAGGCATCGCTTTATCTCAAACTGTTCCTTTAAATCAATATGTATCGGCAGGGACATTAACTATCGTTGGTGTCATTACCGGCTTAGATGGATCAGGTTTTTCAGGTATATCACTTGCTGGTTCCATTGCCAATCTTTTCGGAACAGCACTTGGCCATGGAACAGCTACATTAACAGCACTCGGGCAAATTTCAGCTATATGGACCGGGGGCGGGACGTTAATTCCTTGGGCACTTATTCCTGCCGCTGCGATTTGTAAAGTCGATCCATTTGAACTTGCACGTCGAAACTTTTTACCAGTTATGATTGGCTTAATTGTCACCACGATCGTTGCGATGTTTATTCTATAGCGTAAGCAAGTGTTCTCTTGCTTACGTTTTTTGCTTGTAAAATTCATCATGAATGATCAGTTTTCAAGAGGGATTCGTTATTACTTAGCGAAATTATATTAGGAGAGTAATTATTTCAAAACGTTTATAAGAAACAGACTACTGCAATTAGAAAAGGGGACATACCTATGAATGAATTGATTTTCGTCTTATTAATTTGTCCGTTATTTATCTTTATCGTATCTGTTATTGGAACACGCAAAACGAAAACGTATTACGTAATGCCGATTGTAACGTTTGCTAGTTTTTTAATAATAGGTGTTATCGCCTTTACTCCAAAATTTTTCTTTTGGGTTGGCATGTACAGCATCTTCTCATTTATTGTTTCTTATATGACGCTATTATTTGTGAAAGGATATGAGGTTGCTGAAAACGCTAAATAGTTGTTAGCAAGGAGACAGGAATATGATTTTCTTTGATATTGATGGAACTTCACATGAAGTTTTAACAATAATATAAAAAAACGACTGCGTTCCCCCGCAGTCGTCTTTTTTCGTGTTACGCTGTGATCCAAGCTTCGTTAGCTGGATTTTTACGCCACTCTTGTAATTTTTTCGTTTCAGCTTGTCCGATCATACCTTTTTCTGCTGCAACTTCAGTTAATGCACTGTAATCACTTAAAGAATATGATGCTACGTTCGCTGCTTCTAACTTTTCTTTTCCTGCTTCTAGCTCGTATGTGAAGATTGATACGATTCCTAATACTTCACAGCCAGCTTCGCGAAGTGCTTCTACACATGTAATTGCACTGCCGCCAGTTGAAATTAAGTCTTCTACTACTACAACTTTTTGACCTTTTTCAGCTTTTCCTTCGATTTGATTCCCTTTACCGTGACCTTTTGCTTTACTACGTACGTAGCACATTGGTAAATCCATACGATCACTTACCCATGCAGCGTGCGCAATACCAGCAGTTGCTGTTCCTGCAATAACTTCTACAGTTGGGAAGTGCTCTTTAATTAACTCTTCTAATCCAGCTGCAATCGCTTGACGTACTTTCGGATAAGATAAAGTTAAACGGTTATCACAATAAATTGGTGATTTCATACCTGAAGACCATGTGAATGGATCATTCGGTTGTAAAAATACTGCTCCAATTTCTAATAAATGCGATGCGATTTCTTTTTTCATACTGTTACACCTTCCCACTGTTGTTTTACTGTTTTATACGCTTCAAGCGGATTTTCTGCTTTTGTAATACTACGTCCAACTACGATATAGCTTGAGCCAAGTTCCCTCGCACGTTTCGGTGTTGCTACGCGCACCTGGTCATTTACATCATCGCTTGCAAGACGAATCCCCGGTGTTACTGTTACAAATTCATTTCCGCATACTTCACGTAATTTTGGAACTTCAAGCGTTGAACAAACAACGCCATCCAGTCCACTTTCTTTCGTTAATTTTGCATAATGAGCAACCGCTTCTTCTAACGTTTTCTCAATGCCGATCTCTTTTTTCATCATAGCTTCCGAAGTGCTTGTTAGTTGTGTAACTGCAATACAAATCGGTCTCTCTTTTCCTTCTTGCTTACCTTCCTCTAATCCCTCAATCGCAGCTTTCATCATGCTGCTTCCCCCAGCAGCATGAACATTTACCATATCAACATCTAGACTAGCTAGGCTACGCATAGCGCTTTTTACCGTATTTGGAATATCATGAAGTTTTAAATCTAGAAAGATCTTATGCCCTTTTTCTTTTAAGTACGTAATAATCGCAGGGCCTTCTTTGTAAAATAACTCCATACCAACTTTGACAAATAACTCTTCCCCTTCAAAGTGGCGCAAGAATTGTTCTACATCTTGTTTCCCCGGAAAATCTAGTGCAACGATTAACGACTGTGACATGTTTGCTTCCAGCTCCTTCCTTGACATTCCGAAATGTGATCAAATCCTAATTCATCTAGTAATGCTGGTAACTCTTCAATAATTGTCGGACATACGAACGGATCGATAAAATTCGCTGTACCAACTGCAACTGCGCTTGCGCCAGCGTAGAAGAATTCAATTACATCTTCCGCTGTTTCAATACCACCCATTCCGATAATTGGAATGTTAACCGCTTGGCTTACTTCATGTACCATACGAATTGCTACTGGCTTAATCGCAGGACCTGATAATCCGCCTGTACGGTTTGCTAAAATTGGTTTAGCTGTTTTTAAATCTAGACGCATACCAAGCAATGTATTAATCATCGTTAAACCATCTGCACCTGCATTTTCAATCGCTTTTGCAATTTCCACAATGTTTGCCACGTTCGGTGACAACTTCACATATACAGGTACTTCAGAAACCTCTTTTACTCGCTTCGTTAAATCAGCAGCAATTTCAGGATTTGTACCAAAGGCGATACCACCTGTTTTTACGTTTGGACAAGAAATATTTAATTCCAGTGCATGGACATTAGGCGCTTTAGAAATTTCCTTTGCAACCGCTACGTAATCCTCAGCTTGTGAACCTGCAACGTTTGCAATGATTGGAAGGTCAAATTGTTCTAACCATGGTAATTCAGAATTCATTACTTTTTCTAATCCTGGGTTTTGAAGTCCGATTGCATTTAACATGCCACCCGGTGTTTCAGCAACACGAGGCGTCGGATTTCCATAGCGTGGTTGTTCTGTCGTCGCTTTGATCATGATTGATCCTAGTACACTTAAATCGTAAAACTGTGCATATTCACGACCAAATCCAAAGCATCCAGATGCCGGTATAATTGGATTTTTTAATGATAATCCTGGTAATTCAACTTGCAATCTGTTCATAGTACAACCTCCCCGATTGGAAATACTGGTCCGTCGCTACACACCTTCTTGTAAGAATGTCCACTTGGATCTTCTTGTAAGTGGCATACACATGCGAAACAAGCTCCAATACCACAGCCCATACGTTCTTCTAATGAAATATAGGCTTTTTTCTCTTTGTAACGTCCTTCTAATGCACGAAGCATCGCTAACGGACCACATGAATAAAGAATATCAAAGTCAATTCCGTAATGATCAATTACATCTGTGACAAATCCTTTTGTACCGTGTGTACCGTCTACTGTCGCAACGTACGTATCACCAAGTTCTGCAAATTTTTCTTCATAGAAAACAACATCTTTCGTTTGAAAACCTAAGATGTGAATTACGCGTACACCTTTTGCAACGAGGCGCTGTGATAATTCATAAAGTGGTGGTACACCAATCCCCCCACCTACTAGTAAAGCTGTTTGACCAGCTTCTGCTTCTTCTACAGGAAAACCGTGCCCTAATGGTCCTAGTACGTCTACCATTTCACCTTGTTTTTTAGTGGCTAATGTTTTTGTTCCTTGTCCTTCCGCACGATATAGCATTGTAAATTCGTTCTTCTCTTGATCTACATTACAAATACTAATTGGGCGGCGCAGAAGGGGCGCAATGCCCTCTGCTACCTTAATGTGTACAAACTGCCCTGGTTCGTTCATTTGCTGTACTAAAGTTCCTTGAAGCACTAATTCGTAAATGTTCTTTGCGATTTCTTTTTGATTAACGACGATCATATTTTGCTTTTGCATCATGCATGTACCACCTCGTGACGCTTTGTTTGCGTAATTTCTTTCATTGAATGAGCTGAGAATGTCATAGATTCTAATACTCGTAAGATTGCTCTCGTTGTATCAAGTGATGTTAAGCAAGCTACACCATTTTCTACTGATTCACGGCGAATGCGGAAACCATCACGCGCTGGTTGTTTGCCTTTTGTTAATGTATTGATTACAAACTGTGCTTTTCCTTGGCGGATAATATCTAGTAAGTTGTAGTCTTCAGAATCAATTTTGTTTACAACTTGTACTGGGATATTTTGCTCTGTTAACGATTTTGCTGTTCCAGCTGTTGCTAATAAGTTATAGCCGATTTCATGGAAACGTTTTGCAATTTCCATCGCCTCTTCTTTATCTTTATCCGCTACAGTAATGATTACTGATCCGTGCGTTGGGATGTTAATTCCAGAAGCAACTAAACCTTTGTATAATGCTTTTTCAAGCGTTAAATCTTTACCCATTACTTCCCCTGTTGATTTCATTTCAGGTCCTAATGTTGTATCCACTGAGCGTAATTTCGCGAATGAGAATACCGGAGCTTTTACATACACTTCTTTCTCTTCTGGGTGATAGCCCGTTCCGTATCCTTGCTCTACTAGGTCTTGCCCTAGAATAACTTTCGTTGCAACGTTTGCCATTGGTACACCTGTAATTTTACTTAAGAATGGTACTGTACGGCTCGCACGTGGATTTACTTCAATTACGTACACTTGATCTTCGAATACGACAAACTGGATATTTAGTAATCCAACAATGTTTAATCCTTTTCCAAGTGCAATTGTATGTTCAATAATTTGTTCTTTTAATTTTTCAGATAAGCTTTGTGGTGGATATACTCCAATTGAGTCACCAGAGTGAACTCCAGCGCGTTCAATATGTTCCATAATACCTGGAATGAATACATTCTCACCGTCTGAAATTGCATCTACTTCAATTTCTTTACCAACCATGTAACGGTCGATTAATACTGGGTGATCTGCGTGAACTTTAACTGCATTTTTCATGTAGTGCAGTAGTTCTTCTTGACGATATACGATTTCCATCGCACGTCCACCTAGTACGTAAGATGGTCTTACTAATACTGGGTAACCAATTTCTTCTGCGATTGCTACCGCTTGCTCTACAGTCGTTGCTGTTTTACCAACTGGTTGTGGGATACCAAGTTTTGTTAAAGCAGCTTCGAATTTATCACGATCTTCTGCACGGTCTAAGTCTTCAAGTGATGTTCCTAAAATCTTCACACCATGTTCTTCTAATTTTGCCGCTAAGTTAATTGCTGTTTGTCCACCGAACTGAACGATAACACCTTCTGGTTTTTCTAAATCGATGATGTGCATTACATCTTCAATCGTTAATGGTTCAAAGTATAATTTGTCAGAAATACTGAAGTCTGTTGAAACAGTTTCTGGGTTATTGTTAATGATAATTGCTTCATATCCAGCTTCTTTAATTGCCCATACTGAGTGAACTGTTGCATAGTCAAACTCAACACCTTGACCAATGCGGATTGGACCAGATCCTAGAACTACTACACTCTTACGATCTGTTACAATTGATTCGTTCTCATCAGCGTATGTGCTGTAGTAATACGGTGTTGCAGATTCAAACTCTGCCGCACAAGTATCTACCATTTTGAATACCGGCGTCATATTATTTTCTTTACGCATATCGTAAATTTCGCGCTCCGTTTTGTTCCAAGCTGCTGCAATGTAGTGATCGCTGAAGCCCATTTCTTTTGCAGTTTGTAGTACTTCCATATTTCCTACATTCGCTTTTACTTCGCGTTCCATATTTACGATATTTTCAACTTTTTGTAAGAAGAAGAAGTCCATTTCACACCATTCGTTAATCTCTTCTTTCGTTACACCTTGACGAATTGCTTCTGCTACGATAAACAGTCGCTCATCATCTGCTTTAATAATGCGTTTTTTCATTGTTTCTTTATCAAGTTCTTTTAAGTGGTCTAATTCTAAGTGATAAATACCAAGTTCTAAAGAACGAACCGCTTTTAATAATGATTCTTCTAAGTTACGTCCGATTGACATAACCTCACCAGTTGCTTTCATTTGCGTTCCAAGTGTTCTGTTCGCTGATTCAAACTTATCAAATGGCCAGCGTGGAATTTTTGAAACAACATAGTCTAATGCTGGCTCGAAGCAAGCGTAAGTTTTTTGTGTTACCGGGTTTACGATTTCATCTAACGTTAAGCCGACTGCAATTTTCGCTGCTAATTTCGCAATTGGATATCCAGTTGCTTTAGACGCTAGTGCAGATGAACGACTTACACGTGGATTTACTTCGATTACATAGTATTGGAAGCTATATGGATCTAGTGCAAGCTGAACGTTACATCCACCTTCAATTCCTAGTGCACGAATAATTCGTAATGACGTGTTACGTAACATTTGGTATTCACGGTCGCTTAGCGTTTGGCTCGGTGCTACAACGATAGAATCACCTGTATGAACACCAACTGGATCGATGTTTTCCATGTTACATACTACAATCGCGTTATCATTTGAATCACGCATTACTTCATATTCAATTTCTTTACAGCCAGCAATACTTTTCTCTAATAAACATTGTGTTACTGGGCTATGTTTTAAACCACTTGTTACGATTTCAATTAACTCTTCTTCGTTATGACAAATTCCGCCGCCCGTTCCGCCTAATGTGAATGCTGGACGAACGATTACTGGATAACCAATTTCGTTTACAAAGCCATATGCTTCATCAAGGTTATGAATAATTTCACTTGGTGGTGTTGGTTCATTTAAATCTTGCATTAATGTACGGAATAAATCACGATCTTCCGCTTGCTCGATTGCTGATAATTTTGTTCCTAAAATTTCAACTCCGCACTCTTCAAGTACGCCTGATTTTGCAAGTTCAACAGCCATGTTTAAACCTGTTTGACCGCCTAATGTTGGTAAGATTGCATCTGGACGTTCTTTACGAATGATTCGGCTTACGAATTCTAATGTTAAAGGCTCAATGTATACTTTATCTGCAGTTGCAGTATCTGTCATAATTGTCGCTGGGTTAGAGTTAACAAGGATTACTTTGTAACCTTCCTCTTTAAGAGATTGACAAGCTTGTGTTCCAGAGTAGTCAAACTCCGCTGCTTGCCCAATTACAATTGGTCCTGATCCGATTACTAAAATTGTGTTAATGTCTAGGCGTTTTGGCATAACTCTTCCCCTTCTTTCTTGAAGTTTTCAATCATTGTTAAGAAATCTTCGAATAAATCATTTGCATCTTCTGGTCCTGCTGAAGCTTCTGGATGGTATTGAACTGTAAATGCTGGGAACTTCTTATGACGAAGACCTTCTACTGTTCCATCATTTAAAGCAACATGTGTAATTTCAAGTTCTGTATTTTCAACTGATTCTTCTTCTACTGCGTAACCATGGTTTTGAGATGTAATTGCTACTTTTCCAGTTGCAAGATTTTTTACTGGATGGTTTAAACCACGGTGACCGAATTTTAACTTACTTGTATTCGCACCAGATGCTAAAGCAAATAGTTGGTGTCCTAGGCAAATTCCGAATAAAGGAACTTTACCGATAATGTCTTTTAACATTTCAATTGCTTCTGGTACATCTTTTGGATCCCCAGGTCCGTTACTTAACATAATTCCATCTGGGCTAAGGCGTAAAATTTCTTCAGCTGTCGTGTTGTAAGGAACTACAATTACATCACAATCACGTTTATTTAATTCTCTTAAAATACCATGTTTCATACCGAAGTCTACTAATACAACACGATGTCCGCGGCCTGGGCTTGGGTATGGATCTTTCGTTGATACGCGTTTTACATGGTCTGTAAATACTGTCGCTTTTAATTGACTTACGATGTATTCTACATCTGCATCCATGTTACAAAGGCGTCCGCGTAATGTACCGTATTGACGAATTTTTCTCGTTAATTTTCTCGTATCAATTCCTGCTAATCCTGGAATGTTTCTTTCTTTTAAGTAGTCATTTAACGAAATTTCATTACGGAAGTTTGATGGGTGATCACAAATTTCGTTTACGATTAAACCATTTACAGATGGGTGAATCGATTCAAAATCGTCACGGTTGATGCCGTAGTTTCCGATTAATGGGTACGTGAATGTTACAATTTGACCGCAATATGATGGATCAGATAATGTTTCTTGATATCCAGTCATTCCTGTTGTAAATACAACCTCACCTGACTTTTCGATTTCTCCTCCGAAACCTGTTCCAATTAATACTGTTCCATCTTCTAAGATAAGTTGTCTTTTCATACTAATGCACTCTCCTTTTGCCATGCGATCTTACCACCAACGATTGTCATTACCGGCCATCCTTGGCATTTCCAACCTGCGAATGGTGTATTTTTTCCTTTTGATAAGAATGTTGTTGGATCAATCTCTTCTTCTTGTTCTAAATCAATGATTGTAATATCAGCTGTTCTACCTTCTTTCAGGCGACCTGCTTCTAAGCCGAATGTATCAGCTGGCTTTTCTGTTAAGAATTGAATTAACTGTTCTAGTGTAATAATTCCTTTTTTCACAAGGTTTGTGTATAGAAGTGGGAATGCTGTTTCAAAACCAGTAATTCCGAACGGTGCTCTTTCAATTCCTTGCGCTTTCTCTTCCGCTGTATGCGGTGCATGATCAGTTGCAATCATATCGATTGTTCCATCTAATAAACCTTCAATTAATGCTGCATGATCCTCTTTTCCACGAAGCGGTGGGTTCATTTTAAAGTTAGGGTCAGCTGATGGGATATCATCTTCACATAACACTAAGTGATGGGGTGTTACTTCTGCTGTTACTTTAATTCCAGCGCGCTTTGCATCACGGATTACACGTACAGATCCTTTCGTACTTACGTGACATACGTGATAGTGACAATCTGCCGCTTCAGCAAGCAGTATATCCCTTGCAATATGTACAGATTCACATACTGATGGGATACCGTTTAATCCGTGTTTCTCAGAAAACTTCCCTTCATGTACACAACCTTTATTAATAAGAGTATTCTCTTCACAGTGCGCAACTACTGCCATATTCAGTTTTGCTGCACGCTTCATAGCAGCTAACATCATGCTAGCATCTTGTACGCCTACACCGTCATCAGTGAAAGCAAATGCTCCAAGCTCTTTTAATGTTTCGAAATCTGTCATTTCAGAACCCGCTTGACGTACTGTAATTGCTCCATATGGTAGTACGTTAACATGTGCTTTTTCTTTAATACGATTTTGTAAGTCTTCCATATGTTCTCTGCAATCTGGTACTGGGCGTGTATTTGGCATTGCGCAAATTGTTGTGAATCCACCTTTTGCCGCTGCTAGCGTACCTGTTTCAATTGTTTCTTTATGTTCACCACCTGGTTCACGAAGGTGTACGTGTACATCTACTAATCCAGGTGCGATTAACTTTCCGTTCACATCGATTACTTCAGCATTATCTGCCGTAATATTTTCTGCTACCTTAGCGATTTTACCGTCTTGTACGAGAAGATCCGTTGCTACGATTTTTCCTTCTTCATTCATATAACGACCATTTTTAAACAAATAATTCATGTTTCATTCCTCCTAATACATTTGGTAAGGCGCGTTTTAGTACAGCCATTCTTACGTAAACTCCATTTTCCATTTGTTTAAATATGCGTGAACGCTCACACTCAACAAGTTCACTTGCAATTTCAACATCTCGGTTTACAGGAGCTGGATGCATAATAATGCTTCCTTCTTTCATACGCTTTTCTCTTTCTACTGTTAATCCGTGTTTCTCATGATACTCTTTCATAATGTCTGTTTCATAATGATCATGACGCTCATGTTGTACACGAAGTAGCATCATTACATCCACTTCCGGAACAAGTTCATCTAATGGTTTGTATGTTCCAAATGTGTTGTCTTCATCTTTCCACTCTTCTGGACTTGCAAAGTAAATTGTTGCACCTAGCTTCGTTAATGCTTCTGCATTAGAACGTGCTACTCGGCTATGACGAACATCTCCTACTATCGCAATCTTCAAACCTTCAAATCTTCCAAACTCTTGTTTAATTGTAAGAAGGTCGAGTAGGCACTGCGTTGGGTGGTTTCCACATCCATCTCCAGCGTTTAAGATCGGGATATTCACCTGATCTTTTAGTTCATCGAAGTAGCGATCTTGCTCATGGCGGATGACCACTGCTTTTGTTCCGATTGATTCTAGTGTTCTTATCGTATCGTATAAAGTTTCTCCTTTTTGTACGCTAGATGCATCCGCTGAAAAGTTTAAAACATCAAGTCCTAATCTCTTCTCAGCAACTTCAAAGCTAAATCTCGTTCTCGTACTATTCTCAAAGAACAAGTTTGCAACAAAAGTTTGCTCTGTCGTTTTGCTCTCTTTTCCATTCGCAAAATCTTCTGCGTCTTTTAGGATTTCTGAAATTTCTACTTCCGATAATTCACTCATCGTTAACAAATGGCTCATCGTCATCCCTCATCTTTCTGATTTTTATGTTACCACTTTTGTATTTTTATAACAACCTTTGCATAAAAATACCCTAGTCATGTGAGACTAGGGTGCAAGAAAGAAGCCACCCTTTCCGGTCTCACAGGACTGAATTAAAAGGTTATTATTATGAAGCAATCTGCTTAGATTGTTTTATTTGTTTCGTTTCCGGTAGTAGTAGATTTAACAGTACACCTACAATTGCTGCTAGTGCCATTCCTTCTACTTGGAATGATTCTCCTACGTGAAGTACCGCTCCACCAATACCGATTACTAGTATTACTGATGCAATCATTAAGTTTCGTTTGTCACTTAAATCTGTTTTATCGTCTACCATCATGCGTAATCCGCTTGATGCGATTACACCGAATAGTAAGATTGATACACCACCCATAACTGGTGTGGGGATCGAATGAATCAGTGCAGAAATCTTACCGATAAATCCGAACATGATTGCGAATACCGCTGAACCGATGAATAAGTATACACTGTACGCTCTTGTAATTGCTAGCACACCGATGTTTTCACCATACGTTGTATTCGGTGGTCCACCGATTAGTGATGCGATTAATGTGGCTACTCCATCACCGAAGATTGAACGGTGTAAACCTGGTTTTTTAATTAAATCTCTTTTAATAACATTTCCTAATACAATTTGATGTCCGATATGTTCTGAAATTGTTACTAGTGCAACTGGTACCATCAAGAGTACAATCTTCCATGAAAACTCTGGTGTGTATGTTACAAATGGTACTGTGAAATCTGGTACAACAAACCATTTTGCCTCAGCTACCGGCTTTAAGTCTACTAACCCTTGGAAGTAAGCGAAGATATATCCGCCGATAATGCCAAGTAACACTGGTATGATACTGAAAAATCCTCTTCCGAATATTGAGCATATAATTGTAATTGCTAATGTTACTAATGCTACTGAAAAGTGTGTAAAGCTATATTTGCCATCCGCACCATTCATCGCCATGTTAACTGCTGTATGTGCTAAAGCTAGCCCGATTACCATTACTACTGGACCAACTACGATTGGTGGTAGTAATTTCATAATCCACTCTGATCCTGATTTCTTAATTCCGAGTGAGATTAAGATGTATACAAGTCCTGCTAGCAAACCACCAAGCATTGCTGCTCCAGGTCCCCCTGCCGTTTTCGCTGTTATAATCGGTGCGATAAAGGCGAATGATGACCCAAGATAGGCAGGTACTTGACCTTTCGTTATAAGAAGAAACGCTAACGTTCCTAATCCACTTGATATTAATGCTACTGACGGATTCAATCCTGTTAAAAACGGAACAAGCACTGTTGATCCAAACATCGCGAACAAATGTTGTATACTTAAAAATAACCATTTTCCCGGTTTCGGTACTTCATTAACGTCTAACACTGGCTTTTGTTCCATTGTTACATCCTCCTTCAGTTTAAATCTTTGCAATAAAAAAACTCTTTGTGCCTGTGCACAAAGAGTCCTACACTTTCGTATGCCAAATTTGACATATGAAAGCCAAGACCCTTTGGCAGCCTCACAGGACTACATTTAAAAGGGCTTTACTTATCGTATATGCTTACTCGATCTTGTTGATCTGTCTCTTGCAAATCAACTTCGATACGCTCTTCACTTGATGTTGGAATGTTCTTTCCTACATAATCAGCGCGAATTGGTAGTTCACGATGACCTCTATCAACAAGAACCGCTAGTTGGATTTGTGATGGTCTACCTAAATCCATAAGAGCATCCATTGCTGCTCGAACAGTTCTGCCTGTATATAATACATCATCCACAAGGATAACTTTTTTCTTCGTAATATCTACAGGGATATCAGAACCTTTTACAAGTGGTTCTTTATTTTTCGATTGTAGCGTTAAATCATCACGGTATAACGTAATGTCTAGCTCTCCAACCTCTATTTCTTTTCCTTCAATTTGACCAATTCGTTCTGCCAAACGTTGTGCAATAAAAATTCCACGAGTTTTAATTCCGACAAGAACACAATTATCGACACCTTTATTTCGTTCCACGATTTCATGACTAATTCGTGTTAAAGCGCGGCGAATCATTTGGTCATCTAAAACGACAGCTTTCTCTTGCATGCTCTACACCTCCAAGCTTTTTTCTTGCGTGAGAGTAATGGTATAAAAAAAGTCCTCTCAGCGTGTGCGAGAGGACTTTTGAAAAAGGGTATAGCATACCCTATGTATTTCAAACCGTTACCTTCTCAACCTCACGGGGCTGTGTTAAAGGATCATTATTTAACTGTTGTCAGTATCTCAGTTTTCTTATGATTTGTCAATACTATTTTCGCAAAATATTTAATGCTTCTTCAAACACTTCTGGAATCGGTGCCTCAAACTGAATATATTCACCAGTACGAGGATGATCAAAGCCTAAAATACCTGCATGAAGTGCTTGTCCGTTCATATCTAATGTTTTCTTTGGTCCATACTTTGGATCTCCTGCAAGTGGATAGCCAATATATTTCATATGAACACGAATTTGATGTGTACGCCCTGTTTCTAAGCGACATTCTACAAGTGTGAAATCTTTGAATCGCTCTAACACTTGGAAATGCGTAACAGCATGCTTACCATTTTCATCAACCGTCATACTTTGGCGTTCTTTCTTATCACGAGCAATCGGAGCATCAATCGTTCCCTTATCGTGCGGAATAACACCGTGTACAATCGCTTTGTAACGTCTCGTTACTGTTTTTGCTACAAGTTGATTTACAAGTGATTCGTGTGCCATATCATTTTTAGCAACCATTAATAGACCAGACGTATCTTTATCAATACGATGTACGATACCTGGACGCATCACCCCATTAATGCCTGATAAGTCTGTACAATGGTGCATAAGACCGTTCACAAGTGTACCACTTGTATGACCTGGTGCTGGATGCACAACCATACCACGCGGCTTATTAACAACAAGTACATCTGCATCTTCATAATAAATTTCTAAATTCATATCTTCTGGCTGAATATCTAACTCTTCTGGCTCAGGAATCGTCACTGTAATTTCATCATTTTCTCTAACTTTATAATTCCCTTTTACAGCTTTTCCATTAACTGTAACAACGTCATCTTTAATCCATTGTTGTACTTGTGTACGTGACCATTCATTATTTATTCCTGCAACGAATTTATCAATTCGCTCATTTTTTTGTTCTTCTGCAACTGTTACTTGTACTACTTCACTCATTCAATTACTCCTTCGTTTTCTTGCCTTCTAATAATGTTTGAATAATAATTAATACAACACCAATACATAATGCTGAATCAGCGATATTGAATACTGGATAGTTGTACGAGAAAATATACACGTGAATGAAATCCACTACTTCTTGTCTAAATACACGATCAATAAAATTACCAATTGCTCCGCCTAAAATTAGACCTAATGAAATTCCTAGAAGCTTGTCTGTTTTTGCATATTTTTTCATATAAAATACGATAAATGCTACAAAAACGACTGTAATAATGTAGAAAAACCACATTTTATTTTCTAAAATGCCCCAAGCAGCTCCTCTATTTCGATGTGATGTTATGTATAATACATTATCGATAATCGGAATACTCGTACCCAATTCCATGTTCTTTACAATTAGCCATTTCGATATTTGATCGATGGCAATGACAAATAACGCTATTACATAATATATCATTTTCATTTCCCCCACAAAGACAGTGTACCTCAAAATTTTAGCATAGCTGCAACCTTTTCACAATGAACCTTTATAGAAGAATAAAATAAATTAAAAAAAGGTAATATAATATCGTTGTGCACATTCATACATTTACTTTTTCATAGAAAAATTCATGAATGGTACGTGCAGTCGGCATCGTTTTCATTTGTTTTACCGACATTACTCTCCCTGTGTCTTCACAAATACCATACATATCTATTTCCATTTTAAATAATGCACGTTCTACATCTTTTAAATCCTCTTTTATATCATGTAATAAAAGTTTTTTCTTTATCTCTTCCTTAATTTCATACCCAAGCTCTTCGCTAAACTCTGTATTATATTTGTACATAACCTCTTTAGCTAGCCTCTCTTGTAACTCTTTTCGCATCAATTGCAATTCTTCTTTGATTTCCATATACATTTCATTCACGTGTACATTCCTCCCAGTTGCAATGTACGATTAGTGTGTCCGAAATTTATATGCTTACCTCTCACACATTTTTCCTTCATAGGAAAGAGAGTGAAAGTTATTTCAATATACTGTTAACCAAAAAAATGACTGCACTTTACGTGCAGTCACCCCTTATTATTTTACATAATTTTCTTTAACAACCGTTGCGCAACGCTCACATAATGTTTCATGTTCAGCATCTTTACCAATTGTTTCTGAAACTACCCAACAACGTTCACATGTTTCACCAGTTGCTTGAACAACAACAACCGCTGTATGTTCATACTTCGGTGCATCTGCTGGCGCCTCTTCCATCATACCACCAAGTTTGTACTCAGAAACGATGAATAATTGCTTTAAGTCTTCGTTAATAGACTCTAACATAGCTTTCATTTCTGCAGTTGGATATAGCGTAATGCTTGCATTTAATGACTTACCGATTACCTTTTCATTACGAGCTACTTCTAACGCTTTTAATACGTCATCACGCAATGTCATAAATGCATCCCATTTTGTTTTTAATGCTTCTGCACCATCTAATTGTACAGCTTCTGGCATATCAGTTAATTGTACACTTTCTTCTGTTACACCTGGAATGTATGGCCATACTTCATCAGCTGTATGCGGTAAGATTGGTGTTACAAGTTTCGTCAATGCAACAAGAACATCATATAATACAGTTTGAATTGCACGACGATCTTCATGGTTCGCACCTTCAATGTATAAAATGTCTTTTGCAAAGTCTAAGTAGAATGAACTTAAATCAATTGTACAGAAGTTATGAATTGCATGATATACAGCAGCGAAGTCGTATGTCTCATATGCTTCTTTTACTTTTGTAATTAAGTCATTTAATTTCACTAACATGTAACGATCTACTTCACGAAGTTCAGCTATAGCTACTGTATTTTCACTTGGCTTAAAGTCGTCTAAGTTTCCTAATAAGAAACGGAATGTGTTACGGATTTTACGATACACTTCTGCTACTTGTTTTAAAATATCATCCGAAATACGTACATCAGATTGATAGTCAACAGAAGATACCCATAATCGTAAAATATCTCCGCCTAATTGATCCATAATTTTCTTCGGTACGACGATGTTTCCAATCGACTTACTCATTTTACGTCCTTCACCATCTAATACGAAACCGTGGCTTAGTACGCCTTTATATGGCGCTTTTCCTGTTACAGCAACTGCTGTCGATAATGAAGAGTTAAACCAACCACGATATTGGTCAGATCCTTCTAAATATAAATCTGCTGGACGTTGTAAGTCATCGCGCTCTTCTAATACTGCTTGGTGAGAAGAACCTGAGTCGAACCATACATCCATGATGTCTGTTTCTTTACGGAATTCACCATTTGGGCTACCTGGATGTGTAAATCCTTCTGGTAATAGATCTTTCGCTTCACGCTCAAACCATACGTTAGAACCGTGTTCACGGAATAAATCAGCTACATGGTTAATTGTTTCATCCGTAATGATTGGATCACCATTCTCAGCATAGAATACAGGTATTGGCACACCCCATGCACGTTGACGAGAAATACACCAGTCACCACGGTCACGAACCATGTTATGAAGACGAGTTTCGCCCCATGCTGGTACCCATTTTGTTTCCGCAACAGCTTCTAATAACTCTTTACGGAATGCTTCAATAGATGCAAACCACTGTGCTGTCGCACGGAAAATAATAGGTTTTTTCGTTCTCCAATCATGTGGATATGAATGCGTAATGAATGTTAGCTTCAGTAATGCGCCTACTTCTTCTAATTTTTCTGTAATTGGCTTGTTAGCTTTATCATAGAATAAGCCTTCAAATCCAGGTGCTTCCTCTGTTAATACACCTTTATCATCAACTGGACAAAGTACTTCTAAGCCATACTTTTTACCAACAATAAAGTCATCTTCCCCGTGTCCTGGTGCTGTATGAACACAACCTGTACCTGCATCTGTTGTTACGTGATCTCCTAGCATAACTAATGAATCACGATCGTAGAATGGATGCTTTGCAACTGTATACTCAAGCTCGCTACCTTTTACTGTTTTCACAACTTCAGCGTTTTCCCACTCTAACGTTTTTGCAACTGTCTCAAATAGTTCAGAAGCAATAATATATTTTTCACCATTTACTTTTACAATAGCGTATTCAAGTTCTGGGTGAACAGAAATACCTAAGTTTGCAGGCAACGTCCAAGGCGTTGTTGTCCAGATAATGTATTTCTCATCACCTTCTAATACGTTCTTTCCATCTTTTACAGGAAATGCTACGTAAATAGATGCAGATTTTTTATCTTGGTATTCAATTTCAGCTTCTGCTAAAGCTGATTCACTCGTTGGTGACCAATAAACTGGCTTTTGCCCTTTATAGATATAACCTTTTTTCGCCATATCACCAAACACTTTAATTTGTTGTGCTTCATATGCTGGCTCTAAAGTAATGTATGGGTTATCCCAATCAGCACGTACACCTAAACGCTTAAATTGCTCACGCTGACGTTCTACTTGTTCATATGCATACTCTGCACATAACTTACGGAACTCAGCAACTGTCATTTCTTTACGCTTCACACCTTTATTTGTTAAAGCTTGTTCAATTGGTAAACCGTGTGTATCCCAACCTGGGACATATGGTGCACAGAAACCAGTCATTGATTTATAACGAACGATAAAGTCTTTTAATACTTTATTTAATGCATGTCCCATATGAATGTCACCATTCGCATATGGAGGTCCATCATGCAGTACAAATAAAGGACGACCTTTCGTATGTTCTTGTACCTTTTCATAAATATTCATTTCCGCCCACTTTTCTTGCATTGCAGGCTCACGTTTTGGTAAATTCCCACGCATCGGGAACTCTGTTTTTGGCATTAGTAATGTATTTTTGTACTCCATGCTCAATTCCTCCTTACATGTATAAAAGAAAGACCTAAAAAAACGGAATAAAAAAGAGACTTTCTCATCCCAAAAAGGGACGAGAAAGTCTCCCGCGGTACCACCCTAGTAGATTCTATACGTATGTATACAATCCTCTTTATATTCTTAACGCGAATATACGCCTACGCTTACTCTATTTGTTCAGCGCGGAACTCCAGGGTGATATTCCCATTATCTCCTTATCCTGAGCTTACACCATCCTCAGTTCGCTATATAAGGTATGAAAAAGGTACTTATCCCTATCTTCGTTTTTCTTAATAAATATGTTGTTTAAAATTATATGTAATAATGAGAAAAACGTCAAGCTTACACTGTTTCTTCTTTTTTCAACAGCTCGTCTACTTCGTCTTCTAACTCAATTAGTTTATCCCAATCATCGTTGTTTAACATTTCAAGCTGTGTTTCTAATAACATACGGAAACGAGTGCGGAATACTTTCGCTTGTTTCTTTAGCTCTTCAATATCAAAAGCAACTTTTCTTGATTTTACTAAAGCTTCGTTAATAATACGGTCTGCATTCTTTTCAGCTTCACGTACAATTAATTTCGCTTCTTTTTGGGCATTACGTTTTACTTCTTCCGCTGCTTCTTGTGCAACAACGATAGATTTGTTTAACGTATCTTCAATATTAGAGAAATGATCTAACTTCCCTTCTAATTGCGCAACTTGTTCTTCTAAAGCTTTTTTCTCACGAATGACTAATTCATAATCTTTGATAATTTGATCAAGAAACTCATTTACTTGATCCTCATCATAGCCACGGAATCCGCGACCAAATTCTTTGTTATGAATATCTAATGGTGTTAACGGCACAACGCCACCTCCAAGTAGTTATCTAAATTTCCTCTTTCAATTATATCTTTTCTTCGACAAAATAGGAGGATTTCCTTCTAAAAAACCAATCATTTTAGTATACCATACAAAATTCTCCATTTGTCGCGCTTTGTTCTACCTTCTACAGAAAACAATTTACTGCGTCCATATCCTCTCACTGAAAAAACATCTCCTGGATAACATTCATAAGAGGTTTGCTCCACTATTTTCCAATTCACTTTTACTAAACCATTTTTTATGAAAGGTTGTACTTTTTGCCTAGATATATGTAACATTTCAGCTAACATAACATCTAAACGAAGTGAAGAAACCGTTCCGGATTTCTCCCCCCACGTTTCTTGTATCTGTAGAATTTTTTCCCCTTGCACTGGTGATAAGGAGACTTTCACTTTTCCTATAGATTGTAAGTTCATCTCAATATAAGATACAACTTCTTTCGCGACTACAATTTGGGCACGATCTTCTTGAAGCAAAATATCACCACATTTTTCTCTCGTTAAACCAAGAGACATAAATGTACCTAATATTTGCCTATGCTCTAGCGTATAAAACTTGGAAGGATAGTCAATTTCCAATACTTCTACTTGAAATTCCTCTTCATTTATTACTAGATAGTCCGGATAAATGAGTGCTCTTTTGCGCTCTGCTTGAGACGTTGCACCATCAAATTGTACAGCAACATCCCCTTGGCCTATTACCATAGTAACAATTTGTTGTTGCCTTGGATCAAGGAAATCTGTTAATTTCACTTGATGGTACTCCGCTGCTCGCTTCCACTCTAACACTTTATCCACAAAGACCACTTCATCAGGTCTAAAATGCTCGTAGATGCTCATACATATAACCTCTTACTATAAGAAATAGCCGAATAAACTTATTAAACCATTTGTCGCAAGTCTTAAAGCAAAGATCGCAACGAGTGGCGAAATATCAATCATACCAAGCGGCGGAATAAATCTGCGAAATGGTTCTAAATATGGTTCACAAATACGCGCAAGAAACTCTCCGAAAGTTGATTCCTTTGCACCTGGGAACCATGATAGGAGAATGTAAATAATAAGTGCCCACGAGTAAATCTCGATAGCATAAACTAAAAGTCTTAAAACGGTTTCCATGGCGTATTACCACCTCTTTATATTTGTGTCTTCTTCTTCACCGAATAACTCTGAAATTGCACCAACAATATCTACATTTTCAGGCGTACACATAAATGTTTTCGGTCCTATTTTTTGAATGTCCCCGCCTATAGCGTATACAGTACCACTTAAAAAGTCAACGATACGTACAGCTTGATCCGTAGACATTCGTTGTAAATTAATTACAACAGCTCGTCTACCTTTTAAATGGTCCGCAATTCCTTGCGCTTCCGAATATGTGCGTGGTTCTAATAAAACAACTTTTGAGGATTGCTTCGCTGTTTCAATGCTCACAACATTTTGTTTCGTTTGCGCTTTTGGAAACGTAACATCTTGTTGTTCTGGCGGATCTTGCTGCTTCTTCATGTCCGTTTGCTCCTTTTCATAACTATATTGAGCTGCTTCTTTTTCTTCAGGTGTATCAAAAAAGAAGTATTTTACTTTTGACCAACTCATAATAAGATTCTCCTTCCTTTTACGCTTTTCCTACTAAAATCGTCCCCAAACGAATGTATGTAGCACCTTCTTCAATTGCAATGGTGTAATCATTAGACATTCCCATTGATAATTCTTTACATGGTGCATGTAATAATTCTAACTCCTGCACCTCTGTTTGTAGCATACGTAATGTCTTAAAACAGCGTCTAATTTCTTCCTCTTCTTCTGTAAACGGAGCCATTGTCATTAGTCCAACCACTTCAATCTTATCCAATTCTTGCAAACTTTGAATAAAAGAAACGGTTTCTTCTATTGCCAATCCTTGCTTTGATTCTTCAGATGATGTTTTCACTTGAATAAAACATTTCACTTTCTTATCCGCACGTTTTTGAATTTCTTTTGCAAGTGAAAGACGATCTAATGAATGTAAATAATCGATTTCATTAATGATTTCTTTTACTTTTCTCGTTTGTAATGATCCAATAAAATGCCAATTCACTTTTGAACCAAAATGTTCATACTTCTGTAAGAAACCTTCATTTCTATTTTCACCTAAATCGATAATTCCTGCTTCAATTACTTCGTTTGTTTTTTCAATTCCTACCGTTTTTGTAACTGCAACGAGTTTAATATCTTGCAAAGAACGTCCCGCTCGCGCGCAAGATTGTTTAATTGCTTCGTTTACAGTTGTTAAATTTGTTTGTACTGTCACTTGCTTTCATCCTCCTTAAAACCTATGAAACTCAACATTCTCCCTGTCTTACCTTGATCACGACGGTGAGAGAAAAACAGTTGTTCTTCACAGCTTGTACAAAGAGATGACATTACAATATTCTCTTCTTTTATGCCTGCTTGTACACATAATATACGATTAATTTCTTTTAAATCAATTGCGTACTGTCCGTCAGAAACTTTTTTATAAGGAACAGAACCGTTTACTACTTGCTCTGCTGCTGTTAACACTCGATCATCAACAACGTAACAACAAGATCCAATTGCCGGTCCAATCGCAACATGAATTTCATCACTCGAAATCCCTTCTGCATTCCATTTTTGAATCATTTCTTTTGCAATCTCTTTTACAGTCCCTTTCCATCCAGCATGCGCAAGTCCTATCATACCATGTGATGGTGCATAAAAATAGAGTGGAACACAATCAGCATAACAAGATGTTAAAAGAACATCATTATTAGTCGTATAAATGCCATCTGTTTTTGAAATGCCGTCTTCATATGAATAAACGCCACTTCCTTTTTCCTGTTGTCCTACTTTTTCAACATGATGATCATGAACTTGTTCAGAGCAAATCCAGTTTTCTAATGGTTTTTGTAACTTATTTGCTAAAATGCGTCTATTTTCATGAACGTTCTCGGCAATATCATTCACATGTAATCCTAAATTCATTGCATGAAAGGAGCCCGTACTTACCCCACCATCTTTTGTCGTAAATCCAGCAGTAATGTTTCCAAGTTCTTTCCACGCTTCTAAATACAGTATACCGTCCACATATTTAAATGGTTCTCTCATAACAGCGGCTCCTTTTAATTAAAATAACATAAAAAAGCATGGTACTTCCTGTCTATTTTACCATACTTTTATTTTTTCATAATCCTAACAGAAAAAAAAGAGGAATTTGTAATATTCTTTATGAAATTGTCGGTGTTTGTATTGATTCTGTTACAGAATTAACAGGATTTACTCTAACAAGTATGACATCTTCCCCAATTTTCACAATTTCTTTCCAAGGAATTACAATTTCTACGTCTTTCCCAAAAATCCCAAACATACGTGCCTGTTTAGAAATAATAATAGAATCGATCTTCCCTGTGTTCATATCAATTTCAATATCACCAATATTACCCAGCCTTTTTCCGTCTGAAACATTTATTATATCTTTCATCTGCAATTCCGAAATTTGTATCACTTTCATCCTCTCCCTTATATATGACGAATCGAAAAAACATTGTTTCTCAAATGAACAGGAAGCAACCTCTTACCCACTTCATATTATTTTCATTATATGAACACAGCTACCCTACTATGAGCGCAAACAAACTATATGATATATAAAAAGGTTTCACCATAAATGGTGAAACCTTATCCTTGAATTGTCTTATTCATTTGTTTAATAGCTGATTTCTCTAAACGTGACACTTGTGCTTGAGAAATCCCAATTTCTTCTGCAACTTCCATTTGTGTTTTCCCTTGGAAGAAACGTTTGCGAATAATCATTTTCTCACGATCATTTAAACGCTTCATTCCTTCTTTTAGTGCTAGCTCTTCAACCCACTGCTCGTCCTTTTGTTTTTCATCACTTAACTGATCCATAACAAAGATAGGATCTCCCCCATCGTTATAAATCGGCTCAAATAATGAAACTGGATCTTGAATTGCATCTAAAGCAAAAACGATTTCTTCATGAGTCACTTCAAGCACTTTTGCAATATCCATTGCTGTTGGTTCTTTTGAATTTTCTGCAATCAACTTTTCTCTTACTTGTAACGCTTTATACGCAATATCTCGTAATGAACGAGATACGCGAATCGGATTGTTATCACGCAAATATCTGCGTATTTCCCCAATAATCATCGGCACAGCATACGTTGAAAATTTTACATTTTGACCTAAATCAAAATTATCAATGGATTTCATAAGTCCGATGCAACCAACTTGAAATAAATCGTCAACATATTCTCCTCTGTTATTAAATCTTTGGATGACGCTCAGTACAAGACGTAAGTTTCCATTCACTAATTTCTCTCTTGCGCTTATCTCTCCACTTTGCATTTCACGAAATAATTTACGCATTTCATCATTTTTTAGTACGGGAAGTTTAGCTGTATCAACACCGCAAATTTCTACTTTGTTTCTCGTCAAAGTGTTCCCTCCTATCGGGAGTTGCTGTACAGTGTAAAGTATTTCCTTTGAAGGAGATTTTATGCATGCGGTTTTCTCTTCATTTTTCATTTTCGTTGTCCTTCCTCATACAACGAAAGAGAATAAGACCAGCCTACATAACGGCTGGTCTTATTCTTTACACCATTTTATTAAATTCTTTTCGTAATCTTTTTATGATTCTTTTTTCTAAACGCGAAATGTATGACTGTGAAATCCCAAGCATATCCGCTACATCTTTTTGCGTCTTTTCCTCTCCTCCAGCAAGCCCAAACCGAAGTTCCATAATTTGTTTTTCACGATCATTTAATTGATGTAATGCTTTCATTAGAAGATGACGATCAACAGTAGCTTCTAAATCTTTTGTAATAATATCATCGTCTGTCCCTAATACATCTGATAATAAAAGTTCATTCCCGTCCCAATCGATGTTAAGCGGTTCATCAAAAGAAACTTCTGAACGATTTTTATTATTCCGGCGCAAATGCATTAAAATTTCATTTTCTATACAACGTGATGCATATGTTGCTAATTTTATTTTCTTTTCTGGATTAAATGTATTTACCGCTTTAATAAGCCCAATTGTTCCAATGCTAATTAAATCTTCAATATTTATCCCTGTATTTTCAAACTTTCTTGCTATATATACAACTAGCCGTAAATTGCGTTCAATCAGTAACGACCTTGCTGCCTGATCTCCTTTTGGCAATTTATTCAAAAGAACTTCCTCTTCTTCTTTCGTTAACGGTGGTGGTAACGCTTCACTTCCACCAATGTAATAAATTTCATCGGTCTTAATTCCTAATTTCAACAATACTTTATACCAAAGGTATACTAAATAAAATTTTAATTTCATCATATTATCCCGCCTCCCATTATTAAGCAATTACCATTTTTTGCGAAATTAACATTTTCGGATGCACAATACATTGATACTCTCCATTGGTTGACAACTGTTGTGTATTTAATCCAATCAATACTTTATTGACGACAATAGAACTACCTTCATGATAAATTTGTACACTTTCTGGCTTAATTGCCCATAAAAATTGATTCTCCACTCCTACTGCTCGGAAAGGAATTAAGCGTAATTTTGTCGCCCACCCAGAATCATTTTCTGGTATTTGAGGAATCTCTGTTTTGGAATAAATTTGTTCTGTTAACCAAGCTGGTAAACAATGTTCTAACGATGAAATATGCATAATCATAACAGGTGTTTTCGTTAACGGGTCGTAAAGTTGATTCCCACTATCAATTAAACCTGCGAGTTCTAGTTCCTCTTCAGCTAATTGAATTTTCAATTTCACAATTTGATCATAGTGTATTTTTGTAACCTCTACGCTTTCAATACGCTTTTTAGAAAAATAATAAATGACTGGAAAACCAAAAATAACGAACAACCAACTAATTGGGTCACCATAAGAAATTGATTGAGATTGAACCAACCCATTTACCATTTCATTCGTTTGCAAAAAGAAATGAGTGCCCATTAATCCTCCGCCAACCATAAAGGTTACAAAGTAAAAAGTAAAAACAGTTTGTGCATAATTTCTAAATGTTGTAAACCCAAATGCTGTATACACAATAAGTAACGAGTACAGTAGTTTCATAATCGGATGTGTCATCATAGAAGCAAAAGGAGTAAAGGCAAAAATAACAATGGTTGAACCTATCAATGCCCCTAACACAAGCCTCCATCTTTTGATCTTCTTTTTTAACACGGTAGCCGTTAATAAAAGTAAAAGAAAATCAATGCAGGCGTTTAACAACCAAACAACGTCGGCGTAAACAACCAAACAATTCACCTCTTTTTTTAAGTTGAGACTAGTATAATGCATATCCAATAGGAAAGTGTGTCAATTTGCGGAGGTGTTTTTTTGTTATTTTGTGCTTTCTAGACATAATCTGTCGGTAAAAAATAAAAGTATATGTTTCATAGAATGCTATATACTTTTTACTTACATATAAAGTGAAACTTTAATCACCACGCACCAATCATGTTATCCGGCAAATAGCGAAATAGATTAAAATATATAAAATAAAAAAAGACCTGCTTAGGCAGATCTTTTCCCCGTATAAAACAAAAAAGGAGCATAAATGCTCCTTTTCTTTTATCGTCTACGACGATTACGTAAAAATGCTGGAATATCGATATCATCTGAATCTGAATGACGCTCATGTACAACTGGCTCTTCACGCTTCATTTCACGTTTTACTTCACGTTGTTTTGGTGGTTGAGCTACTGGCTGTTGCTGTTGTTGCGTGTGATTCACATTCGGACGGATAATTGGTTTTGGTGGTTGAGTTGCAATTGTATCATCAAAACCAGTTGCAATTACAGTTACAACGATATCATCTTTTAATCCTTCATTAATAACCGAACCGAAGATCATATTTACTTCTGGATCTGAAGCTGAAGCTACAATATCTGCCGCTTCTTGTACTTCATATAAGCTTAAGTTAGCTCCACCAGTAATATTCATGATAACACCTTGAGCTCCATCAATAGATGTTTCTAATAATGGACTAGAAATCGCTTTTTTCGCAGCTTCAGCAGCACGATTTTCTCCATTACCAGAACCAATACCCATTAAAGCAGAACCTCTATTAGACATAATTGTTTTTACGTCTGCGAAGTCTAAGTTAATTAAACCTGGTGTTGCAATTAAATCAGAAATACCTTGAACACCTTGACGTAATACGTTATCCGCTTCACGGAATGCCTCTAACATTGGCGTGTTTTTATCAACAATCTCTAATAAGCGATCGTTTGGAATTACAATAAGTGTATCTACATTTTCTTTAAATGCTGCAATACCAGATGCCGCTTGTGTTGCACGCTTACGTCCTTCAAATGTAAATGGACGTGTTACAACACCAACTGTTAATGCACCTAATTCTTTTGCCACTTGAGCAACAACTGGCGCTGCACCAGTTCCAGTTCCGCCGCCCATACCAGCAGTTACGAATACCATATCAGCACCACGAAGTGCTTCTTGGATCTGTTCTTTACTTTCTTCTGCAGCTTTTTTCCCTACTTCAGGGTTTGCACCTGCACCAAGTCCACGTGTTAATTTTCCACCAATTTGCATTTTTGTTTCAGCTTTTGATAGATTTAATGCTTGTGCATCAGTATTCACAGCGATAAAGTCTACACCTTGTACACCGTGTTCAATCATACGGTTTACAGCATTGTTTCCGCCACCGCCGACACCGATAACTTTTATATTCGCTAATTGATCTTGAGTAGTATCAAACTCTAACATGTCGAAATCCCCCTAGAACCTCATTTTTCGTGTCCAATTTTAATCCCATAAATAACGGAATACACGTTTTACTTTTGACATCATACGGTCATCATTTTGATTATTATTGTTTTGATTACGAGTTTTTTGTTTCGCAGGTTGCTGTTGTACCGGCGCTGGAGCTTGTGCTGGTACTGGTTCAAAATGCTCTTGCTTTTCCTGTACATTTTTCCCACGTAATTTAGCTTTTTGATAAGAATGTTTAATTAATCCTACTCCACTTGTATATTGTGGCTCACGCACACCAATATAATCAGGAGTTGCTATACGAACATTTTCATGTAAAATATCATATGCAAGATCAAGGACACCTGGCATAGAAGCAATTCCACCAGTTAGTACATAACCAGAAGCTACTTGCTTTACTCCTAACTTACGCACTTCATCTTGAACAAACATTAAAATTTCCTCTACACGAGCCTCTATTATATCCGATAATTCCAACTGAGAATATTGTTCTGTTTGATCGCTTCCCATAATAGGAACCGTAAACATCTCTTCTTCAGATGCTGTATCATAAAAAGCATGTCCATATTTCAACTTAATTTGATCTGCATTTTCTGTTGAAGTTTTCAACCCAATTGCAATATCCTTCGTTATATGGTCTCCACCTAATGGTAATACGCTCGTCGCTTGTAACTCTCCATCTTTAAAAATAGATAAAGTTGTAGATCCTCCCCCCATATCAACAAGGGCTACTCCTCTATTTTTTTCATCTGAAGATATAGCAACTGTTGCAGCCGCTAAAGGTTGAAGACAAATATCAACAATTTCAAGACCTGCTTTTTCTACACAACGAAGTAGGTTATGTAGTAAAGTTCTCGAGCCTGTAATAAGTGTACCTTCCATTTCTAATCTTACACCGATCATCCCGCGCGGATCGTTAATCTCGTCAAGACCGTCTACAATGAACTGTCGAGGTACCACATCAATAAACTCACGTTCTGGAGCAATTGACACAACTTGTGCTGCATCTAGAACGCGTAAGACATCTTCATTCCCGATTTCACGATCTTCATTTGAAACAGCGACTACTCCGTGACAAGGAAGTAGCTGTACCTGGTTTGCATTGACACCTACTACAACTTGCTCAATGTGGATTCCCACCATGCGCTCAGCTTGTTCAATTGCTTTTTTAATTGATCGAACAGTCTCGTCTATATCAACTATCGATCCCTTCTTTAAACCATTTGATTTTACATTTCCAACACCAATAATGTTTAAGCTGTCATTAACCATTTCACCAATGATGACTTTAACATTGGATGTACCGATGTCAAGACTAACATATATTTCATTGCTGTTCATTCTTTGGCACCTCCTTCTTTATTTATACCATACAACTCAATATATGGAACAACAATCGCAACTTTACTATTTATAAGAAAAATATTCAACGTCTTTATACGTTTCCCTTTTTTAACCCTATATTTTTCTTATTTTTATTTAACATTCATTTAAGAATATTGCAGTAAACTGTGAATAACTGCTTATCTTGAAATAATTCTATTTCAAGTGTAAAGATTACCGCCAAGTATAAGTCTACACTAAGATGTACTCATAGAAAAGTGAAACTTGTACCAATCCTAGTATGAATCTAAGAATTTTTACATATTTTTCATCAAATGAACCATTCTTGTAAATTCCTATGCACCAAGCAGAACATTCGTTTCGTTTTTTTCTACAATAACGTAGTGAAAACTATCATTCTATTCTTTTTTTTCTTCTGCTCCTAATTCTTTCGTATACGCCCCTACTTCTAAATCAATTAATACCTTTTTACCTGGCTCAATTGTTTTTAAGATAAGTGGATAAGCTTCCATACGTTTTGCAAAATTTTGAATCGTAGTGCTCACTTCATACCCTTCATTCATATATAAAGTAAGGTGGTCTTCATTCGCATTTGTCGGTGAATAACGAATTTCAGAAATAGACCTTAAAATAGTTGGTGTTAATTTTTCAAGCTCAGCAATTAACTCCTTCATTTTTTCCTCTTTAAAAGGTTCAAAAATTGGCGCTGCAACAGGAAGTTTTCCGTTCGGGAGTACATCAAGTGTTTTCCCGTTCTCTAATAACGGTTGTAATTTCCCATCTTTGTTTATATAACCAATCGTTAAATATTCTTCAATATGAACGTCAATTTTATTTGGAAAACGTTTCTTTACATTTACTGCTTTAATTTCTTTTCGTTTCGTTAAGTTTTCTTCTGCTTTATGTGCTGTCACTCGGAAATAACTTGTATCATATGTCACACCTGATTCCTTCATCACTTGTTCATCTGTCATATAATGATTTCCAAACACGCTTATCTTTTTTATATTGCTAAGTGGAGACCGAAAATAAATTAAAAAGAGAACTAATAGAAATAAAATTGATATGTATAAAATCAACCGATGATTAACATTTTTCTTCTTTTTTTTCTGTTGATTTTTTAACTTTGGTACACGATCCTGTAGTTTAATTACTTTACTATTTTTCATGTACGATCCCCCTACGTAACATAAAGAACGGCATGTTCCTCATGCCGTTCTTATCTTCTTATTATAACATAAATGATAATGAGCGGAACGAATAACCGTTATCTTCCAATGATTTCTACTTCTGTATGCATTTCTACGCCAAATCCATCCTTAATTGTTTGTTTTATTAATGCAATTAAAGATAAGACATCTTGCGCGCTGGCTCCCCCAGTATTAATAATAAAATTCCCATGCATTTCAGAAATTTGAGCTCCACCTATTTGATAACCACGAAGCCCCGCCTTTTCTATTAAATCTCCTGCAAAGTATGGAGTTGGATTCCGAAACACACTTCCTGCGCACGGATGATTCCATGGCTGTGTTTCACGACGGTAATCTTTATTCTTTTGCATAACACTTACAATTCTCTCACGCTCACCTATTTGTAATTGAAACTCAGCCTCCAAAACAATACCAGGACGTTTCGTTTGCAATACAGATGTACGATAGGAAAACTCCATTTCTCCATGCGTTAACCAGTCAATTGTTCCGTCTTCAAACAAAATAAGAGCTTTTGATAATATGTTTGATATATCCGAATTATGTGCTCCTGCATTCATATACACTGCACCGCCAACACTTCCTGGAATACCACTTGCGAACTCCAGACCGGCTAACCCTTGCCGACTAAGTAAAGTTGATAATTTAATTAGGGGATACCCACCACCAACTCTTACTCTATGTTTTTCGACTTCTAAGTGGTCTAATCCTTCTCCTAAACGAATAACGACACCTTCTATACCTAGATCAGATACAAGAAGGTTCGAACCGCGACCAATTACAGTCCACTTTGTTTTATATTTCTTTACTAACTGCAACGTTTTTTCAATACCGGCAACATGCTTTGGCACAATTAAAATATCAGCTGGTCCACCTATTTTCATAGTTGTATAACGTGCTAACGGTTCATCCACTAACACACGACCAACATTTGCTTCTATAAGCTCATTTACTAATTGCTCCATAAACAATCTCCCCCATACTAAGCATCCTTATTACAGTAGTATGCAGGGCGTTCACCTAACGTTATTTTTTTACAAGCTTATTCATTACTTCATACAACTTATTTGCTGCATCTGGAATACCTAATTGCCCAGCAGCAAGCTTCATATTTTGTAATGTTTGTGCATCTAATAAAATCTCGTCAATATCACGAATAAGTGTTTCAGCTGTTAAATCTTTTTCAAGCAACATTTTTGCTGCTCCTTTATCGACAACAGAACGTGCATTTTTTTCCTGATGGTTATTTGTTACATAAGGACTCGGAATTAACACACTTGGCTTACCTAACGCTGTTAATTCTGCAAGTGTTGTTGCTCCAGCTCTTGAGACAACAAGGTCTACACCTGTAAGTACTTCTGGCATATTATGAATGAAAGGTTTAATAATAACATTATTCGGGTTCCCTTTTTGCTTCACTGCGTCCATCACTTTGTCGTAATGAACTTCACCTGTTACATACAATATTTCGTAACTTTTATTTCCAAACTGTTCAATTGCCTCTACGAAAGCATCGTTAATTGGTCTAGCCCCACGGCTGCCACCAAAAATAAGCACGGATTTTTTAGGAAGAGATAAACCTACTGAACGTTTTCCTTTCATTCCATTTTGATCCATTACTTCTGACGCTCGTGGGTTTCCTGTCATGACCACTTTTGACTGCGGAAAATGTTCTGCAGCCGCTTCAAAACAAACTGCAACTTTATCAACATAGCGGCTTAAAAATTTATTCGTTACACCAGGTACACTATTTTGTTCATGTACAATAGTTGGAATACCTAATTTTGCCGCAGCATATACAACAGGTCCACATACATATCCACCTGTTCCAATTACAATATCTGGATTAAAACGACGAATATATCGTTTACTATCTTGTACACCTTTTAGAAAACGCATCACCGTTTTCACGTTATCTAACGATATTTTACGCTTAAATCCACTTATAACAATAGATTGAAACGGTATACCTGCTTTGGGCACGATTGTGCTCTCTAATCCATTCTCCGTACCAATATATAAAAACCTTGCTTCCGGATTTAATTTTTTTATTTCTCTTATTAAAGCAAGAGCCGGATAAATATGACCTCCAGTGCCCCCACCACTTACTAATACACGCACTACTAACTCCTCCGCTTCTCTTTTTCTTATTACAGTCGTATTTATTTCTATATACATATTGTTTCTTCGTACACATACGAAAAACCCTGTCTTATAAAACAGGGTTTAGTAGCGAGAATGGCGACTTATATTTAATAATACACCTACTGCCATTAACATTAATGTCAAACTTGATCCACCATAACTTAAAAACGGCAAAGTAATACCCGTAACAGGCATCAATCCTGTTACAACACCAACATTAATCATTACTTGAATCGCAATCATCGCCACAATACCTACTGCTAAAAACGTACCATATAAATCTGGCGCTCCTAAAGCTATACGAATCCCACGCCATAATAATAGACTAAATAATAATAACACAAATGAACCACCAATAAAACCTAATTCCTCGGATAAGATTGCAAATATAAAGTCTGTTTGCGGTTCAGGTAAATAAAGAAACTTTTGTCTACTTTGTCCAAGTCCAAGCCCGAATAATCCACCTGGTCCAATTGCGAGTAACGATTGAATAATTTGAAATCCACTTCCAAGCGGATCTGACCACGGGTCTAAATATGATGTAATACGTTTCATCCGATACGGTGCTGATGCAATTAGCCCTACAAATCCTGCTACACCAAGCAAACCAAACATTGCAAAGTGAAAGACTCTTGCTCCTGAGATAAATATCATAATGATACATGTCCCAACCATTACCGTCCCTGTACCAAGGTCGGGCTGTAACATAATCATTCCGAAAGCAAGAAATACAAAACCTAAAGCTGGTAGTAAACCACGTTTAAAAGAGGTAATTAATTTTTGTCGTTCCGCTAAAAATTTCGCTAAGAAAATAATCATCGCAAACTTCATAAATTCGGACGGTTGAATGGAAAATGCCCCGATTCCAATCCAACTTCGCGCTCCTCCTCGAACAAGACCTACTCCAGGAATAAGAACGAGAATAAGAAGAATGAAGCAAACTAGCAAAATTACTTTTGAATACGTACGCCACACCCAATAATCAATTTTCATAATAAAAAACATAGCCACTACACCAAGACCTGCGAATAGCAATTGCCTTTTTGCAAAAAAGAATGAGTCCCCCATTTTATAAGAGGCCCAAACCGCACTCGCACTATAAACCATAATCATTCCGATTGTTAACAACGCAAGTGTAACGATGATGAGAATAAAATCAGGCGTTTTCTTCATTACCCATAAACACCACCTCTTTAGGCAGAAACTTTTGCCCTATGTAACAAAACATCAGTAGGTGTTAGCCTACTGATGTTTTGATTTACTTTATATAAGTTTATGCACAGCTTGTATAAAAATGTCTCCTCTTTCTTCAAATGTTTTAAATTGATCCCAGCTTGCACATGCTGGAGAAAGAAGAATTACATCGCCATCTGTAGAATGAGCATAAGCTTTCACTACAGCTTCATCTAAAGTATCGACACTTTCAATTGTATCTAATCCCGCTTTTTCTGCAGCTCTTACTAATTTTGGAGCTGTTTGTCCAAATGTTACAATCGCTTTAACATTTTTGAAATACGGAATTAAATCATCGAATTCATTTCCACGATCTAGCCCACCTGCTAATAACACAGTCGGTTGTGTAAACGCAGATAAAGCTTTCTCTGTCGCTAACATATTCGTTGCTTTTGAGTCATTATAAAACTTACGGTTGTTTATAGTTGTTACGTATTCTAAACGATGTTTTACACCTGTAAAACGTTTTAAAACTGCCGTAATCGCTTCATTAGAAACACCCAATAATTTTGAGATACTCATCGCTGCTAAAATATTTTCTAAATTATGTTGACCAGGTAAAACGATATCGCCTACTTCAACAACTTTTTCACCTTTAAAATAAAGAGCATTATCTTTTATACACGCACCATCTTCAATTTCTTTCGTTGTTGAGAACAGTACTTTTTGACCTTTACTATAAGCAGATAAAGCCATCACATCTGCATCATCTGCATTTATTACACTATAATCATTTTCTGTTTGGTTTTTAAAAATATTCGCTTTTGCTAAACCATATTCTTTCTTCGTCCCATGATAATCTAAGTGGGCCTCAAATAAATTTAAAAACGCAGCAATTTTAGGTTGGAACAATTCTACTCCCATCAATTGGAACGATGAAAGTTCTGTAACTACAACTTCATTTTCTTTCGCATCCTGTGCAACTTCACACGCTACAGTTCCAATGTTCCCTGCAATTACGGGATGCTTTTGTCCTTCTTTTAGCATTTCAAATGTAAGCATTGTCGTCGTCGTTTTACCGTTAGACCCCGTAATCCCAACAAATGGTGCTTCTGAAATACGATATGCTAATTCAACTTCCGTAACAATTGGAATTTGCTTTTCTTTCGCAGCAACTAATATTGGATTAGAATACGGGATTCCTGGATTTTTTACTACAAGAGAAATATTTCTCTCTAATAATTCTAAAGGATGACCACCGCATACAACGTCCATTCCTTTTGCTTGTAATTCTGCAGCAAGTACATTCTCTGCTAAAGGCTTTCCGTCATTTACAATAACATTTGCCCCTAACTTTTGTAACAATGTAGCTGCTGCATAACCACTTTTTGCAATGCCTAATACAAGAATATTTTTATTTTGAAATTCAGTTACAGTTTTCAATTACATCCACACCCCGATATAAATTCCTAACACAGCTAATAAAAATCCTACAGACCAAAACGTCACAACGACACGCCACTCTGACCAACCACATAATTCATAATGATGGTGTAGTGGACTCATTTTAAAGACACGTTTTCCTGTTGTTTTAAATGAAATGACCTGAATAATAACCGATAAAGTTTCCATTACGAATACTCCGCCAATGATTACAAGTAGCAATTCTTGTTTTAATAAAATTGCTACAGCTGCAATGGCTCCACCTAAAGCTAATGAACCTGTATCTCCCATAAACACTTTTGCTGGATTCGCATTGAATACTAAAAATCCAAGTACAGCTCCTACAACTGCCATACAGAATATCGCTACTCCAAATTGCTCTTGTGCCACAGCAATAATACTAAATGCTCCAAATGCAATAGCAGCAGTTCCTGATAATAAACCATCTAAACCGTCAGTTAAGTTAACTGCATTTGATCCACCAATAAGCATAAATAGTACAAGTACAAAATACGCCCAACCTAATTCAAACTTAACATCCGTTCCCGGAATCATGATGTATGTGTGGAACGCTTGCCCTTTTCCAATTAAAAAGAACGCAATAGCAATAACAAGCTGACCTACTAATTTTTGTTTTGATGTTAAACCAAGATTTCTCTTCTTAACTACCTTTATGTAGTCATCTAAAAATCCAATCAATCCGTAACCAAATGTCACTAATAGTAATAACGATACCTCTGCACCTAAATGATTAAACTTAATCGCCATAATAAGTGAAGTTACCATCATAGATACGTATATGACGATACCACCCATTGTCGGTGTCCCTGATTTTTTTTGATGTGATTTTGGTCCCTCATCACGAATACTCTGTCCGAACTTTAATTTTCTTAAAAATGGAATAAACAATGGCGAAAGGGCAACAGAAATTAAGAATGCTACCCCAGCCGTTACTAATAAACCTTGCTCAAGCACATGTAGTCCTCCTCTCACGTTGTTACTCTTCGTTGTTTAAACGCTCTGTAATTGCTTCTTTAGCGATTTCACGATCATCAAAATGATGAACATCTTTACCAATAATTTGATATGTTTCATGACCCTTACCAGCAATAATGATAATATCTTCAGCTTTTGCGTTAGCAATTGCATGGTATATCGCTTCTTTTCTATCAATAATTACTTCATAATTATTTCCATTTGCACCATGTACCATATCATCTAAAATAGCTCCTGGCTCTTCACTTCTTGGATTATCTGAAGTGTAAATGGCGTGAGTTGCATATCGTGTTGCAACACTTGCCATGATTGGTCTCTTCGTTCTATCTCTATCACCGCCACAACCGACGATGCAATATACGTCACCTTTTGCAAACTGTTTTGCTGTTTTTAATACATTTTCTAAGCTATCTGGTGTATGTGCATAATCAACAATAACTGTATAATTTTGTCCACCATCAACTACTTCAAAACGTCCTGGAACTCCAGCTAGTTCCTTTATTACATCAATGATTGTTTCTAAACTTACACCAGAAACAAGTCCTGCCGCTGTCGCAGCTAGTACGTTATACACATTAAATTTCCCAATTAATTTCATCGTAACATTTACACTCTCATACGGTGTTACAAGCGTAAATGTAGTTCCACCACTTGTCATAACGATATCTTTTGCCATAACATCACTTGTTGTATCAATTCCATACGTTACAACAGTTGCTGCAGTACTTCTCATATATTCCGCTGTTACAGCATCATCGTTATTCAATACCGCGTATTTTTCACGATTATGATTATAACTATTGCCAAGTTGCGCAAATAGCAACCCTTTTGCATGTTTATATTCTTCCATCGTTTTATGATAGTCTAAATGATCTTGTGTTAAATTTGTAAACACTGCGACATCGTAATCACATCCGTGTACACGGCCAAGATCTAAAGCATGTGACGAAACTTCCATTACTGTGCTATCCACACCGTGTTCAACCATTTTTGCAAACGTCTGTTGAAGTGTTAGTGCATCTGGTGTTGTATTTTTCACCTCAAATGTTTCATCACCGATTTTCATATTAATCGTTCCAATTAGCCCGGTTTTATGACCATGTGCGCGCATAATCTCATCCATAATATGCGATGTTGTTGTCTTTCCATTTGTACCTGTAATACCGATTAAATGTAACTTGTGTGTTGGTTGACCATAAAAATAATCAGCTAAAACCGCTAACGAACGAAAAGTATTTTTCACAAGTACAACTGGAACGTCAACATCAATTGGTCTTTCCGCAACAATAGCAGCCGCTCCTTGTGCCGCTGCTTGCTTAGCAAAATCATGGCTATCAACCGTATATCCTTTCATACATACAAATAAGCTTCCTTCTTTCACTTTACGTGAATCAGCTTCTATAGATGTGATTTCTGGATTTTCTTTTGGAACAACTGGAAAATCATGCAAACATGATACAAGTGTATGCAACTTCATTTCACTAAACCCTCTCTACATTGTGTATTTATCTCTTTTATTAATAAGCAACACGTTACCTCCTAATTATGTAAAATAGGAGGTAAGTGCTACTGTGTCTAATAAATAGACCTATTTATAACCGAGACTCTTGCGGTCTCAAATTAAGTAACTCTTCTATAAAGAACTCACTTCCACCAATTGTACCATAAAACGTACTAGGTTACCTTTAATTCCCGAAGTAAATTCTAATTTTTGAGCCTTCTTTCACTTTAGCTCCTGCTTCTGGGGACTGTTTAATGACTTTCTCTCCATCTCCGCTTATATCAAGCTTCAAATCAACGAGTTGCGTCTGTAAGTCTTTCTTTTTCATACCAATTAAATTTGGAACTTCCACAGTTGGTGTATCGCCCCATTTATATTCTCTCTCAACTTGTTCTTTTCTCGGTTTCACTCCCATAACAGGAAGTGCATCCCGCAGAATATTTCCAACAATTGGAGCTGCTACTACTCCACCAAATTGCGTTACACCTTTCGGATTATCAACAGCAACATATACAACAATTTCCGGATCATCTGCTGGAGCAAAACCGATAAAAGATACGATATAATTATTCTCTAAATATTTACCATCTTTCACTTTTTGGGCTGTACCTGTTTTTCCGCCTACACGATACCCATCAATAAAAGCACCTTTACCAGATCCCTTTGCTACAACATTCTCTAATGCATACCGAACTTTTTCTGAAGTTTCCTTGGAAATAACTTTTCTTTTTTCCACAGGTGTCTTTTTACTTACAACTTGATTGTTTTTCGGATCAATAAATTCTTTAGCTATATACGGTTGATACAATGTTCCACCATTTACAGCTGCTGCTACCGCCGCCACTTGTTGAATTGGCGTAACAGAAACACCTTGACCGAATGAAGTTGTTGCTTGCTCGACTGGACCGACTTTGTCTAAATTAAATAAAATCCCACTACCTTCACCTTGCAGGTCAATTCCGGTTTTTTGTCCAAAGCCAAAATTACGAATGTATTTAAACAATCGATCTTTACCAAGACGATCACCCAGCTCGATAAATCCTGGGTTACAAGAGTTTTGAACTACTTCTAAAAACGTTTGGCTACCATGGCCTCCTGCTTTCCAGCATTTCAATCTTGCTCCACCAACTTCAGCTGCTCCATCATCATAAAACGTATCTTTCTCTAAGTCTACTAAATTTTCATTCAAAGCTGCGGCTAACGTAATGATTTTAAATGTTGAACCAGGTTCATACGTACTCCATACTGGTAAATTTCTATTGTACACTTCTGGAGAAACACTTTGAAAATCTGCCGGATCAAAACTCGGCCGACTCGACATACCTAAAATTTCACCATTTTTCGGATTCATCGCAATCGCAATCATACCATCTGGATTATATGTCGACTCTGCGATATTCATTTCTCTTTCCATAATTCTATTAATACGTGCATCAATTGTTAAGCCTAAATTCAAACCAGCTTCTGGTTTTTTGAAATCATCGCCAACATTAGGCATCCTTTGTCCTTTTGCATCTGCAAAAAAGCGCACATGACCTTCATCACCATTCAGTTCTTTATCATAATATTTTTCTAGTCCCATAAGACCTTGGTTATCACTACCTGCAAACCCTAATACATGTGATAAAAAGTTGCCAAATGGATAGTACCGGATAGAGTCTTCTGCGATATAAACACCTTTCAAACTTAATCCTCTTACCTCTTTCGCCTTATCATGTGATATTTTCCTTCCGCCTTTATCTAACCTTACAATTGATTCTTTTTTTGTAATCCTCTTATAAATCTCATCTTTTTCCACACCTAATACTGCAGCTAACTTCTCTGCAGTCTCTGCTGGTTTTTCAATTTGCCTCGGTACAACAAAGACAGTTGGAGCACTTTTATTCGTGGCAAGTTCCACACCATTTCGGTCTAAAATTTTTCCACGTTCAGGTTCAAAAGTAATATTACGACTCCATGAATCTTTCGCACGATCCGTTAACATATTCCCAAGAAAAAATTGCACATATCCAAGACGAATATCGATGATAGTGAAAATAAGTATACCTGATATGAGTATAAAAATAAGTCGTTTTCTAACTGTTACATTTGATACACGCATATTGGAACAAGCCTCCCTTACGCCTAGCTTGTTCCAATATATGCTTGTACTTATTTAATTAGAACTTCTTCTCTTTTACCATTACGGCTTTTCTGCTTCTTGTTGTGGTTCAAGTGGCGGTACAAGTGTTACACCTAACTCTGTACCAGGTTGCAACAATGTTCCTTCTGGTACACTTTGTTCGGTTACGTATCCTGTACCAGTAGGTTTTAGATTAAGCTTTAATGTTTTTGCTAAATTCATAACATCACGAAGTGCCCAGCCTTGTATATTTGGCATTGTAGGTTTATCTCCCACTAAGAAGACTCGATCACCCTTCAATGTTTGTTCAGTCGCTTTCGGTACTTGATGCTGTACTTTCCCTTCACCTAATACGATCGGACGAAGTTTTGCTTTATCAATAGCCTTTTTCGCTTCTTCCATCGTTTTTCCCGTTACATCTGGAACAGCAGTTTGTTGCTCTTTCACATATTTCTTCGGATCTTTCACTTCATTAGGCTTAATCTTTAAATACTCTAAACTATTCTTCGTTACATATTTAAAAATATCAGCTAAAGGTTGTGCGCCGCTCTCATCATCTTTCAATTTCGGCTTTTTAACAGCTACATACACAACAAGTTGCGGATCATCCATGGGTGCCATACCTAAGAATGAGAATATATAATTCTCTCTTCCTGTCATATAGCCTCCTTTTCCATCCGGAATTTGCGCTGTTCCTGTTTTACCACCAACTGAATAGCCATCGACTTTATAAGCAGTTCCTGTTCCTTTCGGAGATGTAACAACGCGTTCTAATAACTGTCTTACTTGCGCTGCTGTCTCTTTTGTAACAGGTTTTCCCACTTCTTCTGGTTTATGTTCTAATTTTACTTCCTCTGTTATCGGATCTACAATTTTATCAATTGTATAAGGTTTCATCATTTTCCCATCGTTCGCAATAGCAGTTGCAGCTTGTACAAGCTGAATTGGTGTTACAGTAGAACCTTGTCCAAAAGCTGTTGTTACTTGCTGTATTTGCTGATCGAATACAATGGTATTTGAACCTTCACCAGGTAAATCAATATTCGTTTTTTCATCCAATCCGAAAGCATGAATATACTTTCGGAAACGGTCTGGACCAAGTTTTTGATCCCCTAAAATAGCAAACGCTACATTGGAAGAACGCTCTACCCCTTCATCAAATGTGATAGAGCCCCATCCAGCGCCGCCGTTATGATCTTTTATTTTGCGGTTCCCGACTTGATATGTACCAGACTGATAATAATCTTGTCCCTTATACACACCTTCATTAATAGCTGCTGCTAGCGTGAAAATTTTCATTGTTGATCCAGGTTCAAATGCATTTGCAATTGCGTCATTGAAAAAATATTTAATTTGACGATCATTTGGATCATAACTAGGTTTAGTAGACATCGCTAATATTTTCCCTGTTTTTGGATCCGCAACGATTCCTATTAAGCTTTCTGGTTCATAATGTTTACTCGCTTCTTTCATTGCGTCTTCTAAATAACTTTGAATACGTTGGTCAAGCGTTAAATATACATTTTCTCCATTTTTAGGTGCCTTTACATTCACTTTCCCGCCATCAAGAGATACGCCTCTACGATCGCCTGTATAAGCTACTTCTCCGTTAGAAGCACTTAAATATTTATCTAAGCTTTGTTCTAAACCAAAATAACCTACTGAGGTTCCTTTATCATTTGGTTTTGCATGTCCTATGACGTAAGATGCAAAATCACCGTTTGGATACACCCTTGCATTTTCAGTAATAAATGATATACCTGGCAATTTCAATGCTTCGATTTGTTCCTTCTGTTCTTTTGTCAAATCTTTACCTAGCGTTCCAAATTCAACTTGACTTTTATCTTTTTTATTTAATGTAGCTAAAATCTTCTCTTCATCTTTTCCGAGCACTCCCGCAATTTTCTTTGCAGTATCCTCTTTATTCTCAACCGGATTCGCACCTTTTAATTCCGCTACAAGTTTATAAGAGTTTGCATCTTGTGCTAATACATGGCCGTTTTGATCATAAATCGTCCCGCGATTTGCTTCGAGAATTCCTGTTTTACTATGTTTTTGCTGAGCGAGTTTATCCAAATCCTGATTATGCACTGTTCCTGTCGCTTGTATGTAAAAAAATCGGGCTAATAACAGCAAAAAGAGCAGGAGGAATAAAATCATAAAATACCCTGCTCCCTTATTGGTATGAAATTTAGTCATATTTCTCTTCATTTTCCCTTCACACCTATTGCCTTATTTGAGGCCTTTCACATTATTCGCATTAATTTCTAGCCCGTGTTTTTTTGCAACTTCAGCGATTCGTTCATAACGACTTAACTTCTCTACTTCAGCCTGTAACTCTTGATTTTCTTTTTGCTGCTGTACAATTTTTTGTTCTATTGTCGCAGCTTCTACATTAACTTGATAAAGGCCTGCTTTATTTCCAATAAACGCTACACAGGCATACAATAAAAAGCCAATAAACGCTACATACAACAGTTTTTCGATTCTCGTAATCTTCGCTTTAGCTTTTGGTTGAACCATCTGCTGTGGGGGCGTTTGAATCTGAACCTCTTCTTGCGCTTGTTGCTTGTACTTTACAGCTAAGTTACTCATACCTCTCTCCCCTTTTTATCGTTTTTCAGCGATTCTCAATTTCGCAGAACGCGCTCGATTATTTTCTTCTAACTCTATCTCAGAAGGTAAAATCGGTTTTCTTGTAATAAGCTTTAATTTCGGCTTAAATTCATCAGGAATAATTGGTAATCCTGGTGGCAATTGTGGCGTTGTACTATTTCGCTTAAACGTCGTTTTACAAATACGGTCTTCTAAAGAATGGAATGTTATAACGCTAACTCTTCCGCCTGGCTTAACCATCTCAATTGCAGATTCCAACGCTTCTTCAAATACTTTCAATTCATCATTTACCGCAATACGGATCGCTTGGAACACTCGCTTCGCAGGATGTCCACCCGTTCTACGAGCAGGAGCTGGAATACCCTCTTTAATTAGTTCTACTAATTCCCCTGTCGTTTCAATAGCTTTATTCTCACGATACGCTTCAATTTTTCTTGCTATTTGTTTTGAAAATTTCTCTTCGCCATACTGGAAGAAAATTCTTACAAGTTGTTCATATGACCAACTATTTACAACATCATAGGCTGTTAATGGGGCATCTTGATCCATTCGCATATCTAACGGTGCATCATGATGGTAACTAAAGCCACGCTCTGGTGTATCTAATTGCGGGGATGAAACACCTAAATCAAATAAAATACCGTCTACTTCTGTTATACCTAATTCCTGTAGTTTTTCAGATAGGTAACGGAAATTACTCCGTACTGTTATGAACTGCTCACCGTATGAAGAGAATTTTTCTTTCGCATTTTGAATTGCTATCTCATCTTGATCAAACGCGATTAATCTTCCGCCTTCAGTTAATTGGGATAATAAATAAGAACTATGTCCTCCTCCCCCCAGTGTACAATCTACATATGTACCACCTGGCTTTATATCTAAGCCATCTACTGTTTCCTTCAAAAGCACTGTTACGTGATTAAACATTGTTGCACCTACTCTTTTTCCAATTAATTATGTTGAATGTATCTCCTCCTCTAAACGCATATTTCACGACTAGAGAACGAAATACTATGAAAGAACGACTCATTTAACTTGCCTACAAAGGCAGCATACTATACAAATCGCCATTTTCTTTTATTATATACTAAATTTTATCATCTTTTGCGGGAATTTAAATAAAAAACTGTCGAAAAAGATAATAATACGTTTACATTTTGTGCTATTTTGTCATATATTTAAGTATCCTGCATAATTACGATATTAGCTTTTTTAAAATTAATAATTCAGAAAAATTTCACTTCACAGTAAATTCAACGGAATAAAAATAAAATCCTGCTCCTAAGAGCAAGATTCTATAGTTTTATAACATGATGTTTTCCATCCCAAGAAAACGGTTTTTCCATTACACGATCAACGAAATCTAAACCGAACTGATTTAAATAGTAACATACATTCCACACACGCTCTTGTGGCGCTCCCAATGGACGGATTGCAAATTGTATACGACGGAATTTATTTAGTTCCACTTCATGTTTTTTCTCAACATTTCTTTTCAACATTCTTTCCAACAGTTCAATTTGTTCATTAATTTTGAACTCGTTTTTCCCTGCAAACGAACTTAATCCAGGATCTATTTTCTTTACAAACTGTTGTAATGACTTATGAATATCAATTATTTCTTTTTTCGCCTCTTCAAATCGTTCATCTATCGGTTCCTCTATTTGATTAGATAGCCAGTTTTCACGCAACTTATCTACGTTATTTAAAAACGGGTCACTCTCTTGCAATTGTAAATCGTGTAAATCTGTCGCTATATCCCTCTCAATATAAGTAATTGTAATACGAGGAACGACAGGCGGCATTCGGAAGCCGATAGTATGGAAGACTTGTTGTAATTCACTCCAGTAAGCTAATTCCCCTGGACCTCCAATAAACGCCAACGTAGGAAATACATACTCCTGCATAAGAGGGCGCGTTACAACATTATTACTAAAGCGCTCTGGGCTTCTTTCCATCTCTTCAATCAATTCCTCATATGAAAAGGAATACGTCCCATCTTTCCCAACAAACTTCCCTTGGTTGTCTTCAAGCAACACTCGCTCATTATCAATTTCCATAAATATATGTACTGCATTAGACTTTGTTTCAATAATTGGCTTATATCCTAATTCTTTAATTACTTCCTGTTGGTTATGAAGCCCCTCTTGCACTTCTTTATACTTACTTACAATTTGTTTAAAAAACGGCACTTCTAATTTTCTTAATTCAGGATGATGCGAATCGACAAGAATTAAACCAGAATTCATGAACATTTTCATAATAAGGTGACCAAAGAAATCTACATACGTATTCGATTTCCGTAAAGAATCATCAATAAATCGCAGTACATCCTTTGTAAAATTCGTTTCAGGGTATGTTTTAAAAATTTCTTCAATCCACTTTCTACAGTCTTCCAAAGAAAGCTCAGACTCTGAAGCACTCGCCTTTTTCGGATTACGATCATGAAAAATGGTCTTTTTTATTTTTTTATTCTTCGTTACAAAAGTATGATTAATTTCATCCATATCATGGTCTTCACCAGCAATCCAGAAAACAGGAACAACTTTAACGCCTAAACTTTCTTCCTTTTCCTTCGCAAGCTGTAAAACTGAAATAATTTTATGAATCGTATAAAGTGGCCCAGTTAATAACCCAGCTTGTTGTCCAGCTATAACAACATATGTATCTTCATCTTCAAGCGCTTTTACATTTTGAATGGTAGCTTCTCCCGCTTGTAATTTTGTATTATATTCTAATAAATGCGCTACTAAATCTTGGCGGAAAAACTTCCTCTCACGCAAATCTTGTACACGCTGTTTAAAAGCATCTTCTGTTAACATATAATCAAAACACGACTGTATCTCTTTTTTACCGTTCATATAGTCCGCTACAACACCTTGTTGCGGAACAGAGATTTCTTTTATCTCCATATAATTCTTCCTTTCGTATCCTGTTCTCTCACCAATCCACATTGTAGTCAATGTTTCACGTAAAAGCAAAGAATTACACTTATACTTTTACTTCTAACCCTTTTATTGCATCGAACAAAAATTGAAGTGTCGGAACGGATCGTTGCTGTTTCTTAGCTTCTTCTAATACATATCCAACAATCGCACCAATCTCTGTTTGTCTATTCGCCCTTACATCTGCCAGCATAGATGATGTATTATGAGATGTTCTTTCACATACATGACGTACCATTTCCCATACCATTTCTTTTTCTTCTTTAACGAGAAAAACGACTTCCTGGAATACTTGCTCCATCATCTGATAAAAAAACGGGTTCGTGATCAATTCTCCGTTCTTGACCTGTAATAATGCCGTCAATGGATTGATACATACATTCACTACTAATTTTTTGTGCATAACATCCTTCCAATTATCTTCTATTCGAATTGGAAAATGCGGAAAAGGAAAGCAATTAAATATTTTTTCAAAATGTATAGACCGACCGCGCACGATTCCAAACTTCGTTACACCTATCCCTGTATGATAAACGGTATGTCTTTCTTCTTTTTTCGCACCATGCTCTACAATTCCAACTGCAATATTTTCATTCTCTATTTTCTGCATAGCATGAAGGTGTGACATTCCGTTTTGCAAAAAGACTACTGAGGATTTCCCTCGCACAAAAGGTAGTATGTCAGTTATATGATATTGCTTAACAGCAATAAATATATAATCTAGCTGCTGGTCTAGCATGCTTTCTATTGGTAATACTGGCGGGAATACCGTTTCACGTTTCCCCTCCCTAATACAAGTTACACCCGTTATATTTAATTCGTCAGCCTGCTTAGCTGTCCTTGTAAACAACGTAACATCTTGATTACTTTTTTGTAAATAAAATGTATACAATAGACCAATAGCTCCTGGTCCCACAACTCCAATTTTCATTTTCACACAAGGAACTCATTTGAACACGATACATAAGTCCCTTTTTCCCCTCCTCTTTTATTCCGCGAACCCCCGATTCATACGGAATCATAATTAACTAAAGATGATCAAATGCCACCTCTTCTTTCAATATGTATATACTACTTATTACTATACTTCTACTCTTAGTTTAGCAAATCCTCAAAAAAATAATAAAAGAAATACACTATCATCTTCATAAAAATAAAAAAATGAGTTATAATATTATTATAAATATTTTCACTTTTCTGCATTCAATGAGACAAAAAGGATGTGATGTTATGGGATTCCCAAAAGTTGAGCGCTTGCTCATCAATTATAAAACATTAGACGAGTTTAAAAAATTTAAAGGCTGCGGAGCTCAAGAACTATCCATGTTAGAAGAATTACAAGCAAACATTATTGAAAACAATAGTGAATCTCCATTTTACGGTATTTATTACGGTGGATCACTCATTGCACGTATGAGTCTATACATGAAAAGGAACGGCGGGGAACCATTCGAAATTACAGGTACTTACCTAGAACTTTATAAACTTGAAGTATTACCAACTTTCCAAAAACAAGGATTCGGAGAAATGCTTGTAAATTATGCGAAGGGACTGCAGTTCCCAATTAAAACGATCGCACGTATCCATTCAGCTGGTTTTTGGGATAAATTAAATTTCCAACCTGTGTCAGTACCTGATGGTGATTTTTACGTTTGGCACCCAGAAACAAATTTGAATGCGGTTACAAATGAAGAGTCTGCATAAGAAATAAAAAAACAGCTACATAGCAGCTGTTTTTTTATTTCTTTAACTTCTCTAATTTCCCATTCGAACGAGCGCTATTTCTTTCCGCTACCATTACACTTCTTTTTTGATCGATATAATCAAGCAATGTTCTATATTCTTCCTCATATACTGATAATCGCTCCAACAGGCTCTCTTTCTCTGTTTGTAACGATTCAATTTGCTGTTGCAACACCACTAAAGAGTTTTCATCTTTATAATTTTGCAAGAAATCAATAACATCATTCAATGTAATTGACGTAGGTTCTAATACCTTCGTCTCTTTCACTTCATAATTTTCCACTTTACGCAGTTGCTTCGCTTCTTCAATACGTTCTTTGTATTGCTTTCTAACGTAAGAATTCCATCTAAAGCCACATGCTGCTGGTGTACGAGATAAATGTCTTCCCACTTCTTTAAAGGCAGATAATTGCGTTCCACCTTCTCGAATATGCCGGAGTACTACTTCTGCCAGAAGCAAATCTTCATCATCAGTCCAAGCATCTTGTCTTGTTGTCGCCATCTCTCTAGTCCTCCCTATGCATTTTTTATTAAACATATGCAGTTACTAGAAAAGATAGAATACAACAAATGAAGAATAAGACAAAAAAAATAAACGTAGAAGATATCTTCTACGTTTATTTTCCCGCAATTACTTGCTGATTACTTCTTTACCTTTGTAAGTACCGCATGCTTTACATACACGGTGAGCTAATTTCGCTTCACCACAGCTTGGGCACTCTACCATACCAGGTACTGATAATTTGAAATGCGTACGACGCTTTCTTTTTACTGTTTTAGAAGTTCTTCTAAAAGGTACAGCCATTCTTCCCACCTCCTTAAAAGAAATAGTTATTTTCATATGAAGGCCTGAACCAGTCTTCCGATTATTTGTCAAAAAACTTTGCAAGTCCTGCCAATCTTGGATCAACAGGCTTTTCTTTGTCTTCTTCCGAAATCACTTGCCAGTCTTGACCTTGCGTCGGTGCTCCACCAGAAACATCATCACTGAAAATTTGCATTGGAATCTCCAAAAGTATATTTTCCTTGATTACGGGCAGTAAGTCAAGTACTTCTCCTTCTAAACAATGAATTTCAGCTTCAGTTTCAAATTCTTCTTGTGAAGTTTGGAACACCTCAGTTGTTTTAATGTCAAATGGTAATGTCACATCTACTAAAGAGCGAGAACATGGTAAAACCATGCTTCCAGTTATATGTAGATGGAACGTAAACTTACCGGAGCCAAAATCAACTCTTCCTGTTACGTGAACAGGATTAATTTCACGAATATCTTTCTCGACCTCTTTTAGCTCACTTACATCTACCATCTCATCCAATGTCAATCCTTTATTTCTCAATTTATTCAATTGATGGATGGACCATTTCATATCATATCACCTCAAGGCAACAAACAAAATTATAGCTAGCCATTTTATATTTGTCAATGTTTTTTCTTTACACTATAATGAAGTCATCATAGTAAATAATATATAGAGTATCACGTTTTTCAAAAAGATGCTACATCGAAAGGAGAGATTACCATAAAAGCCAGTGGTATTGTTGTTGAATATAACCCTTTTCATAACGGTCATGCTTATCATGTGCAACAAACAAAAAAGTTAACACACTCTGATATTACAATCGCTGTTATGAGTGGCCCTTTTTTACAACGTGGTGAGCCAGCACTCGTATCCAAATGGTATCGTACCAAAATGGCCTTAGCATGCGGTGTAGACCTCGTTGTAGAGCTTCCTTATGCCTTTTCAACGCAAAAGGCCGAAACCTTTGCAAATGGCGCTATTTCTATTTTAAACGCCCTACACGTTTCTGAAATTTGTTTCGGCAGTGAAGATGGACAAATCGAAAATTTTTATAACACCATCTCTGTGCAGAAAAATGAAGAAGAGACTTTTAATCGTCTTGTAAAGCAATTTATGAACGCAGGTAATAGTTACGCAAAAGCTACATCTGAAGCTTTCCTACATATTTTATCTTCTGAAAAAAATATAGACATGTCACAACCAAATAACATTTTAGGCTTCCAATACATAAAAGCAATTCTAATGCAAAATAGTTCTATGCAAGCACAAACGATAAAAAGATTCGCATCTCATTATCATGATGAAACATTTAACGACCAACATATTGCAAGCGCAACAAGTATTCGCAAACAACTTTTTAGTGAAAATAGTTCCTTTACAGAAATTGAGCCTTTCATCCCAAAAGCGACTGCTTCTCTTTTAACGAGTTATAAACAAAACTACGGGACATTACATAATTGGGAACAATACTTTTCATTTTTTAAATACAAACTTATGACGATGTCTCCAGAAGACTTACGACATATATATGAAATTGAGGAAGGTTTAGAGCATCGTATTTTATCAAAAATACAAACCAGTTCCTCCTTCCATTCATTCATGGAAGCGTTAAAAACGAAACGTTATACGTGGACTAGATTACAAAGAGCTTGTACACATATTTTAACAAATACAACAAAAGAAGAAATACATTGCGCAAATATAGAGCAACATGCACCATACATTCGTCTATTAGGCATGTCACAAAAAGGACAAACGTACCTTTCAAAAAACAAGAAAAAAATAGAGCTTCCAATCCTTACCCATACAAAAACATTTGACCATCCTACTTTACACATAGATCGAAAAGCCAATTCTGTATATTTCTCCATCATACAAGAACCATTACGAACACAACTACTAAAACAAGATGCAACACATCACCCAATTCGTTACGATGAAACAACTGCAAAATTCCTATAAAAAAATCTCTCTGAAAAAGAGAGATTTTTTTATTCATTGCCCATTTTTTCCAAATACATTAATGCATCGTCCAACGTATCAACTGGCACAACTTTCATTTTCGTTTTAATATCTTTCGCAGCCTCAAGTGCATCTTTATAATTCGATTTCTCTGCACCTTTTTCATTTGGTGCAAAGAACACTTCAGCACCAGCATCACTTGCAGCAACCACTTTTTGCTGAATACCGCCAATCGGGCCAACTTCTCCCTTTTCATTGATCGTCCCTGTTCCAGCTATTTCATGCCCTCTTGTTAAATCATCTTCCACCAGTTGGTTATATATTTCTAATGTAAACATTAGGCCTGCCGATGGTCCGCCTATTTCATGAGAGTCAATTTTCACTTTCGGATCTACCACTAATTCTCTTTCCGTAACGATAGAAACACCTATACCAACACGTCCATTTCCATTCGGAATAGTCTTTACATTTAAATTTTCTTTTAACTGTTTCCCATCCCTCTTGTACTCAATATTTACTGTATCTCCTTCTTTTTTCCCTGTCATATATTCAATAAATTGTTCTGTCTTTTCAAATGTTTTTCCGTCGACGGCAATGATAACATCTCCAAGTTTAAGCTTTCCTTCTGAAGGCATCCCTTTCGCTACACCAGCAACCAACACACCTTTATTTTCAAAAGAAACAGTACGATTTGCACGTTTATAAGCATTATAAATCGCTGCATTTTGCGAATCTTTCATCGCATAATTTTGGCGAAATTGATATTCTTCATCACTTTCACCTTTTTGCAATATTTCTTCCGCTTTTGAAATATGTGTATATTTATTAAACTGTGCCGCTATTAAATTCACTACATTTGCCGGTCCCATTGAAACCGTAACAAGCATAAAATCACCTGATTCTTTTGTTCCCCCTTCAACTTGAACGTAAGGCTCTAATTTGGCAGCCATTCCTGGTTTCGTTACATAATACGGCAGACGTACATAAACAAGTAACATTGCCAATATAACCCCTATTAAAATTGCATATATAAACCGAAAACGCTTAAACATTATGTTTCTCCTTCCACTGCTCAATTAATAAATGAATATTTGCAACATGCTTTTCCGCTTCTACCTCTCCAACTCGAATAATGTCTTCAATGTTTGTAAAAGCCCGGGAACTAAATTGTTCTACAGCTGGTCGCATCATTAAATCAGATGCAATTTGCCGATTTATCACAAGCTCATGTTGCATAATTTCAATACTCTGCATAATTACATCATAAATAGACGTAACCTCTCCATTTACTTTAATCGGGGATACATCAACAGCAATGACAATATCGGCACCTAACTCTTTCACAACCGATACTGGGATGCGATCAATTACTCCGCCATCTACCAATAATCGTCCATCTATTTTCTCTGGCACAAACACTCCAGGTACAGAAATACTTGCTCTCACCGCCTCTGCAACTGGACCACTTGTAAAAACTACTTTTTCCCCCTTTAAGATATCAGTAGCCACAACAGCCGTCGGGATATCTAATTCTTCTAAATTTTTATTATATGTAAACATTTTAATCATATCTTTGACACGTTTTCCAGAAATAAATCCCATTTTCGGAACCGTAAAATCTAAATAATATTTCCTCTTAAAAACATTTGCCAGTTTATACAGTCTTTCAACGTTTGAACTAGCCGCATAAAATGTACCTACTAAAGCCCCCATACTACTTCCTGCAATCATATGAATCGGTATATCATTTTCCCTTAAAACCTTTATAACACCAATATGAGCAAAACCTTTTGCGCCCCCAGATCCAAGAGCTAAGCCAATTTTCGGTTCTTTCACTTTTCTCACCCTTTAATTTTTTTCGTTCCTTTTTCATACTTATGGTCTAAATTCACTACGTATCCACGTATACTGAAATGAACGTTTTTTGGGACAAAGGGGGATTTACTTACATGTATGAAAAATGGAAAACGGCTTTCCTTACCATATCAACACTTTTTTTAACCTTTTCTCTTGTACTCCACCCCCAAGCTGCTTTACAAGCTTCCATTCGAGGGTTAAATATATGGTGGGAAGTTGTATTCCCTTCACTTTTACCGTTTTTCATCATTGCCGAACTTCTCATTAGTATTGGTGTTGTAAAATTTATAGGCGTTATATTAGAACCACTTATGCGACCACTTTTCCGCGTTCCAGGAATAGGCGGATTTGTTTGGGCAATGGGAATGGCTTCAGGCTTTCCCGCTGGCGCCAAATTAAGCGCTAGACTGCGCAAAAGCAATCAACTAACACAAATTGAAGCAGAACGCCTCGTATCTTTTACAAACTCATCCAATCCACTTTTTATTTTCGGGGCTGTTTCTATCGGTTTTTTCAATAATCCGAAATTAGGAATCGTATTAGCTGCTGCACATTATGTAAGTAATTTTGTCGTCGGGTTACTGATGCGTTTTTACGGCAATAACAACAGTTCCACGCATGATAAACATGCTACTAAAAAACGCCCTTTTCAAAACCCTTTTTCAATTCTACACGAGACACGTATGCAAGAAAAAAGACCAATAGGAAAATTACTTGGGGACGCTATCGTTTCTTCTATCCAAACATTACTTATGATTGGTGGATTCATTATTTTATTCTCTGTTTTAAATAAAATGATTACTGTATTTCATATTACAGCAGCCCTCTCTTTTATTATGCAACATATTTTATCATTCTTCCAACTAACTACTGAATTTAGTATCCCAATATTATCTGGCATTTTTGAAATGACACTCGGAAGCCAAATGATTAGTCAAATAACTGAAACACCCCTCCTGCAGCAAGCTATGGTAACAAGCTTTATTTTAGCATTTAGTGGCCTTTCTATTCAGGCACAAGTCGCTAGCATATTAGCTGAAACAGACATTCGATTTAAGCCCTATTTTTTCGCAAGAATTATCCAAAGTATTCTTGCTCCTATTTTTACTTTTATATTTTGGAAACCGTTTTATGAAAAAGTAAGCTCTTTTTCACCTATGCAAAAAGATCTACCTGTCTTTTTATCGAATCATTCTTCTATACTGCATGACATTTGGACATCTTTTGTACACTACGGACCAATATTTACATTATTTTGTTTATATGTATATGTCATCTTATTATTTTTTCGGAGCAACAAAGAAAAACCCCGTTCACTTTAACGGGGTTTGAAACTTTTCTTTTAAAGCACGTTCTACAACAGGAGGGACAAGATCTACTACACTTCCTCCATATCTCGCAACTTCTTTCACAATGCTCGAGCTTAAAAATGAGTATTGATTGTTTGTCATAATAAAAAAGGTTTCAATGTTTTCATCTAACTTTCGATTCATAGAAGTAATTTGCATCTCATATTCAAAATCAGAAACTGCGCGTAATCCACGTAAAATCGCGTTCGCATTACGCATTTTTGCATACTCAACTAATAGTCCACTATGTGAATCTACTTTGACATTAGGAATATCCTTTGTTGCTTCTCGAATTAAATCTAAACGCTCTTCCACTGAAAAGAACGGTTTTTTTGACGAGTTGTTTAAAACTACTACGTATACCTCGTCAAATACTTTTGCTCCCCTTTTAATAATATCCAGATGCCCAAGGGTAATTGGATCAAAACTTCCCGAAGAAATAGCTATACTTGTCATTCCGTCCCCTCACCTTCATACTTATAAATCGATATCGCTGTAATGCCATAATTTTCAGCTCGCACTTTTACAAGTCTTCCTATAGCCTCAGGTAAAACTACATCATTACCATGCTCCGCCATAATTAAACCATCGTTATGTAGCAATCCATGTTGATCCATTACACTAATTAAAGATACAATTTTTTGATCTTTATATGGAGGATCAATTAATATAAGATCAAATGATATTTCACGTTTTATAAGTGCTTTTATCGCACGTTCTGCATCATTCCGATATACTTCAGCTTGTTCCTGTATTCTACAACTTTCTAAATTTTGATGGATTACCTTTATCGCTTTATTGTCTCGATCAACAAAAATCGCTTTATCAATCCCTCTACTTATAGCTTCGATTCCAAGACCACCGCTACCACCAAATAAATCAAGAGCGACACCCCCATCAAAATAAGGGCCTATCATATTAAAAATGGATTCTTTTACTTTATCAGTCGTTGGACGTGTTGTATTACCTGGCACCGCTTTAAGTGGGTGTCCTTTACATTTTCCTGAAACTACTCTCATCTGTTGTCACTACCTTTATTTCAATCTATAGAGCAATTATAGAAAGCCCTTCTCCATTCGGTAACCGCTACCAAACTTTACGATTCCATTCATCTTCCAACGAAGACTAGAAGAACTTAGCTTAAAATAACCGCTCTGCATTTTTATGTATTCATCTCACTATTCGCTAACACGAACTATTCGTTTCACTTTATCTTTTTTATCCTATCATAAAATAAAAAAAAGAAAAATAAAAAGCCCAACATAAAATTTAATTTCATCATGTATATCTTCATTTAGATTGGACATAAATAACTATAACAACATCACCTTCGATGTTGTTGCCAACCGCGGAGAAGACTTACGTTTCCCCATAAGTTCTTCCTCCGGTTTCTCCTCTCCCTTTGCCTTCTTACTAGTACATGCTAGTATAAGAAGGGCCCTGCTTTGCAGGGTTTTTTTTCTTTGTCTACTTTTCATTTAAAAAGTGAGATGGTACAGTAAAAGAAAGAGGAGGAAAAGATATGATTCAACGCTTTATAGAACTCGGAGAGGGCTACTCTGATTTATATGAATTACTTGAAATTGCCAAAGCAAATCAAGAACGTATAACACATATGTTACAATTTGAAACAATTAAAAACGAAAAAAAAGTGTGCTCACTTGTTGTAATATTAAAACCAACTACTACTGGTGATTTCCAACCATTATACATATGTCGTGAAGGCATTCCTGTACTTGAAAATAAAAAAAGTAAACGCGTCATTTTATTTGAAGAAACGGCAGAACAACTTGGAAAAAAAGTGACTACCTTTACGGTAAAACCATCCACAACTTTCCCAGAAAAAGAACTGTTTTTCAATCATTTAATTGGTATTTTACGAATGAATAATTTTATTCCTCCAATGAAATAATGTGTTATTTCAAATAAAAAATCCCCTGTTAAAATTAGCAGGGGATTTTTTCTATTAGCTATAATCGTATTCTTTTGCCCGATCAGGACGTGAATTTTCAAATTCCGTTTTTAAATACGGGCGGTACGACTGTTCTATCTTTTTCACAAAAGGAAGTTTGTTCAACTTTTGCATCATATGCTCAATTTGTTCCATATCACAATATACTACTGCATATTTTAAACGTTTTGATATGTAATGTATGTTACCATATTTTCTTAAAATCTTGGCATGTTTCAATGAATGTAAATAAACAATCATACTTTGTCGTTGCCCGAACATAATCTTCTCCATCTTCTCCTTTTAAAAACATATATTTTATATTTTATGAAAACCAATCAGAAATTTATGACATTACAGGACAAACTCTGTATACGTTTTCTTCTACCTTCTAAAAAACGGGGTGATTTACCCCGTTTTTTTACAACCGCAACCTCCGCCGGTACCACAACCGCCACCACAGCCACCAGCATCAAAAAATGGATTTCCTGTTGGAACTTTGATGGAAGAGGACACCTCAGAACCGATTGCTACACTAACTTCATCTAACAACTTTTGTAAAGCCGTTTCTACTCGTTTAAAAGCTGCAATCTTATCATGTAAATCTACAGAACGCTTCAATTCCCTCATTTTCGTCGAAACGAAAGTATAGTCAGGATGATATTTACCGAAACGTTGCACTTCCTCATATCGTTCTTTCATCGCTGTAAATTGCTGAATTAACGTCTGAACTTCCATATCTTCATGCAAGTCTTTATAACATTTACGGTAATCTTCTGCTATATCTGAACAGATGATCGCTTTTGCAAGCTGCTCTGCCTTATCTAATATTAATACGCTTTCTAGCGTCGCTACAATCATGAGAGACACCTCCGAGTATTTATCATACCACATTTAGAATAGAACTACTAATTGAAGTGTCTCACTAAACAGAAAGATATCATTCTAACTATTTTTTAATAATTTCAGTACACATTTATACATTAATATGTTCCGCGATGTTGTATTTAACAACATCCCACTTCCCACTATTTTCATTCACATAACTAATACATGCGTTTTTTAACGGTGTTTTAAACGAAATATCTTCCGGAGCAATTGCATGTAAAATTGCTTTTATCGCATGAGAATGGGCTACAATAATAATACGTTTGCCAGAATGAGTTTCTGCAACATCTTTTACCGCAGCAAAACAACGAGCTACAATTTCTTCATCTTGCTCCATACCTTCTACTTTACCTTCTGCAATTAATTCCCTAACAGTCGCAACTGGCTTCCCAGAAGCTTCACCAAAATTACGTTCAACAAATCGCTCATCTAATAAAATTGATTGTAATCCAGTTGCCTCTGCAATTTCCTTAGCTGTTTCTTGCGCTCTAATTAATGGGCTACTTATAATTATATCCCATGCCTCCGCTTGCAAAGCAGCTGCACTTTGACTCGCTTGCTTCTTCCCCACTTCATTAAGCGGAATATCTTCACGTCCCTGAATAATCTCTTGAAAATTCCAATCAGTTTGTCCATGTCGTACTAAACAAATTTCCGTCATGCTCATGCTGCAACTCCTTTTTAAATAATCCGCTTCTATTGTATCAAAAGTTCTGCATGACGGACATAGTTTTCCCTTCCAATTATGTTGCATTTTGCTGCTTCATATACTGAAACATATCAATCATAATGGAAGCAACTGCCAATTGATTTTGAAATTTCTCAACTTTATCTGGTATCGTTTTTTTGAAATGTTGCATAGCTGCTAACTCAAATGCCTCTTTTTCTTCAGGGTTTCGCGTTAGTTTTCTATACCAGTAAGGTTGCTCCCTAATATAGCGAGATAAATCCTCATCAGCCTTTATAAACTCCATAATTTCTGCTCTCATCCGCTTTCCTCCTAATCCTTCTGAAAGAAAAATGGATTATTTTCGGAAGTACTCTCTTCTTGCTGCGTGCGTTTTCCTTGAAATTGTTGAAAAACTTGTTGCACACTCCCAATAGCACTCGTCACATTGGCTAAATGATGTTGCATTTGTTCCACGTCTAACTTTTTAAAGAAAGAAAGCATTTGTCCCATCACATCAGCAGTTTTTTCCTCTTCAGTTCGAGTATCCTTTTCTTTTCCATTTTCTTTTTTCTTTTCTTTTACCGAAGAAAAAGCAGGCGCTCCATCCGGTCTAAAAGTTGCCCATATTGGATCTTCTTCACCAAGTAAGTACCATTCCTCATAAAACTGTTGCCAAGTTTTATGACCACTTCGAACTTCATGAAGCATTTTAGGGTGATGGTTTACAAACTCTTTAAACTGTTGAACCGATGGATGTAACGGTCCTTTTGTTGTCGGCATAATCCTCACCTCTTCATGTATATCTACTATATAATAAGAAAAAAAAGGCGCATGGTTCGCCTATTTTTAGACGATTCATGCACCTTTTTATCCTACTATTTGCATAGGGGAAGATTCCCATCCACAATTTACAGTTTCATTTTATTTCCGAATAAAGTTTTGTGTATAAAACTTATCGTATACGCCAACACCTAATCCTGTAAATTGTTCATTCAATAAATTTTTTCGATGTCCCTCACTATTTAACCAACCTTGCAATGCCGCAACCCCATCACTATGTTGCGCCGCTATGTTCTCACCGGCAAGTTGAAATCCTACTTTCCCGCGCTGTAAACGATCTCCTAACGTACCTAATGTAGGTGAATCGTGTGAAAAGTAATTATTATCCTTCATATCTTTACTATGACCGATTGCCACCTCTGCCGTTTGTTGGTCCCACGCTAATAACGGTAAATTATGACGACTTCGAATAATATTTGTTAAATCAAAAATTTGTTGCATATTCCCATTCTCTATTTGTTTCATTTTATCTGGAGTTAATGGTTGTTCTGCTAATAATTCACCCGAATAAACGAGCTGATACGGTCTTTGACGCAATAACGTTTCGTCATCCATATAACGAACACCGACAAGCTCATGCGTAAAATGATCAAAATATAATTGTGCCCAACCATCTTCTACTGGTACTAATGGTTGTTCCATCACTTCGGTATCAGATAACTCAAATTGATAACTATTCTTTCCTCTTTTTAACGAAATCTCATGAGAAAGTGGATTCTTTTTATACACATCTTCATACTTTTCATTTATATAATAAGGTGGCACCTTAACTTGCTCACCAGCGACATACGCCGTTACAATTTTACGTTCAGCAACCCCAAATTGAACATACTGAGCTAAATCTTGATTGTATACCCACCATTCATATCCGTAAGCAGATGGTTCTATTCGAGAAGGTTCGCCCCATTTTGCTAATAAATTTTCAGAGTCCCCACCAATCATATTTAAAACCGTATCAGAAGAGTCTTCATTTACTTGTTTTTTCTTTTTCACAATTTTATTTTCTTGCTTTGATTGAGATGGGGTTAATATATATTGTGAAACGAGTAATTTCCCGTATAAATCAACAGCTAAAATTAAAATTGTAATCATTACGATACGCAATAATTTCTTCAATCGATATACCTCCTGCAAAAAACATAAAATTGAGATATACACAAATCCTTTTCTTTCCTTTTTTTGTGTGTACCGTACTCTTTTCACTATATCATATTTTCGCAAAAAAAGTCTGGATTATCCCTTTTCTCTCAATATGAATTGCACTTTCTTATTATTCATACTATTATAAAAATAATGGTGTAACATTAAAAAAGGAGGTATTTTATGCAATTTACAAATACGAAATTTAATGGGGCAGTCGTTGATTTAACACTATTAACAGAGATTATGGAAAAGAACCATTTTGTACTTGCTGGACAGTGGGATTATGAACGAGTTACATACGATTATAAATTCGAAATATTAAACGATGTTTATTATTTACGTGTACAAGGTTTAGCTGTTGAAGGTGACATTGGCAGCAGACATGCTGAAATAAAGCTACTCTCTCCCTTATTAGGTAAACATTATTATCCTCACGGCGTTGAATATGGTGATGGTGAAACTTTCCCAACGAATGTAATTCAAAAAAGCGAACAACTCCTACAAAATATCGAAAAAGAGTTAAAAGAATTCCAAATCATTGAGTAAATAGAACAAGCGCATCAATATGATGCGCTTGTTCTATTTATCTTACTTAAGAATGAATCGTCTTTTTGACTGGATATCCATAAATAGTTCCATCCTTTACTTTAATCTCATCTTCCCAAGGAACCTTATATTTACCTTCAGCTAAATCTTTTACAAACGTATATGGGTTTTCTTTCACCCCACCAGGAGTCGCTACATATCCCCTTGAACCTAGATTATATATATTATTTTCGAGACCCCATCCTAATCTAGCTTGATCTGCTAGCTCTGGATATACTTCAGCAGTAACAATCTCCCAAGGATTTCGGTGTCCCTGCACTAAAGTAGTCCCATCAAAATTACATACTTGTCCTTCACCAAAATAATAAAATACACCATCATAACCGGCTAAGTTCACCGACAATGTATACATTAAATTTTGCCATGCATTCGAACGATTAGTTAACATCCATTGTTCACTAACTTGTGTGCTATATCCAGAAATACGAATCAAGACATTTGCACCTTTATAAGCTGCTTCACGAGCTACTTCAGGAAACATACCATCATGACAAATACAAACAGCTAATTTACTTCCTCCTGGCCCATCACAAACAGGTAAACCTAAATCTCCAGCCTTCCAAGGTTCAACTGGCACCCAAGGATTCAGCTTACGATACTTCAAAATCATTTCACCTTGTGGATCAATAATTATTGCTGTATTATACGGTTCTCCACCATCAGGATTTCTTTCCATTATAGAAAAAACACCATATACTTCAGACTCTTTACATGCCTCAGCAAACAAGTCTGTTTCTGGCCCAGGGACCGTACATAAAAACTCTTCTGTAGTCCATTTTTTTGTATTAAGCCCTTGCGTACTATATTCTGGAAATACTATCAATTCCAATCCAGGATACCCTGCTTTAGTTGAATGAATTGTTTTTATGATCTGTTTAATTTGTTTATCAATGTCTGCACGTGACTCTACTACCGGTACTGGATATTGTATTAATGCTGCTAAAAAACCACTAATTGGCTTTACCATACTTCCACTACTACCCATTTAAATTCCCCCTTAAAATAGTCCTTGTTTTATTAAAGATAACAATATAAATTTGTAACTCTCTAAAAAACTTGTACTACACATGGAATTATTATGCATTAAAGCTAGTAGTAAATCTTATATCCACTTTTAGTACATGCCTACACTAACTTAACATAAATAATTAGAAAATTCAATCTATTAAAGTTTAGTAAAACTAAAAAAGTGTATGGAAACCCATACACTTTTTTACTTCGTTTGTAAATACGGCGGCAATTGTTGTAACTGCTCTTTATCCTTTTCACGCTCTCGACGCGCCCATCGAAAGAACACATAACCAATAATTGTACCGTACACTATTTCCTGGACAATTTTCATAATGATGCCGCCTGTTTGTTGGTCTTGTACGATCGGCATCCAGTGTAAAAATTCTGGTCCAGTTATATTTAAATCAGATAAAGTTCCCGCCGGTACACATAGTTCCATCGCCTTCATCCAAGCAACCGGATCCGTATACGTTGCAAACAACGGCGCCGTTGCAAAAATAATTAACGCACAAGCTGGCGTTAATAATATACCGTTAGCAAACATATAACCAAGTTTCTTTATATCACTTAACGTTTGATATTCTGGTAATGGATTTAGCATCGGCCACCACATCATGATTGCCGTAAAGAACAATATAGCGAGACAGATAGGATGAGCAATTTGACTTTGTTTTACTGCATCAAAAACAACTGGTAAATGATAAAAAGAAAACAGGCCATTAAATACAAACAATGCAATAAGTGGCTTAGCAAATATCTTTAATATAATTTGAACGAACTTAAAAGAAGTAATATAACGATATAACCAAACTGGTATACCAAGCAACAACAAAGGCGGAACGGCAATATACATAACTGCCATTTCAAACATATGTGCACTAAATATAATATGACCAATTAAATCAATAGGCCCTCCCTTTACAAAATACAAAAGAACAATTCCAGTCGTAAAATAAAAAACTTGCTTCTTACTTACCTTTGTCGCATGTTCAAATCGCATTCTATACGGCCCAATAATTAAAAAATATCCAATGAGGATCGAAAGCATAAATAATAAAAAGATTGGACTCCATAGCGCTTGAAAACCAAATATCCACAAGTTACTCATTTTCACACCTACCTTCTTAAGGTTATCCGTTCACATAACATGAAGAGGGAGCTGTGTCAACACAAGCTCCCTTATTCTTCACTTTTCAAATCCACACAATTGTCATAAAAGCTAAAATTGTAATTAATCCGATCAACAGACCAGAATAAAGAAAGAAACTTGCCGCTTCATGTCCTTTATGACTCATATGCATAAAATAATACAATTGAAAAATTACTTGTACCACCGCTAATAGTAAAATAAATGGTACTGAAAAAGTCGGACTAAAAGTTTTCGGATATGCTACCGCTGCAAATGCAACTAATGTTAAAAAAATCATTAATGCAAATGTAATAACTTGATGCTTCATTTCCTCCGCACTTTTTCTTTTCCGATAAACAAGATCAACTTTAGGATTATTCGTTTGCTTTATCGCCATTGTTTATCCCACCATTCCCATTAAATATACTACAGTGAAAATAAACACCCAAACTACGTCAATAAAGTGCCAATAAATCGATGCAACATAAAACTTCGGTGCATTGTATAAATTTAGACCTCTCTTCGCATTCCTAAAGATTAATGTTAAAATCCAACACAATCCAAACAATACGTGGAGTCCATGTGTACCAACAAGAGCATAAAACGCGGAACCAAATGCGCTACTTCTCATAGTATGCTTAAATTCATGCGTATAATGATAAAACTCATATATCTCAAATCCTAAAAAGCCTAAACCTAGCAGCACTGTTACTAGTAGCCAAAGTTGCATTTTCTTAAAATTAAAGTTTTTCATATGATACATCGCATATACGCTCGTTAAGCTACTCGTTAATAAAAGCATCGTCATAATGAAAACGAGTGGCATTTGAAACATCTCTTGAGATGTTGGTCCGCCATTTGTAGAATTCTTTAACGCTAAATATGTGCCAAATAAGGAAGCGAACAATACTGTTTCGCCTCCAAGAAATAACCAAAAACCGACAAACTTATTTTTCCCCTCAAGGGTTGCTTTTTCAGGCTCTGCTGGAAATGTTTCATTCGTTAATTTTTCATCTACATGCATTACGCCTTGCCCCCCTTATCCTCTAAATCTTCTTTATGAATATGATACCCATGATCATCAATTACTGAACGTAGGAACATTGCGCCAAATGTAATGATTAAACCAATAATTGCTACTAATAACCAGAACTTATCTTTTCCGCCCTGCATATACATCGCACCAAATGCCGCTATAAACAATCCGAAAGAAATGACAAATGGTGAAAACGAAGGATTTGGCATATGAATATCACCAACTGGTTCCGCTGCTGTCATCTCTTTATTACCTTCACGTTTTTCAATCCAAAACGGATCTAATCCACGAACAAATGGTAATTGTTTAAAGTTATATTCTGGTGTCGGTGCTGGCATTGTCCATTCTAATGTACGTGCATCCCACGGATCACGACCAGCTTTTTCTTTTGATACTGTCGTTTTAATTACATTGAATAGAAGAACAATCGTTCCAAGAGCCATAAACACCGCTCCGATGGAACTAATCATATTCCCCATTTCCAACCCTTGCCCTTCAAGATATGTGTAGTAACGGCGTGGCATACCAATCAAGCCAAGGAAATGCTGAATAAAGAACGTTAAATGGAAGCCGATAAAGAATAGCCAGAACGTTATCTTTCCTAATGTTTCATTTAATACTTTATTAAACATCAGTGGCCAATAATAATGAGCTCCTGCAAGTAAACCAAATACAACACCGCCAACGATTACATAATGAAAATGCGCTACTACGAAATAGTTATCATGAAATTGATAATCAGCTGGTGCAGATGCTAGCATAACCCCTGTAACTCCACCCATTACGAATGATGGAATGAAAGCTACTGCCCACATCATTGGTGTCGTAAAACGAATACTTCCGCCCCACATTGTAAAGAGCCAGTTGAATATTTTGATACCAGTTGGAACCGCAATCGCCATTGTTGCGACCGAGAAAATAGCATTAGCAACTGGACCAAGTCCAACAGTAAACATATGGTGCGCCCATACCATAAATCCTAAAAATCCAATTAATACAGTCGCAAACACCATCGATGAATAACCAAACAATCGTTTTTTCGAAAATGTCGCGAAGATTTCTGAGAATATTCCGAAAGCTGGGAGTATAAGAATGTATACTTCTGGATGACCGAAAATCCAGAATAAATGCTCCCATATAATTGTATTCCCGCCCAATGCCGGATTAAAGAAACTTGTTCCAAATAAACGATCTAACATTAAAAGTCCTAATCCTACAGTTAACGGCGGAAAAGCGAATAATATAAGCGAAGATGTTACAAATGTCGTCCATGTAAACATCGGCATACGCATGTACGTCATTCCTGGCGCCCGCATATTAATAATGGTTACAAGGAAGTTAATACCTCCAATTAATGTACCAATACCTGAGATTTGCAAGCCGAGTACATAGAAATCAACACCATGACCTTTAGAGGCTAAAGCTAAAGATGCATAAGATGTCCATCCTGCATCAGGTGCTCCACCTAAAAACCAACTTAAATTTAAAAATACTCCACCAAAGAAAAATAACCAAAATCCGAGTGAATTCAAAAACGGGAACGCTACATCACGTGCACCAATTTGAAGTGGTACAGCGGCGTTCATAAATGCAAACACGAGTGGCATAGCTGCGAGGAAAATCATTGTTGTACCGTGCATAGTTAATACTTGATTATAAGCATCCCCAACAAGAAAAGCGTTGTTAGGAATCGCTAATTGAAGGCGAATAAATAGAGCTTCTATTCCGCCTATTATAAAAAACAATCCACCTGCAATTAAATAGAGAATGGCAATCTTTTTATGGTCTACTGTCGTTAAATAATCCCATATGACAGCACCCATCCCCTGTTTTTTTGCTACAGAACTCACGTTTTCAACCTCCCCTTCGCGAATAATCCCTCTTTACTTTTCAACTTTTAACGTTTGTAAGTATGCATTTAATGCATCAATTTGATCGTCTGTTAAGTTGCCATATTTACCAGTCATTTTATTTCCTGGTTTCATATTTTCAGGATCTTTCAGCCATTTTTTTAAGTTTTCTTCATTGTTTTCAGCAATGCCGGCAACTGTATCGCGATCCGCAAAGTTTGCTAAGTTTGGTGCGATACGAGCGGAAGGTGGTCTACTATCATTAGATCCAACTGCGTGACAACCAATACAGCTTTTATTAAATATTTCTTGGCCTTCTTGCGCCTTTGTTGAAGCTACTTCTTTCTTCCCATCAATTTTCTTCATATCAGCAAGCCACTTTTTGTACTCGCTTTCATCTAAAGCTTTCACTTTAAATTGCATTAAAGAATGTGATGGGCCGCAAAATTCTGTACAAAAACCATTATAAGTGCCCGATTTATCTGCCTTTAACCACATTTTGTTCACATTGTCTGTATTTGTATCCATTTTCCCTGCTAAAGATGGAACCCAAAATGAGTGTTTAATATCGGCACCCTTCAAATTTAAATACACTTTCTTACCTGTGGGGATGACCAAATCTTGCGAAGTTACTATCTTTTCTGATTTATAAGAAAATTCCCACCAATAAAGATTCGCTGTTACATCAACAACGATAGTATCTTTATCAATATTCTTTTTCTCCATCGCACTTACATCAGCAAGTTTGAATGTATATGTAACCGTCGGAACAGCTAAGATTAGCAAAAGAATAATCGGAATAACTGTCCATATAATTTCTAGTTTGTGATTCCCTTCAACTTGCTCCGGAATATAATCTTCCTGACCTTTCTTTTGTCGGAAACGCACAATTACATATAAGAAAATAATAGTAACTACTAGTACTACTCCTACCATGATTGCACTCGCCAGTAGAAGTAGATCATATTGCATTTTTGCTACTTCTCCTTGCGGAATTAAAGTAGATTGAAAGGCTTTACCGCATCCCCCTAACAGTAAAGCCAGCAGTGAAACGAACGAAAGCAGTCGCCACTGTTTCTTCATACAAACAACCCCCACTTTCCTTGTGAATTAGATTGTACTTTATAGTTAAGTAAAGTAAATCTCAACGTAAAGAAATCCAATTATGTCGTTGTCTTAGAAGAATGTAACTACAATCATTGATACAAATAAGATTGTTAAATAATTTAGGGAATAAACAAACATTTGCACAGACCATTTGATGTCATCTTTCTTACGGAAGCCATAAAAACCTAAAACGATCCATCCGATGTTAAGCAGTGTTGCAATTACCATAAATGTTATCCCTAGTCCACTCATATAAAATGGTAGTGGTAATAAACATACTGTCCAAATCATAATTTGGCGTTTCGTAATTTCAAATCCATGAACTACAGGAAGCATTGGAATTCCTGCGTTTCGATATTCATCAACACGTTTCATTGCTAATGCAAGGAAATGTGGGATTTGCCAAATAAACATAATTAAAAATAACATCCAAGCAATTGGATGGCCTAAAGATGGATCGATTGCTGCCCATCCAATTAAAGGTGGAACTGCACCAGATATACTACCTACAACAGTATTTAGTGTATACTTTCTCTTTGTCCATAAACTATATAGAACAACATATGTGAAAGCACCAATAAATCCCATTAAGACTGCCATTGGTGTTGTTAATAATAAAAATACAAAACCAAGAAGTAATATAACTAGTCCAAATGTAAGTGCAAATCCTGGTTTATACTTTCCAGTAACCGTTGGACGGGTCTTTGTTCTTTCCATTAATGGATCGATGTCTCGATCAATGTAGTTGTTTAAACAACATACCCCTGCCATAACTAATCCAGAACCAACGATTGTAAAGAATAACTTATCCAGATTGTCCATTACACTTAATCCATTAAAGTGTAATGCCAACCAAAATCCTGTAAATACAGTAAGTGTATTTGAGTTTACAATCCCCATTTTAACGAGCGCTTTTAAATCTTGTAACCGAGTTGTTTCCGGTACGCTTGTAACAGCAGACTCATCATGCAGCTCACTTGTTGCATGGTTCATCACTTTAACCCCCTCTTAAAACTTTCGTCTTTCTTTTTGCGCCTATTTCAAATTGAAATATTTCGCTTCTATATAGCAATATTATTACAGTAGAAACATTGTTAACCCATTCTACTACTAATCTACGCCCATACTCCAATATATTAAATCATATTTCCCGAACATTTTGTGAAGAAAACATGAACTTTTTGTGTCGAACATAAAAAACTTAATTGTTACTTATCCATATCATAACATGATGTTACCTTCTATAATAAACTTTTTTGTCATATTTAACACGTATTCTTCCCATTTCTTTTCAAAATAGCCTATTTTTCACCTAAAAATTTCCTTATAAACCTTATTTCCACACCCGTTTTCTCTTCCCTGTCTTCCCCCTCCATTTCTTTGCTATTTTATTATTTTTTATATATCATAGGAACTAGCGCGTTTTATTCTATACATAATGGAATGAAAATATTTCGCAATAACTTCATAGCAGAAAGATGGTGAAAGAGATTGCAACGCTTTATTAAATGGTTAGCAGTCATTACGAGTCTTGATTTATTAATAGTTTTATTAGGAGGCGCCTTAGTTACAAAAACAGGCTCTGGCCAAGGATGCGGTAAATCATGGCCACTTTGTAACGGTGAATTTGTTCCATCTAATTTATCAATGGAAACTATTATTGAACTAAGTCATCGCCTTACATCAGGATCAGCAGGAATTCTTGTCACTCTCCTTTGTATTTTGTCCTGGAAATATTATAAACATGTGCGCGAAACAAAAACGTTAGCAATTTTATCCTTCGTATTTTTAGTTGCACAAGCATTAATGGGAGCCGCAGCGGTTGTTTGGGGGCAAATGCCAGCTGTACTTGCTATCCATTTCGGTATTTCCTTAATTTCATTTGCTTCTGTCATTTTATTAACGTGTCTTATCTTTGAAATTGACCAAAAATTCGATGCACGTTCACTTATTATGGACAAAAAAATGAAGTTTCATATTTATGGTGTAACAATTTACAGTTATATTGTCGTCTACACAGGGGCTTTAGTACGTCACGAACGAGCTAGCTTAGCCTGTCCAGACTTTCCTTTATGCAGCAAAAATAGACCTATGCCAACTCAATTACATGAATGGGTTCAAATGGGACATAGAGTTGCAGCGATGTTAATTTTCGCTTGGATACTATACGCGATGATTCTCGCTATCCGCCATTACAAACAGCAGCCTGTCGTATACTGGGGATGGATCATCTCATTTATCCTTGTTACACTTCAAGCTATCGTAGGAATTTTAGTCGTATTTACAAATGCTAGTTTATCAATGGCATTATTACATTCCCTATTCATTTCTTGCTTGTTTGCTGTACTATGCTATTTAGTTATGTTAGGTACAAGAAGTAAAGTGAATGCAAAAGAAGCTGCATCAATTTCTAAACAAACAAAATAAATGAAAATACCTTGCCCGAATTGGCAAGGTATTTTTTTCGTAATAAAAAAGAGTTGTGTTTCCACAACTCTTTTTTATTTTAGTGATCTAATTCAATGAGTAAGTCACCCGTTTGAATTGCATCTCCATCGTTAACATATACTTTTTTCACTTTACCATTAAACGGCGCTTGAACTGTCGTTTCCATTTTCATCGCTTCTGTAATTGCCATAGAATCGCCTTTTTTCACTTCATCGCCTTCTTTTACAACTACTTTAATAACCGTTCCTGGCATTGTTGCGCTAATGTGGTTTGGATTTTCACGGTTTCCTTTCACACGTTGTGCAACTGTCGCTTTCACACTTTCGTCTTTCACAACAATCTCACGTGGTTGACCATTAAACTCCAAGTAAAGCACACGATTTCCATCCGGCTGAGGCTCTCCAATTGATACTAGTTTAACCATCAATGTTTTACCTTGTTCAATTTCCACATCGATTTCTTCACCAAGTCTCATACCATAGAAGAATGTCGGTGTATCGAGCACAGATACATTTCCATAAATCTCAGCAACTTTTTCGTAATCCATAAATACTTTTGGATATAATGCATATGCAACTACATCAAACATCGTCACTTCGCGTCCAAGTTTATGGAATAGCTCTTCTTTTAACGCGTCGAAATCTACTGGTTCTAATAATTCACCTGGTCTTACTGTTAATGGTTCTTTCCCTTTTAAAATAATTTCTTGTAACTTTTTCGGGAAACCACCATATGGTTGTCCTAAATCTCCAGAGAACATTTCAACAACAGATCCTGGGAAGTCCATAGAATTTCCACGCTCTAAAACATCTTGTTCTGTTAAGTGATTTTGAACCATGAATAATGCCATATCACCAACAACTTTAGATGATGGTGTTACTTTAACAATATCACCAAACATGTCATTCACACGGCGGTACATTACTTTCACTTCATCGAAACGATCGCCTAAGCCAACCGCTTTCGCTTGTTGTTGTAAATTACTATACTGTCCGCCTGGCATTTCGTGCATATATACCTCTGTATGAGGAGCATTCATACCACTTTCAAACGGTGCGTAGTATTTACGTACATCTTCCCAGTAATGAGATAATTTTTCTAATGAATCTATATTAACATCTGGCTGTCTTTCGTTTCCACCTAACGCATAGTATAGCGTGTTCGCACTTGGTTGTGACGTTTGACCAGCCATAGAACTTACTGCTACATCGACAATGTCAACACCTGCTTCAATTGCCTTCGTATACGTTAATATACCATTTCCACTCGTATCGTGTGTGTGCAGGTGAATCGGAATCGATACCGTCTCTTTTAATGCTGAAACTAAATCATATGCTGCATTTGGTTTTAGTAAGCCCGCCATATCTTTAATACCTAAAATGTGAGCTCCTGATGCTTCTAATTCTTTTGCTAAATTTTTATAGTAATTTAAATCATATTTACTACGCAGTGGATCATGAATATCCCCTGTGTAACACATCGTTGCTTCTGCAATTTTACCAGTATCTCGTACAGCATCAATCGCAACTCTCATACCTTCTACCCAGTTTAAGCTATCAAAAATACGGAACACATCAATTCCAGCTTGGGCAGAACACTCCACAAACTTTTGAATTAAATTATCCGGATAGTTTTTGTAACCAACCGCGTTTGAAGAACGAAGTAACATTTGGAATAAAACATTTGGCATTTTTTCACGAAGATCTAGTAATCGTTCCCACGGATCTTCTTTTAAGAAACGATATGCAACATCAAACGTTGCACCGCCCCACATTTCTGCTGAGAATAAGTTCGGTAACATTCTCGCTGTCGGCTCTGCAATTTGGTGTAAATCTTTTGTGCGAATACGCGTTGCAAGTAATGACTGATGCGCATCACGGAACGTTGTATCCGTTAAAAGTACACGTTTTTGATCTTGTACCCATTTTACTAATCCGTCTGCCCCACGCTCATCCAAAATTTGTTTCGTTCCATTTTGGATTGGCTCTGAGTGTAATACATTCGGTATACGAGCATCTGGGAAAATTGGTTTCTCTTTTTTCCCTACCCCCGGGAAGCCATTTACTGTTACTGTCCCGATGTAATTTAACATTTTCGTTCCGCGGTCTTTACGTTTCGGGAACAAGAATAGTTCAGGTGACGCATCAATAAATGAAGTGTCATATTCCCCTGATAAGAAGTTTTTATGTTTTACTACATTCTCTAGGAATGGAATATTCGTTTTAATACCACGGATACGGAATTCTTTTAAGTTACGTTCCATTTTTGCAGCAGCTTGTTCAAAAGTAAGCGCCCATGTTGTAACTTTTACGAGTAAAGAATCATAGTACGGTGTAATAACAGCACCTTGGAAACTATTACCTGTATCAAGACGAACCCCAAATCCACCACCTGATCGATATGCCATAATTTTTCCTGTATCCGGCATGAAATTATTTAGTGGATCCTCAGTCGTTACACGAGATTGTATTGCAAATCCATGTACAACAACTTCCTCTTGCTTTGGAACACCTACCATTTTACTATGTAATGCATGTCCATCAGCTATTAAAATTTGTGATTGAACAATATCGACTCCTGTAATCATTTCTGTAATTGTATGTTCTACTTGAACACGCGGATTCACTTCAATGAAATAGAAATTATCATCTTTTACAAGAAATTCAACTGTTCCTGCGTTTAAATAATTTACATTTTTCGTTAACTTTACAGCAGCATCACAAATACGCTGACGCAAATCATCTGAAAGCGACACACTAGGTGCAATTTCTACTACTTTTTGATGACGACGTTGTACAGAACAGTCTCGCTCGTATAAATGAACAACATTGCCCTCTTCATCTGCTAAAATTTGAACTTCTATATGTTTAGGTTTTTCAACGAATTTTTCTACGTATACTTCATCATTACCAAAGGCTGCTTTTGCTTCTGACTTTGCTCGATTATACGATTCTCTTAATTCTTCACTAGTACGTACAATACGCATACCACGACCGCCACCGCCAAGGGAAGCTTTAATAATAATCGGGTAATCATACTTTTCAGCAAATTTTTCGACTTCTTCTAATGAATCTACTGGCCCATCACTACCAGGAATAACTGGAATTTGTGCTAGCTGCGCTTGTGTTCTTGCTTTCACTTTATCTCCAAACATATCTAAATGCTTACTTTTTGGACCGATAAAGATAATCCCTTCTTCTTCACAACGTTTTGCGAATTGAATATTTTCTGACAAGAAACCATATCCAGGGTGAATTGCATCTACATGATTACTTTTCGCAATCTCAATAATGCCCTCAATATCTAGATAAGCATCAATTGGCTTTTTTCCTTCCCCAACTAAATAGGATTCATCGGCTTTATAACGATGATAAGAACCACTATCCTCTTTAGAATAGATTGCAACTGTTTTTAATCCCAGTTCCGAACAAGCTCGAAACACACGAATTGCAATCTCTCCACGGTTAGCTACCAATACTTTTTGAATACGTTGCAGCTTTGTCATGATTTTCCCCCTCTACTTTCCTACCACTCTAGAGATAAAATATATACACACCATAAAGAGCGTGAAGTTCTTCACTTTCCACATTATATTATACTTAGAAAGCTTCACTTTATTTTTATCCATCATACCTTATTTTTTAACAAATGATAAGTTTTCTGAGCAATTTGTCTCACAAAAATAGTATAGCATACCTCTTCCTTTTCTAACAACTTAATTGTATATCACTTTTTATTAATGTGATATACAATTTACCTGAAAGATAAATTAATACATCATATTTAAAACTACTTAAAAATAAAAAACACATCATGCTCTAAAGCACAATGTGTTTTATTTTACAACTACAAGATGTGGTCCACCTTGTTCTCTTTCTTTAACTGTCTCGTTCTGTTGCTTCTCTTGTCGTTTTACATGACTAGCAATATTGAGTAATATCCCCATCGCGAGTAGATTAGCTAATAAGGAACTCCCGCCATAACTAACAAACGGTAAAGGAACTCCTGTAAGTGGTATTAATCCAGACATACCACCAACATTAACAAATGTTTGGACTCCAAACAAACTTGCAATTCCGATAGCTATTAAACTTCCAAATGGATCTTTACACTTTTGTGCAACTCTAAAGGCCCGAATAATTATAAGTAATAAACAGATTAAAATAATAGCCACACCTATAAAACCAAGTTCTTCAGATATAATTGCCATTATAAAATCCGTTTGTGGTTCTGGTAAGTAACCATACTTTTGTACACTATTTCCTAATCCTCTACCATTTAGCCCTCCCGAAGCAATTCCAATAAACGAATTTATTAATTGAAATCCATCCTTTTGCGGATCGCTAAATGGATCAAGAAAAACAGAAAACCGTGCTTTTTGGTACTGACTTAATTTATAACTCCCAAGAAAATACAACGCCGGAGCCCATACTATAGATGTTAACAAGAATCTCTTTATCCATAAATTTACATTAACTCCTGAACAAAGAAACATAATTCCTACTGTTCCCGCAATTAACATATCGGTACCTAAGTCATTTTGCTTTAAAATTAAAAACATGATTAAACCAACACCTAAAAGTACTGGTCCTGATCCTTTAAAAACAGACGTATTCGTTTCTTGCCTTTTCGCAAAGAAATGGGCCAATACGAGAATAACTGTTATCTTAACAAATTCCGCAGGCTGTATTCCAAATATCCATCCATTTGCACCATTTACCGCTTTAGCAAAGAAGGCAGCTGCTGCTAATAATGCTACACTAATTCCATAACTCCCCAATAAAAAGATTCGTTTTCTCCACACTTTATATGGGATAATAACAAGAATTATTAATACTATTGTCCCAGCAGCTAAAGTAATTAATTGTCTTTTAAAAAAGAAATTTGCTGGTTTATCAAACCTCGAAATCGCAACAATGGAACTAGAACTATATACCATTATAACTCCCAGCACACATAAGATAACAAGAGGAAGTAATAATGAATAATCCATTGATTTCCATACTCTTTTCATTTCATTTCCTCTCTCTGTTTCAATTTAATTATTGTTGTATTCCATATGTACATTGATTCTTCCTGCTTTATTATACAAATAAAAAGCTCAAACTTTTTCAGTTTGAGCCCCCTTATTTGAACCCGTTATTGTTGTTTGTTTGTAAATGCTTCATGAAGTGCAGATAACTCACGTTCAAGCTCTCCTAACATTGCTTTCCCTTGTTCTTCTGCAATAAGACCAAGGCGAACTGCAAAATCGACTTCGCGGGATAGTCCAAACATTTGTGTGTCTAACACTTCTTCATATAATGGACATTGCGGCATTGTAAGATGGTCCATTTGCACCTTAATAAGTCTTAAAATCTTCTCCGCATCCGCTTGTAGAAGGGCTAGTGCCTTTTCCTGATGATTTGATACTGTCTCAGACGCCAAATTGATTCCCTCCGTTTCCGTCCTACTCTCTCCTATCTATTAATATTAGCGATAGTTTTAATAAATTGCAATAGAAACATTTTTTGTGACAATAGTGTCTAATACTATTATACTGAAAAGTGGGAGTATAACACAAATGGGGGAACAACAATGAGCGAAATTTTATTTATTAATGGAAAAGTTCGTTTTCCAATCACTATCGATCCAACCGTTTGGATCTTTGATGATCGAAAAGTAGATTTGACAACTTACTTTGATGAAACGAGAGAAAACACTTCAGAACTAGAAGCTTATTTAAAAAACACTTCGGAACATTGGGATCGCGAAATCCGTGATGGTGCTGCTTTCCCGCCGATACAACAAAGTGTAAAGAAATTTAAAAAAGAACAGCTAATTACTGGAACGTTCGGTATACCATTTCAACCTTTTCTTGCTAATGCCGAAATTTCAGATGACGCTACGCAAGTCGAGATCGAAACAGTAGATGATACAATAACGCTTCCATTAGAAACTGTCAAACATGCTATTCTTGGTTTTTCAAAAGAAGGAAAACCATTAAAAGAAGATGGACCTGTTCATTTATATTACAATGATGGATCTAATAGACAAAATCCAATCCGTAACATCCGCAAATTTACAATTATTTAAAGAAAAGGAGTGAGCTTTTGCTCACTCCTTTTTATAGTAAATCTGCGGCTAGTTGAGCTAAATTAGATCGCTCCCCTTTAACAAACTTTACATGACCACTAATACGTTGCTCTTTAAACTTCTCTACAACGTATGTTAAACCGTTATTATATTCATCCAAATACGGATGATCAATTTGCTGAGGATCTCCCATTAATACGATTTTACTTTTTTCTCCTACCCTCGTTAGTATCGTTTTCACTTCATGCTTCGTTAAATTTTGTGCTTCGTCAATTATAATGAATTGATCTGGAATACTTCTCCCGCGTATATACGTAAGAGCTTCTACTTCTATCGAACCCATTCCAGCTAAAATAGCATCTAACTCTCCTGGTTTTTTCGTATTAAATAAATACTCTAGATTATCAAAAATCGGTTGCATCCACGGTCTTAACTTTTCTTCTTTTTCTCCCGGTAAATAACCGATATCTTTCCCAACTGGAACAATTGGCCGTGCAACGAGTAGTTTTTTATATAACCCTAAATCTTCCGTTTGCATGAGCCCCGAAGCTAAAGCTAGTAATGTCTTTCCTGTACCAGCTTTCCCTGTTAGCGTAACTAGTGGAATATCTTCACGAAGCAACAATTCTAATCCCATAATTTGCTGCACATTTCGTGGTCGTATTCCCCATACTTGTTCATTTGGAAAAATAAGTTTCTTTACCTTCTTACCTAAATGATCCACAATGCCTAGTGCTGAACTAGATCCACCTAACGCATCTTTCATTACTACAAACTGATTTGGATAAAAAGGATGATTTGCAATTTCGGATAAAGGCAATTCGCCTTTTTCATAAAAATAATCCAATTGTTCTTTTGATATATATCCTTCTAAAAATCCTGAATATATATTTTCCACTTCAATAACCCGATCACTTAAATAATCTTCCGCCTTTAAACCTATTGCATCTGCTTTTACCCTTACGAGCACGTCTTTACTTACTAAAATAACAGACTTCCCGTCCTCTTTTTCTTGTTCTTCTAAAGATAGATTTTTTGCTACAGCTAAAATTCGATTATCATTTGTTTTTTCTACAAAAATATCTTGTAGTTGGACAAACGAACGATGATTTAATTCAATACGAAATGTACCGCCGTTTTCTAGCGGAATACTTTCATGCAGTTTTCCTATTTCACGAAATTTGTCTATTAACTTAGATACATAACGAGCGTTTCGTCCTACTTCATCCATATAACGTTTTTTCGAATCAACCTCTTCTAATACAACTGCTGGAATCACTACTTCATTGGTTTCAAATGAAAAAATAGATAAAGGATCCTGCAAAAGTACATTCGTATCTAACACATAAATTTTATCCAACCTGTTACCCCCTGACTCCACTTTTAAATTTGTAGAACAAGGGTTTCATCCATAAAATATGGACGAACCATTGTTATAATTATATGTACCGTATAAACGAGGTAGAATCGAAATTTATAGCCATTAAACCTTTTATTTATTTTTTATTCATTTCTATTCAATATATTACTTTTAATTATAATTATTAACATAAAATCACAATAAGCGATTACAAAAGTTAATAACTGACTTTCTTATTTATCACATTTATAATTCTTTCATTCCTGCTAACACTTGGTTATCGAGCTTTTTAGCTGCACGAAGATCATACGTTTTTTCATATGTTGGCTCAATTGCAAGTTTTGCACCATAAAACATAACATCACGTACTTCTTGTACATTTACTTCTATTACAGTTAATTTTAGAGGAATGCCTTCCATTCTATCAGTCAAAATTTCACCTGCACCACTTATGGAAAATACGGACTCATTCGCCATTATAGTCAATACCACTCCAGTACTATGTCTTATATTTTCCACAATACGTGAACGTTGATCTACTGCAAATCGAATACTAGTTTTACTCACTGCATACACCCAAGAAATAGCACTTACGTTAGGAACTTGTTTTTCAAAATCTGTTGTTGCTACCATAACAATACACTCTTTACGTAACGTTTGTACTAAATCATCTGTTAATGTGGGCTCTACTACATTCGCCATATTTCCACCTCCAAATATACTTCATATATCCTTATCATAACCTATTTTTTGAATTGCGAAAATATTATTTTTTCCCACTATTATTCAAAAACATTACACTTCCATGATATACTTATACTGATAGAATTCGTATTGAGGTGACGAAATGAGAGTCAAATGTATGATTTGTGATAAAAAAGATATGTTAGATGATGAAAATCCTATGGCAAAAAAGCTGCGTAATCGCCCTATTCATACATATATGTGCATGGAATGTTCGGAACGAATTGCTGAACGTACGATGGAACGTCATGCAAGTGGTAATTTCCGATTATATCGTGATAAAAAAGTCGAAGACGATTGGTAAAATATAAATAAGTCCTTTATCAATATGATAAAGGACTTATTTATATTTTTCAGGTTCACGATTCATTTGATCCAAAAAACAATCAATAGCTTCTAATGGAAACCTTGCAGATTTTCTTTCTCCATTTATTTCATATGTAACTAAATACATTTCCTCGTTCTTCTTAACTTCCACATTTCTCAATTTATGTTCTTCATATATCATATTTTGAAATAACAAATACGTTTCTTTTGCAGCACTATCATCCGGACGTGCTTCGGCAACTGTTTTAATTGTTAACCAATTATATAACGCATCTTGTACGGAACGCATAAAACTCCCCCTCATCCTGCTTTTTGTTGTCTTGCTTGACGTAATCGCAACCTATAAATCCCAAGTACAATTGCTGCTACAACAAGCCCCTCTCCAACAGGTAAAAAAACTGCAAAGAAAGTTAATACTGTACACCCAATCGCTAACGATATATATATCACTATATTTTTTATTATAGATAGTTTTCTTGCAAAACCTAAATTATACACAAGTGCACTTAATATAATAATGACGCCATACAGTAACCACATCCCTAGCTCTGGATTTTCATCGACTTTACATAACTTCGCAAAAAACGACATTCTTTCTAACACCATTTATCCCCCTTCCTCATAAATCAAACCATTTTTCTTTATGTACTTAATACAAGAGTAACCTGTGAAAAAAATACTGTCCACAAAAAGAGTAAATATTCTAAAAAATAAACATAAAAAAACAGCTACCTTAATTAAAGGTAGCTGTTTTACTATTTTACGCTTCTACAGATTTCTTTTTCTTAGCAGCTCTTTCACGTTCGCTCTTATCAAGAATCTTTTTACGTAAACGAATTGATTCTGGAGTTACTTCACAGAACTCGTCATCGTTTAAGTACTCTAATGATTCTTCTAAAGTCATTAAGCGTGGTTTTTTCATTGTTGAAGTTTGATCTTTCGTCGCAGAACGAATGTTAGTTTGTTGTTTCATTTTCACAACGTTAACTGTTAAGTCATTCTCACGAGTGTGTTCTCCGACAATCATACCAGCATATACTTCTGTACCTGGTTCAACGAAGATTACACCACGATCTTCAACTTGCATAATACCGTATTGTGATGCTTTTCCTGTTTCAAGTGAAACTAGAACACCTTGACGACGTCCACCAACTTGTCCAGCGTGTACTGGTTGGTAGCAATCGAATGTATGGTTTAAAATACCGTAACCACGAGTTAATGTTAAGAATTCTGTTGTGTAACCAATTAAACCACGTGCTGGAACCATGAAAGTAAGGCGAACTTGACCGTTTCCGTTATTCACCATATCTAACATTTCACCTTTACGAGCACCCATAGATTCCATAATAGAACCAGTGTATTCTTCAGGTACATCGATTTGTACACGCTCTACAGGCTCACATCTTACGCCATCAACTTCTTTAATAATTACTTCTGGCTTAGATACTTGTAGTTCATAACCTTCACGACGCATGTTTTCAATTAAGATAGATAAATGTAGTTCCCCACGTCCAGATACGATCCATGCATCAGGAGACTCTGTATTATCTACACGTAAACTTACATCTGTTTCTAATTGTGAACGAAGACGCTCTTCAATTTTACGAGATGTAATGTATTTACCTTCACGACCTGCAAATGGACTGTTATTTACAAGGAACGTCATTTGTAGTGTTGGCTCATCAATACGTAATAATGGTAACGCATCTTGATGTTCAACTGGACATACTGTTTCACCAACGTTAATGTCTTCCATACCAGAAACAGCTACTAAGTCTCCAGCTTTTGCTTCTTCAATTTCTTGACGTTTTAATCCCATGTAACCAAATAATTTTGTTACGCGGAATTGTTTTACGCTTCCGTCTACTTTCATTAAAGCAACTTGTTGTCCAACCTTCATTGTACCGCGGAATACGCGTCCAACTCCAATACGTCCAACATAGTCGTTGTAATCAAGAAGTGCTACTTGGAATTGAAGTGGCTCTTCGCTGTTATCAATTGGTGCAGGAATATGTTCAATAATTGTATCAAATAATGATTTCATATTCTCTTCTTGATTTGCTGGGTTTGAATCTAAGCTTGCTGTTCCGTTCATTGCTGATGCAAATACAACTGGGAACTCTAATTGATCTTCGTTTGCACCAAGTTCGATGAATAAGTCGATTACTTCATCAACTACTTCATCAGGGCGAGCGAAGTCACGGTCAATTTTATTTACTACTACGATTGGAGTTAAGTTTTGCTCAAGAGCTTTCTTTAAAACAAATCGTGTTTGTGGCATACAACCTTCATATGCATCAACAACAAGTAACACACCATCAACCATTTTCATAATACGTTCTACTTCTCCACCGAAGTCAGCGTGACCTGGTGTATCTAAAATGTTAATTCTTTTATCTTCATAGTGAATCGCAGTATTTTTCGCTAAAATTGTAATACCGCGCTCTCTTTCTAGATCATTTGAATCCATTGCGCGCTCTTCAACGTGTTCGTTCGCACGGAAAGTCCCCGCTTGACGTAATAACTGGTCAACAAGTGTTGTTTTACCATGGTCAACGTGGGCAATAATTGCTATATTACGTAAATCTTGTCGTTTTTTCAACATGTCCAACTCCTAATGTCTTTTTAATCCTTCTCTATTATAAGAGCGAAGGGGATACAATAGCAATTAAAATAAAATCAAGAATGAAAATATAGTTGTATTCTTACTTTTGTGAAAGTAAAATGAGATTGGAGGGTGAAGAAATGGAACACATTCAATATCGCTTTTTATTAACTGCAATTATCGGTGTTATTTTCTTAATTGGTATCGGCATTATGATTGCTGAAAATAGTCCAATCGGTATTATTATTTGCATTATCGGCACATTTGTTACAGTTGGATACGGTTTTGTAACAAAAAGAAAAATGCGTAAATCGCAATAACGTCAAAAAGTAAGAAGCCTGTATACAGCCTCTTACTTTTTTTGTTACTTGGATATAAAGTGAAACTTTAATCAGTGGTTTTTTTCTTCATCCCCCACTGATTATCAGCCCTCACCAATCGGGATAAACGATAACACTTCTTCATACACCCCTGGCTTCGCAACTAATACGCTACTCTTCTCTACGATAGAAAGTGGCGCTCCGGAGAATGTTGTTACCTTGCCTCCAACTTCCTCTACAATTATCTGTCCCCCACCAAAGTCCCATGGTGATAATCTAGGTGTTACATATGCATCGATTCTTCCAGTTGCAACGTATACCATCTCTAATGCTGCACAGCCATATGATCTCGTGCCTCTTGCTTTCTTAACAAGTGCCATCATACTTTCCATATTAAGCAATGGATTGTCGGTAAGCCATATCGCATTTAAAGCTACAATACCTTGCTCTACAGTACCTTTTTCTAATAAAGGTATCGGTACTTCATTACAAAATGCTCCAGCCCCTTTTAACGCATGATATAATTCATCATGAACTGGATCATAAATAAGTCCAATCTTTCCGATACCGTTCTCATAAATTCCAATTGAAATTGCAAAATTTCTTTTTTGGTGAACAAAGTTCATCGTGCCGTCAATTGGATCAATTAACCAAACAACCCCGTCAGAAGAAGTTACCTCGTCTCCATAGCCCTCTTCACCTAAAATATGATGATGTGGGAATGTTTCTTTAATTTTCCCAATTAAAAACTGTTCTATTTCTCGGTCCATATTTGTTACTAAATCAGCTGCATTTGATTTTGTTTCTATAATAAGTGCTTTTTTCATTGATGCCATTAAATGCTCTCCCGCATCCCGAATCCACTGTTTGGCGTGTGCATCGATGTCTTTCCATACTTCTTGCATGTTTAAACACTCCGATCTATACTGTTCACAGAAAAAACGAACCCTTTATAAGGTTCGCACCAACTAATTTTTTATACATATACTATTATTACGCTTCTAAACGAATCATTTCAAGTCTTAACACTTCTAACTTTTGTACACACTCTTCTTTTTTCTGTTTATCATCTTCCATCATCGCATCATATAAAGTTGCTAATTCATAATCTAGCTCCAAACGTAGCACCGGTATTCTCTTTTCAGCATCTGTTCTCTTTAACGCATTAATCACCTGTCTCATATTATTTGCCTCCTCCCAATATTCGTCTGCCCTCGGACTAGAATTAATTCAATTTTCTGATTTTTTGTTTTATACTATACTATGTTGGATAAATCATCTATGCAACAAAATTATATTTTTTATTTAAATTTTTTTGTGCTGTTTTTTTTATGAATAGTACAAGCTATGCTAAAATAAAAGCAAAATAGGAGTTGGAGGAACAATCATGACACTACAAACATTCAAATCAACTGATTTTGAGGTCTTTACAGTTGATGGTCTCGAAGAACGAATGAGTGCAATTAAAACGAACATTCATCCTAAGCTAGAAGCTTTAGGGGAACAGTTTGCAGCGTATTTATCCAAACAAACTGATGAGAACTTTTTTTATCATGTAGCAAAACACGCACGTCGCAAAGTCAATCCACCAAACGATACTTGGGTTGCTTTTTCAACAAATAAACGCGGATATAAAATGCTACCACATTTCCAAATTGGATTATGGGGTACTCATGCCTTCATATACTTTGGTTTAATCTATGAGTGTCCACAAAAAGTGGAGACGGCTCACGCCTTCTTAGAACATATAAATGATTTAAAAACAAATATTCCAAATGACTTCGTTTGGTCCATTGACCATACTAAACCAAGTGTAAAATTACATAAAACACTTGAAACAAATGATTTACAAAAGATGATTGAACGTCTAGCTACTGTAAAAAAAGCAGAATTATTAGTTGGTATTCATATATCACCAGAGGAGTTTTCAGCAATGACCAACGAACAATTCCTTGCTAAGATTGAATCTACGATGCAATCACTCCTTCCTTTATATGCACTTTGTAATCGATAGTAGAAAACGGACAATTTATATTGTCCGTTTTTAGTTGTTATCACATTATATCACTTCAGTTTTTATTTTTCAAAATATTTTTTACATTTTCACAAGCTTTTCTTCTTCAATTTCTTTAGCCTTCTGAATCGCACGGTATATAGAATATCCACTTACTTCTTGAAACTCTTTATCAATTTTCTTTTCTTCTGCTTTCGATGGAACAATCTCTTTAAAACGACGATATAAACCCATTAATTCTTCTCTTACAATTCCTTTTTCATATGCTTTCTCAATCGCTTCATAAAACTTCACAATTGTAACCATTTCCTCATTTGACCAATCATAATCTAACGGATATTGATATTCCATTTCGCACCTCATTTATCATTTCTTCTTATTTCAATACGCTATCTTAAAGTGATTTTTTCTACTTCACTATAGTCACTTTGCATTATACACTATTTATTCATTTTAATGGAATTGCCTTCCACTAGAAGTTAGTAGGCAGCTACTATTTAACATACTCACCGTAAAAATATTTTTTGCTATACATCTATAATTATTGGTGATATAATGCTTTTGTTTTATAGGAAATAAAGTGAAGCTCCCATCTCAAAAAAGCTTTTGTGAATGGCAGAAAAACAAGTCTCATTCTAAAAAAGAACTTAACTTTTTTAGAACAAGATTATATAAAACAAACTCTAATAAATATAAAAAAAAGAAGGGGTGTATAGATTGTCCCAATACGAAACACCATTGTTTACCGCTTTAGTTGAGCACAGTAAGCGAAATCCAATTCAATTCCATATTCCAGGTCATAAAAAAGGGCAAGGCATGGATCCTGAATTTCGCGAATTTATTGGGCATAATGCATTAGCAATTGATTTAATTAACATTGCGCCGCTCGATGATTTACATCATCCAAAAGGTATGATTAAAGAAGCACAAGATTTAGCAGCCGCTGCATTTGGTGCGGATCATACTTTCTTTTCTATTCAAGGTACAAGTGGCGCAATAATGACAATGGTGATGAGCGTTTGCGGTCCTGGTGACAAAATACTAGTGCCACGAAACGTGCATAAATCAGTAATGTCAGCTATTATTTTCTCAGGTGCAAAACCTATTTTCATGCATCCTGAAATCGATCCAAAACTTGGTATTTCACATGGAATCACAATCCAATCTGTCAAAAAAGCACTTGAAGAGCACTCAGATGCGAAAGGCTTACTTGTTATTAATCCAACATACTTTGGCTTTGCTGCGGACTTAGAACAGATTGTACAATTAGCACATTCTTACGATATCCCTGTACTCGTTGATGAGGCTCATGGTGTTCATATTCATTTTCACGATGAACTGCCGATGTCAGCGATGCAAGCCGGTGCAGATATGGCAGCAACGAGTGTTCACAAATTAGGTGGATCTTTAACGCAAAGTTCTATTCTTAATGTAAAAGAAGGCCTTGTGAACGTAAAACATGTTCAATCTATTATTAGCATGCTTACGACTACATCAACGTCTTACATCTTGTTAGCCTCCCTAGATGTTGCTAGAAAACGTCTTGCTACAGAAGGAAAGGCGCTCATAGAACAAACAATACAATTAGCGGAACAAGTTCGTAATGCTATAAATGATATTGAACATCTTTACTGTCCAGGGAAAGAAATGCTAGGTACGGATGCTACTTTTAACTATGATCCTACAAAGATAATTGTATCTGTAAAAGATTTAGGTATTACAGGCCATCAGGCTGAAGTATGGCTTAGAGAGCAATATAACATTGAAGTAGAACTCTCAGATTTATACAACATACTATGTCTTGTCACTTTTGGGGATACAGAAAGTGAAACGAATACACTTATTGCGGCATTACAAGATTTATCAGCAACATTTAAAAATAAAGCTGATAAAGGTGTTCAAGTGCAAGTAGAAATTCCAGAAATACCTGTGTTAGCACTTTCTCCTCGAGATGCTTTTTATTCGGAAACAGAAGTCATCCCATTTGAAAATGCAGCAGGTCGTATTATAGCTGATTTCGTTATGGTTTATCCGCCAGGGATTCCAATCTTTACTCCGGGGGAAATTATTACACAAGATAACTTAGATTATATTCGTAAAAACTTAGAAGCAGGTTTACCTGTACAAGGTCCTGAAGATATGACATTACAAACATTACGCGTGATTAAAGAGTACAAGCCTATCAGTTGATAGGCTTTTCTTTCACCCTTTTGGCCTTTTCTCATACGATATTATGTAATGTAACGTATAGGTGGGGATACTATTATGATTGTAATAGGCCGTTCTATTGTACATCCTTATATCACAAATGAATATGAGCCATTTGCAAATGAGAAACAACAAATTTTATCTATAATGGCAGGAAATCAAGAAATCTATTCCTTCCGAACATCTGGTGAACTCAGCTTTGATCTAAATTTGCGTGTTAATATTATTACTTCTGCATTAGAACTTTTTCAAAGTGGTTTTCAGTTTCGTACATTTCAACAATCTTTTTGTAACCCTCAGTATTGGAAAAGAACATCTCTTGGAGGATTCGAGCTCCTTCCAAACATACCCCCTTCCATTGCCATACAAGATATTTTCAAAAACGGAAAACTATATGGAACTGAATGTGCCACCGCTATGATCATTATTTTTTACAAAGCTTTACTAGCATTATATGAGGAAGAAACTTTCAACCGTCTCTTTGCAAACCTTTTACTTTATACGTGGGACTACGATCAAGATTTAAAGCTCATAACAAAGACAGGTGGTGATCTTGTCCCAGGTGATCTCGTTTACTTTAAAAATCCACAAGTGAATCCAGCTACAATCGAGTGGCAAGGAGAAAATACTATCTATCTAGGAAATTTCTTTTTTTATGGGCATGGCGTAGGTGTAAAAACAAAAGAAGAAATTATATACGCATTAAATGAGCGACGAGTCCCTTACGCTTTCATTTCCGCTTTCTTAACCGATACTATTACCCGTATTGATAGCCGTCTCATGAGCTACCATGCTTCTCCTAGCACACCACAGACATCCATAGGATTTATTCCGATTAGAGATGATGCAATTGTTGCAACAGTTGGCAACACAACTACAGTTTATTAAAAAAAGCACCTACATATGTAGGCGCTTTTTTTATTTAAGCTTTTGAATGTTCTTTATGGTCACAGTCGCAATGAGATCCACATTTCCCGTATAGTACTGTTGATTTTTCATCTTCAAAATGTCCGATTGTTCCTTCACATACTTGGCATACGATTGTTCCCATTTTTCATTTCCCCCTGAGTTTTAATAGTAATCTATTTATTTATCATTAAGCTTTCGCATTATCTCTACTAGCACAGTCACAATTTGTTCCGCATTTTCCGTAAAGCACTGTCGTTTTTTCATCTTCAAAATGTCCGATTGTTCCTTCACATACTTGGCATACGATTGTTCCCATTTTTCATTTCCCCCTAAGTTTATGGTCCTAAAAACTTTCAGCTGTCCATTTCCTATCAATTATTGGGCTTTTGTATGCTCTGTGTGATCACATCCGCAAGATCCACATTTCCCGTAAAGTACTGTTACTTTCTCATCCTCGAAGTGTGCAATTGTACCTTCACAATCTTGACATACGATTGTTCCCATTTTTCATTTCCCCCTAAGTTTATAATCCCAAAAACTTTTTGTAACCGCTTAACTTTCTGTCTTTATTTTAATATGTTATACTTTTTACGTCAATAGGTTTTTAGTATAACACATTAAATATTTTAAATTTAAATTAGTATGCGATATTCAAATAAAAAAACAGCCATATTTATACGTACGACTGTTTTACATTATTTATTCTTCGTATTCCGCATGCAAAGATGTAGATGGAACTAGAAATGAGAAAAACTGAGATAACTCAGCTGCTTCCTCTTCTGAGCCTAATTTGAAAACTTCCTGTAAATGTTGAACATTCTCTACATCATCTCGTCCAAGTAAAGTAGACCTTCCTGTTTGCATGCAAACAATAAGTGGCTTTCCAAAGAACATATTTGTATAAATAACACCAAAATCATAACGATTATCATGTGTCATAAACCCCAAAAATCGTACCTTCACACTTTCATGCTCATCATACAATTTTTCAAACATCGGTTTCCACCTTTCTACATCACCTTTCATTAGTATATTAAACAAAAAAAGGAATACTCCTTTTAATTGTCAAAAAATTCAGTAGGATGTAGAATGAGAGTATTCTACTAAGTTAGGAGGAACTTATATGCAACATGCCTTTATTACGCTTGTACCTAAATCCAATCAACAATCTGTTTCAATAGATGATATAAAACAACTTTTTCATTATTATAAAACAGTTACTTCCAAAACCGGTGTTCAAATTAATTACGCTTATACAAATACCGCTTTTCCGTATGAAATTTTAGATACATCAGCAACAACATTCAAACTACAATCTACTCACGATCGATATGACTCCATTTATGTTGGTGTCGGTATAGAAAAGGAACAAACTTATATTCAAGTTTCTTTACCACCTAATGCAACATTTGGTGATAAAGGAAAAGCAAATGAATTTTGCCGTTTTCTAGCGAAGAAATTAGAAGGAGAGTTAAAATTATTTAATGGAAGAACAATGTATTTCTATAAACGTTAATTTAAAAAATAGAAAATATAATTAAGAAAAGTATGCAATTTGAACACGTAAGGAATAATGCCTGCTTTCTAATTTGCAATACAAAATATGCGATCACATATGCTAAATAAAGAAATACAAAAAATAGAATAACTTTATAATGCAACTTATCACCATTTGACAATGATAATACAACGGAAAAACCACTCCATAATAAAAAATGATAAAATATAACATGTAATATTCTCATGGAACCTTCTCCTTTGACATGCTCTATTTTATTAATATATGGTATTAAGTTTGAATCAATTACATATTACACGAAAGCATATATATGGCTTTTGGATTTATATATGTTTTAACAATTCAATTAAATTATTATATATTCATTCGACAAGTACGTATAAAGACCTTGCAAGCCACTTTTATTATAAAATAAAAAATAGCCCATCTCTTTAAATAAGAGATGGGCTATTTTCATTACTTAAATTATTTTACAATGTGAATTGGCATTCCAAGAGCAACTTCAGCTGCTTCCATTGTGATTTCACCTAATGTTGGGTGAGCGTGGATTGTTTGAGCGATATCTTCTGCTGTCATTCCAGCTTCGATAGCTAAACCAATCTCAGAAATAATATCAGAAGCGCCTGCACCTGCAACTTGAGCACCTACAAGAAGACCATCTTCTTTACGTGTTACAAGTTGTAAGAAACCGTCAGTGCTGTTTAATGATAATGCACGACCGTTAGCAGCGAATGGGAACTTAGATACAGTTACAGTCATTCCAGCTTCTTCAGCTTGTTTCTTAGTGTAACCAACAGATGCTAATTCTGGATCAGTGAAGCATACTGCAGGAATTCCGATGTAATCGATAGCTGACGCATGGCCACTAATTGCTTCTACAGCTACTTTACCTTCGTAAGAAGCTTTGTGAGCTAATGGTGGTCCAGGAACGATATCACCGATTGCATAGATGTTTGGTACATTTGTACGACATTGCTCATCGATTTCGATGATGCCGCGGTCAGTCATTTTAACTCCAACTTGCTCAAGACCGATTTCTTGAGTGTTTGGACGACGACCTACAGTTACTAATACGTAATCTGCTTCTACAGTTTGGATTTCACCTTTAACTTCGAAGCTAACTTTTACGCCAGTTTCTGTTTCTTCAACGCCTTTAGCCATAGCTTTTGTATGGATTGTTACGTTACCTTTTTTCTGTAGAGCACGTTTAACAACAGAGCTCATAGCTTTTTCGAAACCAGCTAAGATTTCGTCGCCAGCTTCTACTACAGTAACTTCTGTACCGAAGTTAGCATATGCAGTACCTAATTCCATACCGATGTAACCGCCGCCGATTACAACAAGTTTTTTAGGAATTTCAGGTAAGCTTAAAGCACCTGTAGAGTTGATAACACGTTTAGAGTATTTGAATCCTGGAATTTCGATTGGTGTAGAACCAGTTGCAAGAACAGCATTTTTAAACGTATAAGTTTGAGCTGCATCTTCAGTCATTACGCGTAATGTGTTAGCATCTACGAAGTAAGCTTCACCGCGAATGATTTCAACTTTGTTACCTTTAAGAAGGCCTTCAACACCGCCAGTTAATTTCTTAACTACGCCGTTTTTCCATTCTTGAACTTTTGTAAAGTCAACTTTTACGTTCTCTGCAGTGATACCCATGTCATCAGAATGCATTGCATTCTCATAACGATGACCTGCATTGATTAACGCTTTTGAAGGAATACATCCAACGTTTAAGCATACGCCACCAAGGTTAGCTTTTTCAATAATCGCTACCTTTTGTCCTAATTGTGCTGCACGAATTGCCGCAACGTATCCACCAGGACCTGCACCAACAACGACTGTATCTAATTCAATTGGGAAATCTCCTACTACCATTGTTATTACGCCTCCATTACTAATAATTGTGGGTCATTCAATAGACGTTTAATTTGGTTTAATGCTTTTTGAGCAGTTGCGCCGTCAATTAAACGATGGTCAAAGCTTAGAGATAATGCTAATACTGGAGCTGCAACGATCTCACCGTTTTTCACAACTGGTTTCTCAGCGATACGGCCGATACCAAGGATTGCTACTTCTGGGTGGTTGATAACTGGAGTGAACCATTGTCCACCTGCAGAACCAATGTTTGTAATTGTGCAAGAAGCGCCTTTCATTTCAGCAGGAGCTAAACGACCTTCACGTGCTTTACCAGCAAGATCATTGATCTCGTTAGAAATTGTGAAGATAGACTTGCGATCTGTATCTTTAACAACTGGTACTAATAGACCTTTGTCTGTATCAGCTGCGATACCGATGTTGAAGTAATGTTTATGAACTACTTCTTGAGAAGCATCATCTAAAGAAGTGTTTAACATTGGGTATTCACGTAATGCAGATGTTAAAGCTTTAACAACGTATGGAAGGTAAGTTAATTTAATACCTTTGTCAGCTGCCACAGCTTTGAACTTCTTACGATGAGCAACAAGTTCAGTTACATCTACTTCATCCATTAATGTTACGTGAGGAGCTGTATGTTTAGAGTTAACCATTGCTTTCGCAATTGCTTTACGGATACCACTCATTTTCTCACGAGTTTCTGGATATTCACCAGCTGGGATTGGTTGTGCTTTTGGTGCTTCTTCTTTCGCTGCTGCTGGAGTAGCTTCTACTGCTGCTGGAGCCTCAGTTGCTGCTACTGCTTGTCCACCATTTGCAAATGCATCGATGTCAGCTTTTACGATACGACCGTTCTTACCAGAACCAGCTACTTTATGAATGTCTACGCCGTTTTCACGAGCATATTTACGAACAGATGGCATAGCGATTACGCGCTCATTTACTACTTCTGCAGTTGCTGCTGGAGTAGCTTCAGCTTTAGGAGCTTCTTCTTTTGCTTCTTCAGCTTTAGGAGCTTCGTCATGATCGTCGCCTTTAAATTTAAGGTTTTCGTATCCAGGAGCATCAAATTTAATTAATGTATCTCCAACTACTGCAACCGTACCTTCTTCTACAAGTACTTCAAGTACTTTACCTTTAACAGGAGAAGGAATTTCTACTACTGCTTTATCATTTTGTACTTCAAGAAGTACGTCGTCTTCGTTTACTTCGTCGCCTGGTTTAATAAACCATTTTACGATTTCACCTTCGTGGATACCTTCACCGATATCTGGTAGTTTAAATTCAAATGCCACGGAATTCAGCCCCCTGATTCATTTCTTTATTATGGAATATGGCAAAAGAAATCAGCATGTGCTGATTTCTTTTGCACATGAATAAGTAAAAATTAGAAGTTCATTACTTTGTTAACAGCTTCAACAATATCTTTATGGTTTGGTAACCATACGCTCTCAGCTTGAGAGAATGGGAATACTGTATCAGCAGCTGCAACACGTACAACTGGAGCTTCTAAGTTTAAAATTGCACGGTCGTTAATTTCCGCTACAACGTTAGCTGCAATACCAGCTTGTTTTTGAGCTTCTTGAACTACAACTACGCGGCCTGTTTTTTCAACAGAAGCGATGATTGTTTCGATATCTAATGGTTGAACTGTACGTAAGTCAACAACTTCTAAAGAGATACCTTCTTTTTCAAGTTCTTCAGCAGCTTTTAATGCAGCGTGAACCATAGCACCGTAAGCGATAACAGATACATCTGTACCTTCACGTTTGATGTCAGCTTTGCCTAAATCAATTGTGTATTCACCTTCTGGTACATCTTGACGGAATGAACGGTACAATTTCATATGCTCTAAGTAGATAACTGGATCGTTGTCACGAATCGCAGAGATTAAAAGACCTTTTGCATCGTATGGAGTAGATGGAATAACAACTTTTAGACCAGGTTGTTGAGCCACTAAACCTTCTAAGCTATCAGCATGTAGTTCAGGAGTATGAACACCACCACCGAATGGAGAACGAACTGTTACTGGAGCAGTCCAACGTCCACCAGAACGGTAACGCATACGAGCTAATTGACCAGAAATTGAATCCATTACTTCATAAACGAAACCGAAGAATTGGATTTCTGGAACTGGACGGAATCCTTCAAGTGCAAGTCCAACTGCAAGTCCACCAATACCAGACTCTGCAAGTGGAGTATCCATTACACGGTCTTCACCGAATTCAGCTTGTAAACCTTCAGTAGCACGGAATACACCGCCGTTTACACCAACGTCTTCACCAAACACAAGTACGTTAGGGTCATTTTTCATTTCAACGCGTAAAGCATCAGTGATTGCTTGAATCATTGTCATTTGAGCCATGGCTTACTTCGACTCCTTTTCTTTGTAAATTTCATATTGTTCAGCTAAGTTGTAAGGCATTTTTTCGTACATGATTTCCATTAAATCAGTAACTTTTTGTTTTGGAGCTTGGTCAGCCTTAGCAATTGCTTGTTTGATATCTTCTTTTGCTTCTTCGATTACTTTCTCTTCAACTTCTTGAGACCATAGGCCTTTGTTTTCTAAGAATGCACGGAAGCGTACGATTGGATCTTTTTGTTCCCATTCGTTCTCGATATCTTTTGTACGGTAACGAGTTGGGTCATCACCAGCCATTGTATGTGGACCGTAACGGAATGTTAAAGTCTCGATTAAAGTAGGACCTTCACCATTTACTGCACGCTCACGAGCGAAAGCAGTTGCTGCGTATACAGCTAATGGATCCATACCGTCTACTTGAATTCCGTAAATACCTGCTGCTACTGCTTTTTGTGCTACAGTTTTAGCTGCAGATTGCTTTTCTACTGGAGTAGAGATTGCATAACGGTTGTTTTGTACAACGAAGATTGCTGGAGCTTTGAATGCACCCGCAAAGTTCATACCTTCGTAGAAGTCACCTTGTGAAGCACCACCGTCACCAGTGTAAGTAATTGCAACAGATTTTTTACCACGTAATTTCATACCTAACGCAACACCAGCAGTTTGGATGATTTGCGCACCGATGATAATTTGTGGAGCAAGTGCATTTACGTTCTCAGGCATTTGGTTACCCATGAAATGTCCACGAGAGAATAAGAATGCTTGGTATAATGGTAAACCGTGCCATACTAATTGTGGCACATCACGATATCCTGGTAAGATGAAATCTTCTGCTTCAAGTGCGAAATGACTTGCTAATTGAGAAGCCTCTTGTCCAGCTGTTGGTGCGTAGAAACCTAAACGTCCTTGACGGTTTAAAGAAATAGAACGTTGATCTAGTACGCGAGTATACACCATACGGCGCATTAATTCTTTTAATTGATCATCAGATAATTCAGGCATAGCTGCTTCATTCACAACTTCGCCTTTTTCATTTAAAATTTGTAATGTTTCAAATTGAGCTGCGATAGCTTTCATTTGCTCATCAACATTAAATAGGGTCTTTTTTGTTTTAGTACCCATTCCGTTCACCTCTTCCTCTCTTGAACCATATTCTGAAACGCTTTCACTATCTATTAGCTAGATGGAAACCGCAACAATGTAAACCAACAAATTTATTTGTCGGTTGAGAATAATTTTGTGTACCTAACAATCTGTACTAATGTTTTTTCAGAAACATATTAATACAATCTTGATCACGTTTTTTAGTTTACAACTATTCTAATTACGATGTCAATTACTTTGAATACGTTTTTTTATAAATAATCTGCAGGTTTCTCCTACACAAACGTGTTTTTATTTTTCACATCTGTATTAGTAAGCATTAACCTACTGTTATATTATTCCCTTTTTAACTTGTTTTTTCTCTTAGAATAATATGTAAACGATTTAATTCCCTTTAGTTTTTCTCTCTTCTTAGCAAAAATATACAAACTCTTCTTCCTTTTATAGGTAATTACCCATACATTTCTACTCTTCCCTCCATACATTATAGTAACCGCAGTATTAGCGGGAAATGATAAAGGAGGTCATCTCATGTACGGATATTCATATTGCTATCCAACTTGTTCATATCCTTCCTACGGTTATGGCGGTTCTTGTGGTGGGTCTGGACGCGGCTTCGCCTTAATCGTTGTGTTGTTTATTCTTTTAATTATCGTTGGTGCTGCTTGCATTCGCTAATGTAAAATGAAACAACTATGGAAAGAAAGAGACGGCTCTGCCGTCTCTTTCTTTTTATTCCTACATAACCGATCTATCTTCCCCTTACTTGCCGATGACTTTTTCCATCTCCTTTGGTAGACTAAAAAGGAAAGGAGAGATTACATATGCTTACAATGAAAGATGTAATTCGCGAAGGAGATCCTATTTTGCGAAACGTTGCAGAAGAGGTAGTACTACCAGCGAGCGAAGAAGATACAAATACTCTTAAGGAAATGATTGAATTTGTAATAAATAGCCAAGATCCTGAAATGGCTGAAAAATATAGTTTACGCCCTGGAATCGGATTAGCGGCTCCGCAAATCGGTATTTCAAAAAGAATGATTGCGGTTCATGTAACAGATACGGACGGTACGTTATATAGTCATGCATTATTTAATCCAAAAATCATTAGCCATTCTGTTGAACGTACATATTTACAAAGTGGTGAAGGCTGTCTATCAGTAGACCGTGAAGTACCTGGTTATGTCCCTCGTTATACAAGAATTACAGTGAAAGCAACTTCTATTAACGGCGAAGAAGTAAAGTTACGTTTAAAAGGGTTACCAGCAATTGTATTTCAACATGAAATTGACCATTTAAATGGTGTTATGTTCTATGATCACATTAATAAAGAAAATCCATTTGCCGCTCCTGACGATTCAAAACCTCTAGAGCGATAGTAAAAAAGGCGGAATATACTCTTCCGCCTTTTTACTATATGAAATAGATTCCATATTCACTTATAGCAATCCAGCCCATTTTAAACCATGATATATACCGTCTTCACTAACATCCTTTGTCACATGATTTGCAAGTTTTTTCAAGTCTTCATGACCATTCCCCATCACAATACCTGTCCCAACTGCTTCAATCATTTCTAAATCATTTAAGCCATCCCCAAATGCATACACTTGTTCACGGTTAAATCCTAGCTTTTCAATGAATTTCTCAATCCCTTTTGCCTTAGAACCACCATTTGGAATAATATCCATTGAATACGCATGCCAGCGAATAAAATGAAAGTCTGGGTACTGATTTATAAACTTTTCTTCTTCATTTACTTCACAGAAAAGAAGTGTTTGATAAATATTACGCTTCTCATAAAAATCAGGTTCATATGCCGGATGCTCAAAATGTAAACTGCCAAACCCTTCTTTCACATAATCATGATATTCCACTGATGCTCTCATTTCTTGATGATCAAGATATACAAGTGGATATCCTTCTTGTTTTGCAAACTGAGTAAACTTATGTAGAGCAGCTGGATGTAATGGGTTATTAAATACTACCTCATCTTCAAATACAACGTACTGTCCATTAAAGCTAACATAATTGTGGATATTAAGTTCCTTACGAATATCTTCGAACATAAATGGCGCACGTCCTGTCGCAATTGCTACATGCACGCCTTTTTCTTGTAACTGCCTTACTGCGTCTCGCGTAGATTGCGGAATCTTCTTATCATGATCTAATAATGTTCCATCAATATCAAAAAAGACAATTTTATCATTCATTTGTCAAAATCCTTTCTGTTACTCTATATTCCTATTTTGATTATCGCTTTTCAAATACTAAAAAAAAGTATAACATATTAAACATCTGTGAAGAAAGCGTTCACTTTCTGACCTTATTTATGAAACCTGCATATATATATTAGTAAAAAATGTGGATACTTGTTCGTATGAATTTTCTTTTCTATTCTTTCTCATACTATAGCTATAACTAACGGCTACTAATCGTTACTATAGAATAACTTTCTCTGTATGAGAAAAGACAAGATTCAACATTCACTTTTGTCCTCTTTCTTATATCAGAGACGGCGTTTTCACTAGTAATATGCATGTTTAAAATAAGGAAAGGAAGGAGTAATCATGCTGAAGAAGCTGAAGAAAAAGCTGAAGCGTTATTTAAAAGATCTAGTCCGTAAAAAGACGATCGCTTAAATTATGCCCATTTCGGGCTTTTTCTTCATTCTCATTCGAAAAAACATGAAAATCGTGACTGTTTGCTTTATAATAAGTAACAGATAATGCAAAACATAGACAAGGAGAGGTTTTCCAAATGATTTTTAAAGTATTTTATCAAGAAAAAATGACTGAGGTTCCAGTACGTGAAAATACAAAAGTTTTATATTTAGAGGCTACGTCTGAGAAGGATGTTCGTACAAAATTAAATAAGTTCGCATATAATATCGAATTCGTTCAGTCTGTGACTGGCAATCATCTTGAATATGAAAAAGAAAACGCTGATTTAACATTAGCGGAAATCGTATAGTCATATGAAATTTCTAAAGAATGATCAAGCAGCCGTTTTTGCTTTAGGTGGTCTTGGTGAAATCGGTAAAAATACATATGCTGTTCAATTTCAAGATGAAATTATTATAATTGACGCTGGAATTAAGTTTCCAGAAGACGAACTCCTCGGAATCGATTATGTAATACCAGATTACACTTATTTTGTGCGAAACGAAGATAAAATTAAAGGGCTATTCATTACACATGGTCACGAAGATCATATCGGTGGAATTCCTTACTTATTACGTCAAGTGAACATTCCGATTTATGGCGGAAAATTAGCAATTGCACTAATCAAAAACAAATTAGAAGAGCACGGATTACTTCGTAAAGCAAAGCTTTATGAAATTCAAGAAGATGATGTTATTAAATTTAAAAAGACATCTGTTTCCTTCTTCCGTACAACTCACAGTATCCCAGATTCATACGGAGTTGTTGTGAAAACACCTCAAGGACAAGTGGTTCATACTGGAGATTTCAAATTTGACTTCACACCGGTTGGTGAACCAGCGGACTTAACAAAAATGGCTGAAATCGGAAAAGACGGTGTACTTTGTCTCTTATCTGACAGTACAAACAGTGAAGTTCCAAACTTTACAATGTCTGAGCGCCGTGTTGGTGATAGTATTCAAGATATTTTCCGCAAAGTAGAAGGTCGTATTATCTTCGCAACCTTTGCATCAAATATCCATCGCTTGCAACAAGTCGTTGAAGCGGCTGTTGAAAACAATCGTAAAGTGGCTGTATTTGGCCGAAGTATGGAGGCAGCGATTGAAATCGGACAAAACCTCGGTTATATTCGCTGTCCGAAAGATACATTCATAGATGCATCTCAATTAAATCGTCTACCGGCTAATAAAGTTGTTATTTTATGTACAGGTAGTCAAGGGGAGCCAATGGCAGCACTTTCACGTATTGCTAATGGTACCCATCGTCAAATTCAAATTATTCCTGGCGACACAGTTGTGTTCTCTTCTTCACCAATCCCTGGTAATACAATTAGTGTAAGCCGTACAATTAATATGTTGTACCGTGCTGGTGCTGATGTAATCCACGGAAAACTGTCAAACATTCATACGAGTGGACACGGCGGACAAGAAGAACAAAAACTAATGCTTCGTCTAATTAAACCGAAGTATTTCATGCCAATTCATGGTGAATATCGTATGCAACGTATGCATATGAAATTAGCAAATGATTGTGGTATTCCAGAAGAAAACTGTTTCATTATGGATAATGGTGATGTTCTTGCCTTACGTTCAGATGAAGCAAGTGTAGCTGGTAAAATACCATCTGGATCTGTTTATATTGACGGAAATGGTATTGGAGATATCGGTAATATCGTATTACGCGATCGTCGTATCCTTTCTGAAGAAGGACTTGTTATTGTCGTTGTAAGCATTGATATGAAAGAATTTAAAGTTGCAGCAGGGCCTGATATTATCTCACGTGGTTTCGTTTATATGCGCGAAAGTAGTGATTTAATTAATGATGCTCAAACATTAATTACAACTCATTTAGAAAAAGTAATGGAACGTAAAACAACGCAATGGTCTGAAATTAAAAATGAAATTACAGATACATTAGCACCATTCCTATATGAGAAAACGAAACGTCGCCCAATGATTTTACCAATCATTATGGAGATATAAGAAAAAGGACAATACCTTTATGGTATTGTCCTTTTCTCTTATCTTAAAAAGTGCTTGAAACGATCTACTTCATCGTCATGACCAATTACAATTAATATATCTCCCGCTTGAATGTTTTCCGTAGCTCGAGGAGATACAATAACTTCTTTACCACGTTTAATCGCTACAATATTCAATCCAAACTTCGCACGAATATCTAATTCGATTAAAGAATGACCATCGATTTTTTTATTTGCAATAATCTCTACAATACTATGCTCATCTGAAAGCTCAAGATAGTCTAATACATTACTTGATGCAATATTATTAGCAATCCTTTTTCCCATATCACGCTCTGGGTGCACAATGTGATCTGCTCCTATTTTACTTAATACTTTTTCATGGTAATCATTTTGAGCTTTTACAGTAATATTTTTTACACCTAACTCTTTCAGAATTAACGTTGTTAAAATACTTGAATTCAAATTGTCCCCAATCGCAACGACTACATGATCAAAATTACGAATACCAAGACTTTTTAATACCATCTCATCTGTTGAATCTGCAATTACAGCATGTGAAGCTATATTTGCAAACTCATTAATTTTATCCTCATCTGAGTCAATTGCCATTACTTCCATACCTAATTGAGCAAGTTCTCGACAAATACTTCCACCAAAACGCCCAAGCCCAATGACAGCAAATTCTTTCTCTTTTTCACCCACAGGAATTCCTCCAATAACATCGAATACTATGTATTTTTATTGTAACATACTTTAGATTTGCTACAAAAACCTGTATATCATTCTTTATTTTTGTTTTTGCATATAAAAATACTGTTGTAAATAAAATGCGATACTGAAAATTAACATACCAAATACAAATATGTTTCCAAATGAACTAAACGTTTCAAAAACGAATAATAACGTTTCTTGTCCGAAGAAAGCAAATAATAGTTGTGTAAATGCGAATAGCAATGCCAATATATAATGGTGTTGATGGAATAAATAATGCGTTGCACCTAAAAAAGCGATAAACGAAAGAATGAAAATCCACCAATTTTCTAAAAACAGTTGCCAATTCGTAAATTGATACCCATTTACTAATATCGCAATAATTGATATAACCGCCATCGTTGGCACACTCCATAACAATGCACGCCCTCTAAAGAAATGCGTACCTTTTACATCTCCCTTTTCATTTGCAATGTATGTTAGCACGACAGTACTTATATACAACACAGAGAGAATTGTTAAAACAATTATGAGCCAAAAATGCAACTGATAATATTCATGTTCTATATTCGTCACGATAGCAGCTAGCATACACGGTATTAGCATTCCCGTCCAACCATCTACTTTTCTCTCATTCCAAAATACCGTATTACCAATACGAATTCCTAATAGCATAAAAATAATGATACCTAGTACAAATAATGTAGTCTTATTTCCTACTAAGCTCGTTGAAAAAGCAATTAATCCAATAAATAAAAAAAGAACAAACCCATTCATAATTTCTAGTACAGGTGATAAATACCTTTTCACCCAGTTGTATGTCTCTTCATATTCATTATTATTCGCTAAACGGTAGGCATAAAAACTTATCCCAAAATAAACCGCCGCAATAATAACATATGTATATAAAACAAAACATAAAATCGCACTGCTAATCTGCACGTAATTCCCCACCCTTTTTTCTACGTTTCACCTTGATTTTACACACTTTCCACACGAATTGTAAACATATATAAGCTAGTTAACTAATCATCTTCTCAATAAGCGATAATGAATAATGAGCAGCGGCTCAAAACCACTGCTCATTATTTTATCCATTTGTATGCCGATGTGTATTCAAAACAAATATGAAAGATGTTTTCACCTTGGAACTAACGAATACCCACCAAGTTGGCGAGCAAATTTACTTTCTAGTTCCCTTCCATTTTACATATTGATCTAAAAATACGATAGCTTTCTCAATAGCCTCTTCATCTGGCTTTAATTTTGCATGATGTAAACCATATTCTGAATTTACCCCAAGCCAAAACATAAATCCAGGAATCTCTTGAAGCATATAACCAAAATCTTCACCTGTCATTGCCTCAGTACATGTAATTACTTTCATATCAGTTTGTTCACTTACAAATTGCATAAACTCTCTCGTTAATGCTTCATGATTGTATACTTGATGATACATCGCTCCGTAGTCAATAACGGCTTCACATTGGAAGGAAGCTTCTATACCTGCAACAATTGCCTCAATCCTACTTTTAACACGGCTCATCGATTCCACTGATAACGTTCGGATCGTTCCCTCTAATCGAGACTTTTCTGCTATGATATTTTGAACTGTACCGCCTGTTATTTTTCCGATTGTAATTACTGCACTATCAAGTGGGTTTACATTACGACTAATAACAGACTGAAGCTGTGTAACAAGGTGACTAGCTGCGACAATCATATCATTTGCAGTATGAGGATAAGCTGCATGTCCACCTTTCCCCTTTAAATCAACATATAACTCTGATGTATTTGCAAATAATAGCCCCTCTTTTGTAGCAATTGTCCCTACAGGGTATTCAGGTGCAATATGAAGGCCGAGAATAATATTTGGCTTCCATTCTTTTAACTCTTCACTCTCTAACATAGGAAGAGCCCCTCCAGGCCCTTCTTCAGCTGGTTGGAATAGAAATACAAGGTCATCATCTATTCTTTCTGTTACAGCTGCTGTTAGGAGGCCTAAACCGATTGTCGTATGTAAGTCATGTCCACATGCATGCATCATTCCTTCATGAACAGAAGCGAACTCATATCCAGTTTCCTCTGTAATTGGTAAACCGTCTATATCTGCGCGATAACCTATAACTTTTTCTGGATTCCTTCCCTTTACTTTAACAATAACACCTGTTCTCCACACTTTCACTTCCACATGTTCATTCGAAAGCGTTCCTATGTAATCTAAAATATACTGTTGTGTTTTCCACTCTTTAAATCCAATTTCCGGTATTTTATGTAAGTCTCTACGAATTTGAACGAATTTGCTTACTACCATTTTTGCACCTCTATCTATAAAAAGCGTAAGAGCCTGTTTATGCTCTTACGCTTTTTTGTTTTTATTTCTCTGGGTTTAATTGACGAAGTTCTTGTTTAATTTCAGTTTTTGCTTTTGTCTTCTCATCAATCTCTTTAATTACACGTGCTGGAGTACCTGCTACAACTGTATATGGAGGTACATCTTCTGTTACAACAGCTCCTGCTGCTACAACTGCACCTTTACCTACTGTAACTCCCTCTAACACAACTACGTTAGCACCAATAACAACATCGTCTTCAACGATAACTGGTTTTGCTGAAGGTGGCTCAATAACACCTGCAAGTACTGCGCCTGCACCTACGTGACAGTTCTTACCAACAGTTGCACGTCCACCAAGTACCGCGTTCATGTCGATCATAGACCCTTCACCAATTACAGCACCGATATTAATTGTTGCATTCATCATAATAACAGCGTTGTCGCCGATTTCAACGTGGTCACGAATAATCGCACCTGGCTCAATACGAGCTTTAATACCTTTTAAATCAAGCATTGGGATTGCAGAATTACGACGGTCATTTTCAACAACGTAATCAACAATGTACTTGCTATTTTCATCTAGAATTGTCTTAATTTCAGACCATTCTCCAAATAATACACCAGACTTTTTGTTTACAAATGCTTGTACCGTTTCAGGGAATGTTACTTCTTTTAAATCCCCTTTTATGTATACCTTTACAGGAGTTTTCTTTTCACTTTTTTGAATAAACGAAATAATTTCGTTAGCGTCCATCATTTTCATTCTTGTTGCCTCCTAAATCCATTTATAATGTTACTCTACCAAACGATAGGGCGAGTAGCAAGATAATAATCCTATTTTTCCATTTGAATTTCTTCTATAATTTCTAAAAATGCTTGTACTTGCTTCAATTGTCTAGCTGATTCACTCGTCAATAACCATGTTTCTCTCGTTAATTGGACAGGTGTTTTATACATATTTTCCTGTACTTCTTTTAGAACAGTAGAAGGTAAAAGAGCATAACCTATACCATTTAAAACGAGTTGTTTGCAAGTCTCAATTTGATCAACGACAATCGTTCTCTTAGGTGGATTAGAAAATAAACCATACCACCAATTTTGTATTTGTCCATAATAAGTCGAATCACTTTTAAATTGAATAAATGGTCTATTTGTTTCTTTTAACATCGAAATATCTTTTATTTCTTTATCCACTAAATAAAGTTCATCTTCAAATAATTGTTGCTTCTGGCCTTTATATTCTTGTGTTCCTCTCAATATAGCAACATGCACGTCTCCTTCATAAAATTGCTTTTGCACCTCACTACTCCAGCCAGTAAACAGCGATATTTTTACAGAAGGATATTTATGTACAAACTTCTTCAAAACAGGAGGAAGCCAATATTGACCAATAACTGATGCGACAGCTATTTTTAACGTCCCGTGAGTTTCTGTTCTAAAAACAGCTAGTTCACTTTTAATATCCTCTTCCCTTTGTAGCATTTCTTTTGCGTAATTTGCAACTTTTTCCCCTTCAGGTGTAATTGTCAATCCTTTTTGCGAGCGAATAAAAAACTTCATTCCCCATTGTTTCTCCATAGATTGTAATCGTTGACTAAGCGCAGGTTGTGAAACAAATAAACGTTCCGCCGCTTTTCTCATATTTGATTCCTGTGCTAACACAACCATCATTTGAAAATCATCAATTTGCAACTTTCTCCCTCTTTCCTTAGCTTCCATACACCTTATCTCAATAAGCTTTTCATCCGTAATTTAACTACATACGCTTATATTTTTTATCTTTTTAAATATAATACATACACAACTGATATGCACGAAAAAAAAGTGACTTCTTCGGTTCTATGAAGTCACTTTTCTCACATTATCGATTATGTTGCCTTACTTTTTTATTCAACAATTTTAAAATCGCTCGACGTGTTAAAATCCCCTCAAAATACCCATCTTCATTGACAGCGCAAATAAATGGATGATCAATAGTCATTTCTAATGCTTTTGCAAACGAATCTTCTAACTTAAGAACCGGAATATCTTTCTTCATTACTTGCTCTACTTTCATCTCTTCAAGTCTTTCAAACTCAATGCGTTCTAGCCCTAACATACCGTCTAAAATCATAGCAGTACTAATTAACCCGTGCAATTTGTACATCGGGTCCAAAACAGGTATCGCCGAATATCCAGATTTCACAAGTACGAGTAAAGCATGCTCTAAACCATTCCCTATTTGAACGTGTGCTACTTTTTCTGATGAAATCATTAAATCTTTTACAAAAATTTGTTGAAACTCGTCTTTTGGAATACTAATCATATTACATCCCCCATTTTCCCTTTTTCCTGCTTATAATCACCGGCTCTATTCACATTTTATGACAGCGTTTTCATATTATTATTTTGTCCTTACATTCTTTCAGTAAAAAACAAAATTACACAGCTATTTTAGCATATAACACAAAAAAAAGACTACCATTCCGGTAGCGCTTAATACCCTTTATTTTTTAATCTGTAAAATAACCTTGTGATTTTTTTATATTGCATCACGTCTGTCTTTTTTAAACCATTCTCGATATCTGTAAGTTCCACAGCTAAAATTTCACTCGCATAATTTTGCTGAAATAAAATATCTAGTAACAAACTTTCCTCTTCTTCCGTTAAAACAAAATCCCTTTTCATATACCCCTCTCCTTATACTCACATCGTTACCATTATTATATAAAATTTTCAGCCTATTTAATAGATGTAATATTCAGTTTTTAGTGGAAGAAATATATAAATTGTTTTTATTTCGTATATCGATTCGCATAACTAAACGCCGCATAAGCATCTGGCTTAATTTTTGCAGTTAATCCCATCGCTTGAATTTTCGCTGTCATATCTAGAATAAATTCTTTTGTTAAACCATCATTTCCGATATCTAAGTGAATCTCCATTATAAAACCAGCCCCATCTTGAGCATATGGATGCAATAAATCCCATATTGTTTGTATATGATTTGGAGTAAATAGGCATGCGATTTCTTGACTAAACTGCGTCTCTAAATATATTTTCTCACGTAAAGTTGCTGGCTTATCTTTTACTGATTGATGGTGTAAACACCCCCAGGCTCCTTTTCCAACGCGATGAATATGAATTGCTGTAATAAACCTCGTATCCTTTTGATGTGCTTGTGAGTCTGTCCCAATGGATAAACGATATAAATTTCGCGGATCCTTTTCAATGAAGTTACAAATACGGGTAAAGACCATATCAAAATTTAAATGCCTCTCTGAAACATTATAAAATTTATGTTCACCGGCCACATAGTCACGTCCTTTCAATTAGACAGACTTTTCGTATTCTCATTGTATGGGACAAAAACAAAAATTATAACTCCCTACCCTTTATTCGTTTCAATATTCCGAATTACATAATGGCAAACTTGGCACGTATAAATTACGTTTTGATTCGATTGAGCCGTTAGTACATGAATAATCTCAGCAGAATTGTGACAATTAGGACAAATCACAACTGGTAAACGTTCCATATAACACACCTCCTCACTATTTTCATCCCGCTATTTACTATCCGTCCTCAATTGGTGATGGATAATAAGCTGTATAGGACGAAGAAACCCTACTAATTACACTTTCACTTTATTACCATTGTAGGAAAAATGAAAAATCCTTATACATATATACTAAAAGTAATAGAACTAAAAAAGGTGTTGCCCCATGGCAACACCTTTTTTATATGTATCAAGAAATGATATCGTAAATCTCAATTGCAACCATGTCGATATTATCGAATTGATACACTTGAGGTTTTTCACCTTGTTGATACACTTCTAACTCATACATTTCACTTTTATCGAAAAATTTCACGCTACATTTGCGCTCACCGTTCACTTCAAAATAGCGTTGTGCTACTTCACCGCTTTCAGCTTGTTCTTGTAGACTAACAAGTCGAGTTAAAATTCCTTGGAGTAGAGACATGAAATCTCTCCTTTCTCTGATCTTCCTACCAATAGGTTTTACAGCTATACTCATTCTATCCGTCATAACAGAAAAAATGTTCCACACTCTAGGATAAAGGTTATTGGCCAGAAACTCAACTAAAAATTTGTCGAAATACGAAGGAAAAAACAGAAAGAACATCTTTTCCCTTCTTTATTGCGATTTTTATACTGGAAGAATATAATAAAAAAACAGTAAAAAGGAGGAATTGCAATGAAAAAAATTGAGGTTTACACACAACCTGATTGTCCGCCATGTGTTATTGTGAAAGAATTTTTAAAGCATAATAACGTTGTATACGAAGAGTTTGACGTAAAAAAAGACGCCGCTGCTCGCAATCGTCTTTTATATGACTATGATTCTTATTCAACTCCGACGGTTGTAATTGATGGAGAAGTTGTTGCTGGTTTTCAAATTGAAAAATTACAACAACTTCTGAATATAGAATAGGAATAGGTAAAGACCTATTCCTATTTTTATCCCGATATATTTTGGAAGTATGCATCTGATTGTGGCAAGTTCATATTAAACGGGATATGCCCCTGATTAAAGTTTCACTTTATAATTGTTGTAACCTTTTTATTTCAGTTAAAAGTTCTTGACTTTCATGATATCCAGCCAATTTCCACTTCCCTTGATCTCTTTGCAATGTTACAATTTGATATTGTCCACTTTTCGCCCGCTCATAAACATATAAAATTTTATGCTCTTCATCATATGACATTTTCGTTTCTGAATTAAAAGAAAATGGCGCTTCTTTTGCTGGAAGTAAATATTCACCACTTTGTTTATCACTTCTACTATTTTCATCTGTAAATACTTGAAGGAAATTCTCTGTAAAATATGGTGATAACGTTTCTATCATCTTATTCATCGGCAAACGCTTCCCACGAATTGAAAATTGGCTTTCATAGCCTTTTTGTATCGTTACAAACACTTCTTTCCGATCGACTTTCACTTCCTCTTTTCCTAAAACAGTTGTAACACTATAACCAACTAGAAAGGCAACGCATACAAATAGAACTAACCATATTCCATATTTTCTCATTTTTTCACCTTCCTTTTAAGAAAACTTGTCTTTGTAGTATTCATTGTAACAATGATTATGCAAAGAAAGGGCTGGTTTCGTTCGTAAAATCTTTACAACGATAGACAGCATTTTCGGCACCATTTTCACTATTACCAATTTATGATAAAAACAAACAAAAAATGCACGAATCTCTTCGTGCATTAAAATAAAACATCTTCTTCATATAAATATTCATACGATAAATCTATAAATAAAAAGTTTTCATCATCAATCGGGAAAGAAAATGTTCGTACCATCTCACCGGTTTCAATATCAGCATATAAATCTGAAAGTCTTGCCTTATTCTCAAAACGCATTTTCATAATATTCTCTAGAAAATACGGGCGCCAACTCCAGTTCTTCATATAATACTCAGGCATCACAATCCATTCCCCATCTTTTTTCATAACGTTTCCTGATTGTTGGAAACCATCTTCGTTACAAATAAATATACGAAAACTACATTGTGATACACTTTGGCTAAATTGTAATAACCAATCATTTATATCTTCATTCTTTTTCTGTTTGGCTAAAACATCGCCAATTCGATCACGTAACATTTCTGTTAAGTTATAAATCTTTTGTAGTTTTTTCTTCTCATGTTGAATAAATTGATGACACTCATTACCAAGTCGTTCTTTCAAAACGTTCGTTTCAATAAAATCAGGTAAGCATTCTTTCAAATAATTCCCTTGATAGTACCTACCACCGTTTTTCCATGCATATTGTAATTGATAAAAAGCATCTATTTCTTCATATAACAATGTCGCACCAATTCTTCTAGCAAGTAATGATAAAGAATATAAAATATCTTGATAAGATTGTAAAAGTGCAGTTTGCCTTAAATTTGTTAAATCTACTTTTAAAATATCAGGTGCTAACACGCTAATACGTTCTAAATTACTTGTACCTGTTCCGACTTTATTAATCGAAATTTGAATACCATATGTACGATAATACATAAGCAAATGATTAAATTGCTCTATATCTTCTTTACATTCATGTTCTGTAATCTCTAAAACAATGTTTTTCAAATTTAAACCTTGTTTTTCATACATCAATAAAAGTTGAAGCAAACTTTCATCATCATCGTTCATTAATACGTTAGCATTCCGATGTATAAATAATAATAGTTTTTGATCACTTTCTAAATAACGATTTAAAGCTTTTTCTACTATAATGTTATCCGCTTCTAGTTGAAACTCACTTGGAATAGAGTCATCATGAAAGAAAGAAGCTAAACTTTGTATGCCCTCTTCTGTTTGAATACGCCCTACTACTTCATATCCAATTACAGTATGTTCATCAGCACTAAAAATTGCTTGATAATAAGGAAGGACTTTATCCAAGTTACTCATTACATCTAATGCATCTATCAACGTGCTTCCCTCCCTTTACTTTTCAAAAATTATAACATGATATTTACGGAAAAATAATAAAAAATCCCTTCAGTTTTCCTGAAGGGATTAGAGGGGTAAAATGCTAAGGGGAATTAGCAATTCTACTATGAAGAAAAAAGAGGTCTTAAATATAACGTATATATGACCTCTTGTAAACACTTTTCTTTCATATGTCACAATTCCGTCACATTTAACCGTAAAAAAATGAATGAAACATTCATTTTTTATCCCTTTTAAAATGGATATTGATGCAAATGTTGTCCTCCATCCATTGTCATGCACGTTCCATTTATGTACGCAGCTTCATCTGAACATAAATAATAAGCTAGACCTGCAATTTCTTCTGGCGTACCCAGTCTTCCAAGCGGAACACTTTGTATCGTACGCTTAGCCATTTCTTCTGAAATCCATAATTTATCAGCACCGCCCGTACGTTCAATTGGTCCTGGCGCAATAGCGTTAACTCGGATTCCATATTTACGTCCCCACTCAACAGCGAGTGTTTTCGTCATTGCTAATACTCCAGCCTTCGCTGCAGCCGAATGAATAACTCCCGGACCTGCATCCCACGCATATGTTGCTACCATGTTAATGATATTTCCTTTTATACCTTTTTCAATCCAATATTTTCCGACAGCCTGGCTACAGTAAAATGTACCGTTTAACACAATATTAATAACCGAATTCCAGCCGTTCACGGATAAATCTTCTGCTGGACAAATAAAGTTTCCAGCTGCATTATTTATTAAAATATCAATTCGTCCAAACTTCTCATCAATCTGTTCAATCATTTTCTGAATATCATCCGTATTTCTTACATCCATTTGTACCGGTAATATTTGTCCTGGAAATTGTTCAATTTCCAATTTTGTTTCCTCTAGTTTTTCCTTTGTACGTCCTGTAATAACAACTCGTGCCCCTTCTTTTGCAAAACGAGTCGCCATTCCTTTTCCCATTCCACTCGATCCACCTGTTATAATAACTACTTTTTCTTTCATATATATCCCCTCCAAAAAATGAATACACATTCATTTTATCATTTTATTTAATAGAAATCTTTATATTTTTAAACTTTTCTGATATTTTAACGTAAAGAGATTTCTTTTCATTCGTTTTTTCGTAATCAATACTACTTTTTTATTATTTAAAATATATTTCAAATAAACTGAAAAGGAGGTTTGAGTAACCTGTAAATAGAGCGAACATATATGATATAAGTCAAATAGGTATACTCATATTTTTATGAAGAAAATTACAAGAAGAGATTTTTTAAAAACTGGAATGCGAACTTGTCTATATTCATTTATAACGACTAGCATCGGATACTATTACGCTAAATATATTGAGCCTCATCTACTCTCTTTTACAGAACATACACTGAAATCACAACTCATACCAAAAAGTTTTCATGGTATGAAGATTCTTCAATTCAGCGATTTACATCTCGGATACTATTTCTCTCTCCACCATTTATCTAAAATCGTTTCTAAAATTAATGCTGTAAAACCCGACATTGTTCTTTTTACTGGCGATCTCATTGATAATTATCAAACATATACTGACACTCCTTTCGTTGCATCCATTTTAAAAAATATACAAGCTCCCTTCGGTAAATTTTCTATTTATGGTAACCATGATCATGGCGGATATGGAACGGAGTACTACGAACACATCATGCGTGAATCTGGATTTGAACTATTACTAAATAGCGAAAAGAAAATCCGTCTGCTGGATAATAGTGAGATTTCCATTTTCGGTCTTGATGATATACTATTAGGCAAACCAAAAATAAAGGAGACACTACAGCGCGCTCGGAAAAACACTTATAACATTGTTCTTGTTCACGAACCAGATATTGCACCGCAAATCGCTAACTATCCAGTTAACTTACAGCTTTCTGGTCATAGTCATGGCGGACAAGTACAAATTCCTTTTTTGGGCGCTATTATTACCCCAGCACTTGCTAAAAACTATGTAGAAGGTTTCTATACGATCCAAGATTTAGCTCTCTATGTCAACCGAGGCCTCGGAAGAACTCGTGTCCCCTTCCGATTTATGTCAAAACCTGAAATTACGATTTTCACGCTCCAACATTCGTAATCATTCGCCTATTTTCTTACATATCCTTTCTTGTACGCGCTCATCCACGTTTCATTTACCATATGATAAAAGTGAGTCCAATAAAGGAGGTTTGTTCATGTATCCATATTATCAACCAATCCCAGTCCGTTCAGCACCTATTGGTCCAGTAGGCGACTCACGCTTCTTTCCATTTTTTGGAGTTCCATTTCTAGCTGGTATTGCTGGTGGACTGCTTGGCGGGGCATTAGCTTTCGGTCCTAGACCATATTACCCACCATATCCACCACCTTTTCCACCGCCAGCACCTTACCCTTGTTATGGTGGACCTTGTCAACAGCCATACTATTATTAATGTACCGCAACAATTCTACCAATGTTATTCCCTCTCTTAACCGATTCATAATCCATTAACATGCTTACAATAAAAACTATTCTCTCTACGCATGCTTCTATTTTGAGAACATACAATAAGTAGAGAACAAAGTAAAAACCTCTTTTTAAAAAGAGGTTTTTACTTTGTTCTCATTATTCGGCATCTGTGTTTTGATACGCCATCTTAAATAACTTCACTTGGCTATCAATCTCTTCTGCCCCATTATTAATAACATAATAATAGTCACCGTCTTTATTTTGTTCACGTGTTTTCACATTATCAGCTAAAGTAAGCTGTAAAATCGCCTTAATTCGTGCCTTCATTTCAATATCTAATATCGGGAAAGATATTTCTACACGTTTCTCCATATTTCTTGTCATCCAGTCAGCTGAAGATAAATATATTTTCTCTTCTCCATTATGATGGAAATAATAAATACGGCTATGTTCTAAATATCTCCCGACAACACTAACTACCCGAATATTTTCACTTACATTTGGAATACCAGGTCGTAGGCAGCATGTTCCTCGAACGATGAGCTCTACCTTTACTCCAGCTTGTGATGCTTCATACATTTTTTTAATGAGTGGTTTATCAGTTAACGAATTCATTTTAGCAATGATATATCCATTTCCATATTGCCTATGATAACGAATTTCTTCATCTATTAAATCGATAAATTGCTCTCTTATATCAAATGGCGCAACCGATAAATGATGAAAATGCGGTTTTGTTGTATAACCACTCAAATAATTAAAGAAATTTGTTGCATCGACCCCAAAGTCTTTTCGTGATGTAATATAGCCAAAATCGGTATATAGCTTTGCGGTTGCATCATTATAATTTCCGGTCCCAAGATGTACGAACCTTTCGATTTTTCCGTTTTTTCTTCTTACAACTAGTGTAATTTTACTATGTGTTTTCAAATGACTTACACCGTAAATAACATGACATCCCGCCTGTTCTAATTCTTTAGCCCAATGCACATTATTTTCTTCATCAAATCTTGCCTTTAATTCAACTAATACTGTCACTTGCTTCCCTTTTTCAGCTGCTACCTTTAGCGCCTGAATAATCGGCGAATCCCCACTTACTCGATATAATGTTTGTTTAATTGCAAGTACATTCGGATCGTCTGCCGCATCACGAACAAAATCAACTACTGGCTGAAACGATTCAAACGGATGATGTAATAAAATATCATGCTCAATTGCTTTTTCAAATACATCTTCCGCATCCCCTAAATCTTGAGGTCGTTGTGGAATAAGAGCCGGATATACTAAATGTTCATATAAAGGCGCTAGTTTTTTATATAAAGAAAATAGACATGTTAAATCTAACGGTCCATCCATTATATACACATCTTCATCCTTTACTTCCAACACCTCATATAATAATGCTAATACTCTTTCATCAATATGCTCTTTGCCAACTTCTAAACGTACAGCAGCTCCCCACTTACGCTTTTTTAATTCTTTTTCAATTACCTTTAATAAATCTCTCGCACCTTCTTCGTGAATTGTTAAATCCGCATTGCGTGTAATACGGAAACGAGTAACAGATGATACTTTATATCCTGTAAATAATTTATGAGTAAAACTACTAATTACGTCTTCTAATAAAATAAATTTATGCTTTTGTCCTTCACTCGGTAAAAATATGAAACGTTCCAGTAGTGAAGGAACTTGTACAATTCCTAACTTCGTGCGGTTTTCTTCTTCCACTTGTTTCTCATCATATAAAAGAGTAGCTAAATTTAAACTTTTATTTAATAACATCGGAAATGGACGATATGCATCGATAGCCACAGGTGTTAAGACTGGGAAAATTTGTTCATCAAAATACTCTTCTATAAATTCTCTCTGTTCTTTCGTCAAATCATGGAATGTTAAACGCTCAATCCCCTCTAACTCCAGCGCTGGCAACACATAATTTTTAAACGTACCATACTGTACGGTCATTAATTCATGTGCTTTTATCGCAATTTTATTTAGTTGCTTTTTTGGTGTTAAGCCGGCCTTATTTTCTGGTTGGTTAAAACCAGCACTCACTTGATCCTTCAATCCTGCCACGCGTACCATAAAGAATTCATCTAAATTTGAGCTAAAAATGCTAATAAACTTTAATCTTTCTAAGAGTGGATTCGTTTCATCTTGTGCTTCTTGTAGTACACGTTCATTAAATGCTAACCAACTTAACTCTCGATTGTTGTAATAAGCTGTATCATTTAAATTTACTATATTCCCCTTCGATAATTCCATTCTCTTCACACTTCCCCTTGAAACTTTTTTACTATAATTTAGTTACTTTCATTTTAGCAAATTACAATATTATAAAGTGTAAATTTTTTGTAAAGACATCCGTACAACTCAATGCTTTAATTTAAATAATAAGGTAATATTTGTTTTCAATACTCTTTCTAGCTGTTTCTTCTGCTTTTCAGCTTGCACTTTTTCCGCTAACGCCGATTGTTCACATACAATTTCAAATGTTAATCCTTCTTTACTTTCTGTTATAGATATTGATTCAACAAGCGATCTTTGTCTTATATTTAAAGCTGCTGAAAATTGTAAAACAGCCCCTAAAAGGCGAATTTTCTTTTGTTCATTTTTATCAAACCATCCTTCAAATGGTGACAAATGTTGTTTGAATAACATTTTTGATTTATAAGACGCAATAAGCGCTAATCTTACTCGCTCTTTGTGCATCATACCATCAATTGTTTTATTCGCTAATAAATAAAACGTATGTAAGCGGCTCGCTTCTTCGTCTATATATTTGCCTATATTAAATACTTTCGCTGCTTGATGGAATACTTCCCAGTCTTTTACTGACATAGAAATCAGCCCTGTTTGTTCAAGTTGTTGACAAATCAATCTTCCATGTTTAATAAGCTGCATTACAAATTCCATATCCATTTCATATTCATGTGATAATAAATACAAACTTTCTTCGACCACGTTCGGATAATATGAAATCCCCAAATCTTTTGTCAACTCTTCATAGAAAACACCTTCTCGTAATCCTTTTCTACTTAATACAAATGATGGCGCCTCTATAACATTAACAAGCGTATGAAATACTTCGACTGCTGGAACAATTGTATCTGCTCGATCTTTTGCCAATCCTTCCAATTTTTGAAGTTCTATGAACGACAATGCTTCTAATTCTTCTTTCACATTTTTAATATCTTCTTCTTTCATCTTATATAAATGTACCCCTGCTATAGGATAACAAATTAAATTTTGATGAATTTTCACTAAGTTCCTCGCACTACCACCAATTGCAATAAGAGGCAACTTCTTATCAATTAACCATGGTAATGTTCGAAATTGATATTCTAAGTACGTTCGAATCTTTTCCAACTCTTCTTCAGTAGGTATGTCCTCTTTAATAAACTGCTTTAAAGAAAGTGCTCCAAAAGGAAAGCTATGATACTCTAAAATCTCTCTATTTCGAAAGTATGTAACTTCCGTACTTCCTCCACCAATATCTACCGTAATTCCTTCAGAGAACGAAGTTGAATTCATAACTGCTAAATAGCCGTAACGTGCTTCTTCATATTCTGATAATACTCTAAGAGTAAAGTCTGTTTGTCCTTCAACAAGTTTCTTAATTGATTCTTGATTTTCAGCCTGTCTAATTGTTGCCGTTGCAACACAAAGTACATGGTGCAACTGATGGAATCGTGTACTTTCTTGAAATTGAAATAATGTTTGTAACAATACCTCTATTCCTTCTTCAATCAACACACCATCGACTAAGTAATTCCTTAACCTTGCAACCACTTTCGTATTTTCAATCTCTTTATAAAAACCTCCGTTTTGCTTTTCATAAATAACTAAACGCATTGTATTAGATCCAATATCTATAATGGCATATTGCTGTTTTAATATTTCTTTCAAACTTCTCACTCTTTCATTATCAAATTTCTAAAACACATTCTATTACTATTATACAAAATAGTTGTTTTTTGTAACAATATTGCTTTAATATTGAAAATATATACAATCACTTTTTGCATATAATAAAAATCGCTTTTACTTATGGTATAATAATGAAAAATTGAAAGGAGATTTAATATGAAACCTTCACAACCACAATCTCAATTACAAAACCAACATTCTATTAATCGACTAGCTCAATCTATTTTCGTTGTGAATCGTCATGCTAAAGCTGCAACTAATCCGAAGTATTTATACTGGTTAAAAAAGACAGCTTTAGAACGCTTAATTACTGAAAAAAAAGCTATTAAAGAAGGATTACATTTCTCTAGAAATCCACGTTTTAGCCAACAACAATCTGATGTTCTTATACGTTTAGGTGATTACTTTTTCCATATTCCTCCTACAAAAGAAGATTTTCGAATCCTACCACATCTCGGTCATCTTGAATCCTCCTATCGAAATCCGAAAACAACCTTATCTTTAACAGTAGCAAAAAAAACACTTCAAGATTATATTGGTCCTGAAGCGCTAAAACAAGAAAAGAAATTAAGTGAACCTGTCCCATGGTATAGTCGTACCTATACAAAAAAATAAAACAGTTTGGCCAATTGTAGGCCAAACTGTTTTATTTTTTCTCTTCTTTAATTTTAATATTTGCTTGTTTATAAAAAGCAATTTTTTCTGTATTATAAGACTTCGTAAATTCATTAAACTTGTCTTTTTCTGATTCAATATCTTTATAAGACTGATTTACTACTTTTACTTTTTCACTAATATCTTTTAATTTCGTACCTTTATCTTGTAACATTGTATATAATTCTTTTTCTTGTTTTAACGATTTATTATAGCTATCATACATTTTGTTAAATGAATCATGTCGTTTCTCATATGTGCTTTTCACTTTATCCGCTTGATCTTTCAATTTCTTATCTTCAATTTTCTTCACATATTTATCTGCCGATTTCACTTCTTCTTGTGCCTTATTTAAAGATTCTTTTTCTTTTTTAAGCACTTTTTCTCGTTCATCTGTATTTTTCACTGCTTGGTTTAGTTTTTCCTTAACAGTTTGATTATTATCTTTTCCTTCTTGAACAATCTGGTTATATAATTCTTGTCCCTCTTTCTCTAAAGTTTCAAGTTTTTTTGCATCTTCAAACATTGTTTTTTCTTGCTTTGCAGCATTTTCAAATGCAACATATAATTCCTCTTCTGGTTTCGGCCCGAAACAACCCGCTAGTAAAGTCATTGATAATGCAGTTACAATTGCTAATTTACTATATTTCAACATCTTTTTCCTCCTACTTATATACGATCATCGTGTAAAAAGCTATGAAATTATATAACCTTCTATAAACTCCACACTCGCACCTTTTTCACGAAAATCATTCATATTGTTTATAATGCTTGTACAAATTGTATTACTTGAAATTACATTTTCCGTTTTTGAACTAAATAGCAGTTCCATATCCATCTTTTACTTGGCACTTTTTAAAGCCTATTGATATTATGTATTACACAAAAGTACAACGGAATTCATCACAACCATAATAATTTGAAGAACAACAGTAATCATTCACCTGATAAAAGATGTTCGTTGTTCTCACACGTCTATCATTCTATCATTCCCTTTCCCGCTTTCTATCAAATAATCTCTTCGTTCATTTTACACAGTATAAATGCTATCTTGCAACAACTTACAATTATTCTTGCCATTCCCTAAAAAGGAAAAGTGTAGAGTATACTTTCCTCTACACTTTTAAAATGAAACACATTGTGCAAAATGCATTGACACATCCATCATAATTATATGCCTATTTCATATATTTTTAAAGACTTTTATTACAAAAAAAGTTCTTTTTGTAATAAAAGTCAAAAAAATGTTACAATAAAAACTTCTTCATATCATATTTCTTCAAATCAAAATTTCACTTATTTTTTTACAAATTTCTATGCTGGTACAATTGATTTTGTGCCTTTCTTAACAATTCTTCAAACGTTTTTCCTTCTATAGGATAACTAGCAGCCCCAAATAATAGAGTCATACTTACCAAACCATTTTCTATTTCACTTTCAATATTTTTCATTAATCGGTTTGTTATTGTCGACTTTTCATGTCCGTTATCAATCGCCACAATCACATACTTATTTTCATCCCACTTCGTAACGACATCGCCTTTACGAAGTGTCTTTACAATCGTGCTCTCCAATTTTTGTACTAACACCTCCAATTTTTTTTCTTGCACTGTTTCTTTTAGTCCTTTCCATTCTTTCACAGAAAGAATGTACACTGTAATATTATGAGAATCTCGTTCTGATAAAGCAGCTACTTTCTCAAAAAAATCAACTATAAAATCATTACTTGCCATTCCTCCTACTTCCGTATCCATACGCCCACTCGCTTTTTTATCATACCAATGTCCAAAATAATAGCTGAGTATCATTTGCAATATATAAATAATAAAGACGGTATAAAATGATCGCGAATCCAGTTTTGTAATTACATCCTGAAGCGCAATCCATTCTGTAACTGCCACTGTATTCCCAAGTAATAATCCACTAATTTTCCCTTTATGTTTCATACTTCACCTCCCTTCTATACCAATATATGTTTCTATAACAATTATGTTTTTCTACAAAATAAAAAATGTACATATTGAGTGTACATTTCCGCTTAAGCTTGTCTACCATTTCTATTCTATTTCATATATATGCCATGCATCATTTTAGAAATATGGTGACCTACATGCTACAAAAGAAAAATCTATCAGATATTATACGTTTACTATCGGGGTTTCTGTAGTCGCTAAAATTACTATTTAATTCTTTCGGAGTAAACTTCATTACATACAATCAAATCGACGCTATTGTAAATATGGATCGAACAAAAAAGGGAATCAAAAAGGAACCTTTCATACAGGTTCCTTTTTATCATTGTCGTACAACAACTTCATTTGTTTGCAACGGACCATATGATACTCCGTTATATTGAAATGTATATGTAGCCTGAAATAGTGTGTTTTTGAGTTCTTTATCTTTATTTGCTTTTATTTTACAAATTAATTCTACCTTCTCATTTGGTAATAAATTATCAATTCTCCACCTTACAAGCTGGAACAGAAACTCGCTCATCCCCTTATCAACCTTTAATGAATTTGGAATATAGGCAAAATAATCTCGAATCATATGACTTACTACAACTCGTGAAATCATTTCCATTCCTTTATTTTCAACTTCAATTCGAATAATAAGTATGTCGTTTACATCATAGGTCAGTTCATATGAAAATTTTTCTTTATACATACTACGGATTTGTAATGTAACTGCTACGTTAGGACATTCATTTTCCTTTTTTGAGCCATCAATCCATAATACCGGTTGTAGCGGTATTGAACGCCTTCCTTGATCCGGAATTCGTTTCCATATTTTCATAATAATATTCACCCCATTTCAGATGCATCATATCCATACGACCTTATTCTGCCTCTCTACACAATATTAATAAAGCTCGTTACAAACGATATATAGTTATTACTCTTCCTTTTATCCTATTCGACAAAGTAAAGAAAAAACCATTTTTCATCTGTTAACAGCAGGTATTCTTACTGAAATATTTTTTTACAATTTCCTTCATTGACTTTTTACCAATACTAAGTATTACTCACTCTTTCGCTGTCCATACAACAGAATATTTTGACGGAAGAAAAAGTTTGCCTTTTAGTCAAATTTGACTATAATATTCTTTATGGCTTTGTCAGTGCACTTGTGTAAATTGATTTTTAAAAATATATTTATAATTTTTATGCGCTGCACTCAAAACTTAATATAGTTTACTTATTATTAAAGGAGGGTTATCTTTGGAATCTCAATTATCAAAAAAAGACTCCAGCAAGACAAAATTTGTTGTTGCGGGTTTACTACTTGGTATTTTAATGGCGGCAATGGATAATACAATCGTTGCAACAGCAATGGCAACAATCGTTGGAGACCTAGGAGGATTTGACAAGTTCGTTTGGGTCACGTCTGCATATATGGTAGCAACAATGGCAGGAATGCCTATCTTCGGAAAACTTTCTGATATGTACGGACGGAAACGCTTTTATATTGGTGGCCTTATTCTTTTCTTGTTCGGTTCTGCACTTTGTGGAACAGCATCTAGTATTGAGCAATTAAGTATTTATAGAGCAATTCAAGGAATTGGTGGCGGAGCTCTTATGCCTATCGCCTTCACTATTATGTACGACATATTCCCACCAGAAAAGCGCGGAAAAATGACAGGGCTATTCGGTGCTGTTTTCGGAACATCTAGTGTATTCGGCCCTTTATTAGGTGCTTATATTACAGACTATATAAGTTGGCACTGGGTCTTCTATATTAATATTCCATTAGGACTTATCTCCTTCTTCTTCATTACGAAATATTATAGTGAATCTCTAGAATTTAGAAAACAAAAAATTGATTGGGCTGGCGCTATTACACTTGTTATTAGTATCGTTTGCTTAATGTTCGCATTAGAACTTGGTGGTAAAGAATACGCATGGGATTCCACTGTAATTATCGGCTTATTTACAACAGTTGTTATTATGCTTATTATTTTCTTCTTCGTAGAACGAAAAGCAACCGAGCCTATCATTTCTTTCCATCTATTTAAAAAACCTTTATTCGCAGCTAGCCAAGGTGTTGCCTTTTTCTATGGTGCCGCTTTTATCATCTGTACAGTTTATATCCCAATCTTCGTTCAAGGTGTTCTCGGTGGTTCAGCCTCAAATGCTGGATTAATTTTAACACCTATGATGATTGGCTCTGTAATTGGAAGTCAAACGGGTGGACAGTTAGCTTCTCGAACAAGTTATCGTAACATTATGATGGCATCTGGCGTTTTCTTTGTTCTCGGTATTTATTTACTAAGTACTTTAACAATGGACACACCACGCTTACTCGTAACGCTATTTATGGTTCTCGCTGGACTTGGAGTTGGTTTCTCATTCTCAGTTTTAAGTATGTCTTCGATTCACAAATTAGAAATGAGAGACCGTGGTTCTGCTACATCAACAAACTCATTTTTCCGTTCACTCGGTATGACTCTTGGTGTAACGATTTTCGGTACAATTCAAAATCATATTTTTACAGATAAACTAAACACTCTCTTCCCACCTGAACTAGCAAAATTAGCTCCAAAGGGTGGAGACACAAGTTTCTTATTATCACCAGGTGCTACCGATAAAATACCAACTGAAATATTAACTGGTATTAAAGAAGCTCTAGCTACATCTATTGCCAGTACATTCTTCTGGGCACTGATCCCGGCTGTACTAAGTATTATTTGCATTTTACTTATGGGAAATGAGCGTCTTTTTACAGGACCAAAAACGAAACAAAAACAGAAGAAGGTAAGTTAATATATAGAAAAGAAACGGCATATCCCTTTATGAAAACGGATATGCCGTTTATAATATGTATAAAGTTTTTATATATAGGAGTTGAAACAGCATGAGTATGAAATTAGTCATTCTCGGCTTACTACTCGAAGGAGATAAACATCCATATGAAGTGCAGCACATCATGAAAGAAAGACAAATGGACTGTTACATTAAATATGCAAAAGGATCACTTTACTATGCCTTTGAGCAATTAGAAAAACAAGGGGCAATTCGTGTTACAACTATTGTTCGAGATACAAATAGACCAGATAAAACAATTTTTCATATAACAGACGAAGGTAAGCGGTTATTTCACACATTACTATTAAAACAATTCGAGGCAAAAAATCAAATATATAAACCAATTTATTCGGCACTCTCTTTCGCTCATTTTGGTGATGACCAAGAGTTAGTTCCGATTTTAGAAAAAAAGAAAAATGACACCATTCAATATTTACATAATATGCAAACTGTATATGATAGTAGCAAAGGACACATCCCACGTGCACAGCGATATATTTTGCAAAGCGTTATTGAACATATTACAGTCGAATTGCAATGGTTAAACACCCTTCTTGCAGATGCTGTTGCCGGTCGACTTTCAGAAATTGATATTGATACGGATTAAACTTTTAAAATAGAAACTGTAAAATGACAATATAGTTATTTTATTTCAAAGTCTAAAACAAGTATAACCCCATTCTAATTTAGGTTGAGGTTATGCTTGTTTAATTTTCTATATAAGATAAACCAATTATTTAATAACATAACTGGCATCTTATGTATGTATAGGTACCCATTTCTTTATAAATTTAATTGCACTTTATTTCAATTCTCCTCATGTCTCTTCACTCTAAAAAATCAGAAAAATACAAATAATTAAAATAAAAAACTTTAGAATTTTCTTATTTCAAAACAGTAGACAAAATTCCAAAAATTGTGTTAGAATTTGTTTCAATATCATATCGCTTGTTAAATTCCTTTCAAAAGGAAAATGGGTACACGAACAGTTTGTTTCGTGTTTAAAAGGGAAGCTTGGTGAAACTCCAACACGGTCCCGCCACTGTAAATGCTGAGATTTCTTTTTAATGCCACTGTGAAAACGGGAAGGTGAAAGAAATCATATGAAGCATAAGTCAGGAGACCTGCCTGTTTTAACAACACTGATAGATTCACGGATGATGATGAGGTGTTAAAACAAAAAGGAAGGCTTATTTTCTATGCCTATATGCTTTTTGTTATAGGTATTTCCTAGTAAACGGAAATGCTTACTTTCAATTAGGGAGGAATTTGAAATGGCAATTCAAACAAGTAACTTAGGTTATCCACGTATCGGACTACAACGAGAGTGGAAAAAAACATTGGAAGCTTTTTGGTCTAATAAAATTGATGAAGAACAATTTTTAACAACAATGAAAGAAATTCGTCTTCAACACGTTAAAGCACAGCAAGAAAAAGGGATTGAACTTATTCCAATTGGCGACTTTACATATTACGATCACGTTTTGGATACTGCTTATATGCTAGGATTTATCCCATCACGTTTTTCTCAGTTTACATCTTACCTTGATGTATATTTCGCAATGGCGCGTGGCTCTAAAGATCACGTAGCTTCCGAAATGACAAAATGGTTTAACACAAACTATCATTATATCGTTCCAGAATATGAAGAGGGATTACAAATCTCTTTAAAAGATAATCGTCCACTTCGCTTATACGAAGAGGCAAAACAAGAATTAGGAGTAGATGGAAAACCTGTTATTTTAGGACCATATACTTTCTTGAAATTAGCTAAAGGCTATACACAAGAGCAATTTGCTACTATTTTAAAACAGTTAGTTGCACCTTACGTACAACTGCTTTCAGAACTACATGCAGCTGGTGCACAAATCATTCAAGTTGATGAACCGATTTTCGCTTCTTTAACGAAAGAAGAAGTTCAACAAGCAAAAGAAATTTATGAAGCTATTCGTAAAGAAGTTCCAAATGCGAATCTTCTTTTACAAACATATTTTGATAGTGTAGAAGAAAACTATGAAGAAATCATTACATTCCCAGTATCAAATATTGGATTAGATTTCATTCATGGTAAAGAAGGTAATCTACATGCTATTTCAAAATATGGATTCCCAGCTGATAAAACTTTAGCTGTTGGTTGTATAGATGGCCGTAACATTTGGAGAGCCGATCTTGATGAAGTTCTTACGTTATTTACAACGTTACAAAAACAAGTCCAAACGAAAAACTTCATCGTTCAGCCTTCTTGTAGCTTATTGCATACGCCAATCGATAAAACAGAAGAAACTCACTTATCGACTGAGCTATTTGACGCGTTGGCATTTGCAAATCAAAAATTAGAAGAGTTAGTTCTTATTCATTCCGCTCTAACTCAAGGTACAGAAAGCATTCGTAATGAGCTGGAAACATATCGAAATGTACATCATACAATTCGTTCATCTGCTGCACGTAACCGAGAAGATGTCAAAGCAGCACGAACAGCACTAAAAGAAGAAGATTTTTCACGACCTCTTCCATTTGAAAAACGATATGAATTGCAACAAGTTGCTTTGAAGTTACCGTTGTTACCAACAACAACTATCGGTAGCTTCCCGCAAACAACTGAAGTTCGCCAAACGCGAAAAGAATGGCGTAACGGTGTTATTTCAAATGAACAATATGAACAATTTATTGAAAAAGAGACAGAAAAATGGATTCGTTACCAAGAAGAAATTGGTCTTGATGTTCTTGTACATGGTGAGTTTGAAAGAACTGACATGGTCGAATATTTTGGTGAACGCCTTGCTGGTTTCTCATTCACTAAAAACGGTTGGGTGCAATCATACGGTTCCCGCTGCGTAAAACCACCTGTTATTTATGGTGATGTAGCCTTTATTAACGGAATGACTATTAAGGAAACTGTTTATGCACAAAGCTTAACAGAGAAAGTTGTAAAAGGCATGTTAACTGGACCTGTTACGATTTTAAATTGGTCCTTCGTTCGAAATGACATTCCAAGAAAAGAAGTTTCATATCAAATTGCATTAGCTCTTCGTCATGAAATTGAACTACTTGAATCTTCCGGAATTCGAGTAATTCAAGTCGATGAGCCAGCACTTCGTGAAGGAATGCCACTAAAAGAAAAAGATTGGGACGCTTATATTACATGGGCAGTACAATCCTTCCTTTTAGCCACTTCATCTGTAGCAAATGAAACACAAATTCATACTCATATGTGTTACAGTAACTTCGAAGATATCGTTGATGCGATTCGCGCATTAGATGCAGATGTGATTTCTATCGAAACATCAAGAAGTCACGGTGAATTTATTGATACATTAAAACATACAACATATGAAAAAGGCATCGGTCTAGGTGTATATGATATTCATAGCCCACGTGTACCAAGTAAAGATGAAATGTATAAAATCGTAGAACAATCTTTAAAAGTATGCGATCCTAAATATTTCTGGATTAATCCTGATTGTGGTTTAAAAACGAGAAGAACAGAAGAAGTTATTCCAGCTTTAGAGCACATGGTGCAAGCGGCAAAAGACGCTCGTTCCTTGCTAAAAACAAACGCATAATAAAAATGGGGTATCCTTTTTGAGGATACCCCATTCTTTATTCTTTACTTTCAAAAAAGAATTCATATTGTATTTTATATAATTCATCATCCGTTGGTTCTTCAAGGGGTGTTGCCTGTAATACAACCGTATACTCACCATTTGGAATAGGAATTTGAAATTTATTTGAAAGAATACTTGTTACAACGATACATTCATTTTCAACTGTAAAAGGAACTGTAACCGTTCTAATTACTTCTTCTTTCTCAATATGTTTCCCTGGGGTCACTTTTACTTCACAAGTATAATCAGAAAGTGCTTCAAAAATAACAGTTCCATCCGTCTTCGCATAACCTCTCTCAAAATCTTCATCCGTCCAGTCAACGTAAGGCTGATCACCGTCATAGTTCATCAACATTAATTGCGAATACGAAATTGTTAACTCCATCGTTTCCCTCCTCCTTCATTATGAAATATACAACTACTACTTTACGTCAAATTTTACACGCGTACCATCTGGGTATTTATCTAACTTATTTCCTACCCAAGAGCCTGCTCCGCGATTATCTGCTGGACTTATATATTCGATGTGCGCTCCTTTTCCGCCTTCTTTACACATCGCCATTGGCCATTCATCACGATCATACCCTTTTTTTGATGGGTATGGAGCTAACGATAATTTTCTTCTATCCGCAGCGCCACCACGGTCGATTGTACACACTTCTGAATGCCCTTCTTTTATAGCATCCGTAATATGTTTCCCTGTCTCTGGGTATCGATCTTTCGGAAATTCTAGAACTTGATCATACGCATTTGTTTTTTTAATACTTGTTTCCTCTGGAACAAGCACTTCATACACCGCTACTACAATAGAAAGAATTGCAATAATTGAAATGATAATACCTTTTAATTGCTTCATGTATACCTCCATGATTCTACCAGTTTCTTTTCCTCAGTTATTATAACAAACTTCTCCTGTATATGTTTTCAGACATTATTTTAGCTCTTCTTCGCCATTCCGCCAAAAACTCTCATTTTTCTTCATCTTTTCACTAATGCTGTAGAAAACTAATAACCTTCCGACATTCTTTTTCAAAGGAAGTCCTCATAAAAGATTGAAATGATATATACGATACTTTTTGGGGAGGAAATATTATGGAAGCTACCTATAAAACGAAAGATGTGACGAATAAAACAGGCATCCCAAAACATATAGTCCGCAAATATAGTCAACTGTTAGAAGAACATGGTTATATAATTTCCAAAACAGCTGATGCTCGTATTTATAAACTTGATGATTTAAAACTATTGAAATCTATACATGAAAGAGCTGCTACATTGCAGGAAGATATTTCAGAAACGATACCAATTATTTTAAAAGAAAAAGAGGCCCCACCTGTACCAGTTATACAAAATACGCAAGAAATACAACCGAAAGAAAAAGAAGATGGGCGCAACTTCGAGGAATTCATGTTAAAACTTGAAATGCTCGCTCAACTAAATGAAGCCATTATTCATCAAAATTCTACCCTTATTACCCAAAATCGTTTAAAAGATGAAAAGCTAGATGAGTTGATGCAACAAGTTTATGTAAAAGAAGGATCTCAGGAAAAAATGCTACAAGAGTTAGTGGATCATGCCGCTCAAACAGATGCTCTGCAAAAAGAAAAGATGGACTTATTAATGAATCATATGTATAAACGAGAATCTAAACAAGAAGAAAAAATGAATAAACTCGTAAATCAAATTTATAATAAAGATAGCAACCGTGATGCACAACTTATGCAAGTAATTCGCGAAATTCAAGAAACAAAAAGATTAGTCGCCGCTTCAAAAGAACAAAGCTTTTTCCAATCATTTAGAAGTTTATTTAGCCGAACAAAACAAGAAAAAACAACTGAATAGCATAATATATTTTTTCTAATATAAAATAAAAAGTTACCTTCTATCGGTAACTTTTATTCCTTATTTCTTACAGCTGGCAATATAATAATCGCTTCAGTTCCTTTCCCACTTTCACTTTTATATTCCAGCGTACCATTATGCGCTTGTAAAATACTAAATGTTACCATTAGTCCTAATCCTGTCCCTTTTTCTTTTAAAGAATAATACGGTTGTCCGAGCCTTGCTAATTGTTCTTTCGTCATTCCAACACCACTATCTTTAACTCTTATTACAATCGTTTCATCTTTTTGTATAGCCGTTACTTTTAAATATCCTTTATTTCCTTGAATTGCTTCAATACCATTTTTAACAACATTCATAATAGCTTGCTTCAATTTCGTTTTATCACCGATCGTATAAAGACTTTCAGAAATCTCAACTTGCAAATATACACCTTGCATCGCTGCAAATGATGACATAAGAGTCGTCATTTCTATTAATTGAGCTGATAAGCAAATATGTTCTTTTTTCTCAATTTGTGGCCTTGCTAAATTTAAATAATCTGAAATAATTTGTTCTGCCCGGTCCAATTCAGCTAATACGAGACGCATATAATCCTTGTTCTTCACATCTTCCGTACTTTCTAGCAATTGAATAAAACCACGAACAACAGTGAGCGGATTTCGAACCTCATGTGCAACACTTGCTGCTAACTCACTTACAATATTAAGTTTCTCTGACTTTTGCATCTCTGTACGTAGTATTGCATTTTCATTTAAATATTCTGTTAAGTACACCTGAAATACCATTGTCATAACCATAATAAGCGAAGCAAATATATATCCGCTATATAAGTGCGAAACATATGGTGTAAACCCCGTTTCTAACAGAACGTTAATCATACCAATCACTAAAGAAACAAGTACGTACAATGATGAAATCATAAATGCTAAAATTAGCTTCTTATCCCTTGAAAATAGAGACCATTTCTTTGATAAAAATAATGGAACTATCAATAGAAATATTACTTCTATGACTGGAAGAAGGTTTATGCCCTTTAGCGCCCATTCATAGATAACAAAAATAACGGCCGGGATTAAACCAACAATCCCACCATATAAAAAACCACTAACAATTGGGATTGGGTGAAAGTTATACCCGCAAACGTCCCCAAAACAAATAGAATATGTCATAGAGAGAACGAGTGTAATGCTAGATAAAAACATAATAAAGTAGCGGTTCGGCTTCGGAGGCATTTCTTGATAACGATTTAAACGAATCGCTTCGTATAAAAATAGTGGCAAAATAATGATTGCAATTTGGATCATTAAATCACGGATAAGCTCCATAGCCTCTCATCCCCTATATGTATTTTGATATGATTATATCATTTTACAGGTTTGTTTGTTTTAAAATTTTGATTTTTCTTAACATATTTGTTAATTCTTTGTTAACAACACATAATAATTGTTACAGATTTTCGAAATGAATGTAAACCCTGTACCAAATTTCTGCCCGACAGTATACAATGAATACGGATTACAAAGAAAATAAAAAATACTTCATAAGACGGACAACTATAGCAAAATACAGCATATAATCCATACTATCTATGTTTACAAATAAGTGATCATTATTTTAGTAGGAGGAAGATAAATATGGCGGGTACTACGCTTGTTTTAAAAGAAGAAAATTTGGTCGTTCTAGAAAACGTTGAAAAATCAGTGTATGAAGAGTTACAGCATAAAACAGGAGAAGAAAATTGCACATGCGCTGTGAATGAATCAGTTGTTCACCTTGGCAAAGTATCCTCTGTACTTTGGAATGAAGATGAAATAGATTGGGAATACGGATATTAAAAAGTCGCTTACAGCGGCTTTTTTTCTATTATTCCTCTCTTTCTACATACCATATACGCAAGCGAAATGATAGAAAATATGTTAAAATGAACTTAATTTTCAAACGGAAGAAAGGGAGATACAATGGAACAATTCATTAACCCTAGAGTAAAGGACATCCAAATTTCTGGAATCCGTCAATTCTCTAACATGATTCAAAACTATGATAATCTTATCTCTTTAACAATTGGACAACCTGATTTTCCTACACCTTCTCTCGTAAAAGAAGCGGCAAAACGGGCTATTACAGAAAATTATACAAGCTATACACATAACGCTGGTTTACTAGAGTTACGCAAGGCAGCTTGTAACTTTGTAAAAGATAACTATGATTTACATTATTCACCTGAAAACGAAACCATCGTTACAATCGGTGCTAGTGAAGCAATTGATGTTGCATTTCGAACGATTTTAGAGCCAGGAACAGAAGTCATTTTACCTGCCCCTATTTATCCAGGGTACGAACCGATTATTCGATTATGCGGCGCAACACCTATTTTTATCGATGTTCGTGAAACTGGCTTCCGTTTAACAGCCGAAGCACTGGAAAAGGCCATTACAGAAAAAACAAGATGCGTCGTACTGCCGTATCCTTCTAATCCAACTGGTGTAACTTTATCAAAAGAAGAACTACAGGATATTGTAGATGTTTTAAAAGATAAAAATATTTTCGTTCTTTCTGATGAAATTTATAGCGAACTTGTATATGAACAGACACATACATCGATCGCTCATTTCCCAGAAATGCGTGAAAAGACTATCGTCATTAACGGTTTATCAAAATCGCATTCTATGACTGGCTGGCGTATCGGTCTATTATTCGCACCAAACTATTTAGCTGGGCATATATTAAAAGTTCATCAATACAACGTAACGTGCGCTACTTCAATCGCTCAATATGCTGCAATTGAAGCTTTAACAGCTGCTAAAGATGCACCAAAAATGATGCGTCATCAATACAAAAAACGACGTGATTACGTATATAATAGACTTATTCAAATGGGCTTAACAGTTGAAAAGCCAACAGGTGCATTTTACTTATTCCCATATGTTGGCCATTTAACATCTTCATCATTTGATTTTGCACTTGATCTTGTGAAAGAAGCTGGACTTGCCGTCGTTCCTGGAACAGCATTCTCTGAATATGGTGAAGGCTACCTTCGCTTATCCTATGCATATAGTATTGAAACTTTAAAAGAAGGCTGTGACCGTTTAGAAGCCTTTCTACAACAAAAAGCTAAGAGTTAAACTCTTAGCTTTTTTTATGCATAATGATCGCAAGTTTGACGCTTCAGTAATTTATGCGGAATAATGATACACTTTGCAGTAGACTCCGCATTCTCTACTTTATCAACTAAAGCTTTTGCTGCCTCATATCCTAGCTGATATATATTCACGTCAACTGTTGAAAGCGGAGGACTCGCAATTTCTGATAATAAAGCATTATTAAAGCTTACAATTGAAACATCCTTCGGTACAACGAATCCTTTTTTAGAAAGTGCACTTAGCACACCAAGTCCAATCAAGTCATCCGTTGCCATAATTGCTGTCGGTGGTTGCTTTAGCCCCATTAATTCCTCCACGGCTTGTTGACCACTTTCTCTTGAAAAATCAAAATGTAAAATATACTCTTTCGGCAATACAATGTCTGCTAATTTTAAAGCATCACTCATACCAGCCAAACGATCTCTCGTCACAAGTAAATCTGATCCACCGCCGATGAACGCGATTTGTTTATGACCTAATGAAATCAAATATTCTGCTACTTCTCTTGCAGCTGTATAATTGTCATTATCTACATATGTAATTTCTTCTTTACGATCATATGGTTTCCCGATTAATACGAACGGGAAATTTTGTTTATGTAAATATTGAATAATCCGATCATTCTCTCTTGAATATAAAAGAATAATGCCACCAATTTGGCGCCCCTGCACCATCTTTACAACACCATTAAAAATTTCATCTTCCGTTTCACCTGTCGACATATAAAGCGCATACCCTTCCACATGTGCAAACGAACTAATTCCTCTTATAACTTCTGGGAAAAACGGATTTTGAAAAGCTTTACTTGCAGAACTTGGCATAACAAGGCCAAGTGTTTTTGTTGTTTGGTTAGCTAGGTTTCTTGCGTTTAAATTAGGATGATACCCTAGTTCACTCATTACTTTCCGAACACGACGCTTTGTTTTTTCACTTATACTTGGATTATCAGCAATTACACGAGAAACGGTAGATGGTGCTACATTCGCCTTCTTCGCCACATCTTTAATTGTAACTGTCATAAAAATCCCCCTCCTTTCACTTCTCTGCCATTTTATATATTTTCATCTTGCACCCGTTGCAAGTAATAGGGGAAGTCATAAACTTTCATTGATTCTATCTTGTAAAACCTATCATATTCTCCCTCTCCATGTATTGTAAGGGATAGAGCTCTTTTTTCCTATACTATAATATACTATTTATTTCACTTCTTTTCATCTCCCTATAAAATGTTTTATAGGAAGATGAAAAGAAAAATGGGACATAATGTCCCATTTTTCATCCTTTCGTACCTCCAGCAGTTAAACCAGAGATAAAGTATTTTTGTAGTGATAGGAATAAAATTGAAATTGGGATTGCAATCAATACGGAACCCGCTGCGAACGTTGTAAATTCATTCCCAAATTTCTTCGCCACCATTTCATATAATCCAACTGCTAACGTATAATTTTCTGGTGTGCGCAAAATAATACTCGCTAAAATAAAATCTGTAAATGGGCCGATGAAAGTAAATAACGCTACAACCGCTACGATTGGCTTTGCAAGTGGCATAATGATTTGCCAAAAAATACGAAAATGCCCTGCTCCATCCATACGAGCTGACTCATCCAATTCTTTCGGAATCGTATCAAAATACCCTTTCATAAGCCATGTGTTCATTGGAATTGCCCCGCCTACATAAATTAAAATTAATGCAAGGTGCGTATCAATTAATCCTGTTAACTGTGCTAATACGTATAAAGCGATTAACGCTGCAAAGTTTGGAATCATTTGCAAAATTAAAAATGTTAATAAACCATTTTTTCTTCCAACAAAACGGTATCTCGAAAATGCATAAGCAGTAAAACTAATTGCTAACACTGAAAAAATCATCGTTAAAACACTTACTTTTAATGTGTTTTTATACCATAGTAAATAATTACTATTCTCTAAATCTAATAACTTACGATAATGATCTAGTGTTGCATTTTGCGGAATAATACTTGATCCAGATAAACTATCACCCGGATTAAACGATGAGCCAATAATCCATAATAATGGATAGAAAATGATGGCACACATTACGAAAATAACGAGATAACTTAATGAGAGACGTAACATCTTTTGTCTTTTAATATTCATTTACATCATATCCTCTTCTTGGAATGATTTTGTTCTCTTAAATTGCCATAACGCAACTGTAATAACGATTAACGATAAGATCATTGTAAGAGCTGCTGCTTTTCCGTACTGCGCGGAAGTCATCGTTAACTTATAAATCCATGAAATTAAAATATCTGTTCCACCTGCGTCTTGTCCAGCTACAGCAGGACCTCCGCCGTTAAATAGATAGATGATACTAAAGTTATTAAAGTTAAACGTATATTGCGTAATTAATATTGGTGCTGTTGCATATAGAACAAGTGGCAATGTAATTTTACGAAACTGTTGCCAAGCTGTAGCTCCATCTACTGTAGCCGCTTCGTATAATTCTCCTGGAATCGATTGCAGTATACCTGTTGTCATTGCAAAGACGAACGGGAATCCAAGCCACGTTTGAATCATAATTAAAGCAATCTTCGCCCAAAATGGATCTGTCATCCAAGCAATCTTTTCAATTCCGAATAAAGCTAATACTTGATTGTTAATCGCTCCAAATGTTTCATTAAACATACCAGAGAAAACAAGAATAGATACGAATGCTGGGACCGCCCACGGTAAAATGAAGATTGTTCGAATAATCGCCTTCCCTTTAATACCAGGCTGATTTACGATAATCGCTAAGAAAATACCAAGTGCAACTTGTAATGTCGTTGCAACGAATGTCCAGATGACAGTCCAAGAAAATACACTTAAAAACGTTTCTCTCCACATCGGTAATGTAAAGATATCAATAAAGTTTTTAAATCCTACCCAATCTACTAATTTAGCTGGAGGAGAATGATATAAATCATAGTTCGTAAATCCAATTAAAATTACGAAAATGATTGGAAATACAACGACAAAGATAAGTAATAAAAACCCTGGTGAAACCATTAAATACGGAAAACCTTGGTCTAGTAAATTACGGTATTGCTCTTTTACAGAGTTTAACGGTGTTCCTATATCCCGTTTCTTTCCGTTTTGGTATGCATCATATAAATTAAATGCATATATTCCGAGTCCAAACACGATGACAATGAGTGCCAAGATTCCTTCTACTAATAGAAAGACAGAATGGTCACGTGGAACTTCTGTACCAAGCGTTACAATTCCCCATAATCCCATATTTAATAAATCAGCAAAGGCTACAATAAATGAACCTGTTAATACTAGAAAAATAAGACCTTTTACAAATTGTTTATTATACATTTGGCCCACGCCTGGAATGATTGATAACATGGTTGCCATTTTCCTATGTTTTGAACCGTTTAAGCCGTTTGCTGGTTCCATAGATGTTTGCATGTTCCTTCCCCCTTTTTTCTTGGGAGAGAATTCGTGCCCCTCATATTAGAGGCACGAATTTCACCTTATTTTTTCTTACTATGATTTGCCTCAATATTACCTTTAATTTGCTTCACTGCATTATCAAGTGCTGCTTTTGGTGCCTCTTTATCCGTAACAACTAATTGAAGCGCATCTCCAGCTGGTTTCCATACTTCTTGCATTTCTGGAATGTTTGGCATTGGAATTCCATTTTCAGATTGTGTTGCAACTGCTTTTGCAGCTTCGTTATCTTTAATAATTGGATCTTCCATTACTGCTTTTACTGGAGGAATTTCTTTCGTCTTCTCAAATCGAATTTTTGCGTTTTCTTCATTCGTTACCCATTCAGTGAACTTTGTAGCTAAATCATTTTGTTTAGAGAAACTTGTTACATGCCATCCTTTAACCCCAACAAACGTTTTCATTGGTTGACCATTTGGTAATTTCGGCATTGGAGCAACGCCATAATCAATTCCGTTCTTTTCCATTGCTTGGAACGCCCAAGGGCCGTTCATGATAGATGCTGCTTTTCCTTCATTAAATAGCCCATCAGCAGCAGGTCCACCAGATTCACCGATAATACCTTTCGGGAATAACTTTTCTTTGTACCATTTTTGAAGATACTCAGCACCTTGTACTGCTCCGCTATTATTTAATCCAACATCACTTGCATTTGGCTTTCCATCTTTTTCACCAAACACATAACCACCCATACCTGCCATGAATGCATTAGCAAAGTAGAAGTTATCTCCTAATGCTAAAAATCCGTACTTGCCATCTTTCGTAAATTCTTTTGAGAAGTTAAACAGCTCGTCCATCGTTTCTGGCGCTTTTGGCATTAGTTTTTTATTGTAAATAAAGACTGGTGTCTCAATTGCTTTTGGTAAACCATATAATTTTCCGTTATATGTCTGTGCTTCTATTGATGAATCAGTAAATTTACTCTTTACAGCATCATCAGCTTTCACTTCAGAAAGTAAACCTTCTGTTACTGCATTTCCGATTTGATCATGTGGCAATGTTACAACATCTGGTCCCGTCCCCGCTGGTCCATCAAGGCGTAACTTCTTCACTTGATCTGTCATTTGCATTTCAACAACTTTTACTTTTACTTTATATTTTTCCTCAAAGCTTTTCACTGCTGGTTCTAAACCAACACCTTTTTTATCATCTTCCCAAACGAGTAGATCGTAATCTTTCTTTGCTTTACTTTCTTCTTTTTTCCCTGAATCTTTCGGTCCACATGCAGATAACATACCAATTGATAATGCTGAAACCGTTAATAATGATAATGCTTTCTTCATCCCAAAAACCTCCCTGAATTGTATATGTACCTTACTAATTGAAAACGTTTGCATTGAATAGTTTAATAGAAGCGCAAACGATATCTCAATCTATGAAAACGTTTGCGCTATTTGTCTATCATTATACATTCTTTTATTCATTTTGCAAATATTAATTTTTAAAATATTATTACTACACTCTTTATAGATTGACTTTATATGAAATGAATACTACTCTTATAAGCAATATTAAAGCTATGCAAAAAGCAATCGTTTGCAACATATGCTTTATTATTATACTTAAGGGAACAATATGCATAGAGATAGTAAAGGGGGATTTTTTATATGCTTAAAGACGCCATCTATCATAGGCCAAAAGATAATTACGCATACGCTTACGATGAAAAAACGATTCATATCCGAATACGTACGAAAAGAGACGATGTTCAAAGCACCAATCTTATTTATGGTGATCCTTATGAATGGACAGACGGGAAGTGGATTTCTTCAAGTGCACCGATGAAAAAAACTGGTTCTACTGCATTATTTGATTATTGGTCCATTTCCATCGAGCCAAAATTTAAGCGCTTACGTTATGGATTTGAATTAAAAGCAGAGACAGAAACGCTTATTTATGCAGAACGCGGATTTTTTTCTAGCATTCCAAATGATGACGTTGGTAACTTTTTCTGTTTTCCATTTATTCATGCAAATGATGTATTCAAAGCACCTTCCTGGATTAAAGATACTGTTTGGTATCAAATTTTCCCAGAACGGTTCGCTAATGGAGATCATACGTTGAATCCAGAAAACACCCTTCCTTGGGGAAGCGCTGAACCAACTCCAACTAATTTTTTCGGCGGAGATTTTGCTGGTATTATGCAAAACCTCGATTACCTTGTTAAGCTTGGAATTTCGGGAATATATTTCACACCTATTTTCAAAGCACATTCAAACCATAAATATGACACAATTGACTACATGGAAATCGATCCGCAATTTGGCACAAAAGAAACATTCAAAGAACTCGTTGAGGCATGTCATACACACGGTATAAAAGTAATGCTCGATGCCGTATTCAATCACAGTGGATACTTTTTCGATAAATTTCAAGACGTACTAGAAAATGGTGAACAGTCAGCATATAAAGAATGGTTTCATATTCATGAGTTCCCAATTAGAACTGAGCCACTTCCGAATTATGATACTTTCGCGTTTACACCGTATATGCCGAAATTAAACACTGCACACCCGGATGTAAAAGAATACTTACTTGAAGTAGGGCGTTATTGGGTAAAAGAATTCAATATAGACGGTTGGCGCCTTGATGTAGCAAATGAAGTCGACCATAAATTTTGGAGAGAGTTCCGAAGTGAGATAAAAGCATTAAATTCTGAAGTATATATTTTAGGAGAAATTTGGCACGATGCACTTCCTTGGCTACAAGGAGATCAATTTGATGCTGTAATGAGCTACCCTGTTACAAACGCTCTACTGTCTTACTTTGCTAACAATTCCATTAAGGCAAATGAATTTATGAAACAAATTATAGAATCTCTACATTCCTACTCTATGAATGTAAATGAAGCAGCATTTCATTTATTAGACAGCCATGATACACCAAGAATATTGACAACATGTAACGGAGATAAAAATAAGTTAAAGTTACTTTATGTATTCCACCTTTCTTTCATCGGCTCTCCTTGTATTTATTATGGAGACGAAATTGGTATGGATGGCGGTATGGACCCTGATTGCCGCAAATGTATGGTTTGGGATACGAAAGAACAAGATCATCTATTATTTACACATGTACAAACATTAATTTCGTTACGAAAGCAATATAAAGCATTTGGAGGACATGGTACTTTCCAATTCATTGAAGCAAATGATGAACATAATTATATTTCTTATACAAAAACATATGAAGATGAAACTATCTTTTTCGTTTTAAATCCGACTAATAGTGATATTACAGCTTCACTGCCTCTCCATGTTACTGGAAAGAAAATCATTAATATTTATACAAACGAAGAATTTTCAGCGGAAGCAAGTGTATTACAAGTTACACTTCCTCCATATGGATTCTCCATATTAAAATGGTAACCAAAAAAATCCTTATACCAAAGTGGTATAAGGATTTTTCTTATTTCAATTTGAACACGATTGCTTCATACGGACGTAATGTCATGTTATCTATCGGTCCATTCTCTACGTCGTAATTGTGTATAAATAACTCTGCTTCACTATAACTAATGTCCTCAGGCAATTCAAATACACATTCTTCCGCAGTAAAGTTTGCAATAACAAGAAGTTTTTCTTCTCCATACGTTCTTACATATGCAAAAATAGATGGATTATTCTCCAATATTAAATCATATGATCCATACACAACTATTTCGTTATTTTTGCGTAACTCAATTAATTTTTTATAATAATAAAAAATTGAATCTTTATTTTGGATCGCTTGTTTCACATTGATTTCTTTATAGTTAGGGTTTACCGTAATCCAGGGCTCACCTGTTGTGAATCCAGCATGATCTTTATCATCCCACTGCATCGGTGTTCTAGCATTATCTCTGCCTTTTATATAAATAGACTGCATCACTTTATCTATATTTTCACCGCGCTCTATCACTTTTTCCTTATACATATTTAATGTTTCAATATCTCGATATTCATCAATCGATTCAAATCGAACATTTGTCATTCCGATTTCTTCGCCTTGATAAATATAAGGTGTTCCTTTCATCATATGAAGCACCGTCGCTAACATTTTCGCAGATTCAATGCGATACATTCCATCATTACCAAAACGCGATACAACACGAGGCTGATCATGGTTATTCCAATACAGACTATTCCAGCCTGTATGTTCTAATGCTTTTTGCCACTTCGTTAAATTCTCTTTTAAAGTAAGAAGTGAACATGGTTTTACATCCCATTTTCCGCCTTCTCCTGAGTCTAAATCCATATGTTCAAATTGGAATACCATCTGCAGTTCTTTTCGTTCTTCCCCGGTATACAATTTCGCTTCTTCTGTCGTTACACCAGGCATTTCACCAACCGTCATAATATCATAATGAGACAATACTTCTTCATTCATTTCATGTAAATATTTATGAATGTTTGGACCGTTCATAAAATACTTATGACCTGAAACATACCCCTCTTCTTCTGTTTCAACAGCTGGTAATCCCTCTTCTTTAGAAATAAAATTAATAACATCCATACGGAAGCCATCAATTCCTTTTTCTAACCAAAACTTCATCATTTCATAAACATCTTGTCTTACCTTTTCATTATCCCAATTTAAATCTGGCTGTTTTTTAGAAAACAGATGTAAATAATATTCATCTGTCATTTCATCATACTGCCATGCAGATCCGCTAAACGCTGCTCCCCAGTTATTCGGCTCTTTTCCTTCTTTTCCAGGGCGCCATATATAGTAATCTCTATATTTATTATCTTTTGATTTACGTGATTCAATAAACCAATTATGTTCATCAGAAGTATGATTAACAACTAAGTCCATCATAAGTTTCATATTACGTTCATGCATTTCATGTAATAGCTCATCCCAATCTTCCATTGTTCCGAACTCATTCATAATTTTACAATAATCACTTATATCATAACCATTATCATCATTTGGAGATTCATAGACTGGTGATAACCAAATTACATCAATCCCTAATTCTTTTAAGTAATCTAACTTTGAAATAATACCGCGAAGATCCCCGATGCCATCACCGTTGCTATCCATAAAGCTACGAGGATAAATTTGATATACTACGCTTTCTTTCCACCACTGTTTTTCCATTATGCTACCCCATTTCATTCATAATTCGATTTTCTCTTTTTCAAGGCGCAAACGTTTTCATTAATGAATGATAACAGATTCTATCTTAATTTAAAATAGCGCTTACAACTTTTATTCTTATTTTTCTAAGAAAACATACGAAATTTACTAATATTATTCCAATTCATGAAAACGTTTTATTTTTTTGTTTATTTTTTGAATCTATTCGTTTATAATGAACTCAAAGAAAACGTTTGCATAATTATTTCTAGGGGGAAATACCATGGCAGAACTGAAATTAGAAAACATTTATAAAATATATGATAATAATGTAACAGCTGTAACAGACTTCAATTTACACATTCAAGATAAAGAATTTATCGTATTTGTCGGTCCTTCTGGATGCGGAAAATCTACAACATTACGAATGGTTGCTGGACTAGAAGATATTTCAAAAGGAGAGTTTTCAATTGATGGTAAGCTAATGAATGATGTCCCTCCAAAAGATCGCGATATCGCAATGGTCTTCCAAAACTATGCCCTATATCCACATATGAGTGTATATGATAATATGGCATTTGGATTAAAACTTAGAAAAATACCAAAAGATGAAATTGATCGTCGTGTAAAAGATGCAGCAAAAATTTTAGGACTGGAACAATATTTAGATAGAAAACCGAAAGCATTATCTGGTGGACAACGTCAACGTGTTGCGTTAGGGAGAGCAATCGTTCGAGACGCGAAAGTGTTCTTAATGGATGAGCCATTATCTAACTTAGACGCTAAATTACGTGTTGCAATGCGCTCAGAAATTTCTAAGTTACACCACCGCCTTGGTACGACAACAATTTATGTAACGCATGATCAAACTGAAGCGATGACAATGGCTTCTCGTCTTGTTGTTATGAAAGACGGAAAAATTCAACAAATCGGTACTCCAAAAGAAGTATATGAAACACCTGAAAACATTTTTGTTGGTGGATTTATCGGCTCTCCAGCGATGAATTTCTTCCGTGGTAAATTAACTGAAACCGATTTCGTTATAGACAATGCTGCAAAAATTAAAGTAACTGAAGGAAAAATGAAGATATTACGTGAACAAGGCTATGTAAATAAAGACATTGTTTTAGGTATTCGTCCTGAGGACATTCATGATGAACTATTATTTTTAGAAGCTTCACAATCTACTGCCTTCACAACAAAAATTGAAGTTGCTGAGTTATTAGGTGCTGAATCTATTTTATATATGAAACTTGGAAATCAAGATTTTGCAGCACGTGTTGATGCAAGACATACATTTTCACCTGGTGACCAAATTAAACTAGCATTTGATATGAATAAAGCGCATTTCTTTGATAGTCAAAACGAACAACGCATTCGTTAAAAAATAATTTTCATACAAAAAAACCGTCCACATATATTGAGGGCGGTTTTCACTATTATACGAGGGCTTCTACTGTATGAAATGATTGTCCTTTCGTGCTAATAATACCGAAAATCGGTAAGTCACTTAGCACCACTTCTTCTTGCTGTTTCATAAAAGATGACGTTAATTGTTTTATCTCTATCCATACGTCATTAATACAAAGTACATTGGAATCGTTCTCTTGTTGGCGTGAAAATATAGAATCTATTTTATATAAACCAGCATTTTGAAAAAGCATATCAATGCGACTGAATGCATTCAAAGTAATGCTGATTACGCGTTGCCAATTCCCTTGTTTTTCCATATTATAGGATACAAAAAGTGCTTCTCCGCCTAGATTCGTAATTTCCTCCACTGTTGCTTGTCCACTTTCTTGATCAATGTCCGTCACAATTACTTTTGCGCCTTGTTTAGCCAACAAAAGAGCTGTATTACGTCCAATACCGATGCCACCGCCAGTTACGATAGCAACTTTTCCTGCAAGCTTCATTTTCATTACCCCTTCTATAAGTCTTACCGTCATTCAGTATACTCCTTTATGAGATTAGTCTGCAAGCAAGAAAAGTTGCTTATTCATTTGTAAACGGTTACTTTTTTACTCCTTCTTTTTTCTTACTATTACGCTGATCGAAAACTAAACCGATGAAAATTAAAATCCCCCAAAAGATTACGCTACCTCCAGTCACTTCAATTTCCCCCTTATTATATAAACATATTATTTTAATCATTATAACATTTTCTTAATTTTCAATCTATTAAATTCGAAAATGATATAGATTAACTTTTTCCCTATTATATATCCATTAAAATATATTTGTATAACAAAAAGAGACCTTTTTACATAAAAAGGTCTCTTTTTGTTATACAAGACTTATCACTTTCGTTTTTGTAATTAAGTCCTGAAAACCACAATTATCTTTGCGGAATAACATCATATATACGTTACATAATATCGGAATTCCAAGCAGTAATATGTTCGGTAATAACAATACAAAAAATCGAATCGTTAATGTTTGTAATGTTAACTTTTCACTCTTCAATGAAATTAATTTTATTCTCGTTACCTTTTTACCAAGTGTTACACCGTTCCAAATAAAGGGTAGCAAAATAAAATATATCGCCATTAATATAAAAACTACTGCAAGATCATATCTATAATCGCCAAAACTAATATTAAAGCGATTAAAAATAGCACTATAATTTCCAGTCATAACAGCTACTACTGCACCATACATAACCGAGATTAAAAACATGTCAATTAGGGAAGCACCTATGCGGTTCATTACAAGCGCTGGACGATGCATCTTTAACTTCATTTTTATGTCGACTCCTTCATATCCTTCTTTACCCGTCTCATCGTACCACTTCTAAAAAACATTGTAAACTAGCGTTTCTCTTACTTTTCTTGTACAATGTGTTACAACAGCATTGTAAAGGAGGTTCCCATATTGAAAAAATGGATAATCCTATTCGTCGCATTCCTATTAGCCGGTTGTGCTGGAAATACAAATCATATAACATATACGATTAACGATGAATACGAACTCATACGTACTTCTGGAAATGCATTTGAACTTTTCCCCACGCAAGATGCTGTATATGCCACACAATACATTCCTGCAAAAATTACAGACATAGCCTGGGATGATAAATACATTATTGCAAAACAAACTGAGGAAAAGTCAGATCCTAATAATCCTGACGCAGCAATTGCAAATAAAAAAAGCGAGCATTATTGGATTATTGACGTAAAGCATAATAAACGTTTTGGCCCCTATAATGAAAAACAATTTCATGAACAAAAAGATGCGTTTAAAATTAAGGTACCTTTTCAAAGTGTAGATTCATACATAGAAGAACAGAAAAAACAGTCCGCATAATAGTTTGAGCGCTGACTGTTTTTTCTTGCATATATTTAAAAACAACTTACTCAGAAAGTGAGATGTTAAAAGTTTGTGGCTCTTTTACAACATCTTGCGTTTCTGTATTTGCTGCGATTACATTATCTGTTGTAAATTTAATATCCTTTACCTTTTCTTTTCCATCATCAAGTATTAGGCCGATAATACCATCTCTTGTTTCACCTGGCTTATAGTCTTCCCTTGATACATTTTTTGTACCAACGAGCGTATCTTCATCATATAAAAAGTTTTGCGTTGCTACTTTAAAATGTTGTTTATCATTAATCGCAACATCATTCATAGAGAAAAATTGTATATTTTTATTCCCGCTATTTTCCACCTTATATGTAATTTCAACGTAACGAATCGTATCACTAATCTCTGTACCACTTAGCGATGCATATAACTCCGCATCTTCTTGACTGACTTTATCTCCTAATCTACGCTTTACTTCTTCAGGAGTTAATGCCGTATATACTTTTAATGTATTTTTTGCATCTTTACTCATCTGCGATAAAGAGATTACTTTCACATCTTGTACGTGAATTTTCATTGGTGCTACTTCAAATGTTTGATTCACAGAATGAATTTGTTCTAATTTAAAAGTACCCCATCCTGTTTCTTTCACTTTTTGTCCTACTTTTTTCAGCTCACGCCCACCATATTCTTTTGTTTCAGGAATAGATTCTTTCTTCTTCGGTTCAGCTTTCTTTTCTTCTTGATGGAAGCAACCACTTAACATAAGAAGAAAACTACATAAAACAAAAATACTTTTCCATGCTTTCATCATATAATTTCTCCTAACACTATCATTCATTAATATTAATTAGTCCTTTGCTTTGTAAACTATAGAAACAATGAGAAGTCCACAAAACGAACTTGTCAGTCCAGATACTATTATACCCCCTATTTGGAAAATATGAAAATAGGGATCTACGAACGCGTGCACGATAAATATAATAGTTGCCACAACAATTACCGAAATCCAATATTTTATTTTTTCCGAAGCTAAAATAAGGTCTTTACCCATTGCATTTCTACACTTCCATAAAACGTATACTAATAACAGAAAACCAATACATGTACTTCCATGTTGCATATATTTATAAACAGAGATACCGTACCATTCTCTTTGCAATAATGGTATTTTCATAACAAAATAGCCTGTCTTATGAGTGAATGCATCCCAAACAACATGCGTTAACATACCGAATAATGCTGAATAACAAAATACAAAGAAATCTTTCCTTGTGTAAAGCCCCCACCTCTCATCTACTGCATATGTATAGTAGCCAGCAAATGGTTTAGGTAAATGTGTTATAAACGGCTTTTTTAAAATGTAGTGATATATGTATGCTAATAAAAATACGAGTGGTAAATTAAAATATAAGAATCCAAGCCACGTATGCCCAATTACACCATACGGTCTAAAGTGTAGGAAATATTCAAAGTCAGGCGCCATACTACCTAATATAAGAGCCGTTACTGAAATATGTTGAGAATACTTTTTTGCAAAAGGAAGAACTGCTGCTGGATGTGCAAATGTAAACGGCATGTTTTAACTCCTTTTTATAATTACAATAGATTACATACTATCATAACGACATGAATAATCTCCATGCAATATTTATTTTCACATTGGAATATGATAGTTTAAATGATATAATCCACATAAAATATTCAGAAAATAAGGAGGGATTCACGTGTCATTAACACTTGTCTTTTTTCTTGTTCTGTTTACCTTGTTTTTAAGTACATACATTGGCTTCTATCTATGGAAGCACTACAAAATTATAAAATATATACCTGCTCTCGTTGGTTTTATAAGCATTCTTTTTATTTTCATATGGAAGAGAATGACTTTCGGCTGGGAAGGTCTTGGCTTTGGCGCACTTCAATATACAATACTATTTGCAAGTTGTCTTACCCTTGTATTTGCTGCTTTTTTAGAATCAAAATCCGTTATGAATTGAGGTTTCTATATTGATTGACGTACCCTTTTTACAAAATGTCACATTAAAAAAAGAAAATATCCCTAGTTTCTCCGCATATCCTTACTGTTTACCCGCTATTCGAACATTACAATCACTAGCTTTCCATCCAAATGTAACATTCATTATTGGAGAAAACGGAACGGGGAAGTCAACATTACTCGAAGCGATTGCAATTGCTTTAGGATTTAATGCAGAAGGTGGAACGAAAAACTTCCGTTTTAGTACAAACGATTCACATTCATCTTTACATGAACATCTTCGAATTTCCAAAAGTTTCAATACACCAAACGATGGTTTCTTTCTTCGTGCTGAATCGTTTTATAATGTTGCTTCTTATATTGATGAAATGGATGCCGATTCAGAAGCACGTGGAAATCCAATTATTGACTCATATGGTGGTACTTCACTACACGCCCAATCACACGGTGAGTCATTTTTCTCCTTATTTATGAATCGTTTTTCAGGACAAGGCTTATACATTTTAGATGAGCCCGAGGCCGCTCTATCACCAATGAGACAACTTTCTATGCTCATTCGAATGCATGAACTAGCGGAACAAGGTTCACAATTTGTTATCGCAACGCATTCTCCTATTTTAATGGCTTATCCTGAATCCACTATATATTCTTTAACACAAGAAGGGATTCATGAATCCACATTAGAAGAAACTGAGCATTACCAAACGACGAAACTTTTCTTTGAAAATCGTGATCGATTATTTCATCATTTATTTGAATCATAAAAAAAGAAGCAGCGATTGCTGCTTCTTTTTTATAGTGCTTCTATAAATAATGCTACTCCAATACCGCCGCCGACGCATAGAGAGGCAATTCCTTTTTCTAACCCGCGTCTTTTTAATTCATGAATTAAACTTACAGTAATACGAGCTCCTGTACAACCGATTGGATGTCCAAGTCCTACACCACTACCGTTTACATTCACTTTTTCACGATCTAAACCTAATTCTTTCTCTACAGCTAAGTATTGTGCAGCGAAAGCTTCATTAATTTCCAGTAAATCTGCATCTTCTAATGACCAATCTACTTTTTCTAACCCTTTACGAATTGCTGGTGCTGGTCCAATACCCATAATTTTAGGATCTACTCCAGCTACTGAATATCCAACAATTCTAGCTAACGGTTGTAAGCCTTTTTCTTTCGCTTTTTCTTCGCTCATTAATACTAGAACCGCACTTCCGTCATTCAGGCCAGATGCATTCCCTGCCGTTACAGATCCGTCTTTACGGAAAGCTGGTTTTAATCCTGCTAATTTTTCTGCTGTAATGTCAGCACGTGGATGTTCATCCTTTGAAAATACTACTTCTTTTCTACGTTCTTTTATTGTAATAGGAACAATTTGATCGTCAAAGTATCCAGACTCGATTGCCTTCAATGCCAATGTATGACTACGAAGCGCAACTTCATCTTGTTCCTCTCTTGTAATTTCATATTGTTCAACTAAATTTTCCGCTGTTTCCCCCATCATAATATGATGAATTGGATCTTCTAATACTTCCCACACCGTATCACGAATTTCTCCGTGTTGTAGGCGTTGTCCCCAGCGGTGTTGTTTTAATGCATAAGGGCTTGAACTCATTGCTTCTACTCCACCTGCAACGACAACTTCACTTACACCTAATTGAATTTGCATTGCAGCCGACATAATTGCTTGCATACCTGAAGAACATTGGCGTTGGATTGTATAACCTGTAACTGTGTCAGGAAATCCTGCCGCTAATGCAGCCGTTCTTGCCGTATTTGCTTCATCAGTTCTTTGAATACAATGACCTAAAATCACTTCATCAACTTCGTGTGGTTCTACCCCGCCTCGTTTTACAGCTTCCTGAAGTACAGGAACAGCTAATTCTACTGGCGTTACATTTTTTAGCGCTCCCCCAAAAGTTCCAATTGGCGAACGAACTGCAGCTGTAATAACAACATTATGCATTTTGCACTTGCCCCTCTCTTATGTACCCTAGTCAGTTTTTAGGTGAAATTCCATAAGATGTATGTCTACACCTATCATACTATAAACATACTAAAAAATCAAAATATTTAATATAATAAAAATAGAAGGAATTAACCTTCTATTCTGTTAATGCATATAGAAATTTTTGTAGAATTTTCTCAGTTGTTTTATTCAAATTCGGTAACTTATCTACAGGAAAATATTGAAGCTGTAATCCTTCATGGTCAAGCCTTAATTCCCCGCTCACATGATGCCCCTGATACAGATGAATGACATTAAAAATTTCATCTCCATTTGGATATTGGAAGTACACTTCTTTTCCCGAAAGAACCCCGATAAATTGCATAATTTTCGCATTTAGTCCCGTCTCTTCAAATAGTTCTCTACGAGCAGTTTCTTCTGTCGTTTCTCCTAGCTCCATCGCTCCACCAGGTACACCCCAATCATATGTATCTGAACGATATTGAAGCAATACTTCTTGATTATCATTTAAGATAATAATTGCTGATCCTACTAGAATAAGCGGCCTTGTACCAACGACTTTGCGTAACTCTTCAATATACCCCAATATGTAAACTCTCCTTTCCTCACCCTCCCTTATCATAACAAAATTTTTCTCCTTTTGTTGATGTAATTTTAAAGAAAAAAAGGAAGCTTTCGCTCCCTTTTTTCACCTTTATTTCTTAAAACTTTCATATTTTACAGCTTCAAAAGCTTCTTCTATTTCATCATTACGATAATGGACATATGTAAAACGCCCTAATTCTACTAATCTTGCTATTTCTTGTAACGCTTTATGTTGCTCATATGTTTCCTCAAGCTTAATATGTACATAAAATTTCATTAAAGGATGTTCATATAAAGGTTCTCCCACCTCTACATATACATCTTCCACCCCTTGTACAACTCTTACATAACTTGCAAATTGATACAGTGCTTCTCTGTCTGAAACGATTTTTAATGTATACATATATTCTCCCCCTTTCCTTTACTATATCAAAAAGACAGCCAAACCATGTTATAGAACTATGAAATTTTTTCGACTTGTAATAAACAAGGCGTTTATCCATACATAGGATCTTTTCCCAACATATATTATAGAAAGAATTTTTTCAGTTGAGGTGTTCCTTATGGATCCATACGTCAATATATGTATTTGCATTACGCCAGGCGCCGATATTTCTGATGACCGTATTGCAAAAGATTTAGCAGTTGCAGAATCAATTTGGCACCCCATTACATTTCAAATTCAAGAAGTAATTGTTTTAAATGAACTTTTTCGTTTTTCTGACCGTGAAATTAGTTATAAAGATTCTATTCAAAGTCAGGAAAAATTAGCATCCTTTTTTCAAACTTGTGTAAATGAAGCTCCTGAATGCGACCTTTACATTTGTTATATTGGCAGTGATTATTTCAAAGAAACAGCAGTAATTGCCTGTGCCTACTCTTTAGCAAAACAACAGCAACTTACAGGGTATATCGTTTTAACAAACTCGGCTGCTCCTATGAAAAATATATATACGCTCGCTCATGAAATTGGTCATATTTTATTTACAAGACGTGTTCACGGAAAACTTACTCACGCAGATCCTCATTCCCCAACTGGCTCGGAGCACCATCCTTCTCCAACAAATCTTATGTATCCGATCGTCCCTCGCCCTGAAAATGTCCATATTCAGTCTCTATTAACGAACGAACAAAAAGCTCTCTCTTTACAAAGCTCTTTATTGCAAAGAAAAAAACAGTAACGATTTTGTTACTGTTTAAAACAATAGATTCCAATCAATAAACCACATTCCGGCTGCAACGGATGCAAATATACAACTAAACATAAATACAATTACTCTAAAAATCCCTATATAATATTTCTTTGGAAATATTTTTTTGCATATCCAGAGCAGCCACTTTCCTATTAAACCGAAGAACAAAACATAACCTGATGTGTCATCTAATAAAGTATCGAAATAGTCATCGTGTACCTTTTTCGAAAAGGTAGTATATAGCCCAAAAATCGTTAAACCTAAAAATGTAATAGACAATATACCTAGAAATATACTTTGCATATTTGTTCTCCTCTTAATAAAAAATTCAGTTCGTTCGCTATTAATATAAAGCTAGCTTACAGTTTTTTTCTCCTCAATTTTCAAAGACCATCTCATTAATACATATAAACTTCCGTACAGAAGTAACGGCTCTAGCATTCCCCAATATGGGTTGTTCTTCCCTAATTCTTTAAATACAAACATAATGAATAGCGGGACAATAACAGTTAATATCCCAATCCAGCCAAGTATGTATGCTTCTCCAATTAACAGTACTAACAAGATAACTCCAGCTAGTATATAACTTTGTATAGTCGTTAATTGTAATACAGGTGTCCCATACCATTTATTCATAAACATTAATAATACTAGTAATAAAATCGGTAGCAATGCTGCTACATAAATAATGCTAAATTCTTTTATTTTACTCTTAAATGATGACATTTTAAAAGCAAATATAATTCCTACAATCGTAATCATTAAAACAATTGGGTATCCAATTAATTGTACATTCGTTAATGTAAATTCATGATTTGGGCTTTCAAATAAAATATTTGTAAGTAACCAATACCCGCCAATACCAATTATCATTCCTAAAATACTCTTTATACTCCCGCCTTTATCTTTCTCCATCTCTTTCGCTAATTCTTCCGCATACTCTTTTGGCGAATCACCAAATATATCACTTACCGTTTTCCCTTCTTTCTCACCTTCAATTAAATGAAGTTCTGCATCTTCTAAAAAAGCGTCAACATCTTCTTCTTTCATTCCTTTCGTTATTAAATACACTTTCGTATCAATTAAAAATTTTTCTCCTTCTTTAGAAATCTGCATGATACTCCCTCCCTTATTTAATCGCTTCTCTTCTATTCGTCTTCATCATAATTTCAAGGAAAATTAAAATAAACAAACTTCCGTATAAACATATAATTTGAAATAACATTGGAACAAGGTCTTCTGATGTAAATGTTTTAAACACTAACATAATAGAAAGCGGGATGATTAAATATAAGTTTTTAAACCATCCATTAAAATATATATTTATTGCTACTGTAATGATGAAAATACTACCAGCTAATATATAACTTTGCATTTGGGTGAATATAAACATTTTTGTAGGATAAATCACATCTAATATCGTTACAGCCCCTATTAGAAACATTGGTGTGATTATGACTAACGACCACATAGCAAACCATGTTTTTGTAAAACTTGTTACGAAAGTCATTTTGCGAAGTAGAAAATTAGGACCTATCACAACTAAAATTAATGACAAACTATATCCAACGCACTGAATAAGTGACATCTGTAATAGTCCGTTATTTACTATTAGAACAGAAGCAATAATCCAAAACGATACGATATTCATTACTGTAAAACCAATTTGCTTCCACGTTTCCTGTCTATCTCTTTCCATCACTTTTACAAGTTCATTTGCGTATTCTTTCGGTGAGCTTCCGAAAATTTCTTCTACGCTTTTTCCATTACTCTCACCTTCTATTAAATGAAGTTCTGCGTCTTCAATAAAGCTTTCAATATCGCTTTCTTTCACACTCTTTGCAGTCAAAAACAACCTCATATCTAATAAAAACTTTCGTGCTTCATTTGATAGCATTATTTTCTTCTCCCCTTCCCTTCAAGTAGACGTTCCACACTACTTTGCATCGCTTCCCAGCGATCCATAAATTCATCCAGTGCATCTTCGCCATCTTCTGTTAACGTGTAATACTTCCGTTTTGGACCAGATGGGGATTCCTTCATTACACTTTTTATGAATCCTTCTTTTTGCATTCGTATTAATAACGGATAAATACTTCCCTCACTCGCCATTGTAAAGCCATACTTTGCTAGCTTCTCACTCATTTCATAACCGTATATTTCACCTTCAGAAATAATAGCAAGTAAGCATCCTTCTAAAATCCCTTTCAGCATTTGACTTGTCGACATAATTCAAATCCTCCTACTATCTTGTTTTACAAGATAGATAAGCGTAAGTATCTTGCTTTACAAAATAGTATAGCAGAGACTATTTTGCAAAACAAGATAGCTAACAATATTTTTCCAAATCTTTGCAGGATTTTTCTTATCCACTCTCTAAATAGAGCAATATGAGAACTTTATTACGAAGGGATGTTTTTCATCATGGTTACAAATCGAGTTGTTTTTTTAACAGGTGCTGCAAGTGGTATTGGATATGAAATGGGAAACGCTTTTGCAAAAGAAGGGGCAAAAGTTGTTATTACCGATCGTCTTGAAGAACGTGCAAAAGAAGCTGCTGAACAACTACAAAAAGAGGGCTTTCAAGCTATCGGCTTAAAATGTGATGTTACATCCGAAGAAGAAATAGAAGCATCCATTTCTCAAACTGTTACTCATTTCGGTTCATTAGACATATTAATTAATAATGCAGGCATGCAACACGTTTCACCAATTGAAGATTTTCCAACCGAAAAATTCGAGCTACTAATTAAAATTATGCAAATCGCTCCTTTTATCGCCGTTAAGCATGCCTTTCCCATTATGAAAAAGCAAAAATATGGCCGAATTATTAATGTAGCTTCCATTAATGGCCTCGTTGGATTCGCTGGAAAAGCTGCTTATAATAGCGCAAAACATGGTGTAATTGGATTAACAAAAGTTGCCGCTTTAGAAGGGGCTACTCACGGAATTACTGTTAATGCGCTTTGTCCCGGTTATGTCGATACCCCTCTCGTACGGAATCAATTACAAGACTTGGCCACTACACGAAATGTACCACTTGAAAATGTTCTAGAGGATGTCATTTATCCACTTGTCCCACAAAAACGCTTATTACAAGTACAAGAGATTGCTGATTATGCGATGTTTTTAGCGAGCGAAAAAGCTAAAGGTATAACTGGACAAGCTGTCGTTATCGATGGTGGTTATACTGCTCAATAAAAAATAAAGTTTGCTCACGAAGAGCAAACTTTATTTTTTATCGCGAGGATCATCATACTGTAGTAATTGCCGTGGCAACTTCTCTATTGCAACAATTACCCCATCTAATTTACTTTCAATTCGATGAAGTAAATATAATGTTACAACAATTGGAAACCCTACATTACCTATCATCTTGATCCACTCTTCCATCTTTTTCTCCTCCTTTCATTATATAAATAAGAAAAAAGAACACATTTAGGCATAGAAAAACAAGCTATTATGTATTAGCTTGTTTTTTCGAACAATGATGCAATTTCTCGCTTATAATCTCCACGTATAATACCTTGCTCAGTAATAATACCTGTAATTAATTCATTCGGTGTTACATCAAATGCAGGATTATAAACAGTAGTTCCAACTGGCGTTACCTGTTTCCCAAAAATTTTCGTAACTTCTGTTTCATCTCTTTCTTCAATAACAATTTCTGCACCTGTTTGTTTCGTAATATCAAATGTAGATAGTGGAGCTGCAACGTAGAACGGGATATCGAAATACTTTGCTAATATAGCTAAATTCATCGTTCCGATTTTATTTGCTGTATCCCCATTTGCGACAATTCGGTCCGCTCCTACAATAATTGCGTTGATTTCTTTCGTTTGAATAGCATGAGCTGCCGTATTATCTGTAATAAGTGTTACATCAATACCTGCCTGTTTTAATTCCCAAGTCGTTAAGCGACCGCCTTGTAAAACTGGTCTCGTTTCACATGCATATGCATGTAAATGTACACCTTTTTCTTTCCCAATATAAAACGGTGCTAATGCAGTACCATATTTAGCAGTTGCAATACTGCCAGCGTTACAAATTGTTAAAATGTTATCACCGTCTTTAAAGCATGTTAATGCATGTTCTCCAATACTCCGGCATACCGCTTCATCTTCTTGCTGAATACGAAGCGCTTCTTCTTCTAATATTTTTTGCGCTTCTTTTATTGTAGTAATTTCTTGAATAGATTCTCTCATACGATCGATTGCCCAAAATAAATTGACTGCTGTCGGGCGTGACGTCCCTAAATAATTACAATCTCTATTAAACTTCTTTTGAAATTCTTCAATATGTAAAGTAGTATATTTTTTTGATGCAAGCGCCAAGCCAAATGCAGCTACAATTCCAATTGCAGGTGCTCCTCGTACTTCTAGCATGACAATACTTTTCCATACCTCTTCAATCGTCGTTAATGTTTTGTATTCTGTGCTATGCGGCAACTTTGTTTGATTTAATACTGCAATGGCATCACCTTTCCAACTGACAGACCTCGGAATCGTAACAACTGTACTCATGCTTTTACCCCTCCAGAAACTGTCTGTTGGAATAATGCTCGGAACAGTTGAATATCAGCGTTTTTAGATTCATATTTTATTAGTTCTCTACCTAAGGATAACGCTTGTTTCTTAGCTTGAATTCTCGTTTCTTTATTTGCTATTTCATCTAAATCAGCTACATGTGCTAAGCCAATTGTTCTTCGGATAAGCTCACATCCAGCAAATCCGACCACATCCGTAAAAATATTTTGCAAAATAATCGGCAACCATTGTTTCTCTTTCGTATATGCTTCTACACCTTCTCCAATCCATAACTTCGTAAAAGTGTCTACGAAATAGCTCCATGTTTTCTCAATATGGAAAAATAGCACACTTCTCTGTTCTTCCTCTCTAGATAGAGCATTTAATAATAGATTTGCAATAAATTGCCCGATGTCAAATCCAAATGGACCGTACGTTGCAAATTCTGGGTCAATCACTTTCGTTTCAGAAGGTGATGAAAAAATACTTCCAGTATGTAAATCTCCATGAATGAGTGCCTCTTTTCTCGTTAAAAATTTATACTTATACTGTGCAACTTTTAACTTTAAAGTTTTGTCACTCCACAGTTCATCAATCGTTAATTGTAACTCCGGTTCATAATCATTCGTATCGTAATGACCAAACGGGTCTGTAAATACTAAATCTTCTGTTATTTTACAAAGATCTGGGTTTACAAATGTACCTTCTAGTACCCTTTTTTCTTCTGACTGTAAACCAAAATCTGAAGTATAAAATAAAACATTCGCTAGAAAACGACCGATATGCTGGGATAGAAGTGGATACTCTTCTCCATCTATTAATCCTTTTCTTGTAATAGTTAATCTTGATAAGTCTTCTATGACTGTTACTGCTAACTCTTCATCATGACTGTACACTACCGGCACATATTCAGGTACATACTTCGCGAAAATTTGTAATGCTTTACTTTCAATCGTTGCTCTTTTTATAGACAATGGCCAGCTCTCACCAACTACTTTCGCATATGGTAGTGCTTGTTTTATTATAATAGACTTCTCTCCATCATCTAATTTGAACACGTAATTTAAATTTCCATCTCCAATTTCATGACAAACTACATTTGCTTTCTTTTCAAAATAGCCATGTTCTTTCGCATATTGTACAGCGGTTACTTCTGTTAATGAATAATATCCCATCGTCTTCTCCCCCTTTTTTTAATTCAGAGGTTTTTCTAACACAGAAAAACCTCTTTCCACTAAGAAAGAGGTTTGAAGTTTATCTTCTCCCCTCTTATCTGCCAGAAAGTTTTACTTTCTGCTGGAATTAGCACCGTGCCTTTTGGCGTCATAAACGCCCCATTTCACAATGGTATTACGGTCGGTTGCTGGGCTTCATCGGGCCAAATCCCTCCACCTGCTCTTGATAAGAGTTGTATAATTTTTTAGAATTTTTAACTTTATGTTGAAGACTATACCAAGAATAAAAATCACTTGTCAACATTTTATTTGTATAATTCTGGACGTCGATCCGCAAAAACTGGAATTCCTTTGCGTACTTCTTTAATTTTCTCGAATGTAAGCTCTCCAAATAGAATTGATTCTTCTTCATTTGCTTCTACAACAACTTCGCCCCAAGGATCGACAATTAAAGAATGGCCAGCAAACTCATTATTTGGATCCTTCCCTGCCCTATTACATGCTACAACATAACACTGATTTTCAACTGCTCTTGCTTGTAATAGTAAACGCCAATGCGCTAAACGAACTAATGGCCATTCAGCTACAACAAATAAAACTTTTGCACCTTTAGCAGTATGAACGCGCATCCACTCCGGAAAACGAATATCATAGCAAATGGTGCCGGCGCACTCTACATCATCTAACTTAAATTCACCAGTACGATTTCCAGCGATTAAATATTTATGTTCATCCATAAGCTGAAATAAATGCACTTTACTATATTCATTGACTAGTTCTCCTTTATTCGTTACAACATACATTGTATTTGTAACACCTTGTTCCGTTTGCTTTGCTATAGAACCACCAACAATATGTACACCATATTGTTTCGACCATTCTATCAACTTTTCTTTCGTTTCCAATCCATCCCTATCTGCAATTTCAGAGAGTCTCGTTAAATCATAACCTGTTGTCCATAGTTCTGGTAAAACAATAACATCTGGTCTTTCTTTCATCGCTTCACTTATTTTATTTTTAGCATTCTCAATATTTTTTTCTACATCTCCAAAGACAATATCCATTTGAATACATGCGACTTTCATTTTTTCAGCCCCATTCTTATTTTTTTCTTTACAAAATACTGGAAAGATTATATCATTTGTCACTAGAATTGTAACAACTTTCAAAAGAGGTGGAAAGTATGAAATCATTTCAACCTTCTGAGATAGTAACATCATTGCCAACACAATTTTTCGCTTCACTTGTTGCAAAAGTTAACAAAGTTGTAGCAGCTGGTCACGATGTTATTAATCTAGGTCAAGGTAATCCAGATCAACCAACACCGCAGCATATCGTAAAAGCTTTGCAAGATGCTGCAGAAAAGACCATTCATCATAAATATCCGCCATTTCGCGGACATGAAAGCTTAAAAGAAGCCGTGGCAACATTCTATCAACGTGAATATGATGTAGTAGTAAATCCGAAAACTGAAGTTGCTATATTGTTTGGTGGAAAGGCTGGATTAGTAGAATTACCAGTTTGCTTTACAAACCCTGGTGATACAATTCTCGTTCCCGATCCAGGCTATCCAGATTATTTATCAGGAGTTGCTTTAGCGAAAGCACAATTTGAAACAATGCCGCTTATTGCAGAAAATAAGTTTTTACCAGATTATACAAAAATTGACGACTCTATTGCCGAGCGTGCAAAATTAATGTTTTTAAACTATCCAAATAATCCGACCGGTGCTACTGCATCAAAAGATTTCTTTGATGAAACCATTCATTTTGCTAATAAACATAATATATTAGTCGTTCATGATTTTGCTTACGGTGCGATTGGATTCGATGGTCAAAAACCTGTTAGTTTCTTACAAGCAGATGGTGCCAAAGATACAGGAATCGAAATTTACACGTTATCGAAAACTTTCAATATGGCTGGCTGGCGCATCGCTTTTGCGGTAGGGAATGAAAGTGTCATTGAAACAATTAACTTATTACAAGATCATATGTATGTTAGTATTTTTGGTGCCATTCAAGATGCTGCCCGCGAAGCACTATTAAGTTCACAGTCTTGCGTAATAGACCTTGTAAATAGTTACGAATCTCGAAGAAACGCTCTTATTTCAGCTTGTCACTCAATTGGTTGGAATGTAGACATTCCAACAGGGTCATTTTTTGCATGGCTTCCTGTTCCAAAAGGATATACTTCTGAGCAATTTTCTAATATTTTACTAGAAAAAGCACATGTCGCAGTTGCTCCTGGTGTTGGATTTGGTGAGCATGGTGAAGGGTACGTCCGCGTTGGTCTCTTGCATACAGAAGATAGATTACGAGAAGCCATTAATCGAATCGATAAATTAAATTTTTTCAAAAAGTAATTGACAACATGAAAAATATCTGACAAAATTCAGTTATCTTAAAAATTTAAACATTTCTAAATACTTCTTATCAAGAGCAGGTGGAGGGACGAGCCCGACGAAACCCGGCAACCGATCTACAATTGTAGACACGGTGCTAATTCTCGCAGCATTACGCTGACAGATAAGGAGCTGGTTGTAAAAAAACCTCTCCTTAGCTGAGAGGTTTTTTTATTTAACTAGGAGGTTATAACAATGAGCGGAATTATAGCGACATATTTAATCCATGATGATTCACATAACTTAGAAAAAAAAGCTGAACAAATTGCACTCGGTTTAACAATTGGCTCTTGGACTCATTTGCCGCATTTATTGCAAGAACAATTAAAACAACATAAAGGCAACGTCATTCATGTTGAGGAATTAGCTGAACATGAACATACCAATTCGTATTTACGTAAAAAAGTAACACGCGGGATTATTAAAATTGAATATCCGTTATTAAATTTCAGTCCAGATTTACCAGCTATTTTAACAACTACATTCGGAAAGCTATCCCTTGATGGCGAAGTAAAATTAATTGACTTAACTTTTTCAGACGAGTTAAAAAAACATTTTCCTGGTCCAAAATTCGGGATAGATGGTATTCGAAATCTTTTACAAGTACATGATCGTCCCCTTTTAATGAGTATTTTTAAAGGAATGATTGGACGAAATATTGGGTATTTAAAAACGCAATTACGCGATCAAGCAATTGGTGGTGTAGATATCGTAAAAGATGATGAAATATTATTTGAAAATGCATTAACACCACTTACGAAACGCATCATATCTGGAAAAGAAGTTTTACAATCCGTATATGAAACGTACGGACATAAAACGTTATATGCCGTAAATTTAACAGGACGAACTTTTGATTTAAAAGAAAATGCGAAACGTGCAGTGCAAGCTGGAGCCGATATTCTATTATTTAACGTATTCTCTTACGGACTAGATGTACTACAATCACTTGCAGAAGATGATGAAATCCCAGTTCCTATTATGGCACATCCTGCTGTAAGTGGTGCTTATTCAGCATCCAAGTTATATGGAGTTTCATCACCATTATTACTTGGAAAGCTACTCCGTTATGCTGGGGCTGACTTTTCATTATTCCCATCTCCATACGGAAGTGTTGCGCTAGAAAAAGAGGAGGCTCTTGCTATCTCAAAATATTTAACTGAAGACGATGTATTTTTCAAGAAGAGCTTTTCTGTTCCGTCTGCTGGTATTCATCCTGGTTTCGTTCCCTTTATTGTACGAGATTTCGGTAAAGATGTTGTTATTAATGCTGGCGGCGGGATACATGGACATCCAAATGGGGCGCAGGGCGGCGGTAAAGCTTTCCGTGCTGCAATTGATGCTACTTTGCAAAATAAACCACTCCATGAAGTAGATGACATAAATTTGCATAGCGCACTACAAATATGGGGAAATCCCTCTCATGAGGTGAAATTATGAGTATTCAAGTATTTTGTGATTTCGATGGCACGATTACAAATAATGATAACATTATGTCCATTATGGAAAAATTCGCACCACCAGAAGCTGAAGAAGTAAAGAATAAAATTTTATCACAAGAGCTATCTATTCAAGAAGGTGTTTCTCAATTATTTCAATTCATACCTACTAATCTGCACGATGAAATTATTCAATTTTTAATAGAGACTGCTGAAATTCGTAACGGTTTTCATGAATTTATACAATTTGTAAATGAAAACAATATTTCCTTTTATGTTATATCAGGTGGAATGGATTTCTTCGTCTATCCACTCTTACAAGGACTCATTCCAAAAGAGCAAATTTACTGTAATGAAACAGATTTTTCAAATGAATACATTACGGTGAATTGGCCTCATCCTTGTGATCGTCTTTGTCAAAATCATTGCGGATTATGTAAATCATCACTCATCCGTAAATTGAGTGATACGAATGACTTCCATATTGTAATTGGAGATTCAATTACCGATTTACAAGCTGCGAAACAAGCGGATAAAGTGTTCGCTCGTGATTTCCTTATTACAAAATGCGAAGAAAATCATATTTCTTATACAGCATTTGAAACGTTTCACGATGTTCAAACTGAATTAAAACATTTGTTGGAGGTGAAATTATGAAACAACTTTTTCGTCAATGGTATGACTTAAGCGAGATAAAAAAAGAATTAACAACACGAAATTGGTTTCCAGCAACGAGTGGTAATATTTCTATAAAGGTTAGTCATGAACCACTCACTTTTCTCATTACAGCAAGCGGTAAAGATAAAACAAAAACGACTCCAGATGACTTTCTACTAGTAGATCATCTAGGGGTTCCCGTATTAGAGACTGAATTACGCCCTTCAGCAGAAACAATCTTGCATACACATATTTATAACAATACGAATGCTGGGTGTGTCCTTCATGTTCATACAACTGATAACAATGTTATCACAAATTTATATAGTGATGCAGTCACACTTCAAAATCAAGAAATTATTAAAGCTCTCGATATTTGGGAAGAAGATGCAACAATTCACATTCCTATTATCGAAAACCATGCTCATATCCCAACGCTTGGAGAAAACTTCCGCAAGCATATACAGGGAGATTCGGGGGCAGTATTAATCCGTAACCATGGTATTACCGTATGGGGCCGAGATAGCTTTGATGCAAAGAAAAGATTAGAAGCTTATGAGTTTTTATTCCAATTTCATATAAAACTATTATCAATTCAAGGAGGCGTTTCTAATGGCGCAAATTCGTATTCATGAAATAAATACTCGCATTGAAAATGAAGTGGAAGTATCAAAATTTCTACAAGAGGAAGGCGTTTTATATGAGAAATGGAATATTTCCAAACTTCCTACTCATTTAAAAGAAAATTACTCATTAACAGATGAAAACAAAGCTGAAATATTAGCTGTGTTTTCAAAAGAAATTGCTGATGTTTCAGCACGCCGAGGTTATAAAGCACATGATGTAATTTCACTTTCAAATAGCACACCTAACCTTGACGAATTATTAATTAATTTTCAAAAAGAACACCATCATACTGATGATGAAGTTCGCTTTATTGTTAGTGGTCATGGCATCTTTGCCATTGAAGGAAAAGATGGGACATTCTTTGACGTTGAACTTGAGCCAGGCGATCTCATATCTGTTCCTGAAAATGCAAGACATTATTTTACCTTGCAAGATGATCGTCAAGTTGTAGCTATTCGTATTTTTGTTACAACTGAAGGTTGGGTTCCAATCTATTAAGGTAGTTAGTTGAATAAAAGGTCTTGGACCCCCTTTTCCAACCTTTTATTCACTCTACATATATACATCCTCCTATGGAACAGGCTTATTTCATTTTGAAATAAGCCTGATTTTTTATGGTTCTAACCGTATTATTCCTTCTTTTCAGTACAATCTCTCCCTTCAATTTTTCAAGTATATTTATTAATACTTTTTGAACATTTATTGAACTTTTTTTGAATTTTTTCTGAAAATTCTGTTTTATATATGATATACTACAATTAACTAAGAAGGAAAAAATATCGCAAACAGAGGGGGATAATCATGAGTTTACTTATCGCACTTATACTAGGGGTTACGTGTGGAGCACTTCCTATTATTCTAGGAGCTATTATGGAAGAATTAGAAGTTGGTGTTTTAGGTTTTGTTGCATCTTGTGTAAGCGCTTTATTTTTCGGGTTGTTCGGTGCTATTCCTGTTTCAATTCTGTGTGCATTTTATATAATACGCCATGCTCGTACAAAACAATTTGGTCCTAATCACATCGCGCAAGTTATTCCATTCCCAATGGAACGATGCCGCCGGGCTTCTAGCTTATAATTACAAAATTAAAAATAAAAGTCCTCAAATGAGGACTTTTATTTTTTTTCTTCTAGAAATTGAAACAATTCTTGTAGGTGCAAAGCGTCTTCACTATAGCTAACAGATACATGATATATACCATCAATCTCCGCTTCCATGTAAAGGTCAACTCCATCTCGATCATATTTCAATGCCAAATAAAATTCCATTTCTTCTAGCATCTTTTTTGAAGTTCGAATAACGTAATGCCCTTTCTCATCTCTTCCATATTCGAAATTCGGTTCAAAATCATATTTTTGTTTAAAAGCTTCTTTTTGTTTTTCATTAATTTGTATACATGTTGCTCTTTGTACAGTATCAATCATCTCATCAAATTTTTGAAGATCCATCTCATTTACCCCCTTACATATTTTTTGTATAACACTTGTGTTCCGCTATTTTCTTCCCCATCTTTTATTAGCTCTTCATACAATTCCTTCGCCAAACTTAAACCTGGTACTGGTAATTGTAATCTTTCAGCCTCATCTAACGCGATCTTCATATCTTTCATAAAATGCTTTACATAAAAACCTGGTTCAAAATCTCCCTTTAACATTCGAGGAGCTAAATTACTTAATGACCAGCTACCTGCTGCTCCCGTTGAAATACTCTCCAATACTTTATCAGGATCTAATCCAGCCTTTTTTGCATAAGCAACAGCTTCACATACTCCAATCATATTAGAAGCAATCGCAATTTGATTGCACATTTTTGTATGTTGTCCACTTCCAGCAGGCCCTTGCAACTGAATATTTGTTCCTAGTTTTTCAAATAACGGTAAACATCTATCATATATTTCTTTCTCTCCACCGACCATAATTGCGAGTCTTGCTTCTTTCGCACCAACGTCTCCTCCAGATACAGGTGCATCTAACGTATATACATTCTTACTTTTACCGGCTTCATTAATACGTTTTGCCAATGTTGGTGTAGATGTCGTGAAATCAATTGCAATCGTACCTTCATTTGCATTCTCCAAAATTCCATCTATCCCAAAGTACACTTCTTCTACATCATGTGGATACCCAACCATTGTCATTACAACATCAACTTGCTTTACTAACTCTTTCGGTGTATCACACCAATTTGCACCATCTTGTACTAAAGAGTCTGTTTTCGATTTTGTTCTATTATATACATATACTGTATGACCGTCTTGCATGAAATGACGCACCATACTTTTTCCCATTACACCAATACCAATGAAACCAATTGATACATTTTTATGTTTCATTTTCTCATCCCCTTTGTTCTAATAAATCACTTACCATCTTTCGGAAATCTTTATTGAAGTCATCATCCATACTATTTTTCACATTTGAAAATAAAATAACAAAAGTCCCTTTTTCTTTATTAAAATTATTGAAAGTGTTCCAACCAGATAGTACACCATGATTATGAAAATAATCCGGATATATGTAAAAACTAAATGCATATTTTCGTTCTGGTGAAGGTGAAAACATCGCTTGTATACTTTGTTCAGAAAGAAGTTTTCCATTTATAATTGCTTCGTCTAATTTCTTCATATCTCCAACTGTCGTATACATCTCACCACAACCATATAGCCAATCTATGCCTACCTTCTGCGCTGGTACAAGCTCTTGATTTTTTTTCACATAACCCTTTGTAAAATTTTTATCTCCAGGTACCATATTTCCCATACCAGATTCATACATATCTGCTTTTGTAAATATATTTTCTTTTATATAATCTCCTAAAGGTTTTTTCGATATATGTTCTATTATATAGGCAAGCACCATATAATTATAATCTGTATATCTCCAACCTGTTCCTGCAGGAAATTCTAAATTTTGACGTCCAATCCAATTAATTAACTGTAAACGGGAAGCAGCATTAACATTGCCTTTTGCGTGTTCAGGTAAACCAGAGGTATGCGTTAATAAATGATATAACGTAATATTTTTATTCTCCGGAAATGAAGGAATATATTTATTTACATTATCTTGAATATTTAGCTTACCTTGATCCTGCAGTTGTAAAATAGATGTAGCCACAACTGTTTTCGTAATAGAACCGATACGATATTTTGTGTGAGGCGTATTTTCTATTTTATTTTGAACATCAGCATACCCATATCCTTTATTCAATATAACATGCTCTTTATCTGTTACCAAAACTGTTCCATTGAATTGCTTTCCGACTAAATATTGATCTAATTTTTGAGATATGCTAGCGTAATCAATTTGCTTTTCTTTTTCTTCTTCTATATTCTCTTGTACTTCTGATTCAACAGCAGGATTCACCTTAGTTGTTAATTCTTTATTTTCCTTTATATTAGAATTATAGAGAAAATAGTATACTCCTCCACAAACTAAAGCACATATTGAAACTATCATCATTATTTTTTTTATCATTTTGTTCCTCCATAATTCCTTCGTTCAAAATCCCCCCTACACTCTATTATCAAGTAATAAAAAAAAATCGCAACAATTTGTTGCGAAAAATCACTTTTTTTCTTTTCTATATACACACACTTGATTTTTCCCATTTTTTTTCGCTTCATATAATGCAATATCCGCTCGTTGCATTAATTCTTCTCTTGTAATCCCTTTTTCATATAATGCAACTCCAAAGCTCGCTGTTAATTTCGAAATCCCTGAGAATTGCTTTGTTTCAATGAAAAATCGTAATGATTCCGCAACTTGAAATGCTTCTTTTTCTACTGTATTCGTTACTAAAATAATAAATTCTTCTCCTCCCCACCTAGCAAATACATGTTGCTGCTCCACTTTAGATTTCATGAGCTCTGCAAGCTCAATTAATGCTAAGTCACCAAAATCATGGCCATACGTGTCATTTACTGCTTTAAAATTATCTATATCAAATAAAATAAGTGCTATGTTTTCATTATTACGCATCGCATTATCCCATTCTGCCTCGAGTATTTGTTGGAATTTCAAACGATTATAAATCTCTGTTAACGAATCTATCATAGCAAGTCTTTCTTGTTCTTGATAGATTTCATCTAATTCGGTAATCTCTGTACACTTCACAATAAATCTTGATAAATCTTCTGGCAATGGTGTCGCACGCAATAAAAAAGTTGACACTTCCCCTTCATAGTTGGACATCTTAATTCTTCTATCATATGATAATGTATCATCTAACCATGTTATATCATGAGTTGTTGAATAGTATCCATTTTCTCTAATAAGATGTTCAGCAAATACTAAATGTTGCTCACGATAAGCAAACAAATTTTCATATCCGAAAAACTCTAAAAAATTTGTATTACAATCAACAATCTCATCGTCTTCTACTATAAATAATAGATCATTTCGAAAATCAAACATCGTTTGAAGTAGTTCTTGTTGCAAACTTACTTGCCGCACTAAAGAAAGCTGATATAAACTTTTATTTACTTCCTCTAACACCATTTGCGGAGTCACAGGGGCTATCACAATATTACGTATTCCTAACGTAAGCACCTCTGCAAACTCGCTTGTTATTTGTTGATCCCAAATGACAATAAATGTACTCTGTGGATTATACATATTCTTTATATATTTTATTTGAGAAAAATCTGTTACATACATAATTACAATATGTGGTTTAGTCCTCTGAAATAATACTTCTCCTTCTTCAAAACTATTTGCTATAAACATACATTTTGGATGGATATTTTCTATCGTTTGTTGATGTGTGCATCCATTTTCTATATAAAGGACATTTAACTGAAGATCTTGTAATACATTTTGGAAAACCGTATTCTCTAATAAAAAATGTAGTATGTTCATCACTAGTCTTCACTCACTTCATATATCTTGTTCTACAGAATTCCTCACAAACATTTTATAAAAAACTGTTCTCTAAAAACTTTAATGAGTGAGGGATACATGTTAACAAGCTAATTGAGAATGTTATCTTTGCTTTTTCACTCTATAAATTCCTTTTTTAGTGTATGATTATAGGAATTGTATCGTTTGTATGAATGCCCTAGCTTCCGCTTGAAAACTTGACAATTAAAATAAAGATATTATATTCTTAAATTCGATAACTTACAAAATGTAAGTAGAATATATTACATGTATTTTTTTCATAATTTGATATGTAATTTGGAGGATATATAATGACAAATGAAAACTTTTTTAATGTTTTATATGAACGCACATCTACACGTGCATTCAACCCAGAGAAAGAAATTTCATCTACAGAGTTACACGAGATTTTAAAGGGAGCTGCTCAAGCACCTTCCGCTTGGAATTTACAGCATTGGAAATTCCTTGTATTTCAAGGTGAAGATGTACAGAAACGATTACATCCAATTGCTTATAACCAACAACAAATTCTTGATGCTTCTGCTGTAGTCGCTATTTTAGGTGATTTAGAAGCTTATAAAAACGTTGAACCCGTTTATGGTCCAATTGTAGAACAAGGATTTATGAAAGAAGAAGCAAAAGAACGCTTAGCTAAAAATATTGAGTCTGCATATGCCCGTGAGCAATTCCCAAGAGATGCAGCCTTTTCAAATGCATCTTTAGCAGCAATGCAACTTATGCTTGCAGCTAAAGCAACTGGCTGGGATACTTGTGCGATTGGTGGTTTCAACCCACAAGCACTTACAGAAGAATTCAATGTTTCATCTCGCTATGTACCAATTATGCTTATTACAATTGGGGAATCAACTTTAAAAGGCCATCCTGCACCACGAATGAGCGTAGAACAAGTGAGTGAATGGGCAAAATAATAAAGCGAAACTTGAATCAGTGTGAGGGTCTTACTGCCCTTTCATACGAATAAAAAAGAAACGAAGGTAATTTCATTACCTTCGTTTCTTTTTTATTCTGTCACACATCCGTAATACTAAAATGTATGATTCGACATCCACACATAAAAAACAGTAAATTTCATGCTATTCACATACATATAAATGACGTTTCGTGTCGAATTTTGTTAAAGCATCGAAATATAACCGTGTGTTTTTGTTACAATTATGATACAATGATAACAAATAGATAACAAGAGAGGGATTTTCATTGAGTTCATACGGAAGCTTTATTGCACTTTTATGTTACATAGTAACTGTACTGCTTCTATATTTTATTGGCGATGCTGCAAATATTTCAGTTTTACAATTTCCAAAAGAAGAAGCATTCCAATTAGAATCAGAAAAACATACTGCACGATCCATTGTACCGCTACTGTTAGCTCTTCCTGTATATATCATCGTTTTATATAAAAGCAAAAAAGTGTAAAGGCTACCTATTTCATTCATTTCGGTGGTCTTTACACTTTTTTGTGATATCTATCCTATTTTAAACATCATTCCGTAATAAACACCCAGCTAGTCTTTTAAAATGAGAAATTCCCCTAGAAAAAATTCCACTCTCTGTCCAGTCACTCACTACCGAACTTACATAGATTATAAGTGTGAAGGGGGTGATGAGGATTATGTTTGGATCATTTGGATGCTGTGATAACTTTAGAGACTGTCATCATCATGAAAGAGAGTGCAGACATCATGAGAAAGAGAAAGAGAAAGAAGTAGTTAGACCACAACAACCAGCTGTATGTAACGTACTTGCTAGCATTTCAGTTGGAACAGAGCTTTCTCTATTAAGCGTTAAAGGTGTTGGATCTTTCAACAATGTAATTTTTGAAGGTTTCTGTAACGGTGTTGCTCTTTTCTCTGCTTTAGCTCGTAATAACAATGACAAAGATAACAAAGATAACAATAAAGACGATAAGCACAATCAAAACCGAAATACTTTTACTGGTATTTTACGTGTATGCCCAGCTGATATCGTTGCTATCGCTATCTAATTTTGTTCCTTATCTTCAAAAGTAAGAAAATAAGTTTTACTTTTCTCATAGAAAAAACCTGAGACCGATTTCAAATCGACTCAGGTTTTTTTATTGATTATATACTTTTAACTAGTTCAACAACTTCTTCAGCAGTTGACATCATTAATGCTTTTTCTGCTAATGTTTCCATTTCTGCTTTTGACAACTTGCTTAGTTGTGTTCTTGCAGGAAGAATAGATGTTGCACTCATACTGAACTCATCTAAACCTAATCCTAATAATAATGGGATCGCAAGTGAATCTCCCGCCATCTCACCACACATACCAGCCCATTTGCCTTCTTTATGAGCAGCATCGATAACCATTTTTACAAGACGTAAAATAGATGGGTTATATGGTTGGTATAAGTAAGATACTTGTTCGTTCATACGGTCTGCAGCCATTGTGTATTGAATTAAGTCGTTTGTTCCGATAGAGAAGAAATCAACTTCTTTTGCAAATTGATCTGCTAATACTGCTGAAGCTGGGATTTCAACCATCATACCCACTTCAATAGAATCAGAAACAGTTGTACCCGCTTCTACAAGTTTCGCTTTTTCTTCTAATAGGATTGCTTTCGCTTGACGGAACTCATCAAGAGTTGCAATCATTGGGAACATAATTTTTAAGTTACCGTATACGCTAGCACGAAGTAATGCACGAAGTTGTGTACGGAACACATCTTGCTCATCAAGACATAAGCGAATTGCACGGTATCCTAAGAATGGGTTCATTTCTTTTGGTAAATGTAAGTATGGAAGCTCTTTATCTCCACCGATGTCAAGTGTACGAACAACAACAGGTTGACCTTCTTTTACACCTTCAAGAACTGCTTTATACGCTTCGAACTGCTCTTCTTCTGTTGGAAGATTATCACGGCCCATGTATAAGAATTCTGTACGGTATAAACCAACGCCTTCTCCGCCATTATCGATAATACCTTGTACATCATTTGGTGTTCCGATATTTGCAACAAGCTCAACGTGATGTCCATCACTTGTTACAGTAGCTTGATCTTTTAATTTTGCCCATTCAGCTTTTTGCTCTTCAAATTTCGCTTTCTTTTCTTCAAACGAGCGAAGAGTTTCTTCTGATGGATTAACAATTACTTCTCCATCTAAACCATCGATGATTACGATATCGCCGTTTTGGATTTTCTCCATAACAACTTTCGTACCAACAACAGCTGGAATTTCCATAGAGCGAGCCATAATTGCAGAGTGAGATGTACGTCCACCGATATCAGTTGTAAAACCTTTTGCATACTTACGGTTTAACTGAGCTGTATCAGATGGTGTTAAATCTTCAGCAATAATGATTACTTCTTCAGAAATTGTACCAGGATTTGAGAAGTTAATGCCTAGTAAATGTGCAAGAACACGTTTTGTTACGTCACGAATGTCCGCAGCACGTTCTTTCATATATTCGTTATCCATGTTTTCAAACATAGAAATAAACATTGATGCAACTTCATCCATTGCAAATTCAGCATTTACTTTTTCACTATTTACTTTATCTTTTACTGGGTTTACTAGTTCTGGATCATTTAACACTAATAAATGTGCTTCAAAGATCGCAGCTTTGTCAGCACCTAGCTCAGCAAAAGCGTGGTCTTTAATAGCTTCTAATTCAGTTTTTGCTTTCTCAAGCGCAGCTTCTAAGCGTGCAATTTCTGCAGCTTCGTTTGTAATTGATTTCTTTTCGATGTTAAATTCAGGATTTTCAAGTCTGAAAGCCTTTGCAATAGCAATCCCACTTGATGCAGCGATCCCTTGAATGTTAAGAGTCATTATTCTCCTAATCCTTCGTTTTTCATAGTTTCTTCGATAGCTGCTAGTGCTTGAGCTGCATCATCACCATTTGCAGTGATTTTAATTTCCGCGCCTTGTTGAATACCTAAAGACATAACGCCCATGATTGATTTTAAGTTAACGTTCTTTCCGTTATACTCTAAGTTAATGTCAGAACCAAATTTGCTTGCAGTGTTTACAAGTAGAGTTGCTGGACGAGCATGAATTCCTGAGTCGCTAGTTACTTTAAAGATTTTTTCCATGATAATTTATCTCCTTTAAATTACAGTATTTTTTAGTTGTATAGACGTGAGTACTACATCATCTATTGTATATAATAGGCGATGTTCGGTCAACCACATCACCTATTATAATTATAAACATTTTGCGTCAAATTCCTACTGAATGTCAATAATAGCGTTTTCGCCCTTCTTAACATTTCCATCTTTTTTCAATTCGACTTGCTGCCCTTGCTGTAAATTCGTAAATACAATTGGTGTAATGATAGATGGTGCATTTTCTTTTACAAATGCAAGATCTACTTTTAATAATGGTTGTCCTTGTTTCACTTTGTCACCTTGCGCTACAAGTGCTTCAAAACCTTCACCATTTAATTTTACAGTATCAATACCGAAGTGGATTAAAATTTCTTTTCCACCTTCAGATTGAATACCAATTGCATGCTTTGTAGGGAATACGTTGACAATTTCACCATTAACTGGAGAAACTACTGTTCCTTCTGTTGGCTCAATTGCAAATCCATCTCCCATCATTTTTCCTGAGAATACTTGATCCGGCACTTCTGTAATAGGTAGGATCTTCCCTTCAATTGGTGAAACGATTGTTTCGTTTTCATCAACTTTTTGAGGAGCTTCTTCTACTTTTACAGGCTCTGCTTTTTCAACATGAGGTGTACGACCTGACATAATATCATGAATTTGTGATTTTAATGTGTCAGATTTCGGTCCAAAAATAGCTTGAATGTTATTTCCAACTTCAAGTACACCAGCTGCTCCAAGTTCTTTCAAGCGATCTTTATTTACATTCTTTTGTTCGTTAACTTGAACACGTAAACGAGTAATACAAGCGTCTAAAGAAGCAATGTTTTCTTTACCACCAAGTGCTACTAATACTTCACGAGGAAGTTCACCAGCTTCTGCTTTTCCTGCACCTTCATTCGCATTTGCAACTTCACGGCCAGGTGTTTTTAAATCCCATTTACGGATTGCAAATCGGAATCCGAAGTAGTAAATAACCGCTAGTACAAGACCAACAATAATTACCCACCACCATGCCGTACGGCCTGGTAGTACACCGAATAATAGGAAGTCGATTAAACCACCAGAGAATGTCATACCAATTTTAACACCTAAAATTTGCATTGTCATAAATGATAGACCAGCGAATACAGCGTGAATTCCGAATAATACTGGTGCTACGAATAAGAATGAAAATTCAAGTGGCTCTGTAATACCTGTTAAGAAAGATGTTAATGCAGCAGAACCTAAAATACCAGCTGCTAATTTTTTATTTTCTGGACGTGCTTCATGGTACATTGCTAAAGCTGCCGCTGGAAGACCGAACATCATGAACGGATACTTACCAGTTGTAAATGTACCTGCTGTTAATTCTACACCGTCTTTTAACTGTGCCATAAAGATTTTTTGGTCACCACGAATTAATTCGCCAGCCGCATTTGTATACTGACCGAATTCGAACCAGAACGGTGAATAGAAAATGTGATGTAATCCAAATGGAATTAGTGAACGTTCAATTAAACCGAAAATAAATGCTGCTAACGTTCTATTTGCATCAATCATTTGATGTGAGAACGTGTTTAAGCCACCTTGAATGTATGGCCAAACGAAGCACATGATAATACCTACTATTAAAGAGAATGTTGCAGTTGCGATCGGTACGAAACGCTTACCTGCAAAGAAACCTAAGTATGATGGTAATTCAATGTTGAAGTATTTATTATAGCAATATGCCGCTACTATCCCGACGATAATACCACCAAACACTCCAGTTTGTAGCGTTGGAATTCCTAATACGTTTGCATACGCTGGATCTGCAAATCCAACTTTTACTGGGTCTGCTCCAGAACTTGTTACTTTCACTAGCTTATCTACTTCTAAGAACACACTCATCGTTTTGTTCATAATTAAGTAGCCAACGAATGCTGCTAAACCAGCTACTCCGTCTCCACCAGCTAAGCCAATTGCTACCCCAACTGCGAATAGTAATGCAAGGTTAGCGAAAATAATATCACCAGATTGTTCCATAATTTTTGCTACCATTACGAACCAATCTGCTTTTAAAGCAGGAATAACATTTGTTAACTGTGGATTTTGAAATGCATTACCAAATCCAAGTAAAATACCTGCTGCCGGTAAAATCGCTACTGGAAGCATAAGCGCTTTTCCGACTTTTTGAAGAACACCAAAGATCTTCTTAAACATGGAAACCCTTCCTCTCTTATCTATATTGATACCTTCCGACAAACGCCAAAAAGGCATGAGGAAAAAAAGATAGAACGATAGCTATACAAAGGGTAGTATATCCCTTTCTCTAGCTTACATTCCTTACTTTTCTCCACTCATGCCTGATCGAATCAGTAACACGTGTCAAAAATAGGTTTACGTATAAGTTCACTATAATTAAGGCAAACGTTTTCGTTTTATACCTTAATGTGTTTGTCGAAATTTGTATAACTTTGCAATAGTTATTATACATAACTATTGTAAGCGATTCAATGATTTTTTTTAACGTTTTCATTTTCGACAAAAATATATGTCATTTTATACATGCTCTGCCTTCACTAAGCGCTGCAGGTGCATCGTTAAATATATACTCTCTGCTTCATAAACAGGAAGTTGCAATTCTTTTTGCATAACCTTAACTAGCTTCCAAGCTAAATTATAACAGACAGGATATTCCGCCTTTAATAAATCAGCAAAACTTTGCGATTCCTCTACTTTTTCTCCTTTTTTCACCCTCTCAATAGCATATTGAAGATGACGAATAAGGCGTAAATAGTGAATACTTTCTTGGTCTAATGTAATTTGTAAGTTCGTCTCAATTAAAGATACAAGCTGTGCGATGAGACGGGAGTTTTGATTAACTGAAGATAAATCTGAATTTGTAAGTGAACTGTAAATATGCAGTGCAATAAACCCGATTTCTCCTTCTGGCAATGTAATTTGCAAACGAGAATTTAAAAGGTTTACAACACCTTCAGCAATTTTATATTCCTCTGGATAGAGCATTTTCGTTTCAACTAAAAAAGGATTATCAATTGTAAACCCTTGTTTTAAACGCTTAATTGCAAAAGAAATATGATCTGTTAAAGCGATATGAATATGTTCATTCAATGGGGATTTTGCTTTTTCTTGAATATAGAACATAATATCATTCATTAATTCAATTAATTTTTCACTCACATGTGGAACTAGCAGTTTGTATTGTTCACGATCACGTTCATTTTTTAGAACAAACATTTTTTCAATTTGTTCTTGCTCCAATACATCTTTCGCTTTTTTCCCAAATCCAATTCCTTTACCAATCACTACTACTTCCTCATGTTCAGGATGGCTAGCAATGATGACATTATTATTTAAAACTTTTTTAATTTCTAGATAATTACTCATATAACACCACCCTCGTACTTAAATAGCCTGCTTTTATGTTACAGAATATTCTTCTTTGTCGTCAATGTAAAACATCTACCATTTCATAAAAATTCATTTTTTAGACATGTTTATATATGATGCGTATAATGTAAGAGCAACTGTACATAGAAAGGAGATAACAACATGATTAAAATGTTTGTAAGTGATATCGACGGTACAATGATGCAACACGGAGGTTTAATTGACGAACAGGATATTGTAGCACTTCGTAGTCTTGCTGAACAAAATGTGATTCTTTGTTTCGCTTCTGGCCGACTTGATAATGAAATTGCAGACTTAATGAAAGCTGTAAATACAAATTTCCACCGCATTAGTGTTAATGGTGTTTTTGTATATACAAATGAAAATAAGCAGCTATTATCTGCAACTTTTGATTCCAGCATTCTTCCTGAATTGTTACACATGACGAATGAAGATCCTTATTTCCGTTATGTTAGTGATGAACATAATTACTACATTGAAGAAAAAACACCGTTTATTCACGAACTTGAGCAACAAGTAACGATGACTTCTGTCGAAGAACCAAATTTATTACAGAAAATAGATGATACAATTTTCCCGAATAAAATTTCTGTCGGTGGCACAAAGGAGAGCTTACAACTCCTTCAGAAAAAAATTGATGAAAAATTTCATGGAAAAGTTAGTACGTTCATTTCAGCAGAACAATGCTTAGATGTAATGCCACCTAATATTAGTAAAGGTTCTGCTATTTCTGTTTTATTAAAAGAGTTTCAATTACAACCAGAGGAAGTTGCTTGCATAGGGGATTCTTATAATGATATTCCAATGTTTGCTCTAACTCCTCACAGTTTTGCTATGGCTCAAGCAGATGACGCAGTAAAAGAACACGCTCACTATGTAGTAAATACAGTTAAAGAAGCTGTTAACCACGTAATTGCTCATAATAAAAATACGACTCACTCCTTGTAAGGATGAGTCGTATTTTTTCTTTACATGTTAAACAATTTGACATTTACTGTACTTCACAAACTGAAATATATTATTTGTTACGTGCGATGTTTGTAATAAACTTATAACGATCTCCACGATAAATACATTTCACATACTCTAACGGTACTTCACCTTCTGAATATGACCATTGACGCATGACAAGCACTGGCGCCTTTTTAGGAATATGCAGATGTTCCGCTTCATTATCCGTTGCAATTGAAGCTTCAATTGATTGAGTAGCGCTAACAAGTTTGAAGCCCAGTTTTTTCTCTAAATGTTCATATAAAGATTGTTGCAATATTTCTTCGTTAATATCTTTTACAAGAGCTGGCGACAAATATGTCGTCTCAAAAGCAATCGGTTCATCGTCAGCTAAGCGAATACGCCTCACTTCATAAACCGACTCTCCCTCCTGTATTCTCAGCCGGTCTGCTATTTTCACAGTAGCTGGAACTAGGCGGAAACTTAATAATTGACTACTTGGGTTCATCCCACGAGAAATCATATCTTCCGTGAATCCTGTCATTCCTTGCAGTTTTTGTTCCACTTTCGGAAGTTGGACAAACGTACCGATTCCACGTTTCCGATATAAATAACCTTGTTCCACTAAATTATTAATCGCCTGTCTGATTGTCATACGACTCACTTCGAACTTATCGCAAAGTTCATTCTCAGATGGGATTTTATCTCCCGGCTTCCATTCGCCGTCCTCAATTAGCTGTTTCACCCACTCTTGAATCTGATAATAGATCGGAAATGGTGAATACTTGTCGATGTTCATCAGCAATCGCCTCACTGCATAAAGATAGAGCTTCTTGATCAGCGATTACGGTTACATTCGGATGACGTTGTAAAACTGTAGCAGGACACGCTTCACTATATGCACCTTGCAATAATTCTTTAACAGCTTCTGCCTTTTTAGAACCCATAGCAACAAGTAGAATTTGTTTCGCTTTCATAATGCTTCCAATTCCCATTGTAATTGCATGAGTTGGCACATCTTCTTCTTTTTCGAAGAAGCGAAGGTTTGCTTGGCGTGTAGATTCTGTTAATTCAACAATGTTTGTTGGAGAATTAAACGGTGTTCCTGGTTCGTTAAATCCGATGTGACCGTTTTCACCGATTCCAAGAATCTGTAGGTCAACTGGGTTAGCAGCTAGAATGCCCTCGTAACGTTTGCACTCTTCCTCTAAATCACTTGCCATCCCGTTTGGTACATAAGTTTGTTTAAATGGAAGATGATCAAACAACTGTTCTTGCATGAAATAGTGATAGCTGTTTTTATCTTCATGTGGTAAATTTACGTACTCATCTAAGTTTACAGTGGTTACACGGCTTGTATCAAGTTTATTTTTTCGCATTTCTGCATAAATACCTAATGGAGAGCTTCCTGTAGCCATTCCTAATGTTGGATTTTCTTTTGTTTTTACAACTTCTTCAATTAATTTATAACCTGCTTCTGCTAGTTCTTCTGGAGTTTTTACAACAAGAATATTCATTTCATTACTTCCCTTCCTTCATATGAATTCCTAAACGAACCGTATCATATACATGTAAATCTTCATTCATCACAACAAAGTCTGCATCTTTTCCTACCGCTAATGCACCTTTATTATTTAATCCAAACTCTTCTGCTTGGTTCACTGATGTCATTAGTACTGCATCTTCGATTGAACAACCTGTAAATTCAATTACATTTCGGAAAGCTTGATCCATTTTTAGAATACTACCAGCTAACGTTCCATCTTCTAATCGAGCACTACCATCTTTTACATGTACTGGCTGTCCGCCAAGCTCATATAATCCATCTTCAAGACCTTTTGCACGCATTGCGTCAGTAATAACACTTACTTTTTTCGGTCCTTTTAATTTATATGCTAATTTCACCATATCTGGGTGAATGTGAATACCATCTGTAATTACTTCAACCATTACATCTGGATTTAATAACACATGACCAACAACTCCTGGTTCACGGTGATGTAATCCACGCATTTGATTGTATAAATGCGTTGCATGTGTAATGTTTCTATTTTTTAGTTGCGCATCAATTGCATCTGTATGCCCCATTGTGCCGACAACACCAGTTTCAGCAAGATACTGCTCAAACTCTAACGCTCCTTCTTCTTCAGGTGCGTATGTTACTAATTTAATTAAATTTCCGCTTGCTTCCTGCCATTGTTTAAATTGTTCAATATTCGCAGGAACAATATGTTCAAGTGGTTGTGCACCTGCACGTTTTTTTGAAACATACGGTCCTTCTAAGTGAATATATTCGAAATGCGCTCCTTTTTCTTTCGCTTCCTTCGCAGCATGTAGTGCTGCTTCAATTGCTTCTGGAGCTTGTGTCATTGTTGTTGGGAAGTAAGTTGTAACTCCTTCTTTTAACATTTCTTTCCCTAGAGTTACTAACCCATCGCTATTTGCATCCATCGCATCAATATCGTATCCACCATGAATATGAACATCAATCATACCTGGAATCACAATTTTCCCTGCCGCATCTAAAACAGTTTCATTTTCTTGTGATACATATTGAGCCATCAAACCAATTTCTTTAATTGTTTCTGCGTAACGAATAAATCCGTTTTCTACTACTTCTTGACCTGTATAAATTTTGGCATTGATGACAACTTGCGTTTTCATTTTCATCGATCCTTTCCCATGAAATACCTACTTGTTATTATTACCTTATTCGCCTAATTCCATCTTAATATATGCACGAGTAGTTGTCTATACATTCTAATGAAATTTCCTCTTTGCTTAACAAAAAGGAAGCTTAGTACGTCTCTCGCAATTATAATATATGTTATTCATTTTTTCCAAAAAGAAACTATATCATCTAACGTATGAATCACTTAAGTAATGGCATTAATCCGCTAGACCCTATTGTAATATGTTCGCCGTCTGTTTCCATTTCTACCGTACGTCTATTTGTTCCATACATCATTATACCACGCCGTTTTAATCGTCTCACTACACTTTGATGCGGATGCCCATACGGATTTTTGCTACCATAAGAAAGAATCGCGAACTGTGGTTCTACCTTCTTTATAAACCTTTCACTTGTTGAAGTATATGAGCCATGATGTCCCACCTTTAGCACATCTGCATGTACATCAAATTGCTTTAATATTTCAGTTTCCGTCCGCACATCAGCATCACCCATTAGTAAAAAATCTGCCTTACCATACCGAACCTTTAATACAATTGAAGATTCATTATTTTCATCTTTGGACTTCCCATTGTTTAATACTTGTATGGAAACATGCGGATCTAGCGGTATGTATTGGCCCTCTTTTACTGAAATGAAAGGGATTCCCCTTTTCTTTATATGATTTCGATACGTATGATAAGTAAGAGAACTATATGTTTTTCCACTATCTAATATAAGTGATACCGGCATTTGCTCTACAATCGGAATGAGCCCTCCAATATGATCCATATCAGGATGAGTACTGACGATAGCATCTAAATGGTTAATTCCTTTTTCAATTAGCTTTTGGATGATAACCTCACCAGCTTCATAAGGTCCTCCATCAATTAACATCGTTTGTCCATTTGGCAATATAATAAGTGTTGCATCACCTTGCCCAACTTTTAAGAAACTCACTTTCATTTTACCAAAATGTTGCCGCTGCATATGTAAAGGAGACGCGGTATGAATAGACATCATATACCTTTTTGCCGATGCACTATTTAAAGAAAAGCATAACAAAACAGAAACTAATAATAAAATACTTCGTATACCTCTCATAACTCGTCTCCTTTTTTCAATTAGTATGGCACGGTATATAATTGATATACAAAAAAAAGCTTAGCAAAATGCTAAGCTTTTATTTCGATATCTCTTGTAAAGAACCAAAGAATAAATCCGCTTCATTCATTTGTTCGTTTTCTTCAGAAAGCGGAGGTAAATCATCTAATGTTTTTAATCCAAATGTGTCTAAAAATTCTTTCGTCGTTCCATATAAAATCGGACGCCCAGGTCCTTCTGCTCTTCCCATTTCTTTTATAAGTAAGTGTGATACTAACGTTTGTAACGCCTTATCAGTTTTTACTCCTCTAATCTCTTCCATTTCTGTTCTTGTAATGGGTTGACGATATGCAACAATTGCTAACGTTTCTAGCGCAGCCTGAGAGAGTGAAGCAGCTGTTGGGATATCTATTAGTTTTTGATAGTACGACGCATGTTCTTTCTTTGTAGCAAAACGATATACTTTTGCATACTGTACAATTTGCAAACCTCGGTGTGCACCTTCACATTCTTTTTGCATTTCTTCTAAAATATCGATTACTTCGTTTCCTTCAATTTCAAGGACTTTTGCTATTTGTTCAGGAGAAATCCCTTCATCACCAGAAACAAATAAAAGCCCTTCAATGATTGATTTCTGTTCTGTTCTATCCATCTTACGAGCTCCTTCCTCCTATTTTCTCCATAAAAATACACATCAAAAAACCGAATCACAATCAATGCGTTCGGTTCAATATTTTTTCTCTTGTTCCAAACGATACATTCAAACCTAGCATGAGATATACTATTTCTATCCCATTTTCCATACTAACTCTATGCAGATTTAGTATAGCTTGATACGAAAATTTCATCAAAATTATGTTCTTGTTCAATTACGATTTGTTGATTTTTCATAAGCTCAAGAACCGCTAAAAATGTTACAACCATTATTTCCCGTTCATCATCAACAAACAAATCATAAAAACTTTGACGACCACCTTGTATTTCTAACAGCTTTAAAATATCCGTCATACGCTGTTCAATTGGTATTTCTTGACGAGTAATACGTGTTGTCACAGGTTTCTTTGCTTTTTTACGGCGCATTAATTTTTGAAATGCCGCTAGCATATCATATAACGTAACATCAAGAGGCAAGCTTGTCTCCTCTTCTTGTTGCAACGATGTAAAATCAATTGGCGGACGTGTATATAGCTGTGCTCTTTCTTGTTCTCTTTCTTTTAGTTCAGTAGCAACTTGCTTATATTTCTTATATTCAATTAACCTCTCCATCAATTCTTGACGAGGATCATCTATAAAGTCATCACCGTTATCAAGTACATCTTCTTCATGTTTCGGCAACAACATTTTACTTTTAATTTGTAATAACGTTGCAGCCATTACTAAATACTCACTTGCAACATCTAATTGTAGTTCTTTCATCGTATGAACATAAGATAAATATTGCTCTGTAATTTCCGCTACAGGAATATTATATATATCAATTTCATAACGATGTATTAAATGTAACAATAAATCTAAAGGCCCTTCAAAAGCCTCTACTTTAAAATTATACTGCACAAAGCATCCCACCACATTTTTTCTATAACAACATAAGTATAGAGCATACTCATGTTCTATCCAACCTTTTTAAGAAATTTAATTAAAAATAGACCTATGCCTATGGCATCATGCCCACCACTTCATATGATAACAGTGTAGTAAGAACAATGTAGGAGGTCAAAAAACTATGGGTCACGTTGATTGTGGTTTTAGCGGTGGGTTCGCATTACTTGTTGTATTGTTTATTTTACTCATTATTGTAGGGGCAGCTTGCTTCTGCTAATATGAACAATAACGACTAGGGAGAAATTCCCTAGTCGTTTATTGTTCATATTTCTATGATAAACTTATACTTATAACCGTTAGATAGGGGCGAAGAAAATGTATCCTACGGAATACATACAGTTTTTAATTCATTTTCACGGAGATTATGATTATTTTGAATGCCACGAAATACTGGAAGAATATTGGAAAACAAAACCGAGAGGAAATCGGGATCATTATTTAGTCGGCCTCATTCAAATTGCAGTTTCTTTATACCATCACAGACGCTCTAACTGGAATGGCGCAGAGAAGATGATGAAAAGCGCCATAACGATTTTAGAAAAAAACAGTGCACATTTACTTCGTTTAGGAATAAATGAGGCACAACTTCTGTTCTTACTCAAAGATAAATTGCAATCTATCCAGAAAAAAGAAAGTTTTACACCGTTATTTTTACCATTGTCGGATACAACATTAGAAAAGTACTGCATAGAATTATGTCAGAAACAAAACCTTCCTTGGAAAGACGTGAATGCTACTTCTAATGAATTTATAATACATAAGCACACATTACGTGATCGAACAGAAGTCATCGCTGAACGAAACGAACAATTACAAAAAAGAAAGCAGAGATAATAAACTACTTATCTCTGCTTTCACGAATGTATATTTTGTTCAAGCCCTTTACACTTTTTGCAAAAACTTGCTGTTTGCTCATTTCCGCAAATTGTAAATTCAAGAAATTTACTCTTTAACTCTTGAACCATCTTCGTCCCAATACCCATATGACGGTGAGATGGATTCACACTCAAATGCTGAATTTCCAAAACTTGATTCTCTTTTTTTACAATCCCCATTATCCCAACAAAATCTTCGTTTTGTTTCCACAAATACAATTGCCAATCATCCTTTGCTTCATAATCTTTCATAGTCAATTGTAATGTTTTCACATCTTTTTCAGTTGGCATAAATGAAAGAAGCCCCATTGCAATCTTTTCATAACTTTTTTTAAAACGAATTAACATAACCCTTATCCCTTCTTACAAAAGTTACAAACTATTAAATCCCCTCAATCACTCTTTTCATATCACATTCATTTTACAATATTTTCAACAGAGTGAGAAGAGCTTAAAACAACTTGATAATCATACAAAGCGAAAAGAAGAAAGTCAAATATACATTTCATTACTATTTTTGTTAAGTAGATAAAAGAAGAAACACTGTTATATGAAAGTGAAAAGAAACATCCACCGCTCATTATCACTTCACTATTCATCACCTTAGAGCAGATGAATTCTAGCAAAATGAATGTAATAAACAACTTTTATTGAAATCTGTAATCTAATGTATTCTATGTAATTTGTTAATATTTTGTTCTCATAAGCGACTTATTTTCACTACAATCACATTACTACTTGTATCATGTACCGTAAACGAAATACCCATTCCTATTAAAAAAAGAGAGCAATAGCTCTCTTTTCTCATTCACTTATTCTTCCCAAACTTTAACTTCTTTCATTACATCACCTTGACGCATGTTTAATACTGTTTCAATACCGCTTGTTACTTTACCGAATACAGTATGTACACCATCTAAGTGTGGCTGTGGCTCATGAACGATAAAGAATTGGCTACCGCCTGTGTTACGGCCAGCATGAGCCATAGAAAGTGATCCTACAAGGTGTCTATGAGGATTTCCATCAGTTTCACATGGGATAGAGTAACCTGGGCCACCCGCACCTGTTCCTGTTGGGTCTCCACCTTGGCTTACGAAGCCAGGAATAACGCGGTGGAATGTCACACCATCATAAAATCCTTGCTCTGCTAGTTTTTTAAAGTTTTCTACTGTTTTTGGTGCCTCTTCTGGGAAAAATTCCAAATCGATTTTTTCACCATTTTCCATTACTATGTATCCTAAAGTTTTCATACGTATATGTCTCCTTTCAACTATCTCAGCACTATATTACCACATTCATGACTAGAAACAAAAAGAATCCGACAATCTACATACTTCTTTTTTGAAATGTGGAAAAAGCTAGGTGACAAATAAGAAATATATACTATAATAACTGTGTTGCCCGAAAATTTTAGAAAGAGAAAGGGAGCGATTTTTCGTGAAAACGAAATTACTAGCTCTGCTATTAGCTGTAGCAGTATTTATTATGCCAACAGCTTCGTTTGCAGACATCATCGAAGGAGAATCAATTGTTACACTAGGAGAAAACTTGTCTGAACAACAAAAACAAGATCTGTTAAAAGAAATGAAAGCACCAAAAGATGCTACAATTATTACTGTGTCTAATGCGGAAGAACATAAATTTCTAGAAGGGATTGTTCCAAAAGCGCAAATTGGTACGAGAGCAATTTCCTCTTCTATGATCACATACACAAAGCCAGGTTCTGGTCTCATTGTACGTTCAAAAAACATTAATTCAATAACAGATGCAATGTACACAAACGCACTTATTACAGCAGGTGTGAAAGATGCAGAAATTCAAATTACTGCACCATTTAAAGTTTCTGGAACTGCTGCTTTAACTGGTTTAATGAAAGCCTATGAGACAACATCAAACAAAGCAATTCCTGAGGAAGTAAAAAAAGTAGCCAATGAAGAAATGGTGCAAACATCCCAGCTTGGCGATAAAATTGGTGAAGAAAAAGCAGTTCAACTTGTTGCGAAAATTAAAGAAGAAATTGCGAAAGAGCAGCCAAAAACGACTGAAGATTTACGTTCATTAATTAAAAAAATTGCGGATCAACTTGGTATTACATTAACGGATGAACAGTTAGATAACTTAGTTGCTCTATTTGATAAAATGAAAAATCTTAACATTGATTGGAATCAAGTTGGCAGTCAGTTAAATAAAGCAAAAGAACACGTTTCTGCCTTTTTAGGATCTGAAGAAGGGCAAAGTTTCCTAGATAAAGTGAAAGATTTCTTCTCAAGTATCATTGATTTTGTTAAATCGTTATTCAAGTAAAAAGAAGCTCGCTAGTAGCGAGCTTCTTTTTTATACAAGTAACGGCAATTTCATAATAGCTTCTTCAACCGAACGAACAATATGATTCGCTTTCTCCTTCACATATGGATGAGCATGGTGCAGAGTAAATGAATGCGGGGTTACTTCAAACATAGAAATATCATTGAAAGAATCTCCAATGCATGCAACTTCATTTGCTTCAATTTGCAAATGTTCCATTAGTCGTCTTAAAGCACTCCCTTTACTTACTCCCCTTGGCATAATGTCAACATAGCGTTTACCAGACATAAAAACTTCCGATTCATTCTGAAATGTATCTCGTAATTCTTGATCTAATGCTTCAATTGTCTCTTCTTCCCCAAAAACAAACAATTTCGCAGGATGTACAGTTTTACCAAATTCCTCTTCTAACGCTTCAATTTCAGCGATATGCACGCCCATATACGCTTCAAAATTATGGTGATGTTCATTCTTCCTTTTTGTATATCGCTGCTCATTTGCACAAACAATATCCGCTAGTCCTTTTTTATGTATATATCGATATATTTCCTGGGCAACCGTATTTTCAAAACTCGATTCATAAAACAAATTCCCATCCGGAAGTAACATTGTCGCTCCATTTAAGCCAGTTGTGTAATATGGGAATTCAAACCTATTTACGACTTCATCAATTCGATGAGTAAAGCGGCCTGAGGCAAAACAAATATTTGTCCCTTTTTCAGCTAACCAACAAATTGCACGTTCATCTTCTTTTTGCATATGATTTACATTGTAAACGAGCGTGTCGTCTAAATCACTTACAAATAATTTAATCATGTCCTCTTCCCCTTCCATACACAATATCTACTCTAAGTGTACACAAAAAATGTTTGATTTTTGTTAAAAAACAATAAATTTTTGCTAAAAAAATAAACGGGTGTATAATCCCGTTTATTTTTGTCTTTTTACATTTTGAGGTCTTACAATACTTGGTCGTACTTTTAAACTAGACATCGTCGGACGGAGTAGAATTTTTGTTAATGCGCCCCAATCAAATGGTAAAAACGGCCATAAATAAGGGGTTTGCAAACTTTTTATAGACGTTAAAAATAAAATCAATATCGTCATACCAATTACAAAGCCCATCTCATGGAAGAGACCTGTTAAAATAATAACAAATAATTTTCCAACCTTATTCCCTAGCCCTAATTCATAGCTCGGTGTTGCATAAGCACCGATCATAGAAACTGCTACATACAAAATAACTTCTGGTACAAACAAACCTACATCGATTGCTATTTGACCAATTAATATGGCAGAAATTAATCCTGCTGCTGACGATAACGGCGTTGGAGTATGAATGGCTGCCATCCTTAAAAATTCAAGTCCTACTTCTGCCATTATCACCTGTAATAAAATTGGTAAATGTGTCATCTTAGTCGGTCCAATAAAAGCAAGATTTTCTGGTAAAAGAGTTGGATCAAATACAAACACTAACCAAAACGGTAGTAAAAACAAGGAGAATAAAACACCTAAAAAGCGTACCCAACGTAAAAATGTTCCGACAGCTGGATTTTGTCTAAACTCTTCTGCATGCTGTAAATGATGAAAATATGTTGTTGGCGTAATCATAGCACTCGGTGATGTATCAACTAGTACTAGAACATGTCCTTCTAATAAATGATTTGCTGCTACATCCGGTCTTTCTGTATATCGAATAAGCGGGAATGGATTATAGCTTTGCTTTACAACAAATTCTTCCACTGTTTTATCCGCCATCGTAATGCCATCGACATCGATGTTATTTAATTCTTGTTTTATAATCTTTACTAAATCTGGATTTGCAACATCTTGTACATATGTAATACAAATATCCGTTTGCGATCGATCCCCTACTCGAATAATTTCATTTCGAAGACGTGGATCTCGAATTCTTCTACGAATTAACGCTGTATTTACAACGATATTTTCAACAAATCCATCCCTCGCACCGCGTACTACTTTTTCAGTATCTGGCTCTGTCGGTGTTCGTCCTGGATAGCTACGAACATCTATCACGAACGCTTCTGTTTCGCCTTCCACAAATATAACAATAAGCCCTGATAACGCTTGAAGCATTACTTCATCCATCGTTTTCACTTTACTTACTTGCTGATGAATTAAACGATTCTCTAAAAGCTTTACAGTATCTTCTTCAACATCCCTTATTTCATTCGTATCCACAGCTTCTTCTAAAATAGGAATAATATAATTTGTATCACAAAGTCCATTTACGAATAACACTGCAATTTCTTTATTCAAAATTTGAAATTTACGAATACCAACATCAAATGTGACGCCTAATCCAGCCGTTTGTTTTAAATAATTTTCATTGTCACTTATGAAAGTTGAAATCGGAATATCTATTTTTTTAGGCTTCGTCATAAAATCCACTCCTTTCCAAAATTAACTGAATTGCTTTTTTCGTAATTGGTGAGCCTCTCTCCCATTCATCGTTTCCACACATCTTACCAATATCACCAACACCAACAATGACGGGAACATTCAAATCATCTAAACAATAAATTGTATCTCCGCTAATTCTGCCAATTTCACCATCTGGAAGTCCAAATTTATCAACACCATATTCCGTTAAATTCCCGTTCCGATCTACACTTACATCTACACGTGCCCATTCCCAATGGTGTGTATTAGACGCTACTGCCAAAATCCCAAGTACATCAATTTGTTTATGCGTGGCTACATATTTTAAAGCTTTTTCACCAGATCCTTCTCCAATAAATCCACTGTCATCAAACATGACAAATACAGGGTCATATGGCGTTTGCATAATAAGCTCAACAACTTTCTTCCCTGTCAATTTGGTTGGATTACTTTGTGATGCTGAAATACACCTTCCCCCAAATTCCTTCGTTAAAAGCTCAATTGTTCGCTTTGCATATTCATCTCCATCTGTGACCAAAACAACCCTTCGTCTCATTTGATTTATCCTTTCGGTTTACATATAAGTGCTACAAAAAATGAAAATAATATTGCTGCTGAAATACCTGCAGACGTTAAACTAAACATACCCATACCAATCCCTATATATCCGTGTTTCTCTGCAGCATGCATTGCCCCGTGTAATAGGGAATGTCCAAAACTTGTAATAGGAACTGTCGCCCCAGCACCAGCAAACTTTATAAGCTTATCGTACAATCCGAATCCATCTAAAACTGCTCCTATCACTACAAAGGTAGCCATTAAATGGGCTGGTGTTAACTTTGCGAAATCTAACAATACTTGCCCAACTACACAAATAGCGCCTCCTACAAGAAATGCATATATATAATCCACAATTCACTCTCCCTTCACTCTCTCAAATACGACACCATGTGCAATTGTTGGAATTGTTTCTTTTTGCTGCATCATCATCGGGCTTAATAACGCACCAGTAGCAACGACAAAAATTCGTTGTAAATTCCCTTTTTGCATCTCGCTTAATAAATGACCATATGTGACAACAGCTGAACAAGCACAACCACTACCACCAGCAAATACTTCTTCTTGACCGGAATCATAAATCATTAATCCGCAATCGTTATATATATGCCCAATATCATAACCTTCTTCCAGTAACAGTTGTTTCGCAATTGGTGTCCCAATAGCTGATAAATCACCGGTAACAATCAAATCGTAATCGGCTGCACTTCTCTTCAAATCCTCAAAATGTTGCTGAATTGTATGAGCTGCAGCAGGTGCCATCGCCGATCCCATATCTAAAGGGTTCGCAATTCCTAAATCTTGCACTTTTCCAATCGTAGCCGCCTTGATTTTAATGGCACTTTTTTCTTTACTAATTAATATGGATCCCGCACCTGTAACAGTGGAATTTGCTGTTCCTGGTTTTTGTCCCCCATACTCTGTTGGATAACGAAACTGTCTTTCAGCTGTTGCATTATGACTACTTACCGTCGCTAAAACACGATTTGCGAATCCGCCATCTATAAAGGCTGATCCGACCGCTAAAGTCTCCATCGAGGTCGCACAAGCACTAAACATGCCTAAAAAGGGAATTCCCCACTTACGCGCAACGTAATTTGCTGTTACTGTTTGATTTAATAAGTCACCCGCTAAAAAGAAATCAATTTGTGATGTTTCTACATTTGCTTTTTGCATGACTTGTTGAATAGAATCTGACATTAATCTTCGTTCCGCAAGCTCCCAGTTTTCCTCTCCGCAATGTAAATCATCATATGAAATATCAAATTCCTTTCCAAGAGGGCCTTCAGCTTCTTTTGGACCGACGGCAGTACCGGTTGCATTCACATAAATATCATTTTGAAATACCCACGTTTGTTTTCCTGTCAACCTCATACTAGCCCCTCCTTTAAGACATAAAAATTTTAAAAGTATATCTTATTAACCCAATAATGTACGCACCGACAACACCAAAAACGATTACACTTCCCGCTAGCTTAAACATGTTTGTAGCAACCCCAAGTACAATTCCTTCACTCTTATGCTCTAGCGCAGCACTTGCCATAGAATTCGCAAATCCCGTAACAGGTACGGCCGAACCTGCTCCAGCAAATTGACCGATTTTATCATATACACCACAACCTGTTAAAATCGCCGATAATAGTACAAGAGTTGCGACTGTTGGATTCCCTGCCTCTTGTTCACTAAAATGAAAATAATGTATATAAAATTTCATCAATACTTCTCCGATTGTACAAATGAATCCACCTACAAAAAATGCCTTAACACAATTTATAAAATAATTTGGCTTCGGATGGTATTCCTTCACTTTATTTACGTAATCGTCCTTTAGTTTTCGCCCTGTCATTTATATATTGCCTCCTACTTTACGAAATAAATCCAGTGAAACAACGAGCCTATTACTTTTCCAAGTACAAGAGCAACGAGTAAAACAACAATCTTCCCCTCTACCCCTACTCGTTTCGCTAAAATAGGTAGAACATTTAACACTTCCGTTAATGCGGCAGCGAGCATTCCAATGAATGTACCACAAAATATTCCTAATATAACAAGCCAATATTGCGACGTTTGAAATGTAATGTTTTTCAAACTACACCAAGCTCCTGTTAACGTACCTGCAATAACTGCCCACTCAAAATATTGAATGTGCTTTCCACTTCTCGTTAATTGAGCTAGACGAGGGATTATACCAAGTACAGCTAAAAACGCAACATATCCGCTACCTACAGCAATTCCTCCTGCTAAAGCAATTAAAATAACGAATCCAGACTCAATCATCGGTAAGTTGTTTCATATTATCCTTGTTTTCATGAACAATTACATATTGGTCAAGTGATTGCTGGTATTGGAACATCTCCACTTCTAACGGACTCGGCTCTTCATTAATACGCTTTTGAAATACATGATTAAAAAATAAAACCATGCCTAGCCCAAGACCTAATGAATAAGGAATTTGAAATAAAAGTGGTTGCGCCTTAAATTCTCCCGTAATCATGTAATATAACCGTTGGTGCACTTGTTGCATGCTTACATCTTCATGAAAATATATGATGGCAAGAGCTGCTCCAATGAAAAGTAACAACCATACAAGTCCGAAAAAAATCGGATGTACTTTCTTTTTTTCATATATAATTTCAACAAGAGTTTGTCCAGAACCGAGTAAATTAATTTGTATATGAGCGGTTTTTCGCCTAATAATCTCAATTATTTTCATAACATCAATTACAACATGCGTTTTATCACGCGCTGTAATTTTATAAATTACCTCATCCTGTAACGACTGAACTACTGCAGCATCTCCGGCAAGTTGAGCAACATCTCCCAGCTTTACTTCATACGTAGGAGAAACTTTTAATCGATTACGCATTTTAATATAAATTGTTTGTTCCAATTTCCATTCACCTCTTCACTCTTCCTCGTAGTTGTAGTATGGTTATTCAATTTTTTTCTAATACAATTTTTTCATAAAAAAACATCTGTACCATTTCGGTACAGATGTTTTTTAGTTTATGCTTTTTTCTTAAATAAATTTGCAATGCTTAATGCGAGCCCTCCCCAAATGACTACTATTCCAATAACCATCATCATAATCGCTGATCCACTCATTATGAAACACCTCGATCTTTCCATTCTTTTTCAAGCTTAGCAGAATCTGAATGTATTTGTGCATTCCATTTCTTTAAACTAATGATTAGCGCAATGATAAGGAACGCTGCTGCAATTGACCAACCATATGTTACGACAAACTCCGTTGGGTAACCTCCATAGTTCTTTTTAATATTTTGGATTGTACCATCAATTAACATGTACCCTAACATAAGCGGAGTAATAACGAGTAAACTCACTCTCCAAAACGTCCCTAACTTAATATCAGATACGAAGTTTGCGTGATTTTGATAAACTGGTAAACGACGTAAAATGAGTCCTATCGTAACTACTTCCGCTAGAGCAATTGTAATTAATCCGAAGTTATTAGCGAAGTAATCCACAACATCTAGGAACATAAGCCCGCCACGTGTCGCAAAAACGAGAGAAACGAGTACGAGAAGCGTCCCCATAATTCCAATTGTTTTTTGGCGACTTAAGCTGAACTTTTCAGATACAGCAGCAAAACATACTTCCGCAAGCGAGATGAGGGATGTAATTCCGGCAACCGTTAATGATAAGAAAAATAATACGCCAAATAAAGGTGACATCGGTAATTCATTAATAATTTGCGGGAATACTACGAACGCAAGCCCTACACCAGCACTTGCCACTTTATCAACTGGTACTCCCATATTATTTGCCATAAATCCAAGAGCCGCAAAGACCCCAATCCCTGCTAATAATTCAAATCCTGAGTTTGCAAATCCAGTAATAAAGGCATTATTTGTTGTATCTGAGTTTTTCGGTAAATAACTAGAATACGTAATCATAATTCCAAATGCTAAAGATAAGCTAAAGAAGATTTGACCGTAAGCAGCAAGCCATACTTTTCCGTCAAAAATACGACTCCAATCTGGTTTAAAGAATGCATCTAATCCTTGCATTGCACCTTCCATCGTCACTGCACGAACTACGATAATAAGGAACATAACAACTAGTAAAGGGATGAAAATACGGTTCACAACTTCGATTCCTTTTTTAACTCCTTTAAAAGCAACACCAAGCACAATAATCCAAACGAGAGCTAGTGGAATTAATACTTCCGGTACGAGCCCTCCAAACTGTCCCGGTTTATCTGCAACATGTAAATACTCTTTAAATAAAAATGATTCCGTATCTTTCCCCCATGCGCCAGTAATTGCAAAATACGTATATGAAATAGACCAAGCAATAATTACTGCATAATATGTTGAAACGATAAATGTTACACACATTTGCCACCAACCGATAAATTCAGCACGCGGATGAATACGGAAGAACGTAAGTGGTGCTGAACCACGGTGACGGTGCCCAAGAGCAAATTCAAACGCCAATAATGAAATACCAGTCGTTAATAATGCGAATAAGTACGGTAAAAAGAATGCGCCTCCCCCATTTTCATACGCCGTATAAGGAAAACGCCATATGTTTCCTAATCCAACGGCAGAGCCGACCGCTGCAAAAATGAATCCAGCCCTCGTTCCCCATTGTTGCCTCGTTTCCATATTTCCTTCCCCCTTTGTGACAAGTTCATAATTGGATTATATTTTAAATTTACTAAATTATCAATAAATTCTGTTAATTTTTAAGAAAGTTTACAATCTCCTCCTATTAAAGTCATAAAAAAAGATCGAATAGATAACTATTCATCTATTCGATCTTTCATCTGTTTTAATATTTTCTTTTCAAGTCTTGAAACTTGCACTTGCGAAATACCTATTCGCTCTGCTACTTCTGATTGAGTTTGGTCTTTATAATAGCGTAAATATACAATTAAACGCTCTCTCTCATCTAATTCTCTAATTGCTTCTTTTAAAGCAATTTTATCAAACCATTTCGTTTCAGATTGATCTGCAATTTGATCTAAAATAGTAATTGGATCTCCGTCGTTTTCATACACCGTTTCATGTATGGATGAAGGGGCACGACTTGCTTCTTGCGCCAGAACCACTTCCTCTGGCGTTAGTTCTAACGCTTCAGCTACTTCATTAATCGTTGGAGCCCTTCCGAATTCTTTCGAAAGCTCATCTCTCATCTTTCGAATTTTGTTTCCTGTTTCTTTTAAAGACCTACTTACTTTCACTGATCCATCATCACGTAAAAATCGTTGTATTTCGCCAATAATCATGGGAACTGCATATGTTGAAAATTTCACGTCGAAAGATAAATCAAATTTATCTACCGATTTTAAGAGTCCAATACATCCAATTTGAAACAAATCGTCTGGTTCGTATCCGCGATTAAGAAAACGTTGCACAACCGACCATACGAGACGCATATTACTTTGAACAATTGTATCTCTTGCTTGTTGATCTCCATCTTGACTTTTTTGAATTAACGCTTTTAGCTCGTGGTCCTTTAACTGAGGTTTCTTCTTCTCATTTTTGACCTCTATGTCCATAGGCTATTCTCCTTAATTGCATAGAGCGTTACTATTTGATAAGTATTTTGTCAAATGGATTGTTGTCCCGAAAGATTCGTTTGAAATAACTTCTACTTCATCCATAAAATTTTCCATGATAGTAAATCCCATTCCGGAACGCTCTAATTCAGGTTTAGTTGTAAAAAGGGGTTGTCTCGCTTCATCTAAATTAAAGATGCCAATCCCTTCATCTCGAATCGTGAGTTTCACCATTGCTTCTTCCAAAATTACAGAAATATAAACAACACCTTCTGCATTTCCTTCGTACCCATGAATAATTGCATTCGTAACCGCTTCTGACACAACTGTTTTAATCTCTGTAAGTTCTTCCATCGTAGGATCTAGTTGTGCAATGAAAGCAGCTACTGTAACGCGAGCGAACGATTCATTTTGACTTAACGCTGAAAATTGAAGGTTCATTTCATTTCTCATTTATGCCACCCCCAACGTCGCGAGCGCATGCGCTTCACTTTCTTCTAAGCGAACAATTTTAAATAAGCCCGACATTTCAAATAAACGTTTAACAGGCGGTGAAATTGCACAAACAACCATTTCTCCACCTAATCCCTTTACATGCTTATATCGGCCTAATATAACACCTAAACCAGAACTATCCATAAACGATAAGTTCTCTAGGCTCAAAACAATATGATGAACACCATGTGTCTCAATCATATCTGTTACTTTCGTTCGCAACTCTTCAGCAGTATGATGATCTAATTCACCCGCTAGCCTCACACATAGGACGTCACGTTTTACTTCTAATTGCATGGAAAGACTCACACGATTTCCTCCTTATGCTCAAACTTTACTCATTTACATACATAAAGATTTTCGTGATACAACATAAGAATCCTTCCTACTGACAAAAGAAGAACTATTTCGCCATAAAGTGAAACCATTCAGCAATTATTTACTTACATACGAATAGAAAAGCGGCAAAATATTTGCCGCTATTTTGATGTTGAAAACATCCCAAAACTTCTTTTAAATAACTCCCACCAGCTCGCTGCAGCAACATCTTCTTTTGCTACAATTGTTTGTTTTAATAAAACATCTTGATCTTTTTTTATAACAAGTGTACCAAGCGCATCGCCCTTTTTAATCGGCGCTTTCACTTTCTTTTCAGCAATTACTTCTTGCTTTACCTTGTCCATATTTTCGCCCTTCTTCATAAGAAGAGATACATTATCTGACGCAACTAAATCTACTTTTTCTTTTTTCCCTTTTCCTACTTGGACAGTCTTAATTTTTTCGCCTCGTGTATACAATTTCTTTGTCATATATTGACCAAATGCGTAGTCAAGAAGCTTCGTTACTTGATTGTTCCGTTCTTTCGATGTAGGTGCTCCCATAACAACTGAAATAACACGCATCCCATTCTTTTCAGCCGATGCTGTTAAACAATATTTTGCTTCTGTCGTAAAGCCCGTTTTTACACCATCTACTCCAGGATAAAAACGCACTAACTTATTCGTATTAACGAGCCAAAACTTCTTATCCGTATCTTCACGTAAATAGTCTTCGTATTTTCCTGTGTATTTGCGAATAAGTGGGTACTTCATCAATTCTTTCGCCATTATAGCCATATCATTTGCTGTGGAATAATGATCTTTAGCCGGAAGACCTGTCGGATTTTGAAAATGAGTATTTTTCAGTCCTAAATCTTTCGCTTTTTTGTTCATCATATTTACAAAACCTTCTTCTGAACCAGCGATATGCTCTGCTACTGCAACAGACGCATCATTTCCAGATGCAATTGCAATACCCTTTAGCATTTCATTTACGGTCATCTCTTCTCCAGGCTCTAAAAAGATTTGTGATCCACCCATTGAAGCTGCATGCTCACTTGCTCTCACTTTATCGGTCAGTTTTAGTTTTCCTTTTTCAACTTGTTCCATAATTAATAGCATTGTCATAATCTTCGTCATACTAGCAGGCGGTAATTTCTCATTTGGATTTTTATCAAACAAAACTTTACCTGTATCTTGTTCAATTACGATTGCTGACGACGCTTGTTCTGCTAACTTCGGCGTTGTTTCTTCTGTTTTATCCTGCTTCGTCTTCTCAGATTGTGCGAAACTAACTGAAGTACCAGAAAGCAATAACATGAAACAAACAAGTATTCCAAAAACTCGCTTCATGACTAACCCTCCATTCTATATCAAACCTATTTTTTCCAATTCACTGTTTTTTAATACCATATTTTTCTAACATTTTCAGTTGACAAACACATTCATCACCTTTATTGTATTAAGTGTATTACTCGCAATAGTACACTTAATACAAGTTAGAAAGGAGACATTGCTCTTGCATATTCAACTTGATCCAAGAAGCAACACTCCGATATGGGAACAAATTGTTCAAAATATAAAAGAACTCGTATTAAAGAACATGTTAGCTCCAAGTGACAAACTACCTTCTGTACGAGAACTCGCTTCTTTACTCGTTATCAATCCAAATACAGTGAGTAAAGCGTATCAAGAGTTAGAGCGACAAGGGATTATTGAAACATTACGAGGAAAAGGAACATTTGTATCCCAATCGATTACCCCAACATTAGACGAAAGGAAAATCGCTATGGTTGAAAAGCAATTTCATCAATTACTATTAGAAGCCTCTTATCTTGGTGTTACGAAAGATAAAATTCATGATTGGATAGATTCATACTATAAAGAGATTGGAGGAAGTTCGGATGCTGAAAGTGACAAGCCTGAAGAAAATAATTGATAATCAAACAATTTTAGACGATGTTTCTTTCACATTACATAGAGGAAGTATCATCGGATTACTCGGAAGAAACGGCGCGGGGAAAACAACTTTATTACGAACGATGGTCGGCATTTTAGACCCTGATGCAGGGACTGTTACATATGAATATACAAACATTCATCAATGTCCTGAAATAAAGCAAAAAATCGTATATGTTCCGGATTCTACTAACATATTGAACGGATATACAATAAAAGAAATTGTAAAGTTTTATAAAGCAGTTTATACCGCATTTGATGAAGCATATTTCTATGAACTGTTAGAACGTTTTAACTTACCAAACAAACGAATTCGTAGCTATTCAAAAGGCATGAAAGCACTGCTTGCAATTATTTTAGCTGTTTCTACAAAAGCAGAATATATCATTTTAGATGAACCGACAAATGGACTTGATCCTATCGTGAAAAGGCAGATTTTACAGTTTCTCGTTGGAGAAGTTGCAGAAAAAGAAATTACCATTTTCATCTCCACTCACCATTTAGATGAAGTGGAACAAATTGCAGATACAATCATTATATTAAAAGGCCATACTATAGCTTCTATTACATCACTAGACGATGCAAAATCACGATTTGCCAAAATACAAGTTGCTTACGAACGTTCATTACCTCAAAAACTAGAAAACTTAAGCAATATTAAAATATTAAATCAAACAGGAAAAGTATATACAATCTTAATCGAGGGAAATGTAGCTACAACACTGGAAAAGTTTTATAAAGAACAACCACTGCTCATTGAAGAATTGACAATGTCGCTTGAAGATGTCTTCGTTACGACACTGGAGGAGGATGGGTATGTTTCATAAGGCGTTATGGATGTGGAATTGGAAGCGCGGAAAATATGCTGTGTTACTATTCTTCTTTAGTTCGTTTTACTTGTTACCTTTTGGCTACTATAGAAGTGCTCAGCAACAACTTGATGCGTATTATGAATTACAAGAAAAGGGGAAACAGTATTATTATTTTTATATTTTTTCTTCAGGAGAAAGTAATAGTTTTTGGTTAACTATTCTTATTATCGCTTTAGCCTGCTTATTGATAGGATGGGAACGCAGCTACCAATCTAATACACTACTTATGACATTGCCATTTAAAAGAAAAGATGTTTTCTTATCAAAATGGGCTTTCGGTTCATTTTGTATTGTGGGCTCATTACTTATCAATTGGGTTCTTATGTATGTTATTTATAGAACAACGATTCATTTTGATTATCAATCTTTTAGTCCGTTTCATCGATACTTTCTTTATGCGATAGTTTCTTATGTTGCAGTCTATACAGCTTCCTTATGTATCGGTACTTTTACTGGAAGCATCGTTTCGCAGATTATTTTTTGTGTTCCATGGTTACTAGCAGGGGTTACATTTATTACATTACTATACACTTTTACAACTAACCATTTATACGCTGCAAATATTAAAAATGAAAACTTATATCGACAACTTTATGAAATCAATCAAAAAACAAATACAGCTGCACCAATTAGTCATTTTTCTATCAATTATTACTATGATCCGGAATCCCGTAAGATCGAGAACAATCCAACTGCTTTAAGAGATCCAGCATCTCATATATATTATTCAGCAAAATCAATGTTAGTTCCGATTTTTTATACATTAGTTTACTTACTACTTGGAACATATTTATATACAAGATCACCAAATGAAAACACTCAGAAGATATTTATGTTCCAAAAGAGTTTACCGATATGGATATGGGGCTCAACCATTTACTTTGCATTACTAGGCGGCTATAAAATAAACCATTTTAATTTCCTACCTAGTTACTATATCGGTTTGTTTCTAACCGGAATCATTACTTATGTTATATTATCACGCCTAACAAATTATAAAGTTTTTTAAAGGAGAGATCCTATGTTTCAAAAAGCACTGTGGCTAAGAACGTATCAACAAAGTAAATATGTTGTATGGTTATTTTGGCTCGTCAGCTTCTATACTTTGTCATATCAATACTATATGACTTCTATTCAAGAGCAACAATTTCTAAATGACAATAAAAAGTGGAACTATGTATATCATTACCATTTTGATTTAACACTTCTAGATTCTGTTCTGCTGTTAGGTAGTGTACTTATCGTTCTAGCTTGTACGTTAATTGGATGGGAAAGACAAAATAACGCTAGCGACTTGTTATGGTCTATGCCCTTTAAACGTTCGCACCTTTATATAACAAAGTGGTTATTTGGAATCTGTAATATCGTCGCAGTTGTCATTTTAAACTGGGGGCTATTTGCTATTATGAAAAAGTTAACTTTTCATAATAAATATCAAGTATTCTCTCCCTTTCATAGTTATTTTATATACATGTTAATTGTATTAATCGCTATTTATACAATTACCTTATGTGTAGGTACAATTACAGGGAATATTATATCGCAAGGATTTCTCACTACAACTATATTAATCTTTCCAGCTTTACTTCCATCACTTATCTCCGGAGTCATTGCTGTTCACTCAAACACTGAATTTCATGAAGACAACAGCCTTATACATGATGTGATGGAAAACATACGTATCTCTAGCCCAGCAGAAGATTTTCGTATTTACTTTAATTATGATCCACAGAGCGCTTATACTGATCAAAATGGAGTACGTCATAACGAACCAAACTTTACAAAGATTCCACCGGCAAAAACATTGATTGGACCTATTGCACATATTATTCTTTTATTACCACTCGGTATATATTTATATGCCCGTTCAATCAATGAGCGAAATGGTAACTATCTATTATATCCAAAGTTACAAAAGTTAGTAATGGCATGCGCTATTTTCTTTGGTGGGATTGTTGGAGGTTTAATACTAAGTCGAGCGCACTCATTGTCCAGCTTTTACATCGGATTTTTAGTAACTAGTTTCATTACGTATTTCTTCCTACCTAAAATATTAAAATGGAAAGTCTCTTGGAATTTTAAATAAAATAGCCTCCTCTCGATGAGGAGGTTATTTCACATTTTCTCTTCTTTTCCCATACTCTTTTTCTTGTTTCGTTCCAAACCCGTCACCATTTGCGACAATTTGATCTGTTGGAGCAACTATACTTTCAGCAATTCTCCATTCTCCACCTTGTTGAATAAACACTTGCATAAAATAATTCATTCCATTTAATTGATACGGATTTTCTTTTTTTACTTCATAACGCGCTGCAACATAATACACTTGCACATTCTCAGCCTCAAACTTAGAAATATATTGTGATAATCTCGGGATGTACTGTGATGCTTTCTGAAGTGGAAGTTGTTTTACTTTTACAAGAGAAGATTTCGTTACATTGCTTATCGTATCTTCATGCCGAATGTTATCACTGTGATGAAATAAAATAGCATTCTGCATAGAGCGAATCCATAGTTTTGAATATAAAACAGGTTGCTTATTTGAAATATGTTGTAATTCTTTTTGAACGACTTGAAGAGGTGTTGCGGCATCCGCGAATTGATGAAAGCAGAAAAAACTTCCAATCATAATGAAAAGCGTACAAATACGTTTCATTATTTTTCACTCCGATTCTTTTTAATTAAAGTATTGGAGTTTCAAAATGTTTTTATTCAAAAGAAAAAGGATAGGAAAGCTGTCGCTCCCTATCCTCATTTATTATAATACGCGGCCAAATAGCTCTAACACCATTTCTATTTCTTGGTCGCTCCAACCTTTAAATCTCTCTTTATAATATTCTTTTCGTACAGCTTCTAGTTTTTCAGTTACTTCTCTTCCGTGTTCTGTAATTTCTAAGTACACGATACGACGATCTGAATTAGAACGTTTTCTTTCTACTAATCCTTTTCGTACAAGACGATCTGTAACAGCTGTAATATGACTGGAGGTTACGTTTACTTCACTCGCAATTTGCGAAGCCATCTGTGGACTGTTTAAAAATAACGCGCGTAATACAGAAAATTCATTATATGGCATATGTTCTGCAAAACGTGTATTAATATCATTTTGTAATAAACGTATCATCTTTCGAAATGATCCGGATAACTCTAAAATCAGTGTTTCTCTTTTTTCGTTCACTAGCCTCGTCCCTTTTTTATCATATTTACACATATTATAATCTATAAATACCCTCGTTGTATATGCTTTCTTTCTTTAACATTCCCATTTATGTAACTTTTTCATACAAATTTCTTTTTTATTCACACATATACATATAAAAAGGATGGTGATGGAAGATGCAAGGTGGAATGAATCCTTATTTACACAATGTACGCACAGCTAATACTGGTAAAGAAGCGACTATTACTGTACAAGGTGAGGGTATTGTCAAAGCGAAACCAAATGTCGTTATACTAACACTTGGCATTCGAACTGATAGTAAAAATGTGAAACAAGCGCAAGAAGAAAATGCAGTACAATCAAAACAATTGCTGGATGCACTTAAACAGCTTGGTATCGCTGATAAAGATATAGAAACGATTTCTTATACGATCACTCCTCAATACGAGTATGTAAATGATAAAGCATTACTACAAGGATATCGGGTGGAACATTTGTATGAAATTACCGTTTTAAATGTACAAAAAGCAGGGGAAGTATATGATATAGCCGTTTCAAATGGAGCAAACGTAGCAAAAGGTTTACGGTTTCGAATATCTCACCCAAATAAATATTATGAGCAAGCTCTCATTCAAGCCCTGCAACAAGCTGTAGAAAAAGCTCGTGCTATTGCGAGTACATACAATTTAAACATTAATCCCGTTCCACTCTCATTCGTTGAAGAATCTGCTCAATTACCAAGGGAAGTCGCGTCCTATGCTACTTTACATGCACAAGCAGCTCCTCCCATTCAATCGGGAGAATTAGAGATCATTTCTACAATACGGGCGATTTTTACGTATTTATAAATAATTTCATTTATAAGTAAACGTTATCATTTTCCTTGTTGTAAAAACATGATGTTCTGATATAATAAAGGACGGTGAGCTCTTACGAAAGAGATATCACGGGTGGGAGAGGGATATGAAAAAGAAGGTTTAACATGAAAGGAATACTTGAAAGAACATTTAAATTAGGTTTACACGAAACATCACCAAAACAAGAAGTTTTAGCTGGAGTTACGTCATTTTTTACGATCGTATATATTATGATTGTAAATGCATCCATTTTATCCGATGCTGGCATTCCTCTTGAAGCTGGAATTTTAGCAACTGTTTTCAGTTCATTTGTCGGATGTCTGCTCATGGCATTTTGGGCAAATGCACCTGCTATTCTTGTCCCTGGTATGGGTGTAAATGCATTCTTCACGTACACTGCTGTCCATACGCTCGGATTAACTTGGCAGGAAGCATTAGCAGCTGTCTTCATCTCTGGTATTATTTTTGCAATTGCTGCGTTTACACCAATCGCTCGCGTGCTTTCAGTATCGATTCCAAAGTCACTAAAGGAAGCTATCACTGTCGGCATCGGATTATTTTTAGCATTTATCGGATTGCAAAAAGGTGGTTTAGTCGTTTCGAATCCAAATACTGCTGTTGCAATGGGTAAATTAAGTAGCCCTGTCGTTCTTGCGACCGTGCTTACTCTTATCGTTGCACTCGTATTATTTATTCGTAACGTACGTGGAAACTTTTTATGGACGATTGCAATAGGAACTGGTATTGCATGGCTGTTTGGCCTTGTTGATACAAGTCAAATCGGAAATAGTTCATTCTCATTCGCTAATTACGGCGATGTGTTTGGGGCTATGTCATTTGGCAAACTTTCTTCCTTACCATTTTGGATTGCAACATTCTCCTTAAGCATGGTGCTTATTTTTGAGAACATGGGACTTCTGCACGGTTTATTAGAAGATGACCGTAAATTCCCACGTGCTTACCAAGCCAATGCAATTTCAGCAATGACATGTGGTCTATTTGGCACAAGCCCTACCGTATCAACAGTAGAGAGTGCCGCAGGTATTACTGCAGGCGGAAAGACAGGTCTGACGTCTATCGTTACAGGGTTGTTATTCTTTGCATCACTGTTTGCACTTCCGTTTGTCAAACTAATTCCTGATAGTGCCATTGCACCAATCTTAATTATTATTGGCGGCCTGATGATTACAAGCATTCAACAAATTCCTCTGAACGATTTTTCAGAAGGATTTCCAGCATTCTTAATTATCGTCATGATCCCGCTCACATATAGTATCGCTGATGGCATTGCGTTCGGATTTATTGCTTATCCTATCTTAAAAGTTGCTCTTGGAAAGCGTAAAGAAGTCGCACCGTCTATGTATATCATTACATGCTTATTCTTAGCCATGTTCGTATTACATGCTATTGGTTAAGTAAAAACACCGAGGAATTTTCCCTCGGTGTTTTTTACTTAAACCATCCTTTTTTATAAAACCAAGCCATCATGCCGCCACCAATTAGTGCCATAATAAGTAAACAAATAAAATAACTATATTGTCCACCGAGCTCTGGCATATGCGTAAAGTTCATTCCATATACTCCCGCAATAAATGTTAATGGCATGAAAATAGTCGAGAATACAGTTAATGTTTTCATAATGTTATTCATATGATGCGAGTTTAATGAAAAATAGCTATCTCGAATATCTGCTGTTAACTCCCGGCTTGCTTCAATCATTTCGGTCAATTTAAGCAAATGATCATGTATATCTTTAAAATAAATTTCATGATCACTTATACCGTAAAAACGAGTCGAATTTAAAATACGATACAATAAATCACGCATCGGAATAATTGTACGTCTTAACTTCGATAAATCTGCACGTATATCAAATACTTCTTCTAGTACACTTCCTGCCGTTTCACCCGTTAAATTATCATCAATTGCATTTAAATGATCCTCAATGTAATATACAGGCGCAAAATAGTCATCTACAATTTGATCGATAATTGTATGCGCTACGTGCAGGGGACTATTTTTAATACGCTTCTTTTCTCCAAGCGTTTTCCATACTCTTTCAATTGCATTGTTATGAGAAAAGTGGAAAGAAACAATATAACGATCACTAATAAATAAATCAATCTCGTGAGGTTCTAATCCATCCTCACCAAATGCATGAAGAACTAAAAAGTTATATCCATCATAAAAATCAACTTTTGGCCTCTGTACATATTCTATGCAGTCTTCAATTGCAAGGGGATGGAACTTAAAATGATCTTGCAAAATGTATGTATACTCTTCTTTCGTTGGCTTATATAAATCTAGCCAATACCATACAATATGGTCTTTCTTTGTTTCCTCTAGCGAAACATCATATAATACTTCATCTGTTTTTGTTATTGCACAAATTCTAATCATATTTTCACCCATTATTATTATAAACAAAAAATAGTAAAAAAAGCCAAGGAGAAACACTCCCTGGCCCTTCTTTATTATTCAGTAACGATGCCGTGCACTAATGTTGGTGCATCTACCTGCTCTTTAGAGATCTTCATGTTCTCATAAATTTTTGCTTTTACGTCTTCTACATTTTCACGGTTTGCGTAAATGGTAACAAGGGATTCACCTTTTTTCACGCTGTCCCCTACTTTTTTACGAAGCATTAAGCCAACTGCTAAATCAATTTCAGATTCCTTCGTCGCACGTCCTGCTCCTAAAAGCATTGCTGCTGTTCCGATTTCATCTGCAACGATTTCTGATACATAACCGTCTTCCTTCGCTTCCACTTCAATTTTAAATTGTGCTTGTGGTAATTTAGAAGGATCATCAACAACAGATGCATCGCCGCCTTGCGCTGATAAGAACGTTTTAAATGATTCTAGCGCCTTACCGTTGTTCATTACTTCAATTAATTTCTCACGTGCATCTTCTAGAGATGAAGCTTGTCCAGCAAGGTATACCATTTGACTTCCAAGCGTTAAACATAACTCTTCTAAATCTTTCGGTCCTTTACCTTGTAATGTATCAATTGCTTCTTGTACTTCAAGTGCGTTACCAATAGCCTCACCAAGTGGTTGACTCATATCAGAAATAACAGCCATCGTATTACGACCAACGTTATTACCAATGCGCACCATTGCTTCTGCTAAACGTTTTGCATCTTCATCTGTTTTCATAAATGCACCTGCTCCAGTTTTTACATCAAGAACAATTGCATCTGCACCAGCAGCAATTTTTTTACTCATAATTGAGCTTGCAATAAGCGGAATTGAGTTTACTGTTGCCGTGACATCACGAAGTGCATACAATTTTTTATCCGCAGGTGTTAAGTTTCCACTTTGACCAATAACTGCGATTTTATTTTCATTTACAAGACGCATGAATTCATCATTTTCGATTTCAACATGGAATCCTGGAACTGCTTCTAATTTATCAATTGTACCACCAGTATGTCCTAGACCACGTCCAGACATTTTTGCAACCGGTACACCTAAAGCGGCTACTAATGGACCTAATACAAGTGTTGTTGTATCACCAACGCCACCTGTCGAGTGCTTATCTACTTTTACTCCTTCAATAGCTGATAAGTCGATTGTATCACCGCTATTTACCATTGCCATCGTTAAATCTGCACGTTCTTGATCGTTCATATCTTGGAAGAAAATTGCCATTGCAAGTGAACTTACTTGATAATCAGGAATATCACCATTTGTATATCCTTCAACAATAAAGTTAATTTCTTCTGTCGTTAATGCATGTCCGTCACGTTTTTTTGCAATTAGGTCCACCATTCTCATTGTGAGGTCACCCCTTCATTTGTTTTACGATTGCTTTTACTAATGCTAAGAAGTTAGCTTTAACACGTTCTGTCGTTTCGATTACTTCATCGTGGTGAAGTGGCTGATCTAAAATACCAGCTGCCATATTTGAAATACAAGAAATACCAAGTACTTTCATACCAGCGTGACGCGCTACAATTACTTCAGGTACTGTTGACATACCAACTGCATCTCCACCAAGTGTGCGAAGCATACGAATTTCAGCAGGTGTTTCATATACAGGACCTGTCATTCCAACGTATACCCCTTCTTGTACTTTAATATTTAAGTCTGCTGCAACTTGTTTCGCCATTTCGCGAAGCTCTACTGTATATGATGTAGACATATCAGGGAAACGTACACCCATTTCAGAATCATTTGGTCCGATTAATGGATTTGTACCCATGAAGTTAATGTGATCTGAAATTAACATAAGATCGCCTGGTTCGAATGATGTATTTACACCACCAGCTGCATTTGTTACAACAACTGTTTCTACTCCTAGTTCTTTCATAACACGAACTGGGAATGTTACTTTTTGCATATCATATCCTTCATAGAAGTGGAAACGTCCTTGCATTGCTACTACTGTTACACCTTGAAGTGTACCGAATACTAGTTGACCTGCATGGCCTTCTACAGTGGAAACTGGGAATTCAGGGATTTCACTGTAAGGTACTGTTACTGCATTCTCGATTTCATCCGCTAATACACCTAGTCCAGATCCAAGGATTAGTCCTACTTGTGGTGTCTCTTGAAATTTCTCTTTTAAATATGAAGCTGATTTTGTAATAAGTTCACGATTCATTTGTTTATCCCCCTATTTCTTTAGCTCGTTTAAGAAGCTTGTTCCGTATTCTGGCATTTTCACACCGAAGTTTTCTGCTACAGTTGCACCAATATCAGCAAATGTTTGACGAAGTGGTAACTCTTTTCCGCCTTCTTTCATGCTTGGGCTATATGCTAATAACGGTACATATTCACGTGTATGATCAGTACCATGATGCACTGGGTCATTACCGTGGTCTGCTGTAATTAATAATAGATCATCTTCTTTTAGTTTTTCGAATACTTCTGGAAGACGTGCATCATATTCTTGCAGAGCTTCTCCGTATCCTTGTGGATCACGACGGTGACCGAATAATGCATCAAAGTCAACTAAGTTTAAGAAGCTAAGACCTGTAAAGTCCATATTTAATGTATCTACAAGCTTATCCATTCCATCCATGTTAGACTTCGTACGAAGTGATTCAGTTACCCCTTCACCATCATAGATGTCAGAGATTTTACCGATAGCAATCACATCATAATCACTATCTTTTAATTCATTCATTACTGTACGGCCGAATGGTTTTAATGCATAGTCATGACGGTTCGGTGTACGTGTAAAGTTTCCAGGCTCCCCAACGAATGGACGAGCAATAACACGGCCTACCATGTACTTCTCATCTAACGTTAATTCACGTGCAATTTTACAAATTTTATATAACTCATCAAGCGGCACTACTTCTTCGTGTGCTGCGATTTGTAGTACGCTATCAGCAGAAGTGTAAACAATTAAAGAGCCTGTTTCCATTTGTTCTTGACCAAGTTCATCAAGAATTTCAGTTCCAGAAGCTGGTTTATTACCGATGATTTTACGGCCTGTTTTTTCTTCTAATTCATCAAGTAATTCTTTTGGGAATCCTTCTGGGAACACTTGGAATGGTGTATCAATGTAAAGACCCATGATTTCCCAGTGGCCTGTCATTGTATCTTTACCAGTAGATTTTTCTTGCATTTTTGTATAATATCCAAGTGGTTTTTCTACTTTAGAGATGCCTTTCATTTCACGAATGTTACCAAGACCTAATTTCACCATGTTAGGCATTTGTAACCCATTCATATGTTCAGCAATGTGACCAATTGTGTCAGATCCTAAATCACCAAATTGTTCAGCATCTGGTGCTTCACCGATTCCAACAGAGTCCATTACGACTAGGAATATACGTTTATATTTATTCATAACTGCGACCTCCTATAAGTTCAGTTCTACTTCTTGTAGTATGTTCAAAACGCTATAAAGTGAAACTGTTCTCCATAAGAATTATCTTTCGTTCTCATTATCAAACAGTACTTCTTTAAATCATTCTCTAACCTATTTCGTTTACCTTGAAACGACTCAAAAACATTTCTAGTTTTTTCTAAGTCAGATGTCAGACATCTGATACTGATATCATAACATGTTTACGCTTTCTTTTTAATACATTTTCGTAGAATTTCTCATTTTCTTCACACTTCTATTGTAATCCATTATGCACAGAAGTGCTAATCATTTTATGATTTATTTCTTCATATAAAGTGAAATTTTAATCAGTAGCGGTTTTGTTCTTTCCCACTAATCATTTTCAGAATAAAAATAAAAAAAGCAGCTCTAAAGAGCTACCTTTTTATTTTACTTCTACTGTTTCTTCTTTATGTTCATGCAATTCGCCTTTTTTAACATGAACTTTCACTTTGTAAGAACCCTTTTCTTTGAAAGTATGTTTCGTTTCATACTCCCCTTTATTTCCTTCTTTTGCTGGAATGAATTCGTGTTTTTCCACACCATCTTTCCAAATTTCAAGTTGTACTTCAGCACCAGTTAAAGCTTCTTCTTTTTGTTTTAAATGAACTTTCATTGTTGATTCAGCATTTGCTTTTATGTCACCAGCCATAAGGTGAATCATTGTATCGCTTTTATGATCACCATGTCCTGCACCATGATCACTATTTTCTTTTTTCGCATCTTCTACTTTCGCATTTCCTACAGCCACTTTTACTTCTGGCATAACATGCATTTCACGCGCATTTGTGTGAGCGATAATATGGTATACGCCATCCGTCTCGAACGTTTTCTCTACAGCATAAACACCCTTTCCTTTATGCTTACCTTCTAGCATCTCGTGCTTTTCGTCGCCAGCTTTCCAAATTTCAAACTTTACATCATCAGCATCTGTTACCTTTTCTTTTCCTTGTGTAACAAGTGCTTGTACTTCTGTTTTTTCACCAGGTTTAATTTCTTTCGGATTTGTTTGAACTGCTACTTTTACAGCTTCTAGTTTCTGTTCTTTTTTCGGTTCTTCTTTGTTTGTATTACAGCCAGCCAATGCTAGCATCGCGATAAATAAAGTCATAATAAGTTTTTTCATCATCATTTCCTCCTTCATACTTTATTTAGTATAGAGGAAATACATTGTAATATTCTAGTCTTCTGCTGAAAACAATGTACGAAATGTTTGTGAAGTTTCTGTGAAGTGCTATAGCCTTTTGAATCTATGAAAAAAGAGCATAGTACCTATGCTCTCGGATGAAACTGTTTATATACATCTTTTAATCTAGTTTTTGAAACATGCGTATAAATTTGTGTCGTTGAAATATCTGCATGTCCAAGCATTTCTTGCACAGCACGTAAGTCTGCTCCATTTTCTAATAAATGCGTAGCAAAAGAATGACGCAATGTATGAGGTGTAAGCTCTTTTTCAATATTTGCTTCTTTCGCTAATCGTTTTAAAATTTTCCAAAATCCTTGTCTTGATAATCGATTGCCATGATGGTTTAAAAAGAGTGCATCTACTACTTTTTTCCCCATCAATTCTCTTCTTCCCTTTTCAATATACTTTTGAATCGCTTCCGTCGCTAAACTTCCTAGTGGAATAATTCTTTCTTTATTCCCTTTCCCTATGCATCGAACAAATCCCATCGTTAAATGTACATCTTCTAAATTTAATGCAATTAATTCTGAAACACGAAGTCCTGTTGCATACAATAACTCTAGCATCGCTTTATCACGAACCCCAAAAGCGCTCGTCATTTTTGGTGTCTGCAGTAACGCCTCTACTTCATCAACTGACAATACTTTCGGTAATTTCCGTTCTCCTTGCGGCGTTTCAATATGTACGGATGGATCGTGCTCTACCGCTCGTTCACGAAGTAAAAATTGGTGAAACGAACGAATCGATGCAATATGACGTGCTAATGTTTTCGAAGATTTTCCGTTTTCTTTTAAGTGCTGCAGAAAGTTAACAATGTGCAAGCGTGTCACTTCGTGAAAGCTTTTCGCTTGTTCTACATTTTGCAAATACTTTACATAACTTTTTAAATCACGTTCATAAGATACTACTGTATTTTTCGCTAGTCCTTTTTCAACAACCATATAATGAATAAAATCTTTTAATTGATCTTCCAATCTACACTACTCCCCATTTTCATAGAAAAACATCATTCTATTTACGAAAGCATCCTTTGCCGGCTCTTCATTCCCTGATACTTTTTCTACAGTCTCTTCTTTTGGCTTTTCATAACGATGATAGCTTTCATATTCTTCATTTATCCATAGTATAGCGAAATAAAACAAAATCGTACAACTTGTAAATAATAAAAATACTTTTATCCCATCAAAAGTTAATTTTAAAGCTCGGCGCATTGTAAATTCCTCCAAAATATAAGTTATTACAACATATGCCAAGCTTTCACCAATTTATACCTTATTCAAATAAAAAACCTCTTCCTAGTTAAATAGGAAAAGGTTATTTTTCATCCGTTTCATTTTCTTGACAATTTTTACAAATCCCATGGAATGTTAAACGATGATCCTTCACCTTAAAGCTCCAGTCATGTTCTACTTTCCTTTCCACTTCACCAAGTAAATCTTCTTGTATTTCTTGTACAGCACCACATTGTGTACAAATCAAATGATGGTGGAAACGCTGCGCACCTTCTTGGCGTAAGTCATAGCGTGAAACACCGTCTCCGAAGTTAATCTTATCGACAACTTTTAACTCAGATAATAGTTCTAAAGTTCGATAGACGGTTGCTAATCCGATCTCTGGCGACTTTTCTTTTACAAGGAGGTAAACATCTTCTGCGCTTAAATGATCTTCTTCATTTTCTAGCAGCACACGAACTGTTGCTTCACGTTGCGGTGTTAATTTGTAGCTCGCTGCATGTAATTGCTTCTTAATTCGTTCAATTCTTTCTTCCATTCGGTACTACTCCCTCCTCGCCACTCTTACACCATTATATCAGAAGAAGGGCTTCTGTCAAAAGAAAAACAATAAAAACAAATTGATAATTATTCTCATAAAGTATTTATTGTTTATTAATAGCCTCAACGACTTCTTTCATTAAAACTGGTGATGCATAAGCCTCTACACTGGAAGCAAGAGCTAACACCGCTCCAATTACAAGAAAGAAGCATGTATAACGGATCAATAATGGTAATAGCGGCTCAGTTATTTTTCGGATAAATTGATGCCTAATCATGCGTAAGGAAAAACTTGCGGCAATTGTTGTCATAACGAGAAATACTGGGATGATAATGAGATTTTGTGGCAATACAGAAACGAATGCTAATAATAATCCATTCCATCCATGCTGACTTACTAAGAAACCTACTGTAAATCCGACAACTACTCCTTTTGCAAATAATAAAATAAAAATGAGTGGCAATCCAATAATTGAAATCCCTAAAATCCAAATAAATCCAATGTATTTTAATTGTGAAAAGTAACTTTCTCGAAACATTTCGCCTGCAATAGCAAATTCTCCTTTAGAAACTTGTCCAAAAAAACGTTGCAAATAAAATGATAAATCTTGTTTTTGATTTAATTGTAAACTATTTACAAGAATTGCTCCAAATATTACTCCCATCAATAACAAAACAGCGTTAAATATATATAATGAAGAGTTTTCCTGTATGTGAGACATTACACGGTCTTGCCAAGTTTTTCTCCACATTTTTCTTCCCTCCGTTCACACTCTTACTAAAAATGTATGAAAGAAAGAAAAAAGTATGACGAATTAACATTGAAATTCCGCTCTACTTTGCTAAACTAAAAAGTAGAGAATAGGAGGGATTTCTCTTGAAACCATTATTATTAGATTTTCCAACATTATTTCAAACTGAACGCTTACAGGTTCGTAAGCCATTTCCAGGTGATGGTGCAGAAGTGTATGAAGCAATACAAGCTTCTCTAGAAGACTTAGTACCGTGGATGCCAATTAACGCTGAAACAGAAGAAAGTGCTGAAGAAATCGTTCGTAACGCTCACGGACAGTTTTTACTTCGTGAAACACTTGATTTTCACTTATACGATAAAGTATCTGGTACATTCATCGGAGCTATAACGCTCAAGCCTGAAAACTGGGATATTCCAAAGTTTTCACTTCACTTCTGGCTACATAGCGCTTATACAAAACAAGGCTATATGACCGAAGCTGTGAAAGGTGCCATTCAATTTGCCTTTGATAAGCTAAGCGCTCGAAGAATTGAAATTCGTATTGATGCAACAAATACAAATGCATGTAACTTAGCAGAACGTTTAGAATTTATTCTAGAAGGTACAATGGAAAATGATTTCATAGCACCAGATGGTAGCTTACGTGATGCACGCGTATATGCAAAAATTAATTAAAAACACTCGCCTTTGGCGAGTGTTTATTTTTGTAGTTGTAAATATTGTACTGCAAACATCGTCTTCGCATCGTGAATACGAAGATCTTTCATAAGAGTAGTTGCTTCTTCTAATGATACTTCCATTAATTCCACAAACTCGTCTTCATCTAACGCAGCTTTATTTTCTTTTTTCGTCAAACCTGTCGCTTTATATACATATAAAATTTCATCTGCAAATCCTGGAGATGTATAGAAAGAAGTAATAAGCTCCATATTTTCACATACATAACCTGTTTCCTCTTCTAATTCACGAACTGCTGTCACCTCAGGTTTTTCACCTGGTTCTAACTTGCCAGCCGGAATTTCTATAATCGCCTTTTCAAGCGCTTTACGATACTGCTCAACAAGCACAATTTTCCCCTCATCAGTAATAGCAATAATAGCAACTGCACCAGGGTGATTTACAATTTCACGTTTACTCATTGCTCCATTTGGTAATACTACATCATCAACACGAACTTTTATAACTCTACCATCAAAAATCGGCTCAGTTTTTACTGTTCTCTCTGCAAGATTACTCATACTACTTCATCTCCCTGTTCTATTTCCTATTCTTTCCTCATACATTTTACCACATTGAAAGGAGCGTGATAGAAATGAAAGTTTATATTTTACCAAATCGCGTCACTTTAGTCGGAAAAGCATGGCAAATTCGCCATAAGCTAAAACAATATGGCAAAGAGTATACAACTGTACAAGAGTGGATTACAGCAACTAAAAAGTAAACGTTTGTCAACCTCTTTTCCCTTGCGTACAATAAGGAGAAGGAGGTTGAACTATGAAAAAACGTCAATTAGGAAACTCAGATTTATTTGTGACAGAAATGGGACTTGGCTGTATGTCCCTCGGTACATCTGAAACAGAAGCCCTGCGTATTATCGATGAAGCAATCGATTTAGGAATCAATTTTTTTGATACAGCGGATTTATATGATTATGGATTAAACGAAGAATTTGTTGGAAAAGCCTTAAAAGGAAAACGAGACCAAATTATCCTTACAACGAAGGTTGGGAATCGATGGACAGAAGAAAAAAACGGCTGGTCTTGGGATCCTTCTAAAAATTACATAAAGGCTGAAGTGAAAGAAAGTTTACGTAGACTTCAAACTGATTATATTGATCTTTATCAACTTCACGGCGGGACGATTGAAGATCCTATAGATGAAGTAATTGAAGCCTTTGAAGAATTGAAAAAAGAAGGTATCATTCGCCATTACGGTATTTCTTCTATACGTCCAAATGTCATCCGTGAATATGCACAGCGTTCAAATATCGTTAGTGTTCTAATGGAATATAGCCTTTTGAATCGTCGCCCTGAAGAATGGTTCCAGCTTCTTAATGAACATCAAATTAGCGTCATTGCTCGCGGACCACTTGCAAAAGGAATATTAACTGATAACAATACAAGAAAGATAGAAAGAGTAAAAGAAAAAGATTACCTTTCTTATTCTTACGATGAATTATATGCGACGCTTGCGAATGTAAAAGAAATAATTGGAGAAAACTCCTTAACTGGAACAGCTATTCAATATTGCTTACATAACGAAACTGTTGCAGCTGTTATACCTGGTGCAAGCTCTATTGGGCAATTACGAGAAAATGTACAAGCTAGTAAACAAACAAAGTTAACAACAGCAGAATATACACAGCTTCAGCAAATTGTGAAATGTGATACGTACGCATTACACCGATAAAAAGACGCTACCATACTGGTAGCGTCTTTTTATAACGTATCATATTTATCAGGATTCGTTCCTACATGTAAATTACGATTTAACGTATTAATTTGAGTCATCTCTTCTTCTGTTAATGAAAAGTCAAAGATAGAAAAATTCTCCTGAATGCGAGATGGTGTAACAGACTTAGGAATCGTCACAATCCCGCTTTGAATATCCCACCTTAATATAACTTGCGCAGGTGTTTTTTCATATTTAGTAGCAATGGCCTGAATAATCGGGTGCTGAAATACTTCTCCGCCCCTCATTAATGGACTCCATGCTTCCATTTGAATTTGCTCACCTTGACAGAAATTACGCAATTCAAATTGTGTTAACATCGGATGAAGTTCCACTTGGTTTACCATCGGCTTTATTTTGCAATTTGGTAATAGCAGTTCTAAATGATGTTTATGGAAGTTAGAAACACCAATCGCGCGCACTTTACCTTCTTCATACAGTTTTTCTAATGCTCGGTACGTATCAACATACTTCCCTCTTATTGGCCAATGTATTAAATATAAATCTACATAGTCCATTTGTAATTTTTTTAAGCTTTTCTCAAACGCCTCAAGTGTTTCCTCGTATCCTTGATCATCGTTCCAAACTTTTGTTGTAATAAAGATGTCTTCTCTCGGAATTCCTGATTCACGAACCGCTTCTCCGACACCGCTTTCATTTTCATATACAGTTGCTGTATCAATCGAACGGTATCCAACTTCTAGCGCTGTTTTTACTGCTTGTTTTACTTCGTCGCCTTCTTTCGCTTTATAAACGCCTAAACCAATCATCGGCATTTTTACGCCATTATGAAGTGTAGTTGTTGGAATGTGCACAGTCGTCTCCCTTTCATCATTACATTTTTTTATAAGCCACCACTTTATTTGAACAAGATTCAACCAAAAAGTCAAAACATATGTACAGTTTACATAATAAACTTATATACTTTCTAAAATAATGCGAACTCATTCATTAACATTATTTTCCATCCATTTCTTCGCTTTTTCATCAACATTACGTACAAACTCAGTTTTCCCTTCCGAATATAACGCACCATCATATGTATACTTTTCAGCTAATTCTTTCTTTAAAGTTGCATATGCCTCAGCTTCTTCACAATGAGCCATCATATAATCACGAAATGCTAAATGCCTTACTATCTCAGGGTTTCCTTTTTCAAACACGTGTAAGTGATACGAGCGTTTTTCCTCCGTTCCATGAATAAAATAACGGCGTCTTGAAATACCATTCTCCCCTTTTACGATATAGCCAAGCTCTTCAAAACGTTCATTCCACCTATCTACTCTGTCGATACTCTCTACTTCCATAATCATATCTATAATTGGTTTCGCTGCCAGTCCTGGCACCGACGTACTTCCAATATGATGGACCTTCACCTTTTCTGGCATCGCCGCTTTTAATCTTTCAGCCTCCATTTGAAATTTTTCACCCCAATGATTTTCATGCGGAACAACTACAATTTTTCTCATTCTAACTCCCCTTTTCTTACAAGCTCGTCAAAAAAATGATCAGCGTTATTCACTGATCATTTTCGTTATTATTTAAAGTCTTTCCAAGTAAGGTTACTTTCACTTAACAGTTCTTCAAATGATTTATTCTTTTCACGTTCTTTTTGTTCTTGGCGCTTTCTTTCCTGTTCAGCTGCCACTTTTTCCTCTTCTCTCACTTGCAACTCTTTCTTCTTATTCTTTAATTGCTGCATGAGTGAATCATTTAATTGATCACCTAATGTAAGCGACTCTTTCTTTTGTTGATTCACTTGCGCTTGTCTTTGCATTTGTCTTTGTTTCTTTTTCTTCATACTACTCACCTTTTACTTTTTTCTCCATTATAGTAGATACACAATGAACTCGACAATAAAAAAGGTCCTTTACTCTATTATTCACTTTTTGTAAATATGTTAATTTTTCGAAAAAACTATTTTTTTGTATAGATATAATCCTATGAATCTATTAAAATTATGTCGTATGATGTCAGATTATAAAAAAAGGAGAATTAGATTATGTGGAAAAAAATCATTCCTGCTGTTGCCGTTTTAAGCACCATTACTTTTTCAACCGTATTTGCTGCTCCCCCATCCCAGACTCCAGCTGAACAAAACCGCTACATAGACGTACAAATGCTTGGTATTAATGATTTCCATGGACAACTAGATACTGTTAAAAAAATTAATAACAAAGAAGCTGGTGGCGCTGATTACTTAGCTACTTATTTAAAAGAACGTAAAAAGCAAAACCCGAATACACTTCTCGTACACGCTGGCGATATTGTCGGAGCTAGTCCACCAGTTTCAGCATTGTTACAAGATGAACCAACGATTGAATTTTTAAATGACTTAAAATTTGATGTTGGTACAATCGGTAACCACGAATTTGATGAAGGTATTGATGAAATGAAACGTCTCATTTACGGTGGCTATCACGAAAAAACAGGGAATTTCAAAGGTGCAAATTTCCCTTATGTCGCTGCAAACTTCTATAATAAATCCACTGGCCGCTTATTTTTACCGCCATTTACTGTAAAAATGGTAAATGGTGTGCCTGTAGGATTCATTGGCGTAGTTACAACTGATACACCAAATGTCGTGATGCCTACTATGCTTAAAAATGTAGAAATCACTGACGAAGTAGAAGCAATTAATAAATCAACGCAGCAATTAAAGCGTCTTGGCGTTAAATCCATTGTCGTCCTTGCTCATGTCGGTGGAACAACAGATGAGTCTGGTGTGACAAATGGAGACCTTACTCGAATTGCAAATGAAACAGATCCGGAAGTTGATGTTATTTTTGGTGGGCATAGTCACACGTATGTAAATGGTACTGTAAATAATAAACTAATCGTCCAAGCGAACTCTTACGGAATGGCTTTCTCAGATGTAGATGTAACAATTGATCGTAAAACAAAAGATATTGTAAAGAAAAAAGCTGAAGTTGTTACAACATACCATGAAGGTGTAGAACCTGATAAACAAGTAAAGAAAAAACTAGATCAATATAAAGAAAAAATTGCACCGCTTGTAAATGAAGTTGTCGGAAAATCTACAGCACCTATCGACCGTAAACAAAATGATGCTGGTGAGTCCACTCTTGGAAATTTAGTTGCCGATGCCCAGCGCCAAACGATGCAAACTCAAATCGCACTTATGAATCCGGGCGGCATTCGTAATGACTTAGATGCTGGCGATATTACATGGGGCGAATTATACGGCATTCAGCCTTTTGGAAACCAATTAATTAAAGTAGATTTAACAGGTCAAGATATTCGCGACATTTTAAATCAACAATGGCAAAAAGGAACGACGAGAATGCTTCAAATTTCAGGTATTCAATATACGTGGGATGCAAATAAACCAAACGGTGAAAAAGTTACAAATATACGTTTAACAAACGGTGAACAATTATCTCCATCTAAAACGTATAGCGTAGTGGCAAATGCCTTTTTAGCTTCTGGCGGTGATGGATTTGTATCATTTAAAAATGGTAAAAATCCAGAGACTGGTCCAAACGACTTTGAAGCGCTAGTCGATTACGTAAAACAATTAAAAGAACCTATTCAGCCAATTATCGATGGTAGAATTCAAAAAACAAATTAAGTACACTCATAATAAACAATCTTAATTTTTCATCGTAAAAGATACACATAAACCTTTTATCCGTCATATATGTGAAACCTAAAAAGGATACTCGTTCTTACAATGAACATAGTATCCTTTTCTTTATTTATCAATATGTGATGTGTTGTTAAAATCATATTGTTGTAAAAATTGTTGTAACGCCTCTTCTACAAGTTTAGATTTTTGAATTCCTTTCGATTCTGATATAACGTCTAGTTTTGCTAATATTTCTTTATTAATAGAAAAGGTACGTTTCTTTTTTTCTGTACTTATATTCAGCATGGGCGCAATTACTTCTTCTTTCTTTCTTAATAACTCATAAATACTTTGTAATTGTTCATAAATTAATAGTTGATAATCCGTTTTCGCATATTGAAGGGCTGTCGCTTCTTGGAGTTGTAAGTGACGCGGTTCTTCTCCATCTCCTACAAAAATACGCTTTTTCTGTTCTCCATCATATTCGTATCCAATCAATCTTAATTTCTTCGATAATGTATACGGGCTTATTTCAAGACGTTTTGCTATAATAGCGATGGATTCACGCCTATTTAAACAATCGATAATTTCTCCAATCGTCACAATTTCCCTCCTCCCATATTGAAATGACACTAGTATGGTATGTTACAATGATTTTCTAACAGTATATGCAAAACGAATAGCCTGTGCGATTCATACGATTTTAGAAAAGGAGGTTTTCAATATGCTTTTTCGTAGCAATACCCCGCAGTTCTATAATGAAAATAAAAAACTCATTCCCAATAGTATCGCTACGATGGAAAGCGTTATGATTAACAACCGAAAACAAACTCTCCTTATGCGCGGGCAAAACGTAGAGCAGCCTATTTTATTATGCTGTCACGGTGGACCAGGCATGGCACAAATCGGATTTATTCGTCATTTTCAAAAAGAATTGGAGAAACACTTCATCGTAATTAATTGGGATCAGCGCGGGGCAGGTAAATCCTTTTCAATGAAAGATTTCGGAGCAAATTTTACAATCGAACAATTCATTTCCGATGCAAAAGAAGTGATTCAATATGTACTTAAAAAGTTCAATAAACAGAAACTATTTCTCGCTGGTCATTCTTGGGGAAGTATTATCGGGCTTAACATAGCACACTATTATCCACAATATATCGAGGCTTATATCGGTATTGGGCAAATTGTACATATGAAACAAAACGAGGAATTACTATATCAGCATTTAATTCGTTCTGCAAAAAAATATAATCATAAAAAAGCATTAGCGTCCCTTTTAAAATTAGGAAAACCGCCATTTTTAGATACGAGACGCCTTATTATTCAAAGAAAATGGCTTGGCACATTCGGAGGTGCAATCCAAAACGGATCTTCCTTTTCTTTCATACGAAAAGGCTTCTTTTCTCCCGAATATACACTATTAGATTGGTTCAAGTTTCTCGCAGGAAATTTAAAATCTGGCGTTTTATGGGAAGAAATGTTGACAATCGATTTCTTTTCTTCTATTACGAGTTTATCTATTCCAGTTTATTTTTGTTCTGGTCGCTATGATTATCAAACTCCTTATGCACTCGTTCAGGAATATTGTGATGTAATAGAAGCACCGATAAAAAAGATGATTTGGTTCCCAAATTCAGCACATTCTCCCGATTTAGAAGAGCCAGAATTATTCGCTCGTTCTTTACAATCCATTAAACAAGAGCTAGCTTTTCACCATTAGTAACAAAAGGCTCTTTTACATTTCATAAGAAACAATTTATAATAATATGTCGCAACTATGTATAAATCTAGCAAGGTGATTCATATTTCCTTGCCTTAACACAATAAAATTTTGGGGAGATTACATTTATTATGAATGCTGTACTCATTGCAGTAGCAGTTATGCTATTGCTTAGTTTGTTACGTGTCCAGGTCATTGTCGCCATCATTGTTGGAGCTTTAACAGGCGGACTTATCGGTGGACTCGGTATTTCAGAAACGATTAACACTTTTACAACTGGTCTTGGAAACAGTGCTCCAATCGCTTTAAGTTATGCAATGCTTGGTGGTTTCGCTATTTCTCTTTCCAAAACCGGACTTCCAGATGCTATGATTCAAACTGCATTAAAGTGGATTGGCAATGAACAAGACACGAAAAAACAAGTTTACTCTAAAATACTTATTCTATTTATCATTTTAACGATGGCTTGTTTCTCACAAAATGTGATTCCTGTTCACATCGCTTTCATCCCCATCTTAATTCCAGCACTTTTAAAAGTATTAAATGAGCTGAAAGTGGATCGCAGACTTGTTACATGTATTATTACATTCGGATTGATTACTCCTTATATGTGGATTCCAGCAGGATTCGGAAAAATTTATCATGACGTATTACAAACAAATGCTGCGCAAAGCGGTCTTACATTTGATGTCGCACTTATTCCAAAAGCAATGACCATTCCAGCAATCGGTATGATTATCGGATTATGTGTGGCAGTATTTATTACGTACCGAAAACCTCGTACGTATGAAACAGAACAAATTCATACTACTGAAAATGAAATCGTTCCCTATACAAAACGAAGCATTACTTTCGGGCTAGTATCTATCTTAGCTACATTAACTGTTCAATTAGCAACAGAATCAATGATTTTCGGCGCTCTAGCGGGGATTATCGTTTTATCAGTTAGTGGTAGTCTACCTCTTAAAGAAGCTGATGCAATTTTAACAAGCGGAATGCGTATGATGTCCTTTATCGGATTTGTTATGATTTCTGCCGCTGGGTTCGGAGCTGTTCTTCGAAAAACAGGACATGTTGAATCTCTTGTACAAACGAGTGCACATATAATTGGGAATAACAAACCACTCGCTGCATTTCTTATGCTTGTAATTGGACTGCTCGTTACGATGGGGATTGGATCATCTTTTTCAACCATCCCTATTTTAACAACAATTTTTGTACCTCTTTGTATTCAGCTTGGATTTAGTCCAATGGCCACCATTGCAATTATCGGTACAGCCGGAGCGCTAGGAGACGCAGGATCTCCAGCATCAGATAGTACACTTGGACCAACATCCGGTTTAAATGCTGATGGTCAACACCATCATATATGGGATACGTGTGTACCAACTTTTTTACATTACAATATACCGTTACTTATATTCGGCTTTATTGCCGCAATTACATTATAAAAGGTGCGTTTTATACGCACCTTTTACTTTTTTATTTTTCCCTTTAATTGTTGCAATGCTATTTTCCCATTTTCTTCGATACAACTTTCCATTTGCATAAATGACGGACCTGCCCACTCACTGTCTATACTCCCGTTCAGTCCAATAATTTTCAATTTATCCGGTATACGGATATTTAATTTTTTTGCTGCTCGAATTAACTCAAAGGTAATCTTATCACTTGAAGTTACAATTCCATCTATATACGGATAAGTTTGCAATAATGTAACAAACTGTTTATTCGTATACCCTTGTACACATTCTTCTCGATAAGAGATTCCTTCCTCCCAAACAGCGTCTAAAAATCCTGATATGTACTCTTCCATTTCTTCACTATCTTCGCCCTCACCGAAATAAGCAAGAAAGTGACAACCTTTTTCTTTTAATAAAGAGACCGCTCTTTGGCCACTTTCATAATAATTTGCATGAGATTTTTTTTCATCAATCACAACAAACGGAAGTGGGATTTCTCCTATACTTTTAAAAACGGATCTTGTCAAAATAACACCTGCAACGTTATTTTCCTTCAACATATGTATGTATCTATCTTTATTCTCTATATTACAAACAATAATTTGATATCCTTCTTTATACGCTATTTCCTCAATACAATGTAGCAAAGTGATGTTTGATGGGTCATATAGATTATCTACAAGTAATGCAATTATCGTTGAATTCTCTTTAAATAGTGGCTTTGCTGCACTATTTGGCCTATAACGTAATTCCTCAATTGCTTCCTTTACTTGTTTTACTGTGTCCTCATGAACGTATCCTTTTTCATTTATAACTCGTGAAACGGTTGCGACTGAAACACCTGCCAATTTTGCAACATCACGTATAGTTGCCACATCGTCACCCCTTAATATGGTAATAGATTACAATTTTACGGTAACCTAAATTACAATATTCGTCAAGGTTAATAATTTATATTTCTGAAAATTGTTACATCATTACACTAAACTATATTCTAATTGAATTTCATGTAAAATCGGGATATTATCATACCCAATGCGCGGAATTTCTTTCTTTATTTTTCGTGCCTCTTCCACCGCATTTACATATAAATTCGTCATCAAAAAATTACGTTTTTGGTAAAAACGTAACGCATTCATATTATCATTTGTTGTTATAAGCCAAACCTTCCTGCACCGTTCTTCTTCTGCAACTCGTAATACACAATCCACAAGTTTTGTCCCTATTCCTTTTCTTTCTTCAAAGCTATCTAACGATACAATTTCGCACATATTTCCGATCAATTCATACGTTACAATTCCGATTATTCTGTCTTCTGAGAGCGCAACAAATCCTGGCAACTCTTCTAACTGATGTCCCTTACCACGTGAAACCATCAATGAACTCCCCCAGTTCTCACACATGAACATTCGGATTGTTTCTTTCATCGCTGGCGTAATTTTTTGTATATGCACCATTTCCTATTTCTCCCCTTTTCTATCCTTGTGATACAATATAAGTGTATCACATGTAACGGTATTTGGAGGATGAGGTAAAGTATGAAACGTTTTTTTGCAGCATTGTTTACTATACTAGGTGCGATAACTGCCCTTGGGATTTTCTTTACAAATAAGGTGATGTACTTAAAGAAAAAAACAGAGGAAGAAATACTCGAAAGAGAAACGAAAAAACATTTTCGTATAGAGGATTTTGAAGCTCTTCATAAAGAAGAAATTCATATTCCTTCGCAATTCGGATATGATCTTCACGGATATTACATTCCTGCTGGTCATTCCAATAAGTTTATGATTTTCTGTCACGGCGTAACTGTAAATAAAATGAACTCTGTAAAATATGCAAGGTTATTTTTAAACAGAGGATATAATGTCGTTATTTACGATCATCGTCGTCATGGTAAAACTGGCGGAAAAACAACAAGCTATGGATACTATGAAAAGCATGATTTAAAATCTGTAGTTGACTGGCTAAAAAGTCGTTTTGGAACAAATATAACACTCGGTATTCATGGTGAATCGATGGGAGCTGCAACACTTCTTCAGTACGCAGGACTTGTAGAAGATGGTGCTGATTTCTATATTGCAGATTGTCCTTTTTCTGATTTCTACGGACAATTACAACATCGTTTAAAGGTTGAATTCCATTTACCGAAATGGCCTTTATTACCTTTAGCAAATGCTTTCTTAAAAGTGCGTGACGGTTATACGATTCGTGAAGTTTCACCAATCGATTGTATAAAAAACATTAACAATCCCGTCCTCTTTATTCATAGTAAAGATGATGATTATATTTTAGCTGATATGACGAAAGCGCTCTATGAAGCGAAGGAAAACAATAAACAACTTTATATTGCAGAACACGGCGCACACGCTTGCTCTTATAACGAAAATAAAGAAGAGTATGAAGCAGCCGTTGATCAATTTTTAAACTCATATGTAAAAGAAACAAAAAACAGGCTTGCATAAGCCTGTTTTTTTATTGCGCTAAAACGTCTGTAACTTGTTCCATATTTTCAGAAATCCACTTTATTGCATCATCTAGCGTTGGAAATTCTGTCGTTTGAAATGTTACCTCATCTTGCAGTAACCAAACATCCTTTGACTCTTGTCCTACACCAGCAATGGACCAGTGTAACAAACTATATGGATGATTATCATTCAAAAATGAAGCCCACGTGCGCTCATTTGCAATATTTCGTAATGTACGTAATTGTTTATCCATCTTTCGTCACCTTACTCTAGTCAGTTATAAAAAACATTATAACACTCTCTTCTCTTCCAAAGAAAGTGCTCTTTTCATATTGTCAAGTACTTCTCTTGATTATATGATGAAATTAAGCGTTTGGGAAGGAGGGATAGCGTTGGCTAAAGTACAAATTAAAGTAAATGATAATGGCTCTTTTCGCGTTACAGGGGACGTGGAATTAGTTGATTCACAAGGGAATGTATTCCCAGCAAAACCGGCATTTTCTTTATGCCGTTGTGGTTTATCAAAAAATATGCCTTATTGCGATGCTTCGCATAAAGGTAAATTCGAATCTGTTGTTAGAGCACCAGAGGCAGAATAATTTTACATGTGACATGCACATTTTTTTGTGCATGTTTTTTCTTTTTAGCAACTCCGTTATATCCCTTCTCCTTACAACATTTCTAATACTTTTGTCTCCATCTCATCCTACATATATTTTCACACAATTCTTCACATTCGAATACTTTTTACTAGCCTTTTATTTTTTTTGTGCTATAATTTGAGCAAACAGCATCCTTCGGGGTCGGGTGAAATTCCCAACCGGCGGTGATGAAGTGCAAACTTCTAAGTCCGTGACCCGTTTTCAACTCGAAAACGGTGGATCTAGTGAAACTCTAGGGCCGACAGTATAGTCTGGATGGGAGAAGGATATGTTTTCTAGTAATTTTATATAGCGAATACACTTTTATTTCAGTATGCATATTTTTATAGATTCAATTCAAATCTATATATATGTTTTATTTTGTATACTTATCTTTCTATGCTGAAATAAAAAGATACGACTAGCGTTTGAAAAATTTGATATTTTTGCTAGGTTTCTTCCTTATGCCAAAATATCAATCATCGTTAGGTTTCTTTCCTATACTTTCGTATTCGAACTATATTTCTAGAAATCACGTCTCCCAAACCCCAAGGATATTAAAATCCTTGGGGTTTTTTGATTTTTTTTAGGAGAGGTGAAGAAAATGACAGATCAAGAATATATGAGGATTGCTCTGCAATTAGCAGAAGGAACATCTGGGCAAACAAGTCCAAATCCTATGGTTGGTGCTGTTGTTGTAAAAGACGGAAACATCGTCGGTATGGGAGCTCATTTACGTGCTGGTGAAGAACACGCAGAAGTTCATGCTCTTCATATGGCTGGTGACAAAGCAAAAGGAGCCACCGTGTATGTAACACTTGAACCGTGTAGCCATTTTGGAAAAACACCACCTTGCTGTGAATTGCTCATCAAAAAAGAAGTCAAACGGGTTGTAATTGCTACTCTTGATTGCAATCCCCTCGTTTCTGGTAATGGAAAAAAAAGATTAGAGGAAGCTGGCATCGAAGTAACTACCGGTGTTCTGGAAGCAGAAGCAGTTTTATTAAATCGCTACTTTTTTCACTACATGAAAACGAAACGTCCATTTGTAACAATAAAAACAGCGATGAGCTTAGACGGAAAAACAGCAACCGTAACCGGTGAAAGTAAGTGGATTACAAGTGAAGATGCACGAGCTGATGTTCATCAATATCGTCATACACACGATGCAATTCTTGTTGGAGTGAATACAGTTATAGCTGATAATCCGCATTTAACAACAAGAATTCCTAACGGAGGGCAAAATCCTATACGCGTTATTTTAGATACCCATTTACGAACGCCACCATCTTCTCATGTCATAACAGATGGTTTAGCACCGACATGGATTATAGTTGGTAAGGATGTAAATCCAGAGAAAATAGCTTCTTATGAATCTGAAAATATAGCTATATTCCAAATGAAAACGAAACAGATTGAAATACAGGATGTTTTACACCTACTCGGCGAAAAACAAATTCTTTCTCTTTTCGTCGAAGGTGGTCAAACAGTTCATGCAAGTTTCTTACAAACAAAGTATTTCAATGAAATTGTAACTTATATAAGTCCAAAATTAATTGGTGGAAAAAATGCCCCTACTTTATTTGGCGGCAATGGTTTTTCAACATTACAAGATGCACTTTCCTTGGAAATTCAAGAGATGAAACAAGTTGGCGATGATATAAAAATTGTTGCGCATGCCCGAAGTGAGGTGATGGAATGTTTACAGGAATTGTAGAAGAATTAGGAACGATTGCAAACATGCAACAAAGCGGCGAAGCGATGAAGTTAACGATTCATGCCAATAAAATTTTATCAGATGTTCACTTCGGTGATAGCATCGCGGTTAACGGTATTTGCTTGACTGTAACGAGTTTCACAACAACTTCATTCACAGTAGACGCAATGCCTGAAACGATGCAATCAACATCACTTCGCATGCTTAAACCGCAATGCAAAGTAAATTTAGAACGTGCAATGGCTGCAAACGGACGATTCGGTGGACATTTCGTTTCAGGACATATCGATGGCATCGGAACGATATTAAACAAAAAACAACACTATAATGCCGTCTATTACAAAATAGCTATTTCTGATGAATTGCTACGCTATTGTTTGCATAAAGGGTCCATTGCTGTTGATGGAACGAGTTTAACAATATTTGATATAGACGAATCTTCCATTACAATTTCACTCATCCCGCACACAGTAAGTGAATCTGTTATCGGAGAAAAGAATGCCGGTGACATCGTAAACATTGAGTGTGACATGATTGGTAAATATATCGAACGCTTTATTTCTAAACCAGTAAAACGAACAGGTTCAATGACCGAAAGCTTTTTACAAGAAAACGGATTTCTATAAGGGGGAAGCATTATGTTTCATCGTATTGAAGAAGCTCTAGAAGATTTAAAACAAGGAAAAGTCGTGATCGTATGTGATGATGAAAACCGTGAAAATGAAGGCGATTTTATCGCTTTAGCAGAGTATATTACGCCAGAAACAATTAACTTTATGATTACACATGGACGTGGTCTCGTTTGTGTACCAATTACAGAAGGGTACGCAGAACGTCTACAATTAGAACCAATGGTAGCTCATAATACAGATTCGCATCATACTGCATTTACAGTGAGCATTGATCATGTTTCTACAACAACTGGGATTAGTGCTCACGAACGTGCAACTACGATACGAGAAATGTTAAATCCTGCATCAAAAGGTGCTGATTTCAATCGTCCCGGACATATCTTTCCATTAATTGCGAAAGAAGGTGGTGTCTTGCGCCGGGCTGGTCATACAGAAGCTGCTGTCGATTTAGCACAGCTCTGCGGAGCAGAACCAGCTGGCGTCATTTGTGAAATTATTAATGAGGACGGTACGATGGCACGGGTACCTGATTTACTACAGTGCGCAAAACAATTTGATATAAAAATGATTACAATAGAAGATTTAATTGCTTATCGCCGCCACCATGAAACATTAGTGAAGCGAGAAGTGGAAATTACATTACCTACAGATTTCGGTACTTTCCATGCAATTGGCTATTCTAATTCCTTAGATTCGAAAGAGCATATTGCACTCGTAAAAGGTGATATTTCAACAGGAGATCCTGTACTTGTACGCGTTCATTCAGAGTGCTTAACAGGAGATGTATTTGGCTCGTGCCGATGTGATTGCGGACCACAACTCCATGCTGCACTTGCTCAAATTGAGCGTGAAGGAAAGGGCGTTCTTCTTTATATGAGACAAGAAGGACGAGGCATTGGGCTTCTGAATAAGCTTCGCGCTTATAAGTTACAAGAAGAAGGATTCGATACTGTAGAAGCAAATGAAAAGCTTGGCTTCCCTGCTGATTTGCGGGATTACGGTATTGGCGCTCAAATATTAAAAGATTTAGGTTTACAACATTTACGATTATTAACGAATAACCCAAGAAAAATTGCTGGCTTACAAGGTTACGATTTAGAAGTAATCGAGCGTGTACCGTTACAAATGCCAGCAAAAGAAGAGAATAAAACGTATTTACAAACGAAAGTAAACAAATTAGGACATTTACTAAACTTATAATTAAAGGAGAGATTTATTATGGTATTCGAAGGTCATTTAGTTGGTACAGGATTAAAAGTTGGGGTTGTTGTTGGACGTTTTAATGAATTTATTACAAGTAAATTACTTGGCGGCGCTTTAGACGGATTAAAGCGTCACGGTGTAGAAGAAGCTGATATCGATGTTGCTTGGGTTCCTGGTGCATTTGAAATTCCTTTAATCGCTAAAAAGATGGCGAATAGCGGGAAATATGATGCTGTTATTACGTTAGGCACTGTCATTCGTGGTGCTACAACACATTACGATTACGTTTGTAATGAAGTAGCAAAAGGTGTTGCATCTTTATCACTACAAACAGACATCCCCGTTATTTTCGGTGTATTGACGACTGAAACGATCGAGCAAGCGATTGAACGCGCGGGCACGAAAGCTGGTAATAAAGGCTATGAATCCGCCGTCGCTGCAATTGAAATGGCTCACTTATCAAAACAATGGGCATAAAAAAAGAGGCTGCGGCCTCTTTTTTTATTTCTTCACTTTTCTCCGTACATCTTTTATTAATTCATCCATTGTCTTTCCTTCTGTTTGTATACGAAGCGTCTGTGCTGTTTTCCATACATTCTCTCTTTTCTTCGCTTCTTCTATAATAGTAATTTCTTTTCGTACTTCCTTTAAATCTTTCCCTTCTGTTTTCAATCCAAAATGTTCAGCTTTCGTTCGAAAATGTTGTTCAATTCGTTGTTGCATCTCTTTTTGTTCAGGATTTTCGGCGGCCTTAACTGGATCAGCGCTTATCGCTTTTAGTAAAATGAGACAAGTCATAATCGCTAATATATATTTGTGCATGTAAAATCCTCCAACCCAATGTAAATTACATATTTACTATGTACAATTGGGGCTTGGAAAATTCGTCCACCAAAATTCTTTTTTTCGCTCAAAAGCCACTAGTATCAAGCATTCACAACTATTTATTACATTTTATTTACAAAAAAAGCAAACTCTTTTATAAGTTTGCTTTTTTCAATCTTATAATGCACATTCCTCAATCTCAAATCCTAAATCTTCAATCATACCCCAGTCTGCAGTCGGTTCTTGTCCAGCTGTCGTTAAGTAGTCTCCAACAAAAATAGAGTTTGCTGCAAATAAACCGATTGGCTGTACAGAACGTAAATTGATTTCACGCCCTCCTGAAATACGAATTTCTTTCGTTGGGTTTACAAAGCGCATCATCGCCAGTACTTTTAAACATTCTACTGGTGTTAACTCTTTTTGTCCTTCAAGCGGCGTACCCTTTACAGCAACAAGGAAATTACATGGAATTGAATCGGCATCTATACGTTGCAATTCGAATGCAATTTCAGCACGCTCTTCTATTGTCTCCCCCATTCCAAAGATCGCTCCTGAACATGGTGAAATACCCGCTTGTTTCGCTTTTTGAACTGTATCAACACGATCGTCATACGTATGAGTGGAGCAAATACTTTCGTAATTATTCGCATGTGTATTTAAGTTGTGGTTATAACGGTGTACACCCGCTTCCGCTAAACGTCCTGCTTGATCTTCGTTTAAAAAACCTAAACAACAACAAATCTTTAAATCTGTCGTTTCACGAATCTCTTTAACTGCTCCAATTACGTGATTTACCTCTTTATCAGTCGGACGACGACCAGATGCCACAATACAATACGTACCCGCTTTACGGCGAATTGCTTCGTGCGCTCCCTCTACAATCTTTTCCTGCGTTAGCCATGCATATTTATCAATCGGTGCTTCTGAAATAATAGACTGTGAACAATATCCGCAATCTTCAGGGCATAATCCAGACTTCGTATTAATAATCATATTTAATTTTACTTTCTTACCAAAGTGATGGTGGCGAATGATATACGCAGCATTCATAATTTCTAAAATCTCTGTATCGTCAGCCTCTAATATCGCTATTGCATCTTCTTTCGTAATCACTTTCTCTCCTACTACGTCGTATGCAAGTTTTTTCCAATCCCTCTTTGTTTGTACTTGTTTCATTTCATCTCTTCCCCTCTTTTGTTATATGCACAAATAAAGCATGATACGTTGCCATTATCCCTTCATTTCCCGTGAAGTCTCTTTCGTATATGCGAAGCATCGCACGAAAGAGTGAGGGACTTTGACAATATGATTCTTCATTACTATTGGTCGCTCCTACTTTACGAATAGAATGTAGAAACTCCCTAACTTCTGTAAATCTCTCTATGTAACACGTTTCAGAAACATGTACATCCCCTGTTTCCATCTCACATATATGGCGCAACTGATTTTCCGAATAAAAACGTTGCCCAATCGATGTTTCATTTTGTATATTTTTTTCTTCTTTCGCCCGCTGGAACGAAGCATGCAATTCTTGAAATGTTTCCTGTCCAAATGTTGAAAAGAGTAATATCCCCTCTATAGATAAATGACGAAATAAATTTCTTATCACTTGTTTTAAATCATTTAGCCATTGAAATGTGGCATTTGAAATAATGACATCATACGTTTCTTCTAGTCGTAATCTTTCGATATCCTCACAATAAAATGTTACATTGTTTATATTTTGTCTAGTTCTCGCAACTGCAATCATACTTTCGGCAAAATCAATAGCTGTAATTTGTGCTTTCGGAAATAAGTTTGATAATTGCTCTGTAACATATCCTGTCCCGCATCCAAGTTCTAAAATACGTATCGATGAATTTGCACTATATCGCCGATTCAATGTAGAAAGTAATGAATGCGCCATCTTTTTTTGTACATTTGCATATTGATCGTAGGATACAGCTGCCACGTTAAATCGTTTTTGTAGTAACGTTTTGTTAATCATGTCGTATCCCCTCTACAAATTGAATGATTTCATTTGCGCAATATTCGAAATTCGTTACGCATAATGCATGTCCAGCCTCACTTACTACCTTGAGTGTGGCAGTTTCATTCTCAGCCATACTACATGCTGCAGACAATGGGCATATTACATCCCTCTCTCCGTGAATAAGTAGTATAGGGACGTTAATTTCTTTCAATGCTGCTCTCATATCTGTTTCTATTAAATAATCCAAACCGAATTGTAAAGACTGCATAGAATCACCTTTAAAATGTTTTACGATGTCTTCAAAACTTTTATTCTCTTTCAACTCATCTTTCGTAAACATATTTTCATAGAACCGCTTGAGCGTATCTTCTTTCCTTCTCTCCAAATTTCTTTTCAGCCGTTCTACATGCAAAGTATTCCATCCACTACTATAGTCACTTGTATTTGTAAATTTAGCAGTACCACCAATTAGCACGATACCCTTTGCCTTAATTTTTTTATAAGCTTGAATTGCCGCTAATGCTCCTAGTGACCATCCAACTAAAATTACATTTTCATCCTGTGCTACATCTATAATCCTGTTCGCAAACTCACTTTGTTCTTTCACGTTACGCCAATTAATGCATTGAACAGGATATCCTTTAAAATGGGGAAGTACTAAATCCCAAATATTTTCTTCCATTCCCCATCCAGGGATAAAAATAATCTTCAGCTCTTTCATACGAAAAGCTCCTCTTCTTTCGCAATGTGAGTAATTCGGTCAATAGCCCATTTTAAATCAGCTATTGTATGTTGCGATGTAACTGCAAAGCGAATTCGAGAACTATTAATCGGTACAGTTGGCGGACGAATTGCAATAGCTGCAATACCTACCTCTAGTAACCTTTTGCTAAACCGTAAAGCATTTTCATTTGAACCGACTACAATCGGTATAATATGAGTTGAACTATTCCCTATATCAAATCCAGCTTCTCGTAATTTGCTCCTGAAGTATTCTCCATTTGCTATAAGATTCTCTCTTCTCTTATGATCTTCTTGTACAATTTCAATTGCTTTTTGCACTGCTCCTAACGTACTTGGCGGTAAAGCTGTAGTAAAAATAAAGCTTCTCATCATATTTTGTAAATAATCTATATAAATTGCATCACCTGTCAAATACGCACCATAACACCCTAAAGCCTTGCTAAACGTCCCCATATGTATATCAATTTTTTGAGAAAGATCTTTTTCTATATGAGACAACCCTGCTCCATCAATTCCATATATTCCACTCGCATGCGCTTCATCCACTAAAATAATTGCCCCGTATTTCTCTTTCAGCTCTACTAACTCCCTCAAATACGCAGTATCACCATCCATACTAAAAACAGTATCTGTTACGATTAATTTCCGCTTTTCAGGTGACGCTGTTTTCAATAACTTCTCTAAATGATCCAAATCATTATGACGATACCTTTTATGCTCTGCCCCACTTAATATAATTCCATCAACAATGCTTGCGTGATTTAATTTGTCACTAAACACAATATCGTGACGACTCACTAATGAAGAGATCACTCCAATATTTGCGGTATATCCACTATTCACAACTAAGGCTTTTTCAGTGCCTTTCCAATCGCATATACTTCTCTCAACCTCTTCATACAGTGAATAGTTTCCTACCACGAACCTTGATGCTGTCGCCCCAGTTCCATATTTTCTTGTACATGCGATAGCAGCTTCTTTTAACCTTTCATCTCCAGCTAACCCTAAATAATTATTTGACGCTAAATTTAGCATCCTTTTCTCATCTCGAATAAGCCATGTCTCTTCTGCTTGTTCTGTTACATGCAAATTACGATACTGCTCTCGCTCATGTAATTGTTGCAATTTAGATTGAAGATGTGTGCGCCATGTTTGATTCATTTCGGATAAGCTCCTCTAATTTTGAAATCATTATATATTCTTTAGCAGATTCCAAGACTTCTTCTCTTGTAAACTCACCTGCAAAGAATGGTAATAAACCTAAAACCGGTACCCCACTTAGCTCTTCAATCATTTCTTTATTTTCTTGCACTCTTTCCATTTCGCATTCTTTGCAGCCAGATAAAATGACACCTGCTACTGTTAAACCATATGCCTTTGCGTAAGCGATCGTTAAAACTGTATGATTTACTGTTCCTAATGTAGGGCGTGCTACTACAATAAGTGGAAGTTGTAATTCTTTTGCGAAATCAATTACTAAAGCATCCTCTGTATATGGAACAGCTAATCCACCTGCTCCTTCTACAAGTAGACTATTAAAATCTTTCAATCGTTCATTATAGTGATGAATAATGTCTTTTAACGTTACTGTCCTTCCAGCTCTTTTCATGGCAAGTCTCGGGGCAAGCGGCTCTTCAATAGAGTAAGGGCAAATTTCATCTTCTTTTGTCGGTACACCTGATAATGCCTTTAGCCTTGCTGCATCTCCTTCTGGATTTGATGCAACATGCCCACTTTGTAACGGTTTATATACCCCGATGTTATATCCCAGTTCTCTAAATACACCTGCTAATGCACCGGCGACTACAGTTTTCCCCACTTCAGTATCCGTTGCTGTTATAAAAAAGCCACTCATTATTCTCCCTCCGTAACATCCGAGATTGCTTTATACAAAATACGTAACATATCATCAATCTCATCAATTGTAGAAGCAAGAGGGGGCATAAACACAATCGTATTACCGAGCGGGCGCAAAATCATACCTAGTTCTCTTGAGCGTTTACATACTTGAACACCGACTCTCTCTGTCCATTCAAACGCTTCTTTCGTTTCCTTATTCTTCACAAGTTCAATTCCAACCATTAACCCGCATTGACGAATGTCCCCTACATGTTTATATGCAAAGAGGTCTTCTAATTGCGTCGCCACATATTCTGTTTTACGTGCCACCTCTTCTATTAAATTTGTTTTCTCGTATAGTTCTAGATTTGCAATTGCTACCGCACACCCTAACGGATTCCCTGTATAACTATGTCCGTGGAAAAATGTTTTTTGTTCTTCATAGCCTCCTAAAAAGGCATTATAAATTTCATCTGTCGTTACAGTAATTGCAACTGGTAAATATCCGCCTGTTAAACCTTTTCCGGCTGTCAAAATATCCGGTGTTACATTTTCATGTTCACATGCAAACATTTTTCCAGTACGCCCAAATCCAGTCGCTACCTCGTCTGTAATAAATAGAACATTATATTTTGTACATAAATTACGTAGCCCTTTTAAGTATCCTTTTGGCATTGTAATCATACCGCCAGCACCTTGCATTAAAGGTTCTACAATAATCGCCGCAATCTCTTCATGTTTATCTTTCAGCAGCTCTTCCATTTCTTCTAAATGTTTTTTTACAATTTCCTCCTTATTATTTCCATAAGGAGAACGATATGTATATGGATAAGGCATTTTAATTGCTTCAAATAAAAGCGAACTATACACTTGGTGAAACAAGTCTATTGCTCCCACTGAAACAGCTCCAATTGTGTCACCATGATACGCTTCTTTTAATGTAACAAATCTTTGTTTCTTCGGTTTTCCTTTATGCTGCCAATATTGAAAGGCCATCTTAATTGCAATTTCAACAGCGCTAGAACCGGAGTCTGAATAAAACACTTTCTTCAAACCTTCTGGTACAACTTCAATTATTTTTTCGGCTAATAAAATAGATGGAACGTTAGCAAGCCCTAACATAGTAGAATGGGAAATTTTATTTAATTGCTCACGAATTGCCTCATCTAGTTCTGGCACTTGATGTCCATGAACATTTAACCAAATAGACGAAACACCGTCCCAATATTCATTTCCATTTACATCGTATAGCTTTCTTCCCTCTCCCCGTTCAATAATGACAGGATCTTCTTCTAAATAATCCTTCATTTGTGTAAATGGATGCCATACATAGGCTTTATTTTTCTCCGATAACTCTTCATATGTATATGATGGTTTGTCAGTCGTACTCTTACTAAAAGTCACAATTGTCACCCCTAATGTTAACTAGTTTATAAATATAGTTAACATTAAATCTAAATGACTGTCAATTATTTTTAAATCAAGTAGTTCTTAAAAAAGAACAACTTATCATAAGATAAGTTGTTCTACTTTCCATGTTGTATCTTTCCGATTTCTAAAATAATCTCTTCGTCTTTTTTTCCTTCTGTTTCAATTCCAAGTTGTTTTGCATGTTCAATCAATAGATCATGGCGCTTCTCAAATCTTGCGGTATTTACTTCTTTCGCAACCTCTTCTTTTGTTTTTCCTTCCGTAGAAACCCCTAGTTTATCAGCTGCTTTTTCCATCGACTTCTTCTCTTCAGCTTCTTTCGCTTTCTTCACTTCTAACTGCTGTATTTGCTTTCGCTTCGCCTGCTCTGATTCAGCTGCAAAAGCTGTGTAAATGCCAGCACTTCCGCCAATGACTAGTAAAGTGGTAAAAAGAATTATTTTTTTCTTCACTCTTTCCTCCCCTTTCAAATTCATTATAACGCACATTTTCATAGGATTAAAATCGTTCTCCTTTATTTCCCTAAAAAATCATTGAATATTTTTATTGACATGTGAGACGAATATATGATAAAAATTTAACTAACATCATATGAATCGGCATTGATAGGATTTAGTAGTATTTCGATTTCTGCTTTCAGAGAGCTGGTGGTCGGTGCGAACCAGTACAGAGCGAATTATGAATTACCCCCTGGAGCTTCTTTTGCGAAACGTAAGGAGTAGTGAAAGACGGTTATAGACCGTTATATCTAAAGAGTGGTGAAACGACACTGTTTCACAATTTAGGGTGGTACCGCGAACTTTTCGTCCCTGCATATGTTGCAGGGGCGTTTTTATTTTATGAGCGCATATCATACGACCCTTTATTTTGTGATACATTCATTTCACAAGCTAGGGTGGTACCGCGATTTCTTCGTCCCTGCATAATTATATGCAGGGACGTTTTTTTATCCATTCATTTCCGTATCATATTAAAGAAACAACAATTACCGGTAATTTGTCACAAAATTCTAAAATTTAGAAGGAAATAAACAATATTGGCGAATTTTATATAAAAAAGAGCTATTTTAGATTACTTAGGAGGGGAAAACAATGGTTTCAAAAATTGAATCTGTTCTTTTAACAGTATTTATCTTTTTCTGCATTGGCTTTAGTGTTATTCAATTAGAAGTTTCACCACACATCCCAATTTTATTTGGTATCGTTTTTTTATTAGCATTTGGATTTATGAAAAAAATTGATTGGTCTACGATGGAAAAAGGAATGATAAGTAGTATTTCAGCTGGTATTCCATCTATTTTTATATTCTTACTTGTAGGCGTATTAATTAGTGTTTGGATCGCTGCTGGAACAATTCCAACTTTAATGGTATACGGCTTCCAGCTTGTATCCCCAAAAATTTTCATTCCAACTGTTTTTGTTGTTTGTGCAATTGTTGGAACAAGTATCGGTAGTGCCTTTACAACTGCCGCAACTGTAGGACTTGCCTTTATGGGCATGGGTAGTGCTCTCGGATACGATCCTGCTCTAATCGCTGGTGCAATTATTTCTGGTGCATTCTTTGGAGATAAAATGTCTCCTTTATCTGATACAACAAATTTAGCGCCAGCTGTAACGGGTGTAGATTTATTTGAGCATATTCGTAACATGCTTTGGACAACAGTTCCAGCTTTCATTATTGCTTTTATCGCATTTTTCATTTTAGGAAGCGGTACTAGTGGAGACGTTGACTTCACAAACTTCATTAGCACATTAGAGAAAAATGCAACGATTTCTATCTTTACACTTATTCCAATTTTATTACTGTTCCTATTCGCATTTAAAAAAGTTCCAGCAGTTCCAACCTTACTTGCTGGAATTATAGTAGGGATCATTATCCTATTTATATTTAAACCTAGTACTTCTTTAACTGATTTAATGAAAATTATGCAAGACGGTTACGTTTCTAAAACGGGTATGAAAGATATTGATAGCTTATTATCTCGCGGTGGCCTGCAAAGTATGATGATGTCAATCGCTCTTATTTTCCTAGCTCTTTGTATGGGAGGATTATTACAAGGAATGGGTATTATTACGCAGCTAATGAATATCATCTCTAGCTTCGTAAAAACTAGCACACGTTTAATTATTTCTACTGCTTCAACTGCAATCGGTGTGAACTTCTTACTTGGTGAGCAGTACTTATCTATCGTTTTAACAGGACAAGCATTCGCTAATAAATATGATGAAGTCGGTTTAGAACGTCGTAATTTATCACGTGTATTAGAAGATGCAGGTACAGTTATTAACCCGCTCGTACCATGGGGAGTAAGTGGCGTATTCTTATCGAACGTCCTTGGCGTTCCAACTTTTGATTACGTTCCATTCGCAATCTTCTGCTTAGCTTGTCCAGTTGTAACAATTATCGTCGGCTTTACTGGATTTGGCCTTTCATGGAAGAAGGAAAAAGCTGTAACACTTTCATAATATATCAAAAAGGATTACCTGAATCGGTAATCCTTTTTATATTTCTCCACTATCTATTTGCTTTCTTTCTTCTAAATAACAGAAGGAATCCTGCTCCAACAAACGCCAAACCTGCTCCAATTGTAGAAACAACACTTGTACCTGTTTTCGGTAAATCACGTTCTTCTTTCTTTTCACTTACAGTTGTTTTTTCTTTTACGTTTTGATTATCCGTTGTAGTTTGTCCAGATCCTGTATTATTACCTTCATCTGTTGGTGGTGTCGTTGGATTTTCTCCATTATTTCCTTCACCTGTTGGTGGTGTCGTTGGATTTTCTCCATTATTTCCTTCACTTGTTGGTGGTGTCGTTGGATTTTCTCCATTATTTCCTTCACCTGTTGGCGGTGTTGTTGGATTCTCTCCACCAGTTTCCTTATCATCATCGTTCTTCTTCGTTATATCAATTGCATATTTAGCGAATTCATTTTCAGATGGTCCAACATATGATATGTTCCCATCTTTCTTTATATACTTTTGTGCATTTGGTGAAGAATCGAATGTTGTATGTAATTTATCGGCAACAATCGGTTTAAACGTCCAATTTTTATCTGCTGCTGGATCAATAACTGGCGTTTCTTGCATATACTTCACAATGATTTGACGCGTTTCATCTTGTGATTGGTATACAACCTCCCCTTTGCTTACACCCGGGAACGTTTGGCTACTTCCACGATAGTTATTTGTAGCGACGATAAACTCTTGATTGTCAGCTACTGGCTTACCTTCATATGTCATATTTATAATACGATTCGTATTAGCATTTATAACTTTTCCATCTTTATCGTATTTTGCTGGTTGTGTTACATCAATTTCGTATTTTAAGCCATCTAAAATATCAAAGTTATATGTAGGGTATCCGATATTTACTAATGGCTGTTCTTCTGTTTTCTTTGGATCAATTTGATTAAACTGACCTGCAGACATTTCAAGCCATTCTTTTACTTGTGCCCCATTTACTTTTACAGCATATAACGTATTTGGATATACATATAAATCTGCCACGTTTTTAATCGCTAACGTTCCAGCTGGAATATCCGTATAATATGTAGCACCGTTTCGGCCACCCGCTTTAAATGGTGCTCCTGCAGATAAAACTGGAATTCCTTTATATTTGCTGTACTGTCCATTTTCAGCAAATAACTTTTCTACATACCATTTTTGTGCATTTGTCACAAGTTGTACAGAAGGATCATCTTGTACTAATGAGAAATAACTATTAATTGGCGCTGTCGTTTTTCCTACAGCAGTATTCACATAATCAATTGTCGCTTGGTGATCATCTTTAATTTCATTAACTAAATTTTGATCAGATTGTACGAGTGGGTTTCCTTTACTATCAGCAATCGGACGAAGTTGCGGCTTCGATTGCTCTTTTTGTACTTCCCATTTTCCATTTACTTTTTTCAATTGCATATCTATAATACCTAAGTTACTTCCAAAGACACCAGGCATTACAACTGGAACACCATTAAATACGTCCTTCACTTCAGTATGTGAATGTCCCATTAATACCGCATCTACACCAGGAACTTCTGTTAAATAATACGATGCGTTTTCCATGCCAACGTTGTAACCACTCTTATCAACACCTGAATGCGCTAGTGCAACGATAACATCGGCACCTTCTGCTTTCATTTTTGGCACCATTTTTTTCGCTGTTTCAACTATATCTTTTGCTTTCACTTTTCCTTCTAGATTTGCTTTATCCCAGTTCATAACTTGAGGTGGAACAAATCCCATTACGCCAATTTTCACTTTTTGTTTTTGACCTGATTCATCTTCTACTTCTTTTTCAAAAACATGATATGGTTTAAAGTAATTTTGATCATTCTCTTCATTATTATCTTTATCATCTTTATAGACGTTCGAGTTAATAACCGGGAATTCTGTTTTACTAATTACTTTGTTTAAATAATCTAAACCGTAGTTAAATTCATGATTCCCAAGAGAGATGACGTCATACTTCATTAAATTCATTAAACGATATAATGGGTGCGTATAACTAGGATCCACAGGCTTCTTCGGATCATTTATTTTATTCGCTACATAATCTCCAAGCGGTGTCCCTTGTAATGCATCCCCATCATCAAACAGGACAGAGTTCTTCGCTTCTTCACGCGCTTTATTCACAAGTGTTGCAGTTTGCACGAGACCTACTTTATTATCGGTTTTCGTTTGATAATAATCGTAATTCATTAAGTTAACGTGAATATCTGATGTTTCTAGAATTCGTAAGTTAACCGTACTCTCCCCAGTTTGCTCATCCGCATGAGCTGTTGCTGGCAATACTTGCGGCGCTATAACACCAATAGCAAGAGTTGCTCCAGCTAGCATTTTTTTTGACTTTTTCACAAAAAATCCCCCTTATACAATTACCAAAGAATAATGAAATGAATTTCTAGCATTCTCTAACCACATACCTTTTTTCTTCTAGTAGATACACGATTTTCATTTCACCCTACGCTAACGAGTAGTCTCCTTAAACGATCCATTAATGGAGACTAGCAATTAACGGGAGATAAAGCTCCCACTATGTAGAATTTCACCTTATCTGACATTATCATATATAATGTACTTTCATATCGTCAATATTTTTTGACATACTTCTACAAATTTTCTGTAAAGTTATTGTAAACTTTTCATAAACATATAATATGCCCTTACATTGTTAATACTGCTGAATATGATACAATTACCAATTACAAGGAGGATGAATTATGAAAAAAGTCATCTTAACAATTGTTTGTCTCCTCCTTCTAATCATTTCTTATTCTTATTTTGAAAAGAACGATGAGACAAAACAAAATGAACCCGAAGAAAAAACAGAAAAAACATCTACTCCAAGTTGGATTGATAAGCAAACAAACGATTCCTTTTATCATCTCGTACTAGGTGATTCGCTCGCCAAAGGATATGGATCGACACAAGGTGGATTTGCTGAATTAGCCTCTAAACAAATAGAAGCACAAATTCATAAACCAATTACTGTAGAAAACCTTGGGATAAACGGTCTTACAACAGATCGTCTCGCTAAAAAGGTTGAATCAGAAGATGTAAAGCAAAAAATTAGAGCAGCCAATATTATTACAATTAACATTGGGGGAAATAATTTATTTCGCTTAAATCGTGATGTCGGTGTTATAGACGGTATTAAAATGTTAAATAAAGAAAAAGCTCATTTTGAAGCGGATGTAAAAAATATTGTAAAGACAGTCCGAGATCAAAATCCGGATGCTTTACTCATTCTTTCTGAACTCTATAACCCGTTACAACTCGATGACTCCATCGCAAGTTATGCAGATATGTTTTTAGACGGATGGAATGAATCCGTTTATTCCATTGCAAAAGCAAATCAACCATCTATCGTTTTACCAATTCGCAAATTAATATCGAATGATAAGAAAGATTTACTCTTTGACCAAGTACACCCAAATGATAAAGGCTATTCGATTATTGCCGATTCCTTTACAAAAAAAGTGTTGGCCTACAAATATTAAAATTCGCATGAAACAATTCTATTTTTATAACATGTCTTTTTTGTTACAATGAGAGTGGAAGGGGGCCTTTATATGGAATCACGCGAGTGGGAACGTATTGTTGATCATCTTCTTTCGCTAGTGCCTCTTTTTTATCGCAAATTTATGCTTCCTGGAGAATTTTCTTCTCAAAGACATATGCCGCCATCACATACACAAGTATTACTGCTTCTGCATGAAAATGGCACATTAGCAGTTTCCGAAATCGGCAAGCGGCTAGCGATTTCACGGCCTAACATGACACCTCTATTAAACAAACTGATCCAAGAAGAACTAATAGAGCGTCATTATAGCGAAAAAGATCGACGGGTCATTTTAATTTCCCTGACAGCTGAAGGGAAATTGTTAGTAAATCAGTATCAACAATTCATTTTAGACAAATTAAAAGAAAATTTCCAAACGTTATCTGAGGAAGAACGTGAAAAACTCATTCACTCTCTTCAAACCATTCAAAATTTAATTTTGAAAACAAACGTATAAAGCTGCTTCTAAATAGAAGCAGCTTTATGATTCGTAATAATTGCCATAGTATACATTTGAATATGGCCATGTCGTTAAATATGGTTTTTGATCTTGCGTAGGTTGTTGCGATGGTATTTGCGGTAGTTGTTGTTGTCGATATAATTCATATTGCCTACTCGTATCATAAACCGGATAATAATTTACATATGGATATACTTGCGGTACGTAATAATAATACATTCATTCTCTCCTCCTTTTTCTTAAACATATTCAAAGGAGAAAATGAGTGTGACACTCTTTATATTTGCATGAGTGGTTCTCTCACTCTTTTCTTTCTGTTCTTCAAACGTAACTTACGGTTCTTTTCATATAAATAATGCACAACGAAATATGAAACTACACCAAACACAACCCCTAAAATCGTCATTCCAATTAATACATACACTTCACTCTGTAATAAGCTCTTTAATATCGTAAAAATGTGACTTGAAAACAAGTCCGATATTGTAAAGGGTTCATGATGTATTTTTTGCACATGAAATGGATAAATCATTTTCCCTAGCGCATACGCAAGCGGAAATAAAACTACTGGGAGAAACGATATTTTTCCAATAATATTGCCAATCACCGCGGCAGGAAAAGATCCCTTTGCTAACCTGACGATTGGATAAAATATTAAATAGACGAGCGATGCTGTATATATAACCAACATCTCTAAACCAAAACCAATCGCAAAACCTAACGATACTTTCTTCGCTCCTTCTGGTGATCGAAGCAACTTATAATATTGAAACTTTAATATTCTCCACATCCGCTGAAAAAACGAATATGTTTTCTTAGTTGTTTTCACTCTCATCATCTCTTTAACTATATTTTTATACCTAGTATGCCCTTACACACCCCGAAAAACAAATTTCATTTCCTCTTTTATTATAGATGATATCGAAATAGTTAACTAAATATACATATGACATTTCACTGTCAACCACCCCTACTGAGATAAAACCTTTCAGTGGGGGCTTGAGTTCGAACGCTAGGTCTTTTCGTCTATCGCTAGACAGTTTGACGCTCTAGCATTCATGCTACCCTAAGGTAACACCCCAAGTATGTTTTTGGTTGGTACTGACAACGAACGATTGTTTTCCCACTTGCACCACCCTTTCGAAAAAGAGCCGTTCTCCCTTATGGAAGAAGCCACCACTGGGATGAATCCAGCGTGTGCTACAAGCCCCGACAAGTCGCGTACACATGGATGGTTGACGCACCCACTAGGCTATGCGCGAAGCAATAGCCTTACGTTTTTGCACTTCTAATAGAATCGGCGTTTTCACTTTCAGATTGTCATCCAGTTCTACAATTTTTGATTTTTTCAATGTATTCAGCGCACCATTAATATCAGCATGGATACATGTTCCTGCTTTACTTTGGTACAAACCACGCGTAATTCGTTTGCCACTAAAGCGATACTGCGTCTTATCATCCTTAGACCAAACTGGAACCGGATCCTTATCAAGAAAACTAGCTTTTGAAGTATAGCTTTCTTCTTGTTTGAAAAAGCGGATGCCTTCTTTTATGCATTTATTCTCAATTGCTGCCATCAATTTCTCAAATGGGATTTGAACAAATGTTTGATTATTCTTTTTCCCCATATGAGATTTTTGTTTCCAACCAGCGTTATACCCTACAACAATCGTATCTATATCGAATTCTTTCACTTTTTTGAACAATAGGCCTACTGTTTGTGCAATGTAACCGTTTATTTGTCTTTCTCGTTTATGCCAAAGTGCAGCAATTTTATTCGTTACAAGACGTTTAGAAAGCCCGTTTTCCATATTTTTCAGTTGTAGATTACGTATCGTTTTGTTGAAGTACTGGTTAATGGATTTTAGTTTTTTTCCATCAATTAAGAAGGCATAACCTGTATTGGTTACGCAACTTACTAATCTATCTACACCTAAATCGCAACTCAAAGCGTTACTCGTAGTCGTGGGTTGTTTCTTCACTTGAGAGACGTGCATTTCATATGTATAATGCACCTCAAAGAACCGACCTTTTTGCTTTGGTACAATCTCAATGTAGGAGATGTTTTTATTTCTTAAGTTTTTTGGCATACGTATTTTAATGGAACCGAATTTTTTTCTAAATGCAACATTCATCGGAACCATCCAATATCCGTTCTCATCCACTTTTGGCACTTGATAGATTTCAATGATTCGTTTGTCAGTGGAACGAGAATAATTCGGAAACTTCGGACGACCTGTGAACTTATCAGGATGTTTCTTCCACTGTTCCAACGCTTTAAAAAAGCTCTTCATTTCTGTAAATAAGGCTCTACGAATCGCTTGAACAGAGTTTGATTGAACGCCCGAGTAGTTCATATCAGCCTGCATGGCATTGTCCACTTCTTTTACAGTAGCCATTTTATTATCGTTCAAATAACTTTGTTTTATCGTGTACAACCCAACATTTCGCAGTGCTTTTGAACTATGCGCCATGCGCTGAAGTAAACGAAATTCTTTTGCAGTAAGGCAAGCTCGTCCGATATTCTGTTTCTGCGTGAACCGTTGCATGGTTTCTCTTTTCTTTTGTTTCCGTAATACTTTCACTACCTTCTTTCTAGCCATTGTTTTCACCACCTTTCTTAGAAAGTTCATTAAGCGTATTCATTACTTTTGGCTTAAGTAGCTGAATGATAATCATTATCTAATTTCGTTGCCTTACAATCTATTCCCTTCTTATCTACATAATATTGTAGGACAAAAAGAAACAAACATTCGCCCTCAAAAATTGTTATGAACGAAACAAAAGCGTTCAGCCTACCTACTGACGGCAATTCATCTCCACCTGAATTGTTGGGTTTCACCCGTAACACAAATCAGATGGAGTCTTCTTGCCGGAAGAGATAAAAAAGTGCACCTCAAATTGTTATTCGTGTCTAACAATTGCGGTACAGTTCAAGTTGAGCAGCTTTGTTCTTATTTATTCTCCTAATGTTTGTCCCATTTCATTTATTTTTATATCAAGACGAAAAAAGCACTTGTTGCCTTTAATCGACAATCAAGTACTTTCAGTTCATATTGTTTTTAAGTTGCACTAGATTTTATCTTAACCTTAAAACTTGTATATCTTAACAATTAATATCCATTTTCTTTTCTGTTCACTTCAAATATATTTTGCTTTTGCTTTAGCTGTATTAGTATTTATGTTTTTATAGCTGTACAGTAACAGACACTTAAAAAACATGACTGTATAAACTACCCCTTTAAAGCTAATATCTCTTCTCTATTATAGTCGATCATTGCTAAAAAGTACTCGTCAAAATTCTCAAATCTATCTATTTCTTCACCCGCAAACCAAATTATCTCTCCTGGTCTAGAAGAATTAGGTAAACATAAAACAAATAAATCCCTATCAAATTCCGAAACTGCTATTGGTAATAGCTCCGGCCTTAAAACACCGCTTTCTTCTAAAACAACATCATCTATAGCTTCTAATAGTACCTGAGCATAATCCATTATAGCTGATTCCTTTAATTGCTCCGTACCAAATAAATCCACCGTTTGATAAAAACCTGCCCATCCATTGGCATATTGAAGAAATTCTCTATACATTAAATCAAGTTTATATCCCAATTCTTGTTCAATAATGCGAATAGATTTTTCATTTGCTCCCACCTCCGGAAAATGGTTTGGCCATATTTTTTCTACATCTTGTTTCATTAGCTCCTGCTTCACTAAAATCATTGTGGCTATCTTATCTTTCCAATTATTCATCGTCTACTCCTCCTCTACAAACTTAAATTTTGTAGGTTTATAACCAATTGAACATATTTTTATATTCTACACCCACTATAATATTTTCTGCATATAAAGGCTTAATCATTTAATTCGTTATCCTCTCTTACTTAATAAGTTTAGAGTTTTTTAATAATATACCAACTATCGACTAATGGGGGGAGGTAATTCTTATGCAACACCTTGAAATACATATTTCCCAATGCATTGTCGTCATATTTGAATATTAATTTAAAATCATAAGTTTTTATGTGAAACTTTTTAGATTACTAAAAAACCTTGAAAGACATATAGCCAATCAAGGTTTCAATAGAATTTTACCCAATTCCATAGTATAGATTATTGATTCTTTTATTTTCTTAAAATATATACTTATATGCATAAAGTTTTATGCTAGTAGATATATAGCTGTACTAATCACTAAAATACCTTCTTAAAAATCTACTTTTTCTCCCGAATCAGTATAAACAAAATACTTTTTATTATTTTCATTTAGTAAAGTAATATCTGTGCCAATTGGCATATTAAAAATATTCATTACCGCTGGTTCTATTTCAATAATAGTTCCCCAATCACAAACTGACATATTTGATGCATCAGCAAGATATTCATCTGTATCTATTTCCGACAAAAATCTCCATCCATTATCGATAGCATTAACTGGTTGTTCTTTAATACACCATTTCACATTCCCTTTATTTTGTAAAATATTCTTAGATACAACGCTACCACCTAATCCACTACTCTTTTTCAAACAATCATCTCCAAAACTTTTTTCATATCATCTGTTCCACGTTCTTCAATTAAATCTCTTAATGAATATCCATATTTATTTTCATCATTAATATTCGGTCGTTTTCCCAAACATTTTACTATTAAATCATTTCCCTCCTTTGTTCTTTTTTTTAATACTTCTTGACATAAAGACCATATTGCAGAATTACCAAATTTTTTATCTTTTAAATTCAAATCTACCCCCATATCAACCAGCCTACAAGCTACTTCAACCGCACCTTGACAATTAATATTTGCTGCTAAATAGTGAAACTCATTACAGTCATCATTAGAAATTATATTAACCTTTGCACCATTATCCAATAGAAAGTTTGCTATATCAAACTTTCTACTAATTAATGATTTTTCAAGTAAACTAATACCATTTTTATCAATTGAATCTACAATCTCTTCAATACAGTTTCCCTCAATTTTTAGCTTCTCTAAAAATAATTTAAGATTCCCGAATTTTATAATAGTCCCATAATCAGCTTTATTAATATCCATTTATACTATCACCCTCTCATTCATACTTATGACTTCGGTTAGTACTTGGCAATTCCGGTCGATAGTTTTCAGGGTTTCTATACCACTTTAAGAACTCTTCTTTTGTAATAATCTCATTCATATACAATTCATGCATATCAGAATATTTCTCTCCTGGTATATGCCCCATATCCCATTGACCACTTCTTGTTTTAGATTTATCCCAAATTATTTCTACACCTGATGGATCATAAACTTTCCCATCGATAGAATCTTTCGCATTTTCCCACACTTCTTCAACCTGACCTTTTCCATAACTAGGCCTGCTTTTACTATATGGTTTTTTAGTAACGATACTATCCTCTGTAGCTTTTACAGTATCCTTAACTCCATTGACTTTCTCCACAGGTACTTTTTTAGCTTTATTCACAGCCTCAGCAGCCTTAGCAGTCATTTTAACTCCTTTACCTACTTTAGCTATCTTTCCAAAGGGTGTAAGCCCTGCTACTGCCATTCCTCCAGCAAATACTCTATCCAAAGTAGATAGTTTTTCGCCAGTAGATGGATCAATCCCATCCCAAGCACGACGAATATCATACTCACCACTTATTTCACCTACTATATCCCTAGCAAGTTTTTCACCATCAAAATCCTCTTTTTCTGACGATAGTGGTCCACACATCGCTCCTTGTTCCATTGTAACATTTTGATTATCTGTATTGCGGAATTTTTCAGCAATTCTTTTCAAATCTTCCTCTACTTTTACAAGTGAATGAATAGATGCAAAAGCTTTTGGTCTCGCATCATTGAACAGTTGAATGAACTGTTGATTAGAGGCACCAATCCACTGAAAACACAACTGATCTATTTCATTACATAAATTATTATGTATAGATTCTAATGCGATTCGGGTATTACTTGCACGATTCGCAACTTCTTCTAGCATTTCAGGTGTTACTTTAATTTGAACCATTTTTTCCCTCCCTCTCCCCATTAAAATTATGAGACAAAAAGAAAAAAATGTAAATATAGAAATTTCAGAATATCTAAAAATCTTCATGTTACATAAAACCTGCTTAACGGCAAACGAAGTGTATGTGAAGTAAAAGGCCTTCCTGGTAAACTAGGCACAAATGGTTATACAAAAAATTTAGTAGCTGTTTCTCTAATAGATATCCTCCCTCTATCCATATAATTAAGTACATTCAGTATATACTCAAAGTAATATCTTTTTACCGTATTTACTTTCTCTTCTAAAAAGAATTTAACCATAAAAAACACCCCAGTTTTTATTCGTATCTAGCAACTGGGGTATACATCCTTTAGGAAAGCTCTTCTACATTTTTAAATAAACTTACTAATAATGCTTTTTGCGCATGCAATCGATTACCAGCTTGCTCAAATACGATAGACTGTGATCCATCTATAATCTCGCCTGTTACTTCTTCTTCACGATGGGCAGGTAAACAGTGTAAGAAGCGATATGTTTGCTTCGCATGCTTAACAAGTTCGTTATTAATTTGGTATGGTTGAAACAACGTATATTTCTCTTCTTCGCCCTCTTGCCCCATGCTCATCCAAACGTCAGTATAAATGAAATCTGCTTCATTCACCGCTAGTTCAGGGTTATGCAAAATTTCAATTTCAGCTCCTGTTTCCTTGGCAATCGCTAACGCTTTTTTTACAATCTCTTCATTCGGTTCATACCCTATAGGTGTTGCAACAGTCATATGCATTCCAACTTTTGCACTCGCTAACAACAATGAATGACATACATTATTTCCGTCACCTACGTAAGCCAATTTTATTCCTTTAAATGTATTTGTTTCTTCATATATTGTCATTAGGTCTGCCAATGCTTGACAAGGATGATGGTCATCCGTTAATCCGTTAATAACAGGTATGCTCGATTCTTTTGCAAGCTCTTCTACATCCGCATGTGAGAATGTACGTATCATAATCCCGTCAATATACTGTGATAATACTTTCGCAGTATCTGAAACGGTTTCTCCTCTTCCCATTTGCATCTCTTTTCCACTTAAAAACATACCATGTCCCCCGAGCTGTACCATTCCTGCTTCAAAAGATACACGAGTACGAGTTGAATGTTTATCAAAGATAAGACCTAATATTTTGCCTTGCAGTAAAGGCTCTTGCTTATTCTTTTTTAAATATATTGCGAACTCAATTAAAGAAATAATTTCTTCTTTCGTTAATTCTTCTAGTGTTAAAAGGTCTTTCGTATTTAATTTCGGTACTTGTACAGTTGACATGAAAATTCCCCCTTATATAATTGATACGTTTTTTGTACAAACTACTTTTTTTATCATATATACTGCCTGTTTTAACTCTTCATTCGTTACAATGAGTGGCGGTAATAGTCTTATAACATTAGGTCCTGCTTGTAATACGAGAAGTCCCTGTTTTTCTAGTTGTTCTATAAAACTTGCAACTTCATGCGTACATTCAATTCCAATCATAAGCCCTTTACCACGTATATTTTGGATACATTCGACATGTCGTAATTCCTCTTGCAACTTCTGTAATACGTACTCGCCCTTTTCCTTTACTTCTTTTAAAAACGATGGTTTCTTAGTTATTTGCAATACTTCTTTCGCCGCAGCCATTGCAACATAATTTCCACCAAACGTTGAACCATGTGACCCTGCAGGAAACGATATTCCAAGTTCTTTCCGGCCAATCATTGCTCCAACAGGAATCCCGTTTCCAAGCGCCTTAGCGGTAGTAACGATATGAGGATTTATTCCCATTTGTTCGTAAGCAAATAATGTCCCTGTTCTTCCGATTCCTGTTTGGACTTCGTCTATAATAAATAAGGAACCGAACTTATTGCATAATGTTTCAATCGCTTTCAAAAAAGATAGATCAGCAGGTATGACTCCTCCTTCTCCTTGAACAACTTCTATCATTACTGCCGCAACTTCTTCATTCATTACTTCCTCTAATGCCTTTATATCGTTAAATGGTGTATGTAAAAAAGAGGGAAGGAGCGGACCAAATCCTTCTTTCACTTTATTTTGTCCCGTCGCACTCATCGTTCCGAATGTTCTACCGTGAAAAGATTGCTCGCATGTTACGACGAGAGATTTTTCAGTATGCTTACGGGCTAGCTTCAAAGCAGCTTCATTCGCCTCTGCCCCGCTATTACAGAAGAACACATAATCTAATGCTATGTTTTCTGTTAATAATGACGCGACTTCTTCTTGTAAGCTGTTTGTAAACAGGTTAGATATATGCCATATTTCATGCAGTTGCTCTTGTACAGCTTTCATAACAGTAGAATGACAATGTCCTAAATTACATACACCGATTCCTGATGTGAAATCTAAATATTGCTTACTGTTATTATCAATGACTTTCGTTCCTTTTCCCTTTACAAACTCAATCTTTCTTCTCCCATACGTTTGAAAAAGATGACTTGTCATGCAATACTCACGCCCCTCGTTACCGTCGTTCCGATACACTCACCTGTAACCTCGGTAAAATCCTTCATCCCATTTACGATACTAACCTTTTGCACTCCCATTTTTAATGATGCTAGTGCTGCCTGTACTTTCGGAATCATCCCACCGGTAATAACACCGTTTTCTATAAAATTAACAATCTCAAATTCGTCGGTTTTCTTTACTAACTTTCCTTCATGCAATACCCCATCTACATCTGTAATAAAAATGAGTTCTTTTGCAGATAACGCGGCTGCAATTCCAGCTGCGGCGGTATCTGCATTTATGTTATAAATCTCATTATCATTTATGCCGACTGGAGCAATAACAGGAATATAATTCATATTTATTAATCCTTTTAGTAAGGCCGTTTCGACATACCTTACTTCTCCCACATATCCTATCTCCTCACTAACAGGTTGAACTTGAAGTAGATTGCCGTCACATCCTGAACAACCTACCGCTCGTAAATTATGCTTTTGTAAATTCATTACGAGTTTTTTATTCGTACTTCCACATAACACCATTTGAACAACATCCATAACTTCTTTTGGTGTTACCCGTAATCCATCTCTTTTTTCTACGTTGATGTTACAATCTTTTAATTGGGCATCAATTTCTGGGCCACCACCATGAACAATCACTACTTTATACTTCTGTTGTAATTTCTTTATGCAATCAAAAAACACATCATTTAATTGATCCAACATACTACCGCCGCATTTCACTACAATATAATCGCTCATCTTCCCTCTCCTTATGTACGATAACAAGCGTTTATTTTCACATATTCATAACTTAAGTCACAGCCCCAAGCTGATCCGGTTTCTTCACCTAAATGTAAATACACATCAATGACTATTTCATCTTCTTGTAATCTCTCTTTCATTTCCTCTTCAGAAAACATTTGAGGTTCACTATTTTTCAGCACAACGATAGATTGAAGAGTAATATCAATTGTATTTGGATTAATCGCTACTTCACCTTGTCCAATGCTGCTAATAATTCGCCCCCAGTTTGGGTCTTCACCATGTATTGCTGTTTTCACAAGACTCGAACCGACTATTTGTTTTGCGATTTTCTTTGCCTCTTCATTCGTTTGAGCTCCTAGCACATTTACTTCTATTAACTTCGTAGCGCCTTCACCATCTTGTGCAATTTTTTTTGCTAAATCTTCACATACCTTCTGTAAGGCAAATATGAAAGTTTCCCAATCTGCATGTTCCATATCGATTGGTTTCGTTTCTGATAATCCACTTGCCATAGCGATGACCATATCATTCGTAGAAGTATCGCCATCCACCGTAATTTGATTAAATGTATGATTCGTTATTTGTGATAATGCGGTTTGCAATACGTCATGCTCTATATGAGCGTCTGTCGTAATAAAACTTAGCATCGTTGCCATATTTGGATGAATCATCCCTGAACCTTTCGCAACACCAGCAATCATCACTTTCTTTCCATCAATCATCATCTCATAGCAAGTTTCTTTCGTTATAAGATCCGTCGTTAAGATTGCTTCAGAAAAAGAATGAGCTTCATTTTCTTCCTTCGCCGGGATAAGAGTTGCAATTCCCTTTCGGATTATATCCATCGGCAACGGAACACCAATTACACCTGTTGAAGCTACTGCAACATAATTTTCTTTCACTCCAAAATGTTCCGCCCCTAATGCACGCATCTCGTATGCATCTTGTAATCCTTTCATCCCTGTACAAGCATTTGCATTTCCACTATTGACGATAATAGCTTGTAATTTCCCCTCAGTCGTTATACTATCCTTCGTTACTTGCAAGGGGGCTGCTTGTATTTGATTTGTTGTATAAACAGCAGCACATGATGCCGGTACATCACAAATGATTGCCCCTAAATCCTTCTTCTCCTTTTTCAAACCAATTGCAGTGCCAATTGCCGAGAAACCTTTTGGTGTTACAATCGAACCATTTTCTAATTTTGTAATAGACGCTACTTTAACCATCATGTCCCCCTTATAAATAAAGCGGCATATATTGTAAACCTGTTGTTTCTTCTAGTCCCGCTATTATATTTGCATTTTGAATCGCTTGCCCAGCCGCACCTTTCATCATATTGTCTATAACAGAAACGACTGTCACGCTTCCTGTTCTTTCATCGTAAGCTATCCCCATATCACAATAATTTGAGCCCCTCACTTCTTTCGGACTTGGAAACTCTCCTTGCATGCGAATTCGAACAAAAGCTGATTGTTCATACGTCTCTTCATATAATTTTTGAAGTTGTTCTATTTCCATTTCTCGCTTTACTTTCGCATAAAGTGTAACCATAATCCCACGTGATATCGGTATTAAATGTGTACTAAATGTGATTGGCTTCGTTTTTCTATTCCATTCCGCGAGCATTTGCTCAATCTCAGGAACGTGTTGATGCTCATTTACTTTATAAATACGCAAGTTATCGTATAACTCAGGAAAGTGAGTCATCGTTGTTGGCGTTTTTCCTGCTCCAGATACTCCTGATTTCGCATCAATGATAATGGAATCTTCTTCAATTATGCCGCTACGAACTAACGGTAATATCGCTAATAATGCAGCTGTAGCAAAACATCCTGGATTTGCAATTAAATTTGCCTTTTGAATTTCGGACCTTTTCCATTCACTTAACCCATATACAGCTTCCCTAAGGACTCCTTCTTTTGCAGCTGCCCTTTTATACCACTGTTCATATATGAAAGGATCTTTCATACGAAAGTCTCCAGATAGGTCAATTACTTTTAAGCCTACTGCTAATAATTTTGGAGTTAACTCTGCTGATACTCCTGCTGGGGTTGCTAAAAATACAATTTCTGCTTCCTTCTCTATTTCCTCCACATCAATTTCTTGTAACGTATGAACAAGAACATTTTGAAAATGCGGATATACATTTGTTATACACTCACCAACTTGTGAAAAAGAATGGAGAGATACTATCGAAAAATATGGATGTTGCTCTAATAACCGAATTAATTCAATACCTCCATACCCAGTTGCTCCAATAATCGCGACCTTCATATGCTCCTCCTCATATCGATTCTTTAAATTAAGTATGATTATAATATTGTATATTTATAGAGTCAATTAAATATTTATAAATTTTATAATCTTAAAAAACTTAATTTTACTAGAAAAATAATATGCACAACCGAATTTTTATACAAAAATAGTGCATAGTAGTTTTTTTATTTCACTTCAAGTACAATAAAACAATACATACGTACATACAGGCGGGGAAAACATGAATGAAAAATTAATTGAGAAAATGATTATAAAAAGTTTTCAGCAATATCAATGTAGTCCTATGTCAAATGAGGATCAGGAAATGCTTGTTAAACATATTCAAGCAATAATTCATTCAAATACTAAAATTGATGTATACGAGGCAGTTGAGGATATCGTTTACGATTATGTGACTGGAAAATAAAGTGAAACTTTAATCAGTGGGGGTTTTCTTCATCCCCCACTGATTATTAGTTGAACCAATCGGACTTTTATGGGCAGTTGATCCCCCACCTAACTTCTTTGCTTTCGCTGAATTTTGAGGGGGATCTTACTGCCCATTAAAGCGGGATAAAAAAATAAGAGATTTCCATATGGAAATCTCCTATTTTTTACTTAATGATTTACCTGCAACACGCTCAAATAAACCTGGGAATAATGCATAAAGTTTCGGACCAATGCCCATCCATTTCGGTAAATTTACTTCACGCTTTTTCGTTTGCATTGATTTTACAATTTGCTCTGCTACATATGTTGGTTTTAACATGTATCGTCCCATATTTTTCACATATGTACCGGATTGATCAGCTATTTCAAAAAAGTTTGTATCTATCGGACCTGGATTAATCGCTGTTACGAAAACATTCGTACTGGATAACTCCATGCGTAAACTATTGGTAAATCCTAATACTGCATGTTTCGTCGCTGCATACGCACTTGATTTCGGCGTTGCAATTTTCCCAGCAAGTGAAGCAATATTAATAATATGCCCTTCGTTTCTTTTCACCATATAAGGTAGAACTGCTTTCGTACAAGCTACTAATCCAAATACATTTACTTGGAACATATCTTTCACTTCATCCATTGACGCATCTTCAAACGTTTTAAAAATACCAAATCCCGCATTGTTTACTAATATATCAATACGTCCCACTTCTTGTAATACCTTTGAAAAAACAGATTTTATCCCCGTCTCTTCACTTACATCTAATACATAATAATAGCAAGGCGTATTATAAGTTTCTTTAATTTTGTCTGCTAGCGCTTTTAATTTCTCTTCTGTTCTAGCCATTAATACTGGAGTCGCTCCCTGCTCTGCAACTTGCATTGCAACTTGCTCTCCAATTCCACTAGAAGCACCTGTAATGACGATTACTTTATTTTGTAAACGTCCCGTCATTGCTGTCACCTACTTTGCATAATAAATCAATTGTTGCGAAGATTCATCAATCATCACTTGTTGATTATATGCTAAAAAGTCTAATTGTCCAACCGTTTCTGAAATAGTAAGTGGCAATTGTTCCTTATATAATACCGGAAATAGTTTTACACATACTTCAAATGCTGTCATTGGTTTTTCCTTTAATAACTCAAGCACTTTAAATGCACGTGTTTCTTGCTTTTGTAATCTCGTTTCAATAAGTTGTTTCACATTTAGAACATCTTCTCCATGTCCTGATAAAATGCGCGAAATATTCATTTCACTTAAACGCTTTAACGTTTGATTGTATTGTAATAATGGACGTGCCCTTTCTGTTTGTCCTTCATATGGTGGTTCTAATATTGGATTCGAAGAAATATGACTAATGAGAGCATCTCCGCCAATTAGTATTCCATCAGATTCTCTATATAATGAAATATGAGTGGAAGCATGACCCGGTGTTTCAATTACTGTAAAACCAGGCATTGAATCAATACGATCTCCCTCTCTCACAGTATGCGTTAACGATCTATTACAAGAATATTTCAGTGTCCTTGTCGTCAATAACGCCTCGTCTTTCAAAAATGCTGCTGGAACACCAAATTGTAAAGCCGTCTCTCTAAAAAAATCATGATATCGCTTTAAAAAAGCTGGATTTTGTGTGATCCACGGCTCATTCCAAGGGTGTCCAATAATGTTCGTCTTCTCAGAAAATATATTTAAAAGCCCACAATGATCCGCATGATGATGCGTAATAACTACTGTTTTAATATCTTCTATCGTATATCCTAATGTACCTAACTGACTTTCTAACGCATTTCTTGCCTCTTCTGTATTCGTCCCTGTATCAATTAATGTTAATGTCTCCCCCTCAACTAAAAACACATTCACAGTTTCAACTGCAAATGGCACAGGAATCTCCATTCGGTGAATCGCCGTCATGCTTAGCCCCCCTGTCTCTTTCCGGTTCAAAAATGAATACTTCTTCAGTTTACAACTTCCTTATATATTTGTCATTATTTTCAGATAAAAAGAGGTGTTTCCTAGAAAAAAACGAATGTATGTACATTTATAAGAATTTCTAACCAAAATTAAAGGAGGAACATCATGTCTATTCAAAACATTTCCTTTCTCGGTGCGGGCTCTATTGCTGAAGCGATTATTGGTGGCTTGTTACATGCAAATGTTGTGAAAGGCGAACAAATTACTGTAAGTAATCGTTCTAATGAGACAAGGTTACAGGAGCTACATAACAAATACGGTGTCAAAGGTACACATAATAAAAAAGAACTACTTACTAATACAAATATTCTTTTTCTAGCAATGAAGCCAAAAGATGTTGCAGAAGCGCTTACCCCTTTTAAAGAAGACATACATAATAACCTGCTTATTATTTCGTTATTAGCAGGTGTTTCTACTCATTCAATTAGAAATCTACTTCAAAAAGACGTTCCGATTATTCGTGCCATGCCAAATACATCTGCAGCTATTTTAAAATCAGCTACTGCTATCTCATCTTCAAAACATGCAACAAAGGAACATATTCAAACTGCCATAGCTTTATTTGAAACGATCGGTCTCGTCTCTGTTGTAGAGGAAGAAGAGATGCATGCTGTCACTGCATTATCCGGAAGCGGGCCTGCTTATATTTATTACGTAGTAGAAGCGATGGAAGAAGCTGCAAAAAAAATCGGTTTAAAAGAAGATGTTGCAAAGTCACTTATTCTCCAAACGATGATTGGTGCTGCTGAAATGCTAAAAGCAAGTGAAAAACACCCGTCTATTTTGCGAAAGGAAATTACCTCTCCTGGTGGAACGACCGAAGCGGGCATTGAAGTATTACAAGAACACCAATTTCAACAAGCGCTTATTTCCTGTATTACACAGGCAGCGCAACGATCACATAACCTTGGGAAAACGTTAGAACAATTAACAAAAGAAAAATAAAAAATGGAGCTCAATCTTACTTGAGCTCCATTTTTTATAAACATATATTTTTAGTTATTCGTCTTCCCAAAAATCTCTTCTTGTAGACGACGACCAGTCGGTGTTGCTGCAAGTCCACCTTCTGCTGTTTCACGAAGTGCTACTGGCATCGTTTGTCCGATTCTAAACATTGCCTCAATTACTTCATCACATGGAATGGTACTCGTTACACCAGCTAATGCTAAATCAGCTGAAATCATCGCATTTGCAGCTCCTGCTGCATTACGTTTTACGCAAGGTACTTCTACAAGTCCTGCAACAGGATCGCATACTAAACCAAGCATGTTCTTTAATGAAATTGCCATCGCTGTAGCTGCTTGGTCTTGTGTTCCACCAGCCATTTCAACTGCAGCTGCAGCTGCCATTCCACTTGCTGAACCAACTTCAGCTTGGCATCCTCCCGCTGCACCAGAAATACAAGCGTTATTCGCAACAACCATACCGAAAGCTCCCGCTGTAAATAAGAATTCAATCATTTCTTCACGTGTAGGCTGCAATTTTTCTCTTAGTGCAAATAGTACACCTGGCACTGTTCCAGCAGACCCTGCTGTTGGTGTTGCACAAATAATTCCCATCGCTGCGTTTACTTCATTTGTTGCAACAGCTTTACTCACTGCGTCCAAAATCGTATCTCCAGATAAGCCTTTTCCACTCTTCATATACGCCTGAACTTTTACAGCATCTCCACCAGTTAAACCAGTTGGTGATTTCACTCCGCGAATACCACGTTCTACCGCTTGCTCCATCACGACTAAGTTCTTTTCCATACCAGCAATTACTTCTTCACGTGAAATACTTCTTGTTTCCATTTCACATTGAATCATAATTTCTGCGATTTTTACATTTTGTTCTTTAGCTTGCGCCACTAGTTCCGCTGCGTTCCGAAACATGGTGTGTCCCCCCTGCAATTATTCCATAATAGTTACTTGACAAATATTTTGTTGCGCTTTTATTTCTTCAATCACTTCATCTGCTAATATTTCATCTGTTTCGATGACCATAAGCGCTCTTCTTCCTTTTTCCTTACGAGAAACACTCATTGTACTAATGTTAATCTCGTGTTTCGCAAGGATTGAAGCTACTGCTGCAATAGCACCGAAGCGATCGTTATTTACAATAAGTAGTGCTGGACTCGTGCCTGATAATTGAAGATCGAATCCGTTTAATTCTACAACTTCAATTTTACCGCCACCAATTGAGCAAGCAACAACTTCAATTTCTTCTTCACCTTTATACAAACGAATTCTCGCTGTATTTGGGTGAGGTGCATTGGCATCCTCTTCAATAAATTCCACTTCAATTTCGCGCTCTTTTGCTATCTCTAGCGCCTCTGGAATACGTAAGTCATCTGTTTCAAACCCTAATATCCCACCTATTAGCGCTACATCTGTACCATGCCCACGATACGTCTTTGCAAATGATCCATATAATGAAATGCTTACTCTTTCTGGTTCATGACGAAACAGCTGGCGAGCAACTTGCCCCATTCTTGCTGCGCCTGCTGTATGTGAACTTGATGGACCAATCATAACTGGACCGATAATATCAAATACTGAGCGATACTTCATCATAACTCCCCCTAAACCTCTATGAAAAAATTTTTTACTATTCTATTAAGCTACCAAATCGGTTGCTTTTCCAGTTGTACTACGAATTTGTTCCGCTATACGAATTGGATCGTTTTTGAATAACAGTGAAGCGATATATCCTGAAATAATACCAGTTATAATATGAAATAAGAAACTTAGCATTACCTTCATTTACACATAATATAAGATAATCTACAGTAAAGTCTTGTAGCAATCCAAAGTTTAACACAGAACCCCTTACAAGCATAGCATAAACAAGTGAAACGCCCATTGCTTTCATACCTTTTGATGCCTTAAAGCTAAAAAGTGAAAAAGGCTTCATACAAATAATAGTAATGTCCTTCCTATTATAATTTCCATGTTGCCCTCTCACAATTTATTCAACTTCACTTGTTATGATAAACGTCTCAAACACATGTAGCCTACAGTAAATTATAATCTGTCCTCATTATAGCTTGTTTTTAATAAAACGCTTACTTTTAATGAATTTTAAAAGTTCTGAATAACAATCCATTTTTGCTATTTGTACTACTTGTATGTCGTCCGACTTATATAACAGTTTTTCTAAACAATCGATACTATGTTGTTTCATCTTATATCTTTACATCATTAAAACTTTCTGTTTCATCCTATATAAGCATAAAATGATAACAGTTTTATTTTTATTTTTTTTTAGAAATAAAAAAATGGCAACCTTTCGTCACCATTTTTTCACAACATTATTATCTGTCCACTGGAAATGATTTTAAATCTGTAGCTATTTCTGTATTAGAAAATAGCTCTCTTGCCTCTTTCAATAATTCCTTATATGTATCCCCTTGATAACGAGAACTAATATGAGTTAATATTAATCGTTTTGCATTTGCCTGAAGTGCAATACTCGCAGCTTGCTTAGATGTGGAATGAAAATAATCATAAGCTTGTTGTTCATCTTCTGCTGCAAAAGTTGCTTCATGAACAAGTACGTCAGCGTCTTTTGCTAGCTCTCTACTCGCTTCACAATATCTCGTATCACCTAAAATGGTAATAATTCTTCCCTTTTGAGGTGGGCCGATAAAATCTTTTCCGTTTAGTATCGTACCATTTTCCAATTCAACCACTTCTCCATCTTTTAAACGTTTAAAGAGTGGACCTGGTTTCACGCCCATCTCCAGCAATTTATCGACTAAAAGGGCGCCTTGTATATCTTTCTCTATAATACGATACCCAAAACATTCAATACCGTGTGACAATCTTTTCGTTTCCACATGAAATTCATTATCTTCAAACACAGTACCTTCTTCTGTTATCTCAACAATTTCAAGCGGGTATTTTACATGTGTCGTACTTACTGATAATGCGACTTCAATAAATTGTTTAATTCCTTTTGGTCCATACACTGTTAGAGGTGTAGTCCCTCCTTGGAACGAACGGCTTCCTAATAAACCAGGCAATCCAAAAATATGATCACCATGTAAATGCGTAATAAATATTTTTTCAATGCGGCGTGGACGTACTGATGTATGTAATATTTGATGTTGCGTCGCCTCGCCACAATCAAATAACCAAGTCTGTCCTCGTTCTTCTAACAATTGCAAAGCAATTGCTGAAACGTTCCTTCCTTTCGAAGGAACACCTGCACCAGTTCCTAAAAATACAAATTCCACTTTCTTTCCTCCAGCTCTTTATATAATCTACCTTTCATCTTACGGAATGTTATTTCAAATGGCAAATCGAATTTACATAACCAATCATCTAGACAACTATATATCACGAACGTTATACTCAAAAAACTTAGCAATCGTTCGTATTTTATGTTAAAATGATTATACTACATTTTAAGGGAGCGTTTTATTATGAAAGAAGCATTTCGTTTACAAACTGATTTTTCATCTTCATTTGATCGCTGGGTAAGTTCTTTCGTGTCTGATCACCCAGCACAATTAGAATGGACGACTTTGAAAGAATTAATCCATGAATATACAACAACACATACAAATGACTCGTTACCAACATATATTTCTTCAGCTTTAACATATTATGCACAACGTGTTTCAACAACAAATCGTTCAGAAATTGTTATTTTTGAAAATGCTACAATCTCATAATCTATAAAAAAAGCACTGTAATCAGTGCTTTTTTTATGTTTATTACGGTATTTATTTTCCAAACTTATTTCCAAAAACCCCCTCTTATTTCCTACTATATAGCCAAGGTGAATCTATTTGAGTTTTCAAAAAAATATATTGACACTACAAAATTTCAGTGCTAACATTCAACGTGTAATTGAATATGGTCTCTGTTAGGTGAGGCTCCTGTATAGAGAAACGCTGCTGCCCAAAAATGTCGAGAGACGCCAATGGGTCAACAGGAAAGGTCGGAATGAAGGCCTTTTTTAACGTAGCTGGTTTCAGTACCTATGCTATACAGTGCTAAAACTCAACGAGGGAGAGGTGCGTATATTTTGTCATACACAAAACTGTTTTAATCTATATTTACTAACAGTCTTTGTCGTGGACTCTTTTAACTACGAATTCAGACCTTTACTCGTTTTGAGTAAAGGTCTTTTTACGTATATATGCACCTTACTATGAAACAAACATAGCATATTCAGAAACTACTAAATTGTACGGAGGTGAGGAACAGTTGGCAATTGATGATTCGGCCCAGATACCCATATGTTTTACGTTAATATTTCATCATGTAGGTAGGAAAGAAACTGTTCCTCCTAATTTTAAATAGTCGAGTAACAGCTTGTTTCCTCCTTCATGAAAAAGGAGGAACTACCGATGTTAAATTTACAAAAACAAGAAACGAAACATTCATACAATCAAGATTGTATGAAAACAAATCACAAATTATTAGTGGAAGTCGCAACGCAGGATGCAAACAAAGCGTTACGACTTTTAGAAACAACAGAAAATGGACTCTCTAAAGAAGAAGTGTCTCGTAGACTTTCTTTATATGGCCTTAATGAAATAGCTCATAATAAAACATCACCGTGGTACATTCAATTTCTGCTGGCTTTTAAAAATCCATTTATTTTTGTTTTATTAGCTCTCGGCGCACTTTCTTTTTTCACAGATGACATACAAGGAACGATTGTCGTATCTGTAATGGTAATGCTAAGTGCAACGATTCGCTTTTTACAAGAATTTCGTTCTCAAAAAGCTGCAGATCAGTTAAAGGCTATGGTTCGAACAACGGCGAGTGTCTTTAGAATAGATGGATTTGTACACGAAACAAAAAATGTAAAAAATTTAAAGCAAACTGATACAACGGAAATTCCAATTGAGGAACTTGTACCTGGCGATATTATTTCACTTTCAGCCGGAGACATTGTTCCAGCTGATGTGCGTATTTTATCGGCTAAAGATTTATTTGTGAACCAATCTTCTTTAACAGGAGAAGCACTTCCTGTAGAAAAATACGAAAACTGCTACCATACAGAAAATAAACATCTATTACCGAAAAGCACGAAAAAAAATTACAATCCACTTGATATGGAAAATCTTTGCTTCATGGGGACAAATATTGTAAGTGGTAGCGCAAGAGCGGTTGTCATCTCCACAAGTACCGATACGTATTTTGGCTCTTTAGCAAATAAAGTAAGCGGTAAGCGCGTAGAAACAAGCTTTGATAAAGGTGTAAACAAAGTAAGCTGGCTTTTAATTACATTCATGCTTATTATGGCACCTATCGTTCTTCTCATTAACGGATTCACAAAAGGGGATTGGCAAGAAGCTTTCTTCTTCGCTATTGCAATCGCAGTTGGTCTAACACCTGAAATGTTACCAATGATTGTGACTGCTAATTTAGCTAAAGGTGCCGTTAACATGTCTAAACAGAAAGTAATTGTAAAACAGCTGAATTCTATTCAAAACTTAGGTGCTATGAACATTCTTTGTACCGATAAAACAGGAACTTTAACAGAAGATAAAGTTGTACTTGTTCGCCACTTAGATCCTAATGGTAATACATGTAATCGTGTATTACACTTTGCCTATTTAAATAGCTTCTATCAAACAGGATTGAAAAATTTAATAGATAAAGCCGTTATAAAACATACAGAAGAAAATCAAAAATTTGATCCATCTGTTTTTCAAAAGCTAGATGAAATTCCATTTGACTTTGCTCGTCGGCGTATGTCCGTCATTGTAAAAAACAATTCAGGTGAACATACAATGGTCTGTAAAGGGGCTGTAGAAGAAATTTTATCTATTTGCAACTACACTGAAATATATGGCAAAATTGCTTCTCTTACCGATGACATGCGCTTACATGTAAAACAACTAAGTGAAACTTTGAATAGTGAAGGTATGCGCGTTATTGCTGTAGCTTATAAAAAAAATAGACCAACAAATAATAAAGAGTACGCCGTACAAGATGAAAATGATATGATTCTCGCTGGATATATTGGCTTTTTAGATCCGCCGAAACCATCTGCCGCTACTGCCATTCAAGCATTACAAAAACATGGTGTACAAGTAAAAATTTTAACTGGTGATAACGAAATCGTGACAAAAAAGGTATGTAAAGAAGTTGGATTAAATATTGGCGAGCCTATCCTTGGTTACGAAATCGATGCTTTACCTGATAAAGCATTAGCAAAGCTAGTCGAAGAAACAACTGTTTTTGCTAAACTAAATCCAATGCAAAAATCCCGCATTATACGAGTATTACAAGGAAACGGACACACTGTAGGTTATATGGGAGATGGCATTAACGACGCCGTAGCGTTACGGGAAGCTGACGTTGGCATATGTGTTGATACTGCAACTGATATTGCAAAAGAGTCTTCCGATATTATTCTACTTGAAAAAAGTTTAATGATATTAGAAGCAGGTATTTTAGAAGGACGCACTACATTCGGTAATATTTTGAAATACATTAAAATGACAGCAAGCTCTAACTTCGGAAATGTATTTAGTGTGTTAGTAGCAAGTGCCTTCATTCCTTTCTTGCCGATGCTTGCCATTCACCTTTTAATTCAAAACTTACTTTATGATATTTCACAACTGTCTATCCCATGGGACAAAATGGATAAAGAGTTTTTAGAAAAACCAAGAAAATGGGATACTGCAAATTTACGGAACTTCATTATTTGCATCGGTCCCATTAGTTCCATATTTGATATCATCACCTATGTGGTCATGTGGAACGTCTTCAGTGCAAATACAGCTAGCGAACAATCATTATTCCAATCTGGTTGGTTTGTCGTTGGATTGCTAACACAAACTTTAATTGTTCACATGATAAGAACACAGAAGATTCCATTTATTCAAAGTACCGCATCAGTACCGGTTCTTTTATTAACCGCTTGTATTATGATAATCGGAATTTATATTCCATTCTCGCCACTTGGAGCAGCCGTTGGATTACAAGCATTACCACTTAGCTATTTCCCTTGGTTAGTAGGGATACTATTAGGCTATGCTTTCTTAACACAATTCCTGAAAAATCTTTATATTAAAAAGTTTCATAGCTGGTTATAAAAATGAGAATGAGCGGGTGCTTCCCGCTCATTCTCAAAAACATAACTTGAACTTATATGTATGGAGGTGACCATGATGGTATGGTATGACATTGTACTAAGATTATTTATTGCAATTATTGTAGGTGCTTGCATCGGAATGGAACGACAATGGAGACATAGGATGGCTGGGCTACGGACAAATGCTCTCGTATCACTTGGTGCCTGTATATTTGTTTTATTATCCGTCATGATTGATCACGATGCTAGCCCTTCACGTATTGCCTCTCAAGTCGTCAGTGGGATTGGTTTTTTAGGAGGCGGCGTTATTATCCGCGATGGTTTTAGTATTAGAGGGCTTAATACTGCGGCTACCCTATGGTGCGCAGCTGCTGTTGGTACTCTTACAGGCGCTGGTTTCCTCATTGCAGCTATATTAGGTGCAGCTGGTGTTTTACTAGCAAACATACTACTTCGCCCAATCGCTCTCTTTATGAATCAGAAATCAAAAGAAGAATCACCTGAACAAACGAACTACTTACTTTCTCTCACTTGTTCAGAAGAACATGAAGCCCATATTCGTTTTTTACTTATGCATATGGTAAGTTCTGAAGGCATTGGTTTAAAAGAATTGTATAGTGAAGACGTAGATTCTAATCAAAAAGTATGTATACAAGCGACATTACACTGCAACACAAATACAGCAGTCTTAATTGAAAAAATAGTGAGCAGAATGCTATTAGAATCTGGCGTTACTGCAGCTGGTTGGAAAACTTCATTAGATTTAGAAGCAAGTTGAACATAAAAGGTGTCATGATATTTACAGCTTCATGACACCTTCTACATAAACTTATTTTCTAATTTTTGCTGAAAAGACTTTTCTTGCTTACGTAATAATTGACTACCTCGTTGTAAAAGCGGCATTCCATATTTATCATTAATTTGATCAATAACAGCAAGTAGCGGCTCTTCTTTTGCATCTTCTTCAAATGAAAATAAATCTAATTGCTTCACCGATTCAGTCTTCCACTCTATTTCAGTAGCTGTAACACCTAATAAACGAACGGAATCACCGTCCCAATGTTGCTTCCATAAACGAGAGGCTGCTTGAAAAATATCTCGTTCTTCCCAAATGGCATTTTTCAATTGCTTACTCCTCGTTACTGTCCGCCTATCATGATATTTAATCATAATTTGAATATTATAGCTGACAAGAGTTCGCTTTTGTAATCTTTTACTCACTGATTTTGATAGCCTTTCTAACATATCAAGTAATTCTTTTTCTTCATCCATATCCTTTGAAAAAGTCATCGAATTACCAACGCTTTTATGTTGTCCCATTTGACTCGGATCAACTTCTCTATCATCCACACCTTTTGCCCTTCTTTGTAAATCAACACCATGCTTTCCAATTTTAGCGCGAATGATATGTTCATTTCCTTTTGCTAACTGTTCAATTGTTTGTATATGAATATCTTTTAATTTCTCAGCTGTTTTTTCTCCAATTCCATGCATCGCTCCAACCGGAAGTGGCCAAATCATTTCTGGAATATCTCGTTTTCGGAGCACGGTAATACCGAGAGGCTTTTTCATATCAGAAGCTGTTTTTGCTAAGAAAAGGTTCGGAGCAATCCCGATGCTACACGGAAGCTGCAATTCTGTTAATAACGCCTGCTGAATCATCTTTGCTATTTCAAGAGGTGAACCGAGTGCGTAACAGTCTGTAATATCTAAATACCCCTCATCTATTGAGACTGGTTGTATTTTTTCCGTAAAACGGGAAAGAATTTGAAACATTTGAAATGAAGCTTCGCGATATAATGTAAAATTAGGGCGCCTTACAATTAATTGCGGACATAACCTTTTCGCTTCCCAAAGTGGCATCGTTGTACGTATTCCATATTCTCTCGCCTCATAACTACATGTTATGATAATTCCTTTTCTTTCTTTTTCATTTCCAGCAACCGCTAACGGCTTCCCTTGTAACGATGAGTCATGAGCAATTTCAACAGATGCGAAAAAACAGTTCATATCTACATGTAAAATAACACGACCTTTTTTTGGATACATTTCTCGCATAGTACTCACCCCCTAATCAGAACGTTCGTTCTTTTATTATAGCAAATTTTGCACAATAATTATAATTATTACTTGTTCTTTCCCATCATATTTATTGCTATAATTTAAATGAAGTGGATATTTTTGTAATTAGGGGTGATTATTATGAAATCAACTGATAAACTCAATTATACGTTTCTCATAATTATACTAATCGTCGCAATCAATTATTTACTTCTTCCTATATTTGATATAAACATAGCTGGTTTCTTTCCTCGTCTAGTCCATGTAGTAACAACTTACATACTGCCATGGATTTTCTTGTATTGGCTTATCCGCCTTGTAAAAGCAATCGAATCAAAGTAAAAAGCGTGTAAATCACAATTGATTTACACGCTTTTTTGTTATATTATTTCGCTACTTCCTCTATGATTGCAACAACTAATTCTGCTGTTTTCGCTAATTCTTCAACAGGAATCTTTTCGTTTGTTGTATGAATTTCTTCATAACCAACTGCTAAGTTAACTGTTGGAATTCCGTGTCCAGCAATTACGTTTGCATCACTTCCGCCACCACTTTGGTGAAGAGAAGGTGTACGACCAATTTTTTCAGCTGCGCGTTTTGCAACTTCTACAACATGATCGCCATCAGCAAATTTAAATCCTGGATACATAACCTTTACTTCAACATCTGCTTGGCCGCCCATTTCTTTTGCAGTTGTTTCAAATGCTTCTTTCATTTTCGCAACTTGTACTTCCATTTTTTCATTGATTAAAGAACGCGCTTCTGCAAAGATTTGTACATGATCGCAAACGATATTCGTTTGTGTACCACCTTCAAAACGTCCAATATTTGCAGTTGTTTCAGAATCAATACGACCAAGTGGCATTTTCGCAATTGCTTTCGCTGCGATAGTAATTGCAGATACACCTTTTTCTGGTGCTACACCAGCATGAGCTGTTTTCCCGCGAATAATCGCGTTCACTTTCGCTTGTGTTGGAGCTGCAACAACGATTTCGCCAACCTTCCCATCGCTATCTAACGCGTAACCATATTTCGCTGTAATGCGCTCACGATCTAATGCTTTTGCACCAACAAGACCAGATTCTTCTCCAACTGTAATAATAAATTCAATTGTACCATGAGGGATATTTTTTTCTTTTAAAACACGGATTGCTTCGAACATGGATGCTAATCCCGCTTTATCATCCGCCCCTAAAATCGTAGTACCATCTGATACGATATATCCATCTTTAATAGAAGGCTTAATTCCATTACCAGGAACTACTGTATCCATATGAGAAGTAAAGTAAATTGTATCAACACCATCTTTTGTTGCTGGTAATGTACAAATTAAGTTACCTGCACCATGCCCAGTAACAGCCATTGTATCATCTTCAAATACTTCTACACCTAAATCTGTAAATTTCTTTGTTAATACTTTGCAAATTTCTGCTTCAAATTTCGTTTCAGAATCTACTTGTACTAACTCCATAAATTCATTTACTAAACGTTCTTGATTAATCATAAGACTGCGCCTCCTGCACTACCATTATGTATGTAACACTATTAATTATAACAGAATTTCGCAAAAGTTTCGAAATACAAGACAAAAAACAGACGGTTTATATGTCTAGATAACCATCTGCTTTCTATTACTCATTTAACAATACCCAGCGCATATGATCTTCCCACACTCCATTAACCATTAACATCTTCCTAGACACGCCCTCATACTGAAAACCTATCTTCGTTACGACTTGTATAGATGCTAAATTTCGTGGCATAATCGGTGCTTCTATACGATGTAATTGAAATTCCTCAAAAGCAACTTGAATCGCTTTTCTAAGCGCTTCTGTCGTATAACCTTTGTTTAACTCTTCCTTATCTAATTTATAGCCGAGTACACAAGATTGGTAAATTCCACGAACAATTAAATTAAATGAAATACATCCAATTATTTTCGTATCATCACCTTTTTTAAAAATCCAAAGTCTGATGATTTTACCTTCTGCGATCTCTTTTCTATCCTTTTGTAACTTTTTCTTTTGATAATCTAACGAAAAAAAATCATCTGGTCTATACTCTTCCCAGGCTTTTAAAAATTCACGATTTCTGTCGTAATATTGAAGAACTTTTTCAGCATACGACTCATCAATTTCCCTTAAATGTAAACGATTTGTTTCATATATTTTCATCATCGTATCTCCATTCTTCAGCTTGCATAACAAAAAACTTATACCCTATCATTCTTATATATTCTCTACGTACATACAAATTTCCTGTTATACTTTACACACACTTCTCGAATTTTGTCATTTCTCTCCCCCTTGTCCACAATATCATTTCTCGTTACAATGATATTGTACTGATTTGCAAGGAGGTTTAACGATGCATAAAAAAGCTCAAAAAGTTATGATTTATGTAATGCTAATTTCTATGCTTGTAACAACATTACTTGCTGGCGCAAGTATGTTTTGGTAAAAAGGACGATCTGTTCGTCCTTTTTTTACTTTTTACACATAATAAAATAAACCATCTCGAAATCGAGATGGTTTATTTTATGTAAAGCACAATCGCTACAATACTAAAGAAAAATGACATTACAAGTGCTATCACAAAACTTGTATATTGTTTCTGCTGAAATGCCCCAATAACAAAAGTAAGATTAAGTAATGCCATACATACAATCGCTACAAGATAAGAACATATATTAAAAGTTGCCAATATGAATGTAATAATAAATAGAAATCCCATAAAAAACTGCATATACGAAAGTTTTGGATTCAAGTACATATGAGCAACCCCTTTATCTCATTTTATCTTTCTATACTCTCATTAACGCATGGTTATGTACACATGTCAAGACAACTTATTACAATAGAAAAAGCCAACTTTTCCGTTGACTTTTTCATATGCAATGGCTCCTTTTTCTTTTGCCAATTGCTGAAATGACTTTTTCGATTTTACAATCCATACTTTCGTTCCAATTGGAATGCGATCAAATAAATATTCCACATCATTTTTCTTCATTCTTATACATCCTTGTGAAATATACTTTCCAATTGAACTCGGTTGGTTTGTTCCATGTATTCCATATTTACTCCCATCAGTTCCTCTTGCATTAAATCCCATCCACCTAGATCCAAGTGGATTTTTCGGTGATCCCCCAGGAATATTCTTCGCAATATAATATGGGTCCTTTGCTTTCATTACAATATCAAAAGTTCCCTCTGGGGTTAATTCATTTGTTTTTCCTGTCGCGACTGGAAAAACCTTTTGAATCTTTCCATCGTCAATATAAGCTAGTTTATTCGTCGCTTTATTTACAATAATGAAAGGATCACCGGCACGCGGATTATCACCAAGAGGCCAAATAGGCGATAAAGAAAGACATAATAGGAAAGAGATAAGATACGGCATAGATAATTCCTACCTTCTATATAAGTTCTTTTATATTATCCTTTCCTTTAAAGCGACTTTTAATGAGTAAATATTGTTCCATTTCGTATACAAGTTGAACAAGTTTCGCACGTATCTCAAATTCTTCACGTGTAGCCGGCAATGGCATATCTCTAAATAATTCTCGCATTTCTTGAAGCTGCCTTAAAGAAATAACCCCGGTACTCTGAGGGCTAATAGCATTTCCAATGTTTTCAACCACATCCGCAATCATGTCCGCTTGTTCATATGTCCATGATAAAGAAGCTGCTAACGGAATCATTCGCTCTAAAATTTCGAATTGTTGCATACGCATATTGAAATAGCGATAGTAATAGTCATCTTCTCGCATAAATGCATTCTCAAGTTTCTTAAACGATAAATCTCTAGCTTCATTTAGCATCTGTTCAGTTTCAATAAGTTCTGCCCCGCTCCAACTACTTTCTCGGTTTCGTAAATATACAACCATTTCAAACAAAATCGTTTTAAAATTATTTTCTATTTTACCTTGATACTCTTTTAGCTTATTTTCACTACTTGGCATATACATATTTACTAATAGAGCCACGCTAATCCCTATCGTTAATATCGCAATTTCATTCCCAACAATAAGCCATGTAATTTGTTTCAATGAATATAGATGCATCACAATAACTGAACTCGTAACAATACCTTCTTGAATTTTAAACATGACTGCAGTCGGAATAAATGTAAGTAATAGTACGCTAATTGCTAGTGGTGTATATCCAATTGTTTCAAAAATACAAAATGCGAACACCATTGATAATACACAGGCTAAAAAACGGTGTAACGACACTTGAAGTGATTTACGTTTCGTATTTTGTACGCATAATATAACTAAAATACCCGCTGAACTATAAAATTCCAACCCTAATAACTGTGCAATAAAAACGGCTGCGCCTGTCCCTATTGCTGTTTTTACTGTACGGTATCCAATTTTGAACATAGCATTGCTCCTATATGTATAAACGTATTTACAGTTAGTATAAAAAAAGGATGACACAATGTCATCCTTTTCTACTTATTATTCACGTAACCTTTACATATTACAATATCTTTTGTAAAAATTGTTGCGCACGCTCACTTTTCGGTGCTGCAAAAAATTCTGCTGGCGCACTATCTTCTACAAGCTTTCCACCATCTAAAAAGAGAACACGATCTGCTACTTCTTTTGCAAATCCCATTTCATGTGTAACAATCGCCATTGTCATTCCTGTCGTAACTAATGATTTCATAACTTCTAACACTTCTTTTACCATCTCTGGATCTAGTGCTGATGTCGGTTCATCAAATAACATTACTTCTGGTTCCATTGCTAACGCTCTTGCAATTGCTACACGTTGCTTTTGTCCTCCCGAAAGACGATTTGGATACGTATCTTTTTTATCTAATAAGCCGACCTTTTCTAACAGTTTTTCGGCTTTCTTTTCAGCTTCTTGTTTCGTTACTCCTTTTACATTGATAGGAGCATACGTAATATTTTCTAATACAGTCATATGAGGAAATAGGTGAAAATGCTGAAATACCATTCCGACATTTTCACGAACGTGCATAATATTCGTTTTTGGATTCGTTACTTCTTCCGTTCCAATCCAAATGTGACCATTTGTCGGTGCTTCTAACACATTCATACAACGTAAAAATGTTGATTTCCCTGATCCAGACGGTCCAATAATTGCTACTACTTCCCCTTTTTCAATCGTTGTTGTAATTCCTTTTAATACTTCGTTTTTTCCAAATGATTTATGAAGGTTTTCAATTTTAATCACTTTTCTTCATTCTCCCTTCAATTGCCTTCCCGACTAATGTAAGAATAATGACTAGCATATAATAAATGAGTCCAACAAAAAGTAATGGTTCAAGGTATTTAAAAGTCTCCCCGCCTACGATATAAGCACGACGCATTAAATCCGTTGCTCCTATTACTGTTACTACAGCCGATTCTTTCGTAAGTGTCGCAAACTCGTTTACAAGTGCCGGTAATATATTTTTTAAAGCTTGAGGAAAAATGATATTTCGCATCATTTTTCCGTATGGAATTCCTAAAGCCATCGCTGCTTCTGTTTGTCCTTTATCAACCGCTTGAATGCCGGCACGGATTACTTCTGACATATATGCACCTGAATTTAAGCTAAATGCAAGTACAGCTGCTAAGAATGCCGGTATTTCATAACCAATTATTTGCGGGACACCGAAATAAATTATCATTAATTGCAATACAAGTGGTGTACCACGGAAAATTGATGTATAAAGATCTGCTGCTATATTTAATGCTCGTATTCTAGCAATTTTGCAAAGTGCTAATAACGTCCCTAAAAGAAACCCAGCTAAAGCTGATACTGCTACAATTTTCAAAGTAACTTCTAGACCTTTTAATATATACGGTATCGAAGGCGTAATCGCCGAAAAATCTAAGTTCATTCTTTTCATTCCCCTCACAGAAAAGTGAAAGGCAGCTTATTTTTCGCTGCCAAACCATTTCTTCACTAATTTATCCATTTCTCCATTTTCTTGCATTTTTTTAATTACTTTATTAAATTCAGCTGTTTTATCACTGTTTTTCGGAAGGGCAATTGCTGCTCCAACTTCTTCTGGAGCTTCTTTAATTTCAATTCCTTGTAACTCTTTCATTTTCTCTAAATAATTTTTAGCAACTGTGTCTTCTATAATTGCAGCATCAAAACGACCAGCTTTAATTTCTTGTACGATTTCTGGTATACGGTCACGTCCCTCAACTTTGAAATCTACTTGTTTTTTTAATTCTGCTGCTTTCTCTTCTTGAATAGATCCTGTTTGTACCCCTACTTTTTTCCCTTTTAAATCCTCTACAGATTGAATGTTAGAGTCCTTTTTAGAAACGACCATGTTTTTCGCAACAAAGTAAATATCTGTGAAATCAACATTATTTTTACGCTCTGCAGTTGGCGTCATACCTGCCATTACGAAATCAACTTTTCCTGAGCTAAGAGATGCTAATAGACCACCAAAATCCATATCTTTCACTTTCACTTCATAACCAAGTTCTTTTCCGATATATTTAGCAACATCAACATCAAAGCCGATAATTTCATCACTCTTTGAAGCTTCTACGTATTCATATGGTTTATAATCTGCTGAAGTCCCCATAACGAGTACTTTTTTATTTTTTCCAGTAGCCTTTTCTTCCCCATTACTACAAGCACTGAACATACTTACAATTAAAATAAGTGCAAACGATATTGATAATAACTTCTTCATCTTTCTTCCCCCTAATAATGTATATTTAAAAGTTTAATAGAATATTTATTCGATGTTTGTATTGTATCAGCACTTTTATTTTTATGCAATATATAAAATAAAAATAAATATAAAACGAGTTAAAATACAGTTATCCGTGTATAAAAAGATGCATAAAATAACAAAACTATGCATATCCCAAAAATTTTAATACGAAATAAAAAAAGGCGGTACATCCACTTGAGTGTGGACGTACCGCCTTTTCATTTATTTTTATAAGGACTTATAATCAGTTGGGATGAACCACCTCCACTGATTATAGTTCTTCGCAATTCTCTTCGAAATACGATTGTAGTTTTGCAATAACTTGCATCGGTTCATGACCTTCAATTTCATGACGCTCTACCATCGTTACAATTTTTCCATCTTTTAATAAAGCAAATGATGGAGAAGATGGTGGATACCCTTCGAAATATTCACGAGCTCTTGCTGTCGCTTCTTTATCTTGACCTGCAAACACCGTTACAAGGTGGTTAGGACGTTTATCATAATGTACAGAATGCGCAGCAGCAGGACGAGCAATACCGCCTGCACAACCACATACAGAGTTTACCATTACAAGTGTTGTTCCATTTCTTTTAAACGCTTCGTCTACTGCTTCTGGCGTCGTCAATTCTGTATATCCAGCAGAGACAATCTCTTCACGCGCTTGGCGGACAACATCATTCATAAAAAAGTTAAAATTAATCAATCTTTTCCCTCCTCTAAAACTACCTATTTGTATCTTACCAGTTAATGTTTATGAAATACAAGTAAGTTTACTTGTATTTGGATATAGAAAAGGTGTTAGAACCCTGTTCTAACACCTTTTTGTCACTTTTCCATAATCTTCATATATTCAGCAATCATTTTTTTATGCGACCCAACAATATAGTCAGGTAGTTCTGTTAGTGGGAAGAATTTAAGCTGAACCGCTTCTTCTTTGTTCATAACAAAATCTCCATCGTATTCGTCCGTATAATAAGCGGTCGTTACAGATTGAAATTCATCACCGTTTGCTAATTTTGTAAAATAGTTCGCTCCAGAAAACACATTGATTAATCGTAGGTTCTTCACCTTTATTCCTGTTTCTTCGTATACTTCACGAAAAGCAGTTTCTTCTGGTGATTCACTAAGCTCCATTAATCCGCCAGGCAGCCCCCATTTTCCGTAAGGCTCTGTTCTTTGTTGTAATAATACATATCTATTTTCATTTATAACGAGTACAACAGCACCAACTAAAATTAAAGGGCGATGACCAACTATTTTCCGTAATTCTTCTACATATCCCATCGTATCCCTCCTTTTTCGTTGTCCACACTATTGTATCATATGTATGAAACGACAAAATGCGTATATTTTTCATTTTTTTAACAAAATATTTATTTTATGTGTTTCATCTACTGTAGCTAACAAAATGGATTCAACTTCTGCGTTTTTCTCTAGAAATTCTCTCGCCCATTCTTCTGTTTTCCCTAATAAAGCAAGAACATCTTGCTGAATGCTCCCATCCTTTACTAATACAAAAGAAACTGGAGATTTTTTTCCCGCCACTTTTAGATCAAGTCGGGAAACTGCCTCATATTCTGGATACCGAAATATAGAAACGACACCGTTCGCTTCCCATAATGCTAATTTGATTGTTTGAATATCGCTCACATTTCGCATACGAAGTTCTGAAAATAAATATTCCACGGTAATTCTCGCTTTTTTCAAATTGCTAAAATCAATGGAGCCGTTGTGTATAAGAATGATAGGTGCTGGCTCTAAAAAGCGTCTCCATCTATCCCATTTCAACATTAAAACTGAACTTATAATATGAAGTACAACGAGTATAAACGTTGTAATCATCGAGCCCATTAATCCTACTTTTTCATCAGACAATGCGTTAGAAATATTCCCGCCAAGCAATAACACCAATACAACATCTAAAAAGCGAAGTTGTGCGATGGACCTTTGCCCCATCGCTTTCGCAACTAATATTAAAAATATGTATGCTATAATAGCCCGAATAACCCATTCACTATTAGAAAGATGCCGTGCTCCCTCAAAAATATGCATATGCATCACTTTGCACTCCTTACATCCTAAACTGCTAGTCTGTTTTAGTTTGCAACGTTTATGAGTATATATGTAAAAAAGCTGGTTCGTTTAAAAACGAACCAGCTTTTTTTACTTAACGGAAAACATATACTTTTTATACGTTTTTCGTACCGATAATATGAGACCCATCATAATCATATTCGAGAACAAGGAACTTCCCCCATACGATAAGAAAGGTAATGCAATCCCTTTTACAGGCATTAATCCAACAATCATACCGATATTTTGGAATATTTGAACCGTTAATATCCCAATTGACCCAGCACATAATAATGTACCGAATAAATTATCAGCAGAATAACCGATAATAATTGTTCTATATAGTAGTAATAAGAACAAGAATACAACTAACGCTGCTACGATAAATCCACCTTCTTCGGCAATTGTAGCGAAAATAAAGTCTGTATGCTTCTCAGGGATATAAACATTCCCTTCGCCAAACCCTTTCCCTTCCATACCGCCACTACCTACAGCTAAAATTGATTGCTGTGTTTGATAACCTTGATCTGTATGTTCAAATGGATCTAACCAACCTAAAATACGTGATTGTTGGTGCGGTTTTAGTAGCGTAACTAACTTATTAAAGAAGAAATCCTCATACCTTACGTAAATAAATATTAACGTGGATAGTATGGTGACTGGAATAACTGTACATAACGCTATCAATTTCTTCTGAATACCTGACATAAATAAAATACATGCAATGGCAGCAGCGTATAAGAACACCATCCCCGTATCCGGTTGGCTATATACAACAGCCATAGGCGGGAGGGATACTAGCATAATTTTACCTACTAATTTTAAGTCCGTTTGAAATGTCCTTGCCATATACTGCGCATTATGTTTCACTGCTATACTTGCTACTACGAGAAGCAATGAAATTTTGAAAAACTCAGATGGCTGAATTTGTCCAACTAACGGAAATACAAACCATCTTTTTGCACCTAATTTTTCAGGTGTGAAATTGGAAACCGGTAGTATTTTCAAAAGAATAAGTGAAGCAAATCCAACGATATAAAGTGGCCAAGACAATTTTTGTAATTGATCTAAGTCGATGCTTGCAACAAGCAATAACAATACAACCCCAATTATGTAGTTCAAACCTTGTTTCATCGCAAAGTTTGCCTCTCCATATTGGCCAGTTTGCTGACTGCTATATATAGCAGCTATACTTGTAACACATAATGCTAACAAAATTAAAATTAATTTTACATCTAAACTTTTTAGAAACTCGGTACTTCTTTTCATGACATCCTCCTGAAACATTGTTACAGCAAAATAAAAAACCAGGAGTCAACATTCTTCATGTTTTGACGACTGATTACACATTATCTATAAACACTTATATAGAATAACTCTCTTTTTCATACAATACAATATATTATACTACAGTTTCGTCAGTAAGATTTGCCAAAAAAATTATTCTTTTCTTATTTTATATCCATATACCATATATCAGCAATGTATTTTCATAAATTCCTAATACATAATGGTTCATTGTAAGATTACTGGGAAAGGTATTATACATATAGTAGGATGTAGATGAAGAAATAAGATGATAAAAAGCTCGCATAAGCGAGCTTTTTATTTAATATACAGATGTATTATTTTCTGACGTATTTTCTAAAATTTCTTTTACACGTCCTAAGAACTTACCACAAATTAAACCATCTAGTACACGGTGATCAAGTGATAAACATAAGTTAACCATGTCGCGAGCACCGAACATACCATTTTCCATAATTACTGGACGTTTTACAATTGATTCAACTTGTAAAATAGCCGCTTGTGGGTAATTAATAATACCCATAGATTGAACAGAACCGAATGATCCTGTGTTATTAATTGTAAATGTTCCGCCTTGCATTTCGTCCGCTTTTAACGATTTCGTACGTACTTTTCCTGCAAGTTCTGTAATTTCACGAGCGATACCTTTAATTGTCTTCTCGTCCGCGTGTTTAATTACTGGTACAAATAGTTCGTCCTCTGTCGCAACAGCGATAGAAAGGTTAATATCTTTCTTCTGAACGATTTTATCGCCAGCCCACATTGAATTAATTTGAGGATACTCTTTTAACGCTTGTGCTACTGCTTTTACGAAGAAAGCAAAGAACGTTAAGTTAAAGCCTTCGCGTTTTTTGAAATCACCTTTAATTGAATTACGGTATGACACAAGGTTTGTCACATCTACTTCAATCATCATCCAAGCGTGTGGCGCTTCGTGTTTACTACGTAACATGTTCGCTGCGATTGCTTTACGTACACCTGTTACTGGAATTTCGATATCGCCAGGCATTGTTGGTACAGAAACTGGTTTCGCAGCTTCTACTTTTTGTGCTACTGGCGCTGCTTTTGGTGCTTCCGGACGCGCTTCTACTACTGCCGCTACCGCTTCCTCTTTCTTCGCCGCACCTGCTTGCGGAATATTTCCTGATTCCACTAGCTTTAAAATATCTTTACGAGTGATACGGCCGTTTGCTCCCGTACCTTCTACTAGATCTAAATCAACGTTATGTTCACCTGCAAGTTTTAACACAGCTGGTGAAAAACGAGGTTTTCCATCAGTTGGTTGTTTTGCTTTCGGTGCTTTTTCAGGCGTAGCTACTTCTGCCTTTGGTTCTTCTTTTGTTTTTTCCTCAACAGCTGTTGCTGCTACTTCATCTGCGCCTTCTACTTGAATCACACAAACTACTTCACCTACAGCTAACGTATCACCTTCACCAGCGATCAACTCTTTCACAATACCAGTGAAAGAAGATGGTACTTCAGCATTTACTTTATCAGTCATTACTTCTGCAAGCGGATCATATTTGTTTACGTGATCGCCAACATTAACGAGCCATTTACTAATTGTACCCTCTGTAACGCTCTCCCCGAGCTGAGGCATTGTAATATTTTCTACAGCCATGTATAGTCCCCCCGATTAAAATTCCGCAAGTTCACGCATTGCTTTTTCAACTTTATCTGGATTTACCATAAAGAATTTTTCCATTGTTGGTGCATATGGCATTGCTGGAACGTCTGGACCTGCAAGACGCGCAATTGGTGCATCTAAATCAAATAGACAGTTTTCAGCGATAATTGCTGCCACTTCACTCATAATACTTCCTTCTTTATTGTCTTCTGTTACAAGAAGAACTTTACCTGTTTTAGAAGCTGCTTCAATGATTGCTTCTTTATCTAATGGATATACAGTACGTAAATCAAGAATATGTGCAGAGATGCCATCTTGCGCTAACTTTTCAGCTGCTTGAAGAGCAAAATGAACACATAATCCGTATGTGATAACAGTAATATCATCACCTTCACGTTTTACATCTGCTTTTCCGATTGGTAATACATAATCATCTTCTGGCACTTCACCTTTAATTAAGCGATATGCACGTTTATGCTCAAAGAATAATACTGGATCTTCATCACGAATTGCAGCTTTTAGTAAGCCTTTTGCATCATATGGTGTAGAAGGGATAACGATTTTTAAACCAGGTTGGTTTGCAAACATCGCTTCTACAGATTGCGAATGATACAATGCACCGTGAACACCGCCGCCAAATGGCGCACGAACTGTGATTGGACAAGTCCAATCATTATTAGAACGGTAACGAATTTTTGCTGCCTCAGAAACAATTTGGTTTACTGCTGGCATGATGAAATCCGCAAACTGCATTTCAGCGATTGGACGCATTCCATACATTGCTGCACCAATTGCAACCCCAGCGATTGCAGATTCTGCAAGTGGTGTATCTAGCGCACGATCTTCACCAAATTGATCATATAATCCGTGTGTCGCTTTAAATACGCCACCTTTTTTACCAACATCTTCACCTAAAACGAATACTTTCTCATCGCGTTCCATTTCCTCGCGCATTGCTAATGTAATAGCATCAATATAAGACATTACAGCCATGAAACGTTCCCCCCTATTCTGCGTATACGTGCTTCAATGCATCTTCAGGTGCTGCATACGGAGCATTTTCTGCATATTCTGTTGCTTCGTTTACGATATGCATAATTTCGTCTAACATTTGTTTTTCTGATTCCTCAGTTAACACGCCAACCTCTTTTAAATAAGCAGCAAATGTTACAATTGAATCATTTTTCTTCGCTTCTTCTACTTCTTCTTTATCACGATAAACGCGATCATCATCGTCACTTGAATGTGCTGTTAAACGATATGATACTGTTTCAATTAAAGTTGGACCTTCACCACGGCGGCCACGGTCTGCTGCTTCTTTTACAGCTTTATATACTGCAAGCGGATCGTTTCCGTCTACTGTATATCCAGGCATACCGTATCCAATTGCACGGTCTGATACATTTTTACATGCTAATTGTTTTTCAACTGGAATAGAGATTGCGTATTTATTATTTTCACACATAAAAATAACAGGTAACTTGTGTACGCCAGCAAAGTTTGCACCTTCATGGAAATCACCTTGGTTGGAAGAACCTTCACCGAATGTAACAAACGTTACTAAATCTTTCTTTTCCATTTTTCCAGCTAATGCAATACCAACTGCATGTGGTACTTGCGTTGTTACTGGAGATGAACCTGTCACAATACGATTTTTCTTTTGACCGAAGTGACCAGGCATTTGACGACCACCAGAGTTTGGATCTCCAGCTTTCGCGAAACCAGATAGCATCAGTTCTTTCGCTGTCATACCAAACGCTAGTACAACACCCATATCACGGTAGTATGGTAATGCATAATCTTTCTCTCTATCAAGAGCAAATGCTGCTCCAACTTGTGCTGCCTCTTGTCCTTGACAAGAAATTACGAATGGAATTTTACCAGCACGGTTTAATAACCACATACGTTCGTCGATTTTACGTGCAAGTAACATCGTACGGAACATTTCTAATACTTGCTCATCACTTAAGCCAAGCTCTTCATGGCGCTTTTCTTTTACTTCTGCCATTTTTCATAACCTCCTAAATCCACATTTTTATGCGTGTAACGCTTTTCCATCTACAGCTAATGCTGCTTCACCAATCGCCTCAGATAATGATGGATGCGGATGAATTGTATGTGCTACTTCCCAAGGTGTTGCATCAAGTACTCTTGCAAGACCCGCTTCAGAAATCATATCTGTTACATGCGGTCCAATCATATGAACACCGAGAATATCATTTGTTTCTTCATCAACTACAAGTTTTACGAAACCATCTGATTCGCCGTATACAAGCGCTTTTCCGATTGCACGGAATGAGAACTTACCTACTTTTAGCTTATAGCCTTTTTCTTTCGCTTCTTGTTCTGTTAAACCGACAGAAGCAACTTCCGGACTGCTATATACGCATTTTGATACCATAGAATAATCAATTGGTGTAACTTCTTTACCAGCAATATGTTCTACTGCAACAATTCCTTCATGAGAAGCAACGTGAGCAAGCTGTAAGCCACCAATTACATCACCGATTGCGTAAATATGAGATTCTTTCGTTTGATAAAACTCATTTGTTTGAATGTATCCTTTTTCCACAACGATATCCGTATTCTCTAAACCAATATTTTGCGTATTGGCTTGTCGTCCTACAGATACAAGCATTTTTTCTGCTTTAAATTCTTTATTCTCACCGTTATGTTCAGCTTGAATTGTTACTCCATTATCTTTTACCAATGTTTCTGGTAATACTTTTGCACCAGTTACCACTTTAATACCTTTTTTCTTGAATAGACGTTGCATTTCTTTTGAAACGTCTTGGTCTTCTAGTGGTAGTATCGTTTTCGCATACTCTAATACTGTAACTTCTACACCGAAGTCAGCAAGCATAGATGCCCACTCAATACCAATTACACCGCCACCAACGATAATAATCGAGCTAGGAAGCGTTTCCATTTTTAGGGCATGATCGGAAGACATTACATACTCTCCGTCTAATTCTAAACCTGGTAATGAATTCGGACGAGAACCTGTTGCAATAAGTACATTTTTTGGAATTAACATTTCATTCTCTTCTCCACTTGCAAGTTCAACTGAAATTGTCCCTGGCATCGGAGAGAAAATAGATGGGCCAAGAATACGGCCAATACCTTCAAACACATCAATTTTACCTTGTTTCATTAAGTGCTGAACACCTTTATGAAGTTGCGTTACAATCTTCTCTTTACGCTCTTGTACTTTCGCAAAGTTTAGTTCTACATTACTTGCAATAACTCCGAACTCTTCGCTTTTTTTAGCAGTTGCGTATACTTCCGCACTACGTAAAAGGGCTTTACTAGGAATACATCCTTTGTGTAAACAAGTACCACCAAGATTTTCTTTTTCAACAAGTGCAGTTTTTAACCCTAGTTGTGATGCACGAATTGCAGCAACATATCCACCAGTACCGCCGCCAACGATGACTAAATCATATTCTTTTGCCATTATCTCAACCCCTAGCTACCGTTTCTTTTTCACGTACAATATATTCTTTTGGAGCTTCTTCTTCACGTAGTACACGAAGTGCCCCTTCTGCTAATGCTTGTAATTCATCTTCTCCTGGATGTACGATAACATCTGCAATCCAGTCTACTCGTTCTTTTATTTCATCAACAAGGATTTTACTGTAAGCAAGTCCACCAGTTAATACGATTGCATCGATTTTCCCGTGAAGTACAGCGCTAGCTCCGCCAATCTCTTTTGCAACTTGATATGCCATAGCTTTATAAATAAGAGTTGCTTCAGGATCACCTTTTTCAACCATTTGTTCTACTTTAATCGCATCATTTGTACCGATAAGACTTACAAGTCCACCTTGTCCGACAAGTTTTTTTATCATTTCATCTCGGTAATACTCACCAGAGAAACACATTTCTACTAGTTGCCCTACTGGTACTGTACCAGCGCGCTCTGGACTAAATGGGCCTTCTCCGTTTAAACCGTTATTTACATCGATTACTCTTCCTTTTTTATGAGCACCAACTGTAATACCTCCGCCCATATGTGTAACTAATAAATTTAAATCCTCATATTTGTGATTTAACTGTTCAGCTACTTTACGAGCAACTGCTTTTTGATTTAATGCATGGAAAATACTTTTGCGTTCCATACCAGCAATACCACTTATACGAGCAATAGGCTCCATTTCATCTACAACGACAGGGTCTACAATGAATGCCGGAATATTTAATCCAGAAGCTATTTCATATGCTAAAATGCCCCCAAGGTTTGAAGCGTGATGACCGCTAAAACCATTTTTTAAATCTTCTAACATCGCATCGTTTACTGTGTATGTTCCACCTTCGATTGGACGAAGTAATCCCCCACGGCCACAAACTGCGTTTAATTTTGAAATGTTAATACCGTGAGAATGTAGAACTTCTAAGATCGTTTCTTTACGAAACTCATATTGGTCGATAATTCGCTTATATTTTCCAATCTGTTCTTCGTCATGACGAATAGTTTCTTCTAAAACGGGTCTTTCATTATCAAAAACACCAATTTTTGTGGATGTACTACCCGGATTAATAACAAGAATTCGATTTACAGACACTGTTGCTACCTCCACTAATAAATTCAAAAGGAAGTGGAAACCTCATAAGAGGTAACCACACCTTTTGTAAAAGTAATATATGAATGATTAGCGACGGCTAATAATGTCGTGACCGTTGCGTAAGTATGTGCTACGAGAGTTTTTCAAGCTTGCAATGCGCTCTTCAGCTAGACGATCAGCTGCTACATAAGTTGCAATGCCATCGCGTTTTGAAATTTCGATTACTTTTGCAATTGTGTCATAAATTGATTCTACGCGTTTTAATGCGCGTTCTCTATTGTATCCATATAACTCGTCTGCTACGTTAATTACGCCACCTGCATTAATTACATAGTCTGGTGCGTATACAATACCCATTTCATGAATGATGTCGCCGTGACGATCTTCTTTTAATTGGTTATTTGCAGAACCTGCAATTACTTTTGCTTTAAGTTGTGGAATAGTTTCGTCATTAACTGTTGCGCCTAATGCACATGGTGCGTAAATATCACATTCAACACCGTAAATTTCATTTGGCTCAACTGCTGTTGCACCGAATTCTTCTACTGCACGTTGTACAGCTTCTTTATTAATATCTGTAACGATTAGTTTTGCGCCTTCAGCGTGTAAATGTTTGCATAGGTGATATGCTACGTTACCAACACCTTGAACAGCAATTACTTTTCCTTCTAAATTATCAGTACCGAAAGCCTCTTTCGCAGCAGCTTTCATACCACGATAAACACCGTATGCAGTTACTGGAGATGGGTTACCAGAAGAACCGAATGATGGTGAAATACCTGTTACAAAGTCAGTTTCTTCGTGGATAATATCCATATCATCTACTGTTGTACCAACATCTTCAGCTGTAATGTAACGTCCGTTTAGTCCTTGAATATAACGACCTAATGCACGGAACATTGCTTCGCTCTTATCTTTACGTGGATCACCGATAATTACTGTTTTCGCACCACCTAAGTTTAAACCAGCTGCTGCGTTTTTGTATGTCATCCCTTTTGCAAGACGCAATGCATCTTCAATCGCCGCTTCTTCAGAATCATATGTCCACATTCTTGTTCCACCAAGAGCAGGTCCAAGTGTTGTATCATGAATTGCAATGATTGCTTTTAAACCTGATTCTTTATCTTGACAAAATACTACTTGCTCATAATCATATTTTTCTAAGTATTCGAAGATTTCTAATGCCATTGTCGTTTCCCCCTAATGTTTTACCCTATTTGGTTTATTTTGAAGCAGTGGCAACTGCCAATGCTAATGAATATACTTTTGTTTCTGCTGAATCAGCACGAGATGTTAAAACAATCGGTGCTTTTGCGCCAGCAATCATTGCTCCTACTTTTGCATCCGCAAAGTATACGAGTGATTTATATAGTACATTTCCAGCTTCAATTGTTGGGACGAGTAAAATGTCTGCCTTACCTGCTACATCACTTACTATGCCTTTATGTTCTGCTGCAATTTGTGATACTGCATTATCTAAAGCAAGTGGTCCATCAACGACACAATTTTTAATTTGTCCGCGGCGATTCATTTGAGTTAACATCGCTGCATCAATTGTCGCTTGCATCGCAGGATTCACAACCTCTACCGCTGCAATTGGTGCTACCTTCGGCAAATCAATTCCTATTGCCCGGGCAACTTCTACAGTATTTTGTATAATAGCAGCTTTTTGTGTTACATCAGGTGCAATGTTCATCGCTGCATCTGTAACAAAAATGAGACGATTGTAGTTTGGAACTTCAAATGCTGCAACGTGTGAAAGTACGCTACCTTTACGAAGTCCCCACTCTTTATTTAATACAGCCTTCAAAATATTTGCTGTTGGGATGTTCCCCTTCATAAGCACATCTGCTTCGCCATTTCTTACAGCTTTAACAGAAAGTTCTGCAGCCTCAGCACTTGACTGTGTTGCAATCACTTCAATATGTTCTGAAGTTTGTAAACTATGTTCTTGTAGCATCCCCATTATTTTTTCTTGATTTCCATATAGACGAAATTGAGCTAGCTGTAATGTAATTGCTTTCGCTACAGCTTCAATTACTTCATGATCTTCAGCTACTGCTACAGCCACAGTTTTTTTAGGCTGGCCTGCCGCTTGATCAATTAAGTGTTCTAACTTCATATTTTGTAATCAACCCTTTCCGTCGTCCCTCGTCTTTTTATTAAGCAAATACCGTGCCAACTTTCAAAAGTGGTCTTACCAATAATGAAAACGCATTCAAAACACAGTAAAATCAATACTTTGGAAAATAACAAAAGATTCTGTCTTATTTTGTCGCTTTTTGTATACCATGCAATAAATTGCACGGTACGCAATTTATTGCATGCTATTTTTTGCACACTCATACTTTTCTAGCTTGTAATATAAATTTCGAACCGAAATTCCTAACGCTCTTGCTGTTTGTGTTTTATTTCCACCAAATCTCTCTAAATATTCATGAATGATATTCCCTTCAAACTCCGTCACTAAATGCTCAAGTGGCTTTTCTTCTAACTCAGGCAATAAATGAGCTTGTTTTGACTCCACTTGCTCTTCGTTATGTAATGGCGGTAAATGTTGTACATCAATATAGGTCTCGTTATAATTCATAAAGATAATAGCTCTCCCCAAAATATTTTCAAGTTCCCTCACATTCCCTGGCCATTCATATGATTGTAAATATGAAATAGCAGAATTAGTGAGCCCCTCTATATTTCGGCCATAATCTTGGTTGATTTTTTGAATTAATCTGTCTGCGATTGCCGGTATATCCTCTTTACGCTGACGAAGAGATGGGATTTGAATTGGAATTTTATTTAATCGATAATATAAATCCTCCCTAAACTTCCCTTCTAGAATGGCTTTTTCTAAATTCACGTGCGTCGCTGCAATTACTCTGACATTGATAGGGATCGCTTTCGTTCCACCAACTTTTACAATTTCTTTCTCTTGCAAAACGCGAAGGAGTTTCGCTTGCGTATTTGCAGATAGTTCCCCTATTTCATCTAAAAAGATGCTGCCGTTATTCGCTTCCTCAAAGAATCCACGTTTTCCCCCTCTTTTCGCGCCAGAAAACGCCCCTTCCTCATAACCAAACAATTCACTTTCTAACAACGTCTCCGAAATAGCTGCACAATTTACACGAACAAACTTATTATATTTCCGATTACTTCCATTATGGATAGCATGCGCAAACAATTCTTTACCTGTCCCTGACTCCCCGCGTAACAACACTGTTGCTGGTGTATTCGCCCCCAGTTTCGCCTGTTCAATAGCAGCCGTTGTTTCATCTGAATTTCCGACAATGTCATCAAATGAATATTTCGCTTCTAACGTTCGAATAATTTGCCTTGCTCTATTCAGTTCATTTGTTAATTTTTGAATTTCTGATACGTCGCGAATTACACCGACGCTCCCTTTCAATATTCCATCCACAATAACTGGTGCTACGTTTACAATTACATCTCGCTTTTTTTGTCCGATTTTCATATGTATGCCTCGTACCGCCCTACGCGTTCGAAGTACTTTCATATGCATACTTTCACCTTCTACAATATCAGTTGTAGCCGGCTTTCCAATAATGTCCTCTTCTGTTAAACCTGTTAATTTCGTATATGCAGGGTTAATTACTAACCCTCGACCTTTTTCATCCACGACCGAAATGGCTTCCTCAGACGAGTTAATAATCGCCTCAAGTAACGTTTGAATCTCCTTTAAATCTGTAACTTCTTCCGCAAGATCTACAACCTCTGTTATATCTTTAAAAATCGCAAATGCCCCTTGCACTTCTCCTCCCTCTTTTAATATTGGAATACGGGTTGTAATAATTTTCTTTCCATTCTCAAGCGTCAGTTCATAATTTACTTCTATTTGTTTCGTACGTATAATACGAAGCAACTTACTAGTCGGAATAACTTCTAAAATATATTTCCCTACCGCATCTTCTTTTTTATATCCGATAATACGTTCTGCACTTTTATTGAATAGGCGAACTTGTCCTTCTTGATCAATCACTATCATACCGTCATGCGTAGAGTTTAAAATTAAATCACCTTGCTGCGTTTGCTCTTCTAACTTTCCAATTAAATTTTCCTTCTCATGTGCTAATCTCGTAACAATTTTTGCAATATCACCTGGTATAAGAAGAGTATCTTTATGCTTTTTCTTTAATAAATCTTTATGTAAATCATCGTCACCTGTCATATCAAACATTACATCAATGTGCATAGAAAGAAACGGAGTCACACTCTCTCCAATTGCAATCCCGTATTCCTTTGCCATCTGTAACCCTTTTGCTATCGGATTTATATCAATAATCCCTATAATTTGAAATATATTCGAACTCTGTAACAGACGCAGCAGTGTACTACCACCTTCACCTGCACCAACAATTAAAACTTTTTGTTTCATATATTACACTTCCTCTCGGAGTATCTCTGCAAAATTTTTCACACCCTTATCTTACTCGTTCAGCCCCCTCTTGACAAACCCCCTTTTCATATAACATCATTAAAATAAACAAAATAATCTGAAAAGGAGCGTTTATATGCAGCGTTACCTTGCTCTATTATTAGCACTCATCCCTATTTCATTAGCTGTGTTTGGCATTAAGTTAATGAGAGATACCGTATTCGGGATTTTATTTCCTCCACTCTCTATACTATGGTTACAATTTTTAATCGGGGCTCTCTGCTTCGCGCTCGGATTTTATATCTTTGGTGGTTTCGTCTTACACCGAGATCGTAAACGAAATAAAGTACAAGCTCGCTTTCGAAGATAGGAAAGCCCTACTATTTACAAATAAAAAAATGAGACCGTTACAAGCGGTCTCATTTTTTTATTGGCAATAATGTTCTTGCCGTTTCAGGATAATCCGTAATAATCGCCGAAATATTCATATCAAAATATTTACGCATAAGTGTTTCTTCATTAATTGTATAGGGCCGAACCTCTACATCACTTTCCATCGTTAGTTCGGCAACAGCATCTTGAAGATAACGATAATTAGGATGCACTGCTGTAGCCCCCATTTTTTTTGCATATGCCCACGGACTATGCAAACCTTCGCGATATAAAATCGCTGTTTGAATATCTGGAGCCATCATATGACACCTTTTCATACTGTAATGATTAAATGAAGAAAATATAACACGATTTTCTAGATTAAATTTCCGTACAAGCGTTATAACTTCTTCTTCTAAACCTCTGTATGGAATTTTATTATTTTTAAGTTCAATATTAAGTAACAACTCTGTTTTTTCAATCCATTTTAACACCTCTTCTAAAAGAGGTATTTTACAAAATCCTACTTTATCACCAAATTTATAACTCGCATCTAATTTACATAAATCCTCATATACATAATTTCGAACCGCACCTTTTCCATTCGTTGTCCGATTCACTGTTTCATCATGAATGACGACAACCTTTCCGTCTTTCGTTAATTGAACATCCAGCTCAATTCCATCTGTCTTAAAAGATTCAGCTGCTTCAAATGAAATCATCGTATTTTCTGGGTACGTTCCCGCTGCACCACGATGCGCAAATATAAGAGTCATCCTCACTCCCCCAATCTTATGCTATACTATACGAAAAAGGAGGTACTTCTATGAGACCATTACAAATTTCTCCAGACACTGCAGTCCGCCTATCAAAAGCACTAGGTGTTCCACTTGAACAACTTATGCATATGCCGCAGCACATTTTAATTCAAAAGTTAGTTGAATTGGAAAAACAAAATAAAGACGAAGAATAATACAGTCCTGTTTCGCAGGACTTTTTATTATTTTCTATTATATCATGGATGGCTTCCTTGCTAAAATCCCTCATTGGATATACCATGATTCAATTTAACCTTCACTTCGAACATGTACAATAAAATGACCAACGAATTCTAACATTCATTGGTCATTAATTAAAAAGTTCATTGGTTTTAAATTTACTATCGAGTATACATTTCAAGAATTATTAAGCTTTATTAAAACTTAAATCCCTTACTTCTTCTATTCTCAGCTAGCCTTATGTTCAAGTCTCAACTTATCCGCAACCATTGCGATGAACTCAGAGTTCGTAGGTTTTGCTTTTGACATAGATACTGTATAACCGAATAAGGACGAAATAGAATCGATATTCCCACGACTCCATGCTACTTCAATTGCGTGACGGATTGCACGCTCGACACGGCTTGCTGTTGTATTATATTTCTTCGCGATATCTGGATACAATACTTTCGTAATAGATCCCAGTAATTCGATGTCATTGTACACCATAGAAATTGCTTCCCTTAAGTACATGTACCCTTTAATATGAGCAGGCACACCAATTTCATGAATGATACTCGTAATGCTTGCATCTAAGTTTTTCGGTTTTCCATCTACTGTTGTTGCTGATCGGAAAGATGGCAGTGGACGTTTAATAGTAGCGTTCGCTTTACCGCTCACTTGACGAATATGACTCGTTAAATTCTCCATATCAAATGGTTTTAATATGAAATATGACGCACCTAAGTCAACTGCTTTTTTCGTCACATCTTCTTGTCCAAACGCTGTCAACATAATTACGCTAGGCTGTCTTAACCTTTCAATATGGCGCATTTTCTCTAGTACAGCTAACCCATCTAAATGTGGCATAATAATATCTAATACAAGTACATCCGGCTGCTTATCTTTTAATAAATTTAAACACTCTTGACCATTATAAGCAGTACCAATTACTTCCATATCCTCTTGAGCAGCTACATAACTCTCTAGCATTGATACTAATTCTTTATTATCATCCACAAGACATACTTTAATTTTCTCCACAGCTTTTCCTCCCTTACCGAATCGATTCTCCGACATGTGTATCCTTCTAGGCTACATGAATTGTTCGACAATTGTGTGAAAATTCCCTTTTAAAGTTTGTTACTTTCCGATAAAATCACAAAAAAATATGTTTATCGTTTAATTATTCCTTTTCGCAACACATTCCATCATAGAAAAACAACGAAACGTTCAACCCTTTCCTTTTATTTTACAACAAAAAACACCTCTTGCGGAGCTTTTACAAAATTTCAACGAATTTTTCAATAGAAAAACGAGCTAATTATTAATTAGCTCGCTTTTCTTTCTTGATCATAAATGTTAATTCCAGCCTCATGTAACATCCATTCAATATGAACACCATATCCTGATGTTGGATCATTTACAAATACATGTGTAACAGCGCCAATTACCTTTCCATTTTGTACAATTGGACTTCCGCTCATCCCCTGTACGATACCACCTGTTTTCGCTAATAAACGTTTATCTGTTACTTTTATTACCATGCCTTTTGTTGCCGGAAACTTTTGCGGTACTGTACTCACAACTTCAATATCAAACGCTTCCACTTTATCTTGATCAATAACCGTTAATATTTTTGCTGGTCCTTCTTTTACTTGATGAGATAGTGCAATAGGCATTGCTTTATCCATTACGCCATTTGTCATATTTGTATTCAATTTGCCAAAAATACCAAATGGACTATTTATTGTAATATTGCCAATCACTTCACGATCAGGTGAGAACCTCGCTAATTTCTCCCCTGGATTCCCATGACTACCTCTTTCAATTGATGTAACTGTCGAACGCATAATTTGTCCATCTTCGACTTGAATCGGCTTTTTCGTATCATTATCAGAAATAACATGACCAAGTGCCCCATATTTCATAGAATCAGGATGAACAAATGTCATTGTTCCGATTCCAGCTGCCGAATCACGAATATATAAACCAATGCGATAAGACGATTCTCCACTGTCTTTTTGTGGTGTTAATTTAGTGCGGATATGCTTTCCATCCCTTAGCAAAACGAGATTAAGCGGTTCGCCTGTTTCCCCACTATTATGAATAAATGGTGCTACATCACTCATTCTTTCAATTGTTTTACCATTAATTTCAGTAATCATATCTCCAATTTGCACACCAGCTGTTTCACCAGGAGATACTTTCCCTTTTTCAGTTTGAATTAAATGATGGCCTACAACAAGTACCCCTTTTGTGTTTAACTTTACACCAATTGATTGTCCACCTGGAATAACTTTGAAATCTTTTAATACTCTCACATTTACTTTTTTCACTGGAAAACCAGCAAGCTGAAACACCATATCTGCTTCACCATTTTGATGAGAATTTACCATAAGTCCTTGTTTTTGTTCATTTGAACTTACTGTAAACACATGACGATCTGTAGATGAAGCTTTAAATACTGGTAATGAAGCTATTTCTGATTGTTGTCCTTCAAAAACAACAAGTTGCTTCGGAGATGAAATAAACGTCCGAAGCGGTTTAAAACACCCAATAAAAACTAAAGAAACAAGGAGAAAAATACCTATTATTTTGCGAAATCTTTCTAATTTCAATTTGTTCACTCTCCTCGCTCCTACCCCACATTCAGCCTTTTGGCTTCACTTTTTAATCTCTCCTTGCAATGCTTTATTTATAACCGGAAGAATTAAGAAATCATCATTTGAGAAAAAAAGCTATCCATTACTGGATAGCCTCTGCTGTCTGTTTAAAATGATGCGCTTGCGTAAGTAATTCTTTCGCATGTTCTGTCGTTAAATCTGTAATTTCCACACCAGAAATCATTCGAGCTATTTCTGTTACTTTATCCTCCATAGTTAAAACGGTAACTGATGTAATTGTTCGATCATTTGCTACTTGTTTTCGAATAAATAAATGCGAATCCGCCATTGAAGCTACTTGAGGTAAGTGCGTAATACAAAGTACTTGTGAGTTTACTGATACTCGATAAATCTTTTCCGCAATAGCCTGTGCGACCCGGCCACTTACACCAGTATCCACTTCATCAAAAATAACAGATGCAACACCTTGATGCTTAGAAAAAATGCTTTTTAAAGCTAAAATAATACGGGATAACTCTCCGCCAGAAGCAACCTTTGAAAGTGGTTTTAGCGGCTCACCCGGATTTGTTGAAATATAAAATTCCACATGATCGTAACCATCCGCTGTAAGTCTTACCGGTGCTCCCTCCACGAGAGGCTCTTCTGCATTTCCTTCTCGCTTCATAATTCTCACTTCAAATTTTGTTTTTTCCATATATAATTCTTTTAATTCCTGATGAATGGCATTTGTAAGATGTTCTGCAAGTTCATGACGCATATTACTTAACAACGTTGCTTCTTTCAGAATAACACTTTCTAATTCCTTCAACTGTTTCTTCGTCGTTTCAATATGAACGTCTTTATTTTCAATCGTAAAAATTTCTTGTTCAATTTTATCAGCATACGCTAAAATCTCTTCTACAGTATTTCCATATTTTCTCTTTAGCATACGAATTTCATTTAAACGCGTTTCAATTTCATCTAAGCGATTCGGATCATATTCCATCATATCGAGCTTTTCTCTTAGTTGATAGGCAACTTCTTCTAATAAATAATAACTATTGGCAATGGAATCATGATTTTCTTGATACACTTCATCTAAATGTGTAATACTCTCCATTTGTCCCATTGCGCTTCGTACATTATCTAACCCTTGTCCGTCAGCACTTAACGAGCGATACGCATCCCCTAATGCTTTGTAAATTTTTTCGAAATTAGAAATTTGCAATCGTTCTTCAGTTAAGTCATTTTCTTCATCTATCTTTAAATCCGCTTTACGGATTTCTTCATGCTGAAATTGAATTAAATCTAAACGATGTGCCATTTGTTGTTCATTTTCACTTAACGATTTCAACTGTTTTTTTAATTTCTCATAGTCAGCATATACGTTTTGGTATATATCTAATTGTTTAACGATACGCTCTCCATCAAAATGATCGAGCATAAATAGATGACGTTCTTCATTCATTAAGTCTTGCGTTTCGTGTTGTCCATGAATATCAACAAGTGTTTTTCCAATTTCTTTTAATACACTAAGGGTAACTAGTTTTCCATTTACACGACATACACTTTTTCCGTTTGCAGCGATATCACGCTTCAAAATAATCATGCCGTCTTCTATTTCTATATCCAACTCTTCTGCTTTTTCAATACATGGATGCTTATCATCTTCCACATAAAATAGCCCCTCTATCTCAGCTTTTTCTGTTCCGTATCGAACAAATTCTGCTGAACCACGGCCACCTACAAGTAAACTAATCGCATCAATAATAATCGATTTTCCGGCCCCTGTTTCACCACTTAAAACCGTTAATCCTTTTTGAAAAGAAATATTTAATGCCTCAATAATAGCAAAGTTTCTAATCGATAATTCCGATAACAATGCCCCATTCACCTCGTTATAAACTAATCCCCTATGAAGGGCTTTTCTCAGTTCTTTATTCAAATAGTCATACTATATGTTTGTATGTATAAATTACTTTTCTAACCGCTCCATTGTACCAAACATTTGTTTTACGGGTCAATCCACCTATTTCCTAATTTTATTCAAAGAAAATATTATATTACAATTAAGAATTCACGTTTTTAACCAATAAAAATATCCTGTTCGCTTTCCACTTTACAGAGGAAAGCAAACAAGATTTTTTGTTACAGCATATTTAAGAAACGATCAGAGACAACACCTGTATCTTCAGGTGTACGGCAAATAATTAAGCAAGTATCATCACCACAAATGGTTCCGATAATCTCATCCCACTCTAAATGATCAATAAGTGCCCCAAGTGAATGAGCGTTACCAGGCAATGTTTTTAGCACAAGCATATGTCCTGCCGTGTCTAATTTTACAAATGAATCCACTAGATTGCGTTTTAATTTTTGTAACGGGTTAAATCGTTGATCTGCTGGCAAGCTATATTTATAGCGACCATCATGTAATGGCACTTTCACTAAGTGCAATTCTTTAATATCGCGCGATACTGTCGCTTGCGTTACATTAAATCCCTCATTACGTAGAATATCAACTAATTCATCTTGTGTTTCAATTTCTTTGTTCGCAATAATTTCCCTGATTTTAATATGGCGCTGACCTTTATTCATACATTTGCACCTCACACTATCTCTTACCATAGTTTAAACATTGGTATACTTCACTTATTTATGTTAACTTATAATTCGTTACTTGTACACAATTGTTTTACAATCATTATACAATTACAACAAAAAGAGGAACAACATATGTTATTCCCCTTTCCCTTTTTGTTTTAGGACATCATGTGCCTCTGTAACTACTTGCTCAACAGAAACTGGAGAATGATTTTCGCCATTCTCACGTTCACCATGCCATTTCAGATGAATTAAAAATTCAATATTACCATCCCCGCCCGTAATTGGTGAGAATGTTAAGCCTTCTACGTCGTATCCTTCTTTTATAGCAAAGTCGACAATCATTTCTACGACAGCCTCATGTACTTTTCGATCGCGAACGATACCCTTTTTACCAACTTGCTCTCTTCCAGCTTCAAACTGCGGTTTAATTAACGCTGCTACATCCCCATTCGGCATAAGCATTGTTTTTAAAACTGGCAATATAAGTTTTAATGATATAAACGAAACATCGATACTAGCAAATTGCGGTAAACCACGTTCTAAGTCTGCTGGTGTTACGTAACGGAAGTTCGTTCGTTCCATTACGACAACACGCTCATCTTGACGCAATTTCCAAGCAAGTTGATTGTACCCTACATCTAATGCATAAGATAATTTCGCTCCATTTTGAAGCGCGCAATCGGTAAAGCCACCAGTTGATGAACCAATATCTATCATAACTTTATCTTGTAAATCAAGATGAAATGTCTCTAATGCCTTTTCAAGTTTATAACCACCACGGCTTACATACGGCATAACTTGCCCCTTCACCGTAATCTCTGTATCTTGTGGGATTTTCTCCCCTGGCTTATCCAATCTCATCTCATTCGCATATACAAGGCCGGCCATAATGGCGCGTTTTGCTTTCTCACGTGTTTCTATAAGCCCTCGCTCTACTAATAGTACATCTACTCTTTCTTTTTTCGCACTCATTTGTTACGCCCTTTTTTGTTTTGATGGAATCATTGTATGAATACGGTCTACAACAGCATCTGTCGTTAAACCGATTTCTTCTAATAATTTTGTTACACTACCGTGTTCTATGAAACGATCTGGAATACCCATTCGTTCAACTAACGCACTATGGTACCCGTTCTCAGACGCAAATTCAACTACTCCTGTTCCAAAACCACCAATTAAGCAAGCTTCTTCAATCGTTAAAATTGGTATATTTTTTCCTAAGAGATCATGTAAATATGCTTCATCCATTGGTTTAATGAAGCGAGCGTTCACTACTTTCACTGAAATACCAGCCTTTTCAAGACGCTCAGCCGCTTCCATTGCCATTGGTATTGTCGTACCAAATGTTAAAATAGCTGCTTGTGTACCTTCTTTTAACGTTTCCCATGAACCGATTGGAATCGCCTTTAATTCTTCATCCATATGAACGCCAAGTCCATTACCTCGCGCATAACGTAATGCGATTGGTCCATCTTCATATTGCATCGCCGTGTATACTAAATGTTGCCCTTCATTTTCATCTTTTGGCATCATAAGTACCATATTCGGCAAGTGGCGTAAGAATGAGATATCAAATACACCTTGATGCGTTTCACCATCTGCTCCTACTAAACCAGAGCGATCAATTCCGATGAAAACATTTAAATTTTGGCGGCATATATCATGAACAACTTGGTCATAAGCTCTTTGTAAAAATGTTGAATAAATCGCTAAGAATGGTTTCATACCTTGCGTTGCCATACCCGCTGCCATTGTTGTAGCATGCTGTTCTGCAATACCTACATCAATCATACGATCTGGGAATTCTTTTTGGAATTTCTCAAGTTTCGATCCAACAGGCATTGCAGGTGTAATTGCAACGATACGCTCATCCGTTCTCGCTAACTTAAGTACTGTTTCACTAACAACAGCACTCCATGCTGGTGCAACTTCTTTCGGTTTAACGAAGTCACCTGATTCAATTTTATAAGGTCCTGTTCCATGCCAAGTGCCAATAACATCACTCTCAGCTGGTTTGTAACCTTTTCCTTTTTTCGTAATAACATGAACAAGCACTGGGCCTTTGGTTTTCTTTGCATATTGCAACGTTTCGAATAACTTTTCATAATCATGTCCATCGACTGGACCTAAATATGTAAAGCCTAACTCTTCGAAAAAGACACCAGATACTAGTAAATATTTAAGACTATCTTTTATTTTCTCTGCTGTCGCAGCAACTTTCCCACCGACAGCTGGGATTTTCTTCAAAATATACTCTAGCTCATCTTTTACCCAATGGTATTTTCCTGCGGTACGTAGACGTCCAAGCACATTATGAAGCGCACCAACGTTTGGCGCAATTGACATTTCATTATCATTCAAAATAACAATCATGTCTGTTTTTTCATGTCCAATATGGTTCAATGCCTCTAAAGCCATTCCGCCCGTTAAAGCGCCATCACCAATGATTGGTATAACATATTCTTTCGTTTTCTTTAAATCACGTGCTAGAGCCATTCCCATTGCAGCAGATAATGATGTCGAGCTATGGCCAGTTTCCCATACATCGTGCTCACTCTCACAACGTTTTGGGAAACCACATAGACCTTGATATTGCCTTAATGTGCCGAATTCTTTTGCACGTCCAGTTAAAATTTTATGTACATAGGATTGATGTCCTACATCCCATAAAAATTTATCTTTCGGACTATCAAATAATTTATGCAGAGCAATTGTGAGTTCTACTACACCTAAATTAGGCGCAATATGTCCACCTGTTTGAGAGAGCTCTTCAATTAAAAACTTACGAATATCCTCACTCAATCCCTCTAGTTCACTGATAGACATCTCTTTCAAAAAACTAGGGTTTTGAATTTGCGTTAGATCCACATGGATCACTCACTTTCATTTCATAATCTGTCAACATGTCAAATATTATAAAAAACATTTACACAAAACAAGAAATTCTCTTTTTTTATTTTTCACCTTGTCCTGCTATTAACCAGTCTATTGCGCCCTAATCTTATTATAAACCATATTTCTTTAGGCGATGAAAAAAATAGCCGCTAACACGAAGTGATAACGGCAATGTAATCTACATATATTTTTGCCAATAACAAGAAAAGAAAAACCTTTTCCTACATTTATATCATAAAATGATGAATGACTCAACAAATGAAAACGCTGTTATATTAGTTATTACGTTTTGCAATCAAATCGCAAATAGATAGTAAATATTCATCTTGTAATTGCAAGGAACTAATAGCATCTTTTGCTTTTGCAATCGTTTCTTCTAAAATATTCTTTGCTCTATCTACAGTAAATAACGTCGTATATGTGCTCTTTTCGTTAGAAACATCACTACCAATCGGTTTTCCAATCTCTTCTTCGGTTCCTTCCACATCTAAAATATCATCTCGGATTTGGAAAGCTAGGCCGATATATTTCGCAAACTCAAGTAATTTTTCTTCCTGTTCTTCTGTCGCATCAGACAGTATCGACCCTGCAAGTACAGCGAATTCAAGTAGTTTTCCAGTCTTATGCTTATGAATATACTCTAGCTCATCGATTGTAAGCTGTTTCCCTTCCGCTTCCATATCTGCCACTTGTCCGCCAACCATTCCTTCTGGCCCTGCCGCTTTTGCAAGCTCAAGTACAAGTCTTACTTTTTTCTCAGCAGAGATTTCCTTTTGTTCATATGCCATAATAACTTGAAAAGCATATGTCAACAAACCATCTCCTGCTAAAACTGCCATCGCTTCACCAAATACTTTATGATTTGTGGGCTTCCCTCTTCTTAAATCATCATCATCCATACAAGGTAAATCATCATGAACTAACGAGTATGTATGTATCATTTCAAGAGCACAAGCTGCACCTACACCAAGATTTTTTTCTTTACCAAACGCTTGTAATGTTGCAAATAAAAGTAACGGGCGGAGACGCTTTCCACCCGCTTCCAAAGAATATGCCATCGCTTCACGAAGTACATTTGGACATTGTAATTCATTTGCATAGCTTACAAGCTTCTCTTCTACGAAAGTTTTACTTTCTTTCAAAAAAGTATCAAAAGCAATTGTCACTATGCTTCATCTCCTAAAGCAGTAAACGGTTCAAGCTCTCCATCTTCCCCAAGAATAACTGCCATTTGTTCTTGTACGTTCTTCAACTTCTCATCACAAAGCTTAGATAATTCCATACCCTCTTTAAAATAAGAAATTGCTTCTTCTAAAGGTACGTCACCTTGCTCTAATTTAGAAACGAGGTGCTCAAGTTGCGAAATTGCCTCTTCAAAGCTTAATTTATTTTCCATTATTCAATTCACGCTCCTCTATTCCTGATACGCTACAATCTAATATTCCATCTTGTAATTGAACTGAAACAGCATCTCCAAGGCTAACATCTTTCACACTTTTTAACACTTGCTTCTCTTCATCATATACAAGCCCGTACCCTCTCATCATTACTTTAAGCGGACTTAGCGCTTCAAGTTTTTGAGCAGCTCTTACAAAGGCAAATTCTTTCGTTTGGAGTAACGTTTGCATTTCACGTTGCAATTGCTTTTGCAATGTTTCAACTGCTACCTTTGTTTGCATAATTTTTTGAGATGGGTGGTGCTTCTCTAAATAAAATGAAAGCTGTTTTAACTGATTTACCTTTTTATCAATATAGCGCTCTTTCGCTAACACAAGCTGTTCTAACGCTCTATCCAATTGCTCTTCTTTTTGCTCATATACTTGTCTTGGATAACGGAACGCATAAGATTTTTGCAATACTTGTAGTTTTTCTTCTTTTTTATGTACTAACTCTCTCATTGCTCTTTGCAACCTTAGAGTTCTTTGTAATACCTTTTCTTGTAACTCGATAATATTAGGCGCTGCCAGCTCAGCCGCTGCAGTTGGTGTTGGTGCTCTTAAATCGGCAACAAAATCCGCAATTGTAAAGTCTGTTTCATGGCCTACTGCTGAAATAATAGGAATCTCACTCTTGAAAATAGCTCTTGCAACCATTTCTTCGTTAAACGCCCACAATTCCTCAATAGAACCTCCACCGCGCCCAACGATTAGGACATCTATCCCTTCCATTTCATTCGCTGTACGGATCGCTTGTACAATTGAGGGAGCTGCTGACTCCCCCTGTACAAGTACTGGAAACACAATAACATTTCCAATTGGATAACGACGTTTAATCGTTGTTATAATATCACGAATCGCTGCTCCTGTTGGTGACGTAATCACACCTATTGTTTTCGCATAAGGAGGGATTGTTTTTTTATAAACTTGAGAAAACAATCCTTCTTCCTCTAAACGAACCTTTAATTGTTCGTAAGCTAAATGCAGGTTTCCGACTCCGTCAGGCTGCATGTCTTGAATATAAATTTGATAAGAACCACTCGCCTCGTAAACAGAGATTTTCCCTTTCACGAGTACCTTCATCCCATTTTCAGGTCTGAATTTAATATTACGATTATGACCCGCAAACATAACCGCTGCGATTCTTGCATTTTCATCTTTCAATGTAAAATACATGTGGCCACGGCTATGATTTTTAAAGTTGGAAATTTCACCTTTTAACCAAACAGACTGTAAATGCGGATCATATTCTATTTTTGTTTTTATATAGCGTGTTAACGCTGTAACGGTTAAATATTGTTTCTCCATTTCTCTCTCCTCATAGCCGACTCAAATTATTTACAAACGACACCTGCACGCTTAGCCGATTCAACAGTATTATGAAGAAGCATTGTGATCGTCATTGGACCAACACCCTTTGGCACAGGTGTAATGTAACCTGCAACATCTAGCACGTTGTCAAAGTCAACATCACCACAAAGTTTCCCTGTTTCTAAACGGTTTACACCAACGTCGATTACAACTGCTCCTTCTTTTATATAATCAGCTGTTACCATTTTAGGTCGTCCTACTGCTACGATTAAAATATCAGCTAATTTCGTTAACTCTTTCATATTTTGCGTCTTAGAATGACAGTATGTGACAGTTGCATTTTCATTTAAGAACAATTGTCCCACTGGCTTGCCGACAATATTACTTCTTCCAATTACTACAACATGTTTTCCTGAGATATCAAGATTTGTTTCTTTTACTAACTCTACAATACCATGCGGTGTACATGGAAGGAATGTATCTTGTCCCGTCATCATACGTCCTACGCTGATTGGGTGAAATCCATCTACATCTTTTTCTGGTGAAATTCTTTCAATGATAGCTTTTTCTTCAATATGTTTTGGTAAAGGTAATTGCACTAATATGCCATTAATGCGGTCATCGCCATTTAAGCGATCGATTTCAGCAAGCAAACGCTCCTCCGTAATTGTTTCAGGAAATTCAATTAGCTCTGAATAGATTCCTACTTGTTCACAGCCCTTTTCTTTTCCTTTTACATAAGAACGAGATGCTGGATCTTCTCCAACTAAAATAACTGCTAATCCTGGTACAATCCCTTGCTCTTTCAACTTCACAACTTCTTCTGTTAATTGTGCTCGTTTTTTCTCCGCAACTTCATTTCCTTTGATGATTACTGCTACCATTTTAAGATTCCCCCTTAAAGAAATTACAGTGTATCTTTTATATTAGATAAAACGCCGTTAATAAAACGACGAGATTCCTCATCCCCAAATGTTTTAGCAATTTCAATTGCCTCGTTAATTGTTACGTTGTGTGGAATTTCTTCCATGTATTTCATTTCATACACAGCTACACGTAAAATACTGCGATCAACAATACTAATACGCTCAAGCTTCCACTTTTTTAAATTTTGACGAATCGCTTCATCAATTACTTCTTTATTTTCTACAAAACCTACAACAAGTGATTCTAGAAACTCATTTGTTTCTTCACCTTCATCTAGCGTGTTTTCCACTGCTACTTTCGGTTCTAATTCACCTGTAATATCCATTTGATATAATGCTTGCATAGCTCTTTCTCTAGCCGTCCTACGTTTCATTGTAACTCTCCTTTATGCTTCAAGTCTTTCCTTATGCTTTGTTATATTATTATAATTTATAAGCCGTCAATTCACTTACTCTTACAGTTTTCATTGATTTTCCAACCTTATAATACAATGATAATAACACAATTTATCGTTTCACACACGGGTTACAAGGCTGAAAAATAATAAAAAGATTAACTTCAAGTTCCATATCTTATCACAATGTACGTTTTTTGGTAAAACGAAACATTTTCTTTTTTATTTCTCATTTTTTGAAATAGTATAATAATTAGAGGGTTGTAATTTGTGAAGAAATGAAACGATAAAAAAGATGCCTATGTTACTAGGCACCTTTTTCATTCTTACACTGGTTCGATTTCTGTTTTTTGTGTTTCGAATGTTACGCCAACGATGTGAACATTCACTTCTTTTGGCTCAAGCCCTGTCATTGTAAAGAGTGCTTGGCGAATGTTGTCTTGAATCTTTTGTGCAACAACTGGAATTGCTACGCCAAAATACATTACAACATAAAGGTCAACGATAATATCTTCGTTTGCTAATTCAACCTTTACACCTTTACCATGATTTTTCTTACCTAACTTCTCAACAACATCTGTAGCAAAATTACCACGCATTGCCGCTACGCCTTCTACCTCAGCAGCTGCAATACCTGCGATTACTTCAATTACTTCTGGTGCAATTTCTACTTTACCAAGAGTTGTATCTTGACCCATATCTAACATATGTTCAGCCATGAAAAAAACCTCCTTTAATGTATCACTGCGTCACAAGTTCATGCTCTTCCAAAAATTTCGTATTAAACTCACCTTTTACAAAATCAGGATGATCTAACAATTGCAAATGGAACGGGATTGTTGTATGTACGCCTTCAACGACAAACTCACTGAGTGCACGCTTCATTTTTGCAATTGCCTCTTCACGTGTTTTTCCGTGAACAATTAATTTAGCAACCATCGAATCATAGAAAGGTGGGATTGAATATCCCGGATATACAGCTGAATCGACGCGAATACCAAATCCGCCTGGTGGCAAGTACATTTCTACTTTACCTGGAGATGGCATAAATTTTTTGGCAGGGTTTTCCGCATTAATTCGGCATTCAATTGCCCAACCATTAAATTGTACTTCTTCTTGCTGTAACGATAACTTTTCTCCAGAAGCAACAAGAATTTGTTCTTTAATTAAGTCTACCCCTGTTACCATTTCAGTAACTGGATGCTCAACTTGGATTCTCGTATTCATCTCCATGAAATAAAAGCTTTTCGTTTTATATTCATAAATAAACTCAACCGTACCAGCACCTGTATAATCAACCGCTACCGCCGCTTTAACTGCCGCCTCACCCATCTGCTTACGCACATTTTCATCAAGTGCTGGTGATGGACTTTCTTCTAGTAGTTTTTGCAAGCGGCGCTGAATCGTACAATCACGCTCTCCTAAATGAATGGCATTTCCGTGTGTATCTGCCATTATTTGAATCTCAACATGGCGGAAATCTTCAACGTACTTTTCTAAGTATACACCAGGGTTCCCAAAAGCGGTACTAGCTTCTTGCTGTGTAATTTGAATTCCTTTTACAAGCTCCTCTTCATGACGCGCAACACGAATACCTTTTCCGCCGCCACCTGCAGTCGCTTTAATAATAACAGGATATCCAATTTGATTCGCAAGTTCGATCGCTTCTTCGGTATTTTTAATAATTCCTTGTGAACCTGGTACAATCGGAACCCCTGCTTCTTTCATTGTATCACGAGCAACGTCTTTTGTGCCCATCTTTGAAATAGCTTCTGGACTTGGACCGATAAAAATTAAGTTACACTCACGGCATAACTCTGCAAAATCTGCATTCTCTGCTAAAAATCCGTATCCCGGATGAATTGCATCGCAGCCTGTTAACTTCGCAACACTAATAATGTTCGTCAAATTTAAATAGCTTTCTTTCGAAATCGTTGGTCCTACACAATACGCCTCATCAGCAATTTGTACGTGAAGTGACTCTTTATCTGCTTCTGAATAAATTGCGACTGTTTCAATATCCATTTCTTTACAAGCACGAATAATTCGTACAGCAATTTCCCCACGATTGGCTATTAATACTTTTTTTATCATCACAAAGACTCCCTTATTACGCTTTTACAAGAAATAGCGGTTGTCCATACTCAACAAGCTGTCCGTTATTAACAAGAATCTCAACAATTTCTCCATCTATATCTGCATCGATTTCGTTAAATAACTTCATAGCCTCGACAATACATACGATAGAATCTTTCGATACTCTATCCCCAACACTTACATATGGAGGCGTATCAGGAGAAGAAGAAGAATAGAATGTACCTACCATTGGTGATGTAATTTTATGTAGGTTTTCATTCTGAACAGCTTTTTTCTCTTCTTGTTTTGGCACTTCCACTTGTGCTGCCGCTACTGTCGTTTCAACTTCAACAGGTGCTACTGGTTGCACGGCTTGTTTTGCTACAGGCGCTTGCACCGCAACAACTTCATTGCCACGCTTTTTCATTTTGATTGTCGTACCATCTTTTTTGTATTCAAATTCATCAATATTAGAGCTATCAATTAATTTAATTAATTCACGAACTTCTTGAATTTTAAACATGTAAAATCCACTCCCATACTCTTGTTTGTCCCGTTTTTACAGATTTCTCTTCACTAAAACTAGATTGACTGTAAAAATACGATGTACTCTATTAGAAAATGTATTTCATTTACTAATAGAAATAGTTACTATTTCCATCTTACGATAAATTTTTTAAACATTCCAATTTATATTTCTTTATAATAAATCGAAACTCCTGTAAAAATATTATTCCAATAAAAATTTATTACCTAGTAATAATACCAAGTTTCACACAAAATTGGCAAGACCACTTCCGAAAAAACATTCCTTACTTTTCAAAATACTATAAAGTAAACCTACCATTACCGCTTTACTCGTCACCTCATCTATAGTCAATAACGTATTTTTACCAAATATTATTTTTTTGTTTACACGTCGTTCATTATTCCTTCATATAAGAATAGTATGTTCAAAGTGTAGAAAATATATCGTATCGAGGTGTGGACATATGATATGGCTCATTCTCTTCTTACCTGCCGTAATGGTCTGGGCATTCGTTCTCTTCATCCACGTCAAATCCGGAAAAAGTAATCATCACTACCATGAACCGCTAATCTTTTACTCACAACGTATTTCTCCGTTCCGAGTTGAACATAGTAAAAACAAAGACGAAACAGAAAAAAGCTATCGAAAATGATAGCTTTTTTCTATTATTATTTTTATCTAACTATTTTCAAACAATCCGATTACTAAAAACGAATAATCCGCGGAGGAATTCCCCGCGGATTATTCGTTTTATTTTGTTGGTGGATCAAATTTTACACCTACATCTTTTGATCCGCCTTCACTTCTTACAAGTTGTATAATTTTATTCGCTTCTTTTTGTGAATGTTTTGCTGCTTTTACAGTTACTTTAATGTCAGTTCCATCAGCTCTTACAAGGGCATCTTTATATCCACCTTGAGATTTAATTACTGTCTCAAGTAATTCTTGCTTCGTTTCCATTGTAGTAATTGCATCAAAATTTTCTTTCGCTTTATTCTTTTCTGTTGCTGAAGCTTTTGTTGAACTCATCACTTCTTGTAATTTTGCTTTTTGTTCACTTCGCTGATCTTCCATTTGCATACGTAATGCTGTGAAATTTTCATCACTTGATTGAACTGTTACGTTAGCTTCTTTTTTGCTTGTTTCTTTTGTAGCACTCTCTTTTTTATCTGTTTCTTTGTTTGTTTCTTTATTTGATGTTTCCTTGTTTGTATTTTCTTTTTTAGGCGTTTCTTTAGGTGCTTCGTTTGTTACTGCTTTATCAGTACCTTGTTTTTCTTGTCCAATCTTTTCACCTGTTGCCGGCGATGCTGTATTCATTTTGTCTGGAGTTGTTACGTAATACACAGATAGTACAACAACTAAACTTAACATCGTTAATAGCCAAACCGTTTGTTTTTTTAACACTTTATTTCCTCCCTATCAATTTTTCGGTGAAACTGAAACGCGATGGGCTGGTACATCTAGTAGCCGTATGACAGCTTCTTTTACCATCGCTTTAACTTGTATATTATCCACTCCCTTTGCTACGACAAGAACACCTCGCACTTTCGGTTTCTCTGTTCGTAAAACAACGGGAGTTTCTTTATCCCCTTCACGTATAATGACTGTCTTTTCATCAAGAGACTCATCTTCTACTTCCCTCTTGCCGCCTGTTTTATCTGTTTCACCTGTTGTTTGTGAACGTTTCACTGTATTTTTTTCTAATATTTTTTCCTCTGATGAGTCTAAATTTACATTAATCGTTACATCTTTTACTCCTGCTATTTCTTCTAAGGCTGCTTTTAATTCTTGTTCATACGCTTTTTCATATTTTTCTACATTTGACATATTATCATTATTTTTTTGTCCAAAAGTTGGTACGTCTTTTTCTTGGTTTTGAGTTTTTTGTTCTTTAAATACAGGTACTTCTTCTTTTTTACTTGAAAAGAAACTACTAGAAAACATAAGCAACATTCCAAGTATGAGTAGGACAAGTAAGAACTTAGGTGTTACCTTTTTTCCCTTCTCATTACTTTCTTTTTCATCTCCATTCAATAAGTTTCGAAAAAATGAGAACTTCGAATTTTTATCTTTATTGTCCATTTACTCTACCTGTCCTCCCTTCCATTTGAACTTGGATTTGTTTATTCTCTAGTTGCCACCTGCTTGAAAAGAAGTCTTTCATTTCTCCATTCGTTTCCTCTACTTTTTTCGGTGGTTCTTTCGTATTAATTTCAACTGGTTTTACTGTTTCGATTGCATCATTTTTACTACGTTCTTTTTCTTTCAACGTCACAACAACAGATTGAATATCTTTCGCTGACTTTACTTCCGCTGTGCTTTCCGCTGCGACTATTTGTATTTCAGAGACTGACATACCATACTGTTTCTCAAACTCTTTTCCTACTTCTTTTTTCATTTTGGTAGCCATCTCTTCTAAACTATATGCACGTGTTAGAGCTTGTATTTCTTTTTTCTTCGAATCTATTGAATTTTTTACAGATCCTTCTGCTACGTACTTCTCTTCATTAAAATTTGCGATTACTTCATTTACATCTGTTTGCAATAGTTTAAAAAGGGGCGTTAAAATTAAAACAACTAATAATAGACTTACAACGAATTTAACGTACTTTTGCAAATTGGAATTTGGAAGAATAAGATGAAGCATTGTCGCTAAGAGTAAAAAAACGATAATATTTCTAATCCACTCTGTAACAAATTGCATACCCTTCACCTCCTACCGCATCATAAGTGTAATGTTCCCCGCAGCAATAATAATTGTGATACTTAAAAAGAACATAAACGATACGATAGCTAAGCAAGCAAATACATAAATGATGCTCCGTCCAATGATATCTAAACATTGAATGATTGCTCCGCCGCCAACTGGTTGCAATACTGCCGCTGCGAACTTATAAATAAATGCGATGCAAAAAATTTGAATCGCTGGAAAAGCGACAATTAAACATAGAATGACGAGTCCGATAATTCCGACTGTGTTTTTTAATAATCCCGACGCACTAATAACTGTATCCGCCGCCTCTGTAAACATTCTTCCTACTACGGGAATAAAGTTTCCTGTTACAAATTTAGCTGTTTTCACAGCGATTCCATCCGCAACAGCTGTCGCTGTTCCTTGTACAGATAATACGCCTAAAAAAATCGTTAAAAAGATACCGATAATCCCGACGCTAACGTTTTGCAGAAGCTTGGACAATTTCGTAACTTTATATTGATCACTCATCGTACTTACAATACTTAATATCGTTGCAAGTAATAAAAGTGGTAGAACGATATAATTCATCAAAAGCCCACTCGTATTCATTAAGAAGATGATAATCGGATGAAAAAACGATACGGATACAACGCCACCACCTGTCGCTATGAGTGCAAGCAAGATAGGTAATAACGCTAATATGAAATCTACCATTGTTTGTATCGTTTCTCTTGCATATGTCATAACGACATAAAAGCTATTTAAAGCGAAAATAATTAGCACCATATATACAACTGCATCGGCTATTTTACTTACGCTACTCTTTGAAAATGCAGATTGCAGTGATTGCAACAATGCACTAAAAATTGTGAGCATAATGAGCGTTCCGAGTAGTTTCCCATTTGCAACAAGTTCGTGAAATAAGTACTTTAATAAACCTAGCATCCACTCTTTTATAGAGATTTCTTTTTCTCCCTTTACAAACTCCATAAAGCTACCTTTTTGACTCTCTGGTAAGTAACCTCCATATTTTGTAACAAGCCCGTCCCAAAATTGCTTCACATCTTCAATTCCGAGCTTATCCAATTGTTGATCAACGACGTTTGTCTCTACAGGAGAAGCTTGTACAACAACCGGTAAAGAAAAGAAAAGGAAGCAAGCAAATAGCAGCTTAGCTCCAAACCCCCTCAACATTCACTCCCCCTTATCCCGTCGGTAAAAATCCGAGAATAGTTTCAATTACAACCGTCAAAATAGGGATCGCCATAACGAGAATTAAAATCTTTCCAGCTAATTCAATTTTCGAAGCGATTGCCCCCTGTCCTGCATCCTTTGTAATTTGCGCTCCAAACTCAGCGATATAAGCAATCCCAATAATTTTTAGCAACGTTTCTACATATACGTTGCTAACTTTCGCTTCACTCGCTACTCTCTCAATCATTTGTAAAATAGCGTGAATTTGATCGATTAAAAGAAGGAACATTACGCTACCTACGAACACAATAAATAATGACGTAATGCTAGATTTATGCTGATTCAATACAGCCGCTAAAAACGTAGCAACGAGGCCTAATCCGACAATTTGTATAATTTCGATTCGAACCGCCCCCTTTACTGGAAGAGAAAGACACTTTTAATCTTGTCGAATAGTGTATTAATTAAAAATGCGACATGAAATAAAATAACGACAAAACCGACGAGGATAACCCAATTTGCAATATCCTCACGCTTTAATTCTTTTAGTACAGTATGAATGAAAGCTAAAACAATGCCGATTCCGGCGATTTGAAATATTAATCCAACATCAATGGACATCGCCTTTCTCCCCCCTATAGCAGTAAAATTACAATAAGTAGCCCCGCTAGTACTCCTAAGCTCTTAATCATCTTTTCATATTGCAGCTGTAATACTTTCGCTTCTTCTTCTTCTCTCTCTAAATGTGTAATACATAACCGAATATGTTTTTGTTGTGATTCACGATCATGTTGTCCGAGCGTTTCACCAAATTGCTGCAAAATCTCATACTCAGTTTGTTGAAATGCTGTTAGCTTCCAATTTTCTTTCAAACTATCTATCCAAGCTTCTCTAACTGTTTGTTCTCCACTTTCTAGCCTGCTAGCGAAACTTTGAAATATCCAATTTAACGGCTTCGGCATTTGTTTCACTAATCGCTCAGCAGCTTCAGACAACGGTGTATGCCCATACATAATTTCTGCCTCTAATGATTGCAGTGCCGCTTTTAATAATCTAAGTTGCCTCGGTCTCTCACTATATCTTTTGGCGTATGAAAACCCGAAAAAGGTGCTGACCGCAACGATTAACACTGCACCAAATATTTTCACCATACGCCCTCAGCCTTTCTATGAGGTAATACCGATTTTCCATTCTTATCTTTCACTTGCATAACTGTTCCTGGCCCTCTTGCTTTTGACAATTCCACAAACCTATCAAAAATGCCGAGCTCTAGCACTGCCTTTAATGATGGGCGTTTCACAACATCATCATAGGAAAATCCATGTGCACTTATAAAAAGCTGAACCCCTGCATGTACAGCCTCCATAATTGCTTCACTATCTTCTTTACGACCAATTTCATCCACAATTAATATATCTGGGCTCATAGAACGGATCATCATCATCATTCCTTCAGCTTTTGGACATGCATCTAACACATCTACTCGTGTGCCAAAGTCATATTGCGGGATACCTTTCACACAGCCAGCAATTTCTGACCGTTCATCAACAATCCCGACTTTACAAGAAGGAATTTTCGAAGTACTTACACCTTGACTCATGCAACGCGCTACATCTCTTAAAAGTGTTGTTTTTCCCGTTTGTGGCGGGCCAATTACCATCGTGTTTAACCATCGTGATTCATACAAATACGGTAAAAGTGGTTCAGCAATGCCTATTTTTTGACGAGCAATACGAATATTAAAAGAAGAGACATCTCGAATCATTTTCACTGTGCTTTTTTCTGTAATAACTTTTCCTGCTAAGCCTATTCTATGCCCACCTCGGAGTGTCACATACCCACGCTTTAATTCTTCTTCCATTGTATAAATTGAGAAGTGGCTTAACTTATTCAATAAGTAAATAGCATCCTCTGCTGTAACGATATAGTCATAAAAAAACACTTCACCTTGAGCAATACACTCTAGCGGTCTTCCAATTCGAACACGGATTTCCTCTAGAGCATCGTACTGCTTACAATTTTCCACTAACTGCTTCATCGTTTTTGGTAAAACTTCTAATACTTCTTTCATCAGCTTCGCCCCACTATACTCGACTTACTTATTTCAACAACGCGATAAAAATGCAGCCAATTCCAAGCGCTAGAAAAAAGAGTTTCAAGAAAGAGATCTCACTTGCCACACTCGCTATGCCTATTGTCATTGTTAAAATTAATACGGTCGGTCCAACAAACGCCAACATACCATTTATAAACAATGCTTTCTTCGCATCATTCACATAAAGCATAAGCAAAGCGGCGAATATTTCCGCGCTACCTGAAAACAACCGAAGTAGCCCCATTACAAGCACAGATGTTTCCATTGCCGCTAGCCACTGTTTCATTCTCCCACCTTCTCCCATAACGGTTACTAGTGCATGTGCTAAAAAAGAATATATTTGTACAACCATATGCAGAGGTTGTCTATTTCAGAATTAAAAACATAATTTTTATCTACCGCCTATAATAATTTGAATATTCTTAATAATAATGGTATTTTATGGTATATTTATTGAAAAGGAGGGAAAATGATGCAACGAGTTACTTTACTACCACTCGATTTCCGTTATGCAAATGCGATTTTCAAGCTATCAAGTGATCCACATGTAAAAAACGCATTAGGAATAAAAGTAGAAACAATCGAAGACACGAAAGCATTCCTTCTTTTCGCCATAGAAGAAGAACACCAAAAGAAGTCTTTATCGAGAGTGATTGTAAATGCAGAGAATGAAATAATTGGTCTCACCACACTTAAACATATTAATTATGAGAAGAAACAATCTCACATTGGCAGCTGGCTCGGCTATCCATACTGGGGAAAAGGATATAATGAGGCTGCAAAAAAAGAAATTTTTAAGATTGCTTTTTTAGACTTACAACTTTCCTATGTATTTGCTGGTGCTAAAACGAATAATATTCGCTCTTTAAAAGCACAAGAAAAACTACCTTATATTTCATTGCATGTGGAAAACAAATTTCCAGACGAACACGCTGCACTAGAGAAAGAAGTAAGGTCACCTTGCTCTCTGCACGTCGTGTCACGTGAAAAATTTTTAAACTGGTTGGAATTACAGAATGAGGAGGAAAAATATGAAGAGATTAAAAATTAGTTTAACAATCGTAGTAGAAGTAACTCTTATTTATCTTTTTTCATCATTGGTCGGCTGGTCATTCATGGAAGCCTTTTTCCTTGGTAGTTTAGCGATATTCGGGGCAATTTGGCTCGTTGCTTTAAATATAAGCCAAAATAACAACATTGATCACACTATATATAAAACAGGTACAGTAAAACCTTTTCAAATGACATGGGGTCCTTACACAACAGGTGCTGCTAGTCTTACAGCTTTCAGTTTTATAATAACTACTATTTATTATTTGCCCTATTTTCTATAAAAAAAGCACTCGTGATAATCACGAGTGCTTTTCTACTATGCACGAGAAACGTATTTACCTTCACCAGTGTTGATGATAAGTGTTTCGCCTTCGTTAATGAAGATTGGTACTTGTACAACAAGGCCAGTTTCTAATGTAGCTGGTTTTGTTACGTTAGAAGCAGTATCACCTTTAATACCTGGCTCTGTTTCTGTAACTTGTAATTCAACTGTGTTTGGAAGTTCAACACCAAGTACTTCGCCTTGGTAAGTCATAATAGATACTTCCATGTTTTCTTTTAGGAATTTAAGCTCGCGCTCGATTTGTTTTTCACCAAGTTCGATTTGCTCATAAGTTCCGTTATCCATAAATACGTGAGACTCACCGCTTGCGTATAAGTATTGCATACGACGGTTTTCGATGTGTGCTTTTTCTACTTTCTCACCAGCACGGAATGTTTTCTCTTGAACAGAACCTGTGCGAAGGTTACGTAGTTTAGAACGAACGAATGCAGCACCTTTACCTGGCTTTACGTGTTGGAAATCAAGTACTTGCCAAAGGCCATTATCCACTGCAATTGTTAAACCTGTACGAAAATCGTTTACTGAAATCATGTAAAAAAATCCTCCTGTGTATTACAAAATAATAAGTTCTTTTGGTGATTTCGTAATTACTTCATTACCTTCACTTGTCACAATGATATCATCTTCAATACGTACGCCGCCAATACCTGGAATATAAATACCTGGCTCTACTGTTACAGCCATACCTGGTTCAAGTACTGTATCAGAACGGAATGCTAAACCTGGTGCTTCATGGATTTCAAGACCGATTCCATGACCAGTAGAATGTCCGAAGTATTCACCGTATCCTTTTTCCGTTATGTAATCACGCGTTAACGCATCCGCTTCACGGCCAGTTAAACCAGCTTTAATACCGTTCACACCACGTAATTGTGCTTCTAAAACGATATTATAAATTTCTTTCAATTTATCAGATGGTTCACCAACTGCAATCGTACGAGTAATATCAGAGCAATATCCTTTGTAATAAGCGCCGAAGTCTAATGTAACGAAATCTCCTGTTTCTATCACTTTTTCAGATGCCACGCCGTGCGGTAATGCCGAACGAAGACCTGAAGCAACGATAATATCAAACGAAGAAGATGTTGCTCCTTGTTTTCTCATGAAAAATTCAAGTTCATTTGACACTTCAATTTCAGATACTCCCGGGCGAATGAATGATAGAATATGTTCAAAGGCAGCATCTGCAATCTGTGCAGCTTCCTTTAATATCTTAATCTCTGAATCAGTCTTTATCAAGCGTAACTTTTCTACAAGCCCAGAAGTTGGGATAAATTCAGCATCGATCGCTTCTTTATGAGCTGAATAAGAACTATATGTAAGAGTATCTTGCTCAAAGCCAAGCTTTTGAATTCCTAATTCTTTCACTTGCTTTGCAACTTCATCGATAATTAATCCCGCATGCTGTACAATCTCGTATCCAACCGCTTGTTTAGTAGCTTGCTCTACGTAACGGAAATCTGTAATAAATTGAGCGCGGTTTTTCGAAATGAGTACAACACCAGCTGTTCCTGTGAAGTTAGCCATATATCTACGACTATGTTCATTTGTTAATAAAATACCGTCAATACCAACCTCATCAAATGCACTTCTTAATCTTTCGATTTTCTCCATTACTTTATGCCTCCCTCAATTTCTCCATTAATGCAAATAACGCTAACTTATAGCCATAAAAACCAAATCCAACAATTTGTCCCGCACAAACAGCTGCCGTCACAGATTCGTGACGGAACGACTCACGCTGATGAATGTTAGAAATATGTACTTCAATAACAGGAATCGAAATGCTTGCAATTGCATCTCGAATCGCATAGCTATAATGCGTAAATGCTCCAGGATTTAAAATGATCCCTTCATATATATCTTCTGCCTCATGAATACGATCGATAATCGCACCTTCATGATTCGATTGGAAACATTCTAACTCCACTCCCATTGTTTCTGCTTCTTGCTTCATATCTGCTTCAAGTGTCGCTAGCGTGCCCTTTCCATATACATTTACCTCTCTGACACCGAGGCGATTTAGGTTAGGACCGTTTACGAGGAGTACCTTTTTCATATGCTTAAAACCCCTTAATATTAAATGTCTATATAACATTTTAACATAGGAGTTACTTGTTTGAATAGTTTGTCTTCTCTTCCCCTTCTCGCTCGGCCTTATTGGTATTTACTGCGTAAGAAACAGAGTATGCTATAAATACACCATACAATATAAAAATGCATATCGTCGTCACAATTGTTTCTTTCGGTAAATGGAGTGCACTTTTAATAGCAGGCGCTATTAACCCCACTCCGAAAAATAGTAACGCCCACCAAAATAGACCATAAATAATCCCTGGCAGAATTCCTTCAAACTTTGCCAAAAACGCTTTATACAAAAAAGCAATTAAAATCGAAAGTAGTCCCATACAAACAATTCCTGACACATTTCCCCATACCCCTTCTTTCCAACTTCCAAAGGCAAATGGTAGAAGTAAATAGTTCGGTCCCGCTTCTGTAAATGAAAATATATGAAGGAAATACCATATTCCTCCCCAAAAGAGTCCACCAAATAAACCAATTTGCACAAAATTTCTTGTTCCTATATGTTCTTGACTCACATCAACACCTCCGCTCAATAGTATGCCCGAAACTATTTTGAACCATGTTTAAATACTGCGAAATTTGTCTATAAAAAGAATAAGAAATGTCCGACTCTCGTAACATTTTTCCTTGTCATCTACTTGTATTTGTCGATAAAATAAAGGAAACTCGGTGATTGTCTTATTTCAAAACGACAGAACCCAGTATGACAATTGCCTCTTTTTCTACATAAGAGAGAAACAAATACAGGTTGGTGTTAACATGGCAGAAGAGTCAAAACAAATATATGGCGGGCAAGCAGTCATAGAAGGAGTTATGTTTGGCGGTAGAGAATATACTGTTACAGCGGTTCGTCGTAAAGATAAATCGATTGAATTTTATCGATTACCACGCGTTCGTAATAAAGCATTATCTATCCTGAAAAAAATCCCATTTTTACGAGGGATTGCCGCTATTGTGGATGCAAGCGCGAACGGGGCAAAACATTTAAACTTTGCTTCAGAACGATTTGATGTTCACCCAGAAGAAGATGAACAAATTGCAAATAAAAAAGAAGAACAATCGAAGTTAACGATGGTATTAGGAGTTGCAGCAGTTGGCGTTTTATCTTTCATATTCGGTAAAGTCATTTTCACAGCAGTTCCTGCATTACTAGCTGAATTAACGAGACCGATTTTCCCATCTCATACAGGGCAAATCATTGTCGAAAGTGTCATTAAGCTCATGTTATTATTGAGCTATATATACTTTATTTCTTTAACGCCACTCATTAAGCGGGTATTTCAGTACCATGGTGCGGAGCATAAAGTAATTAATGCCTATGAGAATAATCTTTCATTGACTGTAGAAAATGTTCAAAAACAAACTCGCCTTCATTATCGTTGTGGCAGTAGCTTCATTATATTTACAGTCATTATTGGAATGTTTGTTTATTTCCTTGTCCCTACAGATCCACTTTGGGCCAGAGTGTTAAACCGAATTTTATTAATTCCAGTCGTTCTCGGTATTTCTTTTGAAGTGTTACAATTTACGAATCGATTACGCGATATTCCAGTATTACGCATACTTGGATATCCCGGATTATGGCTACAACTATTAACAACGAAAGAACCAACAGATGATCAAGTGGAAGTAGCCATTGCATCGTTTGAAGAATTATTACGTTTAGAAAACAAACAATAATTATTTAAAAATGGTGTTCAACTCCTTTCCTCATCGTTAATATACTAATTTTAATATATGTTTTTAGGAGGTGTTCCTTATGAACGGTCGTTCGTTTACTTTCGCTATATTTGTGCTTATTATCGGATTAGCAATATTCGGCCTTGTTTCATCTGTCATTACAGATCCAATGGGAGTGTTAAGAAATATTGGTATCATGTTGGCTGTCGTTGGTATCTTTTATTTACTCTACAAAATGTTTACAAACTCTAGCGGTTCAGCAAATTCGCAAAGCTCATATAAGCGCGCTGCAAAACAATCGAGCCGCAAGCATGGGAAACAAAATGTAGCACCCCTAAGCAATTCTTTCTTTAAATCAAACGCTTCTAATGACAAAGGGAAAAAAGGGAATCTTTCTTCTTTAAAGCGAAAAAGAAAACAATCTCATTTAACTGTCATTGAAGGTAAAAAAAACAAAAAGAAAGACCGTGCTTCCTTTTAGGAAATACGGTCTTTCTTTATATTTTGCAGTACTTCTTTCAAGCTTTTATCTTTCATACTTTCAATTCGAAGATGATGATTTTCAAAGGGTAAATTCCGTGTTACATCATTCGGTACAACAACGCACGTTAACCCTGCCGCAATTGCTGCTTTCAATCCGTTTAACGAGTCTTCAAATACAACGGCTTCAGACGAATCTATCCCTAAACCTTCTATTGCCACTCGGTAAAGTGCTGGATCTGGTTTTACCTTCTCAACATCTTCTCTCGTTTTAATGACTTCAAAATAATCTCGAATTTGTAGCTCTTCCAAAAAAGGAATAACCCATTCTCTAGATGAACTGGAAGCTAATGCGATTTTTAATCCCATTTCTTTCGCTTCTTGTAAGTATTCTTTTACCCCGTCACGAGCTTCTGTTATTTTCATTTTCTCTTTATGTAAAGTTTTCACTTTTTCTTTTAATGCATGCTTGTTAAACTTCTCTTTTAATTGATCATTTAAATATGCATACAGTACATCATCTGTCGTTCCAATACACTTTGCAAATTCCTCTAAAGGTAAATCTCCACCATACTCACGAACGGCGTCTCTGAAAGAGTGAAACCATATTGTTTCTGTGTCCACAATTAATCCATCAAAATCAAAAATAATTGCTTTCATAATTCTCCCATCCTTTTCGATTGAAATAAAAAAGGAAACGACATACGTTCCCCTTAATTACTTTTCTCTTCATTTGCTTTTTGAACGCCACGAAGTGTTTCCACTCGAACCTCATCTTGTTCAAAGTATTGCACTAAATCACCAATGCGATCAATTGCTTCCCAGCTTAAATGATGTTCAATTCCTTCTACATCATTGTAAATCTTACTTTCATCCACACCGATAATACGCATAAATTGCTCTAGCAAGTCATGACGGTATACGAGACGTTCTCCAATTTTTTTACCTTTTGATGTTAATACAAGCCCTCTATATTTTTCATAAATTAGATATTCATCTTTGTCTAATTTTTGCACCATTTTTGTTACAGAGGATGGATGTACACTAAGCGCTTCAGCAATATCAGATACGCGGGCATAACCCTTTTCATCAATCAACAAATAAATTTGTTCAATATAATCTTCCATACTAGGGGTAGGCATCGGTTTCCTCCATCCAATTTCATTTTGCTCATTCCGTACGAAGCAATCAATAAAATGATACACCAGAAAGAATAACGTGACAAGTTGAAAACAAGCCTAAATATATAAAACAAAAAAGAATCTGTATTTGTATACAGACTCCTCTTAAGTAAAGTATTGTATTTCTGCATCAGGAAAAAACTCATATATATAGCCTCTTATTGTTTCTTCCAATACTTCCGCATCATCTTTTTTATATACGTATTTCCCGATGCCGTACCGTCCCCATTTATATTTACGCTTCTCTTCATCCATTTCAAGCTTCGTACTCGGATAACGCTCCTGAATGACCTTTTTTGCTGGTTTTGTAAAGCGATGTTGAATTAATTCAAATGTTAAATTCGGTATGGACAAATCTTTTAGTGCATTGTACAGTCTTTCAAATAATTCACGGTATCCTTCTTCCCATCCTTCATGCATATAAAGTGGCGCAACTATAAAACCAAGTGGATAATCAGCGCCTGCTACTTTACGTGCTGCTTCAATACGCTCTTCAAAGGGTGACGTCCCCGGCTCAAAATTTTTAATTACATACCGTGAATTAATACTAAACCTAAAACGAGTTTTCCCATTATGTTTTGCATCTAACAAATGATCAACGTGCGAATATTTCGTAACGAAACGTAAACGCCCATGCTCACTTTCTCCAATGAATTCAATCGCCCGCTTTAATGCATGTGTTAAATGATCGATCCCAACGATATCTGATGTACAAGCAGCTTCAAACCTTGTTATTTCAGGTGCTCTTTCATCCATATATTGCTGTGCCTTCTCAAATATTTCATCAAGATTCACATACACGCGAACGTAAGGCTTACTCCCAAGTGTCGTTTGCAAGTAACAATAATGACAATGTCCCATACATCCTGTTGCAAGCGGAATTGCATATTCAGCTGACGGTTTTGACGTATCAAACTTTAATGTCTTCCTCACCCCAACGACAAGCGTCGCTTTTGCATTACGATACTTTTGCAAATCATTTTCACCCGGCAAATTTCGAATTTGATTATGGGATGTCGTTTCACGAATCTCTAATCCCATCTTCGTAAACTTCTCATACAGCTCTTTTCCAAGTGGATATTCAAGTGCCTTCGGTTCAAAGTAAACGAGTTTTGGCATAAACGGTTTCATATACTTCCCTCCTCTCGTTAGTATGGGGAACGCGGAAAAATTAAAACGCATTAAAGTTTTCCACCTCGGTAACTTGCGTTGCAAGTTACCGAATGTTACAATTTGGATAACAGCTACCTTGCACAGCAAGTTACCTGAGTAAAAGGTGGTGAAATCATGCACAGCCAAATGTTAAAAGGTGTACTCGAAGGTTGCATCCTATACATCATTTCACAAGAAGAAGTGTACGGATATGAACTGAGTACAAAATTAAATAAACACGGATTTACATTCGTAAGTGAAGGAAGCATATATCCGTTATTGTTACGTATGCAAAAAGAAAAATTGATTGAAGGAACATTAAAAGCCTCCTCACTTGGGCCAAAGAGAAAATATTATCACGTAACGGATAAAGGATTAGAACAGCTTGAAGAATTTAAACAAAGCTGGGGAATGGTTTCAACAACGGTGAACAATTTATTACAGGGGGAGTGATGGGGATGGAAGCGAAAGATTTAATCGAACTAAATAACGAAAAGCGTAAATTATTAACTACAGAAAATGAAAACGCCTATAGCGACATGTTAATATACATCCGCTTAGCTAAAGTGCCAGAATACCATGCGGAAGAATTGCTAATTGAAATTCTAGATCACCTTATTGAAGGGCAGCAAGAAGAAAAAAATGCTTATGATATGTTCGGCGATGACTTACAGGCATACTGCGATGAACTAATTGCTGCCCTACCTAAGCCAAGTTTATGGGAACAATTATCGATTCCTTTATTTATAACTAGTTATTTATTAGCAATATTTTTTGCTGTTTCTTCCGTAATTGCATTGGTATTTCCCTTATTTTCAAATGAAGCACGTTTTAAATTTGTACACATCGATTTCATTTATCTGCTTGCATTTATATTGTCCGTACATCTTATGATACGTTTTGTTTTCGATTTTATAAATACTGATTTATTTAAAAATAAAACAACTATTTGGAGGCATATTGGAGGATTTTTCATACGCCATAGCCTATGGATACTATTAATCGGTATTTCCTTTTTATTTATTAAACAGCCCTATACTACATTACAAATCTCACCTTGGATTGGCGCTTTACTGGCTATCTCTTGCTATGCACTATACAAAATCTTCTTCAAAAGAGAATATTTAGACTTTAAAAAGGAGTAACGATACGATGACCGAAAAAGAAATGGTTCAGTTAAACAATGAAAAAAGAAAGTTATTAACAGCTGAAAACGAAGCTGCTTATGGTGATATGCTTATTTATTTACGCCTTATTAGCGTTCCACAAAAACAAATGGAAGAATTACTTTTAGAAATATTGGATCATCTTTTAGAAGCGCAAGAAGACGGTAAAACTGCACATGACATTTTCGGAGAAGATTTAAAAGCGTACTGCGATGAATTAATTAAGTCTTCGGAACATCAAAATTCTTTCCAACAAGCTGCCGTTATTGGGTTTGCAGTTAGTTTATTATTATCTGTTCAAATTGGATACGATACATTCACTACTCTTATGCAAAAATTATTTTCAAATACAAACACTTCAGGAATCCCATTTAGTATTCCTGGAACAATATTATCTGCTATTGTTTTAGCAATTGGCGCTTTCATAACTTTTTCTTTATTTAGACGTTTTTCTTTTACAATAATGGTTTCCTGGAAACAAAAAGTACTCCTCTTATTATCAGTATTTATACCTTTTATCTTATCAGTTTTTTCAAACGTATTTTTCAAAACACGTCCATACTTATTTTATAATTTGTCTATTTTGCAAGGTGCCCTTGTTACACTTTCTTTTTATATTTTATACAAATTTTTATATAAAACATCTAAATTTTAACAGCCCTTCAAAAGGCTGTTTTTCTTCTGTCTAATTTTACAAATTGAAAAATTTCATAAAGAAAATAAGAAAAATGCAAAATAATTAAAGTTAATTGTTGACGTGATGCTTTTATTATCGGTATCATAAATCTTCGTGAGCAATTATTTTTCGTTATACGATTTTTTTATTATTACTGAATTTTTGAGAGGAGAAATTAGATGTCAGTTAAGAAGAAAACGCAAGTACGCACCGGCAAAATGGTACGTGAACTAATGTTAGCAGACGAAGATGTAAATGCTTCGCTAATTATGGTATATAGTGAAAACGGTGTAAACGCAGAAATTAAAATCGAGGGCTTAACGCCGAAATGTAACGAAGAATTATTTTTGAGCGGAAACGTGGATTGGAACAAGAGTGTTATTTATAAAATTGTTGATTTCACTGGAAACGCTGAAGTTGGTAAAGTTACATTAACAGCGATGAACAAAAATAATGTTTCTCTAGAAATAGAACGCGTTATGTGGAGTAAAGAAAATAAAGAGGCTGCTGAACAAGAAGAAACAGTTGTAGAAGCTACTCCGAAAAAAGAAGTAGTTGTAGAAGCTCCAAAAGCAGTTACACCTGCTCCAAAGCCTGTTACACGTGTAGAAACACCTGCTACAGCACCAACACCGAAGCCTACTCCGGCATCGAAGCCAGTAAGTGTAGAAGCAGCTGTGGAATTATCTACTCCAGCACCTGTGAAACGAGAAGTACCAACTCCGGTTACAAAGCAAGAGACAGCACCGGTCGCGCCTGCAAAACCGAAGCAACCTGCTTTGACTGAAACAAATTCAAAACTACAAGAAAATTATGTGAAACTCGTGAAAAAGACAATTGAAGTTTGTCAAGATTACGAGCTTGGCATCGACATAGATGATTCTATTGAAGGCTTAAAAGAAGAACTACAAAGCCAAGGTATTAGCGTTACATTTGACAAAGAAATTATGGACGTTGTCAATCGCCTTCGTTCTTTACAAGATAAAGGAATCAAAGTAGAAAAAGTACTTAATTTACTATAAAAAATAAGAGGCGGCAATTGCCACCTCTTATTTTTTATAATTCCATTCTTTACTTTCATACTTTTCTTTTGCTAACGTTTGCACTTCATGTAATTGTTCTTCTGTTAATTCATACGGAACAAGCTCTACATCTAATCCTTTTTCAAACCCAACCTCAAACGCTTTAATTAACTGCTCGATTGTAAACGTACGGTCTGTTAATTCATTAATTGCTACCGCTTTAGATGAGAACATACTCTTCATACGTTCTTTCACACGTTCATTCGGGAATAAAAACAGATCATATAACTCATCTAAATCTATTTCTAATGGAATCGACCCGTGCTGTAAAATAACGCCTTTTTGACGTGTTTGCGCACTACCTGCGATTTTTCTTCCTTCTACTACAATTTCATACCAAGACGGCGCATCAAAACATACGCCTGAACGTGGATTTTTTAAATTTTCACGATCTGCTTCTGTTTTTGGAACTGCATAATACGCTTCTAACCCTAATGCTTTAAAACCATCTAATAAACCTTGCGAAATAACACGATACGCTTCTGTAACTGTTTTTGGCATATTTGGATGATCTTCAGACACAATAACACTGTACGTTAATTCTTTATCATGTAGTACACCCCTGCCGCCTGTTTGACGACGAACGAATCCATATTTCTTTTCGTTAACTACATCCATATTAATATCTTTTTCAACACGCTGGAAATATCCGACTGTTAATGTTGGTACTTCCCATTCATAAAAGCGAATAGTTGGTGGCATTTTCTTTTCACTTTGCCAATTTAATAAACATTCATCTAACGCCATATTAAATGCCGGTGAACATTGACCAGAGTTAATATAACACCATTTTTCTTTTCCCATCCTGCACCTCATATAACCAATTATTTTTCACATTCTCTAGTCTACCAAATTCGACAAAATTTGTGAAAGAATACGAAATTTCTTCTTATATACAAATGAATCTGTTGCATAAATACATACGGGCATTATAATATTGAAAGTAGGATAAGAAAAAAGGGAGCGATAGAATCGTGTCAACAACTTGGATTATTTTATTAGCCGTAATCGTAGCGTTCATCGGTTACACTGTATGGATGTATTTCTATCAGAAGAAATTAATTACAACACTTTCAGAAGAAGAGTTTCGCGCTGGCTACCGTAAAGCACAGCTTATCGATATTCGCGAAGCAGACGAATATACTGCAGGGCATATTTTAGGCGCACGTAACATTCCGTTATCACAAATTCGCCTTCGTCATAAAGAACTTCGTAAAGATCAACCAGTTTACTTATACTGTCAAAGTGGATTCCGTACCGGTCGTGCGGCTCAATACTTAAAGAAACAAGGCTACAAAGATTTCTACCAATTACAAGGTGGATTTAAAACGTGGACTGGAAAAATTAAAAAGAAATAATAACATACAAAAACTAGCTGAATAATTCAGCTAGTTTTTTCATTTGAAAACTTTCCACGTTATTCTCACACATTTTGACAAAAATTCTTTTATAGACGCAAGAAAGACCCCTATCATTCTCACGCCCAAATAAAAAGGTTACGCGAATAACAGAAGTCATATTTATAACATAGTTTGTGAAAAGCTTTTCAGGTCAAGATTTTTTTCATTCTTATTATTTTCCCTTTATAATAAGAGGAAGAGGTGATACATATGGCCAATATAAAACAAATTGCAAAAACCGCTGGTGTATCCATATCAACTGTTTCTCGCGTCCTGAATAATCACCCTTACGTAAAAGAAGAAAAACGTAAGCGTGTTCTAGATGCTGTTGAAGAATTGAACTATGCCAAAAATATAAATGCTATTCATTTAATAAAAGGAAAAACATATACGATCGGTGTTATGCTCCCTTTCATTAACCTTCCATACTTCAGTACCATTATTGAAGGAATCGGTAACGAAGCGTTAGCAGCTGGATATCACATTAATTTATGTCAAACGAATTACGATAGTATCGAAGAAATTCGTGTTCTGGAAATGATGAAAATGAAACAATTCGACGGGATGATTATTTGCTCTCGAACGAGTTCATGGGAACAAATTGAAACTTTCGCAAAATTCGCTCCTATTATTTCATGCGAAAAAATGCACCACCCCCTCATTTCATCTGTCTACGTAGATCATTATGAAGGCTTCCGTCTCGGCACCGCCTATTTACTCAATAAAGGTCATGAAAAAATCGGGATTTGTTTAGCAAGAAAAACAAGTGTAAATTCTATGGAACGTGAAAAAGCGTTTGCTGATACACTTCGTAACGAAGGCAAAACGTTACATCCCGAATGGATTTTTCACCAATGCTATACAATGCAAGACGGTGCACAAATACTCCATCGTATTGTAAACATGAAAAATCGTCCAACCGCTATTTTTACAGCGAACGATCAAGTTGCAGCTGGTCTATTAACAGAGGCTCGAAAGCAAGGTCTTCGAGTACCCGAAGATCTTGCTATCCTCGGATTTGATAATCATGAAATTTCAAAGGCGTTAGAAATTTCAACAATTGAACATCCCGGTCTCGAAATGGGCTCACATGCGTTTTCTTTATTCCATAAACAAATCCAAAGCGAGCAAATTATCGGGAACGCAAAAGAGCTTTCATTCCATTTAATCGAACGAGATACTGTCTAATAAGAGCGTTATCTATAGCGCTCTTTTTCAGCTCTTCACCTATTGACTTTATATTTTTACTCGCATACAATAAACCTAACGAACGGTAGGTAGGGGATGAAAATGACAGCAAACCGCATTAAAGCTGTAGCACTTTCTCATTTCGCACGCTACGGCTACGAAGGAACTTCATTAGCAAATATTGCTCAAGAAGTCGGGATTAAAAAACCATCAATTTACGCACACTTTAAAGGAAAAGAAGAGCTATATTTTACATGCTTAGAATCCGCTCTTCAAAAAGATTTACAGAGCTTCACAGGCGATATCGAAAAGTTTTCCAATTCGTCTACTGAAGAATTGCTCTTACAGCTACTAAAGGGCTATGCAAAACGATTTGGTGAAAGTGAAGAATCAATGTTTTGGTTACGAACTTCTTATTTTCCGCCTGATGCATTTCGCGAACAAATTATTAATAAAGCAAATGTACACATTGAAAACGTCGGAAAACTTTTATTCCCTGTATTTAAAAGAGCAAGCGAACGAGATGAGTTGCATAACATTGAAGTAAAAGACGCCTTAGAGGCTTTTCTATGCTTACTTGACGGTCTTATGGTTGAACTACTATACGCAGGTTTAAATCGTTTTGAGACACGTTTAGACGCTTCTTGGAAAGTATTTTGGCGTGGACTTTCAAACTGACGGATTGCTCCTTTGCAATGCGTCGTTTTTAAGCCCTTTACCTAACGACTGGTAGGAAGGAGAAATGACATATGGCATGGATTTATGTAATCTTAGCTGGTATTATTGAAATCTTTTGGGTAATTGGATTAAAACACGCGGAGGCTCCACTTGAATGGGCTGGTGTTGCGTTATTAATTACAATTAGTTTCGTCTTATTATTTAGAGCTTATAAAGATTTACCTGTTGGTACTGTATACGCAGTCTTCACTGGAATTGGAGCTGGTGGAATCGTTCTTACAGAAATTTTCGTTTTCGGAGAGCCATTCTCTATCGTAAAAGTATTATTAATTGGTTTAATCTTCTTTGGCGTAATTGGTTTAAAGCGAGTAACAGAAGAAAAAGAAGCGAAGGAGGCCGCATAAAATGGCTTGGGTATTTTTAATTCTAGCTGGTATTTGTGAAATTATTGGTGTACTCTTTATGAAAGTAGCCACTGAAAAGAAAGGCTGGGCACCAAAAGTTATTTTAATCGCTAACTTCGGCGTAAGCTTCTTCTTCTTATCCCTTGCGATGAACACATTACCGATGGGAACTGCTTACGCGATTTGGACTGGAATCGGAACTGCCGGAAGTGCACTTCTAGGCATCCTTATTTTCCGCGAATCAGCGGATTGGCGTCGTCTTGCTTTCTTAAGCTGCATTCTATGCGGCGCTGTTGGCTTAAAACTATTAAGCTAACGTGAGGTGAATGTCATGTGGAAAGAAAAAGGGAAGCAACTGTTAGCATGGATCACACTTGGTATCGTCATTCTATTACAAATAAGTTTTCACATAATAGAATGGTTGTTTCATAAAGTAGTATCCATTCTCACATTCCTTCCTAACATGACACTTGAAATGATATCAATCGTTTGGTCCATTATTGCCTCCATTGCAATCGTCATTATATGGAGTATCGCCAAGCTATGGAATAAGTTATTTAAAAAGGACAGTTCTTCTGAAAAAGAGTAACTGTCCTTTTTTATATTCATTCAGACTTTCTGTAGAAGTTTGATGTGATAAGACAAAACAGACCGACTATGGTAATACTTATACCAACCCCTTTATGCAAACTTGGAAATAGCGGTGGTATATCTGAATAAGCATTTGCTAATATGAGACCAATTGAAAATAAAAATAACCCTATTCTATATAACCATTTTCTTTTGCTCATCATTCTCCCCTCCTAAAATTCTTCATACACTCCTTTCTTTTGGACATACTACCTAAAAAAGGAGTGGATAATATGCAAAATTCTATACATAAGCAAATCCTATTTTTATTTTTCCTCTTTCTTATTCTCGTTATCGTTTTCAGCTTTATATTACATACTCCAAAAGATGTTGTACCGAGTAACCTCTCTGTTTATAAAGTGAAACTTTAATCAGTGGGGGTTTTGTTCATCCCCACTGATTATTAGTTGAACCAATCGGACTTTTACGGACAGTTGATCCCCCACCTAACTTCTTTGCTTCCACTGAATTTTGAGGTGGGGGTCTTACTGCCCGTTAAAGCGGGATAAACTTTTACTTTCCTATTGTCGCTATTGAAGAAGGTGCCTTACATAAGGCACCTTTTAAAATTCTCTCTTCTCATACAATTTCACTGAAACGAAGACAGATGTTATGAACATACATATTGAACCAATGAATAACAAGCTGTTATATAATTGAATTTGTTCTAGGTTGATTCCAAAGAAAATAGAAGAAACGGCCATAGGTGCTATTAGTATAAAAATCGCAATAAAAATAGTTTTTTTATAGGCCAACCAAAACGATATCGGTAAAACAAAGCTTAAATACACTAAAATAAAGCTAATACTAGCAACCATTGTCGTTTCAATAAATTCAAATAGGTTAACCCCATTCTTCATTCCCATCGTAAAACAACCGACCATTACACTTATAAAAAGAATAATAATTGCTACTATATATTTCGCATACACGATTTGTTTTTTTAATATTGGTAAACTATTTACTATAACTTCACTCTCATTTTTACTATCTGCTTCAAATGTTTTTACTGTTGCTCCAATTGTAATAATTACGGACATAATTATGAACAGATTTTCCGTATCTGTTAAGGCCATATAAAAGAAAACAGGATACAGTATGTACCAAATTAAAAACTTCCATTGAATGATGAAATCTTTTAAAATTAGTTGCTTCACAATCGCTCCCTCCTTATAAATCACGCTCATTGTACAAATGAATTGAGAAAAACATAGACATAACATATAAAAGAAGCAATCCTGCTATAAAACAAATATTTACGACTAGACTCGTGTTCCAAGCATTTTCTACATCTAACCAAACGTTACTTACAATCAATCCACTCAAATATCCCAATGCAAGTCTGGCGAACGGAGCAATTTGTTTGGCACTGCTATACCCTACTGAGAATTCAATCGGAAGTACAATTATGCTACAAACAAACCCACCTGTTATACCTCCGAGAATTTCTCCCCACAGCATAAATCCAGTCATATGCTCATTTTGCAACTGTATGAAACCAATCACTAGTGAGAAACATCCACCTAGAGCAACTAAAGTACTTACAAATATGTATTTCCCTATGACAAGATCTTTACGGTCAAACGGTAAACTATTTACTATCAGTTCACTTTTATTTTTCCCCTCATAACTCATTGACAGTATCATGCCAAGAGCAGGTACAAACATACTAAATGTCATCAAAAAACTATCACTACTAAAATCAACAATGAGCAGAAACAAAAAACATATAAGATAAACAAACCCTAACTTTCTTTGCATCATCATATCTTTTAAAACTAACTGCTTGATCATGTATTGCACCTCCTAATATGAAAATGTCCCTTCTATAACTCTGCCTGCTGAAACATTTTCATTGAGAGGAACATTGATATGAATATACTCACTAATACTCCAATACCAAGAACACTCATTGCTTGTGTAGCCTCTTGAGAGTGAAGTACTTTTAACATAATTGTTTTATCACCAAAAATATTGCACATAAGACCAATCATACCCATTAAAGGAAACAGCATAATCAAATTCAAGACTGTAATAACTTTATATCCCCCAATGTAATTAGTCGGTATCGTTACTACACAATAAATCAAAGTTGCTACTATTGCTGAAAACACTGCATATCCAGGCATGACTATATCCCTGCCCAATAAAATATTTCCTAATATTACGACTATAAAAGTTACACTCAAACCAACCATAATAAATAATGTGCTTGAAATATATTTAGCTATAACTATTTCTTTTCTCGTTATAGGCAAACTCACTAATACTTTTTCTGCTTTACTTTTCTCTTCATAATAAAAAGAAATATATATAATCGTACTACATGTTATAAATAATCCTATTGCAATCCCCATTGGTTCGACGGAATCCTTAAAAATAGATAAAATGGGTATTAAAAAATAGAAAGGAAACATCTTCTTCTGTAAGAAAAACTCCTTCAAAATCAACTGTTGCATATGAATTCTCCTCTCTATAAATCACGTGTTTCATAAATTTTAATTGTAAGGAACATAGAAACGATATAAATACTAACTAATGTAATAAATCCAGCTATAAATACAACAACATGCATAGGATTCATAATCCATTCAACGAATGAAAGCGCTGTTTCATTTAGCCTATCACTAATAAATATCCAAAGTATCCCTCCCACTCCTATTGAGGCTGCTGATACTATACTTCTTACTACCTTCGATTTTGTACCATAATAACTAGGAAAGAATGTTACAACAAAAAATATGGCGTAAACAGCTCCATTTATTACTTCATACCACGGAATTTCAATGTATAAATTAGGATGATATACACCGATATCACCAATAACCGCGATGCCCCTTATAAGAAAAACAACTAACATCGTAGAGAGCATGCCACCAATAATAAATATTGCACAGGAAATATATCTAGCAATTATGATATCCTTTCGACTTACCGGCAAACTATTTATAATAATGTCACTTTTATTCCTTTCATCCATAAAGGTTAACGTCATAACGGAAGAAAGGGTTATAAATAGACAACTCATCGAAAATAACAATTCAACACTTGGGTCTAACATAAATAATACAAACGGCATAATTAAATACACTAACCACATCACCCGAAAAAAGAACAAATCTTTATAAATGAGCTGACGCATAGGCACCCCTCCCTTTCGCAGTGTAAACGATAATATCATCTAATGTAGGCTTTTCTAGTACAACCTCATTTCCAAACCAGTCAATAATTGCTTGTTTATCCTTCGCTAAACCTTCAAAACCAAATTTATTTTTTCGTAATCCAACAAATAGTTCTTTTCCTTCTCGATCTAATAAATCATTACTTCCTTTTACGATTACGTAGTTCTCCATCAAGTCTTCTTTTTCACCAGTAAATATAATTTCTCCATCGTTGATAAACGTAATATAATCTGCAATGCGCTCTAAATCTGTTGTAATGTGCGTTGAGAATAATACCGATACTTCATCTTCCATTACAATTTCTTGCAACATATCAAGTAATTCACTTCGAACAACTGGATCTAATCCTGCTGTTGGTTCATCCATGATGATAAATTCTGCGTGGTGCGAGAGCGCGATGGCAATCGCAAATTTCATTTTCATTCCTTTTGATAATTTTTTAATTTTTTTATACTTCGGAACTTGCAATCTATGCATATACGATTGATACTGCTCTTCATCCCACTTTTTATATAACGGTGCAATAATACGCTTCATTTGCTCACACGTTAAATCTTCGTAATAATGATTTTCATCATATACAAAGCCGATATTTTGCTTTATTTCCTTTTCGGCTTTCTTGTTGTCCTTGCCAAAAATTTTTATATCGCCGCTATCTTTTCTAATTAAATTCATAATCATTTTGATCGTCGTACTTTTCCCGGCCCCGTTCGGTCCGACAAATCCCATAATATATCCGCGTGGTAATGTAAAACTTATATTTTTTACTGCAAAATCTTCATAGCTTTTACATACGTTTTTTAACTCTAACATCTCTTATTCCCCCTCATATAAACACGCAATCATCTGCTGTAATTCTTCAAGTGAAAGCTGTAACGCTTTACTTTCATTTACAATCTCTTCCGCTTTACTTTCCAATAGACGAAGCCTTTGTTCTTTTAATAGTTCATTATTTTTACGTGAAACATAAGTCCCCTTCCCAGCAACAGTTTCTATATATCCTTCTTTCTCAAGCTCCTCGTACGCACGCTTCGTAGTAATTACACTAATTTGTAATTCCTTTGCTAAGCTACGAATAGACGGTAATTGGTCTCCACCCTTTAAACCACCATTTAAAATAAGCTGGCTTAATTGTTTTCTTATCTGTACATAAATAGGGTCTTGGGAAGAATTCGAAATAATAATATTCATGTTTTCCTCCAGTGTGTATATACTGTATATACCTTATATATACAGTATATACACACCATCCTATTTTTGGCAAGAAAAAAAGACCAACATTTTCCTGTTGGTCTTTCGTATATGTATCACTTTTCAAAGCGATCTAACATCTCATCTCTCATTCCGAAACTCACTACCGCAATTCCTACATACATAAACAGAAGGAACGCCGGATGAACTGTGTTGTACCAAGTGCTATCAACAATTAAATAAATCGTTAATGCCACAACAAGAACAAACGCTAAGATAAACATATAAAAGTGTCTTGTACTACCCATGATAAACTCCTCTCTTCTCACTTCACCATTCAACAGTATATTTTATCGAATAATTCGATATGACTCAAGGTTAACTTTCTGTTATGTAATCAAGTTCCACCTTTACAATGTCCTCACATGCTATTGAAATGATCGTTCCTTGCTTATCAATTGCCGTCACTTCTCTATTATCCATTACACGATGCGCTACTCTTTCTAGTACTTTTCCTTGATCTCGGTAACAAAATTCTTTTACATCTTTAATTGTTTCTCCATTTTCTAAATGGTATACCATCCTATAACATCGATATCCCACACTTTCACCCCCGTCTTGCTCGTTTTTTCACATATACATAAAAATGAGTAATTTTTGCCTCATCACATCTTCTTAATTTCAATAAAATTCTAACAAAAATAAATACTTTTATCAAACTGACTTTTTCAACAAAATCACCTATAAAACTGCCTCTTTACACCATTATGAAACAAAAAATATAAATTTTTAACATTTTCTTCACCACTTCTGCATAAAGTGAAACTTTAATCAGTGGGTGTTTTTGTTCCTCTCTACTGATTACCAGGCCACAAATTGCGGAACAAATTCTCCATACAAAAAAGAACTCGCATATAGCGAGTTCTTCCTTTGTTATTCTAATCAAACTTGTACAGGAGCTGGCTTTTCATAACGTAAAACTGGTTTACGTGCAGCCATCGTTTCATCTAAACGTTTAATGACTGTTGTATGCGGTGCTTCTTGTACAACTTCTGGATTTTCTTCTACTTCTTTAGCAATTTGAATCATCTTATCAATGAAACCGTCTAAAGTTTCTTTTGATTCTGTTTCCGTCGGCTCAATCATAATACATTCTTCCACATTTAACGGGAAGTAAATTGTTGGTGGATGGTAACCGAAATCAAGCAGGCGTTTTGCGATATCTAATGTACGTACACCAAGTTTCTTTTGACGACGACCTGATAATACAAACTCATGCTTACAATGTCTATCGAATGGAAGATCATAGAATGGTGCTAATCTTCTCATCATATAGTTCGCATTTAATACCGCATACTCCGTTACTGCACGCAAGCCATCTGGACCCATAGAACGAATGTATGTGTATGCACGAACGTTAATTCCGAAGTTACCGTAGAATGGTTTTACGCGCCCAATTGCTTCTGGACGATCATAGTTAAAGTGATAGCCATTTTCCGTTTTCTCTAAAATTGGTTTTGGTAAGTACGGAATTAAATCAGCTTTCACACCTACTGGACCAGAACCTGGGCCACCGCCGCCGTGAGGACCTGTAAATGTTTTATGAAGGTTTAAATGCACAACGTCAAATCCCATATCTCCTGGGCGCGCTTGGCTTAATACTGCATTTAAGTTTGCACCATCATAGTATAATTTACCGCCTGCATTATGGACGATTTCTGCCATTTCTAAAATATTTTCTTCAAATAAACCTAATGTATTAGGATTTGTTAACATAAGTGCTGCTGTTTCTTCATTTACAACACGTTTTAAATCTTCTAAGTCAACAAGACCATGTTCATTTGATTTTACTGTAATTGTTTCAAAACCAGCTACAGTTGCAGATGCTGGATTCGTTCCGTGAGCAGAGTCAGGAACAATTACTTTCGTACGGTTAAAGTCACCATTTGCTTCATGGTATGCACGAATTAACATTAAGCCTGTCCATTCTCCGTGTGCACCAGCTGCTGGTTGTAATGTAACAGTATCCATACCTGTAATTTCAATTAAATGCTCTTGTAAATCGTACATTAATTCCATTGCACCTTGTACTGTCTTTTCATCTTGCAACGGATGAATATTTGCAAATCCTGCGAAACGAGCTACACTCTCATTAATTTTCGGATTATATTTCATCGTACAAGATCCAAGTGGATAGAAACCAGAATCAACACCGTGGTTACGGTTTGAAAGTGCTGTATAGTGGCGCATAATATCAAGTTCAGATACTTCTGGTAGCTCTGCATCTTCTACTCGAATATAATCGCTCTCAAATACATCTTCTAGTTTCACTTCTTCTACATCTAATTTTGGTAAGCTATATCCTATGCGTCCTTCTTTACTCACTTCAAAGATAAGTGCTTGGTCTTGATTCTTCATTGGATAGCCCCCATTTCGTTTACAAGTGTGTCAATTTCATCTTTTGTACGAAGCTCAGTTACTGCTACAAGCATATGGTTCTCATGCTCTTTATAATCACGGCCTAGGTCGTAACCGCCGATAATATTCTTTTGTAATAATGCATCGTTTACTTCTTTCACTGGGCGCTTGCAATCTACAACGAACTCATTGAAGAATGGTCCAGCAAATGTAACTGTGAAGCCTTTCGCTTCAAATTGACGTTTTGCATATTGTGCTTTAGAAATGTTTTGACGTGCCATTTCTTTCACACCTTGTTTACCAAGTGCTGTCATTGCAACTGATGCTGCTAATGCATTTAACGCTTGGTTTGAACAAATGTTAGACGTCGCTTTGTCACGGCGAATATGCTGTTCACGTGCTTGTAACGTTAATACAAATCCACGTTTACCATCTGAATCTACAGTTTGTCCGACAAGACGCCCTGGAATTTTACGCATGAATGCTTTTGTTGTTGCAAAGTAACCACAGTGTGGTCCACCAAACTGCGTTGGGATACCAAATGGTTGTGCATCACCGATGACAATATCAGCACCAAATTTTCCTGGTGGTGTTAATGCGCCTAATGATAATGGATTTGAAGAAACGATAAATAATGATTTTTGTTGATGAACGATTTTTTCAATATCAGCTAATTTTTCAACTTGTCCGAAGAAGTTTGGATATTGAACGATTACACAAGCAACTGTATCATCTACTTCACTTTGTAATACGTCTAAATCTGTTACACCATCTTTATGATTAATTTCAACAACTTCAAGATGTTGACCTTTTGCATATGTTTCAAGTACAGCTCTTGATTCTGGATGAACTGCGCTAGATACAAGAATTTTCTTTTTACGAGTATGGCCAGCTGCTAGCATTGCCGCTTCAGCTAAAGCTGTACCTCCGTCGTACATAGAAGAGTTTGCTACATCCATTCCTGTTAACTCACAAATCATTGTTTGGAATTCAAAAATTGCTTGTAATTCCCCTTGTGAAATTTCCGGTTGGTATGGCGTGTAAGCTGTATAAAATTCTGAGCGAGAGATAACATGATCTACAATTACTGGAGCATAATGATCGTATATGCCTGCTCCTAGGAAAGAAGCGTATTCTTTTAAGTTCGCATTTTTACTAGCCATTTGAGATAACTCTTTTAAAAGCTCTGGCTCTGATTTTGCTTCTTTAATTTTTAAATCCCCTTTAAAACGAACACTCTCTGGAATATCAGAGAATAACTCATCGATCGTTTGAACGCCGATCGTTTGTAACATTTCTTTTTTGTCTTCTTCTGTCATTGGAAGATAACGATGCAACATGAAATCTACCCCTCTCCCCGTTACTTTGAACGTTTATAAAATGGTGTTGGAACAACTACTGCTTTGACGCGTTTATTACGAATTTCAATTTCTACTTCTGTATCAACTGCTGCGTATTTTACATCAATTAGTGCTAAACCAATGCTTTTCTTTAACGTTGGAGATTGTGTACCACTCGTTACTTCCCCAATTTTTTCTTCTCCAATAAATACAGGGTAATGCGTACGAGGAATTCCACGTTCAATTACTTCGATGCCGACTAACTTACGAGGTGCACCGTTTTCTTTTTGCTCTTTTAACGTTGCTTTTCCAAAGAAGTCTGCTTCTTTATTTGGTTTTACCGCAAAGCCAATTCCAGCTTCAATCGGTGTAATATCTTTTGATAATTCTTGACCGTAAAGTGGTAATGTTGCTTCGAAGCGAAGTGTATCACGAGCACCTAAGCCACATGGTTTTAAGCCTTCTTCTGCTCCAACTTCAAGAAGTTTCTCCCAAAGTTTTGCAGCATCCTCACTCTTACAGTAAATTTCAAATCCATCTTCACCTGTATAACCTGTACGAGATACAAGTGCTGGAATTCCATCTACAAGAATATCGTTTTTAAATTTAAAGAACTTAATTTCTTTCAAATCTTCTGACACAACTTTTTGTAAAATGCCTTCTGCTTTTGGTCCTTGAATTGCAAGCTGTGCAACTTCACTAGAAACATTGACTACTGTCGCATCGCCAATTACGTGGCTAGCTAACCATTCGTAATCTTTCTCGATATTTGATGCGTTGATAACTAATAAATAGTCTTCTTCACCACGTTTGTAGATTAATAAATCATCTACTGTACCACCATTTTCGTAGCACATTGCTGTATATTGTGCGCCCCCTACCTTTAAGGTAGATACGTCATTTGTAACAACACGTTGTAAAAATGCTAAACTATCTACACCTTTTACCTCAACTTCTCCCATGTGAGACACATCGAACAAACCTGCCGCTGTACGTACAGCTTCATGTTCTTCTTTAATGCTTGAAAATTGAACTGGTAACTCCCAACCACCGAAGTCGATTGTTTTCCCACCATACTTCGCGTATACATCAAATAACGGTGTACGTTGTAATGTAATCATGATCTCTCCCCCTTATGCTCTGACAAATCAATAAAAGTTGTTACTCATTTCTAAACATTTTCATTCTAAAAAGATAGGATATACGGAATCTCATTATATTTTTTTATGAAAGCGTAAATAAAAAATCACTTTCTTGGATAAAATACGAAAGATTCCACACATTTCACACCATTATCCTAACATTATTCGCTATATTTCATCAATATTCTAGCATAAAAAATAATTTAGAATTTTTTACGCTTAATCTTATTACATACAGTTTTTAAGATTTAGTCCTTTATCTTTACTTATTGTTTACCTTTCAGTAAGTGTAATAGCGCCTTATTACAAGGCTTATATATTAAAGATTTTTTCATAATTACTTTAGTTTATAAAAGGTGGGAGAGTCGTAATGAATGTCGATATTTCCATAGATCGAACGTGGCAAAACAATTTTTTAAATAGAATTGATGAAGATGGTCCTTGGACAAACTGGGATTTATATCATTTAGCTTATGAAACAGAAAAATCATTACTTGTTCCTACTTTTGATGGATTACAAGCACCGAAACATTTATCCCATTTCACACCACTTCCTCATCAATTAGAAGTCGCTCAAAATGTTATTGAACAAATGAATGGTAAAGCGATTCTAGCAGATGAAGTAGGACTTGGAAAAACGATTGAAGCTGGACTTATTTTAAAAGAATATATGGTCCGCGGCCTTGTGAAAAAAGTACTTATACTCGTTCCAGCCTCTCTCGTATCACAATGGGCATACGAATTAAATACAAAGTTTTTCATTCCAGCTGTAGCTCAAAAGAAAAGCTACTCGTGGGAACAAGCCGATGTGATTGTATCATCAATTGATACTGCAAAACGTTCCCCACATCGTGATATCGTTTTGAACTTAGAATATGACCTTATTATTATCGATGAAGCACATAAACTTAAAAATAATAAAACAAAAAACTATGAATTTGCACAGCGATTAAAAAAGAAATTTTGTTTATTATTAACCGCTACTCCTGTTCAAAATAAGATTGATGAAATCTTCAACCTTGTTTCTTTATTAAAACCAGGACACTTAGGCAATCAATCCAATTTTGAAGAATATTACGCTTCAAAAAATCGTTCAGCCGAATCTGATGAAGATTTAAAAGCTCTTATTAACAAAGTGATGGTCCGAAATCGGCGCCATAATACTGGGATTGATTGGCCAAAGAGACATGTACGTACAATTTTTGTTGAGTTTAATAAAGAAGAGCAAGATTTATATAACAATATTGAAAATTGGCGAGGACAAGATGCATTCACATCAGCTTTCTCATCGTTAACTTTAAAACGGGAAGCGTGTAGTAGTCGCGAGGCCGTTTACTATTCATTAAAAAAACATGTAGAAAAACGACAGAAGGAAAATGAACATTACGTAAAAGATCCGCATATTGATGTGCTAATGGACAAAATTAACCGTATTCCTTTTAACTCAAAAGCAAATAAAGCGCTAGAGCTTATAAAAGAAATTGACGATAAAGTCGTCATTTTCACAGAATACCGAGCGTCACAAATGTACTTACAATGGTTTTTACAACAGCACGGTATTTCTTCTGTCCCATTCCGCGGCGGATTTAAACGGGGAAAGAAAGATTGGATGAAGGAACTTTTCCAAAATCATGCGCAAGTGCTAATCGCAACGGAAGCTGGTGGTGAAGGAATTAACTTACAATTTTGTAACCATATGATCAATTACGATTTACCATGGAACCCAATGCGCCTTGAACAAAGAATCGGACGTATTCACCGCCTTGGTCAAAAGAATGATGTTCATATTTATAACTTAGCTACAAAACACACTGTGGAAGAACATATTTTGAAACTGTTATATGAAAAAATTAATTTATTTGAGCGTGTGATCGGTGAACTTGATGAAATTTTAACGAGAATTAATATGAAAAACATCGACGCACACATTCAAGAAATATTTGCGCAATCAAAAAGCGAAGGAGAAATCCGAATTAAGATGGAAAACTTAACATCTATTATCGACTTTGCGAAGCGAAATGAAGCTGAGGTGCAAGGCTATGCAGCAACATGAAATTCATAATTACTTATACAATTTTTTTGAGGCGAATAACTGTGAAATTTTAGAACGTTCTCCTCATCTATTGGATGTGCAATTAACAATTGAGATGGATAAATTATTAATGAACCGTCCTTTTTATTGGCACTATCTTGAGAAGACAGGAGGCGTACCGAATCCGATGCGCCTTACTCTTATTACAAATCCAGAAAATGAAGAAAACGATGGTGAACTTATTCACTACGGTTCACCACGTCTTCATCAAATTTTTCAAACGACAAAAGAATTAGGCTCTTACATACGCTTATATGAGGAAGTACGGCATAGCGGAGCAACGCATACACCGCTCCATCCGTGGCTCGGTGTAAATATAAAAGTTTCCTATCAATGTGATCGAAAAAAAGATATCCTCCACTCGATTGGCATTCATCTTATTTCTGGCACAATGATTGCAAACTTTCATGAAACATTAACTAAAATTAAACTTACACCGAAAATACCTGACTTTTGTTTTACGCTCTCGCCTATTATTAAACCGCAAAGCGGTTTACAACGTATAGAGGATGCTTTAAAAAATATTATTGCAGAAGATGACCATACGTGGGCGAAAGAAGCAAGAGTGCGCTGGAATCACGATTTGGACCTTTTAAATCGTTTTTATGAAGAAAGTGATGAACTTCCTGAAAGCTATGAAATTGAAAAACAAGCACTGCAAGAACAATATGAACCCCGCATTACAGTACAAATTATTAACGGTGGACTCTTTTATGTTACCGCGAATCATTTTCTAACTTAAAAAGCCCCTTCATTTTTGAAGTGGCCCCCGAAAACGGAACATATATCAAAATACCTAAACCATCTATTCCCTAAATTCTTTAGAGGATAGGTGGTGTAATTTTTCTTTAATTCGCACACAATTGTAGTAATAAATTTATTCTAGCACACTCTTTCGCACAGTTATATTGGATACTTTTATTATCTCTTGCGAGTAGAAACTTCACTTTTCAAATGACCAAAGAAGCTTTACATGACGGCATTATCATGACAATTTCCTCTCCGGGACATGCTGGTGATAATGTCGTTTTCTTTGGTATACGCTTGAAATTTTTTCGCTGTATAAATAGGACATCTTTTACTTTTCGGCCTCTCATTGCTTATTTTAATGTCTTTATCACTAATATCAGTGTTTATGATTCGCTGATGACATAACTAATGATTTCATGATTAAAGGCATCCATGATTGTTCATAAATACAAGGTACGCTCTCCGAGTTAAGAAATTTAAAGAAATAACTAAAAATAAAATAACAATATATATTTCTCATAGGATGGCTTCAACAAAAATTGCAGACCGAATTATAGTTTTTAAACAAGCAGAGATCATTGAAACAGGTACCCGTGATGAACTCATGATCTTAGAAAAGGAATATTATCGATTATATACAATGCAGTCTGATTAGTATAATTCAAAGAAAAATGAAAAATCATTGGTGTAGAAACATTCCTACATCAATGATTTTTCGATTTAACCAGATGAGTTTCTTTTTAATTCTTTATATTTAAAATGTATATCATCCTTAACAAAGTCATCTACATGTCCTTTTATCCCTTTGTATGTACGTGTATTAAGCTTTCCAGTTTTCCATTGTTGGTGTAATTGCTTTAATACTTCCTTTTTCAAAAAAACAATCAATTCTTTTTCATGAATCCCTTGTTCTACGGCAATTTCACCTAATGACTTGCCATTCTGTATAGACTTACTATATTCTTCTTTAGGGATATTTAGGAACTTGTATAATTTTTTATAATTATGTTTATATCGAAAAGTACTATTATCCTCATGTAAAGTCATGTTACTTTTAGCCTCTACAAATACTACGGAAGAAAAGTTCAAACCTAAAAATGCCAAAATTATAATAAAACTTCTTAACATTATATTACCCCTTCCTATTTTTTAGTTCCGCTTATTATTTAACAAATTTTAACAATTTATATCTTTCAAAATACACCCTTATTTTCAGCTATAGACACCATCCTTATACAAAAAAAATAAGAGTAGCCAATGGCTACTCTTACTCACTCACATATTTTTGAAACATATCATGGATGCCTTTATTTACTAGGTTCGAGATCTGCTCGTCAGATTTATTCGGATAACGATCACGCAATCTGATAGATGCCTTCACCATTAAATTTTCTAATACAGAACGGCCGCCTTCTCCATAAATAATTTCAGCATATTCAACAAGCCTTCCATCCTCTACTGTCGCTGGATTATGATTGAAGAAAAATTTACTCATTGCCTCCACCTCTCTCTTTTGATAACGTTTACATTTATATAAATTATTTATGTTATTTATTTCACAATATTGTATGCATGTATATTTAATTAGTTTCATTATAAAGCAACATATCGATAGTAAATATGTGATTTTCCGTCTATTTTGTGAACAAACTAAAAATGAAAGCGTTTCCTTTATTGTATACTAAAAAAACTTACTACGCTAGGGGTATTTTTTTCAATCTACTAAACATATACTTTTTCTTTTTCTTTTTCCACTAAACCTTATACAATTTTCAGAAATTATATTATAAAATATATGTATGACTTAAGGAGGCTGTATATGAATCAAAATAAAAAAGCTATATTAGATCTTGTCTTTTATCTCGTAATCCCATTCCTCATTTGGAAATTTGCAAAACCTTATATCGATCCTTATTACGCAATGTTACTTTCCTCTGTTCCGGGGATTATTTATACACTGTATACCTTTAAAAAAGAAAAACAGTTTAACGTAACAGGGTTCTTTATTTTAATTACACTCATTTCTAATACAACGGTAGATCTATTATCTGGATCAGCTGAACGAATGTTGTGGAACGATGCGTATTATCACATCGTACTCGGTATTATCGTTATATGCACAATTTTTATAAAAAAACCACTTATGTTATATTTCGCAGCAGATATTGCTGCACTGCAAGGCCATGACCGTGATAAAAGTCGTGAACTGTATCGTGATAGTCGTATCTATCCAGCATTGCAATATTTAACGCTCTTTTTCGGTCTACAATTCATATTAAAAAGCTTCTTAAAAATTTATTTCATCTCTGTTTTCGGTGTAGATGGCTACGGTGAAATGAGAGCAATTATGACCGCTGTTGGATGGGGCATTTCCATTTGTATCGGAATTGGATTTGTCTGGGTGAACAATAAAATACATGCCGTTACAGAAGAAAAAGAGTCTATGCAGTAAATGAAAATCCCCTAGTAGTACGATGCTACTAGGGGATTTTCATTTTGCTACACATATTACGAAATCTTTAACTTGATTTTTTTCTTTTATTTTTTACGTTTTGATAAAACAAAGCAGCACTTAGCGGCATAACACCAAACCACTTATTCATAAATGGCTCTTTTTCAGCACGACGTTGTTCTTTCTTTTGTTTACGATCTTCTTTTGGAGCATCCATATACGACACAAACTGCTGTGTCACAAAGCGAACATAATCATTAGTAGACATATTATCATCACCTCTACTTGATTAGTATGTCCACTTTTTTATTCATTAATCTTTTCTTTTAATTCATCCATAATTTGCTTTACAGACTTATTCGTCGTATCGATATGAATATGAGCCTCTTCATAATAAGCTCGGCGCGATTCGAATTTCGTTACAAATGCATCTATATCTTTCTTCTGAAATAGTGGCCGTGTCGTATCTTCACGAAGCCTTTCTGCAATTACATGTGGATCACAATATAAATACACGACAGTTCCATTTTCCTTCATCCACTTGCGGTTTTCCTCTCGCTCAATGATTCCGCCGCCAGTTGTAATGATTACATTTTCAACAGGTAGTGAACGTAACATCTCACTTTCATATTCCCGAAAAGCCATTTCACCTTCTTCGGCAAAAATATCACGAATCTCCTTCTCTTGCTTCTCTTCAATTTTTTGATCTGTATCTATAACATCCATATGAAGTTCTTTACTTAATGCTTTTCCAATTGTTGTTTTCCCAGCTCCCATATAGCCGGTTATGTATATAGATTTCATTTTCGTTCCTCTCAATCGTCATGTATTACTTGTTATTATAACGAAAGATGCTACTTTATTTAATAAAAAAACGTTTTGTTCTTCTTATACACTGAAGAACAAAACGTAACATACTCGCTTTATCTATAAGTACCTCTTCTCACCCACTGTGTTGCAATCCATTTCTCACCTTTCGTTACAGGTGCCCCTCCGTGTAACGTAAGCTCATTTAGTGATTGATCTTGATAGAAATACTCAAAGTATACTGCCATTCCCTTTCTAGGGTGCACAGAAAGATTTAATTTCGGAAAGAAAGTTTCTCCGCCTTCTTCTACATCATTTAAGTACATGACAAGCGTACTAATACGATTATTAGCAGCGGATCTACTATGTTCGGCAAAATAATCATAGTGTGCTTTATATTGTTGATCCACTTCATAATTTAAAATGTGTAATCCTTCTCCATGCGAAACAGGAACATTCATGATAGATGAAATTCGTTTTTCAATCTTCGCAGTAAGTTTATTATCATCTAAAAATGCACCACTACTCGTTCGAATATCATTTACATCACGTGATGAACCAACTTTAGAACGTGCTAATTTATTTTTAGACAATTCAATTAATTCATCACACTCTTCATCACTTAATACATTTCCTAACACGACAATAAGAGGTTCTTCGAATTTTGAAATAATTTGTATTTCCCTATCTTCTGTCATAATTGCATTTCCTTTATGATCAAAAATAGTTTGTTCCTTATTTTCACCTATTTGATTGTTGTTTGTCATTTCCCTATTCTCCCTAAAAATAATGATTGGATAGCATGAATATATCATATTCTTTCTACCTTTCTCTTTTTTGAGAAAATTTAAACTTTTAATTGTTTTATTTATCCATTTCCTTTTAAAAAACAGCCTATTTTCAAATGATAAATCATGGTTTTTTATCCATATATTTCACATACTATCCTTCTATCCAATCGAATATTTTCTCATCTTTTTTTCTATACCGAAAGCTTACTTTATAGAAAACTTCCTGTTTTATTTTGCACTGCAATGAAACGAGAATAACGTCGTTTTCAAATACGTAATTTCCACTCGCTTCGCCCTTTTCATATGAAAAGAAAAAAGTATCTTCCTTTTCTTTTTGCCGTAAGTCTTTTTTTATATTTGTAATAGATTGATTTAGTATTTCCTCCAGTACAAACTTTTGCTCTATTTCAATATAAAATTTTTTATCTATAAGCAACATATTCGTTTCGTATATAAAGAACGAAGTGAATAATATAAGAAAAATGATTGTTCCTGGCATCGTAAATCCATCTTGTTTTATCATACATGTATTCCCATTTCGCTATACCTTATAGCTACACCTTCATATTTTTTCCCGCTCCTATCTTTCACATTGATAAAGAGCAAATGAGGTGTTACTTCATACGAAACCATTTCAACATTTTGTAATATAACTTCTCTTCCGCGCATGTTCACTTTTCTTATAAGGTGATTATTCAATTTTTCATACGTCACTTCATCTCCAGTGCGAAGACGGAAGCGCAACATACTCTCTCTATTTTCAGGAACTATTTTTTCCACAAATGATACTTCACGAAACTCTAACTGTACTTGTCCTACAAACACATCCCATTCCCAATTATTTAACCCTTTTGATTGCTTGTTTTCTATTCCAATAAAGCTTAAACGTGGTAAGAGTAAAAAGAAAAGTGATAACAGAAAAAAACATACGATCATTTCAATTAATGTAAATCCAACTTCTAATTCATTTTTTCTCCCGCATAAAAGCATTGTTCCATCATTTTTCCTTTCACATCTTTCCACATCGCACAAACTTCATTTCCTCCCCAATATGTGTAATATACATTTCCATTTATAACTTTTTCTTTCTGTTGTTTTGCCTCATTCTCATACATATATAAAGCTGCTTCTTTTTTTAATAATACAAATGCCTTATAACGAATTTGTATGTTTTTTCGTTCTTGCATAATCAATACTGTTTGCGGAAGTAGTAAAGATACCATCATCATTACTATACTTAATGCTACAAGCATTTCAGCCATCACTGACCCTTTTTGACATTTCACGATACGTAAATCTCCCTCTTCCAAGCTGGAATACAATCTCATATTTATAACTTCGATACGAAAGTAAAATCGTGCCACCTCTATTAATATTCCCACTCGGATTATATGTCATCGGATTTGGAAAAGTATTCAAATCCAATTGTATATCGCTATCATATTCTCTTTTAATGATAGAATGATCCGTACTCGATTCCCCTATATAATACATATGTCTATCTTTATGCCATCGTAATGTATAGTGTTTTTGACGATTTATGGCTAATTGTTGCATATACAAAATATCATTTGAAAACTGTCTTAAAAATTGTTCAATTTTTTGTTTTTCATATAATGAATGTACATGAAAATACGTGACCACACTTAGTACAGAAATGGCAAATAAAACGAGTAGCATTTCTAAAAGTGTAAAACCTTTTTGCTTCACTGTTTCCCACTTGTTACTGTGCCATCATTGGAAATATGAATCGCTTCACCATTCGGACACTTATCAGCTGTAATATATTTATCATCACTTAACTCTTTTAGTGTAGGAATTTTATTATGTTGTAGTTGGTATACTTGTACTTGTGCTTCTATAGATTTCACATAGGCTTTACATCCTTTTCCTTCAACGGATGAACGCTGCGTAACTACATTAGGAATAATTAATAGTAATAATACAGTTATGACGACCATAACTAATAACATTTCTAAAAGGGTAAACCCTTCCTCATTCTGCATGTAAATGCCTCCTATATAGAATTCATCATTTGAAACATTGGCATAATCATCGCTAAATACATAAGAACGACTATTCCTCCAATACACGTAAATAAAATCGGTTGAATAATCACTAACATACGGTTAATTTTTTGCTCCATCTTTTCCATAATCAGATCACTATAATCACCTAATTCAATCGCCAAATTACCGTTTGCTTGGCCATGTGTAATAATATAAGAAAGTTCTTCCTCATAATATCCACTTTTAGCAATAATAGATTGCAACGATTCTCCTGCAATTAATTGGCGTTCAATTCGACCCGCTTCATATCGAAAAAACGGATGGTATTTTTGTTCCATCATTATTGTTAGAGCCTCAAGTACTGATAGCCCACCGTGTAATAAACCGCTCAATTGAGTAGCGAAATAATGTGAATGCTTTAAAATAAGAAATGTTTTTACGAGGGGGATACGAAGCATAATTTTTACCTGCTTCATATGTGGGAGTTTCCGAAAGTAAAATATATATAAACTACAGCCAATTGTAACGATAAAAATAGTGCTAAAAATAAGATAAGGTAGTAGCTTAATTGCACTTAAAATTTGCTCTGTAAATAACGGTGCTGTAGAACCAAATGAACTATATACCATGTCAACTTGTGGTAATAAAATGCGGTTAAAAATCAAAATCATGATTATTAAAAAGAACGCCAAAAACATAGGATACTGCATTATTTTCATCATATCTTTCCTATACTTATCCTTTTTATAAAGAAGTGCACTCCCTTGTTGCAACGCAAAAGAAATATCACCATGTTGCTCGGCATAAAATAAATAGCTTAACATCTCCTGATGAAACTTTAATTGATGAAAAGAATCGTGTAGACTTTTTCCATTTTTTAATCCATCAATCATGCGCTGCAATTGTACTTTCTTTTCTAAAGGTAATTGAAACCGTAAAAATTCTAATGCCTGCAAAAGAGAGTATCCTTTTTCTAATAGTTCTCCTAATCGTTTCAGTAATATTACTTGATCACTTAAACTCCATATTTTCTTAAACATAAACATCCTCTTCTAAAAATCCTAAAGCGTATCCTTTTCGCAACGAAGACTCTAATGTCTCATGCTTGTACGTGACACATTCCCCGTTTGCTTCTTTAATCGCTTGTTTTAACTCATATCCATATAACAACTCATAAATACTCGCTTGCCTTACTTGCCTCATTGATTTACATACAGTTGAGCACTTTCTTTTACAAAACGGACACTTCAATTCAACAAGTCGCTGTGCAGCTATAGCCAATAAAGATTGTTCAATCTCTTGCCTTGTTATGCCAAAGTCCATAAACCGAAGTATTGCTCCTTTCGCATCATTCGTATGCAGTGTCGTCATTACTAAATGGCCAGTCAAACTTGCTCTTATAGCGATTTTTGCTGTTTCTTCATCACGAATTTCACCCACTAAAATAACATCTGGATCATGACGCAAAATAGCCTTTAGTCCCGCCTCATATGTGATACCTGCTTTTTCATTTATTTGAATTTGTAATACATCGTCATTTCTTTTTTCAACTGGATCTTCCAGTGTAACGATGCGGCGTGTTTTCTTTTTTCTAATTACCTCTAATAATGCATACATTGTTGTTGTCTTCCCCGATCCAGTCGGTCCAGTAAATACGAGTAACCCATGGGAATAATGTAAAAAAGAAAGTAGTTTCTTCGCTGTACTTGGAAATAACGAAAGATGAGATAACGGCTGAATAGATGCTTGTAAATGAAGACGAATAACGAGACTTTCTTGATATACAGTTGGAAGCGTGGAAAGACGTAAATACACTTCCTGTCCATCCATTTGTAAATACAGTGAACCATTTTGTGGCTTCCGCCTCTCCCCTATATCCATGGATGCTAAAAATTTAAAGTGTGAAACAAGTTTTTCTCCAAATTCCTTTTCAATGTATTGTTTCGTCATTAAATCTTTCCCTATGCGCAGTTGAATCACTACATCCTTCTTCCGGGGCACAATATGTAAATCCGAAGCTTGTACCCTACACGCCTCTTTCAAAATCGTATTCGCAAAGCTTTCAATTCCATTCATCATTTTTCCCTCCCCACTATGTATATAGCATGAAGAAATCCATCTGAAAAATCGGTATTTTTGCATTTTCACTAGATAAAAAAGGAAAAATATGTTTGTGAAATTATGAACAATTTCCGAATTATTGTCTAAAATTACCTATACCCATGTTTATCTGTATTATAATGTTATTATCTTGGATAAAGTGATAAAGGTGGAGATCCTCATGGAACAAGCTTTAAAAATTACAGGTGTTTTAGCTGACCCAACTCGTTATTACATTTATAAATATATTTCTCAAAAACATAGTTACGTAACTGTACAAGAAATTGCTGATGAGTTTGACATTCATCCAAACGTAGCGCGTTTACATTTATCTAAATTAGAAGATGTTCATATGCTGAAATCTGAAACGAAGAAAACTGGAAAAGGCGGACGACCAAGCAGATTATATGTATTATCTGAAGATGTTATCCAATTACAATTCCCATTCCGTGATTATCAATTATTAGCAAAAATAGCGTTTAATTCTTTACTTAGCCTTGGAGCTGCTGGTGAAAAAGCGCTATACGAAACAGGGAAACAATTCGGAGCCGAATTAATGCAACAACATATGCAGCGCTTAAATGTGAGCGAAGATGCTTTAACAGTGGAGCAAAAAGTTCAAATTGCAAAGGAAGCCTTTTCAACAGCTGGCTTATCACCTGCATTTGAATTAAGTGCAGATGGAACAAAAATTTTCTATGATGTACACAATTGTCCATTTAAAGAAGTTGCTGTCCATCACCCAACTGAAATTTGTAATATGCACGGAGATATGATGAAAGGGATTTTTGAAATCCTATTCCCTAACACGGAATTAACACGAAATGATAGTTTACTAGATGGATGTAAATCTTGTAATTATAAACTAACAATTTGATTTCTCATATAAAAAGAAGCCAATTATAATTGGCTTCTTTTTATATGAACGAATATTTACAATAGTAAGAAAAATAAACTATAATGAAGTGAGGTTTACTTTTTTTAGAAAAGGAGGGAGATGGCATGGAGCGCATGTTTCGCGTTCTCGGCTTTTGGACTGGAATTTTCTCGGTTATGTTTTACGTAGGGGATATGCATTCGACTGCACTACTATTTTTAGGACAAACAGGATTCTTCGTACTTTTAAGCTATTTAAATTTAACAGAGCGTATGTATATATACGTATTCGGGGCATATTTAACTGTTTTCTTCATAGGATTTACATACTACACGACATTTTTACTTGTCCCTGGGGCTGGACATTAAAAGATGGCATTTTGCCATCTTTTTTTTAATTCCGGAATTCCCTAGTTGACTTATAGGTTTTATTGATTTATATTCTATATAACAGATTGGAATTAGGGGGAATCATCATGAATACACTGCTTGTCGGAATTAACGTTGCAGTCATGCTCATTTTAGTTGGCGTATTATATTATATGCAACGTAAGCATGTATCTTTTAATAAACGTGTATTTACCGCTTTAGGAGTCGGAATTATCTTCGGTCTTATATTACAATTTATTTATGAGCCAACTTCTAAAGTAATTATTGAATCAAATACTTGGTTTGGCTTAATCGGTAACGGTTATGTGAAGTTACTTCAAATGATCGTTATGCCACTTATTTTAGTATCTATTATTTCAGCATTTACAAAATTACAGTTAACGAAAAACCTTGGTAAAATTAGTGGTCTTATTATCGGAATTTTAATTCTGACTACAGGAATTGCTGCAGCTGTCGGTATCGCTGCAAGTGCAGGATTTGATGTTTCTGCAACTGGTCTGCAACAAGGTGATGCAGAATCTGCTCGTCTGAAGCTAGTTGAAGAAAGATTTACTTCTATTGAAAAAACAACAATTCCAGATAAATTATTAGAGCTGTTACCTACAAATCCATTTCTTGATTTAACAGGTGCTCGTCCAACTTCAACAATTTCTGTTGTAATATTTGCAGCATTTATCGGTATCGCCTTTATAGGTGTAAAACGAAAATATCCAGAACAAGCAGAGCTATTTAAGAAAATGCTTGATGCTGTATATGCAATTGTAATGCGTATGGTAACCTTAATTTTACGTCTTACTCCATACGGCGTATTAGCTCTTATGGCAAAAACAGTTGCTGGTAGCGACATAAATGCTATTTTAAAACTTGGTAACTTCGTGTTAGCGTCTTACGTGGCACTTATCGTAATGTTCGTTATCCACTTATTATTAATTGCTCTATCTGGTTTAAATCCAATTCAATATTTGAAAAAGGTGTTCCCTGTATTAACATTTGCATTCACATCTCGCTCTAGTGCTGGTGCAATGCCATTAAATATTGAAGCTCAAAAAGAAAAACTTGGTATTTCTGAAGGGATTGCAAACTTCGCAGCCTCATTTGGAGTATCTATCGGACAAAACGGTTGCGCAGGTATTTATCCAGCAATGCTTGCAATGATGGTCGCTCCAACTGTAGGAATTGATCCATTACAACCACAATTTATTTTAACTTTAATCGCTGTCGTTGCGATTAGCTCATTCGGTGTTGCCGGCGTTGGTGGCGGTGCAACATTCGCAGCGTTAATCGTACTATCTACAATGAACTTACCAATCGGTATTGTCGCTCTTGTTATCTCAGTTGAACCATTAATCGATATGGGGCGTACAGCTCTTAACGTAAGTGGTTCTATGACAGCAGGTCTTATTTCTAGTAAATGGCTTGGTGAATTAGATCAAGATACGTACAATCAAGATGATACAAAAACTGGTGAAATTGCTTCATAATGAAAAGGACGCTAACAAAACGGTTAGCGTCCTTTTTTAGTTCTTTTCATCTTCCTCTTTATCTTTTATACATAAGGCATAACATATTGTTTCAAACACTATGTACAGATATAAAGAAATTACACCGTTTTTCATTTTTTTAATAACTATTAATTATAAACTACAGATTAACTATTATTCCTCACCCGCAAACTGTAAAAATTCTTCCAACCGCTCCTTTAACTCCTCCTCTATCTCACAATAAGATTCATCAACAAGTTCACCACTTAACTTACTTCCCCAAAACCTTATTGGAAGCGGTACTCCTAAAAAATAACTACAACATTCCCAGATAGGAACTGTATAAAATTCAACCATCTTTCCTTCTTCATCTAATACAGCTATCGAAATTGATGAAGAATATCCTGTTTCAAAAGGATTTTCTTTATCTCTGATGAGTTCTATAAATAATTCCATGTTTTTTTCTATGTACAAATGTGAATAATCTTTAAAAAGTTTAAATGCTATTCTCTCTATTTCCTTCTCCATGCATTGAATGTTCTCTTTTAACTCCAATGTAAAATCTCGTTCTGTATACTTCATCTCCGTCTCCTTACACATAGAAAAAGAGAATACAATAACATATTCTCTTTCCTCACATATACTTCATTATCTCACAGCCCGTCCTTTTCACAAATAACCATTTTGTTCGCACCATTTATGAAATTGTCCTACGTCTACTCCAACTAACACGATATCCTTTAGCTCTACCTCAATGATTTGTTCTCCAATTACAATAGCAAACTGCGATTCTAATTTTGTCTCGTTTTTCTTTACAATTCCAATTCGGTTCCGATGCGGTCCATCTTTTATATATGCTTTTTGTCCTACAATATCAAAGTTCAAGATCTTCACCTCTTTTACTGCGCTCAAATTGGAAATACGATCTCCACCTCGGAAAATTTCCTTTCATTGCACTATTTCTCTATATATATGACGAAACAATAAAAGAGTCCTTCCTTCTTTACAATTATTTTTTCTTTGTTTCATTTTTGTGATTGAAACGTAAAGTTTATAATAAAATACACTTGGAAGCGCTTTCTATGTAATTTTTTATGTTATAATGTATAAGTAGAACTTCGTAAAGAGGGTTAAAAAAAATGAATACAAAAATGATAAAAAAAGTAATTGAAGCATTAAAAGTATATGGCTTTCAGAATGTATCATTCTGTGACAAAACGAAGCAATTTTTATTTCATAACGAAACAGATATTATGAGCGGCTATGCAGAAATAACATATAGTAGTCAATTTGAAAAATTCAACGTACAAATTCATCCTATTGAAACGCATCACCAAGCAGAGTTACAAGAGGTTGAAAGACATATACAAGCCTGTATAAGAAAAGTGGAATATTTAAACGCACTTCTTAGCGGACAAACGAAACTAGATGATAAAATTATTATAATGTAAAAAAAGAACGTGATAGTCTCACGTTCTTTTTTTACATTATACATTCATCTTTTCTTTCAGTTGTAATCCTGTAATAGACTCTAATACATCCATTGCTTCTCCAAATGTCATGTCAAAAATTGTTTTATCTTCTATGTATGGAAATTGTCTGAAACGCTTTTCTAACATTTTCACAGCATCCGACGTAAAGTGTGCACTATCGATGCCAAATTCTGTTTCAAGAAGAACGATCCAATCTAACACATGAAAACCTAATCCATTTACGAATGAAATAAGTTTTTCTTCTGACTGTGAAGATAAGAATACGTGTCGTTCCATCTCACTAAAAAGTTCTTCTCCTAAAATATGAGCTAATTCATCATCATGTTCGCGGTCAATGATTTCTTCATAACCATAATCATCTACAAGCTCCTCAACTTCTTCACTATCTGCAAAAAGTAATTGGCTAAGAAGTGCCTCTTTCTTAAATTCGCTATTTTGTACGACTTCTAAAAAGCTCGTTTCCCATCCATTTTCTAATTTCATATTATGTACTCCTTTATATATGTTTCTTATCATCACTGTACCCAAAAGATCACTTTTATAACCTTTTAGATAGTTACTATTATTTCACATGATTCATAACATAAGATGCAAATTCTGCTGCATCTCCTTCAAAAAAAATCCCCATCTTTAAAACTTATTTGCGTTTAAATGATGGGATGCCTCATGGTCTTCTTTTATTTTTTGTTTTTTATAACTTTCATCAGCTAACATTTCTAGTTCTGCTGTTATTTCTGATTTTTCAAGCTCTCTTTCTTGCGAAAACTTCCTTGAAATATAAACAATAACACTACCAACGTACAACACAAAGCATATAATAAGTGCAGTATTTTCATAGAGACTTAGCTCCAACACAGTCACTCCTAATCCATTCGTATTTTCACGCTTCATTAATTGGAATTTCCCTACTAATCCATTTGCTACCCCGCATTAACGGGCAGTAAGACCCCCACCTCAAAATTCAGCGAACACAAAGAAGTTAGGTGGGGGATTAACTGCCCGTAAAAGCCCGATTGGTTCAACTAATAATCAGTGGGGGTGAACCTCCCACTGATTAAAGTTTCACTTTATTGTAACATAAAAACACCGTTTCTTGGAATCTTTCATCCTACTAAAAGAGGCATGATTGTTTCATCATGCCTCTGAAATATGTTGAATGATTGTTTGAATTGCTTCTTTTCCATTATATTTTTTTAGAGCTGTTTTATACATTTCATTATTTTGATTTAATTCTTCGACATGCCCTATAAGAGATTTCACAGTCACATCTTCTTCATACAATACGGAAGCATATCCTTGTCTCTCAAAAGACTCTGCATTTAGTATTTGATCTCCACGACTTGCAAATTTCGATAGTGGAATTAAAACCATCGGCTTTTGCAATGTTAAAAACTCAAAAATGGCATTAGAGCCCGCACGTGAAATAACAAAATCTGTTATGGCTAATATATCTGGCAGTTCTCCGTGTACATACTCAAATTGTCTATATCCTTCTTTATTTTGTAACCTATCATCAAGATTACCTTTTCCACAAAGGTGAACAATTTGATATTTTTTCAGAAGTTCTGGTAACGCTTCTCGAACCGTTTCATTAATTTTTTTTGCGCCCAAACTTCCTCCCATGATTGTAATAACTGGCTTTTTACGTGAAAAACCTAAAAATGCTAAACCTTTTTCACGATTTCCCTTTAGTACTTCTTCACGTACAGGAGATCCTGTATAAATTACTTTTTCTTTCGGTAAATGTTTCGCAGCTTCTTCAAATGTAACAAATATTTTTGAAGCGAAACGGAGCGCAATTTTGTTTGCTAGTCCTGGCGTCATATCAGATTCATGTAACAAAACTGGTACCCTGTTTAACCATCCTCCAATTACGACTGGTACAGATACGAAACCACCTTTTGAAAAAATTACATCTGGTTTTAGTTTTCGAATCCTTACATACGCTTCCATAACACCCTTCATCACAAGAAAAGGATCTTTTATATTTTTTAAATCAAAATAACGGCGTAGCTTTCCGCTCGCAATACTATAGTACGGAATGCCTTCCTTTTCTATAATCGTTTTCTCAATTCCTTGATGAGAACCAATATAAGAAATATCCCAATTTTGTTCTTGTAAATGTGGAATGATGGCTAAATTAGGTGTTACATGCCCTGCCGAACCGCCACCTGTAAAGACTATTTTTTTCATACGTCTCCCCCTTCTAGACTATAATACACTAAAATATCTTGCCTCGGGGTGAGAAAATACCATAGCCGTTACAGACGCTTCTGGCTCCATCATAAATCCTTCCGTTAATGAAATACCTATTTCCTCTGGATGAATTAAGCGAAATAACTTTTCTTGATCTGCGAGTTCTGGACATGCTGGATAACCGAAGGACACTCGTATCCCTCTATATTTCGTACGGAAGCGTTCTTCCATCGTCAATTCTGGCGAATCTGGAATCCCCCAGCGATCGCGAATGAGCATATGTGTTTTTTCAGCAAGTCCTTCTGCTAGTTCAAGCGCTAACGATTGAATAGCATGACTGCGTAAATAATCACCTTTCGCCTTCCACTCTTCAGCAATGTCACGAACACCTTCTCCAACCGTAACAGATAGGAAAGCAACATAGTCCATCTCATCTCCAACTGGGCGTAAATAGTCACCTAAAGTACGATATGGTGCTTTTCCTTGTCTTGGGAATGTGAAACGCTCTATAACACGCGTATGATCTTCTGGATCATATATTACAATATTCTGTCCGTCGCTTTGCGCTGGGAAAAATTGATACACTGCTTTCGGTTTTAACCAAGATTGTCCTTCCTGCAATAATTCATCTATTAAATCATTTAATTCATGCGCTCTTTTATCTCCCTCTCGCAAAAGTTTCTTCACACTTCCCTTTAGGCCAAGGTGATGTCCAAGCAGCATTTGTCTATTTAGAAATGGCGCGAGATGTGAAACAGGAACATCTCTTAATACAATTCGTTTTGTTGAATCCGGTACGATAACCTCAGCCTTCGGTAATGGCTCAATTACTGCTGGAATTTCTACTTTCTTCTCTTCTTTTGTTACGATATGAAGATGACGTTCTTTTTTATCCTGCTTCATCTTCTCACGCTCTTCTTCTTTTTGAAGCTTATTAATAATATCCAGCCCCGTCATCGCATCACTCGCATAACATACGAGCCCTTTATAAGATGGCGAAATGCGATTATCTGTAAACTTTCTCGTTAACGCTGCCCCGCCTACAACAATTGGAATATCAATATCCGCCGCTTTTAAATCTTCAGCAGTCGTTACCATTTGTTGAGCCGATTTTACTAATAAACCAGAAAGACCTATAATATCAGGCTTCTTTTCTTGTACTTCTTGCACAATTCGATCCGAGCGAACATTGATTCCTAAATTAATAATCTCATATCCGTTATTTGCTAAAATAATTTCAACGAGATTTTTCCCAATATCATGCACATCACCTTTTACAGTTGCTAATAATACTTTCCCTTTTTTCGCACTATCGCTAGATTCCATATGTGGCTCTAAATAACTTACAGCAGCTTTCATACTTTCAGCACTTTGCAATACTTCAGCAACGATAAGCTCATTATTATTAAATAATCTTCCTACCTCATCCATTCCTGTCATAAGTGGGCCATTAATAATATCCAAAGGTTTTCTTCCTTCTGTAAGTGCGAGACTTAAATCTTCGTGTAAACCTTGTTTCGTACCTTCTACAATGTAATTTGCGAGCCTTTCATCAAGTGTTAATGTTTCTTGGACAACAACATCTTTCTTTTTTGCCACGCGATAGAAGTTTGTAAATTTCTCCAACGTCTCTTGCGTCGTTTCAAAAAGCAATGCATCTGCAAGGCGTTTTTCTTCATCAGGAATTGACGCATAGCGCTCTAATTTTTCCGTATTTACAATCGCGTAATCTAACCCTGCTTTCGTTGCATGATATAAAAAGACGGAATTTAACACTTCGCGACCAGCTGGTGGTAAACCAAATGATATGTTACTTACACCTAAAATCGTTAAACACTCTGGTAATGCTTCTTTAATAAGGCGAATCCCTTCTATCGTCGCAGCCGCCGAGCCAATATACTCTTCATCACCTGTCCCTACAGGAAATACAAGTGCATCAAAAATAATATCTGATGGGCGTATACCATATTTCGTCGTCAATAACTCATAACTTCTTTTCGCAATTTCTAGTTTTCTTTCCGCACTTACTGCCATTCCATCTTCATCGATTGTTCCAACTACAATTGCAGCACCATATTTACGAAGAAGCGGTGTCACTTTTTTAAATCGCTCTTCTCCATCTTCTAAATTAATTGAATTAATAACAGCTTTCCCTTGAATATAAGTAAGAGCTCGCTCCATCACATGTTCATCTGTTGAGTCAATCATAATCGGTACTTTTAACACTTTCGTAACTTCTGCCAAGAAGTTTTCCATATCTTCTATTTCATCGCGGTCCGGGTCTGCCATACAAATATCAATAATATGAGCATTTTTCTTCACTTGCGCTCTAGCGATTTCAGCAGCCTCTTCAAATTTCCCTTCTGCTACTAATCTTTTAAATTTACGTGATCCAATAACATTTGTTCTTTCACCAACAAATAACGGTCTCATAGAGTCATCATATTGCAGTGCCTCTAATCCACTAACCCCATGTCCCGCTCTCTCTTGCTGTTCACGAGGTTTAAGAGACGTTAATGCGGATTTCATTGCTTTTATATGTTCTGGTGTTGTACCACAACAACCACCGATAATATTAACCCATCCTTCTTCTGCAAATCGCTTCACTTTCTCGGCAAGCGAGGATGGAGATTCATGATAATGTCCATCTTCATCAGGAAGACCTGCATTTGGATAACAAGAAATGTAACACTCCGATAAATCAGATAGAGAACGAATATGGTCTCTCATAAACTCCGGACCAGTCGCACAGTTTAATCCAACAGATAATGGCTTCATATGTTCTACCGATAAGTAAAAAGCCTCAATTGTTTGCCCAGCTAGAGTCGTTCCCATCGGTTCAATCGTTCCCGAAATCATGATAGGTACAACTGTATTTAGTTCATCAAAAGCCGCTTGAATTCCAATATAAGCAGCCTTCACGTTACGCATATCTTGACTCGTCTCAACGAGTAATACATCCACTTCTCCTTTCAACAATCCTCTTGCCTGCCGCGTATAAGCTTCAATTAATTCTTCAAACGTTACACCACCAGTAACACTAATCGCTTTCGTTGTCGGTCCCATTGCTCCCGCAACATATACTTCCTTCCCGCTTTCTTCGACTGCTTGCTTCGCTAAACGCGCTGCCTTCTCATTTAGCTCCTCGTCTAAATGAGATAACTCATAATCACTTAGTACAATATTGGTTGCCCCAAATGTATTTGTTTCAATAATATCCGCTCCAGCTTCAATATAGGCTTTATGAATCTTTAAAATAACATCTGGTCTTGTTTCTACTAAATACTCATTACACCCTTCGTACTCCTCTCCTCCGAAATCTTCCGCAGTTAAATCCTCTTGCTGGATCATCGTTCCCATTGCACCATCTAATAGTAAGATGTTATTTTGTAATTTTTCTTCTATACATTTCATCAATTAATACCTTCTTTCACTTCTTGCTTTTCTCTCACATATTTAACAAGATGTTCTGTAATTTCATATTTTAAAAATGGTGTAATAAGATAAATGCCGTTAAAGTATTTCATCGCCGCATCGATTAATTCTTGAGAAATACGAATCCCTTCCTCAATTGCTGCCTCTTTCGTTTCATGTCCATCCATTCTCTCTCTTACTGCTTCAGGTAAAGTAATACCGGGCACCTCAAAATGAAGAAAATCTGCATTCCGTTTACTTATTAATGGCATAATTCCAATAAAAATAGGTTGTTCTAAATGCTTTGTCGCTTCATACACTTCTTCAATTAACGCGATATCATAGATTGGCTGCGTTAAGAAATATTCTGCTCCAGCATCTATTTTCCGTTCCATTCGCTTAACCGCTGCTTTTAAATGTCTTACATGCGGGTTAAATGCACCGCCCACAGAAAACCTTGTTGCCGGTCCAATGGATTTCCCTAAAACGGAACGCCCATCGTTCATTTCTTTAATCATTTTAATGAGCTCGATAGAGGACAAATCATATACAGAAGTGGCACCTGGAAAATCACCAACGCGCGCTGGATCTCCAGTTAAAGCTAACACTTCTTCCATGCCTAACGCTGATAATCCTAGTAAATGAGATTGTAGTCCGATGACGTTATGGTCTCTACATGTTAAGTGCGTCAATACCGGAATATCATGCTTCGTTAATAATGCTCCCATTGCCATATTCGAGATACGGGGCGATGCTAATGAATTATCTGCTAGAGTAATAGCATCTGCTCCAGCTCTTTTCAATGCTCTTGCGCCTTCAAAAAACCGCTGCGTATCTAACGTTTTTGGTGGATCTAATTCCACTACTACGGTCGTTTGTTTTTTTGCTTTCTCTGCTAAAGTGACATGAGCTTTTGAACGTTTCTCATGTGTATGAACTACTTTCGGTCTTTGAACCGTATCCTTTTCTATTACAGGCGTAACATTTAGAGTAGCACGTTTCATACTTTCAATATGTTCTGGAGTCGTGCCACAACAACCGCCCAATAACCGAATACCTTGCTCAATAAATTTCGGTGTCATCGCTTCAAAATAAGCTGGACTTCCCTCATATACGTATCGTCCCTCTACATAATTTGGGAGACCTGCATTTGGATATGCTGACAAGTAACCATTTTTCGGAATCGATATCATTTTAAAAGCTTCCGTCATATGAAGTGGCCCTAGTTGGCAGTTCAATCCAACAACATTTGCACCGTAATCTAAAAGTTGTTTTAATATTTCATTTACATCATTTCCATTTTGAGTCGTACCCGCCTCATGTAACGCCAATTGCGCTACAATTGGAATATTTGTTTCTTTTCGTAACACCTGGACAGCATGAAGTAATTCAAACTCATCATAAAAAGTCTCTAATAGCAGTCCATCAACCTGTTCTTCTAATAATGCACTTGCCTGTTCCAGTAACATAAATTCTCGCTCCATATCAGTTGTCGTAACCGCCCCGATATGTTTCATACCACCAATTGTGCCTAAAATTGCATTTCTGTCTGTAACAGATGCTTTCGCCAGTTTTACTGCCGCTCTATTAATTTCAGTAACTTGATTTTCTAATCCATACATACGTAATTTCGCTTCATTTGCTCCATACGTATTTGTTTGAATCACATCTGCCCCAGCCGCTACATATTGCTTATGAATCGATATAATTAAATCTGGATCAGATATATTCAATTCTTCAAAACTACTTTGCAAACCATGTGAATGTAATAACGTCCCAACCGCACCATCACCTATTACAATTCCTTTTGATAATAAATCTAGTAATTTCACAAATCTCCCTCATTTCTATCAATATAAAAACCCCCTCTTCACTTTGAAGAGGGGGACATAATCGATCCTCCTCTTATTATGCAAAACATTCGTTTTGCAGGTATTAGCACCGTTTCAAACATTTCGTTTGAAGGTTGCCGGGTTTCACAGGGCCTTTCCCTCCACCGCTCTCAATAAGAGTTTGTCTTTATTATTTTATTTATGTAGCTAAAAGGAAATGCGTTCCCCTTTTAACAATGTTTGTTAATTTTTTTATAAATTTAGCACGCACAAATACAAAAGTCAATGACACTTGCGGAAAAATAAAAATTATTTAAAATAAAGTTGCAATTCAATTATCTTTTGTTGTAAAGTTAAAAACATAATAAAATTTCATACGAACATTCTTATCTAGAGAGGTAGAGGGACTGGCCCTATGACGCCTCAGCAACCATTAACATTTGTTAATAAGGTGCTAATTCCAGCAAATTGTGAAAGATTTGACAGATGAGAAGAAGACTCTATTCAAACCGAAAGCCTTCTTCTTAGAAGGCTTTTTTATTTTATATTCAACTAATGGTTCAATTTAAAAAGGAGGAATTTTCACATGTCAACTATCGAAACAAAATTAGCGCAAATCGGAAACCGGAGTGAAACTACAACAGGAACTGTTAATCCACCTGTTTATTTTTCAACTGCTTATCGTCACGAAGGAATTGGTAAATCTACTGGATTTGATTATTCACGAACTGGAAATCCAACGCGCGGCCTATTAGAACAGGCAATCGCAGACTTAGAATGCGGTGAACAAGGTTATGCCTGTAGTTCAGGGATGGCAGCCGTTCTTCTTGTCCTTTCCCTATTCCGCTCTGGAGACGAACTTATTGTTTCTGAAGATTTATACGGTGGCACTTATCGATTATTTTCTGAGCACGAAAAAAAGTGGAACGTTCGATGTAGATACGTAAATACACAATCTATTAAACAAATTGAGCAAGCCATCACAACGAAAACGAAGGCTATTTTCATAGAAACTCCAACTAATCCATTAATGCAAGTTACCGATATTGCCGCTGTTGCAACTGTAGCGAAAAGACACGGACTACTTCTTATTGTAGACAACACATTCTACACACCTTATATACAGCAGCCATTAACAGAAGGTGCCGATATTGTACTTCATAGCGCAACGAAATATTTAGGTGGTCATAACGATGTACTAAGCGGACTTGTCGTTGCAAAAGGAAAGGAACTTTGTGAGGAAATCGCTCATTATCATAACGCCTCTGGTGCGGTCTTAAGTCCATTTGACTCATGGCTATTAATCCGTGGTATGAAAACGTTAGCGCTTCGCATGAGACAACATGAAGAAAATGCAAAAGCAGTTGTTGCTTATTTAAATGATGAGGATGGGGTGACAGATGTATTTTATCCTGGAAGAGGCGGCATGATCTCGTTTCGTCTGAAAGATGAAACATGGATTAATCCATTCTTACAATCTTTATCCTTAATTACATTTGCCGAAAGTCTCGGTGGTGTTGAAAGTTTAATGACATATCCAGCAACACAAACACACGCTGATATTCCTGAAGAAATTAGAACAGCAAACGGTGTATGTAATCGTCTTCTTCGATTTTCCGTTGGTATTGAAAATAGTAACGATTTAATTCAAGACTTAAAGCAAGCCATTAAACTTGTAAAAGAAGGTGTAAGAATATGAGTTATTCTATAGATACACTCTTACTGCACAACCAATATAAACATGACTCGCAAACAGGAGCTGTTAACGTTCCTATCTATAACACATCAACATTTCACCAATTTGATGTAGATACGTTCGGGAAATATGACTATAGCAGGTCAGGCAATCCAACTCGTGAAGCTCTTGAAGACATCATTGCTTTATTAGAAGGCGGAACAAAAGGATTTGCCTTCGCATCAGGAATTGCAGCGATTTCTACTGCATTCCTCCTCCTTTCACAAGGTGATCACGTACTCATTTCAGAAGACGTATACGGAGGAACTTATCGAATGATAACTGAAGTTCTCTCCCGTTACGGTGTTTCACATACATTTGTTGATATGACCAATTTAGAAGAAATAAAGCAAAACATTAAGCCAAATACAAAACTCTTTTATGTAGAAACACCTTCCAATCCACTTTTAAAAGTGACAGATATTCGTGCTGTTTCTAAACTTGCAAAATCTATTGGCGCCCTTACTTTTGTTGATAATACATTTTTGACACCACTATTCCAGAAACCACTTGACCTTGGCGCTGATGTCGTTCTTCATAGTGCCACAAAATTCATTGCCGGTCATAGTGATGTTACTGCCGGATTAGCAGTTGTAAAAGATACCGATCTCGCTCAAAAACTTGGCTTTTTACAAAATTCATTCGGCGCTATTCTAGGCCCGCAAGATTGTTCTCTCGTACTTCGTGGTCTAAAAACATTGCATGTACGTCTTGAGCATTCAGCTGCTAATGCCAATAAAATTGCACACTATTTACAAGAGCACGCTAAAGTTCAAAATGTCTACTATCCAGGATTACAAACACATCTTGGATTTAACATTCAACAATCTCAAGCTACATCAGCAGGAGCTGTCCTATCTTTCACTTTACAATCAGAAGACGCACTTCGCCAATTTTTATCAAAAGTAAAATTACCTGTCTTTGCGGTTAGTTTAGGGGCTGTCGAATCGATCCTTTCCTACCCAGCTAAAATGTCACATGCAGCACTATCGCAAGAAGCTCGTGATGAAAGAGGGATTTCAAATTCATTACTTCGGCTATCCGTCGGTCTTGAAAATGTTGACGATTTAATATCCGATTTTGAAAATGCCCTTTCTTATGTAGAAGAGCCTGTAAATGCATAGAGCGAAAAGAAGATATGAAATTAAATTTTCATATCTTCTTTTTATGTTTTCGATTATACTTTTTACTTTTCGTATAGTTCATAAAAAAAGAAAGAGTACACCCATTTCCAAGTAATGAATTAATTGATATATTAAGAAGTAAAAAAGGGGCAAAAATAATGGATACTTGTGCAGATATTTTAATCGTTATCGATCTACAAAATGGAGTATGTTATAGCGAAGAACATTTATTTGACTTACAAAATTTACTTACAAAAGTAAATAAAAGAATTTCTTCATACAGAAAATCAAATAAACCAATTCTTTTCGTTCAACATTGTGATGATGATTTAGTACCTGAAAAAGAACTTTGGGCTATTCATTCAGATTTAGATGTTCAAAAACAAGATTTTTTTGTAAGAAAAACACATGCCAATTCTTTTTATAACACAAACTTGAAAGAGATTTTAGATCAATTATCTGTACATCGTATTGAATTTTGTGGTGCCCAAACAGAGTACTGTATGGATACCACGATTAAATTTGCCCATGGACTAGGGTACGAAAACTTCATGTTCCAGAAAGCAACCTCTACGTTAAATAATCCATTTATGTCCGCAAAAGAGACAATTGATTTTTATGAAAATATATGGAACCACAGATTTTTAAAATTGATGAAAGATGAAATCTAGAATACATAACTAACATCTTGGTAATTCTAAGATTTATCAGCTATATTCAAACATTTCATTTTCACCATAAAGAAGCTGACTACATTCGGCTTCTTTTCTTTTAACCTGTTTTATATTCTATATATAACATTATAATTCCTTTGTCATATTATTTTAAAAATTTCGTATATTCATTTGAAAGAATAAGAAAATCATGATAAAATTGTGTTACAAATATATCTATATCTTTCAATTTTTAAAACGCATCGAAATTTTCACCCAAAAATGTCATTTTACAAAACCGTGCTAAATTATCTACTTTATTTACATCAGGGTCTCTTTTCTTACAATTTCTTTACTTTAGGAATGTTTTTCTGCAACAACTGTTTTCTTTTCTTTAATTTTTTGGTATGTATAGTATGGTATAACAGCTCACACGGAGGTGGAAAAGAACATGTTAGAAACCTTTCAAAAAGAAATAGAACTATATGAAAGCAATGCAGAATTATTGAAAGTACTTGCTCATCCTGTTCGCTTATGTATTGTAAAAGGATTAATTGAACGCGGTCCAAGCAACGTTTCTACAATGTACACTGGCTTAAACATGCCACAATCTACAATTTCACAGCATTTAGCAAAGTTAAAAAGTGCTAAAATCGTTTCAAGTGAAAGAAAAGGATTGGAAATTTATTACAAAGTAGAAAACGAGACAATTATTCAACTCGTTCGCGTATTATTGGGTTAGGGACTCATAGACAGAAAAAAAGGATGTATTTTATATTTTTCATCTCATATCTTTAATATAAATATATATCATGAGAGGAAATATATGATGCTACATAAGTCGTATTAAAAAACAAGACACAGAACTATGCTGTGTCTTGTTTTTTATATTTTCAAATACCGATCCAAGTGTAACTGTTGCATATGTTTCGTATGTATAACAACATCACATGCACTCCCCAATCCTCCGCTCAAAATCATAGAATGAACTGCACGATTTTGTTTTTGAATTTCAGAAAAAGGATCCCGATCTTGATGATTCGTAAGCAGCTCTAGTATTCCTGCTGCTAACAAAAACTCAGATTGTTTCTTATGCCATACCATATTCATACCTTGCAGGCTAAACATTTCTTTCAGTTCGTCCCAATGAATATGAGTAGTAAGATCCATTTCACCTGGATACGCTAAAGGATTACGAATTAATTTATGCTCGTAATATCCTCGTAAACTACCTTCTTGATGTGCAGGATGCATCCATTCTTCTTTTGTATATCCATAATCAACTGTAATACATACACCTCGTTGAAACCATTTCGCAATTTCTTTTATATATTCTTCCATCGCAATTGGCACTTCAAAACGCTGGCCTTCAGCGAGATGAATATTATATTTCAATAAGTATCGACCAATTCTTTTATGTAACGGCCTACATACTTCTGCAAGTTTCCCTTCCTCTGTGTACGTAACACGTACTTCATACAATATTCCATTTCTCTTCTCAATTACTTCAACAGGAAATGCATCAAATAACTCATTCGAAAAAAGAATCCCCTCGAACGATTCTCCCATTTCACTATGCGACGTATAATATGACACATTAGAAAACGAACAAAGAGTCTTTTGCTGCAATTTTCTATGAAAAGGGCTCATTTCAATTATCGAATAGTTTAAATCAATAAAGGTTTCCGGTGATAATTGCTTCCATTCTTGTAAAACATCATAGGCAAACCTTCCTGTCCCCCCACCAATCTCACAAATATGTGGAGCAACTTCACCATTTTCAACAAGACGAATAAAAAACTTAGCAAAAGTTTTTGCAAACACAGAGGATACGTTGCTACTTGTAAAAAAATCCCCTTGTCTTCCTATTTTTTCACGTTCTTTCATATAATATCCATGTTCCTCTGCATATAATGCGAGGTTCATATATGTACTGTATGAAATTGAATAATCCTTTTCTTTTTCCATCCATTCTTTTAAAATGAGCTCCATCCCCATACTAGCTCCTTACTGTAAAAATGGATTATTTTCTTTTTCAAAACCAATGCTTGTTTCTGGACCATGTCCACATAACACCGCTGTTTCATCAGGTAATACAAATAATTTCTCTTCAATACTTCCAATCAACTCTGCAAAACTTCCACCAGGTAAATCTGTTCTTCCAATACTCATTTGGAATAATACATCTCCAGAAAATACAGCATTCGCCTCTTTACAGTAATAAGAAATACTGCCTGGAGAATGTCCTGGTGTCTCAAAAATTTCAAAGTTAAATGAACCAATTGCTAATGCACCTTCTGCATCAATAATATGATCTGCTGGTTTTGCTGTAATGCTGCGATTCATCATAAAGATTTGAGAACCATTTACAGTTGCATCGCCTAACCAATCTGCTTCTTCTTTATGTACGTACACAGGAATATGAAAAGCGTCTCTTACCGCATCAACAGCACCAATATGATCAAAGTGAGCATGTGTTAATAAAACAGCCAGTGGCTTTAATTGTTCTTCTTGTAAATATGTAACGAGCTTCTCTCCTTCGTGACCAGGATCAAAGATAATACACTCATTTTGCTCATTCGTTAAAATATAAGCATTTGTTTGTAATGGGCCTAACGGCATTTGTATCCATTTCATATGAAAATCTCCTCCAATTATTAAACTTACTTTCAATGATACAACATTTTTTTCTCTTAGGAAAAGAAAGGATGCTATCTCGACAATCATTTTTAAAACATGTACAATATAAAAGAGTAAATATTCCAAAAACTCATATTAAGGAATGGGTAGACAGAGGAGGATATTGTATGGGCCTTGTTATTATTTTTACGCTTGTCACTCTGTTAGCTGTATTTGCTACGCTTAGAACACTTCGCGAAAAGAATTTTCTCGCGGGCGGCTTTGCAATTGCAACCGTACTCGTTTTCGGATGGTTTACAATCATGACTGTTCTATATAACGGGTACCCACCAGCAGCTTAATTCATTTACATGCTCGTCTTCATCAAGATTTCGCACAAAAAGAGGAAGGGTTTCCCCTTCCTCTTTTCATACTTCACAACTTATACCATCTTCGCTTCGTATTTGTGCTTTTTTACAAGCCAAGCTCCTCCGATAACACCTGCATCATTACCAAGTGTTGCAATAGCTAACTTCGTGCTCTTTACAGCACGTGAGAAAGCATATTGCTCAAAATAGCGTTGAATTGGTTCTAAAAGTGCATCTCCAGCTTTAGAAACGCCTCCGCCAATAACGATTTTCTCTGGGTTCAACGTGCTAGAAAGGTTCGCTACAGCTAATCCTAAATAAGAAGCTACCTTTTCTACTACTTCGCCTGCTAGTTCATCACCTTGTCCATGTGCTTCAAATACGTCTTTTGATGTGATACGTCCTTCTTCTGCTAACATAGAACGTAGAATACTTTCTTTATCAGTCTCTTGTATTTTTTGCATAGCAACACGCACAATACCTGTTGCAGATGCTACAGTTTCTAGGCAACCAGACTTCCCGCAATTACATGGGAAAGCATTCTCTGTAACGACTGTAATGTGTCCGATTTCACCAGCAGCACCGCTTACGCCGTGTACAATCTCTCCATTGGCAATTACACCGCCGCCAACACCAGTGCCAAGCGTCATACAAATTAAATCTTTTGCTCCTTCACCAGCACCTTTCCACATTTCACCAAGCGCTGCTAAGTTCGCATCATTATCAATCACAACAGGTAATCCTGTTTCTACTTCTAATAAATCTTTTAACGGATAGTTCTTCCATCCTAAGTTAACCGCTTCATAAATCATTCCAGACGCCACGTGTACAGGGCCAGGAGCTCCCATACCAATACCGATTAACTTACTTTTTAATTCGCCTAACTCCTCTAACTTTTTATCAATAGCTTTCGCTACATCAAGTGTAATATGTTTTCCTTGCTCATTTGTATTCGTAGGGATTTCCCACTTATGTAAAATTTCACCGTATACATTAATAAATGCTAATTTAATCGTTGTACCACCAAGGTCAACACCAACTAACCATTTCTCTTCCATGTTACTTACCTACCTTTATCTAATTCTTATTTAGCTCTTTTTGAATTTCTTGCTTCAATAAAAATAAAGCTGTTTGATAGTCTTGTGAATCGATTAGCTGTGATTGATTTAATTCACGCAATTCATCTTGCATTAATTGTAAATCTGCAATTCGATCTCCCGTATAAATAATCGTACCAAATTTCTTTAGCAATTGCTGAATATCATATATAGATAACATTTCATCACCCTCTATGCTCACTTACTATAAAAAATTATAATAAGAAAACGTTCACATATTTTATTATAATCAAGAAGAAAAAGTCTCGTCAATTTTTATTTGTCTATACAAGCCCATTTTTAACCATTGTTCCTTTTTCTGTAATAATTTTTTCTACATTTTTATCAAACGGCTCTATTGGAATATGGTCTACCATTTGAAAACTATAAGCTAATGATAGCGTTTTCCCTTTATAATGCATGAGATAACGATCATAATAGCCACCACCATATCCAATCCGTTCTCCTCGCTCTGTATAAGCTACACCTGGTACAATTTGAAGGTCAATTTCATCTGCATTCACTTCTTCCGTAAGCGCTGGAATTGGCTCACGTAAATTCATATACACTGTTTCCAATTGATCAAAATTACTAATTTGCCTAAAGGACATTGTTCTTGTTTCTTTATTACACTTCGGAACAACAACTTTCTTTCCTTCTTCCCAAGCTTTTTCGATAATAGGATATGTATTCACTTCATTTTCCATTGAAAGAGTGATTCCAATTGTTTTAGCTTCAGTCCACTCTTTTTGTGCATACAACGAAAATGCAATTTGCTCTGATAAAGTTGTATACCGTTCTTTTGATAAAGAATTCATGTGCTCTATTATTTGTTTACGTAAACGTAGTTTCTCTTCTCTCACACATTTTCCCCCTCACAGTGATACTTTGCTCTACGATGATAGTGTATCACTTTTAAGAGAGGAATCGAATAAAAAAAGAAACAGTAGGAAAATATTCCTACTGCTTACTTTGTTTCACGGTGTAACGTAGACTTCTTGTCACGCTTGCAATACTTTTTAAGCTCGATACGCTCAGCGTTGTTACGTTTGTTTTTCTTTGAGATATAGTTACGATCTCCGCATTCTGTACATGCTAGAGTAATATTCACACGCATTCTTATTTCCCTCCAGTACTAATAACTTAAATCAGACTATACTATAATACCACTTTTAAAATAAAAATTCTACACCTTTTGATATTGTCTAATTTTTTCTATAAGATTTTTCATGTTTTCCCTTGCTATTACTGGGTTTCTAGCATGTGAATACACTAAAAATTTCGGTTGTTTTGTGTCAGAAACGATATAAGACCACTCTTTTTCGGTATATTTGAACTGTACTCCTTCAAATATGCCTTCTTCCTTCCTTTCGATATCAGCCAATAATTTCCTCATCACCTTCCCTTTTTCATTCCACGAACATACAACTTCATCACAAAGTAAATAAAGCGGTGGGGATTGCTCTACTATGCTGAGAAAGGTTTTTCCCTGCAATGCTATTAACTCGAATAATTTTCCAATTCGATATAAAATATCTCGCTTCCATCTCGCTTGAAACGATTTTTTTTCATCCTGCGTATAAAATAGAAGATAACATTCTCCTAATTTCAAAGACATTGGGTAAATATTTCCTGCCGATTCCAGTAATAAATCTGGAATATCAATCTCTTCAAAATCCGTCCCTTGGTAAATATTACTATGATTATCATATAACTCGAAATAATTTCCTTGCTCTGAAAACATAAGCGCCATATTTGCTTTACTTGATTTCATTAAAGCTTTCACATGATCCTTTTGTTCACCAGCATAAATCCACGTAACTGTGCATCCGAGTCTTTGCAAAAAGAGCATAAGCAAATGTTGTAACATATCATTTCTCTTATTAATAAGAAGATGGAACTTCTGTTTTTTTATTTTCTCAATATCAATACGCTCTAATACAGCCTCTATATAATTATGTAAAGAAACGTGTACTAGCTTATTCCGCCCCATTTCCTTCTCACATACGTAATAAAACGACTCAGACATATACACTTGTTCTATCGCTTTTTGCTGCTTATACGTTAACTGTGCCCCATCCTTACCATACAACTTTATAACAATCTCTTTTTCTTTTTCCGCTTGAATGAAAACCCCGCCCGCACATTGCAAATCTTGAATGCTGTACTGAAAAAGTGATTCGTTCATTTCTTTGCATTCCATCGTATGAATCCCAATACCATGAATTGCATGAAGAAAAAGATTTTTATAAGAAGTCGTTTCTATATGTTCTTGACTCCCGATTAATATACTTTCCCCTTTTGTAAAAAGAGATCCGTACGCCATCGCAACCTTTACAATAAATTGAGGCGTAATCTCCACATTACCTCTTCCTACAATGCGGCTTTTTTGCAACCATCCTGCACTCTTCTCACTTTCTTGAACACCAGCCGATCCTACTACCGAATGACTATCAATCGCCTTATATGGCCATAGTTTTCCCTTTTGCTTAATTACCGTACTTTTCCCTATATGACAATGGTCCGCTACAATGCTTTTTTGAAACAATGTAACATCATCTTCCACCATTGTATGTTCTCCTATTGTCGTTTCTAGTAACTCACAATATTTCCCAATGTGCACATTTGCAAAAACAATACTCTTTTGAAGATGAGAATAACTTGAAACAACACTATTTTTCCCGATAATAGAGTATGGCTCAATTACAGATCCAGCACCAATTCTTACTCCTTCACCAATAAAAGAAGGACCGTGAATTTTCGTTCCTTTTCCAATCGTTACCCCTTCTCCCATCCATACCATCGGTAATACTTCCGTATACGGGATAGGTACTTGCAATTTTTTCGTTAACAAATCAAATTGTGCTTGTCGATATTGATCAAATGTACCGATATCTAACCAGTAACCTTCTGACAAATATGCAAATAATGCGTTCTTATTTGCCAATAACGGAAACACATCTTGACTAAAATCAAAAAATTCTCGGGGCGGTATGTAAGAAAAAATTTCTGGCTCCATAATATATATACCTGTATTCACAATATTAGAGACTACTTCATTCCAACTCGGTTTTTCTATGTATCGTGTAACCTCTTGTTCTTTGTTCATTACAACTAAACCAAATGAGAGTGGATTTTCTACTTCCTTTACAAACATAGTTACCATTCTTTTCTTTTGTTTATGAAACGTAATTCCTTCTGATAATTGAAAATCAGTTAACGCATCCCCACTTATGACAACAAACGGTTCATCCAAAAATTTTTCCGCTTGTTTAATACTCCCTGCAGTTCCAAGCGGTGGAGAGTCTTCAAAGTAGTACAAGTTAACGCCCCATTTGCTACCGTCACCAAAATATTGCTTAATAGCTGTACTCATATACTGAACAGTAATTGCAATCTCACGTATACCATGCTGACGCAATAATTCAATGTTGTATTCTAAAACTGGCTTTTCTAATAATGGCAACATCGGCTTTGGAGTATTACATGTTAATGGTCTAAGGCGTCGTCCTTTTCCTCCAGCTAAAATAACCCCCTTCATATACTTCAGCCTCCACTTATATAATGTTCAGTAACTTCATATACGATATGTATATTATCTACCCAGCATTAACTAGCAGTATAAAATAAAGTGAAACTTTAATCAGTGGAGATTTTCTTCATCCCCTACTGATTATTAGCCTTGACCAATCGGGCCGACAGGCAGTAAAGTTCCCCTTATATACATTCACCTTTCAACAACTGAAGAAAGCGCTTACTATTAACTTTTAAAATATTACTTAATAAGCGAATAACATATACGCCCTATTTTTTCCATTATATTATGATACATCTTATCATCATAAACTAAAGGAAACAACGAGCTTTTTTTGTCATGTTTTGACTAAAAAAAGCAGGTGATGCTTCACCTGCTTTTTTCTTTATTCATTTAATAAGTAATGCTTTCCCTTTACTAAATAAAAAACATTTTCAGCAATATTTGTAATATGGTCTGCTACACGTTCGATATATCTCGCTACAAAGGATAATTGTGTAATTTGTGTAATTGCTTCTGGTTGTTCTGGAACTGAAGATATAAATTCACGAATCGCTTTCCCATATATTTCATCAACAGAATCATCCATTTCGGCAATTTGCTTCGCAAAAGTTAAATTTTCTTGCTCATATGCATCTAGCGCTAACTGTAACATCTTATTTGCAATCGCAAACATCTCATCAAGATTGTGCAAACTAACAGACACGTCTTTTTCCCCGAGACGAATGGTTGATTTCGCAATATTAACAGCATGATCTGCAATCCGTTCTAAATCTGTCGCTGTTTTAATTGAAATGAAAATCCTTCTTAAATCACTTGCTACAGGTTGCTGCTTCGTAATGAGCATAAGCGCAAGATCATTTATTTCCTCTTCTAAATTATCCATACGATAATCACCATCTATTACCTCTAACGCTTTCTCTACATCCTTTTTATGGAGCCCTTCCATAGCAAGCAATAAAGCTTCTCTCGCTAGTTCACCAAGCTCAATCACCTTTTGCTGTAACGTTTTTAAATCACATTGAAATTGTTCTCGTACCATTGTTTCTTCCCCCTTAATATTATGTGCCACTATATATAACTCTCCTACCTAGCCTACTTATAATAAACCTTAAGATAGGAGAAGTATTACTTCTCCTATCTTAAATAAGGTAAAAATAAGAAATACCCTCTGTTAAGAGGGTATTTGCTCTTAGCCTTGCTAGCGACATCAACCGAATCGGCCTGTAATATAATCTTCTGTACGCTTATCTGAAGGTGTCGTAAATAATTTATTTGTATCTGTATACTCCACAACTTCTCCACTTAAGAAGAAAGCAGTTTTATCTGAAATACGCGCAGCTTGTTGCATGTTATGCGTTACGATAACGATACTAAAATCTTTCTTTAACTCTTGAATTAATTCTTCTACTTTTAATGTTGAAATTGGATCTAGTGCTGATGTTGGCTCATCCATTAAAATAACGTCTGGTTCAATCGCTAAACAACGTGCAATACATAGACGCTGTTGCTGTCCACCAGATAAACCGTATGCATTATCATGCAAACGATCTTTTAACTCATCCCAAATCGCTGCTCCACGTAAACTTTTTTCAACAATTTCATCTAACGTTTTCTTGTCGCTAATCCCATGAATTTTCGGGCCATATGCTACATTTTCATAAATAGATTTTGGAAATGGATTTGGTTTTTGGAACACCATTCCTACATGTGTTCGTAATTCTTCAACTGGATATGATTTATCAAATATATTGCGCTCTCTATATTCAATTACGCCTGTAGTTCGCACGATTGGTACTAACTCTACCATACGATTTAATGTTTTTAAGTACGTTGATTTACCACAACCACTTGGCCCGATAATTGCTGTAACTTCATTCTCATGAATACTTAAGTTAATATCTTTTAAAGCATGGTCTTCTCCATACCATAAATTTAAATTTTTCGTATCAAATACTACTTTCTTTGGCGCAGTCTCGATTTTCTCCTCGTTTTTCACCTGTACATTTACTACTGTTGCTACCATTTGAATTCCCCTTTCATCCATTTCCAACTTATTTTCGATTTCGTAACCATAGGACAACTATATTGATCAAGAGCAACAAACCTAACAAAACAATCATCCCAGCAGCTGCTACATACTGAAATTCTTCCTGTGGTCTACTCATCCAATTAAAAATTTGAATTGGTAAAACTGTAAATCTATCAAACATACTAAACGGAACATAATTTGCAAATGCAAGTGCCCCGATAACTAATAACGGTGCCGCTTCTCCAATCGCTCTTGATATCGCTAACGTACAACCTGTTATAATTCCTGGGAACGCATATGGCAATACAACTTGATACATCGTTTGCCACTTCGTAGCACCTAACCCGTAAGAAGCTTCTAATAATGACCTCGGTACAGATCGTATCGCTTCTTGACTCGCTACAACAACTGTCGGTAAGACGAGTAAGCTCATCGTCAGTGCCGCTGCAATAATACTCTCACCTAAGTGAAGAGCGTATACAAAAATGGTTAAGCCGAGTAATCCAAATACGACGGAAGGTACTCCCGCTAACGTTTGATTATTAATTTCTATTACCTTTTTAAATATAGATTCCTTCGCATATTGCTCTAAATAAAGAGCAGTTCCGACCCCAAATATAAAGGAGAGTGGTATAACAATACTCATAAATAATATTGTTCCTGACAAAGCTGCAGCAATCCCAGCTTCTTTCGGATTACGCGAAGCGAAGTTTGTAAAGAAATCTAACGAAAGGTAACTGACACCTTTTTCAAAAATTTGAAAAAGCAAAATAAGCAGGATTACTATTGAAAACAAAATTGCCATATAAAATAACAATTTGTAAATTCGATCTTTAAAAAAACGTGATGCCATATTTTCTTGTATTTTTTTATGATTCAACATGCGCATATTATGTCACCCTCCTAAAGCGGCGCATAATAAACTGCGAAATGATGTTCATTATAAAAGTAAACAAGAATAACGTTGCGCCTACAGCGTACATGCTGTAATAAGTAATTGTTCCATGCGGAGCATCACCTAAACTCACTTGCACAATATAAGCTGTTAACGTTTGAATAGAGTGTGTCGGATCGAGAGATACGTTCGGTGTGGACCCTGCTGCAATTACAACGATCATCGTTTCACCGATTGCTCTTGAAGCAGCTAATATAATCGCTGCCATAATCCCTGCGAAAGCTGAAGGAAACACGACTTGTTTTACCATCTCAAACCGAGTTGCTCCAAGTGCCAACGAAGCTTCTTTCGTTCCTTTTGCTACAGCTCTCATTGCATCTTCAGACAGAGATGCAATTGTAGGTATCATCATAAAGCCAATAACAATACCTGGACTAATCGCATTAAAAAACTGTAAATCAGGTATAATCCGTTGTAAAAGCGGTGTAACAACTGTTAATGCAAAAAAGCCATATACAATTGTCGGGATACCTGCTAATAGTTCTAACATCGGTTTTAATACTTTTCTTACACTGTTTGAAGCATATTCACTTAAAAATACGGCACACGCTAAACCGATAGGAACTGCTACGCACATAGCGATTGCTGTTACAAGTACCGTTCCACATATAAGTGGTAATATACCGAATTTAGGATTTTCAAAAAAAGGTAACCATTCTTTCTCTGTCAAAAAGGAGAGCAATGATATTTTTTTAAAAAACATTATTGTTTCATTAGAAAGCGTAAAAATAATTCCAAGTGTCGTCGCAATAGACACACTAGCAATTATTTTTAGTAATAATGGAACGATTCGATTGATTCGCTGCGTTTTTTTTCTATGTTTTGTATTTCTTTCAATCAAATGTTGTACAGAAAATGTAATTTGACTTTTGTCATTATAAGCCAAAGATGAAAACCCCTTTCCACCCTGACATTACCTTTTTATTTCTGTTAACATCCGCAGCTGTTCATTGTATTTTTCTTTTGGTAATTTTACATATCCAACCTCTTCAGCAAGATTACCAACATGCTGAATCATAAACTCAATATAATTTGCTACATTCATTTTATTTCGGATAGATGCATGATTCACATAAGCAAATAGCGACCTAGATAACGGCTTATACTCACCTGATTGGATGGTATCTTTCGTCGGAAGTACACCATTCACTTTTATTGCTCTCACCTTATCTCGATTGGCCATATAATAAGCATATCCTACAAAACCAATGGCATTTTTATCATTCATTACCCCTTGCATAATAACTTGATCATCTTCAGACAAAGAGACTTTTTTTACAATGCGACTTTTTTGTAAGATGACATTTTGAAAATAATCATACGTACCAGAGTCTACACCTGGCGCATAAAACTTTACCTGTTCACGTGGCCATGATGAATGAATTTGTGACCATCGCTTTTCACTTTCATCTTCACTCCATAATAGACGTAACTCGTCTACCGTCATATTATCTACCCAAGTATTTTGACGGTTCACAACGATCGTAAGGCCGTCATAAGCGACTTCAAACGGTGTAAACTGAATGGAGTTTTTCTTCATTTCATTTTCTTCCACTTGTTTCATTACTCTCGAAGCATTATTTATATCTACTTCTCCTTTACTGAAACGATTAAATCCTCCTCCTGTCCCAGAAACACTGATGGAAATTTTCACGTTTGGATGCACCTTTGTATATTCCTCCGCTACTGCTTCTATAATAGGAAAAACCGTTGAGGATCCATCAACTCTCACTTCTCCCATTTCATTCACAGCAAATGCAGTAGACGTGCCAACATAAAAGAAACATGTCGACAGTATGAAAACTTTAATTGATGCACTTATCCATTTCACGTGTTCTTCCTCCTAGAAGTAACCGGAAATAACAGGATTACAGATATAAGAATACTGCTAAACTATTAATTCGGTTTTAATTGTTTGTAAAAGTTTTGTAAAGTTCCACAAGAATCAACATTAGGTAAATTATTAATCCGTAGCCACTGTTCATCTTCACTGAGGATTGGTCCATAACTTCCATAGTGAATGCATACGTATTATTTGCGAGGTCCCTTAAAATTCCGATATGATCTGCTTGTCCACTTTATTAAAACGTATGCATGAATCAAAAAAAAAAGCACACTATCTTTTCAGATAGTGTGCTTTTTTTACAACTTTTTTATTCATCATCTTGCTTTTTATTTTTCTTATCTATTTCCTCTTGTGTAGCTTCGCCATTTTCTACCTTTTTCAAATCAAAGTACGCGTCCATAATGTCACGACTAATATATCCGTTAATACCTGATTTATCATCTACCCAAGGTACAACAACAGAAAATGCTACTTCAGGGTCTTCAAGTGGCGCATAACCTACTAATGTTAAGTTATATGTTTCTTTACGCTCACCGTTTGCTTTTCTACCAATCTCTTTATCTCCGCCATACACAGTTTGAGCTGTACCTGTTTTACCAGCAGCTTTATATGATGCGCCTGTAAAGTATTTCGCAGCTGTACCACCAGACTCATTAAATACTTGTCTAAATCCTTCCTGAACACGTTTAATTTGTGATTCAGGCATATCAATACGGTTTAGTACTTTTGGTTCCATTGAGTGAACGACTTTTCCAACTTCGCCTTGTTTCGCTTCCGGTTGACGAATTTCTTTTACAACTTGCGGCTGCATACGGTAACCACCATTTGCAATTGTTGAAACATACTGTGCTAATTGAAGTGGTGTATATGTGTCATACTGTCCAATTGATAAATCTAATAAGAAACCAGGCTGATTTCCTCTACCTATTTGACCCGCAGATTCGTTTGGTAAATCGATACCTGTTTTTACACCAAGTCCAAACTGTCCGAAATAATAGCGCATCGTATCAAATGCTTTTTTTGGTACATCTAACGTACCACCTCTCACATATTGAACACCTGCGATATTCATCGCTGTTTTAAACATATATACGTTAGAAGACATTTTTAATGCTGTCAGATCATTAATAGACCCCATCGTCTTCCAAGAAGATTTTTTCGGCGTTCCTTTCAATACGATTGGTTCATCCAGTTGGTAGGAACCCGGTTGAATCGCTTTTGTTTGATATCCTGTAAGTACTGTCGCACCTTTTACAGTTGATCCCATCGGATAAGAACTTGTCATCGTTCCTAATGCGAAATCTTGCACTTTCGTTTCGCCATTTTCTTCCACTAACTGTTTCCCTGCCATAGATAAAACTTCACCATTTTTTGGATTCATCATTACAACGAATGCGCGATCTAAAAGAGGTTGTCCCCCTTTATATCTCAATAAATTTTTCGTGATAATTTCTTCTACACGCTTTTGTAATTCCATATCAATTGTTAAATTCAGATTGTTACCACTTTGCCCTTTTGATACATTAATCGTTTCTAAAATATTACCGTTTTTATCCGTAATATTTCTCACTTCCGCTTTATTACCGTGCAAACTATCTTCATATTGCTGCTCAAGATAACTTTTCCCTACGCGGTCATTTCGATTATAATCACGAACAAGATAGTAATCTAGTCTTTCTCTAGGTAAACCTTCATCAGACGTTGACACGCCGCCAAGTACACTTCGGAATAAATCATCATAAATATACTTTCGATCCCAATCAACATTCGTATCTACACCTGGTAATGTTGCTAGATTTTCACTAATAATCGCATATTCTTGTTCTGTAGCATCCTTTTTAATGACTTGTGGCGTCATCGCATATCCGCCGTCCATTTTGCTTTTAATCGCTAGCACTTCTAAATCTTTTGCGGATAATTGATTCACTTCTTCTTCTGTCACGCGATTTCGTTGACGCTCATCTAATTCTTTATCGTCAATTTTTTTATCTTTAAACTCTTGACGATCTTTTTTCGTAATTTTTTCTTGCGCTTCTTCTTTATGAATAGCAAGCCAATAATCTTTTTTATCGCGATCTGTTAATTTATCTGTCGGTACTTCAATCAAATCTGCTAATCTTTTCGCTGTTTCTAAGCGAGCCTCTGCAGTTGATCCTTTCATTTTTGTAAATGTAATCGTACGTACAGCTGCATTATCTACTACAGCTCGCCCATAACGGTCAAATATTTTCCCACGTGGTACAGGATTACTTATCGTCGAGTTTTCTTTCCTCTCCACTTCATTCTTATATTCCTCACCGCGAACAATTTGTACATAACCAAGCCTTACAATAACCGCGGAGAACATTAAAAACACGCAGAAAAACAGCACGTTTAACCGAAAAGGAACGTGAGTCTTTTTCTTTTGTTGTTTCTGCTTCTTGCCCATACAAACCCCCTCTACCAACAGCTATGTAATTTGAAAGGGACACCTTCATACAGGTGTCCTCACTGCTGTCTTACATCTTTTTCTATTCTAGCATAAAACAAACGATAAGTTAACCTTCTGGTTCTGTTTGATTCTGCGTGGTTCCTTGCGCTACGACACTTGTGTTCCCTGCATTTCCTTCATCATATTTGACATTTTTAACTGCAAAATAAATAAGAAAATGTCCAGCACCTAAAATACATAGTAAGACAGGTAAACTCTTTTCAGGCGGAAAGAATAATACAGCACATAAAAAACTTAAAACTGAACAAATTCTCCCGGCATTTAACCATAATTCTCGGACAACAACATACTCTACACGCCACTCTCTCGCATTTTTCGCTCTACCAATTACATCATATGTCATCGATCCATATGGAACGAGTAAAATAGGGTATGCAATCGCAATGCATGCTGCATAAATAAGTAATTTTGTGTATGTAACATTGAATATAACTAAAAATACAACAGCATATAAAATAATGCCTCCAAGTAAAATTGCTTTTTTTCGCCACTCTTTCTTTAACATACGGGCGACTAAATAGTAACATACAAATGATACAGCAGAATTTACTAAGCTATATTTCCCTAATGCAAGCTCACTATCGGTTGCTAAGTACACATATACTGAAATAACAAAAATGAATGTCCCCTCTCTCAATCCTTGGAAAAAATGAGCGCGTGTAATTCTCCCCCAATTTTTATCAATCCGTCGCTCTTTCAAAACTTGTGTAACCTCATAACGACCTTCACATTCTCTCTTAGATACAAAAAAGCTTAAAACGACAGCAATTGCAAATAACAATAACGAGAGAAAGAATATGACCGTATAACCACTCCACTTCTCCATACGTGAAATTGTGTATCCAGCTGCTATCGGTCCAATCATGCCAGAGAAGGATGTAAGAAGCCCAAGAAACCCATTAAAGAAATCTCTTGTTTCTGGTTCTGTAATCTCAAATGTTAATAAGTTAAACGCGAGCCAGTAAAAACCATATCCGACTCCTAAAAGAGCCCCCATTAATAAAATATAGTGAGAAGCGCTTTTCCCCGCTACTAAAACAACGATAAAAAAAATCGCTAACGTGCCTACGCCTATTCGTAACAAGATCGAGCGATCAATACGCTTCGCTAATTTCCCACCTATAAGAAATGTGAGGGGCTGCAATACAACGCTGGCCAAATTATACAAGCCGAGATTCACATAATTTTGTGTTTGTTTCCATAAATAAATGTTAACAAACGTATTCGATAAAGAAATTGCGAGCGTGTATAAACCTCCAATGAGGAGTAATAACACTAAATCCCGATTCACTTCAACGTCACCAATTATATGTTTCCACTTCATACACAACTCTCCTTTACTTCATGTTCTAGTCTTCCAAAGACAAGCTCAATTATGTAAAAGGAAAGCATAGAAAAAAGCTAGGAGCATTCTCCTAGCTTTTTCTATCGTTATTACAATTATTTTGCTTCTTGGTAACGTTTTTCAGCAGCGTTCCAATCTACAACGTTCCAGAATGCACCGATGTAGTCTGGACGACGGTTTTGATAATTTAAGTAGTAAGCATGTTCCCAAACATCTAAACCGATAACTGGAGTTTTACCTTCAGTTAGAGGAGAATCTTGGTTTGGCGTGCTTGTTACTTCTAACTCACCATTATTTACTACTAACCAAGCCCAACCAGAACCGAAGCGAGTTGCGCCAGCTTTTGCGAATTCTTCTTTGAATGCATCGAAGCTACCGAATTTCGCTTCAATTGCAGTTGCAAGTTCGCCTACTGGTTGTCCGCCGCCGTTTGGAGATAAGATTGTCCAGAAGAATGTGTGGTTAGCATGTCCGCCACCATTGTTACGTACTGCTGTACGGATTGCTTCTGGTACTTCGTTTAAGTTTGCAACTAATTCTTCTACGCTTTTGTCAGCTAATTCTGCATGACCTTCTAAAGCAGCGTTTAAGTTTGTGATGTACGTGTTATGGTGCTTTGTATGATGGATGTTCATTGTTTCTTTGTCAAAGTGAGGCTCTAAAGCATCATACGCATAAGGTAAATTTGGTAATTCGTGTTTTGCCATTGTTATATTCCTCCCAGTTTATGTATTGCCACTTAAGTGACATACAACTACATTCTACCCTAATTGCCATAGGGTGCAAACAAATAAATCACATTGTCTTGCTATCATTAAAGTAGCAAAATTCCCACTTCTTTTCAATTAAAATGCTCATATATTTCATAAAAAAAGCTCCCTTCTACAAGGAAGCTTCCTACTGACATAATAAACATGTGAAATGGATATGGACCCTGTAGGACTCGAACCTACGACCGGACGGTTATGAGCCGTCTGCTCTAACCAGCTGAGCTAAGGGTCCACAATTATGTATGTAATAATACATCAAATAAAGGAATTCCTATCGGATATACCCTTTAAGAAATGTAAGATAAATTTACCATATAGAAAAGAAAACTGTCAATTGTATTTTTTTCATTTAAAAGAAGAAAATTAATAAAAAGAAATTTAGTTATCGCTACTATATGTAAATATAATATATCTTGAGATTCCCTAGATTCCTACGTTACAATGATTTTATACATACATAAAGGAAGTGAATCTATGTCCATATTTACCCAATTAGTCAAAAGCGTATATTCGCCTAAAGATATGGCGCTATTCCGTTTTCAAAAAATCGGAAAAACCATTTTGTATATTATGCTACTTTGTCTAATCACTACTATTCCAAGAACATTCTTTTACGGTAGCTTTATCCAAGATAGTGTTACTATGGTAAATCAAGCAATTGAAAAAGATTTACCTGATTTTAAAATCGAAAATGGTGAACTAAAAGCTGATATTGAACAACCTATTCAAAAAGAAGAGGGAGATGCTCTTTTCGTATTTGATCCAAATACAACAGATATCGAAAAGTATCAAAATAAAACTGGTTTATTTATTTTAAAAGATAAAGTAGTTTCTATAGGAAATGGCCAGACGCAAACATACTCCTACAATGATTTATTAGGGACATCTCTTGAGAAAAAAGATTTGCAAGATTTCATTTCTGTATTTGATAGTATTTATCCAATTTTATTAGCTGTTATCGGAGTGTTAGTATATCTATTCCAATTGTTCATTACTTTCTTAGGAATTACTTTACTTGCGTTTATCGGTTCTGCTATGAGTGGTCAACGTAAATTATCTTATAAGCAAGTATGGACGTTAACTGCCTACAGCTACACAATTCCAACCATCTTCTTTATGATTATGGATTTATTCAAAATCGTTGTACCTGGCTCAACATTCATTTATATCGCAGTTGTTTTAATTGTCCTATACTTAACAATTAAAGAAGTTCCAAAACCGAACGAAAAAAATGCCTAAATAGGCATTTTTTTTTTGGACAAGCATATATTCCTAGCAAAGGAGTGAAGAATATGAAGAGATTAGGTATATTCTTATTCGTGCTTGTTCTTGGTTATATATTTTATTACGATATAAAAATCGGCACTTTACCGATGTTAAGTTCATATAAAAAGACAAATGCGGCCGAAACGATAAAACAAGAAAGTACAAATACAAAACAAAAGAAAGAAAACAAAGCGGAAAAAGAAACAGATGTCACTTATAAAACAATTGAAGTCAAAACAGGTGATACGGTTCTTTCCATTACAGAAGCGATTAATAAGAAGAAAATTCCTTCTATCGAAAAAGTAATTGATGATTTTAAACAATTAAATAAAAATACACCTGCTACAAAAATACAACTTGGAAAGTCTTATAAATTCCCGTTATATCAATAAGCAATCACTTAATCCTTGTCAATTACATAAAGGCGCTGATACAATAGTAAAAGTGAAACCGAGCACTTCGGTTTCTATAGCCCTGTATCACGTATACTATCATTGATATAAGGGACTAAATAAGAAACTTCTTTTATAAGGAGAGCGATCTATTCGTGAATGAAATGACTCATCGTACAAAAACACGTCCAGTTAAAGTCGGTAATTTAACAATTGGCGGTAATAATGAATTAATTATACAAAGTATGACAACAACAAAAACACATGATGTTGAAGCAACAGTTGCTGAAATTAAACGTTTAGAAGAAGCTGGCTGCCAAGTCGTGCGTGTTGCTGTTCCAGACGAACGCGCAGCAAATGCTATTGCTGATATTAAAAAACAAATCAACATTCCACTTGTTGCTGATATTCATTTTGATTATCGTCTTGCTTTAAAAGCAATTGAAGGCGGCATTGATAAAGTACGTATCAATCCAGGTAACATTGGTCGTCGCCATAAAGTAGAAGCTGTTGTAAATGCAGCAAAAGAGCGTGGTATTCCAATCCGTATCGGTGTAAACGCAGGTTCATTAGAGCGTCACATTTTAGAAAAGTACGGATACCCAACTGCAGATGGTATGGTTGAGAGCGCCCTGCATCACATTAAAATTTTAGAGGACTTAGATTTCCATGATATTATCGTATCTATGAAAGCCTCTGATGTTAACTTGGCAATTGAAGCATACGAAAAAGCTGCACGTGCTTTTGATTATCCACTACATTTAGGTATCACAGAATCTGGAACGTTATTTGCCGGAACTGTAAAAAGTGCCGCTGGTCTTGGAGCAATCTTAAGTAAAGGCATCGGAAATACACTACGTATTTCATTAAGTGCTGACCCAGTTGAAGAAGTAAAAGTTGCGCGTGAACTATTAAAGTCATTCGGCCTTGCATCTAATGCAGCAACACTTATTTCTTGTCCAACTTGCGGTCGTATTGAAATTGATTTAATTAGCATCGCTAACGAAGTGGAAGAGTACATTTCTACACTACAAGTACCAATTAAGGTTGCAGTACTTGGCTGCGCCGTAAATGGTCCTGGGGAAGCTCGTGAAGCTGATATCGGTATTGCCGGCGCGCGCGGAGAAGGACTATTATTCCGCAAAGGGCAAGTCGTTCGTAAAGTACCAGAAGAAATAATGGTAGAAGAACTGAAAAAAGAAATCGACGTAATTGCTGCTGAAATGGCTGCTGAACGAGAAAAAGAAAAAGAAACACAAGAACAATAAAAAGAAGGTTGCCCACAACATTTGTGAGCAACCTTCTTTTCTACGTAAAAAAGCTCGTCAGTTATAGAACTAACGAGCTTTTACTTTGCACATTTTGGACAACGTCCGTATATTTCAAACTTATGACCTGTTACTTCATAACCATTAAAATCTTTATTCATAAAATCCATCGGGCAAGAAGTAATCTCTTTCGTCCCTCCGCAATCTAAACAAATAAAATGATGATGATGTTCCATAATAGAACATGTAAAACGAAAATGTTTTTCACCGTTTAATTCCGTTTGTTCTAAAACACCGATTTCAGCAAACACCGTTAAGTTACGATAAATCGTGTCAAAGCTAAGACCTGGATAATCATCCTTCATATGCTCTAAAACGTCCTTCGCTGTTAAATAACGATTGTGAGCTGCAAATAACCTGAGCATTTCTTCCCTTTTCCCAGTATGTTTGTATCCTTTATCTTTCATTAGGCGTAAAGCTTCTGTTAGATTCATATCTATCCCTACTTTATGCAGTTTTTTTCTTTTTCCATAAAATCGCACCAATTAAAATAAGAACCGCTATCATAACAATTGTACCACCTGGTGCTAAATCAAGTTGATACGAAGCAAACATTCCACCAATTACTGCAATTTCACCAAATAAAATGGAGAAGAAAATTGTTTGTTTAAATCCATTCGCAATACGAATACTTGCTGCAACTGGTAACGTCATTAATGATGATACGAGAAGAACCCCCACTACACGCATTGATACCGCAATGACAAGCGCAACCAATATAATGAAAATAAAGTGAATCCACTTTGCACTCAAACCGGTTGATACAGCGTATTCTTCATCAAACGATAGTAAAAATAACTCTTTGTATAATAAAGTAATCGTTACAATAACAACAATTGCTACAATGCCGATAATTATTAAATCCGTACTTGTTACAGCACTTACACTACCAAATAAATAACTAAATAAATCTGTGTTAAACCCATTTGCAAGTGAAATAAAAATAACGCCAATCCCCATTCCTGCTGAAAGAATAATTGGAATTGCTAATTCTTGATAATGTTTATATACAGTACGTAGTTTTTCAATAAGTAACGCCCCACCAATAGAAAAAATCATCCCCATATATAACGGATTTAAAAATCCCCCTGTGAAAATTGTTTTTTCTAGTAGTAAACTTGCAGCAATACCCGATAATGTCACGTGGCTTAATGCATCCGCAATAAGCGACATGCGGCGAATGACAACAAATACACCGATAAGCGGCGCAACAAGTCCTATTAAAATTCCTGCATATAAAGAGTTACGTAAAAAGTCATATTGTAAAAAATCTTGTATCATTATATCCTCCCGTGATGCTCATGCTCGTGTTCTAAACGATGAACATGGTGTCCATATAAGACGGACATTTCTGCATCTTCTAACTCTCGGAACTTTTCTACATTTCCATGGAAATGTAAATGTTTGTTTAAGCATGCAACATGTGTTACTTTCTCGGTAACAGCTCCCATATCATGCGTAACGAGAATTAATGTGATTCCTAGCCTTTTGTTTAAATCCTCTAATATCTCATAAAAACTTTCTACATTCTTCACATCAATTCCAACAGTGGGCTCGTCCAAAATAAGTAATTCAGGATCACTAACGAGCGCACGAGCAATAAATACGCGCTGTTGTTGTCCACCAGAAAGTTCTCCAATATTACGCCCTTGAAACTCACTCATTCCTACATCAGCAATCGCTTTTTCTACCTTTTTCTTATCGTTTTTCGTAAAAAAGCGAAACAGCCCTTTTTTCGAAACGAGTCCCATTGACACAACTTCAAACACAGTTGCCGGAAAACCAGAATTAAAGCTATTTGCCTTTTGCGACACATAACCAACTTTGTTCCATTCTTTAAACTTCTTACTATCAACACCAAACAAACGAATGCTTCCCTGTTTTGGCTTTAAAACGCCTAATAAACATTTTAGCAAAGTGGATTTCCCTGAACCATTTGGCCCAACTAAACCTAAAAAAGCTCCCTTCGGAACTTGCAAATTTATATCTTCTAACACATTTCGATCTTCATATCGAAATGACAATCCTTCTATTTCTAATATATTGTTCATAGCATCTCACCTATTTTAATTCAGAATGATTCCGATTTATATCTATTTGAATTATAGTACAGCTTATTATAGTTGTAAACCAATCTGCCTAAAATATATCTACTTTTTCAAGAAACCTTACTATTATAACAAAAAGCAGAGAAAAATTCTCTGCTTTCAAAAGATATTATAATTAATTTTTTAGTGAATAGCCGATTTAAACTTACCACCATTTGTCTCTTGTGTACTCATAATCGTAACAAACGCATTCGCATCAATTTCATACACAATTGATTTTAACTTTGTCACTTCTAGACGTGTTACCACTGCATAAATAACTTCTTTTTCTTTATCCGTGTAACCGCCTTTCGCTACAAGCTTTGTAGTCCCACGACCAAGACGATGCAAAATCGCATTTGATACTTCCTCATATTGATCTGATACAATTAAAACAGCTTTCGTTTCATCTAAACCTTGAATGACTGTATCAATTGTTTTGAATGCAATGTAGTACGTCATAACAGAATACATCGCTTGTTCCACACCAAATACAAATGCTGCCCATGCAAAAATGAATAAGTTCACAAACATTACAAATTCGCCTACGGAGAAAGGTAATTTTTTCGTTAATAAAATACCCATAATTTCTGTTCCGTCCATTGATCCACCATGACGAATAACAAGCCCTACACCAAGCCCTAAAATAAGACCACCAAACACTGTCGCTAAAATTGGCTCTGTTGTAAATGGCGGAACAGCATGTAACGTTGATTCAATAAACGCTAAAGCTACAATACCGAACGCCGAAGATAACATGAACGTTTTTCCAATTTGCTTATAACCCGAATACATAAATGGGATATTGAGAATAACGACTAAAGTAGAGAAACTTAACCACCAAATATTAGGAGTAAGATAATCTAATATAAGAGAAATACCAATAATTCCACCATCAATAATTTTATTTGGCATTAAAAATAATTCAATCGCTACCGCTGCGCATGCTGCTCCAAAAATAATCATAACTAAACGATACATAAGATGGATAACACTTTCTTTTCGATGTTGCTTCTGCTCCATAAGTCCTCCCTTATACTCTTTTTCTATAGTTTTGTCCTTATATTATAACATACGCTTCTTTTTCTCATGAAAAAAGAAGCTCTATATGAATATGTACAAGCTACGTACTCATATATTTCGATAGAAGAACGTGTGAAGGAGGATAACTCGATGAACCTCATTAAACAACTTGTAAATAAAAAATTAAATCATATTTCTACAAAGGAATTATTGAAATATAGTAAAGAATATGATGTTCCAATTACGACTGCACAAGCTGATCAAATTGTTGGACTTATGAAAGGAAAGAATATTAACATTTACGATAATGACGAACGACTAGCGCTCTTAAAACAAATAGCTCAAGTAACCTCGCCCGCTACTGCCCAACAAGTAAATACTTTATTTCAACAACTACTAAAATAAGGAGGGGATATTCCCCTCCTTATTGCTTATTGCGCTTTAATTTTCTCAAGAAGCCCTTCATCAAAAGTACCATTTTTCAGCATTTCGATTTCCAATTTATATGGCGGCTTCTTGTCCTTTTTATCTTCACCTACATATGGTGTTTCCAGAATTTTTGGTACGTGCATTAATTGCGGATGATGCACAATATGATGCAATGCTTTATAACCGATATGACCGAAACCGATATTTTCATGACGGTCCTTTCCTGCGCCGCGTACATTTTTACTATCATTAATATGAAGTACTTGTAAACGATCGATACCAACAATCTTATCAAATTCGTTTAATACACCGTCAAAGTCATTTACAATGTCATATCCTGCATCGTGCGTATGACACGTGTCAAAGCATACCGATAGTTTTTCATTATATGTTACACCATCAATAATTTTTGCAATTTCTTCAAAGCTACGGCCGCATTCTGTTCCTTTTCCTGCCATCGTTTCTAACGCAATGTTCACCGTCTGATCTGGCGTTAATACTTCATTCAGTCCTTTAATAATTTGTTGAATGCCAGCGTCTGCCCCTGCACCAACGTGCGCACCTGGGTGAAGAACGATTTGTTTTGCCACACCTAATGCTGATGTTCTTTCAATTTCCATACGAAGGAAATCTACACCTAATTGGAATGTTTCTGGCTTCGTCGTATTTCCAACATTAATAATATATGGCGCATGTACGATAATCTCTTCGATACCGTTTTGTTCCATATGTTTTCTTCCTGCTTCTATATTCAATTCTTCAATTGGTTTTCTTCTCGTATTTTGCGGTGCACCTGTATAAATCATAAACGTCGTTGCACCGTATGAAACAGCCTCTTCACTTGCTGCTAATAACATTTTCTTACCACTCATAGAAACATGAGATCCAATCTTTAACATACAATCACCTCTTCAATATACAATAGATATAATGATAGCATAATTTGTAGAAATATGTAGTGAATTGTTTGTTCACAAAAAACGCACTACATAAATTTATACGACTATTTAAACAGACTATACTCTTCATTTACATTATCTAGATGAAGCGAAACTTTAATCAATATTTTCTATCCATATTGATTACGGCTCTCACAAATAGCTGGATAAAAAAAGATAAGGGAAATCCCTTATCTTTTTTTATTGCTATATTTTCTTTTCACTTTGTCACGTTCTGTTGCAAGTTTACGTTTATAGTTTGGTTTTACTTTTTTCGGTTTTTTAACAACTTTCGTTGCCATAACATCAAGTTCATCATTCGGTTTTTTACGGCTCTTACGACGACGACGTTCACCTAAATCTGCCCACTCATCTCCGCGTAAATCTACATGTTTAAACTCGATATGACGTTGTTTTTCTAAACTATCTAACGCTTCTTCGTTTGCTGGATCATAAATCGTCACTGCAATACCTGAATAGCCTGCACGTGCTGTTCTTCCCACTCGGTGAACGAAGAAATCTAAATCTGATGGAAGTTCGTAGTTAATAACATGACTAATTCCTTCAATATCAATACCACGAGCTGCTAAATCAGTTGCAACAATATATTGGAATTCAAGGTCACGAATTTGTTTCATCATTTTTTTACGATCACGAGGTGATAAATCTCCGTGAATTCGTCCAACTTTTAAGCCGCGTTCCGTTAATCCGTCAGCAACTTGATCTGCCATTTTCTTCGTATTCGTGAAAACAACTGCTAAATACGGCTTAAATTGTAGCAACATTCTTTTCACTAAATCAATTTTGTTACGATGTTTAGAAGGCACTAAATAATGCTCGATATTTCCAGCCGCAACTTGTTTTGGATTGATATGAATATGCTCTGGATTCTCCATGTATTTCTTCAGAAACGGTTTTAGTTTTTGAGGAATTGTTGCAGAGAAAACTAACATTTGCAAGTTTTTAGGCATGCGTGCTGCAATCTTATCTACATCATGAATGAATCCCATATCAAGCATTAAGTCTGCTTCATCGACAATAATTGTATTTGCTTTATGAACAAACAGTGCTTGTTCTTCTACTAAGTCTTTAATACGTCCTGGTGTTCCAACTACAATATGAGGTTGTTTTTTCAACTTTTCAATTGATCGTTGTTTATCAGTTCCACCAATTAAACAACGTGCTGTAATCATTTGATCTTCCGCACAGAACTTTGTTAATTTCACGATTTCTTCGTAAATTTGTTGTGCTAACTCACGAGTAGGCGCTGTAATAACAAGTTGTACTTCTTCACGACCTGGGTTAATTCTGTTCAATGTAGGAAGTAAGTATGCATGTGTTTTCCCAGAACCTGTTTGGGATTGTCCAATTACACTTACACCTTTTTTCACGACCGGGAAAATTTTCTGTTGAATTCCTGTCGGCTCTGTAAAGCGTAGTTCACGAACTGCATCTATTAAAAATGGTTTAAAATCATACTGTGTAAAAGTTTGTTGTGTCATAAGTTCCACCTTCTTTCTAAATTTCTACTGCGCGCACAAATCAGTCAAGTCTACATTATATCGAAATCTACAAGTAAAATCCATCTTTAGTTTAGGTTTTTACTTCAAAAACTAACCTTCTTCCCTCTTATTGCATATTGTATGTGTATATACCTAACTGAAGAAAGGAGGATTTCTCACATGTTTCCAAAATCCCCCATGAGGCAAATGTATCCGAATCCAGGGCAGCAACCTTATACACCATATCCAATTCCACAACTACCACCGATGGCACAAAAAAAGAAAGGATTTCTTGCTAAACTCTTTAAAAAACACGATCCAACCGAAGCTTTCATGCAAATGGTTCCGCCTTATCGACAAATGGAAGGACCGCCAATGATGCACCAGCAACCGCCACCTCAATATCGACAGCAATATCAGCAACAATACCAACACCAATACCCGCAACAATATCAACAGCAATATCAACCATACATGCAGCAGCATCCCGAGCAAATGATCCCTCCTCAAATGTATGAATCAAACGACACGCGCGGCGGTGCAGCAACTACAGACACATCAAGTAGCGGCATCGGTAGTTTTTTTTCGAATTTAATTTCGAATCCAACTAATATGATAAATAATATCGAAAAAGTATCACAAGTCGTTCAATCTGTAAGCCCTGTCGTCGAACAGTACGGTCCCATTATGCGTAACCTACCAAGCATTGTTAAAATTCTAACCTCTGGAAAAAGTACGGAAGAAAATCCAACCGAAGATCAAACTGAAGACGTAACAGAAAAGGTTGAGGTAGTAACTCCACATCCTCCATCCAAAAAAAGAAAAAGAAAAAAAATGGTGATTGAGCCAGTCATAGAAAAAGAAGTACGAGAGGAGCCTGTTCAAAAAATAGCAACAAAACCAAAACTATATGTGTAACAATCCTTTGTTTTCTATCCACTCCTCCTTTATAATGTAAAAGACTATGCACAAAAGTATCCCTTGTTTAGAAGGAGAGGATTACTCGTATGAAAATTGTTAAAATTTCCCCTCGTGGTTATTGCTACGGTGTTGTGGACGCGATGGTTATTGCACGTAACGCCGCATTAGATACATCATTACCAAGACCTATTTATATTTTAGGTATGATTGTTCACAACAAACATGTAACAGATGCGTTCGAAGAAGATGGCATCATCACACTAGATGGTCCAAGTCGATTAGACATTTTAGATAAAATCGATTCTGGTACTGTTATTTTCACTGCACACGGTGTTTCTCCAGAAGTTAAACAACGTGCAAAAGAAAAAGGTTTAACAACAATCGATGCCACTTGCCCAGATGTTACAAAAACACATGACCTTATTGAAGCAAAGAAAGCTGAAGGTTACCATGTCATTTATATTGGCAAAAAAAATCATCCAGAACCAGAAGGCGCAGTTGGTATCGCACCTGACATCGTTCATCTTATCGAAAGAGCCGATGATTTAAAAACATTAGAAATTCCAACGGATAAAATTTTAGTTACAAATCAAACAACGATGAGTCAATGGGATGTTCAACATTTAATGGAGGACATTCAGAAGAAATTCCCAACAGCAGAGTTCCATAAGGAAATTTGTTTAGCAACTCAAGTTCGCCAAGAAGCGGTTGCCAAACAAGCTGATGTTGCAGACTTAACAATTGTTGTTGGTGACCCGAAAAGTAATAACTCAAACCGTTTAGCACAAGTATCGCAAGAAATCGCTGGTACGAAAGCATACCGCGTTGCGGACGTAAGTGAAATCAAATTAGAATGGCTACAAGGTGTCGAGAACGTAGCTGTTACAGCAGGCGCTTCTACTCCAACACCAATTACAAAAGAGGTTATCGCTTTCTTAGAGCAATATGACCCAATGAATCCTGCTACATGGGAAAGAGTTCGAAAAGTACCGTTACAAAAAATATTACCTCGTGTAAAAGTGAAAAAAGAACAATAATAAAAACCGTTGCCTATATGAGCAACGGTTTTTTATTTTTCTTATACAAATGTAAATGGATCTGTATGTAACTGCGAAGCATGAATATGTACATTCAGTTTCTTTGCATCTGCTTTTTCTTGTAATTGCTTTTGTACACCTTGCTTCATTACCTTTTCAACGTTATGTCCTGGGTCGACGATATTTAAACCGAGCATCATCGCATCATGGGCAACATGATAATACATGTCACCTGTTACATATACATCCGCACCTTTAAATTTAGCTTGATTGATGTATTTGTTACCATCGCCACCAAGTACAGCTACTTTGCGCACTTTATCCTCTAATTTCCCAACAACTCGCGCACCCTTTACATCTAACGATTGCTTTACATGTTCCGCAAACTGTCCAAGTGTCATTTCTTCTTGTAAATACCCTATTTTTCCAAGCCCTAACGTTTCACCTTTGTTATCAAGTGGATACACATCATAGGCTACTTCTTCATATGGATGTGCTGTTACCATTGCTTTAATCACTTTTCGTTGTAGTGAAGCTGGAATAATCGTTTCGATCCGCACTTCTTCTACGCGCTCTAACTGTCCAGTTTCCCCGATATAAGGATTTGTCCCCTCTTGAGGTACAAACGTACCTGTACCCTCGCTATTAAACGTACAGTGACTATAATTGCCGATATGACCAGCACCTGCGTCTCCTAATGCTTTTCGTACTTCTTCTGCATGAGTTTCAGGCACAAACACAACAATTTTTTTCATTTCTTCTGCATATGTCGGTGCCAAAACTTCTGTATTTTGCAATCCTAACGCCTCAGCAAGTAAATCATTTACCCCGCCCTTAGCAACATCCACATTTGTATGTGCGGCATAGATTGCAATATCATTTTTAATACACTTTTCAATAATTTTCCCATATGCCTTATCTGTATGAATCGCTTTTAGCGGGTTAAAAATTAAAGGATGATGCGCAATAATGACATTCGCTCCTAATTGAATTGCTTCATCCACAACTTCTTCCGTTACATCTAACGCAATTAATACGTGCTGCACGGGTCTATTAAGCGCTCCAATCTGCAAGCCAATCTTATCTCCTTCCATCGCCAAATGCTTCGGATACATACTTTCAAATAACGAAATAATTTCATGGCCATTTGGAATTTTACTCATGATAAAACCTCCCCTATCATTTTCATTTTCGCTTCTACTTCCGCACGCTTCGCTTTTGTTTCTTCAGAATCAGCCGCACGTTCTAACTGCTTTAAAATATTTTGGAAGTTTTTTAATTCTCCTTCCCACTTTTCAACGAAAGCTTCACTTTTTTCTTTCATTAAAAATGGTCCCATAAATAATTCAGCCTGTTTATTTTCAGAGTAAGGAACCGTGATATTTCCTCGCTCCCCTACTAAAATCTCGTAAATTTTCCCATCTTCTTTTACGATTTTTTCATGGATAAGCTCCCATCCATTCGCAATAAACCATTCACGAATGTGATGCGCTGCAATATTCGGCTGTAAGATTAAACGTGTTACACCTTCTAATTTTTCTTTACCACTTTCTAAAATATCACGAATTAACGCTCCGCCCATTCCGGCAACCGTAATTACATCTACTTCTCCTGGCGCGATAACAGCTAATCCATTCCCTTTACGCACATCTACTTTATCTTGTAAGCCACTTTCAGCTACAGTTGCCTGCGCAGAGCGAAATGGTCCATCTACAACCTCTCCAGCAACTGCTTTAGTAGCAATATTATTTATAATTGTATAACACGGTAAATACGCATGATCCGATCCAATATCGGCAACTGTAGATCCTACTGGTATTTCACGCACAACTTCTTCTAATCGTTTTGAAAGCTTTACTTCATTCATGTATTTCCATTACTCCTTCTCTTGTCAGTCTGTCTCCATGATAATGAATTTATAGTAGTTGTTGCAAGCCTATAACAACAATTCACTTCTCTATCATTCATCGTATTTTAGAAAATATAGAAAAACAAGCCTTTTGCTTAAGCAAAAGGCTTGTCATACGGAACTTTATTTTTTCTTCGATAACCAATCAGCTACTTTAGCGGCTTGATCAGCTGGAACTATATTCGGTGGCATATTTCCTTTTCCTTTCGAAAGAATTTCTTTAATTTCATCCTTTGAAAGTTTCCCACCAATTTTTTGTAAATTAGGTCCTACCGCCCCTTGTAACTGATCACCGTGGCAGCTCGTACAGCTTTGCTTCACAATATCCTCTGGCTTGGATGCTGTTTGTGCTGGCTTCCCGCCATTTTTTGCATCAGCTAACTCTTTAGATTTATTTAGCCCCTGAAATGAAAATACAAACATAACGATAATACCCAATGCTGCAATAAGAGCGAACGGAATCAGCGGATTACGTTTCATATCTCTTCTCCCCCCTCTATACCCCTAAATAGTTAGATGATTCAGTCATTTCCATTGTACTTGAAAACGCTCTATCAGAAAAGAGTAAACTACTAATCGTTAAAAATATTCCATAAATTCAGTTTATTGTTTTTTATTATTATATCGCTTATTATTTCGATAATTATTAACGTTTCTCATCATATTTTTCACTTTTCTACATATATTTTTGTATAGAATAAACAAAATTAATCGAAAAATCGAAAAATGAGCATTTGCAAATCAAAAGACAATTCTGTAAAATAAATTACAAGAAATTGTAATCGTTGCTGACAGCTAAAGTTTAACAAAAATTAACAAAATAAAAAAGTTTACTTCACAAAAGTGAAGTAAACTTAAAGGTAGCCTATTCTAAGAAATCCTTAAGACGCTTACTACGGCTTGGATGTCTCAATTTACGAAGTGCTTTTGCTTCAATTTGACGGATACGTTCTCTCGTTACGCCAAATACTTTCCCAACTTCTTCAAGCGTACGAGTTCGTCCATCATCTAAACCAAAACGAAGACGTAGAACATTTTCTTCACGATCTGTTAGTGTATCTAACACATCTTCTAATTGTTCTTTTAGCAATTCATACGCTGCATGGTCCGCAGGCGATGTTGCTTCTTGGTCTTCAATGAAATCACCTAAATGGGAGTCATCTTCTTCACCAATCGGTGTTTCAAGAGAAACTGGCTCCTGTGCAATTTTCAAGATTTCACGTACTTTTTCTGGAGCAAGATCCATTTCTTCACCAATCTCTTCAGGAGATGGTTCACGTCCTAAATCTTGTAATAATTGACGTTGTACACGAATTAACTTATTAATCGTTTCAACCATATGAACTGGGATACGAATTGTTCTTGCTTGGTCTGCAATCGCACGTGTAATTGCTTGGCGAATCCACCAAGTTGCATACGTACTAAATTTGAAACCTTTACGATAATCGAACTTTTCAACCGCTTTAATTAGACCCATATTCCCTTCTTGGATTAAGTCTAAGAAAAGCATACCACGGCCCACGTAGCGCTTTGCAATACTTACTACAAGACGTAAGTTTGCTTCTGCAAGACGACGTTTCGCTTCTTCATCGCCTTCTTCAATACGCGTTGCAAGTCGAATTTCTTCTTCTGCAGATAGTAAATCTACACGACCAATTTCTTTTAAATACATACGAACAGGATCGTTGATTTTAACCCCTGGTGGTACACTTAAATCATTGAGGTCGAATTCTTCTTCCGATTTTGCTATTTGGCGATTATTAGGGCCTTCGTCGTTGTCATTGTCGCCAACTAAGTCAATCCCTTGTTCACCTAAATATTCATAGTATTCATCCATTTGATCGGATTCAATTTCAAATCCATTCATGCGTTCTGCAATCTCTTCATATGTAAGAACGCCACGTTTTTTTCCGAGCTCAGTGAGTTGTTCTTTCACTTGCTCAAGGGTCATTTCAGTTTCAATTTGTTTAGAACGAGCTGGTTTGTCAGCCATCTGTTCCCCTCCTTACGCGAGATACAAACATTCATTATACTAAAAATTTATCAAAAAAGCTATTTTCTCGCTTTTTGATTTTGTAAATATGCTACATAATATTTAGCAGCCTCTACAGGATCTGTTTTTTCCATTTGTTTTATCTTGAAGATGATTTCCATCTTTTCAAGTTTTTCTTGATGACGTCTAAGCGTCTCCAAATGGCCTTGTAACACTTCTTCTGTGTATTCTGGATTAATAAATTCATCCGTCGAAATATCAGTAATAATATTTTTCAACTTTTCATCAGAGAGCCAACTTAAAAATGTTCCGACTGAAGGTTCATTTCCCTTTTCATAATATGCGTATAGTTCATATAAAATCCCTTTATGTTCTTCTGTATGAAAATCTTCTATGTGGGATTCCATACGAACGGCCACTTCTGGACTTTGCAACATATGGTAAATAATTTCTCTTTCTGCCCTTTCAAAACCTGTTAACTTCGGTTTTGTTTGAACAATTTGAGACGGCTTAGAAACCTGCTTTACTTGTTTTTGCTGTACCTTTTGTTCTTTGCGATATTGGTGCAATTGATTCAAAAGTGTTTCCATTGAATACGAAAATTCTTGCGATAATGACTTCAAATATGATTCTGCCTGCATCGCATCCTGTAACAACGATAACTCTTTTAAAACACTTTTCACATACTCTTCTTTGCCCGACTCATCTTGCAAATTTTTCCCTAAACGCAAATAATTTATTTTAAAACCAACAAAACTTATACTTGATTTCACAAGATTTTCAAAAGCAGTTGTCCCATATTGTTGCACATATTCATCAGGATCAAGCTTATCTGGCAAGGATGTAACTTTCACTTGGCAACCAACTTGCAACAATAATTGCCCTGCTTTCATCGTCGCTTCTCGCCCTGCTTTATCACCATCATAGCAAAGAACAACAGTTTCAACGTTACGTCGCAGAAGTTTTGCTTGTTCTTCAGTTAAAGCTGTTCCCATTGTCGCAACAGCTTCTTCCACACCACTTTTTACCGCAGCTAGTACGTCAGCATACCCTTCAAAAAGGACCACTTGCCCACGTTTTCTAATAAACGGCCTCGCTTGGTGGAAGTTATACAACAATTTACTTTTGTGAAAAATTGGTGTTTCTGGGCTATTTAAATATTTCGGAGTGTCATCTCCTAATGCCCTTCCACTAAACGCTATCACTTTACCTTGTAACGTATAGATTGGAAACATAACTCTTCCACGGAAGCGATCATAATGACTACCATCCTTCTCGCTTCTTATGAGAAGACCAGCTTGTTCCATACTTGATAGCGATAAACCTCTTTTTTGTAAGATTTTCGTTGCTGCATCCCAAGCAGGTGACGCATAACCAATTTCAAACTTCTCAATCATCTCTTTTGTAATACCACGTTTTAACAAATACGAAAGTGCTTCATTTCCTTCTTCTGTATTTACTAATAAATGATGATAATACTTTTTCAAAAGTTCATGAGCCTGTTGCATGATGACAGTGTCATCAGATATGTCTTCTTGTTGTCCTTGCCCTGATGTATACTCTGCAACCGCAATTCCATTTCTTTCACCTAGCTTTTGAACAGCTTCGGTAAAAGCCAGTCCTTCCATTTTCATTAGAAAGGAAAATACATTTCCACCTTCTCCACATCCGAAGCAATGAAAAATTTGCTTGTCAGATGAAACAGAGAATGAAGGAGAATTCTCACCATGAAACGGACAAAGGCCGAAATAGTTACGTCCCTGTTTTCTAAGTTGAACGTATTCACCAATCACTTCGACAATATCGGATGATGTCCGAATTTGTTCAACAACTTCTTCAGGAATTCTGTTCCCCATAACTCCATCTCCGTGTCGTATTTTGTATTCGATATAAATTAAAAAATTCCTTTATAATTCGACAATATTTTTTCTAAACTTATTAGAAAATGTTGTCGATCACGTTATCAAGCGATTTTGCAGACCCTTTTCTGCGTAACTTCGCAGATACGTACCTACTATATAAAATTGTATCCATTTGCTCATCTATTACAAATGTACCTCATGGAGACAATACATATGCACTTTTTCATAAGAAGACTAGCAAGCATCATATCCTATGTGATCACGAGATCTGTTTTTTGCATGTTGATACATATAAAGAAATCAACTTTTGCTTATTCAGCATCTACATAGATCCAAATTCCCTCGCTGCTTCCTTAAACGATGAGCATACGATGTGACAAACAAAATTTTGACATGAAATTTCGTTCCAGCTCGCACAATTGTCAGCCTTCACAGTATATGCATCTGCATCAACTCATACCATATTGATGTTTTGCATATTTCTGTATTCTACATCCCTTCTGCGAATCCTTCCATAATGTGCGTTTTCTTGTATAGATTTTGTCGATTTAACGTAATTACATGTCATTTCTTAAATCCTATCCCTAGTTTATTCTGAAAAATTAAAGTCTAAACGTAAAATATAGGTTTTTATCACAATTTTTTATTATAATATATTTTCTTCAACTACGCTACATATCCCTTTATTTTTTCATCTTCTATTTCAGGATAGCGAAACCCTACCTTTAGCATAATAAAAAGACCGAAAAATATAAGCATAACCACTTCGCTATCATCTATTACGAAATCAGCAGGCACTGTGTTTCTCACGAGCGAAAAAAGCACATTCACCTTTGGTAAATGTGCTAAAACATTTTTTGGTTTTGCACTGCATTCACAATAATGTTAGCTGTTTCTTCAATCGCTTTGTTCGATACATCAATTACTTGACAATTTATTTTACTAACTACATTCTCAAAGTGATCAATCTCTTCTTTAATACGATTAATATTGGCATATGTTGCTCCATCACTTAGTCCAAGTGATTTCAATCGCTCTTTTCGAATATGATTTAACTTCTCTGGCGTAATTTTCAAACCGAAGCATTTTTCTTTAGCCACTTGATATAATTCTTCAGGCGGATCTACTTCTGGTACTAGTGGTACGTTGGCAACTTTCAAACGTTTGTTATGAGCTAAATATTGAGAAAGTGGTGTTTTTGATGTGCGCGAAATCCCAATTAACACGATATCTGCTTTTAAAATACCACGTGCATCTCTACCATCATCATACTTCACAGCAAACTCAATCGCTTCAATCTTTTTAAAGTATTCTTCATCTAACCTACGAACAACACCAGGCTCATATCTAGGCACTTGCCCAGTAATTTCTTCAATTTGATCGATTAGAGGACCAATAATATCATATGCCTCTACACCTTCTTTTGCAGCCTCTGTCACTAAATATTGGCGCATGTCAGGCTTTACTAACGTAAAACAAATAAGTGCTTGATTGCTCTTAGCAATCGAAATCACTTCTTTTAATGTCCCTGTATCTTCTACATACGGCACACGTCTAATATCAGGAGCAAATGGGAATTGCCCCATTGCTGCTCGAACAACCAAATCAGCCGTTTCTCCTACAGAGTCAGATACGACATATACGATTTTATTATCCATTACATTACCTCACTTTAAACAAATTACACTTATTCGTTATTTACTAAGTTTACAAACGCACGTGTAATATTTGTTTTTGTAATTCGTCCAACCACTTCTAAACCTTGTTTCGTATCTTTTACAACTGGCATCGCATCAATCTGTCTTTCTATTAATTCCATCGCAATATCATATAAAGAATCTTCTCTACGACACATCGCAATGTTTGGCATCCTTGTCATGATAATATTAACCGGAAGTGAGGTTAAATCCTGCTTCCCTAAGCTAGCTCGTAATAAATCTTTACGAGATACAACGCCTACTAATAGAGTCGATTGATCTACAACGAATAATGTACCTACATCCTCTAAAAACATAGTACAAATCGCATCGTATACCGATACATTTTTATCAATTACAACCGGTCTAGATTGATAATCTTGTACTTTAATTTTCTTAACAGCTTCAGATAATAACTGCCCCCCAGTTTTACCCGTATAAAAATAACCTACGCGTGGACGTGCTTCTAAATAACCAGCCATCGTTAAAATTGCTAAGTCTGGTCTTAGCGTTGCACGTGTTAATCCCAATTGCGCAGCAATTGACTCCCCTGTAATAGGACCGTGATCTTTTACAATCTGAATGATATGTTCTTGCCGTTTATTCAGCTCTATGATAATCACCACCTTTAATGCACAACGAAAAAAGTTATACTATCTCTTAAATATTATATACTAAATATGCTATTCGAAAAAGAAAGGATGTAAAAAGGACCGTATACGGCCCCAAATTATATTTGAAACTTATCAAGTTGTTCTAAGAAACGTCTTGATTTCAAATAAATCCCGCAATATTCATCATAATATGTATTCAATACTAAACGCATTTGTTTTTTTGTGCTATCCTTCACTGATACATTGCCAAGTCTATGTAAATCGAAGTGGTAGAAAAGACGCAATAATTTATGAACGGCTTCCCCCACTGGTATACGATACTGATCTTGCTCAGCATGACGTGAGCACAGAAAACCGCCCTCCCTAACAGAGAAGGCGACAAAATCTGTTTCTTGATGACAAATCGCACATGTATCAAAGTACGGGCGCATCCCTAATACCGGAAGCATTTTCGTTTGATAAATTAATGATAATACTTCTGGATCAACACCCTCACACATATAATGCAACGTTTGATATAACATTTCAAATAAATACGGATTATGTTTTTTATCTTCTGTTGCTTTATCAGTTAACTCAACAATAAATGATGCATAAGCAGTTAAAAATATATCCTCGCGAATTTCTTTCATAGTTGAAATAATCTCGCCTTGTTGCAAAGTTCCAAGTCCAGATCCCATTTGAATAAGAAAATGACCATGTGTCATAAGTTGCGAAACAGATGCTAACCGGCTTTTCGGTTTTTTCGCTCCTCTTGCCATTGCACTTACCTTACCCAATTCTCTTGAGAATATTGTAACAATCTTGTTCGTTTCTCCGTAATCTGTCGTACGGATAACGATGCCCTCAACTTTTTGAAACATGTTCGTCACCATCCAAGGTTTGAACAAAACGGGTCAAGAAATTGGAGAGTCTAAATGCGCTAGCTCCTCTTCATGTTGATCCATCTCATCGTTTACGTCTTTTTCCATTTCTTTCAAAAGCAAATACGTCTCAATGCTTCCTGTTTTGGAGAAAAACTTCCAGGTAAAATCTAGCATAAGAATCCACCTTTCTCAATAAGCGTAGCCTATAAACCAATTTCCTTTGTTGTTATTAAATTGACCCATTTTGTCCATTTTCATGTGAGAAAAATTTTTCCTAATTTATCAAAACTCGTAAAAACCAATAATCAGCGGATGAACAAAACATCCGCTGATTACAGCTTTACTCTATTTTAATACTCGTCTTCGCGGAAACCAAGGTCACGAAGCTGAGACATTTTATTACGCCAATCTTTTTGCACTTTTACCCATACTTCTAAAAATACTTTAGAACCAAGTAATGCTTCAATATCAAAACGAGCTCGCTTACCGACTTCTTTTAACATCTTCCCTTGTTTTCCGATAATAATCCCTTTTTGCGACGGACGTTCCACAACAATCGTTGCATTAATATAAACTGCCCCGCCCTCACGTTTTTGAATTGCATCGATAACAACAGCTACAGAATGCGGCACTTCTTCACGTGTTAAATGTAGTACTTTCTCACGAATAAGCTCTGCAATAATAAATCTCTCCGGATGATCCGTTACTTGATTATCTGGGTAGTATTGTGGTCCTTCCGGTAAATACTTTTTAATTGTACCAATTAGGGCCTCTACGTTATTACCGTCTAATGCAGAAATTGGTACGATTTCTGCAAAGTCATGTAATTTGCGATATTGATCAATTAGCTCTAATAATTGTTCTGGGTGAACTTGGTCAATTTTATTAATAACTAAAAATACTGGTTGTTTCGTTTCTTTTAACTTCTCGATGATGAATTCTTCACCACGACCAAAGCCTTCAACAGCATTCACCATAAATAGAACGATATCAACTTCTTTTAATGTCGTTTGCGCCATCTTCACCATGAAGTCGCCTAGTTTATGTTTCGGTTTATGTATTCCTGGTGTATCAATAAAAATTACTTGTGAATCATTTTCTGTATATACACCTTGAATTTTATTACGAGTTGTTTGTGGCTTGTCACTCATAATAGCAATTTTTTGACCAATAATACGATTTAAAAATGTAGATTTCCCAACATTCGGTCTGCCAATAATAGAGACAAAACCTGATTTATAACCTTTTCTATTCATGTAAATCCTCCGCTAAAAATGCTCCTGGTAACAATTCCCCGACTGTTGTCTCTTGAACGTCACCATGTAAATTTGATAGGTATACTTTCGTATCCTGTTTACATAATTCTACCATAACTTGTCGACATGCTCCACAAGGAGGTACTGGACGCTTCGTATCCGCCACAATTGCGATAGCTACAAACTCTTTATCTCCTTCAGAAACCGCCTTAAATAAAGCTGTTCTTTCTGCACAGTTACATAAGCCATATGAAGCATTCTCAACATTACATCCACGATATACTTTTCCATCCTGCGTTAATAATGCTGCACCTACTTGAAATTTAGAATATGGTACGTACGCTTGTTTACGCGCTTCGATTGCTTCTTGAATTAATTGTTGACCATTCATATTCCCGCATCCTTCCTGTTCACAGCTGTGAATAGATACACTCTCTTATTAAAGGCCTTTACGGCACCTTCAAAGCTTAAGAAAAGCTTTGGAATGCAACTATACCACATACGGTAAAAAGATAATAGCACCAATTATAACGGCTATTATCGCAAACAATAAAACCGCTCCCGCCGCGACATCCTTTGCGACTTTCGCAAACGGATGTATATCGGTAGTCGCTAAATCTACTGTTTTTTCCACAGCCGTATTTACCATCTCTAAACTCATTACAATTCCTATTACAATAAGTAATACCATCCATTCTACTTTTGTAATATGGAAATAAAAGCCGCAGCATATAACAACAACTGCGGCTAAATAATGAATTTTCATATTTCGTTCATGACGAAGACAAAAGAATATACCGACTATAGCATACCCAAAACTATCTATAAGTTTTCCTTTTTTCATCGTCCTAATCCAAATGCTTCTAAAATTTCTTTTTGTCTTCCGAACATTTCTTTTTCATCCTCTTCTGTCATGTGGTCATAACCAAGTAAATGTAAAAAGCCATGTAACGCTAAAAAGCCAAGTTCACGATCAAAAGAATGTCCATACTCTTCAGCTTGTTCTTTCGCTCTCGGAATAGAAATAATAAGATCACCTAACATACGCGGCATCTCTACACCTACAATTTCCATTTCTCCTTCTCCCATTTCTTCCATAGCAAAAGAAATGACATCAGTAGGCTGATCCTTATCTCGGTAATCACGATTAATCTCGCGAATGCGTTCGTTATCTACAAATGTTACTGATAACTCTGCACCATCCTCTATTTTTTCCATTTGAGCTGCTTTCCCTAATATCTCACGAATTAAATTCACATACTCTTCTTTCACTTCTTCTGTTTCATCAATGAAATCAATTAATAAACTCATTCTTTCTCCTTATCTTCCGGTGGTTCCGGATATGTAATACGCGAATGGAAAATACCATTTAACGTTTCACATAACGTTTTTCCAACGATTTGTAGTTCCTTAAATGTCAAATCACATTCACTAAATTGCCCATCCTGCAGGCGATCTTTAATAATACTTTGTACTAAATTATTAATTTGATCTGGCGTTGGGTGATTCATAGAACGTACCGCTGCCTCAACACTATCCGCAATACCAACGATTGCCGATTCTTTAGAAGTTGCTTTTGATCCCGGATAACGGAACATCTCTTCTGTATATTTTTCTTTATCTTCTTTAATCGCCTTATAATAAAAATATTTCAGGAGCGTTGTACCATGGTGTTGTCCAGCAATATCGATAATTTCTTGCGGAATATGGTATTCTTCGAGCATCTTTACTCCATCGGTTACATGAGCAATGATAATATCTTTACTCGTCACAGGATCTAATTTATCATGCGGATTTTCAATTCCCATCTGGTTTTCAATAAAGAATTGTGGTTGTACTGTTTTTCCTACATCATGATAGTAAGCCCCTACACGCGCTAATACACCATTTGCTCCAACTGCTTCACAAGCCGCCTCAGAAAGATTCGCTACCATTACACTATGGTGATATGTCCCTGGCGCTTCTAATAAAATTCTACGCAACAGCGGATGATTCGGACTTGATAATTCCATAAGCTTCATACTTGATACAATTCCAAGTCCACTTTCTAAATATGGTAATATCCCCATAGCCAAAACGGATGAGATAATTCCTGAAAGGGAAGCCATTAATAATTGGGTACCAATTTCAAGAGGCGAAAAATTCCCATTACGTAATAATAATAACGCCGCCAAGACGACTACATTTAAGATTGAAACGAGTATACCAGCTTGTAAAATCATCGTACGACGATTTTTTTCTCTTAAGAAAATGCTCACTGATAATGAACTTAATAACACATAAATGCCTACACTATAATTTAGTGTACTTGTTACTCCTTCATTAAACATAATACTTCCGCACACAGAAAAAATCATACTTGTTAAAAATACAAATCGATCGCCAATCATTAGTTTTACAAGTATCGTTCCCATCGCAACTGGGACAACATACGCAATTCCTGCATATTCAAGCTTTTGAAACAAACTAATAATTTTCATTAAAACAATCGTGATAGACAAAATTGTAATATACGCTAAAATGTACGGTTTGTCTTCTCTTTTCCGCTGTAAAAATACTTCAAACTGTTTATGCATAAAGTATAGTAACACACCAATGAGCACCGCTAATCCAACATAAGGCTGAAAACTATTACCTTTTTCTAATAAACCGACTAATTTCAACTGATTATACATATCACTTGAAATTGTTTCACCTTCTCTAACAATAACTTGTCCTTGAAGAATATAAACAGGTGGAACTAAATCTTCTTCTGCTTTCTTCTTCTCTTTCGTTACAGCCGGGTCATAGAAATAATTTGCTGTAATCGCATATGATCCTAGCGCATTCACAGCTTCTTTCAATCCGCTATTCACATTCAGGCTTTTCATTTCATTAACAAATCGCTCTTTCGCTGCCATTTCTTCGGACATTTTAATATTTCCACCCATGATAACGCTAACAGACGTTAAAGCCGCATTCTTTGCTAATTCTAATTGATCCGGTTCTGCATTAATAAAGTATAATAAATTCTCATCCGATAATTCCTTCGTTAAATTAGATGGCAACTTCTTCTTCAACTTTTCTAATTTATTCGCATCGGTCATCTTTTTTTGCTCTTCAGGTCCAGCAGCTTTCATCTCCTGAATTACTTCATTCACCTTAGCAAAAACATCATTTACAATATCTACTCTATTTTGTTTATATTCACTTCTATATGTATATTGATCCCCGACTTTTTGAGCGGCCTCTTGTTTTTTTCTTTCCGTTATAACCTTATCTTCAATTTTAATAGGAGAATGAATTGTTTTTTTCGCAATAGAATACATATCAACATCTAATTGCTCTGGTTTCACATTATTCATAAGTGCGAAAAACAGCACTGCTCCTAATAAAACGTAAGAAATCCAACTTAGTTTTTTCGAATGTTGTAAATTACGAAACCACTTAGAAATTTCTTGAGATCTTAACATGATTTCAATACCTTCTCCTCTCTAGAAATAAAGTGAAACTATTTATAGCTTTCATTTCTTCTAGCCAACGATACTTTTAGGTAACATTTTTATACACCAGTACCTATAGTTTATTTCTCTTATCTTTTATGATAGTAAAAAATATGCCGTTCGCCAACCTTAATACAAAAAGAAATGATCCTGACAAATAGGATCATTCCATTTTATCATATGCCTCAATAATACGTTGTACCAGTGGATGCCTTACAACGTCCGTTTGTTCTAACGTAATGAATGAAAGACCTGATACACCAGATAAAATGTTAGCGGCTAGCGTAAGCCCTGATTTTACCCCCTTTGGTAAGTCTACTTGTGAAGGGTCCCCCGTAATAACCATTTTAGAACTAAAACCTAATCTAGTTAAAAACATTTTTATTTGTGCACCCGTTGTATTTTGCGCTTCATCTAAAATAACAAATGAATCATCGAGCGTACGTCCTCTCATATAAGCAAGAGGCGCGATTTCAATTACACCTCTCTCCATCATACGCTGCGTATATTCTTGTCCAAGAATATCGTGCAGAGCATCATACAATGGACGTAAGTACGGATCTACCTTCTCTTTCAAATCACCTGGTAAAAATCCTAAACTTTCTCCAGCTTCTACAGCCGGTCTCGTTAAAATGATTTTCTTTACATACCCTTGCTTTAAAGCTCTTACAGCCATTACTACAGCTAAGTATGTTTTCCCAGTCCCGGCAGGTCCTATTCCAAATACAATATCATTTTTCTTCATTGCATGAATATATCTTCTTTGTCCCATCGTTTTTACACGAATGGATTTACCTTTTGCCGTTTTAAAGATTTCTTCTTCATATAACTCTTCAAATTGAGCAATTTTCCCTTGTTGTGCGAGCTGAATTGCATACGCAACATCTCTTTCTGTAATTGACACACCTTTTCGAATAACAACAAGTAGTTGTTGTAAGATTTTTTCTACGAGTGTCACAGTTTCAACTGCTCCAGATGCATGAACAGTTTCACCTCTAGTTACGATTGATACATTCAGTTCCCGTTCAATTACTTTCAAATGAGCATCATTGACTCCAAAAAGAGCGATTGCTTCGTTAGTATTTTCCAATTGTTGGTTCATTTCTACTAATTGTTCTGCCATTACTCAGTCTCCTTGAATATCGGATTCGGATATTGGTTGTGGCTCTGCAATATTTTCAATCACAGTATAATGCAAAGTGACTTTTAGTTGATCCGCCTCAACCTCTTTACTCAAAATCTTATCACTTACAATCATAGCATGTTCATCCAATTTTTTCTTTAGTTCTTTTTCGGCCATTTCTTTCGCTACTTTCATTGCCTGTTTTTCTGTATATTCTCGGTTCGCCTCTTCCTCTTCTCGCACTACATCTTTTTCATATGCAATCGGCAGTGTAAAACCAAATAATTTCACATCATGTTTTACACTTTCCGTACGAGAACGTTTATACTTATCATGCTGAAATCCCCATATTTTTATTTTTGTACTCCCAAATGTAAGGTAATGCTCATTATACGTATTACCAGTATATACTTGAAATTGCGTCTTGAGTGGTACATTCACCTCAGAGGTGTACCACGTTTCTCCATATACAATACCTTTCGCCGAAACAATGGTTGGACTCTCCTCATTACCGTATATCCCTGATACGAGAAGCTGCCCTTTTTCTACATGATCATTTTTTAAAACGACTGGTTTTCCAACTTCAACAAATGTTTTTGTAACAATCGCTTCTTTTTTTGCCACTAAATTTTGCGGCCTTTGTTCTTTTTCTTTTTTCGGCTCATTTTTTTCAACAATTTTAAAATGGTACGTCGTTCCCCTTACTTCTAGTCCTGCCCAAGTAATCGCATTAATATTGTCCGTCAAATGACGTTGTACATCTTCTACACTAGGCATTTGGAATTGTAATTTTCCTTTTTTAATACCCATTTTGTCCAATTCTTTCATCAATATATATTCTGTTTCAGGTTTCGCTCCTGTAATTTCAATTTTCCAAACCATATTCGATAATGCAATCATACCAAAGAAGAAAATTAAAAAACCAATTAAGAATCCACTATTTTTAATTAAGCGCTTATTCCAAAATGGAAAACCGTAACGCCCAATAAAATATAGTTTACACTCATTTTTTCTATAAATCGGCTTTATTTTTTTCACATCTCGTAATAGCATACAAAAGACTAACGTTTCATCGGCGATTTTCTTAACGTCCCAAACTAATAATTTTCTACGCACACATTCGTTAACAAACCGCTCCGCTCCTCTACCTTCAATTCGTACCTTCACATATCCAAGCCACTTTATAAACCATTTATTTTTCATCTACTACCTTCACTACCTTTCCAAAAGTAGACACACTACTTTTCACTTTAATTAGCAAAATAGCTCGTACGAAAATGAAATAAAGAGTTTTATTTTCCATAAATAGCGGGATAAAGTGAGACTTTAATCAGCCCTCACCAATTGGACTTTAATGGATAGCCCGACCCCCACCTAACTTCTTTGCTTTCGCTGAATTTTGAGGCGGGGGCTTACTGCCCATTAAAGCGGGATAAACTTAAATAGTAGGGACAAATCATTAGAATAAAGAAGAAAAACTTCACATACGGAAGTTTCCCTTACTTCTCTTTCTGTTCGTCTTCTAAAAACGTCACTTGCTCAATTATCCCTTCAAGCAAAAGTTCTTCCGGAAGGATTGTTTTAATAACAAAGGACTGCCCCTTAATCAATAACTGACCATGTTTTAACAACAATCTTACTTCTTTATCTGAAAACACTAATAAACCTCGATGATTTTCTATATAGATATGCACTTGCCCAACAAGCGTGATCCGAGGTAGATCCATTAGCACATCCACTGGTAGGTCTATTTGCTTCGTTAACCAATTCTTCATTTGTTCTAATTTTTTCATCCCAAAAGACCCCCTCTCATCCCATATGTATGAAAAAAGAGCTTGTAATATCACGTCCAAACTGAAAAAAGCATAAAAAAACGTCTCATACGAAATGAGACGTTTTTTTATGCTAATAGCTGGATAACCAGCTTATTCACAAGCGATCCATCTGTTTTACCTTTTACTTTCGGCATAACAGCAGTCATCACCTTACCCATATCTGCTTTAGACGTCGCACCAACTTCAGAAATAACTTGCTTGATTATATCAACTAGCTCTTCTTCCGTTAATTGCTCCGGCAAATATGCGCTTAAAATCTGAATTTCACTTTGCAGTTTATTAACAAGGTCTTCACGACCAGCTTTTTTAAATTCAAGGAGGGAGTCCTTATGCTGTTTTACTTCACGAGCTAAAACTGTTAGTTCCTCTTCTTCAGTAAGAGTATGCTGTAGTTTAATACCTTCATTTTGTAAAGCAGCCTTAACCATACGAATGACGGTTAATTTTTCTTTTTGTTTATTCTTCATCGCTTGTTTCATATCATCGTTTAAACGACCGAGAAGACTCATAACTTACACCCTCTCTTAGAATTTACGCTTTCTTGCCGCTTCAGATTTCTTCTTACGTTTTACACTTGGTTTTTCATAAAACTCGCGCTTTCTTGCTTCAGCAAGTGTACCAGTTTTAGAAACCGATCTTTTAAAACGGCGAAGTGCATCCTCCAAAGACTCGTTTTTACGAACGACTGTTTTTGACATTCTCTTTCCCTCCCTCCGAAACATCACACTTACATACTAACTCCAGCATGCAAAAAGAAACACTTCTTCAGCATGTCTTTTACGATTATAATACATTTTATCACTTCAGGTCAACTATTTGACAGAATAAAAGAAGAATAGATGCTCTTCCTTTTTCAAAAACTATGCAGATAGCTGTTATCTTTTCCCCTGAAGGCAACTATATTTTTGTCATTATACCTTTTTTCATGCAGAAACGTACGGAAAAACTACTCATTTCGTACATTTTCAGTACTTAACTTCTCCACTAAAAAAGAAAGCATGCAAATCGTTTCCGTTTGCATGCTTTTTTATCCCGATTGGTGCGGGCTAATAATGAGCGGGGAATGAATCCCACGCTCATTAAAGTTTCACTTTATGCGCTTGCTGATTCCTTTTTCACATCATCTTCAAGGACACGAACAAATTGCGCTTCGTTATATGGATAACCAGCTTTTGTGATTTTTACTTTCACTAATTTACCGATTAATTCTTCTGATCCTTCAAATACAATTTTCAAGTAGTTATCTGTATAACCTACATATAGGCCTTCACGGTCGCCCTCTTTAAATTGTTCTTCTGGAATAATTTCAAGTACTTCTCCTTCAAACTGTGATGCATACTCTTTCGCTAATTGATTAGATAGTTCAATTAAACGGTGAACACGATCATTCTTCACATCTTCAGGAACTTGATCTTCCATACGCGCTGCAGGTGTTCCTGTACGTTTTGAGTACGGGAATACGTGCAACTCAGAGAAGCGATTCTCTTTAATGAAATTGTATGTTTCCATGAATTCTTCTTCTGTTTCACCTGGGAAACCAACGATTACGTCTGATGTAATCGCAAGACCTGGTAACGCTTCTTTCAAACGATCTAAGCGCTCCTGGAAAAATTCCATCGTATATTTACGACGCATACGCTTTAATACAGTATTAGATCCAGATTGCAACGGAATGTGTAAATGACGTACAACTACTTCAGACTTATCTAACACTTCAATTACTTCATCTGAAATCTGACTCGCTTCAATAGAAGAAATACGAAGACGTTTTAATCCGTCTACTTCCGCTTCCATATCACGAAGTAATCCAGCTAAGTTATAATCTTTAATATCTTCACCGTATCCACCTGTATGAATACCTGTTAATACGATTTCCTTATAGCCTGCATCTACTAATTGCTGCGCTTGTTTAATAACTTCTTTCCCATCGCGAGAACGCATTAAACCACGCGCCCAAGGAATAATACAGAATGTACAGAAGTTATTACAACCTTCTTGTATTTTTAAAGATGCACGTGTACGATCCGTGAAGTAAGGTACATCCAGTTCTTCGTATACACGTGTTTTCATAATGTTGCGGACAGCATTAATTGGCTGACGCTCTTTACGGAATTCTTCGATGTATCCTAACATCTTTTCACGATCTTGTGTACCAACTACAATATCTACACCTGGAATCGCCATAATTTCCGCTGGAGATGTTTGTGCATAACATCCCGTTACACAAATAACCGCATCTGGGTTTTGACGAACAGCACGTCTAATAACTTGACGACTTTTCTTATCTCCCGTATTTGTTACTGTACATGTATTGATAACATATACATCAGCTTTCTTTTCATATTCAGTTCTTTCATATCCACCTTGTTTAAACAATTGCCAAATGGCTTCTGTTTCATAGTGGTTTACTTTACAACCTAACGTATGGAACGCAACAGTTGACATTGATCATCACCCCATCAATTCAAAATGATACGAAGCAGCACTTAACGCGTATAACGGCGCCGTTTCTGTTCTTAAAATTCTTGGTCCTAAACTACATGGTACAAATTTATGTTCACGAAGCGCTGTAATCTCTTCCTCAGCTAAACCGCCTTCTGGGCCAAATACAATCAATAGCTTTTGACCTGGTTTCATCATCGTTAAAGCTTTCGCAAAATTAGATTTCTCGCCTTGTTTCGCTTCCTCTTCGTAAGCAACAAGGCAAACATCATACTCACCACTCATTGACAGCAATTGTTTAAACGATGCTGGGGTGTGTACTTCTGGAATTTCACTTCTATGTGATTGTTCCGCAGCTTCTTTCACAATTTTTCTTAAACGCTCAACTTTTTTATCAGCTTTTTTCGCATCCCATTTTACGATAGAGCGAGATGCTTGAAATGGTAAGAATGCAGCTGCCCCAAGCTCAGTTCCTTTTTGAAAAATTAACTCTAGCTTGTCTCCTTTCGGCAGTCCACTTGCAATCGTCACGAAAACAGGAAGTTCACTTGACGTCTCTACCCATTCTACAATAGCCGTATGAATAAATTCACTGGTAATTTCATCAATTGAACATACGGCTGTTTTTCCGTTTACACAGCAATAAATGTAATCACCAGCTGACATACGCATCACTCTTGCTATATGATGTACGTCATCACCTACAATGCGAATACTTGTCTCATTTACATATTTCTCTTCTACAAAATAACGTTGCATATAATCACCTTAGTAGAGTTTCGTTCCTTTCGTAAGCCAATACTTACGAAAAGAACGAAACGTTATCATTTTTCATATAACAAACGGCAAGTCCCTCACCTTATAGTGAGAGACTCCCCTTTTCATTATAGACTAAAATCTATATTACGCATTTCGTGCAATAATTGCTACCCAATCTTCCATTCGCAACACTTCTTCAATTGTAAATCCAGCTTTTTCTAGCGCTTCAGAAATTACTTTTTCCTTTGCAGCAATAATGCCCGATGTAATAAATAATCCGCCTGACTTCACAACTCTTGCTGCATCTTCAGGGAATAAAAGAATAATTTCTGCTAATAAGTTAGCTACGATTAAATCAACAGGACCTTCAATACCCTCTAAAAGACTATTTTGTCCAACAGTCACGATATCATCTGTTTTATTTAAACGTACATTCATTTCTGCACTTTCAACCGCAACCGGATCTAAATCATATGCTTGAACAGAAGACGCACCTAGTTTTGCTGCTGCAATACTCAGCACACCAGAACCTGTTCCTACATCAATGATTGTGTTACCTGGCTGTACTGTTTTTTCTAAAGCACGGATACACATCGTTGTTGTTGGATGAGTTCCTGTCCCAAACGCCATACCTGGATCTAATTCAATAATTTTTTCTTCCGGAGAAGATGGTGTATATTCTTCCCAAGTCGGTACAATTGTGAATGTATCAGAAATTTGTACTGGATGGTAATATTTTTTCCAAGCAGTAGCCCAATCTTCTTCATTGACTTCGTTAACGGTAATATTTCCAGTACCAATTTCGATGTCGTAAGATGGAAGCACATCAATAGATGATTTTACACCTGCAATTGTTTCATGTAAAGAATCCGTTTGCGGGAAATATGCTTTTATTAACACACCTTCTGCCGGATACTCATCTGGGTTCAATGCATAAATTTCACCATATTGTTGCTCGCGCTCTTTCGTCAACTCCGCTGGGTCCTCAATCGCAACTCCACTAGCACCAGCTTCATGTAAAATATGAGAGACAGCTTCTACTGCTTCTTCTGTTGTATGAATACTAATTTCTGACCATTTCACAATTTACCAACTCCATTTTTTATTTCCATTATTCCCCTTTGAAAGCACGTTTAAGCTTTCCGAATAAACTATCATCCTGCTCTTCTTGTCCTGCAAATTCACGCAATAAATCTTTTTGCTGTGAAGTTAATTTCGTCGGTACAACAACACGCACGACTACATATTGATCTCCTTGACCGTATCCACGTACGTTCGGAGCACCCTTTCCTTTTAGGCGGAATTCTGTTCCTGTTTGTGTTCCTGCTGGAATTTTCAGCTTCACTTTACCATGAACAGTAGGAACTTCTACTTCATCACCAAGTGCCATTTGCGCAAATGTTAATGGCATTTCGCAAATAATGTGATCTCCTTCGCGCTCAAAGAATTCATGATTTCTTACATGAACAACAACATATAAATCTCCTGCTGGGCCGCCATTTACGCCCGCTTCACCTTTTCCAGATACGCGGATTTGTTGACCATTATCGATACCTGCTGGAATTTTAACATTGATTTTTTTACGTTTACGAACTTTACCAGAACCGTGGCATGTCGTACATTTTTCTTTAATGATTTGCCCAGTTCCTGAACAATGACCGCAAGCTTGACGGTTTACGATACGACCAAATGGTGTATTTTGTTCTACACTTACTTGCCCTGATCCTGAGCAATGTTTACATGTTTCTTTTGAAGTTCCTGGTTTTGCCCCGCTACCTTTACAAGTATCACATGGATCTTCTACTGGAATCTCAACATTTAACTCTTTACCAAAAATAGCTTCTTCAAAATCTAAAGTGACTTGATATTGTAAGTCAGCACCTTGGCGCGGAGCATTTGGATCACGACGTCTGCCGCCACCGCCGCCAAAGAATGAACTAAAGATATCTTCAAAACCGAAGCCACCACCGAAGTCTCCTCCGCCGCCAAAGCCACCGAAGCCTTGATTAGCACCAGCATGACCAAATTGATCATATTGCGCACGCTTTTGATCGTCGCTTAATACTTCGTATGCTTCTTGTACTTCTTTAAACTTTTCAATTGCATTTTCTTCTTTACTTACGTCTGGATGGTATTTTTTAGCCAAACGACGATACGCTTTTTTTATTTCATCTTTTGAAGCACCCTTGCTAAGTCCAAGGACCTCATAATAATCTCGTTTACTCATAAATTTACAACCCCCGAATCTTTCACATAAACGTAATTTTAACACCGAAAGAAAGTGCTTTGCAACAAAGTTTCCTCACTTACAGTATGCAAAGTAAAAAACTTAAGACCCTCACACATTCCTTCTCATTCGTGAAAAAAGCCAAAGCCAAGGCACGCTTGACTTTGACTTTTTGTCATCTTACTTATTATGTTTAAAGTTGAATTACTTGTCTTCTTTTACTTCTTCAAACTCAGCGTCTACTACATTGTCTTTCTTCGCGCCAGCATCTTGTGCTCCTTGTGCACCTTCTGCTTGCCCTGCAGCTGCTTGAGCTTGCTCATATAGTTTAACAGTTAGTTGTTGTACGATTTCTTGTAAAGCGTCTTTTTTCGCACGGATTTCCTCAAGCTCGTTCTTCTCAATCGCAGCTTGTAATGCTTCTTTCGCTTCTGTTGCTTTTGCAACTTCAGCTGCATCTACTTTACCTTCTAAATCTTTTACAACTTTATCTGTTTGGAATACAAGTTGGTCAGCTTCGTTACGAAGTTCAACTTCTTCCTTACGTTTTTGGTCAGCGTCAGCGTTTGCTTCTGCTTCTTTTACCATACGATCTACTTCTTCATCAGAAAGACCTGAAGAAGATTGGATTGTAATAGCTTGTTCTTTGCTTGTTCCTAAATCTTTTGCACGTACGTTAACGATACCGTTCGCATCAATATCGAATGTTACTTCGATTTGTGGAATACCACGTGGTGCTGGTGGGATATCCGTTAATTGGAAACGTCCTAACGTTTTGTTGTCAGCTGACATTGGACGCTCACCTTGTAATACGTGAATGTCTACTGCTGGTTGGTTATCAGCAGCTGTTGAGAATACTTGTGATTTACTCGTTGGAATTGTAGTGTTACGCTCGATTAATTTCGTGAACACACCACCCATAGTTTCAATACCTAAAGAAAGTGGAGTTACATCTAATAATAGTACGCCTTCTACATCACCAGTAAGTACGCCACCTTGAACTGCAGCACCTAATGCTACAACTTCATCCGGGTTTACACCTTTATATGGTTCTTTACCAGTTTCACGTTTAATAGCTTCTTGTACAGCTGGGATACGAGTAGAACCACCTACAAGGATAACGCGATCTAATTCACTTGCAGATAGACCAGCATCTTTTAAAGCACGACGAGTTGGTTCTAATGTTCTTTCAACAAGGTTTGCTGAAAGCTCTTCGAATTTCGCTCTTGTTAATGTTAATTCTAAGTGTAATGGACCAGCAGCCCCAGCACTAATGAATGGCAATGAAATTTGTGTTTGTGTTACACCTGAAAGATCTTTTTTCGCTTTTTCAGCTGCATCTTTCAAACGTTGAAGTGCCATTTTATCTTGGCTTAAATCAATGTTATTTTCTTTTTTGAACTCAGCTACTAAGTGATCAATGATAACTTGGTCAAAGTCATCTCCACCAAGACGGTTGTCACCAGCAGTTGAAATAACTTCAAATGTTCCATCTGCTAACTCAAGGATAGATACGTCAAATGTACCGCCACCTAAGTCATATACTAAGATTTTTTGCTCTTCATCTTGTTTTTCTAAACCGTAAGCAAGCGCTGCTGCTGTTGGTTCGTTAATGATACGCTCAACTTCTAAACCAGCGATACGACCAGCATCTTTCGTTGCTTGACGCTCTGCATCGTTGAAGTATGCAGGTACTGTAATAACAGCTTTCGTTACTGTTTCACCTAAATATGCTTCAGCAGAAGCTTTTAAGTTTTGTAAAATGATTGCAGAAATTTCTTGAGGTGTATATTCTTTACCTTCAATTTCTACTTTGTAGTCTGTACCCATATGACGTTTAACAGACATGATTGTATTTGGGTTTGTAATTGCTTGACGCTTTGCTACTTCCCCAACTTGACGTTCTTCATTTTTGAAAGCTACAACAGAAGGTGTTGTACGGTTTCCTTCTGGATTTGGGATAACCTTTGGTTCTCCACCTTCCATAACAGCTACACAAGAGTTTGTTGTACCTAAGTCAATACCGATAATTTTACTCATGGCGAATCCTCCTACTTTTATGTAAATTATTGATTTACTTTTACCATCGATGGGCGAATTACACGGTCTTTTAATTTATAACCTTTTTGGAATTCTTCCACAACCGCATTTGATTCAAATTCGCTGTCTTCTACTTGCATAACAGCTTGGTGTTCATGAGGATCAAACTGTTTACCAACAGCTTCAATCGCTTCTACACCTTCTTTTGTCATCGCTTCTAACAATTGACGATATACCATTTCCATCCCTTGTAATAAGGACTTCATTTGCTCATCAGTTGCTTCCACTTGCATCGCTCTTTCAAAATTATCAAGAGCTGGCAAAATATCTGAAACAAGACTTTGTGCTCTATATTTTTCAGCAGCCTGTTTATCCATTTGAACACGACGCTTATAATTTTCAAAATCAGCTTGTAGACGTAGCATACGGCCTTCCGTTTCCGTCAGTTTCGCTTGCAATTCATCTACTTTTTCTTGTAAAAGAGCAGCCTCACTTTTTTCTTCAACAGTTTCTTCGCTGTCTTCAGATGTTACGGCTTCTTCAACTTGTGCTTCTTTTACTTCTTCTTTCACTTCTTCTACAACTTGTTCGTTACGCTCTTCCACAATTTTCACCTCCTTAAAAGGTATTAGGTATCATGCATAGCATGATTACCTAAGTATAGTTATATATTACACACAGTGATGTATTGCTTATCACTTGAGCGAATGTATTCTTCTTTATTCTTTATTTTTTTAGTCCATCTGTAATTTGCCTTGTAAATAACTGCAACAAACTAATTACACGAGAGTATTGCATTCTCGTTGGACCTAAAATTGCAATTGTTCCAAGTTGTTCTTCTCCAATCGAATATGTTGCAGAAATCAAACTACAATCTTCCATGGCTGTCGCAGAGTTTTCCCTACCAATTTTCACTTGAATACCAACTTGTTTATGACGCAAAATATCATAAAACTCAGCTTCGTTATCAATCATGGTAAGTAAAGATCTAACTTTTTGAATGTCATGAAACTCTGGTTGCGAAAGCATATTTGCCTTCCCTCCAAAGTATATCTTTTCCGATAACGGAACTTGAAATGTACCATCCAATATTTTTATTGCACTATCGTAATTATGAACATACCCACGCAATACCGTAACAATCTCCTTAAAGATTTTATTATGGAGTTCCGACATTGGTACGCCTGATAGCTTTTCATTTAAAATATTAACCATTTTTTCTAAATCTGATAAATCAACAGATTCCGGAACGGTAATCGTTTTGCTTTGTACATGCCCTGTATCCGTTACAATAATAGCGACTGCGGTTTGACGATCAAGCGGAACAATTTGTACGTTTTTAAGTTTATTTGTGCTTAACTTCGGTCCAAGAACAATGGCCGTATAATTTGTAAGCTCTGATAAAATTTGAGCCGATTGCTGTGCAATCTTTTCCGCTTCAAAAATTCTTTCAGCAAATAAATCTTTAATTTGTACAATTTCATCGTTCGGTAAATTTTGCGGCGCTAAAAGATGGTCTACATAAAATCGGTATCCTTTTTCAGAAGGAACACGTCCAGAAGAACTGTGCGTTTTCTCAATAAATCCTAGTTCTTCTAAATCAGCCATTTCATTTCGTATAGTAGCTGAACTAAACGTAATTTCATCTTTTTTAGCCAACGTTCTTGACCCAACAGGTTGCGCTGATCCAATAAAGTCATCAATAATTGTTTGTAAAATTAAGAGCTGACGTTCCGTAAGCATCTCATCATCACCTCTGTTAGCACTCTTTGTCTTCGAGTGCTAAATCTATTAATAACTTACCAAAATTGACATTCAATTGTCAACGGAAACGTCACGAAATAATGAAACTTTTTCACGTTAATGGAACATTTAATTAGTCAATCAAAAATGATTGGAATACTTCATTCCCTAATAATTTCCCTTTTCGCGTTAAACGAACATATCCATCGCTCTCTTCAAGCAATCCTTGTTCTTGGTTGTTTTGTAACTGCTTCGCGAAAACTTGATCCATTTCCATATTAAATTTCTTTTGAAACGCTATTTTAGATACACCTTTTGTTTTTCGGAGTCCTAAGAACAATTCTTCTTCCATTTTTTCTTTCTCCGTCACCACGTGAACATCTAAATACGGAAATCCGGTTTCATCGATTTTATTGAAATATTGCTTGAGCGGCCCTACATTTTGGATACGTTCTCCATTTACATAACTATGCGCTCCAGCTCCAAATCCATAATACTCTTCATTATTCCAGTATGTGAGATTATGTCTACTTTCATTATTACCTTTTGAAAAATTACTAATTTCATACTGGGTATAGCCATGTTTCTCCATTTCATCCATTACCATTTCGTACATTTTCGCTTCGTGGTCTTCACCTGGAAGTCTTAATTTCCCTTTATTCATTAAGTTATAAAATACTGTTTTCGGTTCCACAATTAATGAATATGCCGAGAAATGTTGTACACCAAGCGTAAAAGCAATGTCTAATGTTTCTTTTACATCTTCTATCGTCTGTCCTGGCAGAGCATAAATAATATCTACATTTATATTTTTAAAGCCTACTTCCTGCGCTTCTCTAATTGCTACAAACGCATCTTCTCTCGTATGCTTACGTCCAATTTTCTCAAGCAATTCATCTCGAAATGTTTGCACCCCAAAACTAATTCGGTTCACTCCACCTTCTAGCAATACATTTAATTTCTCTTTCGGCAAATCACCTGGATTCGCTTCAAATGTTAATTCACAATTCGGGGCAAACGGACGTAAACGACGATTTATAATATTTAATAATTTCTTTGTCTGTTCCATATTTAATGCTGTTGGAGTTCCCCCGCCAACAAAAATCGTTTTCATACTATCAAACGGTACCTTTTGAACTGTATTTATTATTTCTTTCTCTAAATACTCTAAATATTGATCGACCGGCTGGCGTTCAATAAACACTTTATTAAAATCACAATAGTGACAAATATGCTGACAAAACGGAATATGAATATATGCAGCTTGCACCAAAAATAACTCCTACCTTTCTAAAAAGAAAACCTCCACGCTCGGGAGGCTTCTTTTACTTCTCTAACGTATTACGAATTTGTTCCATTCGCATTTTTCCCCAATCATACATCATTTCAACGATTGGTAAAAGCGACATGCCTAATTCCGTCATATAATATTCCACTCGCGGTGGAATTTCTGGGTATACTGTTCGATCAACAATCCCATCTTCCATTAACTCTTTTAATTGGTTTGATAAAACTTTATGAGAAATGCTCGGAAATAATCGCTGTAATTCACTAAAACGATGAGGCCCTTCCACACCAAGATGCCACAATATCACAACTTTCCACTTTCCACTAATAATAGAAAGCGTCAATTCCTTTTCACAATTAAAATTGCCATTTTGTATTTTTTCTTGAATATCTTTTCGAATATTTTCGGACATTAACAAACTCCTAACTTTATATGAACTAAAAAGCTCTCTCACTATTGTAAATGAGAGCTACTCAGATGTCTAAAAAGTAATTATACGTAAAAAAGAAGCCGCATAAACGACTTCTTTTTTCATTCCAACTATTAGTTGTCATCCATTTTCAGTACAGCCATGAATGCTTCTTGCGGTACTTCTACAGAACCAACAGACTTCATACGTTTTTTACCTTCTTTTTGCTTATCAAGAAGTTTACGCTTACGAGAAATGTCACCACCGTAACATTTCGCAAGTACGTTTTTACGCATCGCTTTAATTGTAGAACGCGCTACAACTTTGTTTCCGATCGTCGCTTGAATTGGCACTTCGAACTGCTGTCTTGGAATTAATTCTTTTAATTTTTCTACGATTACTTTACCACGGTCATATGCTGAATCACGGTGTACGATAAATGATAGAGCATCGACTTGCTCAGAATTTAAAAGAATATCCATTTTCACAAGTTTAGATGGCTTGTAACCAATTAACTCATAATCAAATGATGCATATCCTTTCGTATTTGATTTCAACTGATCGAAGAAGTCATATACGATTTCTGATAATGGGATTTCATATGTCAAAGTAACACGCGTTTCATCTAAATATTGCATATCAATAAACGTTCCGCGTTTACCTTGGCAGATTTCCATTACAGCTCCAACATAGTCATTCGGAACCATAATTGCTGCTTTAACAAATGGCTCTTCAACACGATCAATTGTCTGTGGATCCGGCATATTAGACGGGTTATCGACAATCATGTCTTCACCATTCGTTAAGAATACTTTATAAATAACACTTGGCGCTGTTGTAATTAAATCAATTTTAAATTCACGTTCAATACGCTCTTGAATGATTTCCATATGAAGAAGTCCTAAGAATCCACAACGGAAACCAAATCCTAGCGCTTGAGATGTTTCTGGCTCAAACTCAAGAGCAGAATCGTTTAATTCTAATTTCTCTAGCGCATCACGTAAGTCGTTGTAACGTGCAGAGTCAATCGGGTACAGACCACAGAATACCATTGGATTTAATTTACGGTAACCAGGTAATGGCTCAGCTGCTGGACGTTTCGCATGTGTAATCGTATCACCAACGCGTGTGTCACCAACATTTTTAATCGATGCCGCTAAGAAACCTACATCACCTACTGTTAACTCATCACGTTGCGTAGTTTTCGGTGTAAACACACCTACTTCTGTTACTTCAAATTCTTTTCCAGTTGCCATCATACGTACTTTATCGCCAACTTTTACCGTTCCATTTACAACACGGATATACGCAATTACACCGCGGTATGGATCATATAAAGAGTCAAAGATCATACATTGTAACGGTTCTTCTGAATCACCTGTTGGTGCTGGCACTTTTTCAACGATTTGTTCTAAAATCTCTTCGATACCAATCCCAGCTTTTGCCGAAGCAAGTACAGCTTCTGATGCATCTAACCCAATTACATCTTCCACCTCTTGGCGTACACGCTCTGGGTCTGCACTTGGTAAATCGATTTTATTAATAACCGGTAAAATTTCTAAATTGTTATCAAGCGCTAAGTATACGTTCGCTAACGTTTGCGCTTCAATACCTTGCGCTGCATCTACTACAAGAATTGCACCTTCACAAGCCGCTAAACTACGAGATACTTCGTACGTAAAGTCGACGTGTCCTGGTGTATCAATTAGGTGAAGAATATATTCTTCGCCGTCTTTTGCTTTATAGTTTAATTGTACTGCGTTTAATTTAATTGTAATACCACGCTCACGCTCTAAATCCATAGAGTCAAGCAACTGAGCTTTCATTTCACGTTGTGTTAACGCGTTTGTTTTCTCTAAAATACGGTCTGCTAACGTTGACTTTCCGTGGTCAATATGAGCAATGATAGAGAAATTACGAATTTTGGACTGTCTTTTTGCTCTTTCTTCTTTGTTCATCTATGTTCTCAACTCCTAATAGTCTCGCCAATATACACTAGCACTGATTATATCAATAGAGCAGCAAAGATTCAATGAAAACTCGTGCTGCTTACAATACAAATCATTCTATTTATATCTTATGCGAACAAACCATAAGAGACAAACCTTTTTCAAATTAAAGAACGGCTGTCTTACAAACCTGTAAAACAACCGTCCTCCGTTTGACTCTTAACTAAAAATCCCTTTTACTTTCCCAACAACTATATCTGTTCCAAACTTTGTTATTTCATAGGCAACGCTTGCTATCGCCATACCCATTCCTTCTACAATATTAAAACTTTTTAAGCTTTCTAATTGTTTTTGTTTTTCAGTAGCGGAAAACGAACCTTCCAAAGTTTCTGATTCAGTGGCCTCACCTTTTGTTCCTGTCATATGAGCGATTTGTTCATACGACATTTGCTGATAACCTTTCATACTTTTCAATCCGTGATTTGCAAGTGCCACCCCTGCTATTACCATAAGTAAGCATATAGCCACACTACATATACATAAAAGCGAAAAGCGGCTTACATGATTATCGTCACTTCCCATCAATGTGTATATGCTCCTGTATTATCTTGGTCAATTTGATGATGCAGCGCTGCATTTAAACCACTTGCTATTACATTTGCCATATCCTCTATGAAGGCATCCACTTCTTTCGGAGTCACCATTAAATTGTGACCAAGAGGAGATAACACTTCATAAATTAATTTTCTTTTCTCTTCATCTTCCAGTGTACCTACAGCACCTAAAAACATATTTCGGCTTTTTTCATCCGGCATATCCTCTTCTGTTAATTTTTTCTTTTCTCCAAATGTAAAACCAGCTGGCAACAAAGATCGGGAAGGTTTGTTTCCCTCTTTCATCTCTCGGCCAAAATGTTTCAAAATAAAATCAATTGTATCGCTTGTAATCGAAACGGCATCCACCACAGTCGGAACACCAATTGCGATAACAGGAATACCTAATGTTTCTTTACTGAGTTCCTTACGTTTATTCCCAACACCCGATCCAGGATGAATTCCTGTATCAGAAATTTGTATCGTACTATTTACCCTTTCAATAGAACGAGCAGCTAATGCATCAATTGCAATGACAAAGTCTGGCTTTGTCTTCTCAATGATTCCATAAATGACATCGCTCGTTTCAATTCCTGTAATCCCCATTACCCCGGGCCGAATTGCACTAACAGGCCTAAAGCCTTCTTCTACACTTTCAGGCTGCAATTGAAATAAATGTCTCGTTACCAATACATTTTCTACAACTATCGGTCCAAGCGCATCTGGTGTTACATTCCAATTCCCAAGACCAACAATTAAACAGCTCGCTTCTTTCGTAACGCCAACCTCTTCTAAGAAATACGAAAATTCTTTTGCAAAAATACGCTCTACTTTTTGTTGCAGCTCCGTATCTTGTTGACGTATACCTTGTACTTCAAGCGTTAAATAATTTCCAGGTTTTTTACCCATCGATTCCGAGGCAACTTCATCAATCGTTACTTTTGTAATGGTAATACCTTCTTCTTCCCTCTCTTTTACAACAACTCCTTGTATCCCTTGTTGCTCTTCTTGGCGCTCTTGCAGCATTTGATGTGCCTCTACAGCAAGGTCCGTTCTAACACTATATTTACTTAAATCTAGTGGTTCTTTCATCGTATCTCCTCCGTCATTCATAGTAAATATCGTTAGATTTCCCAAAGTTATATAAGGTCATTCTTTCCTTTACGTGAAATTTCATGGATATACTATTGCAATTCTCTTCACCGTTTGATAGAATATCACTTGTTCTATGTTAAGAATCGAGTCATTCGATTGCACCAGGGAGGTGAAAAGTATGGCAAACATCAAATCTGCTATCAAACGCGCTAAACTTAGCGAAGAGCGTCGTGCACATAACGCTTCTATCAAGTCTGACATGCGTTCTGCTGTTAAAACTGTAGAAGCTTTAGTTACTAATAACGATCTTGAAAATGCTAAAGAAGCTTTCAAAACTGCTTCTAAAAAACTTGACAAAGCAGCTCGTAAAGGTCTTATCCACCAAAACGCTGCAGCTCGTCAAAAATCTCGCTTAGCGAAACAAGTAAACGCGTAAGGCGTTTAAAAAACGATCCATTCGGATCGTTTTTTTATATACAAAAAAGTTCACGCTCTTAGCACGTGAACTTTTTTTGTTTCATCACATATGATTTAACCGCATTAAGAAAAACTCGAGCACAAGTTTTTTATCCATTTTTCCCGTTTTCATACTATAATCAGCTTCCGCTAATTCCATTATCACTTTTTTTAATGCTTCAAAAGAGAAAAACTTCGTTTGATTCACCGCTAATTTTACACGATATGGATGCACACCAATATGAGACGCGATTTGATTTTGGCCGTAACCACGCTGCTGTAACTCTTTCACTTGATGCAGTAAACGGAATTGACTTACTAATAACGCAAGCAATTTAATAGGTTCCTCCTGCTGCGTAAATAATCCATCCAAAATTTGCATCGCACCCGCGATATCTTTTTTCACCACTTTTTCTGTCAAAGCAAACACATTTTGTTCAACTGATTTTGGTACAAGCTCTGCAACGAGTTTTGGTGTAATCTCTCCGCCCATACCGACGTATAACGTTAACTTGTCCATTTCCTTCGCCAACATTGTTACATTACTTCCCACAAGCTCTAACAACAAACTAACAGCCGCATGATCAATATGCACATGTACTTCATCCGCCCGAGCAACAATCCACTTCTGAACATCCTGCACTTGCATTGCATTCGCTTCTACTACATCCGCTGTTTTCTTTAATAGTTTTGTAATTTTTTTTCGTTCATCCAGCTTTTCGTAAGGCGCAACAAAAACAAGAATAGAAAAGGGAGAAGGTTCCCCGATATATTCTTCTAAAATTTTTATATTTTGTTCCAATTTTTCTTTTTGTGAAGTTAAAAAGAGTGGTGATTTTATTAATAACACTTTACGTTCTCCGAAAAAAGGAAGTGTACGTGCATCTTCAACCACATCTTCTAAATACGCTTCTTCTAAATCATATGTAACAACATTAAACTCGCGATCTTCCTCTTCAAGCGCTTCTGTTGTAATAAGCTTTATCGTTTCATTTATAAAAAACGCTTCCGTTCCATACAGTAAATATAACGGAGCAAACTGCTTCTTTTTAATCTTTTTATGTATATCACTCATACTTTTTCCTACTCCCTAACTTGGCAATATATATTTATACTAATGCCCTAGCTTTTGTTTTACAAGTACAAAGGAACAGGCAATATAACCCGTCCCTTTATTTATATTAAACGCCACGCAATAAGCCCCGGGTTTCTTATTGGTGTGCGGTAATCACCTTCCCTTTATTATTCGCAATAAAAATTCGAGTATAAGTGCCAACTGTTAACATGCTTGGAAACAAAAATTCACATTACTTCATGATCTAAAAGTAGTAAAAACGCTCTATTTCTCCTCACATGGAAATTGTAGATTTTTTTCTGACAATATTTTATACTAAAGTGGAATGTTGGGGAGGGATTCTAAATGAATGATTTTGAACAAAACGTTCAAAGTAAACGCAATGACGCTATTGATTCAGGGGTAGGATTTATCGTCTCATTTGGTTTTTTCGCAACACTTTTCATCATTGCAACTGTTATTAAATTTATCGGTTCTTAAAGACTGCTGCTTACTGGCAGTCTTTTTTATCTATTATGTGTTTCATCATATGTGATTTTGCTGCGAAAGGTTCCGTTTTCCCCTTTAAAAACATAGGAGATAGCCCCTTGCTTATCCGTACGCCATATTTCAATCCCCCTCTTCTCAAAACGCTCTATAACGTCCTTATGAGGGTGCCCATACCTATTACGCTCACCGGCAGAAATAACGGCTATATTAGGCTGTACGACGCTCAGAAAAGTTGTTGTAGATGACGTATTACTCCCATGATGAGCAACCTTTAAAACATCCGCTCGCAACTCTGGATACGTAGCTACTAAAAACTTCTCACCTTCTTCTTCTAAATCACCTGTAAACAACCACGTTAGTCCTCCTAATTTTGCCAACATTACAATTGAAGCGTTATTTTCACTGCTCTTCTTCCCTGTTGGCGCTAATACGAAAAATTCCGCTCCATTTATGCTCCAACTTTCTCCTTCTCTCACTTCTCTTATTTTCACTTCCTTTTCTAAAGCCTGTTTCTTTACTATTTTTTCTAATTCCGCATCTTGTTCCTTTCGGCCAAATACAACTTCTTTTACGGTTATATTTGATAACAACTCTTGTGCAGCACCTATATGGTCCGCATCTCCATGCGTTATAATTAATTTATCGATCTTTTTAATACCTTCCTTTTGTAAATAAGGAATCAAAATATCATTTCCGACAGAAAATTCATGCTTTTTACGTTGCCATTCTTCCTTGTTTGGACGAATTGTTCCACCAGTATCAATAAGGTAAATCTCTTGATCATACGGGAGGCGAATTAATATTGCATCTCCCTGTCCAACATCGAGAAAGGTAACACTCCCACTTTCTCGAAAATACGGATATACATAATGGCATGTACTAATAAAAAGAAATACACCCGCAGATATAAACAGAATCCCCTTCGTCATTCGCCTTTCCCAAACCATCAATATACTAATAATACTCACGCAATATAGGGCTACAAGAAGTATAGGTGTTTGTCCGAAATTAAGACGGGTAAATGGTAAGTTTTCGCAATAACTTAAAAAATCATTAGAAAGATTCAAACCTATTGATAATACATTCCCAAGCCTTTTTGCCAGAAACGGAATGATCGGTATACATATCAAAATAACAATACTGCACGGCAATACAACGAGAGATAAAAACGGAACGTATAGGATATTTAAGAAAATACTATATGGAGAAAAATAACCGAAGTGATATAACAAAATCGGAGTACTAACGAGCTGTGAAATAAGAGAAATATAAATAGAATTTCGAATTACTCCATTACCACTCTCTAGTAAAAGCGGGGCAGATAAAAGTAAAGCAAAACTACCGACGAAAGAAAACTGAAAACCAATATTAAACACGAGATATGGATCAAATATAAGCATACATATAGCTGTTATACTTAAAGCATCTAAGCTAGATAAACGAATAGAACACATAAAAGCAATTAACATGAAAACTCCTGTTATAGAAGCTCTTATAACAGATGGTGACGCTCCTGCTAAAATCATATATAGAGGAATGCAGAAGATAAGACATACTGTCGCTACCTCCCTTGTCACACCGCTTCTTAGCAAAATAAAATACACGATTACCATTAACAATACGATATGCGATCCTGAAATCGCCAACAAATGCACGAGACCGAATTGTTGATATTGCTCTTCAACTTCAAATGTCATTTGTTGTCTATCACCAAATACTAATGCATTCATAAAAGCACCTGATTGTTCTGGAAACATTTCTGTAACTTCTGAGATTGCTTGTTGCCTCAAAAGAAGAATCCACTGCACGAGTGACAACGATATTTTATGGCATTCAGAAATATATGTAGCGTCCAATATGAAATGAATATTTTGCTTATATAAATAATCACGATAATTAAAACCATGAAAATTCCGAGCTATTTGTGGTTCTTTCCTCTCACCTTCGAATACACATGATACTCCTGCATGTAATTGTCGCATTTGTTTCTTTTCCGAGGCTGATTTCATTTTGTAACTTAACTGCACTATATTTTTATTCTGATCTTCAACTTGAAATGAGAGGCGATCGCCGTTAATAAGAGGTGTAGTATGTATCACTCCTCTTGTAGCTTCATAGGACTCTCTCAGAGGCTTGTTTTGCCCTTGAACATACGCGGTGTACATAGCGCCACTAAAACACGCTATCATACAATAAAAGAAGGTTTTACGCGAAGTACGATATAAACAAAAGAAAACATATACAACGAGACAACAAGTTAGCAATACAACTGAAGAGGAGAAGGCAATTGCAATCCCTATTATAAATGAGATTGCAACATAGCCCCATTGTCCTTGCAACTCATACCCACTCCTTATAGCATCATTTTTGCTTTCGTGAATACATGCTGTAATTCTTCCATTGATAAGTTCTCTTTTTCTAAAGATGCAAATAGTTCTTTTAACTCCATATGACGTTTTTGATCCTCTAATGCTGCAATATCATATTCTAGCGGAACGTGTTTCACCGTTACATTCGCTTTTTCAAATAACTCTACGGCATACGGATGATTTTTATAATCCTGTGCATAATAAACTGCTGTAATACCACTTTGAATAATCGCCTTACAACATTGTAAACAAGGAAAATGCGTAACATAAATTTCCGCTTCCTCCGTTTTCACACCAAATTTTGCACATTGTAATAAAGCATTCATTTCTGCGTGAATTGTACGAACACAATGATTGTCAATAACGTAGCATCCATCATCTATACAATGTACGCCACCTTTAATTGAACCATTATATCCACCAGCAATAATTCGTTTATCACGAACAATTGTCGCTCCTACTGCAAGCCTTGTACATGTACTACGTAAAGATAACAAATGGCTTTGCGTCATAAAATATTGATCCCATGAAATTCGTTCCATATTCTTCACCTACTTTTTTGTCTACTTGTAGTGTAGCGAATGAAGAAAAACTTCGTCAATCTTTTACGGAATAATAATTTGATCTTTTATTTTCTCCAAAGACTTCACACCAATCCCATCAATCTCTAACAAATCTTCTATTTTTTGAAACGGACCATGTTCCTCTCGATATTTCAAAATACTTTCTGCTTTCCGAGAACCAATACCTGTAATTTTTTCAAGTTGTTCTTTAGAAGCTGCATTTATTTGAACTTTTCCCTCTCCCTTTGAAACAGCAGCTACTTCTTGCACTTGTTCGTTTTTATTCGGTACGTAAAGAATCATTTGGTCTTGTACCATTTGTGCTAAATTTACCTTCATCCTATCTGCCTCAGGCAAAAAACCACCTGCTTTTTCAATAGCATCCTTGACCCGGTCCCCTTCTTTCATTTCATACACCCCCTCTTTAACAACAGCCCCTTTCATATCAATTACAATTATTTTTTTCTGCTGCTTTGTATCCGATATTTTCGGTTTACTTTTCTTCTCTATATCTTTCGCTTGAACATCCGTTGCAATAACTGATCGCTCTGTATGCTCATTCGTTTTCCAGAAAATAAGAAAAAGCACAGTTCCAATAATAGCAACTAATCCTAACCATTTCTTTGGAAAATCCCACATCATTTTTCACCTCTAATCATAAATTTATAACATCATTCATATTGTTTAGGAGAAAGCTGTTACGAAGGAGGGATGAAACATTGAACATAGGAATTATAGGGACAGGAAACATGGGGAATATACTAATCGATGCATTTTTAGAAACCCGTGCTGTCAAACCTTCGTGCCTTACGATCATTAATCGGACGCCCGCCAAAGCATATCATATAAAGGAAAAACACCCTTCTGTTCATATAGCCAAAACTATTGATGAGGTAATCGAACGATCGCATCTTATTTTTATTTGTGTAAAGCCGATAGATATATACCCAATCTTACAAAAATACGCCGAACATTTTTCTGATGAAAAGTGCTTAGTTTCTATCACAAGTCCAATATCTCCATCACAATTAGAGACACTTGTACCTTGCCATGTTGCTCGTATTATTCCGAGCATTACAAACCGCGCCCTATCCGGCGCATCACTATTTACATTTGGAAGTAACTGCTCTGAAGAATGGCAACAAAAACTATTTCGCTTATTCAAAAACATTTCTACTCCCCTTGTAATAGAAGAAGATATAACGCGCGTTTCATCTGATATAGCAAGCTGCGGCCCTGCATTCTTTAGTTATTTATTACAATGTTTCATTAATGCTGCTGTAGATAAAACAAATATTACACATGAAGAAGCCACTACTTTAGTAAGTGAAATGGTCGTTGGAATGGGGAAACTACTCGAAAAAGGAATTTTCACATTGCCTACTTTACAAGAAAAAGTATGTGTGAAAGGCGGCGTTACAGGAGAAGGTATTCGGGTTTTAGAAGAACATGTTGGAGATATGTTTCATAAATTAATCGAGCGGACACACGAGAAATTTGATGAAGATTTAAAATGCGTTGATCAGCAATTCAATAAACACACATAACAAATACGTCATCGTCATTCCAAATCCTTTTTATAAATACTTAATTTTTCACATTACATTTTTACTTAAACTAGCTTTTTCACAATCCACGTATGTCATTTTCTTATTATCCTAGAACTAAAATTACAGCTTCTTCACAAAACAAAAGCAACCTTCTCGGTTGCTTTTGTTTTATCCGTTTTTCTTCGCCATGAAGAAAATACGCTCTGTTTGTTCTGTAACTTCAAGTCGCTCAAAGTCACCAGTTACACGAAGCACTGTAAAACCAGCTTCTTCAAGCCATTTCGTTAACTCTTCAACCGGATATGCACGTTGTACGTGACATTCGTCAAAACGATGGTACACATCTTCTTCTGGGTCTTGAACAAAGAATGTTAAATCATGTTCTACACTGTTTGAATCTTCACCAGGGAAGCAATTCCAAATAAGAGATATTTCTTCTCCATTCACTGTGTATGTTTCATTTTGAAATACATGATGTATTTTATATAAAGAATGTACATCAAATAAAAACAAACCATCTTGACGTAAATGATGAAACACTCTTCGGAATGTTTCTTGCACTCCATCTTCTTGCAATACATAGTTTAATGAATCACAAAAGATCGTTACACAGTTAAACTCACCTGGAACATCAAGCTCCCGCATATCTTGTTGGTAAAAAGGAATAAAATATCCTGCCTCGCCTAGTTTTTGCTGTGCGACTGCTAACATTTCTTCCGAAAGATCGACACCGATTACATCGTAACCCTTTTGTACAAGCGGAAGCGTTACATTACCAGTACCGCATGCTACATCAAGAATCTTCGCCTCTTTCATATCCGCTTGCTGCAAGCTTTCCTCTGTGAATTCCACCCATTTATCATAAGGGACATCATTCATTAGTTCATCGTACAGCAACGCAAATTGTTCGTAGTTCATTGGCCTAACTCTTCTGTAATATCTTCACGTGGCACATCGCCCCATAGACGCTCTAAATTATAGTGATTACGCTCATCTTTATGGAATACATGAGCAACTACATCTCCAAGATCAACTAATACCCAGCGAGCTTCGTCAAAACCTTCCATACGTTGTACGTCGATTTGGAACTCGTGTGCTTTCGCTTTAATTTCACGTGCAATTGCTTGCACTTGCTTATCTGAGTTACCGTGACAAATAATGAAATAATCTGCAATTGGTGAAATACCTTGCATATTTAGGACAACCATATCTTCTGCTCTCTTATCATCAGCTGCTTTTGCTGCTAATACTAATAAATCTTTATCTTTCATTTACTCATTTCCTCCTTGATAACTGCATTGTATGTTTGGAATGTTAATGGATAAATCGTTTGATCTTTTTCCATTAAAAATTGAATTGTTCTCTTTAGCGCAAATAATAAAGCTTGATCTATATCCGTATATGCGAGTTTACGAGCTTCCTCCACCCCTGGAAACTTTCGCCCAGGCTCAATGTAATCAGCTACATAAATTACTTTATCTAACATCGTCATTTTCTCATGACCACTTGTATGATATGTAATAGCTTGCAGGATTTCAGGATCTGTAATACCTACTTCTTTTTCTACTAAGTATGCCCCAACAGGTGCATGCCATAACTCTTTGTTATAACAAAGTAAATCTTTCGGCAAACCTTCACTTTTAATGATCTCTTCCATCTCTGAAATCGCTCTACACTTCGCATAATCATGGAATATAGCTGCAACTTCAGCCTTTTTTTCATCCACACCGTATAATTTAGCAAGTTCAATTGCCGTCTCCATTACACCAATTGTGTGTATATAACGTTTTTCATGCATTTGTTGTTTCACAATATGAAGTGCTTCCTCACGATTCATACAACCCATTCCTCTCGATATATACCTGTACTTTTTCAGGAAGTAAATATTTGCATGTTTTCTTCTCTTTATATCTCTCACGTAATAAAGATGAAGAAACTGCAAACTCCGGAATTTCCACAGTGGTGATAGGATAAGGTGTATGCAATGTATAACCCGGTCTTGCAACCCCAACAAACGTTACAAGATCAAGTAACGCTTCAATGTTATACCACTTCGGTAAATACTCAACCATATCTCCACCAATAATAAAGTGAAACTGCACATCCGGATGCTTCTTCGTTAATTGTAGCATAGTGTCATACGTATAAGATGGGCCCTTCCTGCTTAGCTCTTCTAAACAAATAGAAAAATGTTCCTCTTCCTCAGTCGCAAGTTCTAACATTTGTAAGCGACTTTCTACACTTGTAATATTCCGCCCTTGTTTATGCGGCGGAATTTGGTTCGGTAAGAACCATACTTCTTCTAAATTCAAAGCATGATATACTTCATTTGCAATGAGCAAATGTCCATAATGTGGCGGATCAAATGTACCGCCAATGATGCCAATTTTTCTCAAAAGAAACGCCCCTTCCTTTTACATACAGCAACTCTCTTCATTTCCATCCGAAGAGAGTTTACTGTTAATAAAAGTTCAATTGGTTTCGATCTCTACACCATTACTAGTGATAAAAATAACATATGCTATTTTTATCGAGGAAGTTTAATTTGCTTGTTTTCTCTTGATTCTTTGTATAAAACAATTGTACTTCCAATTACTTGAACGATTTCCGCACGTGCACCTTTTGCAAGCTCTTCTGCAACTTCACGGCGATCGAATTCACAGTTTTGTAGCACACTTACTTTAAATAACTCACGAGCTTCTAAAGTATCTGCAATTTGTTTAATCATATTTTCATTTACTCCGCCTTTTCCTACTTGAAAAATTGGTGTTAAATGATGTGCTTGTGCACGTAAAAATCTTTTTTGTTTTCCTGTTAACATATATGTTAGCCTCCAAGCTTTCTTATAACTAATTGTTTCATTCGTTCAATATTCGGTACGCAACCTGTCCACATTTCAAATGCAAGCGCTCCTTGATAAACAAACATATCAATACCATTTTGAATGATTGCACCTTGCTCTTTCGCCTCACATAAAATTTTCGTTTCAAATGGATTATAAATTATATCTGATACAATCGTTCCCTTTTTCAACGAAGAAATTTGTAACGGCGTATGTTCGACACGTGGATGCATACCTATCGTTGTCGTCTGAATGATAATATCATAATTCTCTTGTTCTTCTGTTGCTTCCTCTAACGATAAAGCAACAGAATGAACAGTAGCCGTACATGCAGTAATAAGTTCTTTCGCCTTATCTACTGTACGATTCGCTACATCAATCTCTTTCACACCTACATCAGCAAGTGAAAAATAAATAGCTCGACTAGCACCACCTGCGCCAAGCAATAAAATACGTTTCTCTTGAAGTGGTTCACTACTAATTGACTGTAGCGCTTTGACAAAACCAATTCCATCTGTATTGTAGCCAATCAATTTCCCATCCTTATGAACCACCGTATTTACTGCACCAATTTGTTTTGCTAGCGGGTCAATCTCATCCAAATAATCCATAATCGCAACTTTGTGCGGAGTTGTTACATTAAATCCTGAAATACCTAACGCTTTTAAACCTCTTACTGCTTCCCCTAGCACTTCCTCTTTAACAAGAAAGGCATGATAATGGGCATCCATATTCAAGTGTTCAAATGCATCGTTATGCATAACGGGTGATAATGAATGTCCAATTGGATTTCCGATTACACCATATAATTGTTTCATAAATCCCTCTCCATATTAAATTAAAGATTTACGCAATGAAACACTTACTCCTTTTGGTACGTGTGCAACAATTTTTGCTCCCGGTTCGTTCACAGTAACCCATCCTAATCCAGAGAATACAACATCCGTTTTTGGTTCACGAATATTAAACTCGTATTTCACTAACTCTGGCATATTTTCTAATTCTTCTGGTGTTGGCGGGCTTAGTAAATCCCCTGCATGATTTTTATACAATTCATCTGCTTTCTCAAGCTTTGTACGATGGATTGTTAAACGATTTGAGAAGTGACAAGTAAATGCGCGACGACCGCCACTTACGTAATCAAAACGTGCCAATCCGCTAAAGAACAATGTTTGTTCTTCATTTAATTGGAATACCATTGGCTTAATTTCTTTTGTTGGTGTAATAAGCTTTAAGCTTTGTTTTCCAACATAATGAGCCATTTGATGGTGGTTAATAATACCTGGCGTATCATATAAAGAAGATTCTTCGTCTAACGGGATATCAATTAAATCAAGCGTTGTTCCTGGGAAATGAGATGTTGTAATTACATTTTCAGTCTCATCACTAAATTCTTTAATCATACGATTAATGAATGTTGATTTCCCTACATTTGTACATCCAACAACGTAAACATCTTTTCCGCCGCGGTAATACTCAATCGCATCTGCCAGCTCAGCAATCCCTTGTCCTTTCGCTGCACTAATTAAAAAGACATCTTCTGGCTTTAATCCTAGCTGCTTTGCACTATAGCGCATCCAATGCTTTACTTTATCATGTTTTACTGACTTAGGAATTAAATCCGCTTTATTCCCAACAAGTAATACTTTATTATTTCCCACGAAACGATGTAAGCCAGGTAACCAGCTACCATTAAAGTCGAAAATATCTACAATTTTAACTACTAACGCATCCGATTTTCCAATACCGTTTAGAATACGTAGGAAATCATCATCTGTTAATGAGACATCTTGAATTTCGTTATAATGTTTCAATCGAAAACAGCGTTGACAAATGACTTGTTCTTTTTCTAAAGATGAGGCAGGAGCATATCCCACTTCATTTTTATCTTCTGTTTGAATTTCTACACCGCAACCAATACATTTAATTGTTTCAGTCAAACTTTATTCCTCCCAGTTAATTAAACCTTTTTTCTTCATGTTTCTCATAATTCTTCGTTCAATTTTTCGATTAAAGCGCGTTACTAATCCGTCTGTTTGTGCTACTGGTACAACTAAAATTGTATGCAGTCCAACTCGGTTTCCACCTAGCACATCTGTCAGTAACTGATCCCCAATTACTACAACTTCATCTGGTTGCAACTGCATCTCTCGTATCGCACGCTTAAACGCACGAACAAATGGCTTACGCGCACTATGAATAAATGGAATGCCTAATGGATCAGCAAAATCTTTCACTCGTTGCTCATTATTATTTGAAACGACCGTTACTTGAATGCCTTGCTCTTTCATTTTCAAAAACCATTCTTCAAGTTGTGGCGTTGCATTTGGACGATCCCATTCAATTAAAGTGTTATCTAAATCAGTAATAACACCTTTAATTCCACGTTTCTTCAAATCTTCTGGTTGAACATGATATACATTTTTCACATATTCATTTGGTAAAAATAGTTTCAATTTCTTTCACCTCTTTGAGGAGTTTTCATAAAAATTTTTCGACAACATATTTCGATATATGGCCTGTGGATAAAATTGTACACATTTTCCACATTAATTTTTCGGTTAATTTGGAATTTACTAACAATCTATACACATTTTATCCACCTAGGTATGTGGATAACCACCCGTTTGTGACTGTCATATTTTTTTGGTACATTAAATGCAACAACGAATCAATCCTTATATTATTAGGAGGTGACTCACCTTGAAAACAAAACATATGGAACAGTTATCTACTGAGTTACTCACTGAGTCTTATTATAAAGCAAAAGAACTAAAATTAAATCCCGACTTCATTTTACTTATAAAACAAGAAATTATTAGACGCTCATTAGAGGACAAGCTCGTCAAATCGTCTTGATTACATATAAAGTGAAATTTTAAGTAACTAACTTGTAAAAAGAGCCATCCTGCGATGGCTCTCGAATAAACAAGTACTCCCATCTAGGGAATTTCATCATTACGCATCTTTGTCCATAAATCTTACTTACAGTTATAAAATCTTTTTTACTTATGAGCCAATCGAGTAGCAATCTTTTCACCAAGGCGAAGCTCTTGTCCACTCTTCAATTCTTGCACTACTTCTATCATATCTTTTTCAAACAATAACACAACTGTTGAACCGAATGTAAAGTATGCCATTTCTTCACCTTTTTGAACAGTGTCTCTTTCATGCAGCAGCTCAATACTATTTACAAACATAGCTCCTACTTTTACAAGCGCCATATGTTCACCGTCACTATTCACTTCTGTAACGGAGCGATAGTTTTTTGACAATGGTTCTTTCCCGTATTCCATACCAGCTGCATTTACCGGATATGATTTTCTACCGAGTACAAATCTTTCAATCACAGCACCAGAAAGCGGACTATGAATACGATGATAATGACTTGGGCTTAAATAAATAACCATATATGTACCACCTGCATATCGCTGTGCACGTTCTTCATTACCTAGCATATCCACAATCGAATAACGCTTGCCTTTAATATCAAATGTTTTTGTGTCCTCAATAGGACCGTGATCAGCAAAAACACCATCAACAGGACTAACGATACTCGATGCATTTGTATCAATACTACGCTTTCCTTCTTTTAGCTTACGTGTAAATAATTCATGCAATGTTCTATATTCCTTCAAACCCTTTTCCATCTCATCTTGATTAATTTGAAATACTTTCGCATACGATGGAATAATGATAGAGCTCAAACGAGATTGTGCAAATTTACGTAATATATAAGAAGTAAAACGACCATTTGTAAGTTCGATCATAAGTCGATATAATGTACGTCGCAAATTGCGGAACCTCCTAATCAGTCTATAACTTTAGCTTCCCCTTCTTTTCCTTCTATATCATATGTAAAATTAGTTCTTATTCCCACATATCATATAGAACCGCCATATTATACATGCAGAAAACTAAGTACGGTATCATTCTTAAATTGTTTAGCACCTTCTAATATTACAGATAGAATCCGTCATTTTCAACAGTGAACATGGATTTCTTCTGAACACAACTCTTTTTCTTTCCTTATTTCCAAAAAGAAAAGCAGCCCATTTTAAAATACAGCTGCTTGTAATGTACATTATTCTTTTGCTTTTTTCTCTTTCTCTGCTCTTACAAATTCATGGAACATTTTCATTAAAGCGCGCTTTTCAATTCTTGATACGTAGCTTCTGGAAATACCAAGTGCCTTCGCAATCTCTCGTTGCGTCTTCTCCTTATCAAGCCCCAGTCCAAAACGCTTCACGATTACTTCTTTCTCTCGTTCGTCTAAAATATCGATATACTCTTTAATCTTTTCTAACTCCATACTAAGCTGGATCATATCAATTACATCTTCAGACTCTGATTTTAATATATCAATAAGCGATATTTCATTCCCCTCTTTATCTTGCCCGATTGGATCATGAAGTGAAACGTCCTTTTTCGTTTTCTTTAATACACGTAAATGCATCAAAATTTCATTTTCAATACAGCGTGCTGCGTACGTCGCAAGTTTCGTTCCTTTTCCTGCCGAATAGCTCTCGATTGCTTTAATGAGCCCGATTGTACCAATTGAAATTAAATCTTCTGCATCTTCCCCTGTATTTTCAAATTTTTTAACGATATGAGCTACAAGCCGTAAATTATGTTCAATTAACAGATTCCTCGCTTGAGCATCACCTTGCTCCATTAACTCTAAGTACTTTCTCTCATCGTCTGATGATAATGGCTGCGGAAACGCATTGTTCTTCACATAAGAAACAAAAACAAACACTTCTCGAACCATATATCCAATTGCGGCGAATAGACTCAAACCTTTCACCTCCGCCAAAATAGTGGTCTTTACTAAGTGTATGTGGGCATGAGGTTGTTTGTGTCTGTACGATATCATTCCCGTATGTTTTTAAGCATAATAATTGTCTCATAAAGCTTCACTACGTATACTTAAACAAAAGATTGGAGAGTGGAATATGAAATATTTCATTTCCCTCTTGTACCTGAGTAGCTTGTAAGAGATGAACTCCTTGTACGCTCTTGCAAGCTACTTGTACTACAAGGAGGGATTACAAATATGAAATTTGAAAGAACACGTGCTTATACAAGACACCAACGTCAACGTACAATGCGTCGAAAAATGAATATTGCAAAACACACATGGGGATATACTCCTGAAATTGCCGGTATTTTTGCAAAAGGAAAAGTTCACTGTTCTTGTGGAATGTGTACAATAAAGTGGAGAACAGAAGGACCGCCTGCTAGTGTACAGAAGTGGTTATATAAAATTGATACATACGAAGAATAATCGTTCTTTCTAAAAAAGGTCTTCTCTCGAAGACCTTTTTCCCTATTTAAAAGTTTATTTACTCCAAATTTTCTCCCCAGTATGCGCATCAATATAACGAATTTCTCGACTACAGTCGAAGGATTCTTTATGATTTTCATCCGTTGTTTGTTTATACAATAGTTCGTAAATTGTTTCCTCTACCTCATTTTCTAAAAACCATTCTAAATGAACTCGCATGGCCCCTCTGTATATTTCTAACGCTTTTTCCTTTGTTACTTTTGGTGTTGTTTCGTATGTGAGCAATTCTTTTATAAAATTGCTAGACTCTCCAGAGTAGTGCATCACAGCACCATTCTCTGTATTAATATTAATCATAATATATTTTCCCTCTACTTGAATGTCATTTACATATATTGAAAAGGAAAATCTCTCAATTCCATCTTCCTTTTCATAATTATCCCAAAGTTGAACATAATTGGTTGCATCCGGAATAATATGCTCCAAAAATTGAAGTGCTTTGTCTAAACATTGGTCTCTAGATAAGAGCGTTTTCCTTTCTCGCTCATCCTTCCACATTAAACAGGAAAGTAATTGATTTGTTTCTTTATCTAAAGTAATTACAACGAAGTTATCATGTTTCAATATCGGGGAATACTTTTTATAGAATTCCTCCATTGAATATGCATCTTTCTCTTTTCTTTCTTTTTGTAATTCTTTCTCCAGTACAAATCTCATCTGAATTTCATACCTATCCTCTTTTTCATCTACTTTTATAAATTTTTCTTTATCCCAATCTAATAAATCGAGCACATCTTTTCTTTCACTGTTTTTTATCGCTTTAACAACCGGTACTGTAGAAGCTATTCTATAGTGATCTGGCCCAAACAAATCTTTGCCTGTACTTGCTTTAATAAACGCATGGCTAGGATCTGGTTCATATACAAGATGGTACCCTTTTACTTCTTCTCCATTTTCATACTCACATGAGGAGTGTGTTAAATCTACAAATGCAAGTCTCATATCTTGTCTAGCCTTCAAATTTTCTAAGACGACGTTCTCCTCAACAATATCACTTGGCCATAACGGTTTTTTCTCGATAGCTTTTTGTCCATTATAATGAAAATGCATCACATCACCTAATGGATGTACTAGCACAACACACCCCGTATTCGGCAATGGATAGCCATTCACTTCTTGCATATAATTTACTTCTTTCCAACCACGCCTGTCGTACTTAACAGTTACATATGTATAAAATTCATATCCTTCTTTTGTATATTTTGTTAAAAATATATTTGCAATCTCTCTCGCTTGATTTTCCTCTAGAGCTTCCTTATCGTCCGAAAAAGAATTTTCATCATCTATACTAAATTCAATTAAATTACCAGTATGTCTATTCAGCGTAATTTGTATCGTTCTCTCTTCATCCTCTTTATGCTCCCACCATAATAGATGATACGGGTCATCTACGCCTTCTTGATCGTCTACAACAAGTCTATAATCATCTGGAATGTTGATCATATGAGCCACTTGCTCTTTTCTTTCTATATCTTTTTGATTCATCATACCGCCCCCTTGTTACAATTTAAGGTAATTATAACAAACAAAACCAAAGGATAATAAACAAAACCAAAGGATAATAAACAAAACCAAAGGATAATAAACAAAACCAAAGGATAATAAACAAAAAAGACTAGAGATATCTCTAGTCTTCTACTTCGTTTCACGATGTAACGTTACTCGCTTTAATCGTGGACAATATTTTTTTAGTTCGATGCGCTCTGGATTGTTTCGTTTATTTTTTTTAGAAATATAATTACGATCACCGCACTCCGTACAAGCTAGTGTAATATTTACACGCATATGTAATTCTCCTTTCTTTTAAAGATCGCAAACTAAATCGTAATGATTACGATTTATACATTATATAACTTCATTCTATTTGTCAATTGCAAAATAAAAGGGATCTAAATAGAACCCTTTTATTTAAGTAATCTATACCTTGTATTAAAATGTCTCATATGTAACAAACTCACTAATTGGTTTTCTATATCCTCGTGGGCGAATTTTAGTAGTATCACTTTTTCCTATCGTAATCATTAAAACAGGTACTACATGCTCTGGCATATTCAATTCACCTTGTACTGCTTTCTCATCAAAACCGATCATTGGACACGTATCATATCCATAATACTTAGCTGCGTACATAAAAGTCATCGCACTTAGCGAAGCATTTCTAATCGCTTCCTCTTCCATGAAGCGTTCTCCTTTTCCTTCATATAACCCTTTCGTTTGCTTAATTGTATCTTCATACTCACATTCATCAATCATCTCTAAAACCTTCATACCGAAATAAATATTTTCGACATTTTGGTATGCTCTCTTGTCACCACAAACAAGTATTACCGCAGATGCACTCGATACTTTATATTGTCCGAAGGCTAACTCTTTTAATCTTTCTTTGCGCTCTTGATCACGAATTACAACATAATGTGTATGTTGCAAATTGTAACAAGATGGAGAAAGCTTTGTGAGCTCAAATATTTTTTTAAAGTCCTCATCTGGGATTTCTATTCCTTGTACAAATTTCATTGCAGAACGTCTAGCAATTGCTAATTCTTCAAAGTTCACCGTATAGCCTCCTTAATAACTATAAATTCAAATATACATTAATTTATACAAATGAATAAATCAAATAAAAACACTTTAAATTATCGAGAATAATGATGATTTGCAAAAAAAGACAAAAAGCTGAAACAATTAGTTCATACGAAATTCACACGAATCTATTACTATAGAAACTGTACATAGTGAACTTATTAACAATCACGTTTATTTATATAAAATTTTATTTGAAAGGAGTTGAAAGTATGAAAACTAAATATCGTTTTATGATCTCATCATTTGCTGCTTGCGCCTACATGATTTGGTGTTTAGTATAATAACAACCTCACTTGTAAATAGGAAAAGGTGTGTATATAAATGGAATATAATCAATCAACAGTTAACTACTGGAAAGCTTTTGTACTACCATATACATTTGCTTTAGAAGAGTTAAAAACTAAATTTGAAATTATGAACCGGGAAGCCCAATTTTTAGAGGATTACAACCCGTTTGAACATATAAAAACAAGATTAAAACAACCTGAAAGTATTATTAAAAAACTTGAGCGTAAAAATTTATTACCGACAGTTGAAAATGCGCAAACGCATTTACAAGACATCATTGGCATTCGTATTACATGTTGCTTCGTAGAAGATATCTATCATTTGAAAGAAGTCATTCAAAAGCGTGAAGATATGGAAATCATAGAGGTAAAAGATTATATCGCTAATCCAAAACAAAATGGATATAAAAGTTTACACATGATTATTAAATATCCTTTATCACTGAATTCTGGTACAAAAGAAGTCTTTGCAGAAATTCAGTTACGTACGCTCGCAATGGACTTTTGGGCAAGTTTAGAACATAAACTTTATTATAAATATGAAGGGAAAATACCTGATTATTTAAAAGATGAACTACATGATGCCGCAATGAAAGCTGAGGATCTTGATAATAAAATGGCAACCATTCGCCAAGATATTGATGATATCGAAGCATGCTCAGATCAAATTATGTTGCCACTATAAAAAAAGGTTCTCGCCAATGAGAACCTTTTTGCGCTATTTACGGAAAATTTCACTTTATTTCTTCTCTATCGTGCGAACCTCTTCAATTTTCCAGCCATCCTCTTCTTTTCCAAGTGCATACTGTACTTTTTTCTGAAGAGTGATTTCTCCATCTATTTCCTTTTCTTTTGTTTCAACAACAACATACCCTGCTTTACTAGCTTTTATGTCTATATGTTCCAATTCAATTTTCTTATTTCCCTTTTGAAAAGCTGCTTCTTTTTGCGTTTTTAAGTCTTCGGCACTAGGCATCTTCTTTGAAAATAATTCTATATGTTCAGCAAGATTTTTTTCATTTGTTGTCCTTACAAATTTATCCATAACATCTTGAATCGATTTCTCTTCTTCTTTCGTTATTTGTACCTTTCCTTCAGCTTTTGTAGTAGCTTTTTGTTCTATCTGATTCTCTTTGGATTGACATCCAACTAGCAATAATACACCTATTAGAAAGAGTCCTATCCCCCTGAAAAAAGCTCTCATCTTCCCATCTCCTAAAAAGAAAAGTGAGGCATTTCGCCTCACTTTCGTTTATAATTAGCGTCTTCCTTTATTCGGGTCGCCACCGCCAACAATATCAAAGACACGTTTCGCGATATTTGTATTCTCTTGAACGCCAGAGAACAAGTATTTACCAGGGCCAAATGCATATACGTTTACATCTTCTCCTGTATGTCCACCTGTTGTCCATCCTGTAACCGAACGCTTATTGAAAATATCTTCAATCGCATTATCAATCTTTGTTACATCTTTTGAAGGAGCAATATCATTTACCGCTTTAATTTCTTCAGGTGTTAATTGTAAATCAATATATTTTTTCAATGTTTCTTCTACATTTGCACCGTTTGCAATCTCATTTGCCATAAAGTCTGGTGTGCGTTTTGCAGCTTTAATTGGATCTACTTTAAAGTTATACTCACCATTTGCACCTAAAGATAATCCACCAGTAGCGTGGTCTGCCGTTGCAATAACTAACGTATTTTTATCTTTTTTCGCAAACTCAATCGCAGCTTTAAATGCTTTTTCAAAGTCTTCCATTTCACTCATTGCACCAACGATATCATTATCGTGTCCTGCCCAGTCAATTTGACTTCCTTCAACCATTAAAAAGAAACCTTTTTTATTTTTGTTCAAACGCTCAATTGCTGCATTTGTCATTTCTTCTAATGAAGGTGTCTTCTCATTGCGGTCAATCATTTTATCTAAACCGCCTGGTGCAAATAAACCAAGAATTTGATCATTTTTATCATTTAACAATTGATCTCTATCTGTTACGTAACTATAACCAGATTTCTTAAATTCTTCTGTAAGATTGCGATCTTTTCTAACAAAGTTTTTTACGCCGCCGCCAAGCATAACATCTACTTTATGCTTCCCTTTAATTTTCTCATCAAAATAATCATTTGCAATTGCGTCCATATTTTTACGACTAATGTCATGCGCACCGAAAGCAGCTGGTGTTGCATGTGTAATTTCAGAAGTAGCAACTAGTCCTGTTGATTTCCCCTTTTCTTTCGCTTGTTCAAGAACAGTTTTCACTTCTGCTTTATCATTATCAACTGCAATTGCCGCATTATATGTTTTAATTCCTGCTGACATAGCTGTTGCTGCAGATGCAGAGTCTGTGATATTTTCATGTTCATCTTCTGGATATGTCTTTTGTGTTCCTACAAGATGTTTATCAAACTCTGTAGATTCCATCTCAAAAGTTTTTGGATTATCTTTCATATAACGGTGAGCTGTCATATATGAAGGGCCCATACCATCCCCAATTAATACAATGACATTTTTAATCTTTGCATTGCTTCCGTTCTCATCTGCACTCACTTCACTAGAACGTGTAAAATTCCATGTTGCTACCGAAGTAACTGCTAATGATGCCACAACTGCAAATGGCCATGCTTTTTTCACAAACTTTTTCACTGTCTTGTCCCCCTAATTACGTTATTCATTTCCCACTATCAAATCTAATAGAAGACTATTAAGAGAAAATTAGTTATATGTAAATTTTTTGTTAACTTATGTAAATATCAGTTATAATTTGTATAAGTTTGTCTTTTCATATCAACCATTTTCACCTTTACAATCAAAATATAAACAAGTTGGATTTCATTTAACGTAAATCTCTTATTTAACATTTTCCATCTACTTTTATGAAAATTAATAGAAATGTGGTGAACATGTATGAAAATAATAAAGCTAGATGAAACTTTTATTTTTGATTTACTCGACCTTTGCAAATCTATTGGATGGTTACAAAATAAAGCATTTATGAAAAAACAATTCGAAATGTACCTTTCTCTCGGTACACTTGTCGGTTATATGCATGAAAATAAACTGATTGCAGCTGGAGGCGTATTTCCTTTTAAAGATAGGTTTTCTACTATTGGCATGTTAATCGTCCATCCTCATTTTCAAAGACGAGGTATCGGGCGTATTTTGCTTAATCACTGCTTAGAACACACTCACCCAAAACAACCAATTGCACTTATTGCAACAAAAGCTGGCGAGCCTCTGTATACATCATGCGGATTTCAAACAGTAACGACGATTCATCGTTTTGAAAAACAAACTACTAAGACACATATCACTCATCCAAAACAAGTAAAAGAAAAAGATCTTATATCGCTTATTTCTCTCGATCAAAGTACAACTGGTGCCGATCGTTATTTACTTTATTCATTACTATTCCCAAGAACGAGCCACTCTTTTAAAATTGAGAGACATAACTGTATAGAAGCTTTTTCCTTATGCATACAAAAGGGGAATGTATTATGTATCAATCCACTTATCGCCAAACGAGAAGAAGATGCTATTCAATTACTACAAAACATATGTGAATGTTGGAATGGCACAGTAAGAATTGATGTCCCACATTCACAATTTTCATTTCGCAAATTTCTTCAAACAGAACATTTCCAAGAAACGCTCCTTTCACCTCTTATGATCAAAAATGGTAGCCAACTTCCTGGAAATCGTAATATGCTATTTGCTATGATAGATACAGCGTTATGTTAGAAAGGGGACACCTAATTGAAGCGATTTAGCTATTTTATGGTAGGTTGTCTTACTCTTACACTATTAGTAGGATGTAGTGCAGCAGAAAAGCCAGTAGAACAAGTAAAACAAGTTAAAAATACACTTACAGCAAAACTAGCTACCGAGGAAAAAATGGTAGAAATAGATGGTCAAACCATTTACTTCAAAAAGATTGGCAATGAAAAACCACCTTTACTTATGATCCATGGATTTGGAGGATCGTCAGATGGTTTTCAAAAGATTTACTCAGACTTAGCAAAAGATCATACAATTATTTCTGTAGATGCTTTAGGATTCGGGCGCTCATCTAAGCCGATGGATTTTTATTATTCTTTCCCAACTCATGCAAATTTGTATTATAAATTAATGAAAAAACTAGGTTACGATTCGTTTGCAATATTGGGCCACTCAATGGGCGGAGAAATTTCTCTTAATTTAACATATTTATATCCAGAATCCGTTACCCACCTTATTTTAACTGATGCTACGGGCGGTCCTCATACACTCGTTAATAAACAAGGATCACCAAGACCACAGTTGTCGACTGATTTAAATACCGTTTCTGCCATTGCAGATTATGATGAGAGCAAAGTGAAATTTAAACGTAATGATGAAGAGCATTACAATAAAATGAAATTATGGCCTAGACGTCTTCAAATCAACGCAAATGAAATAAAACAACCGACCTTAATTATATGGGGAAGAAATGATAGTAGCGTTTCGTGGAAAGAAGGAGAAACGTATCATCAATTCTTAAAAAATAGCACTTTCCATATTATCGAGAAAGGCTATCACGCACCATTTCGTCAGGAACCACAGGAGTTTGTAGGGTATGTGAAAGATTTCTTTGGCAAAAACCCTATAATAACTGAAAAATAAACGGGTATCTCATTTTGAGATACCCGTTTTCATATATTAAGCAGCTTGCTTTTGGCGTTTTTGAGTTTTTGAACCTAATACTTTCGGAATAACGAAACCATCTATTCCAAATTTACCAGCATTCATACCAGAAACTAGAACGAACATTGATAGAATAACCATTTCAGGATTCACACCAATTGACCCACTAAACATATAGGAAAAGTTCATTACAAGACCGAAAAAGACCGCTGTTTTTGTTAAACAGCCTACAATTAAACCAATTCCGACTAAAATTTCTCCCCACGTTACAAGTGTATTAAATAGATCAACGTTTGGAATTGCGAAATCTTGTAAAAATGATGCCCACCAAGATTGAACAGCCGGTTGTGCTCCTTTAGATTTTTCAATTGCACCTTGTAAATAACCCGTTGCATCGAATCCTTTTCCTTGTAGTTTACCAATTCCAGCCATTAACCATGTGTAACCAAGATACACTCGAATTACCGCTAACACAAAAGAAACTGCTTTGTTTTCTCTTAAAAATTGAATAACCATATATTCCTCCTAAATTTGTAATTAAGTTAGTTACAAGTTATAAAATAACATTAGTTACTTATTTTTAAAATGTTAATTATGAATAATTCATGACATGTGTATGAAACATTAAAAACTAACGTTTATATAGTAACTTTTATTACCTGTAAAAACTTGAACATATCATACCATAAGTGATAATGGTTTTCATTGAAGAAAATGTAAAAAAAATGTGAGTTAAATGTGAAACACGTTTATTCGAATATAGAATAAACGTGTTTCACACTACTTATATAATCGAAATGTATGTGTCTCTTTATCAATTAACCGTGCTTCTTCAAAAACCTCTCCTAACGTTTTTTCATGGTTAATAAGCCCGTAAAATAAGCGTATTGTAAACATAAGTGCTGCATTTCCATCTACATAATCTATCGATCCAATATACGATTTCGCACCACTACGTAAGAAAGATTCTGCTAGTTTTTGTTCCCCTAACGTACACCCACTATTTACAATATTTGTATTATGCAATTTTGCATATTTATAAATTTCTTCTGCACCAAAGTATCCTCTCGGTTCATCTTGTTCATATATATCTTCACCTAACTCTTCCATGACAAACTTTCCTTCCTCACCATGAAAGCAAAAGACGACATAATTAATATCGTTATATAAACCCTTTCCAGAAAGAATGTCGATGAATTCTTTCGGTCTACCAATCCAGTACGTTATAACTTTCGCCCCAAAGTATTCAAGTGATGCTCGGATTGATTGTGCCTCTAAATCAGAATTAAAGCCAACTACTAGTGCAACATTCCACATACACCCACCATCCTATAATTAGATCTCCTCAATCAAAATTTTAAGGGATACATCCATTTCATATATACCCGTTTCTTGCAAAAAATCAGCTCTAGTTAAAACGACTTTTTGTAAATATTGCCGATACGCAGTAATTGTCCCGTCGTGAGATACAATACAAATTCTTTCAGCGCCTAGCTGACAACACCAAAGAAGAAATTCATCTACGATTTGCTGAAAACGATTCTCTGGAATAGTATTTATACCTTCCGTCCATAGCTGTTTATTTGTACTTTTCTCTATCAAAAAATGTGGAAATAAATTTGTTATTACCCCCTGATCTACTATGTGATCACATGGTAATGTTGTCGATCCTTCTCGATAAGGAAAAATACGTGGGGATACATATGGGTGGACAATTTTTTGACAAGCTACTTTCGCACTCCATATTGTTGCCGTTTGTAAAGTTCTAATTGTAGGACTAGCAATTAATATATCCGTTTCTTGCAAGGGTACATTGCATTGAAGTAATTTAGCCTGATTCCTTCCCTCATCCGTTAACGGTGGATGAGGCACTTGTAAACTTGATGGCGAATCTTTTGTATGTTCTCCTTCACCGTGCCGAACAAAGATGAGTTTCATCCCCATCCTCCTCTCACTATAAAATCCTCTTACATATTTCTTCCCTATTCCATCCTTTATTCCTGCTATATGAAACATCGATATGTAAAAAATATTTGACACAACAAATTGGAAAACATTACAATTATATGTGTAAAATACTTTTTACAAGAGAGAGGAGAAACATGCATATGAAATGGCTAACCATCTTAATTGGCATGATTATATGGGGGTATATAAACGGATTTTTTAGCAGTGATAAAACTGCTAACCCTTGGATTACAGATGATGAACGCGAAACAAAAATTAAGCAAAAGGCAATCATTGCAAGCTGGTCCGGTGTTTTTATGTTTTGTACCATTAATCTCTTAAACAAATGGTTAGGTATAGAAACGAGTAATACATCACCATACTTACCAACTTCTGTCGCAACTATTTTAAAAGAAAATGTAGAGTTACAAATTTTATTTATGCTATTTATTACGTATGGCATATTTTACGTATACTATCGAAGAAAATTAAGCACTTAACTTTTTATCTCATGATTATCCTCCTAAATGGTTATAGTAATTAGGACAAGATGAAAGGAAAGGAGCGATAGAAAAATGAGTAACTCGAATGACTTTTTAGATACACTGCATGAAAAACAAGCAAAAGATGAACAAAATAGAAAACGTCAAGGGAACGGAAACCCAGCGAAAAAAAAGCCAAATAAAACACATAAATAATAATAAAAAATCTGCTTAAAATTATCTTTTAGGCAGATTTTTTATTGTTATTTCACCGATATAACATTTCCCCAATTCCATTTCTCATAATACCACTCTGGTACATCTATATTTTCAATCCACTTCATTTCATGCTTTCCATATCTATGAGCAAGCCATACATCTGCTTTCTTACGGTCTGAACGTATCCATATTAATTGATTGCTCTTCTTCATAAAGATTGGATGATAATCACCCTGCTTATGAGGTGGCTTTGTGATTCGATGCTGTACATTGCTTGTACTATCAACCTCATATAAAGATGGTAGTGGCCTTTTTTCTGGCAATGTTTCAAATCCTCCCTCTTTTGCTCGAGAGACGATAATTACGTTATCGTTCTTCCATGTAAAATCCCAATCGACATATCCTTTCGGTGTAAATGTGTTCTGCTGAAGTGCTGGCAATTCTTTTACTTTCAAATGTTTATTCTCTAATGCAACTCTCCCGCTTCCTTCAATATAGGCCAATATATTGTTGGCTGGCGCCCATTTGAACCATTGTGTGTTTAATAACATTTGATCTACCTTTTCAAAACGACTACCATCTGCACGAACTAAGCAAAGCGTATTGCTATCAGCTGACCATGAAGCTGTCGGTACTGCTAAAAATGAAATCCACTTTTGATCTGGCGACCACTGAAAGCCACTTGCAACTAACGCTAGGAAATCATCATGTTCATTTGGCAATGCATACAAATGCTTCATTTTGTGAGGATTCATATGTGCATCTTTTTGTACTTCATATAGCTGAGCTCCTGTCCATCCAGTTGGAAGTAAGTGTGCTTCAGAAGATACAAGAAACTTCTTTCCATTCGGGTACCATGCATAATCACCTACACCAGCCGATACATTTTCAAAATCTGCATTCTTTTTTTCTACCTCGAAGGTATGTAATGTACCTGTAAATATAAATGCAATTATATTTTCTGTTGGTGACCATTGATAATTTGATACTTCTGAGTGAAACGGCGTAACTTTCTTTCCATCTTTTAGCCGATATAACTCAAGATTACTTTGTTTCTTTCCTTTTACATATGCCAGCCACTCTCCATCATGAGACCACTTTGGCCCTGTTATATACTCTCCTTTTGTAAGTTGTTTTTCTTTTCCATCAACTTTAATCCAGAGGTCATGATGACGAATAAAAGCAATTTTAAATTCATTATTTTCTGCGCTACTATTAATGGTTGAACATAAAAATACGACTAACATTGTACCAACGCTTACTATGAACCGTTTCATAACACCCCTCCATTTCCCTCATAGCATTCCTCAATGTCCACCTACAATATGTAAAAAATACCTATTCGACATAATCAGAAAAAATTTCCCAAGAAATTTTAAATTCATAGAGGATTGGTATGAATTATGTCGAAAATATAGTTTAGCTAACATCCGATTATGTAATTCGAGATCAATTTGTAAGATGTTTTTTCGGAATATTAGCACTTTTTATTAGGGGGAGCTTCAATGAAAAAAACTACATCTACACTATTAAGTATGGCGCTCGTCTTTTCCAGTTTTGGAGCTTTAAGCGCACATGCTGAATCGCTACAAAAGGAGAAGCAATTTAGTCCACAGTTAAAAGCGAACATTGAACAATGGGGAGAAAACAAAATTGCGCAAAATGTTGAAACAAAAACATCAAAAGAAATTTCTGTCATTGTAGAATTGCAACATGCTCCACTCGCTTCACAAAGTAACATTCAGCATGCTCCAGATTTACAAAATAATCATGCACAGTCTTATCATACCGAGCTTAAAAAAGCACAAGAAGATACAACTAAGAAAATAAAAGAAAAAGCACCTGGTGCAAAAATTAAAGAAGTGTATAATACGTTATTTTCTGGATTCTCTATTTCAGTTCCTGGAGATCAAATTACCGCTCTTGCTTCTTTACCTGAAGTAAAAGCAGTCTATCCGAACTTAACATATAAATTACATGAAACATCAAAAAGTACTACTAATGAAGAAGCACCAAATATCGGCGGACCAACAATTGGTGCAATTGAAGCATGGAATTTAAAAGACCCATCTGGCAAACCGCTTGATGGAAAAGGTATGAAAGTAGCGATTATCGACTCTGGTGTAGACTATACACATCCTGACTTAAAAGCAAATTATATCGGTGGATATGACACAGTTGATGAAGATAATGATCCAATGGATGGTAACGTACATGGTACTCATGTAGCTGGAATTATTGCTGGTAACGGAAAAATTAAAGGCGTTGCTCCGAATGCTTCTATTTTAGCTTATCGTGTCATGAATGACGGTGGTACTGGTACAACAGATGATATTATTCAAGGTATTGAACGAGCAATTCAAGATGGTGCTGATGTGTTAAATCTATCCCTTGGACAAGATTTAAATGTACCTGATCAGCCTGTAACTTTAACGTTAGAACGTGCAGCAAAGCTTGGGGTTACTGCAGTCGTTTCCAATGGAAATGATGGTCCAAAACCTTGGTCTGTTGATGCACCTGGAAATGCAAGTAGCGTGATATCAGTTGGAGCATCTACAGTTTCTATTCCGTTTCCAACATTCCAAGTAGCTGGTTCCAGCAAAACATACCAAGGATTACCGTTATCAAAATCAGATTTCCCAATAGGAAATGATTCTCCACTTGTATATGTTGGCTATGGTAATCCAAGCGATTATGCAAAACAAGATGTGAAAGGGAAATTTGCACTTGTTTTACAAGGTACTTCTAGTACGTTAGTAAAAGCAGAACAAGCGAAACAAGCTGGTGCAGTTGGTGTACTATTCATTTCTACAGAAAAAGAAATCAATATTATGCCAGAATATTTTATGCGTGAAAATCTTGCCCTTCCAGTTATGCAATTATCAAATGTAAACGGTGAAGAGTTGAAAAACTTAATTACAAAACGTAAGAAAAATATAAAAATTGGCCAGCCAAATCCAACCGAATTGATTGCTAACTTCAGTTCCAGAGGTCCGTCACAAGGTAGTTGGCTTATAAAACCAGATATAATTGCACCTGGCGTACAAATTACGAGCACAGTGCCGAGAGGCGGCTATGAATCTCATAATGGTACAAGTATGGCTGCTCCACAAGTAGCTGGAGCGGTTGCCCTCTTGCGTCAAATGCATCCTGATTGGACGACAGAGCAATTAAAAGCATCCCTTGCCAATACCGCAAAAACTTTAAAAGATGTGAATGAAAATACATATCCTATTATGACACAAGGGTCTGGTTTAATTAACATCCCGAAAGCAGCTCAAACAGATGTATTAGTCAAACCTAACAATGTGAGCTTCGGTCTTATTAAGCCAAACAGTGGGAAAGTAAAACTGACGCAAAATATTACGTTACAAAATCTATCTAGTAAAAAGAAAAGTTTTTCAACTCGTGTGGAATTGCTAGATACAAACACAAAAACAAAAGTAAAAACTTCTGTACCTTCATCGATTAGCATACAGCCGAATAGTAGTACCGAAAAACCATTTACTATCACTGTCGATAGTTCGCTACCCCAAGGTGTCTATACTGGAAATGTGTATATAAAAGAACAAGGTAAGAAGGAAGAAACTCGCATTCCATTTACATTTAGTATCGATCCTAAAGATTACAAACGTATAGATGGACTCGAAATTATTAATTCTACATTTAGTCCAAATGGTGACCAAATATTAGACGATAATCTCATCAACTACTATTTAGTTGCACCTGTGGATGATGTAACATTGCACGCAAATTTAGTTACAAAAGAACGTGTAACGTACCAAGGGATTATCCATCAAGCTAAAAATGAAACAGCTGGATACAAACCTTTCAAATGGAATGGTACAAAAGCAGATGGTACTCCGTTAGCTGACGGTCTATACCAAATCGAAGCAGTTGCCTCTAATTCTGGTGGGGAAACAAAACAAACAGCTGCTGTATTTCTGGATCGAACTGCACCTAAGTTAACATACGAAATTGACCAAGAAAACCTTGTAATCACAGGAAAAGTGGATGATATCTTACTAGATTGGATGACAGAATCTGGTTGGGTAGCACCTGGAATTCCAGTGAGACTACAGTATGAAATCAACGGAAATGGTGTATGGGAAAGTGCATTCCTAAATCCTTGGGAGAAAAATTACGGCATTTATTTAGATCGTACTCAATTACAAGAAGGTAAAAATACAATTCACATTGTAGCAACAGATGCAGCTGGAAATACATCTAATTTAAATGTTGATTTAGATGTGAAATAAGGTAGTAACCCGATTCTTTCGCCCCTATCGGATTTTCCGATAGGGGCTTTTTCTATTTCTCACAGAAACAAATGTTAAATAATTCCGAATCTTATGATAAAATTTTTATAAGCGCTTACAATTTTGAAAGGGGGTGATACAATCTATACGAAACCGATACTTAATTTTATTTTAAAAAAGGAGGATGTCTAAATGACAAAGAAAACAGAAATTCCATCGCATTTAAAACCATTCGTATCCACACAGCATTATGATCAATACACACCGGTGAACCACGCTGTATGGCGTTACATTATGAGACAAAATCATAGCTTCTTAAAAGACGTTGCTCATCCAGCCTATGTGAACGGACTACAATCATCTGGTATTAATATAGATGCAATTCCAAAGGTAGAAGAAATGAATGAATGTTTGGCGCCAAGCGGCTGGGGCGCTGTAACGATTGACGGACTTATTCCTGGCGTCGCATTTTTCGATTTTCAAGGGCATGGATTGCTACCAATCGCAACAGATATTCGCAAGGTAGAGAATATCGAGTATACACCAGCTCCAGATATTGTACACGAAGCTGCAGGACACGCACCTATTTTACTTGATCCTACATATGCAAAATATGTGAAACGATTTGGACAAATTGGTGCAAAAGCTTTCTCAACAAAAGAAGAACATGATGCATTCGAAGCTGTTCGTACATTAACAATTGTAAAAGAAAGCCCTACTTCTACTCCTGATGAAGTTACAGCTGCTGAAAATAATGTAATTGAAAAACAAAACTTAGTTTCTGGCTTATCAGAAGCGGAACAAATTTCACGTCTTTTCTGGTGGACAGTAGAATATGGATTAATTGGAAATATAGATGCTCCAAAAATATATGGTGCTGGTCTCCTTTCTTCTGTTGGCGAAAGCAAATATTGCTTAACAGACGCTGTAGAAAAGGTTCCATTCTCTATAGAGGCATGTACAAGTACAACTTATGACGTAACAAAAATGCAACCACAACTATTTGTTTGTGAATCATTTGAAGAATTAACAGAAGCACTTGAGAAATTCTCTGAAACGATGGCCTTTAAAACAGGTGGTAAAGAAGGATTAGAAAAAGCAATTCGCTCTGAAAATCATGCAACTGCTGAATTAAATAGCGGCTTACAAATTACAGGTACATTTACCGAGACAATTGAAAACGATGCAGGTGAATTGATTTACATGCGAACGAGCTCGCCAACAGCATTAGCAATTCACAATAAACAGCTAGCGAATCATTCTACGTCTGTACACAGTGACGGGTTTGGAACACCAATTGGATTACTCACTGAAAATATTGCATTAGAAAATTGTACAGATGAACAATTACAATCATTAGGAATTACAATTGGAAATGTTGCTGAGTTTACTTTTGCAAGTGGTATTCATGTAAAAGGAACAGTAACAGATATTGTAAAAAACGATAATAAAATCGCTCTTATTTCCTTTATCAATTGTACAGTTACTTATAACGACCGCGTTTTATTTGATGCTTCATGGGGCGCATTTGATATGGCTGTTGGTTCAACAATCACTTCGGTATTCCCAGGTGCCGCAGATGCTGCAGCATTTTTCCCAATGGATGAAGAAATCCAAGAAATTCCTGCTCCACTTGTACTGAATGAACTTGAACGTATGTATCAAACAGTTCGCGATATCCGAAATGAAGGTATTTTACACGACGCGCATATCGAGCAATTAGTAGCAATTCAAGAAGTATTAAATAAATTGTATCCGAAAGAATGGTTACTTCGCCTTGAAATATTAGAATTGCTTTTAGAGCATAACAAAGGGCACGAAACATCAGCAGCATTATTACAACAACTTTCTACTTTCACAACGGATGAAGCTGTAACACGTCTTATTAACAATGGTCTTACGCTACTTCCAGTAAAGGATGTGAAAAATGATGCTACGATTAACTGAAGAGGAAGTTCAAGAAGAATTATTGAGGTTAGATAAATGGGTAGTAAAAGATGAAAAATGGATTGAAAGAAAATATATGTTTTCCGACTACTTAAAAGGAGTCGAATTTGTCTCTGAAGCCGCCAAACTATCAGAAGAACATAATCACCACCCATTTATCCTTATCCAGTATAAAGCAGTCATTATTACTTTGTCATCTTGGAATGCAAAAGGTTTAACGAAACTCGATTTTGAGCTTGCGAAGCAATTTGATGAACTATTTGTCCAAAATGAAAAAGCCATTATAAGAAAGTAAAAAAGAGAAGCCTTTATTAGGCTTCTCCTTTTATTTTGAAATGGATACAATGTCCAAATGGATCCTCTACTTGTAATATTCCATCTTTGTACGTAGCAATCTTGCCAATATTTTTTAAGCTTTCACATACTTGCTCTTTTTGTTTTTCATCTGCTAGTACAATTGTGAAATATTTCAAGCCAACAGAATTTGGCATTTGCGGTAGTATTCCTTCACCTTGCCACGTATTTAAACCGATATGGTGATGGTAGCCGCCTGCCGATACAAAGAGCGCCCCATTACGGGCTGGGATCGTTACTTCAAAGCCAAGACCATCCACATAGAAACGTTTCGCTTCTTCCAAATCAGCTACATGGAAATGAATATGTCCCATCACAGTACCAGCTGGAAACCCACTCCATTTACTTCCTTGCTGTAATAATTCTTCACCAGCTAACGGGTTACTAACAAATGGTAGCTCTCCATTCTCATCACGCCAAACTTCTTTTTGACGATCATGATAAATTTCAATCCCGTTTCCATCTGGATCAGCTAAATAAAGGGCCTCACTAAAGTAATGGTCAGCTCCGCCGTGCAGTGGATATACCATTTCTACAAGATGACGAAGGATATTCGCTAAATCCTGTCTGCTCGGTAATAAAATTGCGTAATGATATAAACCCGTTCTCCCTCTTTGCTTTGGTAAGGCTTCTTTCTTTTCTTCAATGATAAGGAGTGGTTCGTTATTTTCATTCCCAAATGTAACGACCATTTCATCTTCTTTTAGCACTTTCATACGTAGTACTTCTGTATAAAACTCTAGTGATTTCTTTATATTTGATACATATAAATGAACAACATCAAGTGTTGTATCGGGATGAAGTTGAAAACTCATCTTGTTAGCCTCCCATTTAAATTAGTTCTTCTTTGACATTTTCTCTTTTAAGAAATTATCTACAAAACCATCCGCTTTCGCAACAAATAAGTACGCACCCATTGCTAACAATGCAAGCTCTAATTCGAAACCAGGATTTTTTCCATCTCCTAATAAACCAGCTGACCATTTTACTTTTACAATTGCTCCAACCATAACTAGTGCAAATAATAATCCAATATATCTTACACCTAAACCTAGAATTAATAATAGACCGCCAACTAATTCAACTGTTGCTACACCGTATGCAAGTCCTCCTGGTAAACCAATGCTTGTGAACCACCCTGCAATATTGTCAATTCCCGATTGGAATTTTGTTAAACCGTGCATAAAGAACGTTACCCCTAACACGATACGAATAATTAAGTTACCAATATGTTGATTCATTTCCTTCTCTCCTTTATAGTTTTCTTATACAAAACTTTTATTTACATTACAAAACATACACTAATTTTTTTTATTCGTCAATTCATTTTCACTGGGAAAATATATATTTTTTTTGCTATGATACAAATAGTTGTTTATAAAAAGGAGCTTGATTTTATGAATATTGGTTCTGCAATACGTGAAATTCGTCAACGTAGAGGCATAACAATTGCACAAATTTGTGAGGGAACAGGTCTTTCTAAAGGGTTTATGAGTCAGGTTGAAAATAATAAAACATCACCATCTATCTCAACTTTAGAAACAATCTCCAATTTTTTAAACGTTCCTCTTCCCTATTTATTGTTAGAACAAAAAGATCGATTGAAAGTTGTCAAAAAGGTAGAGCGTAAATATAGTGTATACGGAAAAGATGAACAAAGAATTGAACATGTTGCAGAGCAAGGTGGCCTTCGCCTCAATCTCGTAGAAATTCCTGCTGGGTTTCCGAAAGAAAACACACCAAATGCCCATGAAGGAGAAGAATGTCACCTTGTATTACGCGGAAAACTAGAAGTTCAACATGGAGAAGATGTTGCAATTGTAGAAGAAGGAGATTCTTTCTCCTGGAATGCATGTGTTCCTCATATCGTTCGTAATATAGGAGAAGAAACTGCATTATTACTCATCTCTAGTCATGCAGAAAATCGAAAACGTGTTTATTAAAAAAAGAAGCCTGTAAATCAGGCTTCTTTTTATCCTCTTATAACTCCATAGCTTGTCCCAACTAGTACAGTCTTTTCGTGTTGATTACGATAAACTGACTCGATTGAAACCTTTTTGTATCCTTCCATCTGTTCAACATTCGTTAAAGTTAATTCACAAGTGATCGTATCTCCTGTAAAAACTGGTCTAATAAACTCACTTACTAATTCTCTTGCTATGTAATGTAATTCTTGGCCTACTTTCGTTCCAATACTAGCAGTCAATAAACCATGAACCATTAAACGTCCATTTTCATCATATTCCATATGATGCCTACCTTTATCCCCTGTAATATTTGCAAATTCAAAAACCTCTTCCTCAGTAAATCTTCTTTCGTATTTAAATACATCCCCAACTTTTATACTCATTTTTATCCCCCTAATAATAAACAGAATTTTCTTTCATTTTATCATAAAATGAATCTTAGTTCAGTTTATATTATTAAAATAGTAAGCCTTTTTCTGTTCTACTTTTTCTCCTTATCGGTGCCCCTCTTTTTTGGCTATTTGATATCCATAGTACGCACATGTTCCATTTCTCGATAACTCTCTCACCTCAAAACCACAACTTCTATAAAAATCAAAATTACTCGCAGAAGTATGCGCAAACCAGTCACCATGTGGCAATTTTTGCAAACAAAGAGCAACAAGTTTCTTACCTAATCCCTTCCCTCTATATTCACATTTCACAACTAAATTTACTATGTTGGCGACCATGATTCCATCAGAAATGACTCTAACCATCGCAATCATCTCTTCTTCATCCCAAATTGTGAATGCCCATGTTGAATTTTCAAATGCTATCGTGAATTTTTCAATTTGCCAAGAAGGGATATTATCATTGCTCCAACCGGCATCTTCGAATAAAGTTTTAATTGCATATGCAGGTACACCATTCGTTCCCTCACGAATAATAAGTCCATTATGATAAATGTACATGTAATCCCCCCTTTATTTTTATATACCATTCTTCAAAAGATGCAATTCACCTTTTTTCATCCAATGCGCCTAATGGAATAAACGAGAACATCCATCCCATGAAATGAAGTTGTTTTCTCATAACTAAGCCCCGTTTTTCTAGCAACAAAGATTGAGGCGGGGTGATCCGGATTAATAAGAGAGATTAATTTATTCATTCGTAACGCTTGGAAGCCATAATCTCGAAATGCTGCCGCTGCTTCTTTCGCATACCCTTTTCCCCAATACTGAGGTAATAACCAATAACCAATTTCAATTTCCTCTTTTCCATCTATTTGCTGCTTTACTAATCCTGCATGACCAATTCGTATTCCCGTTTCCTTTTCAATCAATACAAATAAACCGAGACCGTTTTTATAGCTAGGAATCACCCACTCCTCCAAACTTTTTTTACACTGCATATATGTTTTTAACGTCCCATTTCCAATATAGCGCATTACCTTCTCATTTCCCCATAGTGAAGCGTAGAACTGTAAATCATCCATTGTATATTTGCGAATTTGTAAACGATCTGTATGAAACATTTCTGCACTCCTTCCCACGAATTTGTACTTAATTACACGCTCACGTCTTGTATCCATACTAAATGTTACTATCTATTATAAATGAACTAACATTGAAATACAGAATATTCAATCTCAAGAGAATTAAAAAAAGGCAGTAGACAAATATTGTCTACTGCATCCATATCATAACTAGCATAAAGAAAACTACAATTGAGGGGGGTGTAGGATTTTCAAATACACTAGATACTTATCCCGTTCTAACGGGCGGTAAACTTTCCAATTATATAAAAGTGAAAAGTTTACCGCACATAAGAACTTTGGCGGTCAGTAAGAAAGCACCGTTAAGTAGTCAAATACACGCTGTGCTTTTTCTCCACCCATTCGTGCATGTTGAAGAAGAGAAATACCATGTGGACCAGATGCACGTAATGCTTCTGGTTGTGCTACTAAAATAGCTTGTACAACTTCTAATTCCCCCAGCATAGCGGCCGCGAAAATATCCATTCGAGCACCCTTTTCTAATAAGTAAAGAGCAATATCTTTACGCCCTACATGTGCCGCTGCTCCTAACGCACTTTCCCAATCTGATCCACCCCAATTGTAAGAAGCATGAAGTAAACTTGGCGATTCAGCCAACAGTTCTTGTACTTTTTCTAAATCTCCGTGAGCTGCTATAACAAATTCCCTTACTAACTCAGTGGTAACACGTTCTTCTGTTCGCATTTTGCTCCTCCTTTTTTAGAAATTCGTTTCGGTGTAAAAAATGGCTTTTCGCTTCCTTGAAAAATATCTACCTCTATGCCAAATACATGTTGAAACATTTCATGACATAACACTTCTTCTGGTATGCCATCATACTGAAGCTTCCCTCGCTTTAATACGAGTAAACGATCACTATATTGAGCTGCTTGGTTAATATCATGTAAAACCATTATAATTGTCATGCCAAATTCCTCGTTTAGTCGTTTCACAAGTTCCATTACTTCCAACTGATGAACGATATCTAAAAAAGTTGTTGGCTCATCCAATAATAAGACATTCGTACGTTGTGCTAGCGTCATTGCAATCCAAGCGCGTTGTCTTTCCCCTCCTGATAAAGATTGTAAAAGACGATATTCATACCCTTCAAGATTTGTAACAGACAATGCCCAATCAACAATTTCTTCATCTTCTTTATTTAAGCGACCTCTCCATAACTTATGAGGGCCTCTTCCAAATTCGATTAATTCTTTCACTGTTAAATCTAATTGATGATCATGCATTTGTGGTAACATCGCTAATTGCTTCGCTACATCGGCACTTTTCATCGTATGAATACTTTTTCCATCTAAAACGATATCCCCTTCGCTTTGTTTAAGTAGTCTTGCTATTAAACGAAGCAAAGTAGATTTCCCAGATCCATTCGGTCCAATCAAACTAACGACTTCTCCAGCTTTAATATGTACATTCATATTTTGCATTTGAAATCTTTCAGAATGTGCGTAAAACACTTTATTAACGGAAATCACGCTGTTTTCCCCCTCTATGAATTAAATATAAGAAGAACGGACCGCCTAAGAAGGATAATAAAATACCGACAGGCAATTCAATTGGATCAAACCAACTTCGAGCTATCGCATCCGCGAAAACAAGTAATATCCCTCCGCCAAGGCATGATAATGGCAGTAAATATTTATAGTCATTTCCAACTAATAAACGTAACATATGTGGTACGACAAGGCCGACAAATCCAATAAGACCAGAAACACTAACTGCTATTCCAGCTAATAATGTGCTTACTACTATTAAATAAAAACGACTTCTCTCCACGTTATGACCTAATAATTTCGCCATTTCATCTCCAAGCATTAATACTCGAATATGCTTGATACCGAAGAAGGCCAGTATAATAGCGAATATTGCATAATAAATAATCATGTTTAAATGTGCCCAACTTACACCGCCAATACCACCCGCTAACCACGGTAACACGGATTGTACTTTGTCACTATGTAATAACATTAATGCTGACGTCGCTGCACCTATTAATGCATTAATTGACACACCTACTAAGACAATTCTTGAAGGTGGCGCCCCTTTTTGCCATGATAAAGCATAAATGATCATCGCCGTTATGAAAGCTCCTAAAAACGCACCGAGTGGTAAAAACGCCATATGCTGAGGGAATAAAATCATAATTACAATTGCGACAAGGCCTGCTCCAGATGACACCCCGATAATACCAGGGTCTGCAAGAGGATTTCTCATCACCCCTTGCAGCATTGCGCCAGATGCAGCTAAACATGTTCCTACTATAAATCCAACGAGCACTCTTGGTATACGAAGGTCCCATACAATTCGATGAACTGTCGAACCTTCATCTTGTATCCCTGTTACAATATCTCGTAAAGAAAAGGATAGGCTTCCTGCGAAAAGACCGTAAAAAAGACATAAAACCGTTAATACAACTAAAGTAACTGCTATGATCCATCTTTTTTTCGCAAAAGGATGTTCCTTTTCCCTTACTACTTCACTACTTTCCATACTTATCATTTCCTTACATCTTGTATACTTTTATACATAAAGTCCATCGCTTCTGTAACTTTTGTTCCAGGATTTGATCCAAATAAGTCTGGTGGCAAAATAACTACGCGATTTTGTTTTACTGCATCTAAATTTTTCCACGCTTCATTTTTCATCATTTCGCCTTCAAATGCTTTTTTAACGCTATTTGGATCTCCATGTGTAATTAAGTAAATCACATCAGGATTCGCCTCAATAATGCGTTCTACACTTAGCTGTGCATATTGCGGATATTCCTTCATTTTTGGAAAATCAGCGGCAATATTTTTCCCACCTGTTTTCTCTAAAATATCACCTGATAAAGAGGTTGGTAATGCTGCTAAATAAGTACCAGGTGCTCCATACACTAGCAATGCTTTCACATCACTCTTTTTCTCATATGTCTTCATTTGATTCGTAATTTTTTGGTTAAGTTCTTTTGCTTTATCTTCTTTTTTCATTATCGTTCCGTATAGTTCAATATTCTTTAGAATATCTTGTACAGAATTCGTAGAAGAAATCATTACTTTCGTTCCTTGCCCTTCAACCGTTGGAACATTCTTTTGGAACCCATTATTAGCAATAAGTACATCGGGCTTTAAGCTGGCAATTTGCTCAAAATTCGGCTGATGTGCATTTCCGATTACTTGTACTTTCTTTATATCCTCTGGAAGAGTTATTTTTGCATCCGGACGACCCACTATTTTTCCGCCTAAAGCATGAATAATATTCATGTCTCCCATACTTAATGTTGCAAAACTCTCTGGCACTTTATCGAATATTACCTTTCTTCCTGACAGGTCGGTAACTTCTATTTTCTCTTTTCCTTTTTCTGTTTTTGTTGCCGCTGCTTTTTCGTCTCCCTTTGCACTGCAACCTATTAATAAGAAAAAAATAGATAAAATCGCTGTAAATAGCGTAATAGATTTTTTCATTCTCCCACCTCTAATTGATAATGATAATCATTAACTACTATTCTACTTTAATTGATAAGGATTATCATTGTCAATATGAAACACATACATTTTCTAGAAAAAAACAAAAAGCGTTACAAAAAGATTCCTTCTTTTTGTAACGCACTATTTATCAATATTATTCACATTCGTTTCCCTCTAACTTGTCTCGCATCACTTTCACACGCTGAAAGAAAAAGAAAGATAAACTTAAAAATATAACGATGCTCCCCATCATAACAAAAAATTGTATCGTTTCTTTTGCTCCATTTGGAATCAATAAGCCAACCATTAACAATGTACTTACAGCGAGAAGAATTTGTCCGAACCGAGTATAATCTTCTATTTTCTCTTGTAATTCTTTCATTATATTCTCACTCCTCCATTTCACTGTATCATATTCTACTAAACTTAAAGACAAGTAAATACAGCCATTCTGGGAGATGTTTTCCAAAAGAAAAAGAGCCGCTTTATTGCGACTCTTTCATAACCATTACTCACCTTTATATGCTTTCATATAAATTTCTTTCAGCTCTGAAATGAGAGGTAATTTCGGATTAGCTGTTGTACATTGATCTTCAAAAGCTCTTTCTGCTAATAATCCAACAACCTCTTCAAATTGGTCTTTAGCAACTCCTTGTCCCGCAATACTCATATTTATATTTAAACTTTTTCCGAGATCAATAATTGCTTTGACGAGTGATTCTACACCTTCTGCCACCGAACTTGCTGGTAGCCCGAGCGTTCTCGCAATATGTGCATAGCGTTCATCAGCTACAAAATGCTCATATTTTGGGAACAATGCGTGTTTTCTTGGCTTAATAGCATTATAGCGAACTACGTGCGGCATAAGAATTGCATTCGCACGCCCATGCGGAATATGAAATTCTGGTCCAATTTTATGTGCTAAACTGTGATTAATACCTAGGAAAGCATTTGCAAATGCCATCCCTGCAATTGCAGAAGCATTATGCATTTTTTCTCGTGCTTCTTCATCATGTCCATCTTTAAATGCTCTTGGTAAATATTTAAATACGAGATCAATAGCCTTTAATGCTAATCCATCTGTATAGTCATTTGCTAAAACAGACACATACGCCTCGATTGCATGCGTTAATACGTCCATCCCAGTGTCTGCTGTTACATGTGGTGGTACTGTCATTACAAATTGTGGATCAACAATTGCTACATCTGGCGTTAATTCATAATCGGCAAGTGGATACTTTATATTATTTTTCTTATCTGTAATAACCGCAAATGGTGTCACTTCTGATCCTGTTCCAGATGTTGTTGGAATAGCAACAAACTGCGCCTTACTTCCTAATTCCGGATATTTACATGTACGTTTTCTTATATCTAAAAACTTCTGTTTAATTCCATAGAATGTTGTTTCTGGGTGCTCATAGAAAAGCCACATCCCTTTCGCTGCATCCATCGCTGAACCACCACCAAGTGCGATAATGACATCAGGCTGAAAACTTCTCATCATTTCCGCACCTTTAAACACAGTTTCATCTGACGGATCTGGCTCGACCTCAAAGAAAACTTCAACTTTCACATCATTTGCATGTTTACGTAAATAATGCGTAACCGTATCTACATATCCGTGCTCAACCATTCCTGGATCCGTTACAATAAACGCACGTGAAATGTTAGGCATATTTGCTAAATATGATGTCGCATGTTTTTCAAAATAAATTTTTGGTGGTAATTTGAACCACTGCATATTCTTTTTTCTATTTGCCAACCTTTTTATATTTAATAAGTGCGTCGCTGTTACGTTTTGAGAAACCGAGTTTTTCCCGTAGGAACCGCAGCCAAGCGTAAGTGATGGAATAAATCCATTATATATGTCACCGATTCCACCTTGTGATGAAGGAGCATTTATAATAAGGCGGCAAGCTTTCATACGTAATCCAAATTGCTTTTGCACTTCTTTATTTACAGAATGGATAACTGCTGAATGTCCTAAACCACCGAGGTTTAACATTTCTTCACAATATGTAAACCCTTCTTCTAATGAATTTGCTTTTACACAAGCTAATACTGGACTTAACTTCTCACGAGATAGTGGATATGCAGCTCCGATGCCTTGTATTTCAGCTACAAGCATTTTTGTATTTTTAGGTACAGTAATTCCAACTAATTCGGCAATATACTGTGCGGATTTCCCTACAATATCACTATTTACTGCACATGTATTTTCATTAATAACAAGCTTTTCTAATTTACTTCTCTCTTCCTCGGTTACAAAATAACAATCATTTGCAATCATTTCTGTTTTCACATCATCATAAATTTCCTTGTCTACAATAATTGCTTGTTCTGATGCACAAATCATACCATTATCAAATGTTTTAGATAAAATCAAATCATTAACCGCTCGTTTTATATGCGCTGATTTCTCTATATAACATGGTACATTACCAGGACCTACACCTAACGCTGGTTTTCCAGTAGAATAAGCTGATTTCACCATACCAGCCCCTCCAGTTGCCAAAACAAGAGCAACACCTTCATGGTTCATTAATTGTTTCGTTGCTTCGACAGAAGGTTTTTCAATCCACTGTATACAATGTTTTGGTGCCCCCGCCTTCACCGCTGCATCATATACTGTTTTTGCGGCTGCAATAGAACAGTTTTGTGCTGAAGGATGAAATGCGAAAATAATTGGATTTCTCGTTTTTATCGCGATTAATGCTTTAAACATTGTTGTCGATGTTGGATTCGTTACTGGTGTTACCCCAGCTACTACACCGACGGGCTCCGCAATTTCTATTATTTCTTCATGAGGATCTTCGTGAATAATCCCTACTGTTTTATCTTTCTTTATGCTATGCCAAATATATTCAGTAGCAAAAATATTTTTAATACATTTATCTTCGTATACACCACGACCTGTTTCTTCAACAGCCAACTTCGCAAGCGGCATATGTTGATCAACACCTGCTAATGCCATTTCATGAACAATGTTGTCAATTTGCTCTTGTGTAAAACTTTCTAATGCTTGTAAAGCTCTCTGACCGTTATTCACTAACGTATCAATCATCTCTTTTACTTCCTGCATTTCATTTACAACTTTCTCTTTGACTACCATGTAAATTCCTCCTATTCTGCTATCTTGGACTAAATAAGACCCTACAGGTCATAATTAGTCCTGATTAGCGCAAAAAAATAGAATTGCTTTCCTACATGAACCTCATCGTTTGTGAAACATTTCACAAGTTTGTTCGTGGGTAACACTTCATGAACTTAATATACATGAATTTATTTTATTTGTGTTTGTCTAATTTGTGAAATATTTCACAAATTAATATAGTAAAAATGCACTGCCTATACTAGCAGTGCATTTTTACTATGCTAACGCTTGTGCTAAATCTTCAATTAAATCTTCTCCGTCTTCAATACCGACAGAAATTCGAATTAATGTATCTGTAATTCCTAATTCTTTGCGACGATCTGCTGGGATTGATGCATGCGTCATTTGAGATGGGATAGAAATTAAACTTTCTACTGCTCCTAAACTTTCAGCCAGTGTAAAGTATTGTAATCTCTCAAGTACTTTATTTAATGTTTCTTCGCTATCTACATCAAATGAGATAATCGCACCAAATCCATTTGCTTGTTCTGTTGCTAATTTATGGTTTTGATGTGACTCAAGGCCTGGATAATATACTTTATTCACTTTTGGATGATTATTTAAAAACTCAGCAATTGCGCGTGAATTCGTTTCATGCTCTTCCATTCGAATTCCTAATGTTTTTAAACCACGAAGTAGTAAGAAACTATCTTGCGGGCCAAGAATGCCTCCTGTTGAGTTTTGTACAAAGTGAAGGTCTTCTGCTAATTGCGGACTATTTACAACTACTAAACCTGCAACTACGTCACTATGACCTCCTAAATATTTCGTTGCACTATGAAGTACAATGTCTGCTCCTAAAGAAATCGGCGACTGCCAATATGGCGTCATGAATGTGTTATCAATAATTGTTAATAAATCTTTCTCTTTAGCAAGAGTAGATATTTTTTTAATATCAGTAATTTTTAGTAACGGATTCGTTGGTGTTTCTACATAAATCGCTTTCGTATTTGGACGAATCGCTTCTTCAACTTCCTCTAAGTTTGTTGTATCTACAAATGTATGCTCAATACCGAAGCGGTTTAACACTTTCGTAATCACGCGGTACGTTCCGCCATACACATCATCTGTTAAAATAACGTGGTCACCTTTTGAGAACAACATAATTGTAGCTGTAATAGCCGCCATTCCTGAACCAAATGCGAAACCAGCATGACCGTTTTCTAATACCGCAATCATTTCTTCTAAAGCTGCACGTGTTGGGTTTCCTGTACGTGAATATTCATATCCTTGATGCTTACCAACTGCTTCTTGTTTGTACGTACTCGTTTGATAAATCGGTACATTTACAGATCCAGTTGAAGGTTCTCCTATGCGAATACCATGAATTAACTTTGTCTTTGCTCTCATTTTTTATTCCCATCCTTTGTATATGTCTTTACTTAAATAGCGCTCACTACTATCAGGAAAAATCGTTACAATATTTGTACCTGGCGCCGCTTTCTCTGCTTCAAGTAAACTTGCATGAAATGCTGCTCCTGAAGAGCTCCCAACAAGAAGTCCTTCTTTTTGCGCTAATTCTTTCACTCGTAAAAATGCATTTTGATCAGAAATCGTATGAATTTCATCAAAATAAGATGTTTTCAAAAATGGCGGGATGAATTCAAGGCCAATCCCTTCTGTTTCATGTGAGCCAGCTTTACCACCATTTAAAATAGATCCTTCTGGTTCCACAATAACCGTTTTTATATCTACATTTTTTTCTTTTAAATAAGATGCAGTCCCCATAAACGTACCGCCAGTTCCTGCTCCAGCAACAAATATGTTAATCTCTCCATTAAGTGCCGACCAAAGTTCAGGTCCTAATGTTTTAAAATATGCACGAGGATTTGCCTCATTTGCGAACTGACTTGGAGAGTATGAATTCGGTATCTCATTTACTAACTCTTTTGCTTTTGCAATTGCACCGGTCATTCCTTGCTCAGTCGGCGTATGCACGACCGTTGCGCCTAGTGCTTTCATTAATTCTTGTTTTTCAATGCTAAATTTCTCTGGTACACAAACGATAACGTGTAAATCATGTTGTAACGCTGCGAGTGCCAGTCCAATACCAGTATTTCCAGCTGTCGGTTCAATAATTGTTCCGCCCTCTGTAACAAGCCCTTTTTCTAGCGCATCTTCGATTAATTCTCTTCCTAATCGGTCCTTAACGCTTCCGCCTGGGTTATAAAATTCAAGCTTTGCAAATAAACGGACCCCTTCTGGAAGTGAAAAACGAGTAATTTCCACAATTGGTGTATGACCAATTAACTCATGAACTCCACGATATACATTCATCGTGTTCTCCCCCTTATTTGCCAATAAAGAAAAGGCAACTGTATGTATTTTCTTTATATGAGACAGTTGCCTTTTTGTTACATTACTTTAACTCTTCTAATACTTTTACGATAAAGTTTGTAGAATGAAGAGCTGCTTGATCTAAAAATTGATCAAATGAAACATTTGATTCTTTACCAGCAATATCAGAAAGTGCACGAATGATAACAAACGGAACTTCATATTGGTGGCATACTTGTGCAACAGCTGCTGCTTCCATTTCTACTGCATAAAGGTTTTCAAATTTATCACGAATGGCTGCAACTCGGTTCGGATCACTCATAAATGAATCACCTGTTGCAATCATACCTTTTACAACTTGAATATTTTCTTCTGCCTGCATACATTTTTCAGCTAATGCAACTAATGCTTCATCAGCTTTAAATCCAGGCGGCATTCCTGGTACTTGACCATACTCATAGTTAAATGCTGTTACATCTACGTCATGGTGACGAACTTCTGTTGAAATAACGACATCCCCAACATTTAGAGAATGATGGAATCCACCAGCTGAACCAGTATTAATGACTTTTTCAGGCTTATATCTTTCTAATAAAATTGTCGTTGACATCGCTGCATTTACTTTACCAATACCAGACTTTAACAAGATTACTTCATGTCCTGCTAATTGCCCTTTCGTAAATTCACAACCCGCAACCGTTTCTGTTTCTGCTTGTTCTAATTTATCACGTAAAATACGTACTTCTTCTTCCATTGCTCCAATTACAGCAATTCTCAATCTAATCCCTCTTTCTATTGCTTAGTTGCCTCCATTACCCACACGAAATGATTTAATCTCGTAAACGTTACATGGAAGCCATTGTTTTCAAAAATAGTCTGCATAACTGGAATACGTGTATAGTATTCCGTTTGCAAATCGTTTGCTAACTGATGAAAACCTCTTTGTTTTGCTGCTTCAACAGTTTTATCATATGCATCTTGATCTGCAAATATCGTATCAGCAAACACTATTTTACCACCTTTGTTTAGCAATTGACTATACTTCGCAATCGCTACATTTTTTTCATCATCTGTTAAATGATGAAATGCATAGGTGCTTACTATGGTATCAATGGAATTCGGGACTTCAAACGAAAGAAAATCACCTTCTGTAATGGAAAACTCTTTTGGCAATTTCTCTTTTGCAATCATGCGCATTTCACGTGACGGTTCTATACCGTAAACTGTGCGGCCAGCAAGTAATAATTTATTTGTTAAATTACCTGTACCGACACCAAATTCTAATACGTTACCAAATGACTTGTTCACTACATCCTCTAGAATGTCCTCATAATGGGCGAAAACTTCTTTATATTGTATATCTTCGCCTTGTACAAATGAGTCGTACGTATGAGCCCACTCATCAAATAAACCATTAAATTCTGTACCCATAAAAATTCCCCTTTTTCTTATCGGTTTTATCAGTATGATATTCCCTCTTTCTAAAAATGTCAATTGAAATGTACATGGTATTTCCTTCTTTTCTTTGTTACACTATAGTTGATTACATAGGAGAGGGGCCGTCTTCATGTCATTTACCTTTGAAATGTTAGAAGATAAAGTAGAATTTTTTGAAGCGGGAGACTTAGCTTCTTTAGAACGTAAAATCAGTGAACAAATCGATAATAATAAAGCACTTATGCTTGAAGTTCATCACATCTCGCATCAAATGGTTATGGATCCTGAAAGTAAAAGACCATATTATAGCGCGGTTGTTCATTTTAAATTAAAGAAATTACGCTAACTAAAAAAGAGAAGCTCCTAAGGAGCTTCTCTTTTTTAGTTTAGAGTTTGAACAAGTACTGGTTTCCAGCCTTCATTGTCTACCCAATCAATATTTACATAATATCTTTTACCTGTTTGTTTATCTTGTACGTTACCGTAAGCTTTATTCTTACCGTTATTTCCGATTCGATGAATAATTAATTGCTCTACTGGAACGTCAATTGCAGCTGAAATCGCTTGATTCATCTCATTCCAATCTGCTGTACCTTTTTTAAACGTCATCGCAGGTGTTGCACCTTGCTCTGTGCCTACTGGCTTCCAAGAAGGTTTCGTATAAGCGTCAGTTGCCTTTGGCTGTGTTTTTTCAGCTGGTACTTTCTCGTTAGCTTTCGCTTCTTCTTCAGCTTTTTTCTGTTCTTCTTCAGCCTTTAGCTTCTCTTCTTCTTCTTTCTTCTTAGCCTCTGTTTTCTCTTGTTCATTCTTCTTCGTCTCTTCTTTGCCTTTAGCTTTCTCAGACTTAGTCTCTTTCGTTGTTTGCTGAGATACCTTTTTATCGCTAGAAGACGCTTGCTCTTTCGTGTCAGGAACAAACAATTGATATGCTACAATAGCTACTGCTACTAGTACAATAGCGATTGCAATATTTAAAACACCGTTTTGACGACGTTTTTGTTGTTTCTGTTGGAATCTAGATCCTCCTGCCATTCTTCAAACCTCCATGCAGTTTTTCATACTTGCTATTGTAACATTAAATCTAGAAAGGTTGAACATTTACAATAATATTTTCATGAAATGAAAACATTTTACTATGAATTGCAAGATTACTTTTCATTCTCTAATCGATAGATTGATTCTACGATTGCTTTAAAAATAGGTGTAACTGCATTTACATTGCTACTCGTTTCTATATCCACGACAACTAAAGCATATCTTGGATTTTCATATGGAAAATAACCTGCAAACCAACGATTCTCTTTCGTTCCTTTTCCTGTTTGTGCTGTCCCAGATTTTCCAGCGACACTTAGTGGTAACGACTTGAATGCTGCTCCTGTGCCTTTCTCCGTTGTTACAACGCTCCTTAATAACTGTTGTAATGTTTTCACTGTTTCATATGAAAGCTGTTTCCCACCTAATGTATGGTCTTCAAATGTATAAAAATCCGTTCCATTTTTGTACATTATTTTTTCAACAGCTTTCACTTCCATCTTTTCTCCACCTCTAGCAATCGTCGCCATCATATTTGCAATCGCTAGAGGTGACATACGTACATCTTTCTGTCCAATTGCTGTTTGCGCTACCGCTTTTTTACTATTCTTATTTCCTTCACTCTCCCAAATCGTAACACTTTTCTCCTCTGGCATTTGCTCAAAATGAGTTGTATGAAATACAGAACCTCTCCATCCAACCTTCTCAGCGCCTCCTAAAGCCTCTACATAAGTTTCTAACACCATCTTATCCTTTTGTATTAGCTCATTTCCTAACTCTGAAAATGTCCTGTTACAGCTTCTAGCAAAGCTCTCTTTAAAACTAAGTGTCCCCATCCTAACTTGTGGGTGATCTTCACCATATAAATCTTTATTACAATTAAATACGCGATTAAAAACATTTTCATTTTGATCAATCGCTGCGGCCGCAATTATTGTTTTAAAAACAGAACCGGGAAAGTGTGGTGTTAGCATTTGATTTTCAAGTGTAGTTTTATATAAACTCTCATCTTTCACCTGTACAGATGGTTTGCTAACCATTGCTAAAATTTCATTTTTCTTTACATCAAGTAGCACTACTCCTCCCTTCTTAATTTCACTTGCTTCAACTACTTCTTCTGCTTTTTTCTGTAACTCGTTATGTAAAGTAGTTTGAATCGTCACTGGATAAAACGGATTTCCAGGCGATGTATATTTCGCTTGTTTTCCAAAAATCGGTTCTCCTTGCCGGTCCACTTGATACAATACTTTTGCCTCTCCATCGGTCAAAAGAAATTCATCAAATGATTGCTGCAATCCTGAAATGCCAATCGGTGTTTGTTTTGAAATTTTTCTAACTTCTCCGTATCGTTTTTGAAATTCTCGTTCATTCTCACCCACATCACCAATTAAATGATTCACCACGCTAGTTTGCCGCAAACGAACTTCAGCTGCTACAATGCCTAATACATTTAATTGATTCACCTTCTCCATCTGCTCTCGTTCCAAGCGAAGTGGTTCATTTCCTCTTTGCAGGATAAATGCACTTTTCTTATGTTTCATTTGACTTTCAATCTCTTGTCTCGACATACCAATGATATGCGCAATTTTCTCCAACATGTTATTTTTTAATTGTAGAAATGGAAAAACAATTAAAACAGGATACTTTTTCTCACCTATCTCCTTACCATTACGATCTATAAAATGGCCGCGTCCATCATCTACCGTAATGGATTGCGTCCGTTGTGTAACACTTTTTTCAATTAAGTTAATCTTACGATCCGTAAATGATTCCGTATCGATAATTTGTATTTGAATTAAACGACAAAGTAACATAAACATGACACATATAAAACAAATTAAAACAATTGTAATTCTCCGTTTTATTTCCATAAAAAAACACCTCGTCTAGTATAGTTTGGACGGAGTGTTTCATCTTTTATACAAATAAAAAAATCACTCGCTTTTACACGAGTGATTTTTAATTATTTTACAGAGATAATCTCTACTTGCATTTCTCCACCTGGAGTTTGGATTGCTACCTTCTCGCCAATTTGCTTACCTAATAAGCTTTTTGCGATTGGAGAATCGTTAGAAATTCTTCCTTCAAATGGATCTGCTTCTGCGCTACCTACGATTGTGTAAGCTTCTTCATCTCCATCTGGTAGTTCTTTAAATGTTACTGTTTTACCTAATGTAACAACTGTAGATTCTTCACCGTTATCTGTGATGATAACTGCGTTACGAATCATGTTTTCTAATTGTGTAATACGTCCTTCTACGAACGCTTGCTCATCTTTCGCTGCATCATACTCAGAGTTCTCAGAAAGATCTCCGAAGCTACGTGCAATCTTAATGCGCTCTACAACTTCTTTACGTTTTACCGTTTTTAAATCCTCAAGTTCATTCTCTAGCTTTTGCTTACCCTCTTGCGTCATAGGGTATGTTTTTTCTGTTGCCATATTTTCCACTCCTTTTATATACCAATCCCCCGAAAAAAAGAGGAGTTCCATATGAAAACTCCCCCGCTTATATGTAAAGCGGAGGTTTCTAGCACGCCTGTACTAGCGGAGTTGTCACATACAACCCCGTATTCCCAATTCTTCTTTATATAAAGAAGATATGTATGGAAAGTTGATATAAATATGCCCTCACCTATATATAGATGAGGTTGCATGTTTCATTGTATTCGATAGGAAGGGAAAAAATCCCTTCCTACCGTATATCTTTTACTATGCTATTACAAATTTACTTTTTGTTCAAGAATTGTTGCAATTTTTGTAACCATAATATCAATTGCAACGTGGTTTTGTCCACCTTCAGGGATAATAATATCCGCAAATTTCTTAGAAGGCTCAATAAATTGATTGTGCATTGGACGTACAACATTTACATATTGATCAATAACTGAATCCATCGTACGACCACGTTCTTTAATATCACGTTGCATGCGGCGCAGGATACGAAGGTCAGCATCTGTATCAACGAATAACTTAATGTCCATTAACTCACAAAGACGTGGGTCTTCTAAAATAAGAATTCCTTCTAAAATGATTACATCTTTCGGCTCAACTGGAATAATTTCATCTGAACGCGTATGCAATGTATAGTCATATACAGGTTTCTCTACTTGTTTATATGCAAGCAACTGCTGCAAATGTTCAATTAACAAATCATTATCAAACGCTAATGGATGATCATAATTTGTTTTTAAACGCTCTTCCATTGGTAAATGGCTTTGATCTTTGTAATAATAATCTTGCTCTAAGATTAAAATGGAATGACCTTTAAAATGGTCAAAAATCGCTTTCGTTACACTTGTCTTACCTGACCCTGAACCACCAGCAATTCCAATTACAACAGGCTTATTCGTCCCCATTCGACTATCACTCTTTCTTATTGAAGTATGCTTTTGCGCATCATATTATTCACATACACTGGTTGATCCACTTTGAATTTCACGATCTGCAACGGATGTCTCGCTGCATCTAATTCGTTTCCATCCTCATCCCAAATTTTCTCCACCGTCTGCGTAAAGTTTTCTATTTCTGGTCCAAAGAACTCCACTTCATGTCCTGGTTTGAAATGATTACGTTGCTCAATCGTTACGATGCCCGTTTCTTCATTATAATCTAACACTAAACCAGCGAAATCATACGTTGTTTTCTTACTATGATTTCCAAACATTTGCTCTTGATGTCCTGGAACCCCTTCAAAGAATGCAGGAGCTGTATCACGATTTGCACATTTATCAAGCTCATCTAACCATTCTTGTTTAAACTCAAAGTTATCAGGATCCGCACAATATGCATCAATTACTTTACGATATACTGTCGCTACAGTAGCTACGTAATGGATTGATTTCATACGTCCTTCAACTTTTAAGCTATCAATTCCAATTTCAATCATTTTCGGAATTGATAAAATTAAATTTAAGTCTTTTGGACTCATTGCAAAGTGAGCATCTTCTTCTTGGAATAGAGGAAGCTCTTTTGCATCTTTATGTTGTGATACTGTTTGAACTAAATCATAGTCCCAGCGACAAGATTGACAACAACCACCACGGTTAGAGTCACGCGCTGTCATATGGTTACTTAGCGTACATCTTCCTGAATATGCGATACACATTGCACCATGGACGAATGCTTCAATTTCAATATCCACTTTTTCTTTAATCTCTTTCATTTCTTCATAGCTTGCTTCACGAGCTAATACAAGACGATGTAAACCTTCTTCTTTCCAATACTGTGCTGCTTTCCAGTTGGATAGTGATTGCTGTGTGCTTAAATGCACCTCAACAGAAGGCGCTACACGTTTACAAGTCTCAATGATAAGCGGATCAGCAACGATAATTCCCGTTACGCCAGCTTTTTCAATCCCTTTTAAATATTCCTCTAGCCCGTCCATATTTTCATTATGTGCAAAGATATTTGTTGTTACATATATTTTTGCTCCATATTTCTTTGCAAATTCCACACCTTCTGCCATTTCTTCCAGTGTAAAGTTACCTGCATTCGAACGAAGACCAAATTCTTGTCCACCTAAATATACAGCATCTGCCCCGTAATGGATAGCTACTTTTAATTTTTCTAAGTTACCCGCAGGGATTAACAGTTCAGGTTTCTTCACAATAACGCGTTTGCCATCGATTACTCGTGAAATTTCTTGTACAGTCATTTCCTACACCCTCCTCGTTTAGTAAACCGTCTCTTTAAAGAAGAATCCTGTATCTAACGGACGATTTACCGGTTGCATTTCTTCTATCTCTTTATATAAATCGTCTTTCACGTCATAATACGCATCACGATCTTCTACACATAAATCAATTGCTTTACGATATTTCTTCGTTACCTCAATAATGTATTCAGAGCTTTTTAGTACACCATCAATTTTTAAGCTGTCGATTTCAGCATCAATTAGCTCTTCTAACTCATCGATGAAACAAATATCGTTTGGACTCATAATGTGAGTACCATTTTCATCTTCATAAATTGGATATTTATTGTTACGCTCTGGGTCATATAAGAACATATTCTCTTCATATTTTTTCTTTTCAATGTCAAGATGACGTCCTTGATACTCAAAGTAGTTTCCTACTAATGAACGCTTCGATTGGAACATACAAGTCATACCGTGAATTTGTACTTCAAGTTCCACTTCAGCATTTTCTTTTAACTCAACAATTTCATCTAAGCTAAGCTCACGAGCTAATACAGCACGTTTTGCTCCTTTTTGTCCCCAGTAGTTACAAGTAAACCAGTTTGTTGCTGTTGTTTCTGTATTCCAGTGCAATTGCATATTTGGCGCTACTTCGCGGACCGCCATTAATACTGCTGGGTCTCCAAAAACAATTGCATCTACATGTACTTCGTTTAAAAATGCAACATAGTCTGTTAATTCTTCTACTTTATCGTTGTGGAACATAGCGTTCATTGCTACGTATACTTTCACACCATTTTCATGTGCAATTTTCACAGCTTGTTTCACATCTTCACGTGAAAACTCACCTGCTAAACGTAAACCAAACTTTTGCTCGCCGATCATTACCGCATCTGCTCCTGCTTTCGCAAGAGGTTCGATATCCGCCACTGCTTTTGGCGTTACTAACAATTCAGGTTTCTTCATACCTTGGTCACCCTCTCTTTTTACTAACAGCTACTCCATCACCAATTGGGAAAATCGTCGTATCATATCCTTCATGGTTCATAAGCCATTCATTGTACGTCTTAATACGACGGATTAAACCACGTGTACGTCTGTTTTCAATTTTCTCTTTCGTCGTTACAAGGCCATGGTACATAACATTATCTGAAATAATTACGCCACCAGGATTTAATAACGGTTCATATAAGTCAAAAAAGCGACGATATTGTCCTTTTGCTGCGTCAATAAAAATAACATCAAATGTTCCATGTTCTTCTACTTGCTCGCCTGTTTCTAACGCATCACCGTAAATAACGGAAATACGCTCTTTAACTGGTGAACGTTCTATATATTCAAGTGCTTTTTCATATCGATCGCGATTGCGCTCAACTGTCACAATGCGAGAGTTTGGAATAGCTTGCATCATACGAATGCTAGAATAGCCAATTGCTGTACCAAGCTCTAAAATACTCTTCGGTCCAATTAAACGTAAAAATTGCAACATAAATTCCATTCCAAGTCGATCCATAATTGGCACATGATTTTCTTTCGCATAGTCTTCCATTTCAAGAATTAATTTATCTTTCGGATCAATAAATGATAATAGGTACTCGTTAACTGCATCCTCCATAATGGTCCTCCTTATTTACATGGAGAAGTGCCTCTATGACGTCTTTTCACACATAGAATGCAATAAAAATACAAGCCAGCTTTACCCTTAGCTTGTACGTCCCGTTTTGATATTAAAAACGATTCTTCTGCCAGTTTTTAACCCGATATATTTTACCACAAAAAAGAGGGATGTGCGACCTTTTTCGCTATCCCTCCCCATTTCACTGCTTTTTCGTAATATATTTTTGCTTTAATGCATTATGCTCTTCCAATGTTTTCGCATAATACACTTCACCAGTTGGTGCAGCTAAGAAATAATAATAATCTGTTTGTGCAGGTTCTAACGCCGCTTCCACTGAATGTTTACCAGAGTTTGCAATCGGACCGACAGGCAATCCTTTCACAACATACGTATTGTACGGTGAGTTAACCTTTAAATCTTCGTATAACACACGTTGTTTATGCTTTCCAAGTGCATATAATACCGTCGGATCAGTTTGCAGTGGCATGCCTTTTGCTAAACGATTATAAAAGACACTAGAGATCTTTTGACGATCTGTAAAGCCTGTTGCCTCTTCTTCAATAAGTGAAGACAATGTTAAAAGCTGGTGAACATCCCAGTTTTTCGCTTTCATTTTTGCCTCGTTTTGAACAATGATTGCATTCGTTTTTTCAAGCATTGGAATTACAACTTCTTCTAACGTCGTATCTTTTTTATAGAAAGAGTACGTCGCAGGATATAAATACCCTTCTAACGGATATTTAATATTGCTATCAAAGATTTTATCGGTTAACAACTTCGGATACTTTTGCTGCATTTTTTGAATAAATGCTTTATCGTTTAATTGACGTACGACATCATCTTTATTCCATTTTAATTCGTTTGCAACCGTTTCTGCAATTTCAGTTACTTGTGCACCTTCTTTTATCGTCACTTTATAAAGAGCTGGACGATGAACGTTACCAGATGACATTTGCTCAATAACATCTTTCGCACTCATTGAAGGATTTAATAAATATGTACCCGCTTGTAAATTTTTAGATTTAGCCTTTGTATAAAAACTAAAAACTGTACCGTTTTTCACAGCACCTTTTTCTTCTAAAATCTCACCAATTTTACTAGTAGATGATCCCTTTGGAATTTCTACTTCAATCTCTTTTTTATTCCCGCTATCAACTGGTCCTAATGCGGATGAAATATACGCATAGACTGAACCACAAACTAAAAGCAGTGCAATAATCGAAAATAAAAAAATGCGTCTACGCTTCTTTTTCACTTGATTCTCTACCAAAACTCTTCCTCCTTATTCAATTGTAGGCCATATGTACATCTTTCTATACAACACGATGAAAAATCACAATAAACTTACCTATCATTTTTGACAGATACTTTATTTTTCTACAATCCGTCTCATTATACTACAAAGGATTACGCAGTTTCGACAAAAAATCTTTCATTTTACATATAAAAAAAGGTGGACTATATATCGTCCACCTTTTCAGTACTTATTATTCAGCTTCTTGCTCATCAGCTAGAGTGTTGAACATTTCTTGTACCATTTCCCACTCTTCTTCAGATTCGATTGGAAGTAAAGTTCCGCCCTCTTCTTCATTTTGCTCATAAGCCATTGCATCGTAAATTTGGTCTCCATCTTCGTCTACTTCACCGATTGGAGAGAAGACTACGTATGATTTTTTGCCAAATTTTTCAGCGTCAAAAGTGAAAATAATTTCACATAAATGTTCGTTACCTTTTTCGTCTACAATTGTAATTTGATTTTCTTCCATTTTGGTCACCTCTTATTTACTATCTAAAAATCCTTGTAAGATTACGACTGCAGCCATCTTATCAATTACTTGCTTTCGCTTCTTACGGCTTACATCGGCTGAAATGAGTAGACGTTCCGCTGCCATCGTTGACAAACGCTCGTCCCACATTACAACGTCTAATTGTAACAGCTCTCGTAGGTTTTCTGCAAATTGTTGGCACGCTTCACCACGCGGGCCAATTGTACCATTCATATTTTTAGGTAAACCTACTACTATTTTGTCCACATTGTACTGCTTTACTAACTCAGAAATACGATCAAAACCAAAGTGACCTCGTTCTTCGTTAATCTTAATTGTTTCTAACCCTTGTGCTGTCCAGCCCATTTCGTCGCTAATTGCAACTCCGACTGTTTTTGTACCTACATCTAAACCTAATATCCGCATAAACTACTCCTCACGATGATGTTTCAAGTAAGACTTCACAAGCTCTTCAATTAACTCATCACGTTCAAGCTTGCGAATGATGCTACGTGCATCTTTATGGCGAGGTATGTATGCTGGGTCTCCACTTAATAAATAACCGACGATTTGGTTAATCGGATTATAGCCTTTTTCTTGAAGTGCATCATACACAGTTAAAAGTACATCATTTACATGGACACTCTGTTTTTCATCTTGAATGCTAAACTTCATTGTTTTATCAAAACCGTCCATTTCAAGCACCTCACTTATATAGTAAGTATAGGGAGAAGAACTTCTCCTCTCCCTACCATTGTACACTACTATCTCTTTATTTTGAAACAGATTTAACGTACTCTTGTACAAATGCTAAAGCTTCTTCGACTTGAGCTGGGTTTTTACCGCCTGCTTGTGCCATATCAGGACGGCCACCACCGCCACCGCCACAACGAGAAGCTACTTCTTTCACAAGTTTACCCGCATGGTAACCTTGGCTAATTAAATCTTTCGTTACGCCAGCTAAGATGTTTACTTTGTCATCATTTACAGACGCTAATACGACAACCGCAGATTCTAATTTATTTTTCAGATCATCCATCATCGTACGTAAGTTATTCATATCTGCAACATTTACTTTCGCTGCTAATACGTTCACGCCATCAACTGTCATTACAGAATCAGTTAAGTTTCCAGCTTCGATATTGCTTAATTTCGCAGCAAGAGATTCATTTTCTTTTTGCAGTTGTTTCACTTCAGCAAATAGACCATCAACTCTTGTTAAAATATCTTTCGGATTTGTTTTCATTTTTCCTGCTGCTTCTTTTAATAAACCTACTTGATCGTTCATTAATTCGTATGCAGACTTACCAGTTACTGCTTCAATACGACGAGTTCCTGCACCGATACCAGACTCAGCAACGATTTTGAAAATACCGATAGAAGCTGTATTATCAACGTGACAACCACCACAAAGCTCTAAGCTGTAATCGCCAACTTGTACAACGCGTACAACATCTCCGTATTTTTCACCGAATAATGCCATTGCGCCCATTTCTTTCGCTTCTTCGATTGCTTTTTGAGAAATCTCAACATCAATACTTTCCCAAATTTTCTCGTTTACAATACGCTCAATTTTTTCTAATTCGTCAGTTTGTACTTGACCGAAGTGAGAGAAGTCAAAGCGTAGACGTTCAGAAGTTACAAGAGAACCTGCTTGGTTAACGTGTGTTCCAAGTACGTCTTTTAATGCTTGGTGTAGTAAGTGAGTTGCTGTATGGTTCTTCACAACGCTACTACGGTTTTTCGTATCGATAATAGCTTTTACAGCCGCATCTTTCGTTAATGTACCTTCTTCAACAACAACTTTGTGCAAGTTTTGTCCGTTTGGTGCTTTTTGTACATCTTTTACAAGAACTTTCACGCCATCAGCAAGAAGGTAACCACGGTCTGCAATTTGTCCACCGCTCTCAGCATAGAATGGTGTTACATCAAGCATTAATTGTCCTTCTTCACCTGTTTGTAAGCTGTCTGTGTATTCGCCATTTTTCACAAGTGCAACAACGTTACTTTCTGTTGCAACTGTACCGTAACCAACGAATTCACTCGCTACTTTCACTTCTCCAAGGACACCGCCTTGAACTTGCATAGAATCAACATCTTGACGAGCAGCACGTGCGCGCTCACGTTGTTTTTCCATTTCATTTTCAAAGCCTTCATGATCAACAGTCATACCAGCTTCTTCTGCATATTCTTCTGTTAATTCAATTGGGAAACCGTATGTGTCATATAGACGGAACGCATCTACTCCAGAAATAACAGTTGTTTTTTCTTCTTTAGCTTTTGCGATAACTTCAGCTAAAATTGCTTCACCATCATGAAGTGTTTCGTGGAAACGCTCTTCTTCATTTTTCACAACTTTTGCGATGAAATCTTTCTTTTCAAGTACTTCTGGATAGAAGTCTTTCATTACTTCTCCAACAACCGTTACTAATTCAAACATGAATGGACGGTTGATGTTTAATTTCTTCGAATAACGAACCGCACGGCGTAATAAACGACGTAATACATAACCACGGCCTTCGTTAGATGGAAGAGCACCGTCACCAACAGCGAATGTTACTGTACGGATATGGTCAGCAATTACTTTGAATGCCATATCTTTTTCTAAATCGCCATTACGATATTTTTCACCAGAAATTGTTTCTGTTGCACCAATCATCGGCATGAATAGGTCTGTATCAAAGTTCGTAGGTACATCTTGAACGATAGATGTCATACGCTCTAGACCCATCCCTGTATCGATGTTTTTCTTAGGAAGTGGTGTATATGAACCGTCTGGATTATGGTTAAATTGAGAGAATACAAGGTTCCATACTTCTAAGTAACGCTCGTTTTCTCCGCCTGGATATAATTCTGGGTCACTAAAGTCATTACCGTAAGCTTCTCCGCGGTCATAGAAAATCTCTGTATTCGGTCCACTTGGTCCTTCACCGATATCCCAGAAGTTTTCTTCTAAGCGGATGATGCGCTCTTTTGGAACGCCCATTTTCTCATTCCAAATTGTGAATGCTTCTTCATCTTCTGGATGGATTGTAACTGATAGTAATTCTTTATCGAATCCGATCCATTTGTCGCTCGTTAAGAATTCCCAAGCCCATGTAATTGCTTCTTCTTTGAAGTAATCACCGATTGAGAAGTTTCCTAACATTTCAAAGAATGTATGGTGACGAGCTGTTTTCCCTACGTTTTCAATATCGTTTGTACGAATTGATTTTTGAGCATTTGTAATACGTGGATTTTGCGGGATTACACGTCCATCAAAATATTTTTTTAATGTTGCTACACCACTGTTAATCCATAGAAGAGATGGATCTTCATGTGGAACTAGTGATGCACTAGGTTCTACTGCATGTCCTTTTTCTTGGAAAAAGTCTAAAAACATTTGACGAATTTGTGCGCCTGTTAGTTGTTTCATTGTATTTTCCTCCTTAAATATAAAAAACTCCCGCCCCTATAAAAGGGACGAGAGTTAACTCGCGATACCACCCTAATTATGAATTGATTGCTATACGAATCAATTCATCACCTCATGGTGCCGTAACGTGGCAAGACGGCAGTGATTAGCTGCTCTCAGGATTAGCTTTCTGTTACCCTTCATTTAAAGCTTCTTTCAGCCATATGGAAGCTTCTCTCTATAAATGGACTGTAACGTACTTGTTCCGTCATTGATTTAATGTATTATATGACTAAATATAATAGAATTCTCTTAAGTTTGTCAATGTAGATAATCATTTATATTATATCAATTACTTATTAATCATAGCTATTCTACTATTCATTTTTAACAGCCTTTTCATATATTATGCATGTATTAATAAATTGTACTACCTCTAAAAATCTTTCTGAATATTTTATTTTTGTTATAATTAAATTATCAATAATAAAGGAGCGATTATAATGACAACCTTATTGCATAAAGCTAAAAATATGTTAACGACTGACGAAACAATACTATTTTACACAGCATGTTCACTAGATATATTTATTTATCGTTCCGTCGCAAGGCCGGGATTGTTAATTTTAACGAACAAACGCCTCTTCTTTTATGGACCAGATGTAAGTAAGAACCCATTATTTGAAGAGTACTCTTTCGCGAAAATTTCTAATTTAAAAGAACAACAGCGACTTTTCAGCAATCAAATTGTATTTATGTATGATAATGAATGGAAAAAAATAAAACATATTCAAACAAATGATGTAAGCTCTCTCGTTCAAAAAATAAACGAACAACTCTCTAAATAATGATAAGCCCTCTACTTTTATAAGTAGAGGGCCTTCCTATTACACATCTTCTTTTTTCCAAAGAGGCCTTACATGAACAATCACTGTACGAATGACCGCTAAAACAGGAACTGATATTAATAACCCTACAATTCCTGCCACTTCTCCCCCAACTAGTAGTGCAAGCATAATAACGACAGGATGCATGCGAAGCGACTTACCAACGATGTAAGGGGATAAAATGTTACTTTCTACAAATTGCAAAATAGCAATCGTAATCCCCGCTTTAACGAGTAAACTTGTTGATACCGTTGCCGCAATCATTAATGTCGGGATCGCCCCCAAAATAGGGCCAAAGTACGGTATTATATCCGTCACCCCAATAATAATCCCGAGTAATAATGGATATTTCATACCGATAAACCAAAAGGAAAGAGCAGATACGCCCCCTAATACTAAACAAACAAATAACTGTCCTCGAATATAACTTCCAAGTGATTTATCTATTTCTTTCGCCAGTATTTGCCCCGTACTACGCCACTTACTCGGGACTAGTTTCCAAAAAATATGATAAAATTCGCCGTAATCTTTTAATATGTAAAATACAATGAACGGAATCAAGAAAATAATGAGTAACGAATCCAGTACACCACGAGCTGTGCTCATCACTTTATTTAAAAGCGCTTGTATCTTCGTCTCTACTCCAATAAAAATTTGTTTCACCTTTTCATGAATAAATGATGGAAAATTCGCTGTTTGTTCTGTAACACCATCCATCCAAGAATCATACATTTTTGTAAACTGCGGGAATTGTTCATTGATTTCTTGTAATTGCTTAATCACAACTGGCGTTCCTTTATAAATTCCATAACCAATTCCGCCAAAGAAAAGGATGTAAATGAGCAAAATAGCGAGTGTGCGCGGCATCCCTTCCTTATGAATTTTTTCAATTAAAGGATGCAATAAATACGCAATAAAACATGCAATAAGAAACGGTGTAATGGCCACCTTAAACACAAAAATAATCGGTGCCCATAGCGGCTTAATTTTTAAAAAGACGAGCAAACAAAGAAAGACAAGTAACAATAAGCCTAAACGATATATCCAAATGATTTTAAGATTCTTCACACGAAAAACCTCCTCCACCTTTATTTTGAAAATAAATAGGGCAGGTTATGTGTAAAACTTTTAAAATCTTTTCGTACAGACCATACTGTTTTGTAACGACGTACATATACATAACATAACAAGGACAACCACCCCTGAGAATGCAGCGTGAAACAATTTAATCAGGAGGGCTCATAATGGTTTTATTTATGCTCGTATTATCAGCACTTTTTATGATTCTTGAATGGATTTGTATCGGGTTTGGTATTTGGAAAGGTTTCTTTATTCGTTCTTCACGAAAAGAAAGGGCGAAGCAATTATTTCATTACGGCATGCTTGGCGTTGGATGTTACGGCCTATCTTATCTCTTCTCTGAAATTGGACTTTTATATTTGCATACAAATGCATAAAAAAACTCCCTTATCATAAAGGGAGTTTTTACACTTATAAATAAGATTTAATCATCTTACGTGCTTTTTTCATATTGCGTTTTGAAAATACATCTTGTTTGCGAGCATATTGATATGCTGCCGCTCCAACACCTAATGCGATTAATGAATTGCGTAGATTCAAAGTAAATCCCCCTTTTCGTTATCCGATCGTTCTTTCATTCTCATCAAATAAATCATCAAGAGAGCTTAGTGAACCATCTTCTTCTACTTGATGCGTATGGATTTTCCCCTTTGAAACCGATAATTCGATATAACAATTCCAGCAATAAAATTGGTTGACACCTATTTTTCCAATGTCTTTCCCTTTGCAATTTGGACAAATAAACATATGGCGTTCATCTCCTTACAGTCTCCCAGATTCTATTCGCCATTATGTCCAAACCGCATTCATTTATACATTGCTGGAGCCTTTCAACGTTATACGTTTGAAAGTTTCACTATATAATTTCACCTTGTTACATGAAATCATACGGTGAAATGTTTTCCACGTCCATTTCTTCGCCATTAACCGTTACCATCTGTACTTCTCCTTGTGATTCCTGCAATCTACTAGCTAAAGTCGTTTGACGCATTGCATCATCAAGGCGATTTACACCAGACTGGAAAGCAGCTTCCTCCCCGCAAATAATAAGGAACTTCTTACTTCTTGTAATACCAGTATAAATTAAATTACGACGTAACATACGATTATAACTTTTTACTATCGGCATAATCACAATCGGAAATTCACTACCTTGTGATTTATGAATCGAACAGCAATAGGCATGTGTAATTTGATTTAAATCTGGTTTTGTATATGTTACCTCAATTCCATCAAATGAAACGATAATCATATCTTGTTGCTCAACGTTCTCTTTCGCATAAAACACCGAAACAATTTCGCCGATATCACCATTAAACACTTGGCTCTCCGGCTGATTAACAAGTTGCAAGACTTTATCGCCTCTTCGGTATACAACATCACCGTAAGCAATTTCTTTACTCTTTTCCCTTTTCGGATTAAACACTTCTTGCAATGCTTCGTTTAGTACATTAATACCCGCCGGTCCACGATACATCGGGGCTAATACTTGTACATCTCTTGCGCTAAACCCTTTTGTCTTAGCGTTTTCGCAAACCTTCTTAACAACCTCAACAATTTGAGCTCCTGTGCAGCCGATAAATGAACGATCTTTTTGATTTTGCGCTAAATCTGGTGGGAGCGTTCCATTTTTTATCGCATGGGCAAGTTGAATTACTGATGAACCTTCCGCTTGACGATAAATCTCAGTAAGCTTTACTGTTGGAACTGCACCTGCATTCAATAAATCCTTTAATACTTGTCCAGGTCCTACAGATGGCAATTGATCTTCATCGCCTACAACGATAACTTGAATGTTAGTCGGCAATGACTTAAAAAGCTGATTTGCAAGCCAAATATCAACCATTGAAAATTCATCAATAATGAGTAATTTCCCTTGTACCGGATCTGTTTCGTTCCGCTGGAAAGACCCTTCGGGCGTCCAGCCAAGTAAACGGTGAATTGTACAAGCTGGAAGCCCTGTTGATTCACTCATTCGCTTCGCTGCCCTTCCTGTTGGAGCCGTTAATAATATCGGAAATGGATTATCATCACTGTATTCATTCGGATTTAACGATAGCCCGTGAAGTGACGCATACATTTCAACAATTCCTTTAATAACTGTTGTTTTCCCTGTTCCTGGTCCACCTGTCAATAACATCATCGGTTTATGAAGTGCCGTTTGAATTGCTTCTTGCTGAAACGGTGCATATTGTACGTTCAGTTGTTCTTCAATTTCACCTAATGTTTTTAACACTTCTGCCTCTGGAAATGAAGGTGTTTCTTCTTGATTCATAAGCCTGCGAATGGACTTTACAACACCTTTTTCAGAGTAGAATAACGTTGCTAAATACACTCGCTCTTCTTCTATGATGACTTTCCCTTCACTTTGCATCGTTTCAATACAGCCTACAATATCTTCCTCAGTCACTTTTCCTTCTTGATTGTTTAAAAGTGACATCGTTTCTCTTACAAGTTGGTCTTTCCTCATATAAACGTGACCAAGTTGTAATGAGACATTCTCTAACGTGTAAAAACATCCTGCGCGTACACGGTCGTCGTGATTACCAGATATCCCTAACGCACGCCCTATATCATCCGCTCTTCCAAAACCAATCCCGTCCACTTCTTCGATAAGTTGGTACGGGTTATTACGAATCACTTCTAATGTCATCTCTTTATATTGCTGGTAAATCTTAATAGAAAGTTTCGTTCCAAAACCGTAGCCATTTAAAAAGCTCATTACTTTCTCTAATCCTTGATGTTCAACAATTGTCTCATATATCTCCTGAGCCTTTTGTTTATTAACAACACCATTTAATGCCTCAGGGTCATCCATAATTTTAGAAATAGCATGTTCTCCGAGATGATCTACAATTTTTTCAGCTGTACGCTTTCCTATCCCTTTAAATAAATCACTCGCTAAATATTGCACCATACCGGCTTTCGTTTGCGGCAATTCTTTCTTAAACGTTTCAACCATATATTGTTTTCCATACTTCGGATGGTCTTTAAAATGACCTGTCAACGTAAACACTTCATCTTCATGCATGCGAGGAAAATGACCGTTTATCATTACTTTCTTTTCGTCGTACGTTTCATTCGTTTCAATGACTTTCATACTGACAACGGAATAGAGGTTTTCTTCGTTGTGGAAAATGGTATGAAGAACTTGCGCTTTTATAAACTTTTTTTCTTCCTCAAACAAATCCATTGCATGTTGATTTCCCATCTTTCCTCTCCTTTCCGGTTTCGTTTCACTTTAATGAGCAGTACATCCCCCACCTATTTAGATGAGGGATAACTACTCATTAACTATATTTTCATCTTATTCAGCTTCTTGCTCTAATAAACGAACACCATTACCAGCTAAAAAGTGATCTGGCTGAATTTCAGTTGCTTTCTTAAATAAAGCGAGAGCTTTCTCGTTATTATCTTCAAATACGTATGCAACACCTAAATTATAATACGCATCTGCATGCTCTTCATCCATTTCTAATACCTTTTCAAAGTAAGGCTTCGCCTCTTGAATATGTTCTAGTCGCGCAAAGCAAAGTCCACACTGGAACACAGCTTCTACATCGTTTTCATCTAATTCTGTTGCTCTTTGTAAAAACGGCAGTGCAAGACGGTCATTTCCAAGTTGCACATGTGTAATACCTAGCATAAATGTTACATCAGCTGATTGTAATCCAGCTTGCATCGCTTGTTCAAATACAGCTTTAGCCTCTGCAAATTGCTCTTGACCGTAATATACATTTCCTAATCCATAATACGCAGCCGCTGATTTATCATCTAACTCTAATGCACGTTTATAAAATAAAATTGCTCTCTCACTGTCACCTAGTACATCTAATAAGTTCGCAAAATTAATATATCCAAGCGCATCTTTCGGATTTTCTTCGATTGCTTCTGTGAAATTTTTAGCAGCTTCTTCCCAGTTTCCTTCTTGCATATATTGAATACCTGTTTCAAGTTTGTTTGACATGTCCTTCACCTCTACAACAAATTATAACAAAGAATGTATTTTCCAAGCGAACGAAAATTCGCCTTATGTAAAAGAAACCTCTAACCGCGAATCGGCAGAGGCTTCTCTTTTATCCTAAATAATCCAATTTCTTACCGCTACGGTACACTTCATCAATTGTAGCACCGCCTAAGCACTCATCTCCATCATAGAAAACAACTGCTTGTCCTGGTGTAATTGCACGAATTGGCTCGTCACAAAGAATACGAACTGTATTTTCATCAACGATTTGAACCGTTACTTTATTGTCTTCTTGACGATAACGGAATTTCGCTGTGCACTTAAATTCTTTTTCTTTCGCTTCATTACTTACCCAGCCAACATTCGTAGCAATAACTTCATCGCCATATAGAAGTTCGTTATGGAATCCTTGATCAACATATAAAATGTTTTCTTTCAAGTTTTTCCCAACAGCAAACCACGGATCACCGTTACCACCAATACCAAGGCCATGACGTTGTCCAATTGTATAGTACATTAAACCGTCATGCTTCCCTTTCACTTCGCCAGATAATGTTTGCATCACACCTGGTTGTGCTGGTAAATAGTTACTTAAGAAATCTTTAAAGTTACGCTCACCAATGAAGCAAATACCAGTACTATCTTTCTTCGCCGCTGTCGCTAAACCAGCTTCTTTCGCCATTTCACGAATTTGTGGTTTCTTCAGTTCCCCCAGCGGGAACATTGTTTTTGATAATTGCTCTTGGCTTAATTGATTTAAGAAATACGTTTGGTCTTTATTGTCATCAACGCCGCGAAGCATTTTATATTCGCCGTCCATATAAGCAACGCGTGCATAATGACCTGTCGCTACATAATCAGCACCAAGCGCTATTGCATGCTCTAAAAATGCTTTAAATTTAATTTCTTTATTACACATTACATCTGGGTTTGGTGTACGACCAGCTCGGTATTCATCTAAGAAGTACGTAAATACTTTATCCCAGTATTGTTTTTCAAAGTTTACTGCATAATACGGAATACCAATTTGGTTACACACTTCGATTACATCATTGTAATCTTCTGTTGCTGTGCAGACACCATTCTCATCTGTATCATCCCAGTTTTTCATAAAAATTCCGATTACATCATAACCTTGCTCTTTTAATAAAAGAGCCGCTACAGATGAATCGACGCCACCGGACATCCCGATGACAACGCGTGTTTCGTGAGGTAGTTTGTTCATCATGTCACCTCCTATGCTAATTTTGTGTTAATCGCTTCACGATTTTCACTGTTTCGTACGCCGCTTTCTCAACTTGCTCTTTCGTATTTCCAAGTCCGAAACTAAAGCGTACGGATGAACGTATTTGATCGGAGTCTTTTCCGAACATCGCCACTAATACATGTGATGGATCAATTGAACCAGCTGTACAAGCCGAACCACTTGATACTGCAATGCCAGCTAAGTCTAAGTTCACAAGAAACGGTTCAATGTTCATTCCTGTAAAACTAATATTAAGCACATGTGGTAAGCGATATTCTAAGTTTCCGTTTACCTCGAAAGTAATGTCTTCATTTTTGAAGACAGATACCATTATATCTTTAAACTCTTCATATTGGGCATTTTTTTGCTCACGAGTTTTTTCAGCTAGCAAAATTGCATGTTGCAACCCAACGATACTCGGCACATTTTCAGTACCAGCACGGCGTTTTCTTTCTTGCTCCCCGCCTATTAATAACGGTTCAAATTTCACATTTGCACCAGCGTATAAGAACCCGACACCTTTTGGCCCGTTAATTTTATGAGCTGAAATTGATAATAAATCAATACCAAACTCTTTCACATTAATTTCTACTAAACCGTAAGCTTGTACCGCATCTGTATGGAAATAAGCTTGATGCTCTTTTAGCAGCTTACCTATTTCCGCAATTGGTTGCATCGTCCCAACTTCATTATTCCCAAACATAATAGATACAAGAATTGTCTCTTCTGTTAATGCCTTCTGTATGTCCGAAACTTGAACTCGTCCTGTTTCATCAACAGGTAAATATGTCACTTCAAATCCTTCACGCTCTAACAATTCACACGTATGCAAAATTGCATGATGTTCAATTTGTGTCGTTATAATGTGGTTACCTTTATGACGGTTCGCACGCGCTACACCGATAAGCGCTAAATTATCAGCTTCCGTACCACCGCTCGTAAATATAATTTCATTCGGATTCGCATGAATGCTACGTGCACATGCGCGTCTCGCCTCATCTACTGCATGGCGCGTTTGACGTCCATAAAAGTGAATACTAGACGGGTTTCCGAATGTTTCTGTCATATATGGAATCATCTTTTCGACCACTTCCGGGTGAGTCGGAGATGTCGCAGCATGATCTAAGTAAATGCGTTCCATTAAATCTCCTTCTTTCCAAATCGTTTCACAAGGAATTAAATGTAAAACATATAGCCCCCGTGATTTTCTTCCTCATAACGTACTAAATCTTCTAACGTTGTGCTATCTAACACTTCTTGCACCGCATCACGAACACGCATCCATAACTGGCGTTGTGCTGGCTCTTCTTCTTCTATCATTTCTACAACACTAATTGGACCCTCTAATACACGGATTACATCCCCAGCTGTAATGTTAGCCGGTTGATCTGATAATACATATCCGCCATATGCTCCGCGCGTACTCTTTACTAGACGCGCGTTACGAAGTGGTGAAATTAATTGCTCTAAGTAATGTTCCGATAAGTCATGTGCCTGCGCAATTGATTTTAATGAAATCGGACCTTCACCAAACTTTTTTGCAAGATCGATCATAATTGTTAAGCCGTATCGGCCTTTCGTTGAAATCTTCATCTATTTTGCACCTCTTTTCAAATTTTCACTTCTATTGGTTATATCTTATTTATAAAAGAACACAATTTAAAATCCTATGAAATTATAGCATAATATAGTATTATAAGAAATTTCAACTTGTGTATCAAAATGATAACATAAAATCACATTGAAAAACTCGGAAATTATTACAATTGAAAGAAAAATGAAAATATTCATATTCATTTTTCCCACAAAACAGCATCCTATTTCAAATTCCACTAAAAAAAATGATACGATAGAAAGAGATTATACATTAAGGGAGACGGTAAAAATGAAACAACCACTCGCACATCGAATGCGCCCTACAAATATTCAAGAAATTATCGGACAACAACATTTAGTTGGTGAAGGAAAAATTTTATGGCGAATGGTCCAAGCAAATCATTTTCAATCTATGATTTTATATGGCCCTCCAGGCACTGGAAAAACATCCATCGCGAGCGCAATTGCAGGAAGTACCGGAACCCCTTTTCGCCTATTAAACGCTGTTACTCATAATAAAAAAGATATGGAAGTTGTCGTACAAGAGGCAAAAATGCATCGACACCTCGTTTTAATTTTAGATGAAGTACACCGTCTAGATAAAGCAAAACAGGATTTTCTATTACCTCATTTAGAAAGTGGACTCCTTACCTTAATTGGTGCGACGACGAGTAATCCGTTCCATGCTATTAATTCTGCTATTCGAAGTCGGTGTCAAATCTTCGAATTACATGCATTAACAGAAGACGACCTTTTAATTGGCTTAAAACGAGCACTTGAAGATAAAGAAAAAGGTCTTGGGGAATATGATGTAACTGTTACGCCTGAAGCATTACATCACTTTGCAAATGCATCAGGCGGAGATATGCGTTCCGCTTATAATGCACTTGAACTAGCTGTTTTATCTAGCTTTACAACTAATGACAAAGCTGCGGAAATTACGCTAGAAATCGCCGAAGAATGCTTACAAAAAAAGAGTTTCGTTCATGACAAGGGCGGAGATGCTCATTATGACGTATTATCGGCATTTCAAAAATCGGTGCGCGGAAGTGATGTAAATGCAGCACTTCACTATTTAGCACGTCTTATTGAAGCTGGTGACCTACAAAGCATTGGTAGACGTCTTCTTATTATGGCATATGAAGATATTGGACTTGCCAGCCCGCAAGCTGGACCGCGTACACTGGCAGCTATAGAATCAGCTGAACGAGTTGGATTCCCAGAGGCACGCATACCACTTGCAAATGCCGTTATCGAGCTTTGCCTATCACCAAAATCAAACTCAGCTTATAAAGCACTTGATGCTGCATTACACGATTTACGTAACGGGCAAACAGGCGACATCCCAAGTCATTTAAAAGATAGTCATTACAAAGGTGCCGAATCACTTGGAAGGGGCATTGGATACTTATATCCACACGACCATCCAAATGGCTGGGTAAAGCAACAATACTTACCTGATAAAATAAAAAACAAACAATATTATAAACCGAAAACGACAGGGAAATTTGAGCAAGCACTTTCTACTGTATATGAAAGATTACAAAGTTCGAATAAAACGAAAAATAAAGGGTAACATAAGCGAAAACGTCACCATTATGGAGGCTTCGCTTATGAAAACACGTCAAGATGCATGGACAAAAGAAGACGATCTCCTTTTAGCAGAAACTGTTTTACGACATATTCGCAGCGGCAGTACACAAATAAAAGCATTCGATGAAGTCGGCGATACATTGAACCGCACTTCAGCAGCTTGCGGATTTAGATGGAATGCTGAAGTACGACCGAATTACGAAGATGCGGTTCAACTTGCGAAAAAACAGCGTAAAGAATTAAAGCGTTCTGAAGCTAAAATAGAAAAAGATCAGTTCACGAAAACGAAACAACTCGTAATCGATGCCGAGTTTTCAGAAGATATTGCGCCAAGTAAACAAGAACTTACAATGCAAAATGTCATCTCGTTTTTGCAAAACTTGGAGCATACCAACCCTTCACTCGCAAAGTTACAAACTGAAAATCACGTACTACAAACTCAGCTCACTTCCTTGCAAAAAACGAATGATGAACTGGAAGCAAAATTAGCTGTACTCACAAAAAAACAACAAGCAATCGAAGAAGATTATGCAATGCTCGTTAGAATTATGGACCGTGCTCGAAAACTCGTTTCAGTTGAAGAACAAGAAGAACAGATCGCTCCCATTTTTAAGACAGATCAAAATGGTAATTTAGATATTATTTATTCTGCAGAGAATTAAAAAAGATGTCACCTAGCCCTATTTTCCGGCTAAGTGACATCCTTTTTTTGTCTCTTCGATGGATAGCATATTGGTAAATGAAATTATATCGACGATTTTTCGAATATATCTATCGTAACTTACAATATATCAACGATTTTTTAATTATATCGACTATTCGACAAGGAATATCGATTTACCGACAAATATTTACAAAATAAGCAAACCCGCTATACAAAGAAATCCCTGAATCAACTGGATATTTTTTACTTAAATGTTACTATAAACATATACGATTGAAAGGGGCTGATTGCCATTTCATTAGTAACCTTCAAAATAACACTCGGTATTCTCGTTCTAACGTTAGGTCTTTTTACCATTCACAGTTTAAAAAAGACCTCAGGTTATAAATCAGACAAATATGATTATTACTTACTGGCCTTGCTTACATTTGAACTAGTAGCAATGCAAATACCCCTATTTCTTTAGCACATATAAAAAAACATATATCCGAAATGGATATATGCTTTCATTTTATTCTTGCCCTACACGTTTCACTTCTACATTTTTAATGCGTTCACGTACAACGTGACTTGCCATAATTAAGCCTGCCACAGATGGTACGAATGCATTTGATGAAGGTGGTAATTTCGCTTTACGAATTTTTGCATTTTCGTCTGGTACAATTTCTTTACGTACCTCTTCACGAATTACGATTGGGTTTTCGTCAGAGAAGACAACTTTTACACCTTTTTTAATGCCCTCTTTACGAAGCTTCGTACGAATGACTTTCGCAATTGGATCTGTATGTGTTTTAGAGATGTCCGCAATACGGAAACGAGTTGGGTCCATTTTATTTGCTGCACCCATACTTGAGATAATTTTAATTTTACGACGTAAACATTGTTTAATTAAATGAATTTTGAACGTAATTGTATCAGATGCATCCACTACAAAGTCTAAACCATACTTAAAGAACTCTTCATATGTTTCATCTGTGTAAAACATTTCTAGTCCAATTACTTCACACTCTGGGTTAATGTCTGCAATACGCTCTTTCATTAATTCTACTTTTGAACGTCCTACAGTAGATACTAAAGCGTGAATTTGACGGTTTACGTTTGTAATATCTACAACATCTTTATCTACTAATACGAGACGCCCAACTCCAGAACGTGCTAACGCTTCAGCTGCAAAAGAACCTACGCCGCCAATTCCTAAAATACCGACTGTACTATTTTTTAATATTTCAAGTCCTTCTTTACCGAAGGCTAATTCATTACGTGAAAATTGATGTAACATTCAGCTCTACACTCCTATTACAAAAATGGTCTACCATGTATTCTAGCGTTTTTCCGACTATTTGTATAGAAAAAGTTATAGAATTCCTAAAAATACATATTTCAAAAATAAAAACATAGTGTAAACCGGACTTTTTAAACTTCCTTCCAATACACGTTTAAAAAGGAGGATTCAGATAACCGAGCAGATCGAGGCACGTATGCTAGGAGGAGCGCAGTGTAGCTTTACTACTCGAGCACCGGACTAGCATACGTAACGACGAGATGCGACAGTTATCTGAACCGGACTTTTTAAACAACCTCTCAAAAAAAGCCTAGATGGTATTAGTATAACCATCTAGACCCTATTCTTACTTCTCTTCTTTTAAGCTTAATTTTAAGTTTAACTCTTCAAGCTGTGCTTCTGCAACTGGGCTTGGAGCTTCTGTTAATAAGCAGCTTGCGCTTGCTGTTTTCGGGAATGCAATTGTATCACGAAGGTTCGTACGACCTGCAAGTAACATAACAAGACGGTCTAAACCTAATGCAATACCACCGTGTGGTGGAGTACCGTATTCGAATGCTTCTAATAAGAATCCGAATTGCTCTTGCGCTTCTTCTTGTGAGAATCCAAGTGCTTTGAACATTTTTTCTTGTACGTCACGCTCGTAAATACGAAGTGATCCACCACCAAGCTCATAACCGTTTAATACAAGGTCATATGCTTGCGCACGTGCTTTTTCTGGTGCTGTTTCTAATAGCTCAACATCTTCACGGAATGGCATTGTGAATGGGTGGTGAGCTGCGAAGTAACGATCTGCATCTTCATCGTACTCAAGAAGCGGCCAATCCGTTACCCATAGGAAGTTAAATTTACTTTCGTCAATTAACTCAAGCTCTTTACCTAGACGTAAACGAAGTGCACCTAAGCTATCTGCAACAACGCTCTTCTTATCTGCTACGAATAGTAATAAGTCACCAGCAGTAGCTTCTAATGTATTCATTAACACGTTTGCATCTTCTTCACCGAAGAATTTCGCGATCGGTCCTTTTAAGCCGTCTTCTTCCACTTTAAGCCAAGCTAAACCTTTTGCACCGTATACTTTTACGAATTCAGTTAATGCATCGATGTCTTTACGAGAGTATTTGCTCGCAGCACCTTTTGCATTAATTGCTTTTACTTGTCCGCCGCTTTCTACAGCACTTGTAAATACTTTAAATCCACAACCTGCTGCAAACTCAGATAAGTCTGTTAGTTCCATTTCAAAGCGTGTATCTGGCTTATCAGAACCGTAACGAGCCATTGCATCAGCGTAAGTCATACGAGGGAATGGTGCACTAATCTCTACACCTTTCGCATCCTTCATAACTTTCGTCATCATGCGCTCCATCATATCTAAAATTTCTTCTTGTGTTAAGAATGAAGCTTCAATATCGATTTGCGTAAATTCTGGTTGACGGTCCGCACGTAAATCTTCATCACGGAAACAGCGTGCTACTTGATAGTAACGCTCAAATCCGCCGACCATAAGAAGCTGTTTAAATAGCTGTGGAGATTGTGGTAATGCATAAAACTCACCATCATGTACACGACTTGGTACTAAATAATCACGAGCTCCTTCTGGCGTGCTCTTCGTTAAAATTGGTGTTTCCACTTCTAGGAACTCTTCTGTGTCTAAGAAGTTACGAATTGTTTTTGTTACGTCATGACGCATTTTGAATGTATTGAACATTACAGGACGACGTAAGTCTAAGTAACGATATTTTAAACGCACATCTTCTGATGCATCTGTATCATCAGCGATAATGATTGGCGTTGTTTTCGCTGCATTTAATACGTTTACTTTCGTTGCTTGTACTTCAATACGACCAGTTGCCATATTGTCATTAATTGCGCCTTCACCACGCTCAACAACTGTACCTTCTACGTGTAATACGTATTCGCTACGAATTGTTTCTGCTACTTCTAGCGCTTCTTTTGATGTTTCTGGGTTAAATACAACTTGTACGATACCTGTACGGTCACGTAAGTCGATAAAGATTAATCCACCTAAATCACGGCGTTTTTGTACCCAACCTTTTAATTGAACTGTTTGTCCAACTGCTTCTACTGTTACTTTTCCACATGCATGCGTTCTTTCAGCCACTGTAAGTTCCCCCTATATTAATTTCTCTGCTACGTATGAAGCAAATACATCTAATGCTACTTCTTCTTGTTCGCCTGTTGCCATATCTTTTAAGTTAATGATGCCTTTATCTAGCTCATCTTCCCCTAATACAGCTACAAATTTCGCTTTTAGACGATCTGCTGATTTAAATTGTGCCTTCATTTTGCGATCTAAATAATCTTTTTCAACTGATAATCCAGCTTTACGAAGATCAAATGCAACTTTTGCAGCATGGTCTTTTGCTTTTTCACCAAGCGCTACAACGTAACAATCAATGCTATGTTCGATTGGCAATTCAATGTTTTCAGCTTTTAGTGCCATAATTAAACGTTCAATACTCATCGCAAAACCGATACCTGGCATTTCTGGTCCACCGATTTCTTGTACAAGTCCGTTGTAACGTCCACCACCGCTTAATGTAGTAATAGCACCGAAACCTTCTGCCTCACTCATAATTTCAAATACAGTGTGTTGGTAGTAGTCTAAACCACGTACTAAGTTCGGATCTTTTTCAAATGGAACATCCATCATCGTTAATAGTTCTTGAACTTTTTCGTAGTATACTGCTGAATCTTCGTTTAAGTATTCTGTAATAGATGGTGCTGTTCCCATTAATTCATGGTTACGGTCCTTCTTACAATCTAAAATACGAAGAGGGTTCTTTTCTAAACGAGATTGACAGTCAGAACAGAATTCGCCGATACGTGGCTCGAAGTGTGCGATTAATGCATCACGGTGTGCTTGACGGCTTGCTGCATCACCTAAGCTGTTTAATACAACTTTAATATTTTTTAAGCCCATGCCGCGGTAAAACTCTACAGCAAGTGCAATTACTTCTGCATCAATTGCAGGATCGTTACTGCCGATTGCTTCAATACCAAATTGTACGAATTGACGATAGCGACCTGCTTGTGGTCTTTCATAACGGAACATTTGGCCGATATAGTATAATTTCGTCGGTTGTGTTGCGTCACCGAACATTTTATTTTCAACGTAAGAACGTACAACAGGTGCAGTACCTTCTGGACGTAATGTTAAACTACGCTCTCCACGATCTTGGAATGAGTACATTTCTTTTTGTACGATATCTGTCGTATCACCAACACCACGTAAAAATAGCTCAGTGTGTTCAAAAATTGGTGTACGAATTTCTTTGTAATTGTAACGACGGCAAATTTCGCGTGCTTGCCCTTCGATATACTGCCATAACTCAACAGTACCTGGAAGAATATCTTGCGTTCCGCGTGGGATTTGAATAGACATATTCAGTTCCTCCTCAAATTGTTTTAATCTTAATAAAAATAAAAAAACTCCCGCCTCTACTGTTTGAACAGTAGGGACGAGAGTATTATACCCGTGGTGCCACCCTAATTGAAGCACGTATGCTTCCACTTTTTTAATAACGCTTAAATGTGCGTTCATCCCTACTAAGCGTATACGCCGTTCAAGTTGAAACCTCTAGAGTGTCATTCAATCAGTCATCATGTAGAAATGTTTTCAGCCTAAGACATTTCTTCTCTTTCCATGTGTGTCTCATTTACTCTTCTCTATCAAAGGTTATATTCATATGTAAATATAAAATTACTATACGTTTGTTCAGTAGGATTGTCAAGTGCTCTAAGAGCGTTCAATCTGCTTCTTTAGACGCTTTACATCTTGAAGAGAAATGCCAAACTCAGAAGCAAGCTCCATTGAAGTATTGTTTTGCTCTTTTGAAATAAAATCATGAAAATTCACGTTAAACAGTTGATTTGCACCATTTGTAACAGAATGCCCTTTTTCATTCATACGCATACGTATATCCCTCACATTCAATATGGATGTTTTACTTTTTATTGTTCCATATTGATTAGAGAGTTATACATAAACGAAAAAGCTATTGACTCAAAATAAACATTAGTATTGGATTTATAACAATGAGCTAGTCCACTTGCTAGCATATGATGCTTCAAATAATATAACGATACGATACAATACCTACCCCAATTACGAGAATTTCTAACATTACATGTAATACAACTTGCGCGGCCATTTCTTCTATAGGAAGTAAAGCATACATTAAATTACTTCTACACTCTGATTCAATATACGGACCAATGCCTCTGGATTAGTTTCCATTACCCAATGCCCACCAACTTCAATAGAAAAAACCTCCCATTTTCTATCTCTTGCTTTTTTTGCTGATTCTAAAAAGATAGACGTCATTGGCCAATGTTCTGGATTATCCTTTACTTCTACGTATATATGCGGTATACATTGTGCTTTAGAGTTTTTTATTTCAACCGATTGTGTAAAAGCCAACAATGGCATCGCTGATTTTCTCTCATCTATTGTATTTCTAGGAAGAACACGCCACCCCTCCCCGTATACTTTTACTTCTTCTATAAAATGCGCGGCCATTTCCGGTCCAGAAATATCCATAACAGAATCACCATCTTCCGGAAGCATTGCATCCACGTATACTAGCTCCTTAATGAACTCGGGAATTACTTCTGCCACCCCTGTAATTACCATACCAGAATAACTATGTCCTACCAAAATTACATCTTTTAGACCCTGATATTTAATAGTATTAACAATGTCTTGAATAAATGTCTTCAACCCTATGTTAGGTTGCATAAGATGTGTTCGTTCCCCAAGTCCAGTTAATGTAGGAGTATATACACTATGACCCTCTTCCCTTAAAAGTTCAGCTAGTTTTTTCCAAACATAACCGCCATCCCATGCTCCATGAACGAGTACAAATGTTTCCATAAGTTTTACCTCCCATAATCCCCCGATTATATCGTTTATTTTCTGAACTATCATAACAATAATTAACAAAATATACCATTAAAAACCATAAAAGAAGAGAGGGGCTCATCCCCTCTCTTCTTGCAACACTATTTACTTTCCACAATTAAGGTCACCGGACCATCATTGATTAAAGAAACATCCATCATTGCTCCGAACTTCCCTGTTTCTACATGCAATCCTTGCTTACGTACTTCTTCATTAAAGAAATCATATAAACGCTCTGCATAGTCAGGTTTAGCTGCATCCATAAAGTTTGGACGTCTTCCCTTGCGGCAATCTCCGTATAATGTGAATTGCGAAATGGATAGAACTTGTCCTTCTACATCAAGTACAGAATGGTTCATCTTTCCGCTCTCATCTTCAAAAATACGTAAGTTCGCAATTTTTTCTGCAATGTAAGTTGCATCTTTTTCTGTATCTTCATGCGTAATGCCAACTAGTAATGTTAAACCGAACGGAATTTGTCCTACGATCTCACCGTCTACTGTGACAGACGCTTCTTTTGATCGTTGTAAAACAACTCTCATCTTTTCTACACTCCCTATTAATGCATCATGCGTCGTACTGCATAAATTTCTGGAACACGTTTAATGCGTTCTACTACTTTTTTCAAGTGCTGTAAGTTACGAATAGAGATTGACATATTAATTGTTGCCATCTTATTACGGTCACTTCTACCAGAAACTGCTGAAATGTACGTTTTCGTCTCTGTAACAGCTTGTAATACTTCGTTTAATAAACCACGGCGATCGTAACCTGAAATTTCAATATCAACGTTATACTCAATTTCTTTTTCAGGGCTACCTTCCCACTCTACTTCTAATAAACGTTCTATAGCTTCTTCTGTATGAACATTTACACAGTCACGGCGGTGAATCGATACGCCTCGGCCTTTCGTAATATACCCAACGATATCATCACCAGGTACTGGGTTACAGCATTTTGATAAACGAATTAATAAATTATCTGCACCACTTACTTTAACGCCAGAATCCCATTTTCGAATTTTCATCGGTTTACGAACTTCTTTAACTTCAACAATCTCTTCTTCTTCACGTTGCTTACGGAACTTGTCCGTTAGTCGCGTAACAATTTGCGATGCAGTGATACCATTATATCCAACTGCCGCAAACATATCTTCTTCATTTGCAAAGTTGAATTTTTCAGCAACTCGTTTTAAATTGTCAGGCGCTAACACTTCTTTCATCTCATACTCTAGGCTACGCACTTCTTTCTCAACAAGTTCACGGCCTTTTTCAATATTTTCATCTCTACGTTGTTTCTTAAAGAACTGACGTATTTTGTTTTTTGCATGAGATGTTTGAGCAAGTTTCACCCAATCTTGACTTGGTCCATACGAATGTTTCGATGTTAAAATCTCAATGATGTCACCTGTTTTTAATTTATAGTCAAGTGTCACCATTTTCCCGTTTACTTTTGCACCAATTGTTTTATTCCCAATCTCTGAATGCACACGATATGCAAAGTCAATTGGAACAGATCCAAGTGGTAATTCCATTACATCGCCTTTCGGTGTAAAGACGAATACCATGTCAGAGAATAAATCAATTTTTAACGACTCCATAAACTCTTCTGCATTAGAAGCTTCATTTTGCCATTCTAATATTTGACGGAACCATGTAAGTTTCTTCTCTAATGTACCTGTTGTTTCTGCTGTTTTTCCTTCTTTATACGCCCAGTGTGCCGCGATCCCGAATTCTGCAATCTCATGCATTTCTTTCGTACGAATTTGCACTTCAAGCGGATCACCTTTCGGTCCAATTACAGTCGTATGAAGAGATTGATATAGATTTGCTTTCGGCATTGCAATATAATCTTTAAAACGACCTGGCATCGGCTTCCAGCACGTATGAATAATTCCAAGTACTGCATAACAATCTTTAATACTATTTACAACGACACGTACAGCTAATAAATCGTAAATTTCATTGAACTGTTTATTTTGCAGTGCCATTTTACGATAAATACTGTAAATATGTTTTGGTCTTCCAGAAATTTCAGGTTGAATTGCAACTTCGTCTAATTTCTCACGAATACCAGTCATTACTTCGTCTAAATACTCTTCACGTTCTGCACGTTTACGCTTCATTAAATTTACAATACGATAATATTGCTGTGGATTTAAGTAGCGAAGTGACGTATCCTCTAGCTCCCATTTAATAGTACTAATTCCGAGTCTATGTGCTAAAGGCGCAAAGATTTCTAACGTTTCATTCGCAATGCGACGCTGCTTCTCTTGAGGCAAATGTTTCAATGTACGCATGTTATGAAGACGATCAGCTAGTTTAATTAAAATAACTCGAATATCTTGAGCCATTGCAATAAACATTTTGCGATGGTTTTCTGCTTGTTGTTGCTCATGAGATTTATATTTAATCTTTCCAAGCTTTGTCACACCATCAACAAGCATAGCAATTTCTTTATTAAATTCCCGTTCAATATCTTCTAATGTAATCTCTGTATCTTCTACTACATCATGTAAGAAACCTGCTGATACTGTAGCTGGATCCATGTGTAAATCAACTAAAATACCTGCAACTTGAATTGGATGAATAATGTATGGTTCACCCGATTTTCTGTATTGTTCGCTATGCGCATCGCGTGCATATTCATAGGCACGTGCTACTAGCTCAATATCTTCATCCACTAAATATTGACTTGCTTTCTCGAGTACCTGTTCAGCTGTTAGTACCTGCTCATTTGCCATCGAATCACCTTTTATTGAAAATTGACTTTATCTTTATTAAATAGAATAAATTATATTCTATCATTATAACCCAATGATTGTGAATTGTGAAAAGGAAAAGATTTTACTGACATTTCACCATAATTTTTTGTTCAATTATACAAAAGTACCCGCTCCTCTCCAAGAGATTCACGGGTACTTCTTATCACCGTAGTTTTACCTATATAGCGATTAGTATTTTTCTAATACTAATACATCGTAACCATCTAACATTTTACGACCATCTAAGTAAGTAAGTTCTACTAAGAATGCAATTCCTGCTACAACTCCGCCTAGCTCTTCAACTAGCTTAATTGTCGCTTCGATTGTTCCACCTGTAGCTAATAGATCATCTGTAATTAATACGCGTTGGCCTGGCTTAATTGCATCTTTATGGATTGTTAAAACATCTTTACCATATTCTTTACCGTAGTCAACTGTAATTACTTCACGTGGTAATTTTCCTAATTTACGAACTGGCGCAAATCCTACTTCTAATGCGTAAGAAACTGGGCAACCAATAATAAAGCCACGAGCTTCTGGACCTACTACAAGGTCGATGTCTCTCTCTTTTGCATACTCAACGATTGCATCTGTTGCTGCTTTGTATGCTTTACCGTCGTTCATTAACGGTGTAATGTCTTTAAACACAATACCTTCTTTTGGATAGTCCGGTACAATTGCGATATGTTGCTTGAAATCCATATTTCTGAATCCTCCTCAGATCTAAAAGGTTTGTAAATACAAATCCTTTACCCTAACTGTTCTACTTCTTTATGATTACGAATCGTTTCAAACCATGTATATAGTTGCTGATATGTGCTATAAACCAATTCTTTTTCTAATTGTAAGTGGTTCATTTTCTCACGATATGTGTTCGATTCAATTAAATCACGCTTTTGTTTTTTGTCTGCCATAAAAATGACGCCATCTTTTATTGTAACAAATTCTAACTCAAAAAACACCTGTGTCATGAAATTTACTGTATCTTTTGACCAACCTTTATGTTGACATAGTTGTTCTCCATATTGCCTTAAAGAAAATGGTGATTTTTGGCTCAAGAATGAATAGTACCATTTAAAGTGATCCCTCGTTGGAACAGTGCTAAATAAATGATTATTCTCTTGATAAAATAGCGTATAAATTCGCGACGGGAACCCAACTTTAAATAGATCTCGTAATTCATCTGTTCCTTTTGGTAAATCAAGTAACACGATGTATTGCTCATCTAACTCGGTTACTTCTGATGCATGCATCATATGCTCTTTATAGTCTTCTAAAGAAAATTTATTCAATACCTCTTTAGAAAAATACAACATCGTGATTTTTTCTTTCGGAAGTTCTGCTAAATTTGCTTCTACGTTACGCATACTACGCCAATCAAATAATTGCCATGCCTCTACAGCAATATCTTGCACCATTAATTGCGGCTTCTTAAAATTATTCCATTCATTGATAGACGCTTCTCCTATTACAGATACTTTTGCAACTGGAGAAATTTCTTTCGCGTACGCACCAAAACCGAATCCAATTGTATCCAATGTTGCTTGTCCATCACGAAGAGACATCTTTAAATGAGAACCGTCTGATCCGATTGCACGAATACTTTCTAACTCCGCATCTTTCACTGCAATACGTGGCTTTGGATTTCCAACACCAAATGGTGCTAACTTTTGCATATCTTCAATTGCTGCAAGTGTTACGTCCTCCACTTTGCAAAAAGCATCGACAGCTGTAATTGGAATAAAATCTTCTTCCGTTAAAATTGTATCTGCCTGTTCATTTAAACGGCGGCGTAATTCATCTACATCATTCATATGTAGCGTCATTCCCGCTGCCATCGGATGTCCTCCGAAGTGTGGCAATAACTCTCTACAATCTGACAAATTCGCAAACAAATCAAATCCTGCAATACTACGCGCTGAACCTTTTGCAGTTTCTTTTACAGGATCAATGCATAATACAATCGTTGGACGATAAAAACGTTCAACTAATTTAGAAGCGACAATTCCAATTACACCTGGATTCCATCCTTCTTTTGCAAGCACTAATACTTTATTATCTTCAGGAGGGAAATTCGTTTCCACTTCAGCGATAGCTTCTTCTGTAATTTGCTTTACAATATCTTTTCGCAGTTTGTTCAGCTCATCAATTTCTTCAGCCAGCTCTTTCGCTTCTTCGGGATCCTCTGATAATAAAAGATGTACAGCCGGCGTAGCATCTTCTAAACGTCCAACTGCATTAATACGAGGTGCGATTGAGAAGCCAATACTCTCTTCTGTAATTTCACTTTGCGAAACGTTAGCAACTTTAAATAGCGCCTTTAGTCCAATATTTTTCGTCATGCGCATATGTTTTAAACCGCGCTTCACTAGCAATCTATTCTCACCGTGAAGTGATACTAAATCGGCTACCGTACCAATTACTGCAATTTCTAATAAATGTTCTGGTACACGGCCTAGTAGTGCATGTGCAACTTTAAACGCAACACCAACGCCCGCTAAATAGTGAAACGGATACACACCGCCATCTAATTTCGGGTGAATAATCGCAAGTGCTTCTGGCAATTCTGGTGGTGGCTCATGGTGATCTGTAATAATTAGATCTATCCCAAGTTCCTTCGCCACTTTTGCTTCATGTACAGCTGCGATACCAGTATCGACAGTAATAATTAATGAGAATCCTGCGCTATGCGCCCAACGAAATGCTTCTTCGTTTGGTCCATAACCTTCTGTAAAACGGTTTGGGATATAAAATTCTACGTCTGCACCTAATTCTTGCAAGGCAAGATATAACACAGTCGTACTACTTACTCCGTCCGCATCGTAGTCACCAAATATTAATATTTGCTCTCCATTTTGAATCGCCTTATTTACACGTTCTACCGTTCTATCCATTCCTTCTAATAAAAATGGATCATGAAATTCTTGATTTTCTGTATTTAAAAAATCTAAAATCTTATCTTCTGTATCTAGTCCTCTACCGAGGAATAACGAAACGACAAGTGGTGATAATTGTAATTTACTTGCTAATTCACTCACTCGCTCGCCATTATATTCTTTTTCTTTCCAACGCGTCTTCGGTTGTAACACGAAATCACCCCTTAACCTGTTCATTATACAAGACAGATTAAGGGGTGACAATATAATGCAAACTACGATGCAATATCTATATACTAAAATGTTAATAATGTTTAATTTGGAGAATACGGATTTATATGTACAAACACATTTTGTACGTTATCTTGTTTCATAAGCGTTTCTTTCACATGCTTTCCAATGCGATGTCCTTCTTCTACAGTAATGTATGGATCTACAGAAACTTTAATATCAACAATAACGTAATGACCATGTTCCCTTGCGTATAACGAGCCGATTTTTTTCACACCATCTATTTGAAGTACGGCTTCTCTAAGCGGAATAACATCTTCCTCATGAAGAACATGATCAAGCGTTGCATGAATTGCTTCTGCCCCAATACTCCATGCCATTTTTGCAACAAGAAGTGAAACAAATAATCCTGCAATTGGATCGGCATACACAAGCCAATCTAACCCGAACTTACCACCAATAATCGCTGCACAAATACCGATTAAAGCTGCAATTGAAGAAAACACATCTGAACGGTGCTCATATGCATTTGCAATAATTGCATCACTATTTACCCTTTTCCCTAATCGGAATTTATATTGAAACATTCCTTCTTTCACGATAATTGAAAGAACGACAGCAAAAATTGTAATCCCTTTCGGCGGTTCTAGTTCCTGTGAAAAAGCTTTTATGGACGAAATCGCTATCTCGATTCCCACAATAAATAATAATACTGCAACAATAATCGCTGAAATCGATTCCGCTTTACCATGACCATACGGATGATCTTCATCGGGCGGCTGCTTTGCTGCTCGTAACCCAAACAGTACAGCTAGCGAACCAATTACATCTGATGCAGAATGCACCGCATCTGCTAATAGCGCTTTACTGTTCCCAATATAACCAATTACCGCCTTTATAATCGCTAATATAATATTACCAACGATCCCGACAATAGCACCAAACTCGGCCTGTTTAAAACGTTCATCTTTTTCCATCATTAAAATCCCTTCTTTTCTTAACCTATCTTTTTATTGTAACAAAAACAGCGATAACATCACCACTTTCTTCCATTTCATCATTTCAAAGTAACTATCTTATTGTATCCACAAACGAAAAAAGAGATGCCTCATAAAGAGACATCATCTTTTTTATACTTGCGGTTCAGATTCTACTTTCTCAACCTTTTTCTTGTTTTTGCCCTTTTTCAAACGACGGTTTTCAAGCATTAACCAAATTTGAGAAGCAACGAAAACAGAAGAATACGTACCTACAACTAGTCCAACAAGTAACGCAAACGAGAAGTTACGTAGTGACTCACTACCGAAGATAAGCAGTGCAATTACTGGGAATAACACTGTTAATACGGTGTTAATCGAACGACCAAGCGTTTGGCGAATACTTGCATTTACGATTTCTTCTAAGTCTTTTATATCGCGAACTCGTTTTTTCTGTTTGTATAATTCACGGTTTCTATCAAACGTAACAATTGAGTCATTAATAGAATAACCGATGATTGTTAACACGGCAGCGATAAACGTTAAGTCTACCTCCAATTGGAAAATACTAAATATAACAATCATAACGAATGCATCATGTAATAATGCAAGCACTGCAGATAATGCGTACGTAAATCGGAATCGAATACTTACGTATAAAATGATAACTGCAGAAGCAATTAATACTGCGATAAATGCATTTCTTGCAATTTCTTTACCAATTGTCGGCGAAACTGTACTTACGTTTGGATCTGTACCATATTTATCGTGGAAGAATGTTTTTGTTTTCGCAATTTCATCTTTTGATAGAACACCTAATGTACGAACTGCGAATCCCTTATTGTCATCTCCAGTCGGTACAATGTTTTCTTCCTTCACGTCAATGTTCAATTCTTTAAAATCTTTATGAACATCAGACACAGTAACTGATTGTTTTGATTGCAGGTCGATACGTGTACCACTCGCAAAGTCAATACCAAGATTCATTTTGAAAATTGGTAAAATAATTGCACCTGCAATTACAACTACAATCGAGAAGATAAGGAATTTATGACCGACATTTACAAAGTTAATACGATCAAATTTCGTTGGTGGATGTACTACACCTTTTGTTAACGGAATAATATCCTTTTGTTTCACACCAAAGTATCCTGGTTTTTTATCGAAGTAACGGCTCTTTACAAGTAAACTTAGTAAGAAACGAGTACCGAATACGTTCGTAATAAAACCAACTAAAATACTTACAATTAAACTTGTTGCGAATCCTTTTACAGAGCTATTACCGTAAACGAATAATACACCAGCTGCTGCAAGTGTTGTAATGTTCGCATCTAAAATTGTTGCTAATGAACGATGGTTACCAGCACGGAATGCTGACATCATTGACTTACCAATTTTCAGTTCTTCTTTTAGTCTCTCGTACGTAATAATATTCGCATCAACTGCGATACCTACCCCGAGCACTAACGCTGCAATACCTGGCAACGTCAGAACTGCATGCATCCAGTTAAAGACAAGTAATGTAACGAAAATGTATAAACCTAACATAATAACCGCTACAAGTCCTGGTAAACGGTAGAATACAAGCATAAATAAGAAAATAAGAGCGATACCAATCGCACTAGCGAAAATTGTTTGCTCTAACGCTTGTTGACCAAATTTCGCTCCAACAGATGTTGAATACATTTCTTTTAAATCAACCGGCAGTGCACCTGCGTTTAATAAAGATGAAAGTTGTTTTGCACTTTCAACTGTGAAGTTTCCACCTACGATAGATACTTCAGCTTGGTTAAATACTTGACTTACTGTTGCTGCTGATAAGAATTTCGGATTCGGTTTTGCAGATTCTGCTTTATACGAATCTTTTCCTTCTTCAAAATCAAGCCAAATTACCATTAAATTCGTTGGTGGTGGCATTTTTGAAATTTTCTCAGTTACTTCACGGAATTTTTCAGCGCTTTTTAGTGTAAGACCTACACTCGCACGGCCTTGCTCATCAAATGTTTGCTTCGCTCCGCCACCTTTTAAATCCGTTCCATCCATAAGAAGATTGTCATCTACATCACGAAATGTTAATTTCGCTTGTGTTGATAACATTTCACGTGCTTTTTGCTGATCTTGTACACCAGCAAGCTGTACACGAATTCGATCTTGCCCTTCGATTTGAATGTTCGGCTCACTTACACCGAGAACATTGACACGATTTTCAAGAGCACCTACTGTACTTACAAGTACATCTCGATCGATTTTATCACCTTTTTTGGCTGGTTTTACTTCATACAGAATTTCAAAACCACCGCGAAGGTCTAGTCCTAGACTAATTCCTTTTGCTATGTCTTTTCCTGCCGCACCAATTACTCCACCGATTAATAAAACGATGAGGAAAAAGGCGGCAATTCTTGTACCACGCTTTGCCATATGTACCCTCTTTCCGCTACTAACACTTCAAATAAATCTTTTACGATTCACTTTTACACGTGTGCATACGCCTAGTTAGTAGACTTCCTTTCTATAATTTTGCTAGTTCCTCACCAGCTGTGTCGGTAAGTTTTTCACATTACCTACACTTTCATTATTTGTTTTCTCTCTTCACTACCTCCTTTATATATGATCTTAGACATAATTATTTCCTCATTATCAATACCTATCATTATACTGCAAAAGGAAGAACAAACCAATTGCAGTCGGTTATTTATTTTCATATTCATCAAATGACCAAAGCGGGGCTTGATATGCTTCAACAGTTAAATACGTCATATATTCATTAGCTGTTACTGTTAATACGTCATTAACTAATTCATACAATCTAACGTCACTGTCTATCTTCTTCCACTTTTTCACTTTAAGAAACTTCCAAATGTCATCATCTGTTACTCGGTCGTAGCCGAACATTTGGAACTCTTCTACTTTACTTTCTAAAACGACTTGTAACTGTCCGCGGTATGATTCTACCAAAGCCTCTCTATCTAACATATATAACATCTCCTTCTTATTTCAGCACGAAAAGTCGCTTTTAATCCCGCTCTAATGGACAGCAATAACTACTTTCAAGAGTACTCTCTTAAATGCTTGTCATTCTTGTCTCGTACGTGCATATAAATTATTGTAAATCATTCCACTGATTTTGAGAAGGTAGGAGAAGACCATGACGAGACAAAGCTTTTTAAAAGGCGCATTTATTTTAATGATCGCCGGCTTTATTACCAAAATTTTAGGATTTATTAATCGTATTGTAATGGCGCGTATTTTAGGAGAAGAAGGCGTTGGCCTTTATATGATGGCCGTCCCTACATTTATTCTAGCAATTACATTAACACAAATCGGTCTTCCTGTCGCAATCGCAAAATTTGTAGCAGAAGCAGAAGCTGTGAATGATAAACAAAAAGTTAAAAAAATATTAACAGTATCATTAGCTGTTACATCTGTTATTAGTATCATTTTAACAATTGGAATTATGCTCCTCACACCTATTTTAGCAAAAACATTATTAACTGATGAACGAACGTACTATCCATTAATGGCCATTTTACCTGTCGTTCCTGTTATTGCTGTTTCTTCTGTTTTACGTGGCTATTTCCAAGGGAAACAAAATATGAAACCTAGCGCTTACGCCCAAGTGATAGAACAAATTGTCCGCATTACAATTATCGCTATATGTATTCAATTATTTTTACCTTACGGCGTAGAATATGCTGCAGCTGGCGCTATGTTATCAGCCGTTCTCGGTGAAGTGGCATCGTTATTATTTTTACTTACTTTATTCCAGCGCGAAAAACATTTATCTATACGCTCTGGATTTTTCACTACTGTAAAGGAGAGCAAAGGAACATTTTATTCTCTTATGGATATTGCACTTCCAACTACAGGAAGTCGTTTAATCGGTTCCGTTTCCTATTTTTTTGAACCTATCGTCGTTATGCAAAGCTTAGCGATTGCCGGCGTTGCTGCCTCCGTCGCAACTCAGCAATACGGTATATTAAACGGGTATGCATTCCCGCTTCTTTCACTACCAGCCTTTATTACATACGCTCTTTCGACAGCACTCGTTCCATCTATTAGCGAGGCAATGGCAAAAAGACAACATAAATTAGTAGAACACCGCTTACAACAAGCTCTTCGAATCTCACTCATTACTGGCGGGTGGTCAGTCGTTATATTATACGTATTTGCTTCTCCTGTTTTAACTCTTATGTATGGATCAGATAGTGCAACAGCATTCATCCAGCTTCTTGCACCTTGCTTTTTATTTCATTATTTTCAAAGTCCACTTACCTCTGTCTTACAAGCTTTAAACTTAGCACGTGCGGCCATGATGAATACATTTATTGGTGCAATCGTGAAATTAATCGTTATTTTTGTACTAGCTTCAAGGCCAGAGTTTCAAATGATGGGGGTTGCCCTTGCAATTGCAGCAAATATCGTAACAGTAACATTTCTTCATTATGCTACTGTTTTAAAGAAAATTACATTTACCATTTACGCAAAAGACTATATTTTTGGCGGACTTGCCATCGGTATCGCAGGCTCCTTCGGTTTTTACCTTCATAAGTATATAGTTTTCTCTCATTCACTTGGCGTACAAACATTATGGGAAATCACTTTAACAACACTCGTTTATATTGTGCTCCTCTTCATTTTCAAACTCATTCGAAAAGAAGAGTTAAGTCGTCTCCCTATCATTCGAAAACTTTCATTTTTGAAGTAAATAGGCTTACTATTCCATATAGTAAGCCTCTAGTTTTCTTTCAAATCAACAAAAAATTTTCCATTTTGAAAACTACAGTATAAAATTTGTGTTACATCGTTATAGCCTAAGTTTTTTAATTTTTCAACAAGCCACTCGTCTGTATGTTCAATCATTTGTAAATGATTCGATTGAATTTCTCCATCGATAATAAGGGGAAGAGTAAACTGCAATGCATCCTGCCCGCCTTTTTGTTTTTGGAAGACAGATAACTTCCCAGATGGTTCTAAAATAGCGTATTCTACATCCCTAATATCTCCGACTCCCTGCTCTCTTAATTGCATCATTAAATCATCTATATTATATCGCTGGTTTCTCATCTTTTTTCCATCAATTTTTCCAGCATTAATAATGATTGCTGGTTCTCCTTCTATTAAATGCCGAAATCGTTGAAACTTTAAAGAAATGACAGACAAAATGATCTGTATACACATAAGAAAGACCATCGGAACTAATTGATGCCAAAGTGATTTATCCGTATTTTCAATTGCGACTACAGCCATTTCACCAAGCATAATGAATACGACTAAATCTAATACACTTAATTCTCCTATCTCACGTTTACCCATAAGACGAAAAATAATTAAGATGATAATATACAACAGCATCGTCCGGCCAATTACTGATACCCATTCCATTTTTACATCTCCTTTTTACGTATAGACTCCCCTATAAAAAAGAAAATAGTCTAACTTAGGCAAAAGGAAAATATGCTTGTATTAAAAAGGGGGAATGTATAAATGGATGGAACGAAAAAATTATCAACTGCAATCGGCTTCGGTATCGTTATCCTATTAATTCTCGCAACAGTTACTAGCATGATTATGGCTCTTTTATTAAAATTTACAGATATGAATGAAGGAACATTAGCTGTTACTATTTTTATACTAGCACTTTTATCTATGCTTATATCTGGGTTTACTGCCGGCAAAAAAGCACAAGGGAAAGGTTGGCTAGTAGGCTTCTCAACAGGACTTACATTCACTATACTTGTTTTTCTAGTTAACTATTTAGGCTTCTCTCAAACTTTATCGAACTCGCAGTTACTTTACCAATTAGCATTAATGGGCGCGAGTACACTTGGTGGCATTTTCGGTGTAAATATGTCCAAACAAAATAACTAAAAAAAGGCCCTGCACATTTCATGCAGGGCCTTCCTCATTAGTTTTTCACAACTTCACGAATCGCATTACGATCGAAAGTTAAGTGTGAACCGCCAGATTTAACAACGATTTTCGTCTCATCTACTGATTCAATTGTACCGTGTAAACCACCGATTGTTACGATAGCATCACCTTTTTTTAACTCACTTTGCATTTGAGCAACTGCTTTTTGACGTTTTTGTTGCGGGCGAATTAATAAGAAATAGAAAATCGCAAACATCGCAACGATCATAACGATATTCATCATACCTGGATTCATCTTTTGTTCCTCCTTTTAAACTATGTATTAGAAGTTTTTAGCATTCGGTTTATTAAAGCCATACTGTTCAAAGAACTCTTCGCGGAAATCGCCAAGACGGTCTTCACGAATAGCTTGTCTCACCTGCTCCATTAAGTTTAACAGAAAATGAAGGTTGTGATAAGACGTTAAACGAATTCCGAACGTTTCATCACATTTCATTAAGTGACGAATGTACGCACGAGAGTAATTTTTACATGTATAGCAATCACAGTTTGGATCAAGCGGACCGAAATCTCTTGCGAATTTCGCATTTTTGACAACAAGGCGCCCTTCACTTGTCATACATGTACCATTTCGAGCGATACGAGTTGGAAGTACGCAGTCAAACATATCAATACCACGAATTGCACCATCGATTAACGAGTCAGGAGAACCTACTCCCATTAAGTAACGTGGCTTATTATCTGGAAGAAGTGGCGTTGTAAACTCAAGTACACGGTTCATAATATCTTTCGGCTCACCTACAGATAAACCACCTACCGCGTAACCAGGGAAGTCCATTGAAACAAGGTCTTTTGCACTTTGGCGACGAAGCTCTTCGAACTCCCCACCCTGTACAATACCGAATAAACCTTGATCTTGTGGACGTTCATGTGCTTTTAAGCAACGCTCTGCCCAGCGGCTTGTACGCTCTACAGATTTCTTCATATATTCAAAAGTAGCTGGGAATGGTGGACACTCATCAAATGCCATCATAATATCTGAACCTAATGCATTTTGAATTTCCATCGCTTTTTCTGGTGATAAGAATAATTTATCTCCATTTAAGTGGTTACGGAAATGAACGCCTTCCTCTTCAATGCGACGGAAGTCACTTAAACTGAATACTTGGAAACCACCAGAGTCCGTTAAGATTGCACGATCCCAGTTCATAAATTTATGCAAACCGCCTGCTTCACGAATGATTTCGTGACCTGGACGTAGCCATAAATGATACGTATTACTTAAAATAATGCCAGAATCCATTGCTTTTAATTCTTCTGGTGACATTGTCTTAACTGTTGCAAGCGTACCAACTGGCATAAATGTTGGTGTATCAAATGAACCGTGTGGCGTATGTACACGTCCTAAACGGGCACCTGTTTGTTTACAAGTTTTAATAAATTCATAACGAATTGCTGTCATAATTTACTCCTTTTATTTGTTTCCCATTTTAGCGTGAGAGGCAACGAACATTGCATCACCAAAGCTAAAGAAACGATATTTTTCTTTTACTGCTTCATTATAAGCATGAAGTACATTATCTCTGTTTGCAAATGCACTTACAAGCATAATTAATGTTGATTTCGGTAAATGGAAGTTTGTAATTAAACCATCAATTGCTTTAAATTCGTAACCTGGGTACATAAAAATGTCTGTCCAGCCAGAAGCAGCACAAAGCTTGCCGTCATGATCTGTCGCAATTGTTTCTAACGTACGAGTTGAAGTCGTACCTACCGTAATAATACGTCCACCATTCTCTCTTACACGGTTTAATAATGCCGCCGTCTCTTCAGACATATGGTAATATTCTGCGTGCATATGGTGCTCTTCAATCGTATCAGCAGAAACTGGTCTAAATGTTCCAAGCCCTACGTGAAGTGTAATAAATGCTAACTCAACGCCTTTTTGTTTTAACTTTTCCAGTAACTCTTCTGTAAAATGAAGTCCTGCAGTCGGCGCTGCTGCTGAACCGATTTCTTTCGCATATACTGTTTGATAGCGATCGCGATCTTCTAGCGTCTCTTTAATATATGGAGGAAGTGGCATTTCTCCAAGTTCATCTAAAATTTCATAGAAGATGCCGTCATATGAAAATTCAAGCTGACGTCCACCTTGATCTGCAGTTCCTGTACAAGTTGCTTTTAATTTTCCTTCGCCAAAAGAGATAACAGTTCCTTCTTTTACACGTTTCGCTGGCTTAACAAGCGTCTCCCACTTATCGCCTTCTTCTTGTTTTAAAAGAAGTACTTCAATGTGTGCGCCTGTATCTTCTTTCACACCATGCAGACGAGCAGGCATTACTTTCGTTTCATTTAAAACTAAGCAATCCCCCTCATGTAAGTAAGAAAGAATGTCTGTAAAATGTTTATGCTCAATATCGCCTGTTTCACGGTCTAACACCATTAATCTTGATGTTTCACGCTCTTCTAATGGGACTTGTGCAATAAGTTCTTCTGGTAAATGAAAATCAAACAGATTAATATCCATAACTATATCCACCTATTTCTTATTTGAATCGATTTATTATATACATAATAAAAGATAATACAATACTTAACACAATACATGTAATGATAGGAAAATAAAAGGTAACGTTTCCTTTTTTCACAAAAATATCGCCTGGAAGTCTTCCAATGAACTTCCAAGCTAAGCCAAAAACGATAAGTAAGATCCCTGCTGTAATAAGCAATTTCGGCATCTCCGTCATACTTTTGGCATCTCCATTCCGAAATGCTCATATGCAAGTGGCGTTACAATTCGCCCCCTTGGCGTTCGTTGTAAAAAGCCAATTTGTAATAAATACGGCTCATACACATCTTCAATCGTATGAGATTCTTCTCCAATCGTTGCCGAAACCGTTTCTAATCCAACTGGACCACCACGGAACTTCTCAATAATACCAAGCAATAATTTATGGTCAATATGATCTAGACCTAATTTATCTACTTGCAGCAATTCTAATGCCATTTGTGTAATTTCCATCGTAACCGTTCCGTTACCACGAACTTGTGCGAAATCTCGTACACGTCGTAATAAACGATTCGCAATACGAGGTGTACCACGAGCACGTCTTGCAATTTCTAGTGCGGCTAACGAGTCAATTTCAACTTCGAATACTTCTGCTGTACGTTCAACAATCTCAGAAAGCTGATCTACTGTATAATACTCTAATCTTGAAAGCACACCGAAACGGTCACGAAGCGGCGCTGATAACGCACCTGCACGCGTCGTTGCTCCAACTAATGTAAATGGCGGTAAATCTAAACGTACAGACCTTGCTGACGGTCCTTTTCCAATTACAATATCAAGGCAAAAATCTTCCATTGCAGGATATAGTACTTCTTCAATTGATCTATGCAAACGATGAATTTCATCAATAAATAATACATCCCCTGGCTGAAGTGCTGTTAAAACAGCCGCTAAATCACCTGGCCTTTCAATTGCCGGTCCTGAAGTTGTTCTAACATTTACGCCCATTTCATTGGCAATAATATTCGCAAGCGTCGTTTTACCAAGACCTGGTGGTCCATATAAAAGCACGTGATCTAGCGTCTCTTCACGCATTTTCGCCGCTTCAATAAACACCTCTAAATTATGTTTCGCTTTATCTTGGCCAATATACTGACGGAGCGTCTGTGGCCGTAATGAATATTCTAAATCTGCATCTTCATATGCTGATTCCCCTGAAAGGAGACGTTCGTCCATTATACTCACCTCTTACCATTTAGTAAAAGACTAAGTGCCTTTTTAATATACTGATCCGTCGTTAATGATTCTTTTAATAACTCTGGTACAACGCGAGAAACTTCTCGTTCCGCGTATCCAAGTGCGCGCAGAGCTTCCAACGCCTCATCAAGCTCAGCTGAAGAACCTTTCTTCTCATCAAAACGTTCTTCGTCTGAGAATAAATCAACAAATGCATCTGGTACAACATCTGCTAGTTTTCCTTTTAAATCTAAAATCATTTGGCGCGCTGTTTTCTTCCCTACGCCCGGGAACTTCACTAAAAACTTCTCGTCCTCATGTTCAATCGCTTGAACGACCTGTCCTGTTTGACCAGAAGCTAAAATTGCAAGAGCGCCTTTTGGTCCAATACCAGACACGCCTAACAACTTTGTAAATAATAAACGCTCTTCACGTGTTTTAAACCCGTAAAGCGCCATAATATCTTCTCTCACATAATGATATGTATAGACACGGATTTCTTGCTTACTTCTTTGAAATACATACGGATTCGGTGTGAAAATTTGATAACCAATTCCATTATGATCAATTACGACATATTCCGGTCCTACATACTCCACGTAACCTGTAACATATTCAAACAAAATACGATCTCTCCCTCTTAAATCATGTATTCCATTTTAACATATTTAATGATAGAAAAGCGAGACTACCCCAACAAATGTTCTCTATTTGAAACTTCTGTTATTTTCCATTGACAGAAAGCATGAAGCACATTAATATACAGAAGTCGATAATGATTATCAATACTAATTAAAGGGGTTACATCAGGATGAAACGTAAGCTATTTATTTTATTTACTATTATGCTAGTTGTTCTTTCTATCGTTGGCTGTTCTTCTCAAAAAGAAGAATCAAAAGCAAAAGAACAACCGAAAACAAAAGTTGTAAAACACGCTAAAGGGGAAGCTACAATTCCAGTAAATCCAAAGAGAATTGTTGATTTATCGGGTTCAACAGAAGAATTATTACTTCTTGGACACAAACCTGTTGGTACAGCAAATACATATAAAGATAAAATCCAAAAGCATTTGACAGAAAAGCTAGACGGAGTAAAAGCAGTAGGTTGGTATTGGGCACCTAAAGTTGATTTAGAAGCTGTTACTGCTTTAAAACCAGACTTAATTATTTTGAACAATCGTCAATTAAAAATTTATGATCAACTAGAAAAAGTAGCACCGACAGTTGTTCTAGAAACAAACTTAGAAGACTGGCGCGGTAAGTTTAAAGAAGTAGGTAAACTATTTGACGAAGAAAAGAAAGCCGACAAATGGATTGCAGACTACGATAAAAAAGCCGACTCTTTATCTAAAAAGATTAAAGAGAAAACAAAAGATGAGAGCTTTATGTTCATCGCAGTTACACCACAAAACTTCCGTGTATACGGTAGCTTCGGGTACGGTGACATCATCTTTAACGACTTAAAACTTCCAGCAACAAAAGGTACAGATTTAAAACAAACGATGGCGCAAGTATCGCTAGAAGGTCTTGTTGCATTCCAACCTGATCAAATGTTTATAGTAAACTTTGGCGGTGAAGCTGATAAAGTTTACGAAGACTACAAAAACAGTGCCGTTTGGAAAGACAATAAAGCAGTAAAAAACAATCACGTATATGAAGTATCAAACGAAATCTTCAATACGAAAGCTTTCAATCCAATCGGAAAAGATATGCTAATCGATGAAATCGCAAAACAAATTTTAGATAAAAATAAATAAGAAAAAAAGCAGCTCACCATGAGCTGCTTTTTTTCTTATTTTGCACTGCATATTGTTTCATTTTTTCAATCGTCTTCACAAAACCTTCTTTTGATTTAATACGAATACCACGTTTCAATTTCGCACGCTCATAACTCTCAAGCTTTTTCATATCAATTTGAAAGAAGGAATGAATCGCATTATCGCTTTTCGGTACACCTTTAAAAATTTGTAATATCCCTTCCTCTGACACGCCAAAATAACCGCTCGTTTTTAACAACGGAGAAATATCGTCAACTTTCTTTTGTAATACGATTTGTACATCATCACGATCAACGAGCTGCCATTCTTTATACTGCTGTAAAAACTTTTCTAAGTCTGCTACTTTTTCTGTAAAGATTTCCTCACTTACTTCTCCATCAACATACATTCGCTCTAATAAAATTGTAACTTGAGGGTCTTTCTCTGTTACTTCTGGTACTGGCCCTTCCGCCTTCGCATTCGTTCCATAAACGAAACAAAACATCATAACGAAAGCTTGCATCGCAATCAGTATCCATTTCATTTCCGTTCACCTCTTTTAGGCAAAATCATACTTTCATTAGTAGTTTTTCCGGAAATGGGGGTTTTATCCCTAATTCATAGATTACTCTCATTAAGACTTATAGAGTCCAATGATTTCTACCTATTTCGAAACATATTGATTACTTGAAAGCTTTTTTATATCTTTATTGGATTGTACCGTCGCTATATAGACTCCAATTAATACGATTGCCATTCCAACTATCTGTTGCCACGTAACAGCTGCTCCATATAGGACAACTGATATACAAGTAGCTACAATAGGAGTTAGATTTAAATACATACTCGCTTTGCTTGCACCTAACTCTTCTACTCCTTTATTAAACACGATATATCCAATTAACGTCCCGCATATGACCATATACAACATTTCTATCCATCCCTGTAAAGAAAACGTCCCAACCTTTCCCCATCCATCTTCATATAAAGAAAGGCCTGCTAAAAACCCAGTACCCAATACCGTCATACTCATTGTAGTTAATAAAGGGGAGACACCACTCATAACTTTTTTTCCTGTTAAGCTATATAACACCCCACAGATTAAAGCAGCTATAAATAAAAGATCGCCCTTATTAAATGACAAAGACATAAGTGTATTTATTGAACCGCTCGTAATAACAACTATTACACCGATAAGAGACAACATTAAACTTATTCCGACTTTTATACTCCAAGACTCTTTAAAAAATAATATTGCTCCTAAGGTTACAAAAACGGGCATTGTAGCAATAATAAGCGAGCCATTCAAAGTGGAAGTATAGTTAAGTCCCATAAAGAAAAAAACATTGTAGCCAAAAATACCTGTTAATGATACAAATAACAGCCCTTTCCAATTCTTTAATAACAAACTTGTATTCCACTCAGATTTCATAAAAACTATGCCTATTAAAATACAACCCGCTAAACCAAAACGAATTGTTGCCGCTGTAATCGGTGGAATTTCAGTAATAACATGCTCTGCTGTTGCAAAAGAGCCACCCCAAAATAAAGGAACAAGTAACATAATGACATACATACGATTTATTTTTTTCATTTTTATTACCCCTTTCAAGTAAACAAGTTCAAAAGTTTAAACTTGTTTACTTATTAGTTAAAAAAAAATTAATAATTCGATTCTATTGCTTGAAGTAAATCCTTCACCTGTTTTAAAAATTCTCCGGCTATTATAGAATAAAAAATTTCTTTTCCATGTCGATCCGCTACAATTAGTTCTGCTTGTTTTAAAATTTTTAAATGGTGTGAAACAGCTGGTCTAGAAATCCCCATTTTATCTGTTATTTGCGTTACATTCATCTGTTTGTTTTCTAACAATAACATAATAATTTGCTGACGATTCTCATCCCCCAACGCCTGAAATATAGGTGTTACGACCTGAAATTTCTCTAATACAACTTCTGTATTTCTACATTCAAAATTCTCCATATCCTATTCATCCCAACCTTTTATATATAAAAAACATGTAATATATTACCATTAAATAGTAACTCTTTCATTCGCAGTTGTAAATAACTTTATTTTCAGACTATTTTTCGATAAAAAAAGGAAGATTGGATTCCTCCACTCTTCCCTTTACATTCATATAAAATGAAAGACGCCTGCAAAGCAGGCGTCTTGATGCGTTTACGGCGAGAGACCAGGCGACCACATTCGCGTGTTTAGCACTTAAGCATATCTCTCGTCTTACGTAAATTAGCTCATCGCTTTGCTAATATAACATTAATAAAGTATAAGTGCAACATGTTTATAAAAAATATTTTATTTCCTCTTTCATCCAAATGAATTATATGTAAATTATAAATTGATAATTGTAATATATATATATATTACAATTAATGTAACAGCGAAATCATCATAAACAGGAGATGTATATTGTGAAAAAAATAAAAGATGAACGTCTCATTCTGCAAACATTAAAAAATATACGTATTGCCTTTCTTTTTCAATCACTTGGTATAATTGGAATTTTAGGCTATATCGGATTCACTGAAGGACTAGATCAAATTACGAAATCTCCATTATGGCTATTATTTATTCTTACGAGTATTGTGCTTAGTTATTTACAGTTAAGCGTTTCAATTGATGTAGAAGAAAGCAAAAAGGACATCCAATTAACTCCTTACTATAAACTTGTCTTTCGCTCCCTTATCGTTGGAATTATTATGGCTATTATTTATATTATTTTCAGTCCAGAAAGACCTCTCTTTGAAGCTATTTTAACAGGTGGCATTCTCTTCATTTGCTTTTTAGGTTCTTATTCCATTAGTTATTTTATTAAAAAGCGTCGTTTACAAGATGACGATGAATAAAGAGGAAGGGGTAGCCCTTCCTCTTTTGTTATCGCACTGTACCAGTTAAACCGTAACGAATGTCTCGGAACATATTCACTATGTCACGATTAAAATCGTTTGTAACTGTACCGTTACGCAAGCGTGTACTCATTGCATCGACACGAGTAAACATGTCATTTCTTACAGATACATATACGTTTCTGTTTCCAACTTCATTTGAAACCGCTTGACGAATTTCGTTCGCCATTGCCGTTTCATTTGTCACTGTGTTACGTGGTTTTACCGCAATCGCCACATCGTTTCCATATACAACTGTAGACACACGGTCTACGTTATTCATACGTTTCACACGATTTGTAATTCTTTCTGCAGTTTTACCATCATTGTTAATGTATGAATTGTTCATTGTAATATTACGTGTTGGATGCGGATTAGCAATTTGACCGTTGTAATTTACATCACGGTAATAGTTATATCCTGTATCGTTACGACCATTTCTATATGTTACATAGTCTGTATAACGATCGTTACGCGTCACATTATCACGATACTGGTGTGTATCATTATAAGATGTACGCTCGTAATTGTAGTTACGTCCATCCATTGCATTGTTTTTTGGTGTACCACATGCAGCTAATGCACTAGTAACTAACAAAGAAGCAGCAATCACTTTTACTTTCGTATTCAATACAAAAACCCCCTCTGTTAGAATGAACTTCTCTTCTGAAAAGCTCCCTCTTATGATGAGTAACAGAGAAGGTTTTTACACTGTTAATATTTCACTGGGGATTTTCTAACATTTGGTGTAAATCTTCCGTTTCCAGAACGAATCTACATACAAAAAAGGTGGGAATCATCCCACCTTTTTTAAACTTCTTCTTCATCCTCTTCTTCTGAAACTGGCTCCCCAAATACATTTGGTGGATCTGGTTGATAATACATCGTTCCTGGCTGTGGTGCATATGCGGATTGAGTTGGTTGATAATATAAAGGATTCGCGTATTGTGGCCCTCCAGGTTGCGGACTATATAGCCTACTCTCTCCTCCGCATCCACAATCTTCCTCTCCTTGCACGAGCGGCGGCATATTATTATCTATCGGCATCATATTTGGATTTGGCATAGACGTATATTGCGGTCCAAACGGTGCTCCTTGCTGATATGGCATTTGATATGGATTTTGTTGTTGATAATACGGATTCGGCGGCATCATAGGCTGTTGGTACGGCATTTGATATGGCATCATATTCGGTGGTTGATTGTTATCCATGATTGGCATCATATTTGGCATTTGATTGTTATCCATAATTGGCATCATATTCGGCATTTGGTTGTTATCCATTATCGGCATCATATTTGGCATTTGATTATTATCCATAATTGGCATTATATTTGGCGGTTGATTGTTATCCATGATTGGCATGATGTTTGGTGGTTGATTGTTATCCATGATCGGCATCATGTTTGGTGGTTGATTGTTATCCATGATCGGCATCATGTTTGGTGGCTGATTATTATCCATGATTGGCATCATGTTTGGTGGCTGATTGTTATCCATAATTGGCATTATATTTGGCACTTGAATATTTGGTGGTATTACTTGCGGAATCACTACATTTTCTTTCGATACATTTGGCGACACTATGTTTCCTACATTTTCTTTCTTTACTTGCGGTGATACTATGTTTCCTACGTTTTCTTTTTTTACTTGCGGTGATACTATGTTTCCTACGTTTTCTTTTTTTACTTGCGGTGATACTATATTTCCTACGTTTTCTTTCTTTACTTGCGGTGATACTATATTTCCTACGTTTTCTTTCTTCACTTGCGGTGATACTATATTTCCTACGTTTTCTTTCTTCACTTGTGGTGATACGATATTCCCTACATTTTCTTTCTTTACTTGCGGTGATATTATATTATCTTTTTTCGTTTGCGGAGAAATGATGTTATTAGGTTTCATTTTAGTAATTTGAGGAGCAATTAACTCGCTTCCTTTTTTAATTACATCTGAAATTTTATATTCTTTTTTCGTTTTTATTGGTGGTTGCGGCGGCTGCGGTAACACATTTACCGAAAACTTCGTATTTTCTTTTTCCGCTGGTTTTTGTTTTTCTATAACAGGTGGTTTTTGAATCACTGACGGTTTTTCAACTGGTTTTTCTTTTTGAATTGGCTGTTCTTTTTGCACCTCTTTTTGCGGTTTCACCTGTACTTCTTTTTGTGGCTTCACTTGTATTTCCTTCTGTGGTTTTACCTGTACTTCTTTTTGTGGTTTCACTTGCATTTCCTTCTGTGGTTTTACTTGCACTTCTTTTTGTGTTTGTTGCATGGCAGGCTCTTGTGTAATTGGTGCTGATTGATACGTAACTTCTTCCTCGTCTTCTATTCCAAGCGGCGTTGGCGTTGCTGCAAATTCTTTTTGTTGCACTTCTTTTACATATTGTTTTGGAGGTGCTGAACCTGCTCCAGCATGCTGTTTTACGTGTACACTGTTTGATGGTACTTTAATTTTCATACCTGGCATAATTAAATCTGGATTGCTAAGTTGTGTATTTGTTTTTTTCAACGTATCAAAATCCACTCCGTACTTTTTCGCAATTTTCCAAAGGGTATCCCCTTTTTGCACGATATGAATTTTCAAATTTTCCCCCTCCTGTATAACTTATCTATAAGTAACAAATCTCATGAAGTAACCCTTTCTAAATAACGTTAACCTCTTTTCACTTGTATCACTTCTTCGATTTTCGATATCATTAGAAGCGGAATAAGTATAAGATAATCGCAATGATTTCTTCAAAACAATGTATGCCCATTTTGTTCTCGTTATGATTATATGTACGAAAAAAAGCAACGGGAATCCGCTGCTTTACACACGCTCTAACATACGATTTAATGCAAGAACCGCTTCTTCAGTTACTTGTTTATCTACGCTAATGACGTTAATTTCTTCTCCTTTTTCTATCGTTTCAAGTGCCCATAATAAGTGCGGTAAATCAATTCGGTTCATCGTTAAACACGGACACATAAAGGGGTTAAGTGAAACAATTTCTTTATCTGGATGTTGTTGAATAATTCGGTTCACTAAATTCATTTCTGTACCAATCGCCCATTTACTTCCGGATGGAGCCGCTTCAATCATATCAATAATGTATTTCGTTGAACCTGCATAATCCGAAGCAGCTACAACTTCGTAGCAACATTCCGGATGTACAATAATATTCATGTCCGGATGATTTTTCCGTACGTTCTCAATGTTTTTCACTGTAAAGTTTTGATGAACTGAACAATGCCCTTTCCATAAAATCACTTGAATTTCTTCTATATCTCCATCGTACTCTAATGAATCAGTATGTGGATCCCATACTGCCATTTTATCTAACGGGATACCTAAATCGTACGCTGTATTTCTTCCTAAATGTTGATCCGGTAAAAAAACGAGACGCTCTTTTTGCGTAAAAGCCCATGATACCATTTGTTTTGCATTAGAAGAAGTTACTGTTGCTCCGCCATTACGACCACAAAATGCTTTAATTGCAGCCGTAGAGTTCACATACGTTAACGGAATCATCGTATCTCCAAATAATTTCATGAGCTCTTTCCACGCTCTTTCTGTTTGTTCAATATCTGCCATATCTGCCATCGAACAACCTGCACGCATATCTGGCAAAATAACAATTTGATCATCTGTCGTTAACATATCTGCTGTTTCCGCCATAAAGTGTACACCGCAAAATACAATATATTTCGCCTCTTTATTGCTCGCTGCAACTTGCGCAAGCTGAAGTGAATCTCCTGCTGCATCAGAAAATTGTACCACTTCATCTTTTTGGTAATGATGGCCTGGAATAAATAGTTTTCCCCCCATTTTTTCTTTAATTTCACGAACCCGCTTTTCCATGTTTTCTGTTGACATCGTGTAATAACGCTCTGGTAACATCGTTTCAATCGGTTGTACTTTTTCTAAAATACTCATATTTCTTTCTCCCCCTCTAAGCCACTTTCCTTACGCCTCAATATTGAAACTAATATCAAGTGCTTTCACTGAATGTGTTAACGCTCCAAGTGAAATATAATCTACCCCTGTTTTTCCGTATTTCGATAAATCTTCAATGGTAATACCTCCTGAAGCTTCTGTAACAATGGCACTTGGTACAATCTTTGAAAACTCTCGAATCTCATCTGGCGTACGGTTATCAAACATAATAATATCTGCACCAGCAGCTACAGCCTCTCTCACTTGCTCCTCTGTTTCTGTTTCCACTTCTACTTTCACCATATGTCCTAACTTTTCTTTCACTGATGTAACAGCTTTCGTAATAGAACCAGCAAAAGCAATATGATTATCTTTGATCATGACACCGTCATATAGGCCGAAACGGTGATTAAATCCGCCTCCGCACACGACTGCATACTTATCAAACATACGTAGCCCTGGCATCGTTTTTCGCGTATCACAAATACGTGTATGGCTGCTATCTAAGGCACGAACAGCCTCGTATGTCATTGTCGCTATCCCACTCATACGCTGGATAACGTTTAATATAACGCGCTCTGCCGTTAATAACGATGCGATTGGTCCTTGGACAGTTGCAATTATTTCGCCTTTTTCTACAAGATCTCCATCTTTTTTATGAAGCTCCACTTTAATTCTCTCATCAATTAATTTAAACCCTTCTTCAATGACTAAACGTCCCGCAAAGACTCCTGTATCCTTTGCAAGAAACGTTCCTTTTGAAAGTAAATTATCTGAAAAAATAAGCTGAGATGTTACATCTCTTTCTCCTATATCTTCTAGAAAAAATCGATTTAATGCTTCTTTAACCTTTATCGTATTCATAAAGCCCCTCTTCCCCTCATTACACAAGTTGTAGTTTTCTTTTCACTCGAACGATTTCTTTGTTTACGCTATTTCTATGTGGGTAATCACTTCGATAATGGCCACCAATGCTTTCTTCTCTTTGCAAAGCTGATACGACGATAAGCTCACAAACTGTTAACATATTCATAAGCGTTATCTCTTCATTTGTAAGAACATCATGTTGTAATATCATATTTCGAACACCGTACTTACTAAGCCATCTCTTTGCATAAGATAAACTTTGCTCTGTTCGCACAATCCCAACATATTTCATCATGCATTCTTGTATTTCTTCTTTCGTCGGCAAATGATTCAGAACGATAAACTTCTTTTCCTTCTCAGCAAAGTTGTTCAATCTGTCTTTTGTCGCTTTCGTTAAAAGATGCTGTCCTATTCTTTTTCCAAACACAAGACCTTCTAATAATGAATTACTCGCTAATCTATTTGCTCCATGAACCCCATTACAAGCTACTTCACCGACTGCATATAAATTTGGAATAGACGTCTCCCCATCAATGTTTGTTTTCACGCCACCCATATGAAAATGAGCACCGGGTACGACTGGAATGCGTTTTTTAGTAATATCAACACCATTCTTTTTACACAATGCTGATACAGTTGGAAAACGTTCTTCGAAATTTTGAATAGACTCGATATTCAAATATACTTTTTCACCCGACAAAAGCTGTTCATGAATCGCTCTTGCCACTACATCACGCGGTGCGAGATCATGATCTGGATGTATATCCATCATAAAACGCTGCCCTTTTCCGTTTATAAGGACAGCTCCTTCACCGCGGACTGCTTCAGAGACGAGACCGCAGCATCGCCCGCCCGCATATAACATCGTTGGATGGAATTGTACAAATTCTAAATCTACAAGCTCCCCACCCGCGCGGTACACCATCGCAAGTCCATCACCCGTAATTGTTTTGTCATTAGAAGTAAAAGCATACAAACCACCAATCCCGCCTGAGGCTAACACCGTATAATCTGCATCATAACGCTTCAACTTCCCTTCACTATCTCGCGTTAAAACTCCAGCACATTTTTCGTTTTCTATAATAAAATCAAGCACCATTTCCTGTTCCACTACCGTAACATGCGGAACTACTTCTTGAATGAAATGCTCTAATAAATTCTTTCCTGTTGCATCGCCACCTGCATGTAAAATACGCCGCTTCCGATGTGCACCTTCTTTTCCAAGGTGAGGGCCCGTTTCATCTCCATCAAATTTCATTCCATTTTCAATGAGATAATTCATTTCTTTCGGCCCTTCTTCAACTAAATAACGAACCGCATCTTCATTGTTATAATGACATCCTGCTACTAACGTATCTTCAAAATGATCATTTGGATTGTCATATGTAGCTACGGCTGCGGCAATTCCACCTTGCGCTAAATATGTATTATTATTACGATTCGTTTTCTTTGTGATAATAATCACATTCTTTTCGTGACAAATCTCTTTTGCAACACGAAGTGCCGCAACGCCACTTCCAATAATTAAGACATCTGCACTTGGCATAATTGTTGCCTCCTACTTTACACTTTTCAACTGTCTTGACACCTATATTTACATAGTTTTAAAATAATGACAAGAGTTTTTTTATAATTCTTATTTTCACTACCATTTAAAAAAATAAAAGAAATGTAACTCTTACTAGAGAGAGGAACTTACATGATGATATATCTTGATTATGCAGCTACTACACCTATGAGCGCGGAAGCATTACAAACATATACGAAAGCAGCATCGCAATACTTCGGAAATGAACAAAGTTTACACGATATTGGAGGAACAGCCTCTTCTTTATTACAAGTTTGTAGAAAAACATTTGCCGAAATGATTGGCGGAAAGGAACAAGGGATATTCTTCACGAGCGGTGGGTCAGAATCGAACTACCTTGCGATTCAGTCCCTTCTCAATGCCCAAAATAAGAAGCATATTATTACGACACCTATGGAACATGCATCCATTCGAAGTTATTTTCAATCCTTACAATCAAAAGGGTATACAATTACTGAAATTCCTGTTGATAAAAATGGACTCATTCGTTTAATAGATTTAGAAGCATCTATTACAGAAGATACTGTTCTAGCAAGTATACAGCACGGAAACTCTGAAATCGGAACCGTTCAAAATATCGCAGAGATTGGGGCACTTTTAAAAAAATATAACGTTTTATTTCATTCAGATTGTGTACAAACCTTTGGTAAACTTCCTATCCATGTTTTTGAGATGGGGATTGATAGTCTTTCTGTTTCAGCACATAAGATATACGGACCGAAGGGTGTTGGCGCTTGCTATATCAATCCGCAAGTTCGCTGGGCACAAATATTTCCGGGAATCTCTCACGAAAGAGGTTTTCGTCCAGGTACAGTGAACGTTCCTGGCATCGCAGCTTTTTTAACAGCTGCTGAGAATATATTAAAAAATCAACAAGAAGAAAGTTTACGTTTTAAAGGGTTACGATCTTACTTTTTAGAGCAAATACGAACACTTCCACTAAAAATTGAAGTAGAAGGTCATTCTACTTCTTGTTTACCACATATTATTGGGGTTACAATAAAAGGAATAGAAGGCCAATATACAATGCTAGAATGTAATCGCCGCGGTATTGCCATTTCTACCGGAAGTGCTTGCCAAGTTGGTAAACAAGAACCTTCGAAAACAATGCTTGCAATTGGAAAAACGTATGAAGAGGCAAAACAATATGTCCGCTTCTCTTTCGGACAACAAACAACGAAAGATCAAATTGATACTACTATTCATGCACTACACACAATTGGAAATCAATTTTATAGAGGTGTTAAATCATAATGAAACAAAATGAACAAAAAAAGATTTTAGGTGAAGAAAGACGACAACTTATCCTTCAGTGGCTTCTCGCTGCAAATGAACCGTTATCCGGAAACGAGCTATCGAAAAAGACAAACGTAAGTAGACAAGTTATCGTGCAAGATATTTCCTTGCTTAAAGCACGAAACGAACCGATCATTGCGACTGCTCAAGGCTATTTATATTTAAAACCACAAGAAAAACAGCAAGCTTTCGAACGCGTAATTGTATGCCAACATAAACCAGCAGAAGTACGTCAAGAACTTACAATGCTTGTTGACCACGGCGTTACGATTAAAGATGTAAAAGTTGAGCATCCTGTATACGGTGACTTAACAGCATCCATCATGGTAAGTAATCGCTTTGATGTAGAGCAATATTTACAAAAAATCGAAAATACAAACGCTTCCTATCTATCGCAACTAACAGATGGTATTCACTTACATACAATTGAAGCGGATTCTAAAGAAAAATTAGACGCTGCTTGCGAGGCTTTAGATAAAGCAGGATTTCTCGTTTATTAATGTAAAGCACAGAGTTTTTTATCATTCTCTGTGCTTTTTTAATGATATAATATTGTAATCAATTGTAAAGGAGATCAAAGATGGGAATTGAACTCGTTCACTTTAGCATTGGCAAACCGAAACAAATGAAATATGGCGAAGATAAAGAAATGATAACAGGTATATGTAAAGATTCTACGGAAGAAGCTTTTCTCTCAAAAGATGGCTTCCTTGGTGATGACGTAGCGGATTTAAAACACCATGGGGGACCTGATCGTGCAGTTTGTGTGTACCCACACGAGCATTACGCACTATGGGAAGAAGAATTCCAAACAACACTCCCCGCTTCTGCATTTGGCGAAAACATTACCGTAACAAATATGTTAGAGCGTGATGTTTGCATCGGAGATACATACAAATTAGGTGAAGCAATCATTCAGGTGACACAAGCAAGAGTACCTTGTAGCACGATTTCAAAACGCCTCGGTATTCCTGGCATACTGCCGCGCATTGTAGCAACTGGATTTACTGGCTATCTATGCCGCGTTCTTCAAGAAGGTACTGTACGTAAAGATTCTAAAATTACTTTACTAGAACGTCAACCGAGCAATGTTTCTGTCTTGTTCTCTAACGAAATTTATTTTCATAATAGAAAAGATAGAGATGGCATCGAAAAGATTCTTGCTGTTCCAGAACTAGCTGACGTTTGGCGTGGTCAATTAGAAGAGCGTCTTGCGAAGTTAAAATAAAGAATCCCACCATTTATAGGTGGGATTTTATTGATCTATCACACGGTATAATCTAACTCCCCTTATAACCAATAAGAAGAATAACTCCCCAGCACCGTAACAGAAAAACCGAGTGCTTCAAGTTCCATCGTTACGCCTGGCAATAATACATCATCATATGCTTTATCGACATCAATCAAGAAAAAGTAATTTCCAAGACCCGTTTTCATCGGGCGCGATTCAATTTTTGATAAGTTTAATTTTCTCCATGCGAAAGCTGATAACACTTGATATAGTGCCCCTGCATAATCAGCAGGTAACGTTATCATAAGCGTCGTTTTCTCTCCGCGGTTTTCTCCATTATTTGAGAGTATAGCTTTCTTTTTCTTATGGAGCACTAGGAAACGTGTATGATTATTTTTATGTGTATGAATACTTCGTCTTACGATCGTTAATCCGTATTTCTCTGCAGCTGCTTCATTTGCAATGGCAGCAATTTTTTCTTCAGGATGTTCTTTCACATATTGCGCAGCAGCACTTGTTGATGTCATATCTCGAGCAGTTATCCCTTTTAATTCTTCATTTAAAAACTTATGACATTGGGCAATAGCGTGTGGATGAGAATGCACTGCATATACTTCTTCCCACACTTCTGCATACTGCGGATGTACAAGTAAATGTTGCTGAATGGGCACTGTAATTTCTCCTACAATAGAAAGTGGTTGCTCATGTACAAGATAATCAACCGTTATATTCACTGAACCTTCTATGGCATTTTCTAGTGGTACCACTGCATAATCTACATTTCCATTTGCAGCTGCATCCATACAATCTGGGATCGTTCGATACGGTACATGCTCTGCTTCCGGAAAAAAACGACTCACCGCCATATTTGTAAATGTTGCTTCTGGTCCTAAATATCCTACTCGAATCATCGTCTTTTCCCCTCTTTTTCGTTTTCTTACTGTTATACCATACTTTTTTATATTCTTCTATGTAAATTTCGAATATTAAAAAAAGACTAGCATTTGCTAGTCTAAATGTTTCCTATATTCTCTTTGAGCAAAAAAGAAATAAACGATGCATGCAACAATATAAAATAGAATAAACAAGCCTACTTTTCGTAATGAACCATCCATAAAGATTGTATTATGAAATGTATATAACGCAACCGCACTATGCATACTTCCTACTATAATTGGCGCAAAAAATAGCATACATAATTGCCAGCGAGAAATCTTCCACACTTCTTCTTTCGTCATTCCAAGCTTAGAAAGCGCCCCGTACTGCTTTCGATCCGATGCAATATTATGAAACCATTTAAAGTATACGATACTACACGATGTAAGGAAAAATAATATACTAATGAATGAGCCTACAAATAGAGTAATATCGCCGCCCTTTTTCATAGTTACATAAAATTCCATATTACTTCGAAATGCATGATCTTTATCTTGTTTCATATGTTTCCGTAAATCTTCATTTAATTCTTTCGTATTTTCGATACTTGGTAATGTATAGCCTCTATATATCATTTTTTCAGAATCAGGAACCTGATTTGCTATACTGTCAAAGTCTTTATCATTCATGACGAAGAACAGACCGTTAATGTGCGAAGGATGATAGTTAAATTGGACCCCTTCCTTTTGACCGTTAAATACGAAGGAATAAGTTTGATTCATTACTTGTAGTTGAATCTCTTTTTGATCATATACATTCGGATGATTGTATTTATTATAATAAACAAGTGTGACTGTTCCTTTTTTAGGATGATACGTTTTCTGTTTTTGTTTTCTCGCCTCTTGATTGTATTCACTTTGTTTAATGAGTGGCGCTACTTCTGTTTCTCCCTTATTGGTCTGAAAAGATGCATACATTCCAACAAAACTCATAGATTGAAAATCATCATATCTATATTGGTGCAGTAATTGTTCAACCGTACCTTCCTCAAAGACTTCATGGGTAGAAACACCTTTTTCTATGTATGAAAATGAGTGTGCGCCCCCATCTCGCCACATATCTTGCATGCTAGAAAAATATAAAAACACCGTACCTGTTGCTGTAACTACAAACGTCGTTGCCATAGACATCAGAAAGAAAAAGCGACCATTTTCCTTCATTCGATGTGACAATTGATTCACTATAAATAAATACGGATATGTATACATAATCTTTTTATTTCGTTTTATTATTTCTAATATTTGAGCAGTGCCGTGTGTAAAAGAAAAATACGTTCCGAAAGAGACAAGTATAGACACAGGGAAAAAATAGACCGCTATCGTTAGTATGGTCGCTTGTAACGCTAACGTATATCCTATACCTAAACAAATAAATCCAAATATACAAAGCCACATTGATGTTTTCTTCTCTTTTTTATCTGCTCGAAATTCTTTCAATAACCGAATGATTTTTATATTCCATATACGTAAAGCACTTATAAATGATAAGACAACAAATACGACCATATACGCAATAAATGTTCCCCCAATTGCTCTCAAGTCAAATATGACAGGGAGTTCTTTCGGAAGCCCCAGTAACATACTAAACACCATAAAGAAGAGCTTTAAAAAAATCATGCCAAGCCCAATACCAAAAATATTAGCAAATACCCCGATCAACATTTGCTCGGTCATAATTACGCCAATTACGTTAGATTTCGTTGCTCCCATTAACATATATAATCCTAATTCTTTCTTACGTGCCTCTATGAAAATAGAAGTAGAATACAAAATAAATATGACGAAAAAAGAAATGATAATAACATTACATATGATCAGTCCCCAGCGTACGTTTTGATACCACATCGTCTCTTGCATATACGGATGTACAATGACGGACATGTATGTAAAAGACGCAAATATCGCAAAACAACTACTTAAGAAAAATACTTTATAATTACGCCAATTTCCTTTTATATTTTGCAGCGCTAGTTGCCGAATGTTCATCTATCGTCCTCCTGTAACTTACTACATAGGCAAAAAGCTAGAGGTTCCCCTAGCTTTTTACGTGTTTTAAATATCCTCTTTGCGCGATCATAAAGTAAATCGCAGAAGCTAAAATGTATGCTCCAATTACAAGCACACCTGATTTCCATAAATCGAGATAAAGCATTTTTCCTAACGTATGAAGAGCAAATCCACTATGAATAGCGCCGATGACAATTGGGATAAAGAAGATAACGCCCATTTGTCGAATTGCAATTTTACGAATTTCTTTATCTGTCATACCGATTCTCTTTAACGATTTAAATTGAATACGATCTTGTTCTTTATCGTTAAACCATTTAAAGTATGTCATACTACAAGCGAAGAAGAAGAATAGTACAGCTACGAAGAAACCGATGAACATTGTAATTGCACCACCTTCTCTTATAGCCTTATACGCAAACACTGAATTTCTCAATTCCCCTTGCTTTTCTGGTGCAATTTCCTTTTTCAAATCTAGCACAAGATCTTCGGTACTTTTCCAATCTTCAATATAATAACCATAATATTTCGTCTTTTCTTCATCTGGTACAAGCTTTGCATATTTCTCAAAGTCTTGATCATTCACAATAAGATATTCGCTATCGTTAAAAACAGAATATGACGTTGGCTCGTTTAATTGAACAGACTGCTTTTGTCCGTTAATCTTAAATTCATACGGTTTCGTACGATCTATTTTCATAAGTTCATTTGCTGCATCAACCATAACCATCGTCGCGCTACCTGGTGCATTATGAACCTCTGTAATTTGCTCTTTCTTTTGTTTACGCACTTCCGCGTTATATTCTTTTTCTGAAATAATCGCCATTGGTACTTCACGTTCACTGTTAAACAACATTATTTTCTGTGTTGCAGGTAGTTTTACATAGGTTACTTTTCGTGCATCTTCAAACCCATTTCTTTTTACAATCTCTTGTACTTTTTCTTCATTAATAAGGCTATGCGTATTTAATCCCTTTTCCTCATATGAAATAGCATGTGGCGTAAGCTCTATCGTTTTCGCACTCATATTTTCAAAATATACGTACAGTGTACCTACTGCTGAAGATACTACCGCCGTAATGATAGAAATTACAAATAAAAAACGAGCATTATCCTTCATTTTATAAATAAGATTGCTAAGTACGAACATATTTGGGTATGTATAAAAAGATTGTTTTCGTTTTTGCAATGCTTTTAATACAACTGTACTTCCTTGTGTAAATAGTAAATACGTTCCGCCAATGGTCAATCCTACAATTGGTAAGAAATATATAATAAAATTCATAATGGTTACTTGGAAACAAAGAACATATGCAACAATAATACATCCTATACCAACTACGCATAACCATGTAAATGCAAAAGGCTCTACTTTTTGTTTTCTTGCTTCTCTTAATAAATCGATAATTTGCAAGCGTCCTACTGTCCAAACGCTAAACAATGATAGGATTAAAAATAGAATAAAGTATACACCTGCTGTAATAAGAACTGCTTTACTATTCCATACGAGCGGTAGTGTTTTATCAATTTTTAGTAATACACTCAGTGCTTGGAAAAATAGTTTTGAGCAAAGCATTCCGACCCCAATACCAACTACAATTGCAATACTACCTAACATCAGTTGCTCTAATATAATCATTCGGCCGAGCTGCGATTTCGTTCCACCTATTAATGTTAGTAGACCAAACTCTTTTTTTCTTGCTCGTAAAAATGTTGAATTTGCATATAAAATAAAGAGTGCTGAGAAGATGACGACAATATAATTCATTGATTCTAACCCTTTTGAAATCATCTCCCTCATACTAATATTACCGCCTACAACATCTGGATGATAAATGAAGGAAGCATACATGAAAAATACGACTATCGATAAACAACTACTTATAAGAAACGCTTTATAATTACGCCAATTTCCTTTTACATTATTAAGCGCGAGCTGGCGAAAGTTCATGATATTCCCCTCCTAGCATCGCAAGTACGTCCAGAATTTCTTGGAAAAAGGCTTGTTTCGTTCTTCCCTTATGTATTTCTGAGAAAATCTCTCCATCACGTATGAAAAGAATACGTTCGCAATAACTCGCCGCTACTGGATCATGCGTTACCATTGCAATTGTTACTTTCTTTTGTTCATGCAAATCTTGCAACGCGCTCATTAATGATTTTGCCGACTTAGAATCTAAGTTTCCAGTTGGCTCATCTGCTAAAATTAGCGTCGGTTCATGAATGATCGCTCTCGCAGCTGCTGCACGTTGTTGTTGGCCACCTGATACTTCATATACCTTTTTATTTAAAATGCCCTCGATATTTAAAAACTTTGCAATCTCAAGCACTTTTGCATCGATTTCATTTACAGATTTCTTCGCCATTACAAGTGGTAAAATGATATTTTCTTTAATCGATAACGTATCAAGTAAGTTAAAATCTTGGAAAATGAATCCTAAATGTGTACGGCGAAACTCCGCTAATTTTGCAGCACGCATTTGATTAATTTCTTCACCATTTACAAGCACATGACCTGAAGTTTGCTTATCAATTGTTGCTAATAAATTTAAAAGCGTTGTTTTTCCGCTCCCTGAAGGACCCATAATCCCTACAAATTCGCCTTCTTCTATTTTAAAATTTATATCATTTAAAGCCGTCGTCGCTACTGAACCTTTTGATTGGTACACCTTCGTTAATCCTTTTACTTCAAGAACACTCATTTCTAATCCCCCTATGTGTTTTCTTCTTACATTTACTATAAGAAAAATAAGAAAAAGAAACGAGTGATTTCCCTTACAAAACGTTTTGTTATCTTACAGTTTTGTCATTTTTCTCATTAATGTATGATATTCTTCATCTTTTGCAAATTGGAACGTGAATGTTGTCCCTTCCCCTTCAGCCGATTGCACATACATACCGTGATGTAAATTATCACAAATTTCCTTCGTAATATATAAACCCATTCCAGTCGCTTCTCTCGTTTTCCGGCCATTTACCCCTGTAAAGAATGGATCAAATATACGCTTTACATCTTGCTCTGGAATACCGATTCCATTGTCCTTAATATGTAATAACACCTTTTGATCTTTCTCTTCAATTTGAAATTGAATTTCCTTTTTCTCTGCTTCCGAAATTTTTGTATACTTAATTGCATTTACAACAATTTGTCCTATAGCAATACTGAGCCATTTTCTATCAGAGGCAACCATACAAGTATCTTCCTCAAACATCACTTTCGGAAATACAGACGATTGAATGAAGGACTTTCTATTTTCATTAATAATACCTCTAATAATATCTATCACATTTACTACTTCTACTTTATAATCTTTCGCAAACTGCTCTAACCTTGCCATATGTAACGCTAAATCTAAACCATTTAGTATGCGATTATTTTCTTCACGAATACTTTCAACTGTTGCCCTTGCTTCACGATGCTCTTTACCAAACTTCTGTAATAGTAACTCAATAACAGATACCGGTGTTTTCATTTGATGAATCCATTGGTTCATAAATATCATTTGCTGTTGTTCTTTTGCATGTTGTTTATGAACTTCATTCATATATTGCTGTCTTAATAGCGTAAACGATTCAACGACCATCTCTTGCTCTGCCGTATAAGAAGTATCAATAAGTAAGGAATCATGTAATGTATTTCCGCCAGTAACATACTTTTCAATCCTCTTTAAAAACACACTCCGTTTTCGGTAATCGTAAATGAGATATACAGTAAAAACAACTGTCCCTAATAAAAGTCCGTATAACCACGTATTCCAATCAATAGATCGCTTTTCTAAAAGACTTTGCAACTGCAAAACGAGCCCAAATAAACAGAGGCTAACAATGTAAGAAAGAATTAAAGAAAAGCGGTCCATGAGGTAATCTTTAACCTTCATGTCCTTCTCCCCACTCTGTAAGAAGCGCATAACCGTATCCACGTTTCGTTACAATTGCATTTTTAATGCCTAGCTCCTCTAGTTTCTTTCTTACACGTTTTACATTTACGGTTAATGTATTATCATCAACAAAAGCTACCTCATCCCAGAGGGCTTCTAACAATTCTTCGCGCGTTACATATTGATCTGCTTGTTTCATTAAACACTCTAATAAGTAAAATTCATTTTTTGTCAGTTCTGTTTGTTGCCCTTGCCACTCAACAACGTGCTGAGATGGGAATAACAACAGTCCATTTACACCTAAACAATCGCTTTCTGCCGCAGAAGCATACTCACCATACCCACGACGAAGTGCACTTTTTACCTTAGCCATTACAATGTCTAAATGGAATGGCTTCGTAATGTAATCATCTCCGCCATTTTCAATTGCCATTACTTGATCCATTTCCCCCGTTCTTGCAGAAACAAAAATAATTGGTGCATTCGATACAGTGCGGATTTGACGACACCAATAGAAACCATCAAAATACGGTAAATTAATATCAAGTAACACGAGATGTGGATTTACTTTTACAAACTCATCTTTTATATGTCGTAAATCACTTGCTCGAAATGACTGATAGCCATACCTTTCTAAATGCTCCTCTAATATCCCCGCGATTTTTTCATCGTCTTCTACAATTAATATTTTATACATGTTCACTTTCTCCCCATAAAAAGTTCTTATAAAACCACTTCTTTTTCTATTATAAATTGAAAATTTAATTAGTGGGGATTTTTTCCTGTATAAATCAGACTTTTACGATATAAAAAAAGACTGCCATATTTCGGCAGTCTTAGTCGATAAATTCAAATTCATATTCAAGAATTTTTACAATATCTCCGTCTTTTGCACCGCGTGCACGAAGCGCTTCATCAATACCCATTCCGCGCATTTGGCGAGCGAAACGACGTACAGATTCATCACGTGAGAAGTCTGTCATCTTGAATGTTTTCTCGATATCGTAACCAGAGATAACAAACGTGCCATCACTTTCACGTGTAATGTCAAATTTAACACCTTCAGTCTCAAGTTTGTACATTACACTTGTATCAGACTCATCCGCAACTTCATGTATTGGGAATTCAGGTGTTGTTTCTAATAAGTTCGCTACTTCAAATAGTAAATCACGAACACCTTGTTTCGTTACAGCTGAGATTGGGAAGATTTTTACTTCGTCTCCCACTTTCTCTTTAAATGCTTGTAAGTTTTCTTCTGCATCTGGCATATCCATTTTGTTTGCAACAACAACTTGTGGACGCTCCGTTAAGCGAAGATTGTATTCTTTTAATTCATTATTAATCGTTACGTAATCTTCATATGGATCACGGCCTTCTAAACCAGACATATCAATTACATGCACGATTACACGTGTACGCTCAATATGACGCAGGAATTGATGACCAAGTCCAACGCCGGCATGTGCGCCTTCAATTAGTCCAGGAAGGTCAGCCATAACGAAGCTGCGGTTATCACCTGTTTCAACAACACCAAGGTTTGGAACGATTGTTGTAAAGTGATACTCTGCAATTTTCGGACGTGCTGATGATACGACAGATAATAATGTAGATTTACCTACACTTGGGAATCCAACAAGTCCAACGTCTGCTAGTACTTTAAGTTCTAGAATGACATCACGTTCTTGACCTGGTTCCCCATTCTCAGCAATTTCTGGCGCTGGGTTCGTAGCTGTTGCGAAACGTGAGTTACCACGGCCACCGCGGCCACCTTTTGCAATTACAGCTGTTTGTCCATGTGTTACTAAATCCGCAAGAATTTGACCTGTTTTTTCATCTTTTACTACCGTTCCTGGCGGAACTTTAACGATTAAATCTTCAGCTTTACGACCGTGCTGCCCTTTACTCATTCCGTGCTGACCACGATCAGCTTTGAAATGACGTTGGTAGCGGAAGTCCATTAATGTACGTAAGCCTTCTTCAACAACGAAAACAACATCTGCACCTTTACCACCGTCGCCACCTGCTGGACCACCTTTTGGAACATACTTCTCACGACGATACGCAACCATTCCGTTACCACCGTCGCCGCCTTTTACATATATCTTGACCTGATCTACAAACATTATTTCACCACACTTTTTTCAATTGGTTGTAATATAACTGAGACTTCTTCGTCTCTTACTGTATAAGAAATGGAATACCATTTATTGTTTTGGTTCGCAAGCCAATTCTGTAGTTCTTCTACACTCGTTAGCTTACCACGAAAATCAAAAAAGAAACGAGCATTCTCCGCGTCACATTCAATTGTGATACAAACATAATTTTCAACATATACGTCTAAACTATGCTGAAGCATTGAGAAAAATTGATTCGTCCATGTACATACAGTCTCATCTAAGTGAGATAAGTTATGTAAATTCCCTAATACTTCGTACTCCAATAAGCACGGCTGCTGTTTCCAATTATATGTTAAAATCCACTCTGAAAATAAAGGCATTGATAGCCCCATCAGATTGGATTCTTGTCTCGCTTCTTGGACAAAACGATCGATGAGACTATGAATTTCTTCCACTTTTCCAAGGGAAAGGTTTCCTTTCACCATCTGCATACGATTGAGCCAATCATGTCTTGAATGGCGCAATGCATCTATAATTGTCCATTTTTTATTCATTTAGATACTCCTTAATATAGAAAAACTCTAACCTGCACTCAGGTTAGAGTTTTCCGTGAGTTCTTATGCTTCTTGAGCAACAGGATATACGCTCACTTGTTTGCGGTCACGGCCAAGACGCTCGAAGCGTACTACGCCGTCAACTTTCGCGTATAAAGTGTCATCGCCACCACGACCAACGTTAACACCTGGATAAATTTTTGTACCGCGTTGACGGTAAAGAATTGAACCACCTGTAACCGTTTGACCATCTGCGCGTTTAGCACCAAGACGTTTTGACTGAGAGTCACGACCGTTCTTTGTACTACCTACACCTTTCTTAGATGCGAAAAACTGAAGATCTAATCTTAACATACGTTACACCTCCTGCACTTTTTCTATTAAACGGATATACTTTCCGTAATCAAGTTCGATCGTCTTAAGCGAAACAACCAATCCTTCTAAAAGTATCTGTGCTTTTTCTGCTGTATGAACGTCTAAATCATTAGGCAATTCATACGTTAAGAATCCACCATCACTTCCGAGTTCAATAGTTGCCTGCACATTACAAAGTTCTTCCACAGCATTTATGGAACCAAACACAACCGCTGTAGTTCCAGCACAGACAAGATCTTGTCCATGTGGCGCATAATCGGCATGTCCAGTCATTTTAAATGATTGGATACTTCCTAATTTCGTGCGACTTATCGTAATTTTAATCATGTTAACCAGAATTAAGCGTTGATAGCTTCAACAACTAGCTTAGTGTAAGGTTGACGATGACCTTGTTTCTTACGATTGTTCTTTTTCGCTTTGTATTTGAAAACGATGATTTTCTTAGCGCGACCGTGTTTTTCAACTTTCGCAGTAACTGTTGCACCTTCTACAACTGGGCTACCAACTTTCACGTTTTCGCCACCAACGAAAAGAACTTTGTCAAAAGTAACAGTTTCACCAGCTTCAACATCTAATTTTTCAATGTAGATTTCTTGACCAGCTTCAACTTTGATTTGTTTTCCACCTGTTTCGATAATTGCGTACATACTTGCACCTCCTCTTAATTACTAAGACTCGCCAAAAACGAGGTAGACATAAATGCCTTTAAGGAACCTGTCTTGTGCGGTTGTAGCATATAGCCGTTTAGGTGCTATAAACTATAACATAAAGATGTTATCATGAATCATAGACTATTGTCAATGAAAGTTCTAATAACTATTTTTTCCGTTCTATAATTTCTTTTTTACTTCCAAAACGGATAATAGCGTACTTTTCGATCATATCATCTTTGAAATAAATTTCAAATGGAATATTTTTTTGTAATTCTTTTTGCAAAAATTGTTTTTGCAGTTCTTTAGGTGCAGAGATTAATACCGCCTCATCTTCTATATTTCCATATGTAATTAGCTCTCTCTCTAGCTCATACGCAATCGTTTCATATGACATCACATACCCTGTCGCTTTACACGGTGCACACTCTTCAAGTAATACGTCACGTAAAGAATGTTTTTTACGTTTACGCGTCATCTCTAAAATCCCTAACTCTGTAAACCCAAGCACCCTTGTATATGTACGATCATGTTGCATAGCAGCGATGAGACATTCTCTTATTTTTTCTTTATCTTCTCTTCTTTTCATATTAATAAAGTCAATTAATATCATACCACCGATATCACGCAGTCTTAATTGACGCGCTATCTCTTCAGCTGCCACTTCATTTGTACGAAGGACTGTATCTTGTAAATTCTGTTTTCCAGTAAACTTACCCGTATTCACATCAATTACAGTCATCGTCTCCATTTGCTCCACAATTAAATAAGCGCCATTCGGGAGCCACACAATTTTTTGAAGTGCTTTCTCAATTTCACGCTCTATTCCAAAATGGTTAAACATTGAAGATTTTTCATTATAAAAGGACACTTTCTCTTTACCAACTTTTTCTTCTAACTCTTTTACTATACTTCTTGTATCTACAATTACTTTTTCAATCGTTTCAATCGGATTCTCTTGAAATACACGATCTAAAAAAGTCGCCGGTCGATGAAGTAGTAACGGTGCCTTTCCTTGGCCCTCTTTTCTTTTTAACTCTTCATATAACTGCTGTAACCTTTGCATTTCAGCTTGTATTTCTTCAATTTCTCCTTTTTCAGAAGCAGAGCGGAAAATATAACCTCCTGTCCCTTCCACTTCAATTTGGAGTAGTTGTTGCCTTCTTTTATTGTTTTTTATTTTCCGAGAAACCGCGCGCATTTCATCATATGGCATATAAACGACATATTTCCCGGTAAATTCTATGTTCGCTGTCAATTTTGGCCCTTTCGTATCAATTGCCTCTTTCACAACTTGTACGAGTACCGCTTGTCCTTCATGTATTCGATAAGAAGATGGTACATCATCGTACGAAAGATACGCATGTTTTTCTAAACCGATATTTACAAAAGCTGCGTTCATTCCAGCAATCGTTCTTACGATACGTCCAACATAAATATGCCCAACAATCTCTTGTTCTTCATTTCGTTTCCATAAAAACTCAACAATTTTCTTATTCTCTTCAATTGCAACGCGTTTTTCCGATCCAGCGTAGTTCATATATAACGTTTTCAAAATACTTTCCTCACTTTATAATCTTCTTTGCTTTTACAATAATAAAAGGTTAGTGCTAACGTCAACACTAACCGATTAATTCTTCAACAGATGAAGTTGTTCGTTTTTCAGTAAAATACGCATAAAGCAATTCATTTTCATCCAATGTGTAATGTTCTTTATATTTTCCGCGGACGATAATAGAATGCTTATAGCCTCTACGAAATTTTGTGAATATCTTATATAAATGATCTTCTGATTGCACCTCAATCGGTGCAATCTTTTCAATTCCTCTTTTGTTCCCATAATAACGTTCTAATAAAAAACGCATAAAGGCATACCGTCTTTGCTTCCATTCTTGATATAACGACATCGCTAAAAATATGAGTAGTACCCACATCATAATATTGTTACTATTCCAAAGTAACTGCCATCCTAGTATGACACTAAAAAAAACACATGATAATTTCATCATCTTTTCATGTGCTTGTAAATAAGGAAAACGATATGATAGTACGTTAAACAATACTTTTCCACCATCAAGAGGCCAAATAGGTAGTAAATTAAACGCTAAAATAATTATATTATTCCACATAAAGAAATAATATAATTCCGCATGAAGCCAACCAGCTTCAAACAACATATAGCCTACCGCCATCATCCAAATATGTTGAATAGGTCCTGCAATTACAACAACTAGTTCCTCTTTCAATGATTTATTCCCATGTTCCTCAAGCTCAGCCACACCACCAAACGGCAAAAGTTGAATCTTCTTAATACGCCAATTATAGTGTGCCGCTGCAAAAGCATGCCCAAGTTCATGGATGAGAACGATACAAAATAACAGTAGTAACTCTTTAAAACGTGCCGTGAAAATACCAATGACAATAATAACCCAAAACAACGGATGTACTGAAATCTTTGTTAAAACATCTCTATATTTAATCAAATGAAATCACCTGAATCGGATCAATAAATTTTTCGTCCTTTTTTATTGCGAAATAAAACTTACCATTTTTATTATTCGCATCATTATTCACTGTTCCAATTTTTTGTTTCTTTGAAACATAATCATATAATTTCACTGACATATCATTTAAATTTGCATACCATGACTCCGTACCATCTGCATGCTGAATTTGAACTGTATTACCAAGTTCCTCTTTTTTGCCCGCAAAAACTACTAGCCCTTCATTCACTGACTCAACAGTTGCATTTGTAGCTGTTTGTACAAATACACCTTGGCCATTTTTTTGAAACCCTTGCATCACCTTTCCGGAAGCAGGAATGGCATAATCTTTTTGCTGAATCGTTTCTTCTTTTTTCTCATTAGGCGAATAGAACACGAGCGGTTTTCCAAACTGTTTTTCGTACCATTTCGCTACAGTAGCAAACTGAAATTCTTCTTTCATCACTTTTTCTGTAACAGCTTTAGCACCGTCGAAAGAAGCTGGTGCATTCTTATATAAAATAGCGACAGAAAGAACTAATATTGCTGATAACAATACTTTGAAGAAAAACACTTCTTTTCGAAATAAAGGATGAATTTCCTTTTCTCCATCTTCAATAAATACTGTTTCACTATCAAAATTCCCTCCAGCAAAATACTGCTCTTCCTCCATCCTTTCTTGCTCTGCCTTCCTCTTCGCAATCCGTTTTTTAATTTCTTCTACACGTCTATTCTTCATACTGTCTCCTTTCTTTCGTTAAGCTAATGTACATAGAAACAGTTGTATACAGTTTGTACATATGTATGAGCTAGGTATGGAAGATATTCGTGTGAAGAAAAAAGAAAGCACTCCGCAAATATGCGAAGTGCTTTTAACGGATTCCAAAGAAGTTTTTCACCTTTGTAAATACCGATACCTTTTCTTGTTCAAATGCTTGTAATGGGACATTCTCACCCAACAAACGTCTTGCAATATTACGATAAGCTAACGCTGCTTTTCCGCTCGGTTGCAACGCTACAGGCTCACCTGTATTTGTAGCACGAATAACTTCATCATCATCTTCGACAACACCAAGAAGCTCGATTGACAATGTACGTACGATTTCATCAACATCTAACATATCCTGTTCATGAAGCATATGACTACGCACACGATTAATAACAAGTTTCGGTGGTTCAATATCCTCTTTTTCTAAAAGCCCGATAATACGATCCGCATCGCGCATTGAGGATACTTCTGGCGTCGTAACAACAATTGCTTTATCCGCACCAGCTACCGCGTTTTTAAATCCCTGCTCAATCCCCGCAGGACAATCAATTAATATGTAATCATAATCTTGACGTAATACTTGTATTAATTCATCCATTTGTTCAGGTGTTACCGCTGATTTATCACTCGTTTGTGCTGCAGGTAATAAATAAAGATCATCAAAACGTTTATCTTTAATAAGAGCCTGAGGTAAACGGCAACGCCCTTCAACGACATCAACAAGATCAAATACAATACGATTTTCCAGCCCCATTACTACGTCTAAGTTTCGAAGACCGATATCTGTGTCAATTAAGCACACTTTCTTTCCAGATAACGCTAGGGCTGTCCCAATGTTCGCAGACGTTGTAGTTTTACCTACACCGCCTTTTCCAGATGTAATTACTATTGCCTCTCCCACAGCTATACAATTCCCCTTTCTAACTTTGTTAAATTAGGTCTAAGATGAGTGAGAAGTTGCAGTCGATCGACAACAATGTGATTGTTCTCATTAATATACGCACATTCTGCCGCCTCCGCTCCGTCTTCTTTCTCTTCCGGAGCCCGCATTGCCACATCACTAATTCGAAGTTGCATCGGGTTCATAACAGATGCAGCGATTACAGCATCTGAATCCCCATAATACCCCGCATGTGCAATTCCTCTTAATGATCCTACGACAAAAATATTCCCCCCAGCGATAACCGTTCCGCCTGGATTAACATCACCAATTAACAATAAATTTCCTTTTACATGTAAAACTTGTCCAGAGCGAACAATTTTGGAAATAGGGACGATTTCTGTTTCTTCTTTCCAAGCTATTGCTTCCTCTTTCGTTATAACATCACTTTCGATCGAATCCACAACGAGATTCTTTTTATTACGAATTAACGTACGAATCTCTTCTTGTTGGACTTCTGTTAAATAACGGTTTCCCACTTTCACATGCACTTCAATTAAAGAGCGTCCATCACCATCATAGTAATGTGTAGAAAGCTTTTCATCCAATTCCTTCAATAATTCAGAGAATGAACAACAATCATCTAAATGAAGGGTTATTCCGTCTTTTGTCCCTTTTATTGTTACATTTTGTTGCTTTTTTTCTTCCACTAAAGTTCACCCCACCGATTCAATTCGACATAAAATTAGAAAATCCTTTTTTCTTTTTCTTCCATCGCTTTTGAAAGACGCACTAAATATCGTCTCAGTGGGAAACAAACTATCAATAAGAAAATTGCATTTAGCAATAAAGTAGACAGGAGACGATCTGTGAAAAAGACATACGCCGACATATGAGTACGTCCTAACAAAGTTAAAAATCCATACACATAATACTCTAATGCTACTATGCTAGCTAGTACGATAGAAGTAACAATAAATAAATTCAATTGTAGTACCTTCATCACACTATAAACTAAATAAACTAAAATCGGATACGCAAAAATATATATACCAACAAGTTCCGTGTATACGGTATCAAATAAGAAACCAAATAATAGTCCGTAATAAATCCCTTGGACCGGACTATAGTACACAGTAATAAAACATAACACAATGATAAAGAAATGAGGTGATGCTATACTGTCTTTCCAAAAAACCTCTGTTGGAACAATAGTAGCAAACATATTTTCAAATAGAAAAACAAAAAGGAGCAAAAGAGGAAGAGCTGCTCTTTTTAAAATCTTCATCATCTCTTCTCCCCCTCCTATTCTAATGGCGCTGAAGGCATTGCACGTTTCGCAACTATAACATGCTCTACGTCATTTAAATCAGCGGCAGGTTTTACATAAGCTGTTTTTGTTAAACCATATGGATCCGGCTGAACATCTACGATTTTTCCAATTACAAGACCTTTCGGGAAAATATCACCAAGTCCAGATGTTACAACTAGTTGATCGGTTTTCACCTCAGCATCAGAGCCAATCTTTGTGAAAAGGAGTAAGTGCTTTTCTTTGTCATAACCTTCAATCAATCCAAAGATTTTCTCATTTCCTTGTACGATAGCAGAAACACGATTTGTTCGGCTCATAGAGCTTAATAACTCTACTGATGATGTAAACTGAGATACACTTTTCACTCGTCCAACTAAACCTTGTGAAGTTACTACAGCCATATCTTTTTTAATTCCTTGCTGTGCTCCTTTATCAATTCCAACTAAATCGTACCATTTATCTGGATTACGAGAAACGACAGTAGCTGGAATTTCAGTATAATCACTAGGCAACTCTTTTTTACCAGTTAACTCTTGTAACTTCTTTTTATCATCTTCTAATTGCTTTACGTCACCTGATAACTTTGCATAGTTATCTAATTTTGCTTTTAATTCTTTATTCTCTTCATACGTGCGCTTTACATCCTCTACATTTTCGAAGAATCCAGCTACGTATTTCGCTGGCTTTTGGAATACACGTTCTACAACACCGACAGTGTCTTTAACAAACTGCTCTGGCCATGTTAAACTGTTCCGTTCTTTCAATGAGATTCCAATCAATGCCACGAGAAGAATAATACTAACTAACAAAACAATTAATCTTTTGTTTAAGAAAAACTGTGGCACGTTCACACCCTCTTAATTTCATTGATTTTTATTTTGCAATATTATCGAGCAGCAGTTTTGAAAAGATCGATATTGTCTAATGCTTTACCTGTTCCAATTGCTACGCAATCTAATGGGTCTTCTGCAACAAGAACTGGCATATTTGTTTCTTCACTAATTACTTTATCTAAGTTACGTAGTAATGCTCCACCACCTGTTAATACGATACCACGGTCCATAATGTCTGCCGCTAATTCAGGTGGAGTTTTCTCTAACGTATTTTTAACAGATTCTACAATTGCATCTACTGTATCTTTTAATGCGTCTGCAATTTCTTCTGGTTGAATTAGTACTGTTTTTGGTAAACCACTTACTAAATCACGACCGCGAATTTCCATAGGTTCGATACCTTCTGGCTCGCCTGCAGAACCGATTTCTAATTTTAATGCTTCAGCTGTTCTTTCACCGATCATTAAGTTGTAGCTTTTCTTAATGTACTGAATGATTGAATCGTCCATATCATCACCAGCAACACGAACTGATTGACTTGTTACAATACCACCTAACGAAATGATTGCAACTTCTGTTGTACCGCCACCGATATCAACAACCATACTACCAGTTGGTTCCCAAACAGGTAAGTTCGCACCAATTGCTGCTGCAAATGGTTCTTCGATAGGATAAGCATCACGAGCACCAGCTTGACGAGTCGCATCGATTACTGCACGTCTTTCTACAGCTGTAATACCAGATGGTACACATACCATTACATATGGTTTACGTGAGAAGAATCCATTTGATTTTTGAGCTTGTTGAATGTAGTATTTCATCATTGTTGCTGTTGTTTCGTAATCAGCAATTACACCGTCTTTCATCGGGCGAAGTGCCACAACGTTTCCTGGTGTACGACCAATCATTTGTTTTGCATCGCTACCTACAGCAACGATTTGTTTCGTATCAGTTTGTAACGCTACTACTGAAGGTTCACGTAAAACTACACCTTTTCCTTTTACATATACAAGCGTGTTCGCAGTTCCTAAATCTATTCCAAGATCGCGAGTAAAGCCACCAAATCCAAACATATTATTTATCTTCCTTTCTTGTTTTCACGGACTCATTTTTTCTTACTTTATATTATAAAAACAGTACGTTTTTTATATCTTTATCCTTTTTGTAGATAATTTTCTACAAAAAACTCATAAATCACATTATAAAACAAAATAAGTAAAAAGCATAGTCTTAAATATGACCTTTTTCCTTTAAACTCACGAATTTATGGTCACCTATTATAATATGATCGAGTACTTCAATTCCGATAATTCGGCCGCATTCTACTAAGCGTTTTGTTACTTCAATATCTTCTCGGCTCGGCGCAGGGTCTCCTGAGGGATGGTTATGAAGACATATGATAGAGGCTGCTGCACGGCGAAATGCTTCTTTAAAAACTTCCCTGGGATGTACAATTGAAGAGTTTAAACTTCCAATAAAAATCGTTTGCCTATGTATAACTTGATTCTTTGTGTTCAAATAGAGACATACAAAATGCTCCTGTTGCAAGAACCGCATTTCTTCCATCATATATCTGGCGCAATCTTCCGGGCTTCGAATGCTGTATCTATTTTGATATTCTAAACGCACCATTCTTCTACCGAGTTCAAAAGCAGCGATGAGCTGTGATGCCTTCGCAACTCCAACACCATGTATACTCACTAACTCTTCTAGCGTTGCGTCTTTCAACATACGTAAACCATCAAAATGATGCAAAATTTTATCCGATAACTTTAAAACTGTTTCTTCCTTAGAACCTGTTCTCAGTAACACTGCAAGAAGCTCCCGATTTGATAAACTTCCAGCTCCCTCTAACAATAAACGCTCCCGTGGCTGTTCTTCTTTGACAACATCACGAATACCGTTCATTTCTCCACCCCTTTATTTGTTCTCTCAAAGAAAATCCCATGCAGTTTTACGCATGGGTTACATCAATATTAAATTGTTTTAATTCCCGAACAAGACGTGAAATTGGTAACCCAACTACACTATAGTAGTCCCCTTGAATATGTTGAACAAAAATAGATCCTTTACCTTGAATCCCATAACTTCCTGCTTTATCCAAAGGCTCTTTTGATGCAATGTATGTGTCAATTTCCTCTTCTGTTAATTCCCAAAACGTAACTTCTGTACGCTCGTAAAAAGTGACTGTTTTGTCCTTTGCTATAATTGCAACACCTGTATACACCTCATGTGTTTTCCCTGATAATAATTGCAACATTTCTTTCGCCTCAGCCCCATTAGATGGCTTTCCAAGAATACGCGACTCATATGTAACAATTGTGTCTGCACCTAACACAATATAATCACTGTTATTTTCTGCTACCGCAGATGCTTTTTGCAGGGCAAGGGACATAACAATATCAGAAGGCGATGAATACGCACCAATCGTTTCTTCTACTTCACTTACAACAATTTCAAATGGTACACCCGCTAACTCAAGCAATTCCTTCCTGCGAGGTGATCCTGAAGCTAAAATAATTTTTTTCATATTTTCTCCTTCCTTTCTCACATGAAGCAGAATCATTTATATCAATCGTATCAAAGGAATAGTTTGTCCACAAATAAAAGAAATATTATTTTCTCTAAACAAAATAATACTTCCTTACCAAAACACGATTATATTCCTGTCATAGAGAAAGCACTTTACTCTAAATTCAAAAGAAAAGAAAGAAGCCTCTACACTTCTTCCTTCGTCATTTCATTATCCTATTATTTCACCTTTTGTGAAACAATTTTTTCGTATGAAAGTATACCATCAATGATAACTTGATTTAATTTCGCTAATGATTCCTTATCATCTTTTCCATCCTTCACTGTTTGCACAGCTACCGACGTATACATATACAATTTCTTCGCTTCTTCCTGCTTCATGCTTTTCCCTTCTTTTTCAATCGCTTTCCACTCTTTTTCGATTGCACTTATATCTTTTGCATTACTTTTTTCACTAGCTTGTACGCTAGAAGCATATTTTGCTAAATGAGTATATAATGGCTGTACTTTTGTTAAAAACGCCCCGATTTCTTTATCATCTTTAAGTAACGCTTTATCTGTTATATCCCAGTCCTTTTTCAATACGGAGACATTATCTTTTTTATACTGCGTCATTAATTGGTTTATACCTTGTTCATCGCTAGCAATACCAACAACTAATGCATACTTATCACCGCTCGGTTTTAAGGCTGCTACACCTCCATTACCTTTCCACTCTTCAAGAGCGGCCTGTCCCTTTTCTTCAGAAGAATAGATTCCTCCTTGAACAAAAAATAATTTCATTGGATCTAATGACGTTCCTGTCTGTGCTTTTCTTTTTTCCTCTTTTGGTGCTGGTGTTTGTTCTGCCGTTCCACCCACCTTTGATTCTTCCTTTCGCATCTGCTTCGAAGCTGTTACTTCGCTTCCTCCTGTCGCACCTTGTCCTTTCAGTAACTGTAGCATCCCCATCCCAAACGCCGTACCAATAATAATTGCAGTTGCAACGATTGCAATTAACGTATTGCTCCACTTCTTTCGATTTTTTTCCGTAGACGCTACTTTCGATTTTTGAAACGGAACAACGTTTTTTGGCCTTTCACTTTCTACTACCATCCAGTCAAATTCATCTTTCTTCTTCTCCTCATACTTCGCTTCTGTTCCATTCACTTTCACTGAGATCGTTCGTGATTGCTTGTCCATACACTCACACCTCACCTCTTATCGTTGTCCGCATCATATCATATTCATTTCACAAAAAAACGAGATATTTGTCAGAGGAATTCGCCAAATAACCCTATATATTTATCTTATATGTATGCATTTGACTTCATTTGTAGAACAAAAAAACTAGATAGCAAAGACTATCTAGTTTTTTTCGCGAATATATTTTCGAACTTCCGAAATGAAATAAAGAGAACCTGTTATGATAAAAACATCATTTTCTCCAAGCATTTCAACCTTCGTATCAATTGCCTCTTTCCAATTTTCAAAAACTAATTTTGACTCTTCCTTTGCATACGATGCAAGCTCGCCTGCTGAAATAGCACGATCAAAGGCGAATGTTGTAAAAATAATTTCATCGGCGATGCTTTCTAATTGACCTACCATATTGTGCAATTGTTTATCACCAAGGGCAGTAAATAAAACTATTACATTTTTATCTTTGTAATGTGATTCTACCGTTTTCACAAGACTTTCAATACCTTCTGGGTTATGAGCACCATCTATAATAATATCCGGATTACTTTGCAGTTTTTCAAAGCGCCCCACCCAATACGCTTCCTGTAATCCCGTTCTTATTTCTTCTTCCTCAATTAAAAATGATAAGTATGTTTTTACATACATGACTGCCATAAGTGCAAGTGCTGCGTTTCCTACTTGATGGCTGCCTTTCATTGTGATTCGCACATCTTCAAAAGAGGCGAAAGGACAAGTGAAATCGAACTGTTCTCCATCTTCACTAGACTGTTTATGTAACGCTGTAAAATGGTTGCCCATCTCGTATAAGTTTGCCTGATTTTCCTTTGCAACTTTTTGAATGACTTGCAGCGCTTCCTCATCTTGCACACCAGTAATAACGGGAACACCAGACTTAATAATTCCCGCCTTTTCATATGCAATTTCTCCTAATGTATTACCTAAAATATGCATATGATCGTGACCGATATTCGTAATAATCGTGAGAACTGGATGAATCACATTCGTAGAATCAAAGCGCCCTCCAAGCCCTGTTTCAAATAAAACAACATCACAGAAATTAACTTTACCGAAGTAACAAATTGCCATAACAGTAATAATTTCAAACTCAGTCGCTTCCCCTAAATCCGTTTCATCTAGTTTTTCAACGACTGGCTTTACCATCTTTACAAGTTCAGTAATCTCTTCATCTGCAATTGGTGTTCCATTCACACTAATACGCTCGTTAAATGTTTCAATATAAGGGGAGGTAAATGTTCCTACCTTATATTTTGCATTTTCTAACATGTAGCGCATATATGTTAACGTTGAACCTTTTCCATTTGTACCAGCAAGGTGAACACATTTTATGTGACGCTCCGGATTTCCGAGCTCTTCTAGCATCCATCTCATTCTTTCTAATCCCGGTTTAATACCAAACTTCAATCGGCTATGAATCCACCCTATCGCTTCTTCGTATGTATGTATCACGTATGCTTTCCCCTTTCAAAAAACAACCTTCATAACCCTATTATACGCAAAGAAAAGAGACTCACCAATATAGTGAGTCTCTAAAAAGCATTTTATTTCTCAAGATCTGCTAGACGTTGGCGAACTGCTTCGCGTTTTTCTAGGTAATCTTGCTCTTTCGCACGCTCTCCTTCAATAACTGCTGCAGGAGCTTTCGCTACGAAACCTTGGTTTGAAAGTTTCTTCTGTACACGTTCTACTTCTTTGTCGAACTTCTCAAGCTCTTTCTCAAGACGCGCTCTCTCTTCATCAAGATTGATAAGATCAGCTAACGGTAAGAATAACTCTGCACCTGTTACAATTGCAGTCATTGCTTTTTCTGGCGCTTGTAAGTCCGTTTGAATTGTTAATTCGCTTGGGTTACAGAAACGCTCAATGTAAGAGCTGTTTTTCGTAAGTTGAGCAAGTACAGCCTCGTCTTTTGCTTTAATTTGCATTTGAACTTTTTTGCTCATTGGCGTATTAACTTCTGCACGGATATTACGAACAGAACGAATGATATCAACTAGAAGGTGCATTTCTGCTGCAGCTTCTGCATCTTGTAAATCTTCGCGTACTGTTGGCCACGCTGCTACTGTAATAGATTCGCCTTCGTGCGGTAAATGTTGCCAAATCTTCTCTGTTACGAATGGCATGAATGGGTGTAATAGACGCATTGTTTGGTCTAATACGTAAGCTAAAATAGAACGAGTTGTTTTCTTAGCTGCTTCATCTTCACCGTATAGAGGAAGTTTCGCCATTTCAATGTACCAGTCACAGAAATCATCCCAAATAAAGTTGTATAATGAGCGACCAGCTTCACCGAACTCATATTTATCCATGTTACGTGTTACGCTTTCGATTGTTTCATTTAAGCGAGTTAAAATCCACTTATCTGCAACTGATTTTTCACCAGTTAAATCGATTTCTTCATATTTCATGTCATCCATGTTCATTAATACGAAACGTGATGCATTCCAAATTTTATTAATGAAGTTCCAAGTAGATTCTACTTTCTCCATGCTGAAGCGTAAATCTTGACCTGGTGCACTTCCCGTTGATAAGAAGAAACGCATTGCATCTGCACCGTACTTCTCGATAACTTCCATTGGGTCAATACCGTTACCAAGAGATTTACTCATTTTACGTCCTTGCTCATCACGAACTAAACCGTGAATTAATACATCTTTAAATGGACGCTCGCCTGTAAACTCTAAACCTTGGAAAATCATACGAGATACCCAGAAGAAGATGATGTCATAACCAGTTACTAGTGCATCTGTTGAATAGTAACGCTTGAAGTCTGCTGCATCTTCATTTGGCCAACCAAGTGTTGAGAATGGCCATAGTGCTGAACTGAACCATGTATCAAGTACGTCGTTATCTTGATTCCAGTTTTCAATATCTGCTGGTGCTTCTGTACCTACGTATACTTCACCAGTTTCTTTATGATACCAAGCTGGAATGCGGTGTCCCCACCATAATTGACGAGAAATACACCAGTCGTGAATATTTTCCATCCAACGTAAATATGTGTTTTCGAAACGCTCTGGTACGAACGTTACTTTCTCTTCTTCTTTTTGCTGAAGCGCTACTGCCTTCTCAGCAAGTGGAGCCATTTTTACGAACCATTGTGTTGATAAGTAAGGCTCAACAACTGCACCACTACGCTCACTATGACCTACTGAATGCATATGAGGCTCGATTTCTACTAATACGCCCGCTTCTTGTAAATCTTTTACTAACGCTTTACGGCACTCGAAACGATCCATACCGTTATACTTACCAGCTTTTTCGTTCATCGTTCCATCTTCGTTCATTACTAAGATACGTGGTAAGTCATGACGGTTACCTACTTCAAAGTCATTCGGGTCATGAGCTGGCGTAATTTTTACAACACCTGTTCCGAAATCTTTTTCTACATACTCATCAGCAATAATCGGAATCTCACGGCCTACGATTGGAAGTGTAACTGTTTTTCCGATTAAATGCTTGTAACGATCGTCTTCTGGATGAACCGCTACCGCTGTATCACCAAGCATCGTTTCTGGACGAGTTGTTGCAAGACGAATGTGGCCAGATCCATCTGTTAACGGATAGTTCATATGGTAGAATGCACCTTGAACTTCTTTATGAATTACTTCAATATCAGAAAGAGCTGTGCGTGTTGCCGGGTCCCAGTTGATAATATATTCACCGCGGTAAATTAAGCCTTTTTCGTATAATTGAACGAATACTTTATTAACCGCATCAGATAAACCTTCGTCTAATGTGAAACGTTCGCGAGAATAGTCTAGTCCTAAACCAACTTTCCCCCATTGTTGACGAATGTGAGAAGCGTATTCTTCTTTCCATTCCCAAGCCTTTTCAAGGAATTTCTCACGGCCAAGATCGTAACGTGAAATACCTTCTTCACGAAGTTTCCCTTCTACTTTCGCTTGTGTTGCGATACCCGCATGGTCCATTCCTGGAAGCCACAATACATCGTAACCTTGCATACGCTTCGTACGAGTTAAAATATCTTGAAGAGTTGTATCCCAAGCATGACCTAAGTGTAACTTACCAGTTACGTTCGGAGGTGGAATTACAATTGTATACGGTTGTTTCTTCTCGTCTCCTGTTGCTTCAAAATATTTGCCTTCTAACCACCACTGATAAAGGCCTTCTTCAACGGACATATGATCATATTTAGTTGGTAAATTCTTTTCCGTGTTTGACATTATTTTCCCTCCTTAAAATAAAAAATGCCCCTCATCCAAAAAAGGACGAGGGACATCGCGGTACCACCTTTATTTACAAACAAATTCAGAAATTTGCTTATACTCTTAATTTGATAACGGACAAATCCGTCTTTTCCTAATGAGAACTATTCCGTTCAGAAAAGATGCTCCAGGGCTACCTTCTAACATAACTATCTAGAGAATCTCCCAGCTAATGATTCTCCTCTCTGAAGACGTTTCTTGTTATACTCTTCCCCTTCAAGGCATTTATATGATTGTTAATTATTATATACAATAGTGTAAAAAACGAAACCTTATTCGTCAAGATAAATTTAATACTACAGCTTTTTGAGTAAAAAAAAGAAGATAAGTAACATTCTCTACTTATCTTCTTTATCCGTTCCCTTGCTGGGCAGCTTGTAATTGCGAAAGAAAATATTCTATATTACTAACGAGCCAATGCGCTTGTTGCAAACTCTTTACTCCGAGAAGTTCATTTTCCTCATTACGCCGCTCTCTTCTTTTCTTATAAGACTGGATTTGCCGAATAAATTGCGATGGATACGTCATATACGCAAACATGAGTAGTTGCTCTTCTTTCGTAAAAGGGAAATTTTTTTGATACATTTGATACCATTCAAACCGATCACTTCGCGCAATTGGATATGTGTTTAAAGACCGAGAATAAAAGCCTACAATATCTTGCACAGGTGTTGCAAACTTCGATTTTTCTAAACTAATAAAATAGCCATTCCGTTCATAATCAAATAAAAAATGATTAAGCGATACGTTACCATGTACAAAAGTAATGCGCGTTGTTTCTTTTTCTTTCATTGCATCGTTCCACTCATTTAATTGCTTCGTCGCAAACTCACGCGCCCTCATTACATGATGATAGTACGTACAATATTGCAATTCAAACGGAGACATATACCACTTCGCTTCAGATTCTACAAGAAACTCTTCTAACATCTCTCCATCACTTTCCCAGCGATCGGATATATTTGTATAATGTTTTTCTAAATCCTCTTCTGTATACGTTTCTTCTTTTACCGTTTTTTGATGCAACGTTCCGAGAGTCTGAAACATTTTATGGTATTGATCATTATCCTCGCCGTTCCCTTCCGCACGCTCTAACCAAGGCATTAAATAATAATTATACGTACCGTCACTTAAAATATAATTTCCATCCGTCGCATGGTATATAGGTACATAATTTGAAAAACCTTTCTCCTTTAAATATTGAATATGGTGCAGAAAGTTATTCCGCTCTAACTTCCTGCCTTCTATTTTCTTGAGCGCATATGGACCTTGATTCGTATAAATTTTCGTCACGCTTCCGTGTTCTTCCATATGCTGCGTATCCAATCTATATTGCCTTACAATGGGTTCATAGCGATTTCGTAATTCCATATCCATACGAATAACCCTTTCTATTCAAAACATAGCCTTTAGAAAAATAAGTGAGTGAAAACACTCACTTATTTCGCTTTTGCTCTTGAAACAGGAATATAAATAATTTGTCCTGTAGTTAAATATATATCTTCTGTTTGATTGACACGGTATAAGTTTTGTACAGATGTTTCATAACGTTCTGCAACAGATTCAATCGTATCTCCTTCTTGCACGAAATACATTCTTAACTTTGTAAATTCTTCTTCCGGTTCTTTCGTAAATAATTTCGTTAAATAAAGCGCATTTTCATCTCGCTGTGAATACGTTTCTTCTTCTTGCTCTTCTTGTTTTTTCGCTTTTTCTTTCTTGAAATCTTTTCGTCCGAACAATTCAAATTGCGGCGTTGTTTCTTTCTCCTCTTCACGCTCTACAAATTCATGTTCTTCTATTTCCTCTTCTTCTACTTCCTGCTCTTTTCTTTCTTCTAGTTGGAACGGTTCAAACGCGTAATCTTCCCACTCATCTGATTCCTTATAAGCTGGTTCTTCTACTTGCGGCGTCGGTCTATTTTCATCCTCTTGCGCTGAATCAACTTCCAACTCAGCATACGCCGTTTCTTTCTCTTCCTCTTCATCCTCGATGCGTTCTTCATCACATAATCCTGTAATAGATATATCCGCTAATAATTGTAAGCAACCATTTTCCTTTAATTCATAATCAAATTCCTCGATGGATACATATAGTTCTTCAATTACTTTCACACGGTTTCTTGGGATCGATATTTCAAGCGGAAAGGAATGAACAAGTTCATTAACCCCATCTTCTCTCGTTTCTACATAATCAATTGACTTCGCTGGCGATAAATCTCTTAATGAATAAGCTGAATCATCTTGCCTTGCAACATACTCTCCCGTTAAATCTAATTGCCCTCTCACAATAACCTCATGATCAAGCTCTTCTATCTCAACGTCTGGATCTAACGAAATTGACAAAAGTTCTTCGACTTCCTGTCCTTTTTGGAACCAAACAGATTCTTTTAATGAAAAACGTAATGAATGATCTGTTGCCACTTCTTTTCCCCCTCCCAAACTATATGTCATTACAGATTTATGTACGGAAAGCTGACTTTATGAATAAAAAAAAATCGCTCCCCTTACGGAGAGCGATTTTCTTTATTCAATTAAGCTTTTAATTTTGACATTGCAATTTCAGCCGCTGCAATCGTCGCTTCAATATCAGCATCACTATGTGCTGTCGATAAGAATAAACCTTCGAATTGAGATGGCGGTAAAAATACCCCTTGTTCTACCATTTCACGATAGTAAGCCGCAAAGAACTCTAAGTTTGAAGATTTTGCTGCATCGTAATTAATAACTGGTTCATCTGTAAAGAAGATACCAATCATAGAACCCGCACGATTGATATGATGTGGAATGCCATGTTTTTCAGCCGCTTTACGTAAGCCAGCTTCTAACATTTCAGCTTTACGCTCAAATTCTACATACGATTCTGGCGTTAACTGTACTAACGTTTCATAACCTGCTGCCATTGCTAGTGGGTTACCTGATAAAGTACCTGCTTGATAAATCGGTCCGCTCGGTGCAACTTGGCGCATAATTTCTGCTTTACCACCGTATGCTCCTACCGGTAATCCACCACCGATTACTTTACCTAAACAAGTTAAATCAGGTGTTACACCGTAATAACCTTGTCCACAATTATAAGCAACACGGAATCCTGTCATTACTTCATCAAAAATAAGCAATGCGCCATTTTGCTCTGTTACTTCACGAAGACCTTCTAAAAATCCTGGTTGCGGAGGAACAACACCCATATTCCCTGCTACTGGTTCTACAATGACACAAGCAATATCATCACCGAATTGTTCGAAAGCGTATTTCACACTTTCTAAATCGTTATACGCTACTGTAATCGTATTTTTCGCTACACCTTCTGGTACACCAGGGCTATCTGGTAAACCTAGCGTTGCTACACCAGAACCCGCTTTAATTAATAACGAGTCACCATGACCGTGATAACAACCGATAAATTTCAAAATTTTGTTACGCCCTGTATAACCACGAGCTAAACGTAGCGCACTCATTGTCGCTTCTGTTCCAGAGTTAACCATACGCACAATCTCAATTGATGGAACACGCTCAATAACAAGTTTCGCTAATTTATTTTCAATTTCCGTTGGAGCACCGAAGCTCGTACCTTTTTCAGCAACAGCTTTTAAAGCCTCAACAACACGATCATTTGCATGACCATGAATTAATGGACCCCATGATAATACGTAATCGATGTATTCATTTCCATCGATATCATATACTTTAGAGCCTTTTCCACGCTCCATAAACAACGGATTCATACCGACAGACTTAAAAGCACGAACTGGGCTATTTACGCCACCAGGCATTAAATCTTGAGCCTCTTCAAACGCTGCAATCGACTTATCAAACTTTTTCATTATTTAGCGCCTCCTTCTTGTAACCATCTTGCTGCATCTTTCGCATGATACGTAATAATTAAATCTGCTCCTGCGCGTTTCATACTAATTAATTTTTCAAGTACAACTTCTTTTTCATTAATCCAGCCATTTTGCGCTGCCGCTTTAATCATTGAATATTCACCGCTTACGTTATAAGCAACGACTGGTAAATTAAAGTTATTTTTCACATCACGAACGATATCTAAGTAAGAAAGAGCTGGCTTTACAATTAAGAAATCTGCCCCTTCCATTACATCTGATTCTGCTTCACGGAATGCTTCCATGCGGTTCGCTGGGTCCATTTGATATGTTTTACGATCACCAAATTGCGGTGCACCATGCGCCGCATCACGGAATGGTCCGTAAAATGCTGATGAATATTTAACAGCGTACGACATAACTGGTACATGTCCAAAACCATTTTCATCTAATGCGTGGCGAATTGCTGTTACGAATCCGTCCATCATGTTTGATGGCGCAATAATGTCCGCTCCTGCTTTCGCTTGGCTTACAGCTGTTTTTGCAAGAACTGCAAGAGACTCGTCATTTAAAATAATACCATCTTCAATTACACCGCAATGACCATGGCTTGTGAATTGGCATAAACATGTATCCGCAACTACTACTAGATCAGGGAATTCACCTTTAATTTGCTGAATCGCACGTTGCACAATTCCATGATCACAATATGCTGATGATCCAACTTCATCTTTTTCAGCAGGTAAACCAAATACAATAACAGAACGAATACCTAAATCAACAACTTCTTGCATTTCAGCTTGCAATAAATCTAAAGATATTTGATATACGCCTGGCATAGAAGGCACTTCATTACGAACATTCTCTCCTTCTAATACAAAAATAGGGTAAATAAAATCTTCCGTATGTAAAAACGTTTCACGCACAAGCGCACGCATGCCTCCACTTTGTCTTAAGCGACGATGACGATTAAATTGTAAAGAGTTCATAGATTTCTATCCCCATTCTTTTATTTTATAGATTCACAAACACATTGTAGTAATGCTTCTACAGTGTACTCTTTCGGCATAATAATATGCGGAAAATAAAGGCTCGCCTCTTTTTCCGTAATAGGCCCTATACAAGCAATTGTACATTTTTTTGTCCATTCTCTCCAGTTTGTATCCTCAAGTAAACGAACAAAACTAGTAACAGTGGAAGGGCTCGTAAATGTAATAATATCTACTTTCCCTACTTCTAACGCTTCTATAAGCTCTTGCTTTTTCTCTACATTTTCTTTCGTACCATATACGATAAGCTCATCTAGAGAAACACCCATTTCACGAAGCGCAACTGGAATTACGTCTCTTGCTAAATTCCCTTTCGGAAATAAAATACGTTCGTTTCCACTTAATCTTTTTACAAACTCTTCTGCAAATACTTCTGCAACAAATGAAGTTGGAACAAAATCCACTCGATAGCCTCGCTTTTCTAACTCTAACTTTGTTTTCACACCTACTGCAGCAATTTTAGTCGTTACAGGTAGCTTCTGTCTCAAACGATCTAGAAAAAAAGCTACCCCATTTTTACTCGTAAAAATAACCCAGTCATACGAATGTAACTGCCCTGCTATATGTTGAATTTGCCTATGAGACATACCTTCCATACGCAAAAGCGGAATTTCCAATGGAATTCCGCTCTTTTTTTTCACCGCTACACTCATTTGTTTTGCTTGATGCTGGGCACGTGTAATCAATACCGTTTTGCCAGCGAGAGCGTTCATATTTATTGTTGCCCCTTATTTGCAGCAAGAATGAGTTCTTTTGCGCCTTGGTTAATTAAACGGTCCGCAGCCTCTAATCCTACTTTCTCTGGATCAGTTCCTACTACTGTCTCTTTCAATAAAACCGAACCGTCCATAGACCCGACAAGAGCTGTTAATTCGATTGCATCGTTTTCCGTAAGAGTTGCATATCCAGCGATTGGAACTTGGCATCCACCTTCAAGTTTATGAAGAAATACGCGTTCTGCTGCCACTGTTTTTTCTGTTACTCCATCATTCATATGAGCTAACAACTGCAGTAAATCTTTATCATCCTCACGACACTCAATCGCTAATGCACCTTGTCCTACAGCAGGTACACATAACGTCTCATCTAAATGTTCTGTAATAACTTCATTATCCCAGCCCATTCTTTGTAATCCCGCTGTCGCTAAAATAATTGCATCGTAATCTTCTTCTTTTAATTTGCGTAAACGTGTATCGATATTTCCGCGAATCCACTTCACTTGTAAGTCTGGTCTCGCAGCGAGTAGCTGTGCACTACGTCTTAAACTACTCGTACCTAAAATAGCGCCTTCTGCTAACTCTTTAAACGACGCTCCGTTTTTTGAGATAAAAGCATCACGAGGGTCAACACGCTTTGGTGTACAACCAATCATTAATCCTTCTGGAAGTACGGCCGGCATATCTTTCATACTATGTACAGCCATATCAATTTCTTTCGTAAGTAGCGCATGTTCAATCTCCTTCACAAACAAGCCTTTGCCACCTACTTTTGAAAGAGTAACATCTAAAATTACATCGCCTTTTGTGACGATTTCTTTCACTTCAAATTCATATGGTAAACCTAGCGCTTTTAACTGATCAATAAACCAATTTGTTTGCGTTAATGCTAATTTACTCTTTCGTGACCCTACAATAATTTTGCGCATAATTTTCTCTCCTCATTATAAATACCAAAAGTGGAAGTTGGATAAACTGCTTAATAGAAAAATATTAATTAGCATTACGAGAAATGCTCCGATGTTCCACTGCACGATTTTCTTCCCTTGCAACACATCTGCCGCTCGTAAATATAGGCCAGCACAATATACAAATAGAACGACAAAGGACCCGATTACTTTCGTATCATACCAATGAAAATTGTCCAATTTTGTATATCCCCATATGCATCCTAATAAAATAGCTAGTAAGAAAAATGGAACAGAAAATAAATTTAATCCGTAAGACATCGATTCTAGCTTCGGTAAATTCCCTAACCTTCTTAATCTGGCATTCCATTTTTTCTTTTTTAATAGGCGATATTGCAATAAATACATAATAGAAAAAATGAACGATACAGTAAAAGTTGCATAAGAAATAATAGCCATACCGACATGTACATATACAAGCTCCGAAACTAATTGCTCTGCAAGTATCGGCGACATCTTTCCAAGCGGCGTAAAAATAGAAAAAGCGCTTACGCCAAATGCAACAACATTTGTAAAAAAGACTAAAAAATCGATTCTCATAAATCGATTAATGACTAACGACATCGTAATCAATAGCCAAACATAAAAATAAATACCTGATAATAAGGTTAAAAGGGGGTTCGTTTCTGAATCTGTAGCTCTAAGCAACATAAAAATAGAATGCAGAACCCATACAATCGAAAGTAACCAAAAAGCAAATCGGTTCGCCTTTCGGTTACTTTGGAAATAATCTATAAAATATAAACTAATGCTACAAGCATATAAAATAATTGCAATATGATAAATAATACTGTTATTTAAAAAACTCATCCGATCATCCTTCCAAATTATAAAGATGGAACGGATGGTGTCCACGCTCTTTTATGTTCTACTTCTTCCGCACGACTCTCTACGTCTTCCATTTCTAAATCGAAAATCTTTGCAAATAACGCTAATTTTTCGTCTGCTCCCTCTTCAGCAGCTATTTCTTTCGCTACCAAAATTGGGTCTTTTAATAATTGATTAATAATACTTTTCGTATGCTTACTAATTACTTTTCTCTCACGATCACTAAGATTCGGTATTTTTCGTTCCAGACTTTCCATCGTTTCACTTTGAATAGCAAGTGCCTTATCACGAAGAGCTGATATTAACGGAACGACACCAAGTGTACTTAACCACGTTTTAAATACAACAATTTCCTCTTCAATCATAAATTGAATTTTCTCTGCTTCTTTCAAACGCTCAGCACGGTTCGCTTCCACTACTCCTTGCAAATCATCAATGTCATACAAGAAAGAACCTTCTAGCTCATCAATTGCTGGATCAATATCACGCGGCACTGCAATATCAACCATAAATAATGGACGACCAGAGCGCATTTTCTCTACCTTTGTCATCATCTCTTTCGTAATGACATAATCCGATGCACCAGTTGAACTAATTAAAATATCAGCTTCTAATAATGCACATTGTAATTCACTTAAAGGTTTTGCGTGTCCCATATATTTCTCAGCCATTATTTCTGCTTTTGAAAGCGTTCTATTCATGACTGTTACTTTACGAGCACCACTTCCATATAAGTTTTGTAGTGCAAGTTCACCCATTTTACCAGCACCAAGAATAAGTACGTGACAATCTGTTAACTCGCCAAATATTTTCTTCCCAAGCTCAACAGCAGCATAACTAACAGACATCGCGCTTTCACCAATTGTCGTTTCTGAGTGAGCACGTTTCGCCAATGTAATAACTTGCTTAAACAATTCATTAAAAATTGTCCCTGTTGCTTTTACTTGTTGCGCTTCTAAAAAGCTATCTTTTATTTGACCTAAAATTTGCGTCTCTCCAACTACCATAGAATCTAAACCGCACGTTACGCGGAATAAATGATCAATTGCACCATCTTGTTCAAAAATAGTTAAATATGGTGCGACTTCTTCTATTTCAAGCTGAAACCAATCAGCTAAAAACTTCTTAATATAATACCGTCCCGTGTGTAATTGATCGACAACAGCATAAACCTCAGTGCGATTACAAGTTGATACAATAACATTCTCTAACACGCTCTTTTGATTTTGTAATGTAGTCATTGCTTGCTCTAGCTCTGCTGCCTGAAATGTGAGTTTCTCACGAAATTCTACAGGGGCTGTTCGATAATTTACACTAACAACAAGAATATGCACGCAGCATGTCCCCCTTCACCCGTTTTATCACTTTATCTACTATCATAATACAACTTTCCTCTTATGAATCTGACAATCGTGTGAACAACCGATTATTTTTTTATTTATTCTCCATATGTAAGAAAGGAGATTCAGTAAAATGAATAAAATTTTTCTACTTTATAATGATTATAAATTAATAACTCTATTTGTACGTTACCAAAAAAAGCCCTCATAATCAAGTGATGGAAACTATTCCATATAAATTATAACATCATCTTTCCTATCTTCTTTCATCATGAAGGAAAATATGTATGATTGTTCCAAATTGTAGCACAAACTTTCTCAATACAATGTATTTGACATTGTATTTCTTTTTCGTTATATTGATTTTACAAAATTAAATTGTGCACAACTTAATTAGAAAGGAGTCATTCATGACAGAAGATTCTTTGCATCTAGATAATCAACTTTGTTTTTCTATTTATGCTTGTTCTAGAGAGGTTACACGCTTTTACCGACCATATTTAGAAGAAATGGGCATTACGTATCCACAGTACATTACTTTACTCGTACTATGGGAGCAAGATGGATTAACAGTAAAAGAAATTGGAGAACGTCTATTTTTAGATTCCGGTACGTTAACACCTATGTTAAAACGAATGGAATCATTAAACCTTGTAAAACGCGTTCGTTCCAAAGAAGATGAGCGAAAAGTGTGTATTGAATTAACAGAACAAGGAAAAGATTTACAAGATAAGGCTTGTTCATTGCCGACAACGATGGCAACAAATTTAGGAATTACAGAACAAGAATATCGTTCTTTATTAATTCAATTAAATAAACTAATTGAAACAATGAAAACAATTAATGATAGAAAAGGGGAATAAACATGGATAAATTATATACTGCTTCAGTAACTGCTACAGGTGGAAGAAATGGAAAAGTAGTATCAGATGATGGCATATTAAATCTTGATGTGAAAATGCCGAAAGCACTAGGTGGTGCAGGCGGAGAGGCAACAAATCCAGAACAACTATTTGCTGCTGGTTACGCTGCTTGTTTTGATAGTGCATTACAACTTGTCATTCGTACGAAACGTGTGAAAGTAGAAAGTACAGAAGTAACTGCTCACGTTTCTATCGGAAAAGATACAGATGGTGGTTTCGGCCTATCTGCTGTACTTGATGTACATGTCGCTGGCGTTTCACATAGCGAAGCACAAGAACTTGTAGAAGCCGCTCACGGTGTATGTCCTTACTCTAAAGCAACACGAGGAAATATTGAGGTTACATTAAACGTACGCTAAAAGTGTATAAAGAAAAAAACGCGCGACATTCGTCACGCGTTTTTTGTTTTTGTAAATTTATGAATTGCTTTCCATGCTTCTTCTTTCCCAAGTCCTGTTTCAGAAGAGAATAGAACGACTTCATCGCCACTTTCAATATCAAGCGTTTCTTTTACAACTTTTAAATGCTTTTGCCATTTCCCTTTCGGAATTTTATCGGCTTTCGTTGCAATAATAATGGTTGGAATGTCATAATGCTTTAAGAAATCATACATCATTACATCATCATTTGTTGGTTTGTGACGTAAATCAACTACTAATACAGCTGCATCTAATTGCTCACGTGTTGTAAAATACGTTTCAATCATTTTACCCCAAGCCGCGCGCTCTGTTTTAGATACTTTTGCATATCCGTAACCTGGAACGTCCACAAAGTGCATCATCTCATTAATTAAGAAGAAGTTTAATGTTTGTGTTTTTCCTGGTTTAGAAGAAATACGTACTAACTTTTTACGATTTAAAATTTTATTAATAAAGGAAGACTTCCCGACATTTGAACGACCTGCTAATGCAATTTCTGGTAAGTCACCGTCTGGATATTGTTCTGGTTTAACAGCACTAATTACAATGTCTGCTTTTGTTACTTTCATTGTTTCACTCCTACTAATGCGTGCTCCAATACTTCATCTAAATGAGATGCAAGCACAAACGTAAGGTTTTCTTTTACGCTCTCTGGAATATCATCTAAATCTTTCTCATTTTCCGCCGGTAAAATAATCTTTGTTAAACCTGCGCGGTGAGCACTTAATGTTTTTTCTTTTAAACCACCAATCGGTAATACACGACCACGAAGTGTAATTTCACCTGTCATCCCCACTTCTTTACTTACAGGAATACCTGTTAGCGCAGAAATAAGTGCCGTTGCCATCGTAATACCTGCTGACGGTCCATCCTTTGGAACTGCTCCTTCTGGAACATGAATATGAATATCATTTTTCTCATGGAAATCAGGATCAATCTGAAGCTCTTCTGCACGAGAACGAATATAGCTAAACGCTGCTTGTGCGGATTCTTTCATAACATCCCCAAGTTTCCCTGTTAAAATTAATTTCCCTTTACCTGGCGCTACGGACACTTCAATCGCCAGTGTATCGCCACCTGCTGCCGTATACGCTAAACCTGTCGCCATACCAACTTGGTCTGTTTTTTCAGCTTGCCCATAACGGAATATGTGCTTACCAAGTAAATCAACAACGTTTTTCTCTGTTACTACAATACGCTTGCGTTCTGCTGTAACGATAATCTTTGCTGCTTTACGACAAACCTTTGCAATTTGGCGCTCTAATGTACGAACACCAGCCTCACGTGTATAATAGCGGATAATTTCAAGAAGCGCTTCATCACGTACTTGTAAATTACCTTTTCGTAAGCCATGCTCTTTTAATTGTTTCGGCAATAAATGTTCACGAGCAATGTGAACCTTTTCAAGCTCTGTATAGCCAGCAATCGAAATAATTTCCATACGGTCAAGCAACGGACCTGGAATACTGGAAAGTGTATTCGCAGTTGCTACAAACATAACTTTCGATAGATCATATGGTTCTTCAATATAATGATCACTGAAGTTATGGTTTTGTTCTGGGTCTAACACTTCAAGTAATGCTGCTGAAGGATCTCCACGGAAATCGTTAGACATTTTATCAATTTCATCTAATAAGAAGACTGGATTAACTGATTTCGCCTTTTTCATACCTTGAATAATACGTCCTGGCATTGCTCCAACGTACGTACGACGGTGACCACGAATTTCAGATTCATCACGCACACCACCAAGGGATACACGGACAAAATTACGATTTAATGATGTTGCAATAGAACGCGCTAACGAAGTTTTTCCGACCCCAGGTGGTCCTACTAAACAAAGGATAGGCCCTTTTAATGAATTCGTTAACTTCTGTACCGCTAAATATTCAAGTACGCGCTCTTTCACTTTCTCAAGACCGTAATGATCTTTGTTTAAAATCTCTTCAGAATGAGCAAGATCAATCATATCTTCTGTTGCCTCTGTCCACGGAAGTGCTAATAACCAATCGATATAATTGCGAATAACACCGCTCTCCGCAGAACTTGCTGGTAACTTTTCATAACGATCTAATTCTTTCAGTGCGGCCTTCATTGTTTCTTCAGGCATTCCTGACTGTTCAATTTTCTCACGAAGTTCTTCAACTTCCCCGCCCTTACCTTCTTTATCGCCAAGTTCAGTTTGAATCGCCTTCATTTGCTCACGTAAAAAATATTCTTTTTGCGTGCGCTCCATTGAACGTTTCACTTTTTGTCCAATTTTCTTTTCTAAACTAAGTAATTCTTGTTCATCTTGAATAATTGAAATAAGTGTATGTAATCGTTCTTTCACAGATATGATTTCTAAAATCTCTTGTTTCTGCTTCGTTTTAATTGGCAAGTGAGAAGCAATTAAATCCGCTAATCTTCCTGGCTCTTCTACATCAGCTACCGTTGCAAATGTTTCATTTGAAACTTTTTTCGAAACTTTAATATATTGTTCGAAATGCTCCAGTAATGTGCGCATAAGAGCTTTCTCTTCTAAATCAGCTTCCACTTCTTCCGTTATCGTTTTAATAGAAACTTGCACTACATTTTCTTCTTCGATAAACTCTACTACTTCTGCTCTATGTAAACCTTCTACAAGGACACGAAGCGTACCGTTCGGCAATTTTAACATTTGCTTCACTTTCGCCACTGTACCTACACTATATATGTCATCTTCTTTCGGATCATCGATATTCATTTCTTTTTGCATTGCTAAAAAGATGATATTTTCATCCATTGCCGCCTGCTCTAGTGCTTGTATCGATTTATCACGTCCTACATCAAGATGCAGAACCATCGTTGGATATACGAGAACGCCTCTTAATGGTAGGAGGGGCACGATTCTTTCATTCGTATTCATACTAGACATAGCACCTCCATAATAAATTAAACTCCTGTTCAACTATTTTATATTACAATACATCTAGATGCAATTGCAGAGATTCTCCGCAACTGTAAATCCCTCGTTTTTTCTCCCTTATAAAAGAAAAAAGACTCCGCTTAAGCATACAAACTTAAACGAAGTCTGGCAAATACTATTATCGTTCATTCTCACATTGATTGTGCATCTGTTTCGTCTATCGTAGTATGTACATCGAGCTCTCGATGTATATTTTCCTGTATAAACGTTAGCTCAAATACTTCCTTCAACTTCCGAACAGGAATAATTTCAATTCCTTTTATTGTATACAAAAATGGTTGCATGTTTTCAGCAGGAATGATAACTTTCTTAGCTCCTGCCTTTTTCGCAGCTTTTATTTTTGCGTACACACCACCGATAGGTTTCACTTCCCCGTGTATACTTATCTCACCAGTCATCGCTACTTCATTATTCACATACGTATGATGCACTGCTGAATACACACCTGTTGCCATAGCAATTCCCGCCGAAGGCCCATCAATCGGGATACCACCTGGAAAATTAATATGTATATCGTACCCTTCTGGCAATACATCTAGAGATCGAAGCACTGTTAATACATTATCTACAGAACCTTTCGCCATACTTTTACGACGAATGGATTTCGTTTGACTACCAATACTTTCCTCTTCAACAATTCCGGTAACATTTACCGATCCTTTATCTTTCGCCTTGATTGCTGTTACTTCAATTTCTAATAACGCACCTGTATTTGGTCCGTATACAGCAAGTCCATTTACAAGACCGATTCTCGGAATAGGGTAAATGCGTTTTTCATACTTCGGTGTAAGTTGACTAGAGTGAACAACCCACTCTATATCTTCATCTTTAATGAAAGGACGTTCTTCATTTATTGCCATTCCAGCAGAAATTTGTACAAGATTAATCGCTTCTCGCCCATTTCTTGCATACATCCCGATCATTTCAATACCATTTTCACCGATTTGCATTTCCACTTTGTCAGCCGCATTCTTCGCTACTTTTTGAATTTCTTCTGTATCTAACTCACGGAAGAACACTTCTAAACAGCGCGACCGAATAGCAGGAGGTATCTCATCTGGCGAACGTGTCGTCGCCCCAACTAAGCGAAAATCGGCTGGTAAACCTTTTTGAAAAATGTCATGTATATACGTTGGAATCATCGTATTCTCTTCACTGTAGTATGCACTTTCCAAAAACACTTTCCGATCTTCTAGCACCTTTAACATTTTGTTCATTTGAATCGGATGTAATTCACCTATCTCATCAATAAACAAAATACCACCGTGAGCATCTGTTACCGCACCTTTTTTTGGTTGCGGAATACCTGCTTGCCCCATCGCACCAGCACCTTGATAAATTGGATCATGCACCGAACCAATTAAAGGGTCTGCAATACCACGTTCATCAAACCGAGCTGTCGTCGCATCCAGTTCAATAAATGTTGCATTTGTGCGAAATGGAGATTTTGGATTTCGTTTCGCTTCTTCTAATACGAGACGTGCTGCCGCTGTCTTTCCGACACCTGGCGGACCATATATAATCACATGTTGCGGGTTCGGACCACAAAGAGCCGCTTTTAACGACTTAATCCCGTCCTCTTGCCCTACAATATCTAAAAAGGATGTAGGACGCACCTTTTCCGCAAGCGGCTCTGTTAAAGAAATCTCGCGCATTTTACGAAGCTGTTCTAATTCTTTTTTCGATTCTCGATCAATTGAAACTTTTTGTGTTCGCTGATTTCGAAGTAAATGCCAAAAATACAATCCGACAATTACACCAAAAACAAGTTGAACAAGTAAAAATATATTTGTCCAGCTCATCATTTATTTCCTCCCGCAATGTTTTATCTCTTAGTATTTCCGCGGAGGAACATAGCTAAACATAAAGAAAAACAGCAATTATAAAAATTGCTGTTTCTCCTTCGCATTATGCAGATGTTTTTGTATCAAGTACAGTACCGTCTTGTAACACCAATTTTGGTGCTGCATTATCAGCTACTGTTTCTTTTGTAAGAATACACTTCTCGATATCTTTGCGAGATGGTAGCTCGAACATTACCTCAAGCATTAAGCCTTCAATAATAGAACGAAGTCCACGAGCACCTGTTTTACGTTCAATTGCTTTTTTCGCAATCTCAATTAGTGCGCCTTCTTCAAACTCTAACTCAACATCGTCAAGCTCCAATAGTTTTTGGAATTGCTTAACAAGTGCATTTTTCGGTTTCGTTAAAATATCAACAAGAGCATCTTCATCAAGCGGCTCTAGGTTCGCAATAACTGGAAGACGACCGATAAACTCTGGAATTAAACCAAATCTTAAAAGGTCCTCTGGTAATACGTGAGATAAAACATGCTTCTCATTTACATCAGCATTTTTCTTCTCAGAACCAAATCCAATTACTTTTTCACCAAGACGACGTTTAATAATTGGCTCGATGCCATCAAACGCTCCACCACAGATGAATAAGATATTCGTTGTATCAATTTGAATAAACTCTTGATGCGGATGCTTACGGCCACCTTGAGGTGGAACGCTTGCTACAGTACCTTCTAAAATTTTCAGAAGTGCCTGCTGCACACCTTCACCAGATACATCACGTGTAATTGATGGATTTTCGGACTTACGTGCCACTTTATCAATCTCATCAATATAAATGATTCCTTTTTCCGCTTTCTCTACATCATAATCAGCTGCTTGGATTAATTTAAGTAAGATGTTTTCTACATCTTCCCCAACGTACCCAGCTTCAGTTAAAGATGTTGCGTCCGCGATTGCAAATGGAACATTTAAAATACGCGCTAACGTTTGTGCCAGTAATGTTTTACCACTACCTGTTGGCCCGATAAGTGCGATATTACTCTTCGCTAATTCTACATCATCAATTTTGCTGTTAGAATTAATGCGTTTGTAATGGTTATATACCGCTACCGCTAGTGCTTTTTTCGCGTTATCTTGTCCGATGACATACTCATCTAAAATTTCACGAATTTCTACCGGTTTCGGTACATCTTTGAATTCTACTTCTTCGTCTTTCGCAAGCTCCTCTTGTACAATTTCAGTACAAAGTTCGATACACTCGTCACAAATGTAAACACCTGGACCTGCAACTAACTTTCGGACTTGCGTTTGTGTTTTACCACAGAAAGAACATTTTAATTGCCCTTTTTCATCATTAAATTTAAACATATTTTCACACCCCTTACAAAGTGCTAACCTCTTGCCTTCGTATGTACACGATAAATGTATCGTATGTAAATACATATTATGTCACTACGTGGCGAGAAATACAAATAATATGACTAGTTATGTACAAATAAAAAGTTTTTAAAACTTTTGAAATATGTATATTCGACTTATTAAGGAAGTTTTCCTTCTTCATCGAAAAGTTTTATAAATATATTTCTATATTTATAAAACAAGGCACGATTAAAATCGCGCCTTGTTATTTTATTATGCAGCGTTTTCTACTAAGAAGTCTACAGCTTTACGAACTTTAAGATCTTCAGCTAAAGCGTCTACGCTTCCAAGAGCTTGCTTGATAGCGTCTACTGGCATACCGTACATTTCAGCCATTTTTTCAACTTCTGCAGTTACTTCTTCTTCAGTAACTTCGATGTTTTCAGCTTCAATGATAGCTTCAAGAACAAGGTTGATTCTTACGCGTTTTTGAGCGTCTTCTTTCATTTGCTCTTTTAACTTGTCAGCATCAGTACCTGTGAATTGGTAGTAAAGCTCAAGGTTCATACCTTGTTGGCTTAAACGTTGCTCGAATTCACGAACCATACGATCTAACTCAGTGTCGATCATAGCTTCTGGAATGTCGATTTCAGCGTTAGCAGCAGCTAATTCTACTACTTCGTCACGTACTTTGTGCTCAGCTTCGTGCTTTTTGCCTTCTTCTAAGTTTGTGCGAAGTTTTGCTTTTAATTCATCAAGAGTTGCAACCGCTTCGTCAGCTTCTTTAGCGAACTCGTCGTTTAACTCAGGAAGTTCTTTTGTTTTGATTTCGTGAACTGTTACTTTGAATGTTGCTGGTTTGCCAGCTAATTCAGCAGCATGGTACTCTTCTGGGAATGATACTTCAACGTCTTTAGACTCACCAGATTTAAGACCAATTAATTGCTCTTCGAAACCTGGGATGAATGTACCAGAACCGATTGCTAGAGAGTAGTTTTCGCCTTTTCCGCCTTCAAATGCTTCGCCATCAACGAAACCTTCGAAGTCGATTACAGCTGTATCACCGTTTTCAACAGTTCCTTCTTCTTTAACAACTAGCTCAGCTTGACGCTCTTGTAAAGATTTTAATTCGTTCTCTACATCTTCGTCAGTTACAGTTGTTTCAACTTTTTCTACTGCTAAACCTTTGTACTCACCTAATTTAACTTCAGGTTTCACTGTAACTTTTGCAGTGAAGATAAGGTTAGCATTTTTTTCGAACTTCTCAATGTCGATTTCAGGATGAGCAACTGGGAAGATACCAGCTTCATCGATTGCTTCACCGTATGCTTTTGGTAAGATGATATCTAAAGCATCTTGGTATAAAGATTCAACACCAAAGCGTTGTTCGAATAACGGACGAGGCATTTTTCCTTTACGGAAACCTGGTACGTTGATTGTTTTTACTACTTTTTTGAACGCAGCGTCGATAGAGTTGTTTACTTCTTTAGCATCAACTTCGATTGTTAAAACGCCTACGTTACCTTCTAATTTTTCCCATTTTGCAGCCATTTATTCTTTCCCTCCAACTATAATAATGTATGCACATACCTCTATAGATTAAGATCTTCATTATCTCTTTTTTGAAATAACAAAAGTACAAATAATCCTCTAGCAAAAGCTTTCAGATATAATGTTCCAATCTACTAATTGCCTAAAAGACAACTACGGTATATTTTGTTCGAGAATAATATGAAACATATTAAGTAAGAGAATTACACTTCTCTTCTCTTACAAACAGGCAGATTTCTGCCTTTTGCAACCCTTACATTATAACATAGAATATGCTCGTTTCAAGAACCGAACGATTCTTTTTCATAATTATACGGGCAAATATCCTTCTCTTTCGACACGTAATAACCATTGATAGGCAATATGAAACTCTTCTAATTCAATATTATACGCTGTCATAAGCTCTTCTTCATCAATAGTCAACCCGAAACGCTTTCTACCAATTCTCTCTAAAACAGCAGCCCAAATCTCCACTTTATCCATTAATAGAGCGAATGGGAAAATGCTAATTTGCAATTCTTTCCAATATGTAACCATCGCATCAAATATATCAGGATAATTTTGCTCTAATCGACTTGATAATCTATGTATAATGTTATCGGATTGCTCCTCATTATGACCTGTAAATGCCGGAATTACCTTGATCGTATTCCCAAACTTTTCTACCTCTATCTCTTCTTCTATTTGATTTTCTATCATTTTATATAAAATAGAAGTTTTCAAATAAGGGTGCTGTTTTTCGTCTATTAAAAATTTCTTTAAAATAGGTAATGCAAGATCCAAGTCTTTTAACGAAAGTTGCTGAATCGCTCTTAGCTTTTGCCCAAAGTTTTCTCCAAATATTTCATTAGTAAATTCATCTAACTCAAAATTCGAATCAACTCGTGATGTATCTACTTCATGTAACATACCTTCTGCAAATAAAGCGAGCTGTGCTAATTTTTCCTTTTGCTCAGGCATTACATCTTTCGTTTGCAAAACTTTTTCAACAGTTTCAATAACGCCTTCATAATCATTTGTTTGAACTAAAATTGTCACATACGTTTCAAGAATATCACCAAATAAGACCGCTCCTGTTTCCAGTAACTGTTCACATTTCTCTTTCGCTTCTTCCATATGTTTTAATTCTAACAAACAAATAACCGAAGCTAGTTCCGTTTGTTCCGTTTCTGCATTATACTGACGTAATATTTCAAAGCAGCGCAATGCATCTTCGAATTTCCGCTCTTTCAGCGCTAAAAAACCTTCATCAATATAGCGCTCTGATAGTTGCGGAAACAATACGACCGTATTTTCTTTTTTATCCATACGTCCGCCTCTTTTTCTAGATTTTAATTATCTTTAAAGTAAATATATCAAATGAGTAATGAGAACACAACATCCCGAAACCCTTTGTTTGAAATATAGAAATATTTAATTTTTATATTTCAATACAAGTGAATTCCTACTCAAAATTAAAAATATGCAAATAAAAACCCTCAGCAATTCAAGCAGAGGATTCATCATTAATGGAAAGCTTTTATAATAGTGGGGTATATAACAAGGGTAATAATTTGGAGAACAATAATTGCCATAACAATCATGCTAAAGTAGAAGATTGGTTTACTTCGCTTCATTAAAAACATAATGATAAGCATCGTACAAGCAAACAAACTTAAGAAGAACAAACTCGTTGTCGAACTAAGTATACCACTCGGGACAAAGAACAATAACACTACACTACAAGTACCTATAATTCCAAATAACCATTCCATTCATTCACTCATTCCCTTTCCCTCTCATGGTAGTTTCCTCTAAGCGATTAAATGTTTTACAACATCAACTACATACGTTAATTTCTCATACGCTACAAATCCAAAAGCAACTGTTAAACCCGTTACGATTAATCCCTTCATTATTTCTTCCTCCTCGTTTTATCGTTGTTACCTTCATTATAGAGGATTAGCAATTTGTTACCATCGAACTACCTTACAGTTACCTTACAGAATTGTAAGATTTCAAAGAGAGATTGAAAAACACCCCATATCGCTTGAGGTGCTTTCACGGAATTTCTCTATAATCACTTGCAAAATTAACTTTTTTCTCTTGTTTATTTTTCGGAGAATCCACTCTTAAACTAATAGATTTACTAAATAATTTCGGATTGAAATAATAACAACAATCCGTTTGAGGACAATATACACAATACACGTCTATTTCTTCTTTATTCACTTCTTTTGTAGCGACTCCGCTTGCTGTAGAATAACTAGATCGGAATCTTACTTCCAGTATCCCTCTTGCATTCAACTCTCTATATTTCACTTGCACCGTTTTAAATACCCCGCCCTTATATACTACAAGATCAAAGGGCGAATGCTCTGTTTGTGGTATTAAAATCATATATCCTTTTTCATACAAATCAACTTGTGCCTTTAAAACAGCTAAATCTCCTTTTGTTTTTGTATGATGGTACACTTTTTCTCAGCACCTTTTTACATATTTTCAAAATAATATTCGTTCCTTTTCTTAACTTACCTCCCAACATTTTCTCATTAAAAGAAAACTCTTTGTTAAAACCATGTTAATATATTTTTGTATAATTAAGAATTTAATTTACAAGGGGGATTATATATGTTCAAAAAAGTAGCTGCTGATGTTTTAGGGTTAAGTGATGTAGGTTCTGTAATTACACCGAAAGATTATGACAAGGTCGATGCTGATGATTACGTAATGCATGAAGATGGAGAGAAAATTTATTTTCTAATTAAATCGAAATCAGATGAATATTGCTTCACAAACAAAGGATTACTTCACCTAGATGGTACAAGTGCGACAAGCAAAAAACGTACACTACGCCGCTTTAGCTATAGTAAATATCAAATTAAAAACGTAGCGCTTGAAACTGCGGGAACGATTGATTTAGATGTAGAAATTAAATTTCAAATGGGAGATGAACATTATTCAATTGATGTTCATAAAAAACATATCGAGGAATTAAAAGATTTATATAAAGCTTTACTTAAAATCGAAGAAATTTCATACGACAACGACATTACATTGCAGTATGCACATAAAAGTTTAGATATGGCATCTAACGCTTTTAGCCGTATTTCAAACGCACAAGTAAATTTAGCAGAGCAGTTTAAAGAAATGAATGAGATTGCCTTTAACTGGCTTGTTGATACGAAGAAACAATATAATGTGAAAGATTATGGTTTTGTATTTGAGAAGTTTATTAATAACTAATTTAAAATACACAAAAAACCTTGTTATCAAAAGATAACAAGGTTTTTATCTCAGGAGAAAGTTAAATTCCTGATCCATCTATTACCTATGTTCTATTACAATCCAGCAAAAATTTCTTTCCTTCCGCACTAATCTTCTACTCAGATTAGTGATATATAATAAAATTAAATTTCTTATTATATATACAAATGAAATATACGTTACTTTATTCCTGACTTTCCATCTCTTTCATTTCATCTTGCCACGTACCACCGATACCACCGCTAGGCGTATTCCAACGTTTTTCCTGTCTTTTGATTCTCATCTTGTCTTCTTCAGATAGTTCATATTGTTCCATTTCTTTACGTTGTTGTTCCTCATATTCTCTTTCCTGTTGTTCTATATGCCTTCTATGAGCTTCCCTATCAATAATCTTGTCGCAGCCGTGTGCTAACTCCTTCGTTTCATCATGTCCGTGTCCACAATAATCGTTCGGAATTTTAGCATTAGATTTCGTAGCTGGTTTAGAATCACGCTCATGGTTGCTTGTAACTCGACCTTCGTTTCCTCCGTTAGCTGTCGCATCTTGAATCCTAGTATTTCTAAGGCCATCTTGCTCTTTCTTCGTTACACTACCATCAGGATTAAACGTTATAGTCATGGTGCCTTCTCCACCATGACCTAAATACCCGTAAATAGAAAACGACTTATATTTCTCGATAAATCTAGGCGCACCCGCTATTTCTTTAACTTTATTCGCAGACATTCCAACCTTAATTCCTTCGTACTGTTCTAACGACACGGTTGGTGCATCATTATTCGCATCTTTATAATATGGACGCCTGTCGTTAATCTCCTTATCTTCTTTTGTCGTTTCCTCCACTTGTTGTAACTCCTCGTCCTTAGCAGGTTCTTCGTCAATCTTCTCGCCCCTATCCGAATTAGATGTGCCCTCTTCCCTCTGCGCATTTTCAACAGATTCATGTTTCTTATATGGCTCATAGTTCGCTTTTTCTTTCGCGGAGCAAGCACTAAGAGTTAATAGAGACATGGCACCTAGTAAAAACAACTTTTTAAATGCTTTCTTATTAAACATCACAGTATAATTCCTCTCTTTACCTTCTTTGAATCGAACTTCAAGAGTCTTCTTTCCTCTTTCGTATAAAATTGCCAATCCGTGCAGTAATAACCGTAGCGACTACAGCCATTGCTAACACTACCGCAAGCCCACCTAATATTGAATTTCCTATAATACCTGTAACTATTAGCATCAGCAATGCAATTGTCATTAGATTGATAGTATCCTTCTTTCCCTTTTTCATTGTAATTTTGCTACACCAACTTTTCTATTACTTCTTTTTCGTATCCTCTGGCCTAGATCCTCGCACCATACCTCTAGCCGAATCAAACAAGTAACTTAATCACGTATCTTATTCTACAGAAATAGTCGACTACTCCATTTAATCAGCAATATGTAATACGATTTTATTTTTTCTATATAATTATTATCACATATTCCATTGTGATAATCTTCCATTTTTAATCAAAAATCAATTTTTAAACAAACAGAAAACCTTGTTATCAAAAGATAACAAGGTTTTGTTAGCGCCCTAGGAGAGGTTCGAACTCTCCACCCGCCCATTTCCGTACTATTTTATATATTTTGATCGCAGTCTTAATATATCTTCCTCTTCTCGAATACCTGCCGATCCTTTCCTCACATTTTTTACGATAGTCCAATCCGGGTTGGTTTCATCACCGATGTTCTGTACTGTAAAGTTGCCATCACCATATTTTCGGTGACCTTCTGCCAATTTCTCCGTTAAATCGTTCTCATTTGATCTCGCCATCTTTGCGCCATCTCCCTTTTTTATACAACCTTCTTAAACTGTCTAACCAATCACAGGTCTAGTCAATTGGAGATTCTCGTTTTCCGCTTCTATTCATTGTAACACACTAACGGGGATAAGTTTCGATAACGGTTGCTCAATCGTACGAGGGCGGTAAAAAGTTTTATAATATTGTAAGTGAACAGTTAGGAGAATCTGGATATGGATTTGAGTTCCATCATAAACCTATTGATTCTTGAAATGAAATAAGAGGAATAGGGCGCATAAATGGCGCTCTTTTCTTCATGCACTTTAATCCGTTACACATAATAATTACCATATATTACGTCATATTTTTTACACCTTTTGCACATACATCAATTTGTAGACAAACAAAAAACCTTGTTATCAAAAGATAACAAGGTTTTTTTAGCGTCCCAGGAGAGATTCGAACTCCCGACCGACGGCTTAGCTTACCACCATAGCTTTCGCTACCAGCAATTACTGTTTGTAGTCTGGACTATATCTTCACCATTTCAGGTGCGACACGTGTAGTCTCTACGGAACCTCACGATGATTTTCATCATACTTCAGAGTCTTTACCATTAAGTTTTACTTAATCATTCAAAACTCCTTAATCTTTTTCAAGATCGTAAGTTTCCTCGGTATTACCATCAGCCGAACTGTTAAGGCTTCACCGATATAGTGTCGTCCACTTTATAGGTTCTTGTTTCCCTATAAAGGCTCCTATTTTTCTTGAAGGCCGTTGCTCTATCCTGCTGAGCTACTGGGACATGGAGCGGGTGAAGAGAATCGAACTCTCGACCAGAGCTTGGAAGGCTCTTGTTTTACCACTAAACTACACCCGCATATGTTATTTTATTTTCAATCGTTAGCGCCGTTGCCCTATCGACAATATTTATTATATGTATAACCATACATAAAGTCAACACCTTTTTTAAAAGAGGATAATTTTTCTTATCCTCTTTTAAAAACTGCTTGTTCAACTAGCTGTCCGTCTAGTGTTTCAAAACGAACTTCCATTTGATTTTCATCCATTTCTAATAAAGCAAATGTTTTTTCTACACGCTGACGCGGTAATAAAATACTGCCTGGATTAATAAATAAAACGCCGTCGATTAATTCCGCACCTAATACGTGAGAGTGTCCGAAGCATGCAACTTGCGCCCCTACCTCTTCAGCATGGTACGCTAATGTTTGTAACGTCATTTTCACGTTATGACGATGTCCGTGCACAATTATGAAACGAACACCATCTACATCAGTTACAATTTCGTCTTGAAAGTTAGCATAATCACAATTCCCTTTTACAACATGGAAACCTTGCAACTCTTCATGAGCAGGCGTTAGCTCTGAATCACCGCAATGAATCATGATATCTACTTTCCCTTCATACTTCTCTTTTAACTGCTGTAATTCCTTCACAGAGCTATGACTATCGCTTACGATTAAAGCTTTCATCAATCTCTCTCCCTTATTCTCCTAAAAACCATTCAGGGATTTTTTCTTCTAGCTTACGTAGAGCACGTCCGCGGTGACTAATAGCATTTTTCTCATCTGAACTTAGTTCCGCCATCGCTTTTTTATATTCTTCCACATAAAAAATCGGATCATATCCAAAACCGTTTTCCCCGCGGCGTTGTTCTAAAATAAAACCTTCGCACGTCCCATTTACAATGACAGGCTTTTTATCCCCTTCAGGGAAAGCCACTGCTAATGCACAGTAGAAACGAGCTTTACGCTTTTCAAACGCTACGTCATTTAATTCTTGTAAAACTTTATCAATATTTGCTTGATCATCTTTCGGCTCTCCAGCAAAACGTGCTGAATACACGCCTGGTTTCCCGTTTAAAGCATCTACAATAAGACCTGAATCATCCGCAATTACAATTGCATTCAATTGTCTACTCAAACTGTCCGCTTTTAAGATTGCATTTTCTTCAAATGTTTCACCAGTTTCTTCGACTTCTTCAATATGAGGAAAATCGTGTAATGATTTCACTTCTAAATCAAATCGCTCAAATAACTCAGCAAATTCACGTACTTTCCCCATATTTTTTGTCGCTACAACAACTTGTTTCATTTTTTCCACCTCTACTCTATATGAGATACGATGTCACCTAACGCTTCTTTTTGCATATCAATCAGTTGGAAAATGCCTTGTTCTGCAGCATCAAGTAATTCATTTAACTGCGCTCTACTAAACGTCGCTTCTTCTCCAGTTCCTTGCACTTCAACGAACTGACCTTTTCCAGTCATAATTACGTTCATATCAACGTCTGCTTTAGAATCTTCTGCATAGTTTAAATCTAAAACAACACCTTGTTCTTCAACAATTCCTACTGACGTTGCTGCTAAATAATCTTTTACTGGAATTTTAGATACTTTTTCTGCTTGTAATAACTTCTCAAACGCTAATACCATCGCTACGTATGCACCTGTAATAGAAGCAGTTCGCGTTCCACCATCCGCTTGAATAACATCACAATCAATCCAAACCGTTCTCTCACCAAGCGCTTCTAAGTCAACTACCGCACGTAATGCTCGTCCAATTAAGCGCTGGATTTCCATTGTACGTCCTGTTACTTTCCCTTTACTTGACTCCCTAATTGTACGTTGTTCTGTCGCACGTGGAATCATCGCATATTCAGCTGTTACCCAACCCTTTCCTTCTCCACGCATAAATGGCGGGACGCGCTCTTCAATTGTCGCTGAGCAAATTACCTTAGTATCCCCAACCTCAATTAATACTGATCCTTCTGGATGTTTTAAGTAATTCGTATGAATATGTATATGGCGTAATTCTGTTTTCTCTCTACCATCTACTCGCATAAAAATAACCTCCTCATAACTACTTGTTAGTATAGCCAAATTTAAATGTATGATATGTATACAATAAAAGAAGAGGAACCCAAAAAGCAATTCCCCTTTCTTACTTAAGTATATCAAATTATTGGCGATTAAAAACTACCTGTATTCACGTTTTCTGGACGATCTACAGGTTTTATTAACTTTCCGCCCTTTTCATCTATAAGATTTGCTTTACCATTTACTTCAATAGAAACGCTTTTCACGCCTTTCTTTTCTGTTAAAGATAAAACTAATGACTTCAATACGTAATTTGAAATCATATTTTTATCTGGGTTTATAAATATATTTTCATTAAAGTTTAATGTAAGATTTCCATCTTGTAATTTCGGATTCGTAATGAGCTTAACTCCTGGATTGAAATCGTTCAGAAGAGATTGATGAATCGGCCCTTTTACAAGTTCATCTACAATTGCTGCATAATCATTTTCTTTTCCTTCTACAACGCGGCGTGTTACTGGTACGTAGTATTGCTGTTTATTATTATTTTGTGCCATAAAATAAAGTGTTACTGGTTTTGTATTTGTTACATCCGCTACTTGCTCATCATCGAAGTTAATACCGTTCGCACGGCTCACCCCTTCACCAAGCGGTGTACCACCAACAGGCATCTTCGCTAATTTTTCACCATTTATTTGGAACTGCACTTGTTTTATTTCTTTAAATTGCGTCAACGTCCATGCAATAGATTCAACGATTTGACGTTCTTCCTCTTTTGCATAGTTTTTCATTTCTTTAGAAAAATCAATGACTGCCGTCCCATCTTTTTTCAAGTTTAGGGTCATCGATGTATTCGCCGGAATGACTGCACGGAACCCATTCGGTAACAAATTCGTTACCGGTCCATCTTTCACAAGGTACTCTAACGTTTGCTGAATAACCTCATTTGCTTTCGGAGTAGGTATAGCTAACGTTTGCGGTACAACATAGCCATTTTTATCAACAAGGTATAGTTCTCTATTCACCGTTTGTCCTTGCTTATCTTTCTTAGATACTTCTTTCTTTCCACCCTCTGTATACGTAACTTGTTTTGGCGGATCAATTTGCTCCGTTGCTTTCTCTTGATTTATAAAGCCACACCCTGTTAGTAAAACAGCGCTCACAGTAGCACCAACAACCCATTTAAAAGTGGATTTAGGCATGCCATTCCCCCCTAAAATCTAAGTTTGTACTATTATGTATACGAGCTGTTTCATGTTTTAGAACAAGCTGTGCTCCCTATAAACAAAAAAACTCCTGATTTCTCAGGAGTTCACTTATATGAATTCTATTATTATTCTTTTTCTAAATAAATATGTTTTACATTTTCAATCGGTTGACCGAACCATTTTGATGCAATTTCTTTAAATAGGCCTATTTTTCCTGTTGTTAAGAAGAGATGATCACTTTGTTCCTCTCCCTCATTCAACATTTTACTATGGTATAAAATGGTACTTACTTCACGTGCCGTTTCATCACCAGAACTAATGAGTTGCACTTTATCTCCCATTACTTGTTTAATAACAGGACCTAAAATTGGATAATGTGTACAGCCTAAAATAAGCGTATCAATATCAGTGTTTTTCAGCGGTTGCAACGTTTCTCTTACAACTTCATACGCCATTTCACTTTCGAAATTACCGCTCTCTACAAGCTCAACAAAAGGTGGACACGCTAAACTTTCTACCATAACACGATTATTAATAGACTTTAACGCTTCTTCGTATGCACCACTTTTCACCGTTCCAATCGTTCCAATAATCCCAACATGATACGTGTTTGTCATTTTTAAAGCTGTACGTGATCCTGGGTGAATAACTCCTACCACTGGAATTGGTAATTGTTTCTGCATCTCTTCTAATACAACTGCAGTTGCTGTATTACATGCAATAACTAACATTTTGATATTTAAATCTAGTAAATGCTCCGTCATTTCCCACGTAAATTGACGCACTTCTTCTCGAGAACGTGGACCATAAGGGCAACGTGCTGTATCCCCTAAATATATAATGCGCTCTTTCGGCAACTGACGAATTAATTCCTTCGCCACTGTTAAACCGCCAACTCCTGAATCGATAACACCGATTGCTCTATTCAACTTCATCACCCGTTTTCTCATTCATCATCTTATTTTATCATTATATTTTTCACACTTTAAGTTCGCTCACTTAAACTGCTTCTATATGAAAATTTTCATTTGTACCTGTATAGACTAGGACCTTTTTTATTTTGCTCCTTTTTTTCATAATTTGCAAGACAGAAAAACAACCGACCTTCTATATGAAAGTCGGTTTCTTCTATAATAAAGTACATCTTTAATGCTCCATCTTTTTTTGGAAAGAAGACATTCCTATTAATAAGAAGAAATGAGCAGAAATTAACATGACGATTAAAATAAAATTGAAACGATAACTATTTGTAGATTCCATAATTTTGCTCGCAACAGCTGGTCCAAATGCCATACCGAAAAAGTTAATTAAATTATATAAGCCAAGACCGACTCCAACTTTAGCTGCATGTAATGTTTTCGGTATAAATGTGTTCAATGATACTTGAATGGCAGAATAACTCATAAATGTCAAAATAATCGCCAATACAATAACGACTATACTTCCATTCGGAATAAACCCTAAAATTAAAAAGCCAACAATCATAATGACAGACGCTACATAAATCATATTCACATTTCCAAACGAAGGGACAATCTTTCCAGTAATAAAACTAGACACAATACCAAAGAGTGATGCAACAAATAATACAATTCCGATAACAAATGGAGACAATTCGTGCTCTCTTCCTAACAGTAATGGCAACAATAATAAATTAGCACATAACGCCACATTAATTATAAATCCGACTGTTATTAAACGAAGAAATGCTTTGTTCGAAAACAACTCAATATCGATAAATGGATGCTCCGCTTTCTTCATACGAACCGTGAATAAAAATAAAGAAATTATCGATAACACAAATAGCCAACGATTCATATCGATACCTAGTAAAACAGTCGTAATGAATGCAAATAGTAACGCCGCTCCAATATAATCAAAATGAAACGTTTCATCCGTATGCTGCATTTCTTCTGGCATAAATTTTATAAGCAAGAAAATCCCCACTACTGAAATAACCATAAATAAAAATAAATATGGCCACCCTAGTGTATTTGTAATAGCCCCGCCAACTAAAGGGCCAATACCTACTGCTAATGCAATAGAAGAACTAATCATCGCTAACGCACCAGGCTTCTTATGAGGAATAACTAATTTGGCCACTGCAATCATACTAAGCGCAATAAACGCTGCACCCCCGCTCGCTTGCACTAATCTTGCAAGAATGGTAATCACATAAGATTGATTCATAAATCCAATAATAGAACCCACTACAAATATGATAATCGAAATAATTAATAGTTTTTTTACACTGTAACGATCAGCAAGCTTCCCATATATCATTGAACCAATACCGACAACTAAAGAATAACCTACTACAACCCAACTTACTTTCGATTGACTAATAGATAAATCATGAGCAATATCCTCTAACGCAACATTAAATAAAACCGCATTCATCGGTCCTAATAAAACGATAAAACATAATGTGAAAACAAACCATTTTGAATGATTGTTTATATCTTCCCCCATGTGTAACACCTCTCCTGATTGTAGTAATTGAAAACGAAAAATGAAGTTGTTTAGCTCTTCTATTATCACTAGACAACTTCATCAAATGTATACATTTATCGCGCGACAAATTGAATTCGAAACGAAACATGTACGTTGTTCGATATTCATGGAACTATCATAGTTTCAGCATTACAGTTTGTCAACGAAAAATATACAAAGTAAACTAATTTAGTGTTTTTAGTTTACTTTTTTCAAAAATTGTTATACACTAATTTCGAATCCGATATAAGGAGGACTAACACGGTTATTCAAATTTGCAATTTCTAACTTAATAAAATAATGAACTTGTATACGGAAGAAACATTACAGGAGGATTATGATGAAGAAAAAAATGTTAGTTGTATTAACGAGCGTTGAAAAATATCCAAATTTAAATCGAGCTACTGGCCTTTGGCTTGGTGAAGCTGTTCATTTCGTTAAAAAAGTTGAAGAAGCTGGTTACGAAGTAGATTATGTTAGCCCACAAGGTGGTTATACACCGATTGATCCGCATAGTTTAGCAATGGCGGAGAGCATCGATTGGGAATGGTATCAAAAGAAAGAATTTATGAATCGCCTCGGTTCTACAATAAAACCGAGTGAGGTGAATCCAGAAGACTATGCTGTTATTTATTACGCAGGTGGTCACGGTGTGATTTGGGACTTCCCTGAAAATAAAGAACTCCAAATGATTAGCCGTAGCATTTATGAAAATGGCGGAATTGTTTCCTCTGTTTGTCACGGAGCTGCTGGTTTATTTCATATTACATTAAGTAATGGGGAACGTTTAATTAGCGGTAAAAAAGTAACAGGTTTCTCAAATGAAGAGGAAAAACTAGCTGAATTAGATCAATTCGTTCCATTTTTAACAGAAGATGAACTTATTAAAAATGGAGGAATTTACGAAAAAGCAGCGCAGCCTTGGGAAGCTTTCGCTTTAGAAGATAGTCGTGTTATCACTGGTCAAAACCCAGCTTCAGGTGGTCCAGTAGCTGAATTAGTATTACAACACTTAAAAAAGAACATGTAATAAAAAAAGCAGATTTTCCATTCATATAGGAAAATCTGCTTTTTTACGAAATCATTTGCAAAATAGCCATAACTTCTTTTTCAATTTCCGAATCATCAATTGCTTCTATATACTCCGGTTTAAACAGTTGATACTTCTTTAGTTGATAAAAATCAAGTATCGCTTTCTTTAACGTAATATCGTACTGAATACAAAAAGAATGATCTATTATACGTCTTAACATCACATCATCTTGCACCATAAATAATTGTGCGTTCATTTTATTAAAGTAACCTTGTTCCATACCAGCTTCAAAAAACATTTGCAAATTATGATTACGATTTTGTTGTGCAGCGACTAACCGATCAGATAAGTGCGGATATGCCTCTTTCAAATCTTGTAAAAAGACATCTGAAATGTATGTCACACATTTTAAAGAGTGAATAAACGTCTTTTGGAAACGTTCTGCAAAAGACATACTTTCATCTTGATTATCCGCATCCCCTTCAAGAAGATAGTTCATAAAATCTTCTACCACAGCTTCAATAATCTCATCTTTTGAAGAAAAACGTTTATATAAAGTAGCTTTACTAATATCCATATACTTCGCAATTTCATCTATTTTCAATTGACTAAAACTCGTTTTTCTAATAACGGGCTTTATTTTATTAATATAAGTATTTGCACACGCAACTTTTCTCATTAAAAGAGCCTCCCCTTTTGTCCATACAAAATAGTATAGCAAATTCACGATTAATTATAAATGAAGTCACTATACTCAATACATCTTTTTAGTTTAAGGGGTCATTTATCCTATAAAAAAAGTGCCCGCTACCTTTATGAGTAACGAGCACTTTTTCTATACTTTATTTACAGCTCTTCTTATAGCTTTCCCTATTTCCATACTAGACTGCGGATTTTGCCCTGTAATTAAACGCCCATCTACTACGACGTGCGGCGTAAAATTTGGAGCAACATAAAACAAAGCCCCTTCTTCTTTCAATTTATTTTCTAACAAAAACGGCACTCGCTTTTCTAAATGTACAGCTTTTTCCTCATCATTTGTATAACCTGTTATATGCTTACCCGCACTAAAAAACGAGCCGTCCTTATTTTTTACACCGACTAAAGAACTTACTCCGTGACAAACAGCCGCTACAATTCGGTTGTCGTTGTACATATTCACAATTAAATTTGCAACATATGGATTACCTGGAAAATCTACAATCGCCCCGTGTCCACCACCAAATAAAACCGCATCATAATCCGAAAAATGAACATTTGAGATTGGTTTCGTATTTTGCAATAAAGAAGCGACATGCTTAAATTCACGAGGTATCCCGTTCGGAATAGAAACTCTATCAATCGGCACTCTACCGCCCTGTATCGACACAATATCAACATCAAACTTAGCCTTTTTAAACAAGTTATAAGGAGCTGCGAGCTCTTCCAGCCACAAACCAGTCGGGTGTCCATTCATATCATGAGCGCTTGTTGAAACTAACAATATCCTTTTCAACATATCCCCTCCTTACTACTTATTTATGTATGGAGTGTTCTTATCATTCATATAACGCATGAAACAAAAAAATAGCCGACTCTTTATATAAGTCGGCTTTCTTTTTATAACTCGAGCTCTCCCATACGAAGAAGCTCAACAACTGCTTGTGAACGTCCTTTAACCCCTAGCTTTTGCATTGCGTTTGAGATGTGGTTGCGAACTGTCTTTTCACTAATAAAAAGTTCACCTGCAATTTCCTTCGTTGTTTTATCTTGAACCAGTAATTCAAATACTTCTCTCTCTCTCTTTGTGAGTAAAGGTTTAGATTGATACGCTTTTTCCTTCAACTGGTATAACCCTCCTTGCTTAAGCCAGAGCTGTGTATGTGTAAGTTGGGTGTTTATTTAGTCAAGATATTGTATGAACGAAATGTGCGGGTGGTGAATGAAAATGGGCTTTATTTCACATGTTATTTTAGACTTTTATACAGTGCGTTCACTCTTTGTATCCACTTACTTTTCGGTACGCCATATTTGTTCTAGTAATATGCTGACAACTGTACCTACGAACAAACCATTTCCAAATATATATTGTATGACAGACGGCAAGGACTGGAGCGCTCCAGACGGTAAAAACATAACGCCGCTACCAAATAATACTGCAACGCCTAAAATTGTTACATTCCTTTCATTAAGCTCCACTTGTTTTATATTATTTAACCCAATTCCAATTAACTGTACGAAAGAAGCCATTAAAACCGCAGATGCGACAGCGGATGGTAAAGATGCTAAATAACGAATAATACTTGGGAACAGCGACATTACGACTAGTAACATACATGCTAGTAAGAACGAACGTATATATTTTTGTTTCGTTAAACGTATAAATCCTGCCGTTGCCGGTAACGGCACGACACCTACAGTTGAAAATATGGAAGAAATGATATGTGAAATGCCTCCAACCCACGTTCCATCCTTCAACTGTTTCTGTTCAATAGTCGCTTTTTGAATGGTAGCTTGATTAATCGCTATAATAGCTGCCACTGTATTTGAAACTAAAATACATACCATAACGAAACTTGATACTGCCATACCTGTATTCCATTTTGGAAGTCCCCAAGCAAATATTTGCGGAAGTTGCACAAAATGAGTTACTTGAGATGGAATCGTCACTTTTCCTGCAATGAGAAAAAGAATCCACCCACTAATTAATCCTATTAAAACCGCATAACTTTTGACAAAACCTTTCCCAAAATTAGATAGTATAATAACGAAAAGAAATATACTAAACGCAATTATCGCTGTAAATGCATCAATTTGAGAAACAGTAGCAGTAATTCCTAGCATTCCTTTTAGGAATACACCGCTTAATTGTAAGCATAATAAAAGTAAAAACGTCCCTGTCACAAGTGGCGTAAATAAAAATAAAATACGTCCGATGAAACCAGTTACTCCTAGTCCTATTAAAATAACACCTGAGATTATCATTCCTAATTCTAAAATTTGCAATGTACTGTGTAATTGATCTTGCCCGACCGTTGCGTAAGCAAGTACGGTAAATACGCCAACCCATGATCCAGCTGGTCCATCTGCAATTGGTAGTCTATGTCCAAGCCACCCTTGTAAAAAAGAAGATATACCAACTACAAAAAATGTACGCTGCATTAAATAAAATATTTCCTCCGTCGTAAGATGAAATAATCCGCCAACGACAATTGGTAATGCGATTGAATTCGCTAATAAAAAGATAAACCATTGCAAAGTTCCCATAATATGATTTTGGTTATGTTGATTGTCCAAATTTTTCATCCCTTCCATACATTTCACATAGAAATACACACTATACTATTACGTAGCTTTTCGAAACAAAACTTTTTGTCCCTTCGATTTCTTCCCGTATCCAAATGTCGCAGTGTACACTCCACAAACGATAAAAACAGCTCCAATTATTTGAATAGCTGTTACACTTTTCTGCAATATAATATAGCCTACCACCATCGTAACGAATGGTTCTAAATTTAAAAACATGGCTGCTGTTGATGCTTGTGCTTTTCTCAATTGATTATTCCAAGCCAATGTACAAATTCCATGCATAAGTATTGCTGTCACAATAAGAAGCGACCAACTCTCTATAGAGTATTTCAACGTTATGTGAGAAAAGGTAAAAGCAAGAAACGGTAGCATAATTAAAAAACCAAAAATTGAAGAAAAGAATGTAATCAAAAACATATCATCTCTGTTCCCCAATTTCCGAATTAAAACGATAGATAAAGAAAAAGATAGCATCGTTATAAAAATCCATATTAACCCTTCTGAAAAGACAAACCTCTGCCCAACACCAATTACAAAAAACACTCCAAAAGTAGCAATTCCCCCTCCTATTACTAACTTAGCTGTTAACGGTTCGTTTAAAATAAATACCGCTAAAATAGAAGTCATGACAGGAGTAAGTGCTAATATTAGCGCAGCTGTTGTTGGATCTGCTGTTTGTAACCCTTCATAAAAAGACCATTGATTAATCGCGACACCTATGACTCCAATTAATAATACACCTTTCATTTCATTCTTTTCTATATATAAGCCTTTCTTACACATAATAGCGTACGCTAGAAAAAACAAATTAATAAATAGTAAGCGAAGTGTCGTTAACAACACCGGATGAAATGTATTCACTAAAATCGCACCAAATATAAAATTACTCCCCCAAACTACTACACATATAAACAGTAATATATATGTACGTGTCATCTATTCCCCTCCTTTTCTCGTAAAAAAGAAGGATTCCTATTCTTTCATTAGGAACCCTTGAAAAAATATATATAAAGTGAAACTTTAATCAGTGGGGGTTTTGTTCATCCCCACTGATTATTAGTTGAACCAATCGGACTTTTACGGACAGTTGATCCCCCACCTAACTTCTTTGCTTCCGCTGAATTTTGAGGTGGGGGTCTTACTGCCCGTTAAAGCGGGATAAATTAGGGAGATACGTAAATTAAATCAATACGCCTTGAACATGTTGCAAGGAACCTGCTACTATTTTTCCACCTTTCATCACAGCAGGTCGCTGTGCACGTCTAGCTATCGCTTCTGCTGAACAAGTAGCTTGTAAGAAAACAAAATCAGCTTTATCTCCTACTTTAGGCCAAACTTGATTTCCGTCTTGATCCAATGGCGTTTTTCCACCTGTAATATAAGTTAAAGAAGAAGCTAAAGACTTTTCATCAATCCAGCGATACTTTTCCGCTAAACGCCCTACTCTTTCAAAAATATCAGCATTTCCAAATGGTCCCCATGAATCAAACATACTATCGCAACCTAAAGAAACGGAAACACCCTTTTCTGTAAGTAATGGTACTGGCGGCATATTTCTGTTAATTGGTACCGTCGTAATAATAGACATTCCTCTTTCAGCTAATAAGTCTGCCATATCTGCTCCTTCTTCTTTAGATACATCTCCTAGGCTAAACGCATGACTGACCGCAACACGTCCGTCCCAACTAGCCTCCTCTGTATACTGAGCTAACTTTTTAATTGTATAAATACCTAAATGCCCTGCATCATGTAAATGCAAATCAACATCGGCATTTGCTTCTACAGCAATTTCCATCATATCAAAAAGTGATTTTTCAATATTATTATCTACAGTAGCTGGATCTACACCACCTACTAAAGTTGCGCCCATTTTCATCGCTTCTCTCATAAGAGAATGCGCTTCTGTACGAAGTAAACCATGCTGCGGGAATGCTACGATTTCATATGTAAACGCATCTTTCATATTCTCTAAAGTTTGACGTACAGATTCTAAGTTTTTAAGACCGATATACGGATCAATATTTACATGCGTTCGTATATGAGTCGAACCAGCATTTAAAATGTTGCTTAGTAATAACTCTGCTCTCTCTCCAGTTGTTTGAGCTAAAATTGGTAACTCCTGCTGTTCTAACTCTAATCTCTCAATAATATTTTTTACTGGTGTACATGCTTCCCATGGACCACCAAGTCTTGTCTTATCAAGGTGAAAATGATTTTCCACAAACGACGGAAGAACAAGCAATTCTTTCGCATCTTTCATTTCATATTCCGTTTGAAGCGGTACATCCGCAAGTACAATCTTTGCAATCTTTCCATCTTGTATAAGTAAATGATACAAAGCTGTTTCTGTACCTGTAACTACTTCATTATTAAACTTGTAACCTGTTTCTAATCGTACATTCGTTAACCAATACACATTTTGCATTTCAATCATCCTCTCAAACAAGATTATTTATAGCCGTTTTTTCCAAACTACCAGCAACAACATTCCCTTTATATAAAACCGCACAGCGCTCTGTTTGTCTTGCTACTACCTCAGCTGAACATGATGCTTCTGTAAAGACGATATTTGCTTCATCCCCAATTTTTGGCCATTGACGATTTCCTTGATCATCTAATATAGATTTCCCACCCGTAATAAACTGAAGTGCTTTCCCTAAAGAGCGCTCATCAATCCATCTAAATCTCTCCGCTAGACAATTTGCCTTTTGCAACATATCTCCTGTCCCAAACGGAGACCAATGATCAGTTATACTATCATTTCCTAGCGAAACTTTTACACCTTTACGATTTAATAACGGAACTGGAATTACATGTCTACTAATTGGAACTGTTGACGTTATATCAATACCTAATGCCGCAAGTCGTTCAGCCATTTCCTCCGCTTCTTCTACAGATACATCTCCAAGTCCAAGAGCATGACTAATCGTAACTCTTCCTTGCCACCCTGCTTCTTCTGTTAGTGCAGCTAATCTCTTCATTGTAAATGTTCCAAGTTGATCCGCATCATGTAAATGAATATCAATGTCTGAATCAAACTCTACTGCAATATCCATAATTGTATTCAATGATTTTTCAATATTACCATCTACTGTGGCTGGGTCTACTCCACCTACTAAATGAGCTCCCATACGCATAGCATCTTTTACAAGCCCTACGGAATTACTTCTTAACAAACCGTGTTGCGGGAATGCTACAATTTTTGCTGATAACTTATCTTTATATGTTTCCAGTGCCGCAATCGTTGCTTCTAAATTCCCAAGACCAATTACAGGATCAATATTGCAATGTGTTCGAATATTTGTCGCTCCATTTTCAAGAAGTAATTGCAACATTTTCTCCGCTCTACTCTTTGCAGTTTCTAATTGCTTCGGAAGAATAGTTTGCTCCTCATGAATACGAGTGAATATACTTTTTACTGGTGTACATGCTTTCCATGGTCCACCATAATACGTTTTATCAATATGAATATGCATTTCTTCAAATGCTGGTAATGCCAGTAAACCATTTGCATTTACTACTTCACCATCTTGCTCTGATACAATTCCAGGTAATATGTTCGTAATCTTTCCATCTTCAATAAATAAACTACAAATTTCTGTTTCTGTACTTGTAATTCGCGCTTCCTCATATACGTACCCACATTCAAGTTTTACATTCGTTAACCAATATTGTGATTTCACACTCACTTTGTCAATCTCCCTTCGCAATATGATTTTTCTACTTACAAACGAAACAAAAACAGATAAAAATTTCTATCAGTGTAAAATCATTTTTACACTGATAGAATTTTCTATTTTACTGTAGTTCTACACCTTCCAGTCGCAAATACCCAGATGGATCAATCCAAAATCCTTTTATATTTTTCGTAGTTGCCGCAATATGATTAATCCCTCGAATTGGTACTAGTAAAGCATCCTTTAATTCAATCTCTTGTAACTGTTTGTATAATTCTTTTCTCTTCGTCTCATCTTTTTCTTTTCTAGCTTCTTCTATTAATTTATCTACTTCCGGATTACTATAGAAAAATTGGTTACCAGTTGCTCCGTGTGAACTAGAATGGAATAAATTATATTGATTATAGTCACCATCACCTGTTGCGTTTCCCCATCCTCCAACAAACATCGCATGTTCTGATTTATTCGTTGCAGCTAAAAACGCACCATATTCCATAACTTTAATTTCTACATCAACGCCAATCCCTTTTAATTGAGATTGAATTACTTCCACTAACGCCATTCTAACTTTGCTGTCATTCGTCCAAATTGTTGTTTTAAATCCATTTGGATAACCAGCATCTGCTAATAATTTTTTCGCAGTATTAATGTCATACTTATATCCTTTTACGTCTTTCGTATAACCGAACACTTTAGGAGTCATTACGGAGTTTATTTCAGTCCCAACATTGTTATATACCCCTTTTAAAATCCCTTTCGTTTCAATTGCATGTGCAATCGCTTGACGAACGAGCGGGTTGTCAAATGGCTTTTTCTGTACATTAAATCCAATATATTCTACACCTAAACCTTCATTTTCAATTAACTCCATAGATGGTGAATTTTTCACACGTTCTACTTCAGTTACAGGTAAATTCTCTGCAATGTGAGCTTCACTAGTTTCAATCATTCCAATACGTGTTGCATCTTCTGGTACTACTTTGAATACCACTTCATCAATCTTTGATTTTTCACCCCAATAATTTTTATTCTTTTCAAGGCGAATTTCTTCACCTGGTTTCCATGATTTAAAAGTATATGGACCTGTCCCAACCGGATGCTGCGCTAAGCCTTTCCCTTTTTCATCAATTGCCTTCGGACTTAAAATACTTCCTTCATTACTTGCGAAAATAGATAAAAGAGGTGAGTATGGGTATTTCAATACGAACTGTACTGTATATTCATCAATTACTTTTATTTCTTGAATCATGGAATAAACAGTTGCTCGATTTGAACCTACTTTCGGGTCTAATACACGTTCAAAGTTTTTCTTTACTGCCTCAGCATTAAATGGTGCACCATCTTGGAATGTCACTCCTTGTTGCAACTTAAATTCCCAATTTAAATCATCAATTTGTTTCCATTCCTTTGCTAACATCGGCTTAAAATCCATGTTTTTATCTCGCTGTACAAGATTTTCATATACTTTATGGTACACAACACTTGCGGAAGGGATGTTTGTAATAAAATGCGGATCTAAATTATCAGCATCTGACAGTCTAGCAATTGTTAAAACACCGCCTTCTTTTGTTCCATTGCTTCCTGATCCTTCATTTCCTGTCTTCGTATTAGATGAACACCCCGCTAGAAAAACTGAAAGACATAAAATTGTGATAAAACAAATCACAAGTCCCCTTTTGAATCTCATCGCCCTTCCCCCTCCACTTTCTTTTATCTCTACATCCTAAAGTGAAACCTTACATCTAGCTTTCTATCCCCTACTTTCTAATAGCAGATCATTCCACCACCCTTTCTTTTCAATTTCGTCTATGTATTTGTAATTATAAATAACTTTGCGAAAAAAGTTTTTAAACATCTTTACTTCTATTTGCACTTTCTTTACTTATTGAATTTTCTGAATTATTTTGAAACATCTTTACTTCTATTTGCACTTTCTTTACTTATTGTTTTAAACTCGTTGACTTGTTTTAATTTTCTGATAATTTAATCATAAAGAAAGAAAGGGAGGTATAAAAAATGGAAGTTCGTCTTTCTAAAGAAGAAAATACTTCTTTGCAAACAATTCAAACGAAGAACACATCGAAATGGATCATTAGCTATCGAAAACTGAAAAAAAATAAGATGGCATTTATCGGGGGTATTATCGTTCTTTTCTATATTTTAATAGCTATATTTGCCCCATTGTTAGCACCCTACAATCCATTTGATATTCAGTTAGTTAACAAATTACAACCACCATCTATGGAACATTGGATGGGAACAGATGATAAAGGCAGAGATATTTTAAGCCGCCTTTTACACGGGACACGCCTTTCGTTACTTGTTGGATTTTCTTCTGTATTTATAGGGGCATTGTTTGGCATTATTCTTGGTATCATTTCTGGTTATTACGGTGGATGGTTTGACACAATCATTATGCGAATCATTGATATTATGCTAGCTTTCCCTGGTATTTTACTTGCTCTTGCCATTGTAGGCGCACTAGGACCAAGTCTTGTGAACGTAATTATCGCTATTGGCTTTTTCTCAATCCCTATGTTCGCTCGTATCGTTAGAGCTTCTACATTAACAGTAAAAAAATTAGAGTATATCGATGCTATAAGAGCACTAGGGGCAAATGATTTTACTATTATTATGAAACACATATTCCCTAATATCTTATCACCTATTATCGTCCAAGCTACTTTACGCTTAGCTACAGCAATTTTATCTGCAGCTGGATTATCATTTTTAGGACTTGGAGCGCAACCACCTTCACCTGAATGGGGTGCCATGTTAAGTAATGGGCGCGACTTTTTATTTACCGCACCACATATTGCAATGTTTCCTGGAATCGCAATGTCTACACTCGTAATCGGTTTAAACATGTTTGGTGACGGATTACGTGATGCACTAGATCCGAGACTTAAAAAATAGAAAGGGGCATTATACATGCTAATGTTTATTTTTCGTAGAATACTACAATTAATTCCCGTTCTTTTCGGCGTTGTATTCGTCGTTTTCTTAATTATGCAAATGGTACCCGGTGACCCAGCTCTCCTTATCGCTGGTGAAGGAGCATCAAAAGAAACTGTCGAGCAAATACGCCATCAATTAGGATTAGACAAACCCTTTATCATGCAATATTTCTCTTATATCGGAAATATATTACAAGGAGATTTCGGGGTTTCAATTCGTTCTAACCGCCCAGTGTTAGACGAAGTATTAATCCGCCTTCCAATCACTATTGAACTCGCACTGTGTAGTATCGTCATTACAGTTGTAATTGGGATGATTGCTGGTATCATCTCTGCTACAAAGCAATATTCTTGGACAGATGTTTCTATTATGATTATCGCTTTGTTAGGTGTCTCATTACCAAGCTTTTGGTTTGGACTTATGCTCATTTTCTACTTCTCTGTCCAAATTCAAATATTCCCGGTTTCTGGTTGGGGAACTTGGATGCACATGGTTTTACCAGCACTTACACTTGGTGCATCTGGCGCAGCAATTGTAGCACGTATGACTCGCTCAAGTATGCTTGATGTTATACGCCAAGATTATATACGAACAGCAAGAGCAAAAGGGGTAAAAGAAAGAGTTGTTATATATAAACATGCTTTGAGAAACGCATTAATTCCCGTTATTACTGTTGTTGGATTACAATTTGGTGCCCTTTTAGGCGGTACAGTTTTAGTAGAATCAGTTTTTGCTATAAATGGACTTGGAAGATTGATCGTAGACGCCATCCGAATGAGAGACTTACCAATGTTACAAGGAGGCGTATTAATCGCCTCGGTCATCTTCGTTCTAGTCAATCTTATTGTTGATATTTTATACCGTCATTTCAATAAACGTATTGAGCTTAATTAAGGGGGTGCACAAACATGAATAAAAAGGAAGAGGTATTACAAGTTAAAGATTTAAAAACACATTTCTTTACAGACGAAGGTGTAAGCAAAGCGGTTGATGGTTTAAATTTCTCTGTTTCTAAAGGAGAAACACTCGGCATCGTAGGTGAATCTGGTTGTGGGAAGAGTATCACTTCTCTATCCATTATGAGATTAATTGACCGAGAAAGCGGCAGTAAAATTGAGGGGAGCATTTTATTTAAAGGAAAAGATTTATTACAACAAAACGAAGCTGAAATGCGTGCAATTCGCGGAAATCAAATCTCAATGATTTTCCAAGAACCAATGACATCTTTGAATCCAGTATATTCTGTTGGGGAACAGATCGCAGAAGCAATTCGTATCCATCAAAAATTAAATAAAAAGGAAGCTTGGAATAAAGCCGTAGATATGTTGAAACTAGTTGGAATTCCTTCTCCTGAAAAGCGTGCAAAACAAGAGCCTCATGAACTAAGCGGAGGAATGCGACAACGCATTATGATTGCAATGGCACTTGCTTGCAATCCAGATTTACTCATTGCAGACGAACCAACAACTGCTCTTGATGTAACAATTCAAGCCCAAATATTATCACTTATGAAATCACTTCAAAAACAACTCGGTATGGGAATTATCATGATTACACATGACTTAGGAGTCGTGTCAGAAACATGCGATAGAGTCGCCGTTATGTACGCTGGAAAAATCGTCGAATATGCAGATATCGAGCATATATTTACTAGTCCAAAACATCCTTATACAATCGGACTTCTTCAATCTCTTCCAAGACTCGATACAGACCAAGAAGAGTTACAAACTATTCCTGGATCCGTACCGAGTCCATACCATATGCCGAGCGGATGTCGCTTTGCTGATAGATGCACACATGCAAAAGAACTATGTCACAATACTCTTCCAGAACTTCAACTCACACAAGATGGAAGTAAAGTTCGATGCTGGATGTTTACAGACCTTTGGGATAAATCATCTTCAGAAAAATTGGAGGTATTATAATATGTCTACTGCTACGCAAATAAATAAAAAAGAGTTATTACAAGTACAAAACTTAAAACAATACTTCCCTATAAAAAAAGGAATTCTAGGACGCTCTATTAACTATATTAAAGCGGTTGACGATATTAGCTTTACAATTTACGAAAAGGAAACTGTTAGTATTGTTGGTGAATCTGGTTGCGGAAAATCCACCACTGGGCGTGCAATATTACGCCTTGATGAAGCAACAAGTGGAAAAATTATTTTTCAAGACAAGGATTTACTAGAATTAAATAACTCAGCAATGCGAAAGGTTCGAAAAGATTTACAAGTTATTTTTCAAGATCCCTTTGCTTCTTTAAACCCTAGGCAAACTGTAGGGAGCATTTTAGAAGAAGCTATAGCCATTCAAAACGTATGCCCAAAAGGTGAAAGAATGGCGAAAGTTATTGAGCTGCTCGGGAAAGTTGGTCTTCCACCTGATGCAGTGAAGCGCTATCCACATGAATTTAGCGGTGGTCAACGGCAAAGAATCGGAATCGCACGCGCCTTAGCTGTTAATCCAAAACTCATTATTTGTGACGAGGCTGTCTCCGCCTTAGATGTTTCAGTGCAAGCACAAGTTTTAAATTTATTAAAGCAGTTGCAACAACAATACGGGTTAACATATTTATTCATCTCTCACGACTTAGCTGTCGTTCGTCACATATCAGATCGCATCATTGTAATGTACCTTGGTACCATTGTGGAGATTGCCGATAAACATTCTCTTTTTAACAATCCGCAACACCCTTACACAAAAGCGCTTCTCTCAGCAATTCCTACCATTAGTGCAGGAACGAAAAAAGAACGCATTGAACTTAAAGGAGACCTCCCCTCTCCTCTAAACCCGCCAAAAGGCTGTCGTTTTCATACTCGTTGTCCGTATGCCATTGAAAAATGCGCTACGCAGCAACCAAGTTTTCAATCTATAAGCGAAGGTCATAAAGTAGCCTGTCATATCATTTGATCCGAGTCTGAATAATAGAAACATTTACAACGCTTTAGTATAATAATAAAAAACAAGATTGAGGTATGTATGTTAACTTATGAAGCATTTGCTGTATTAATAACTATACTTGTCTTAGCTCCAATTTTTGGAGCTATTATTTTATTATGTTTATTTATTTTTGAAAAACGAATCGATTTACTAGAAAGTGAAAAGAAAAAAATAGCACTGGAACGAGAGTTGCAACAGTCTTTATATCATCAACTTACGCAACAAATTCAGCCTCATTTTTTATTCAATACATTAAATACAATTTTGAGCTTAGCTCGTCTACAGAGAACAGATGAAGTTGTCAAATCACTCGAGATCTTTTCTCTATTTTTGAAAGGAAAATATAAAACAACAGATTTGTTAATTCCAATCTCTGAAGAACTGGCTTATACGAATTATTATATTGAGATTCAAAAAATGCGGTTTCGCTCGAGACTTTCAATAAATATTACTTCTTCTGAAGATTTACAGAATGCTTATATTCCACCTTTCGTTATTCAAACGTTAGTTGAGAATTCTTTTAAACACGGTCTTGAAAAAAAAGCTGGTCAAGCTATTTTAAATATTCATCTACACAATACAAATAACCGAATTACACTTCTAGTATCCGACAACGGTACTCAAAACAAACCATTTACTTCCCATACGGAAGAAAGCGGATACGGACTTGAAAATATAAAACAACGATTTCAGTTATTCTTTCAAGAACAAACTACATTCTCTTTCCTCTCTACAAAAGAGAATGGCACGAAAGTAGAAATCACATGGCCTTTCATCACAGAAAAAAACACAGAGGAGGTAATACAAAAATGAACGTGCTATTAGTAGATGACGAACCACTGGAACTGGAACAATTAGAATTTCTTATCCACCGTCAGTTCCCTAATTGGACATTACATCTAGCTTTAGATGCGGCTGAAGCTTTACGTATAAATGAAAAATTCTCAATTCATTTGGCACTTTTAGATATTCACCTTCCGGGCATATCCGGCCTACAACTAGGTGAGAAATTAAAAAATAATAACTCTAACCTCGATATCATTATTGTAACCGCATATCAAAATTTCGATTATGCAAAACAATCTATTCGTCTAGGCGTTATTGACTACATAACAAAGCCAATTATAGAGAAAGAACTCATCGATATATTACAAAAGTACAAAGGAGATGCTAATACCCCTTCCTACTCACGTATTATTCAAGATACATTAGACATCATCCATGAAACTTTTCATGACAAACTACACTTAGCAGACATCGCAACTAAAGTACATACAAATCCGACTTATTTAAGCCGAAAATTCCATGAAGAAGTAGGGGTTTCATTTTCCGGATATATCATGCAATATCGGATTGAAATGTCACAGAAATATTTAATGGAACACCCACATTGGTGTATCTCTCAAATCTCTGAAAGATCTGGTTTTAATAGTCAGCATTATTTCAGCACTGTTTTTCGTAAGATGACCGGAATGACTCCGAAAGAATATAGAGGCGAGGGATAAATTGTGAAGAAAAACAACTCAGCTTTCACACCTTTACAATTAGGCATTGGAACTGGTACTGTTCTTTTATTATCTAAATGGGTCGCAAGTATATCGACGCTCGCTTTACCTGAATCGATTATTAATTATGGGCTAATCGCTGGTATTCTTTATGCGATGATTGGCCCTTTTACTCTTATTTTATTGGGGATTTTAATAAAAAAAATACGTTCTACATTCCCAGAAGGAGAATCCATTCACGATTACTTATCTTATAAACTTTCTCGCAAAGGATATATAATTGTATGCTCTTTCCTTGTTCTATTAAGTATAGAAAGTATGTTCATTCAAACGAAAGTTGCTAGTATTTTACTTAATGTTTTTTTCCATATTCCATATACATTGGGTTCTTTCCTTTTCATTACCCTTTGTACAATATTCGTAATATTAAGTAACGCTAAGCTATTTACTAAAATGGCTATTATGCAAACTGTATTAATGTTTTCTACTATGATCATTATTCCAATTTATTTTTTTGTGCAAGATGGCATTACCCATGTATACGATGGAATCCGCTTATATCACCCGTACTTGCTATTTTATGAAAATAGAAATGGAATATATTTTCTTACTGCCGGTATTCTCATTGAAACAGGAAGAGTATTAATAAGCCCTGCATCTTGGGATAAAGCTTTCCGTATTCATCCTAAAAAAATTATTCCAACTTTTTTACTATCAGGATTTATATGGATTACTATCCCTTTGGCATTCGCTTCTCTAATTATGATAGTTATCTTTAGTGGGAGCTTAGATCATTTATACGATCTTCTAGTCCAGCTTCCAAAAAAAATAGAATTTACCATTTTATTTTATCTGCTCGTTATCGGTTCGTTAAGCGCAATAACTTCTAGTTTTATTTCTTGGATACATGGATTTACTAAACTCATTCGAGATTTTATACCGATGATACCTACAAAAATAAATTTCAAATTATATACAACTCATTTTATTTCTATCACTATCGGATTTTTAGCTTTTTTCATTACAATTACTACAAACTATACGATTTTAGAAATTATTTTTTTCTTTGGTATTCTTTATACATCTCTTATCATCACAATATTATTCGTTATTTTCAGCAAGCAAAAAATCAGCATCATTATACCGCTCATCTCGATTATTGGTGCTCTTACCGGTTATGTAGTTTACTTCTTAATCGGTCCTTTAACGAGCATTTGGGTTAGTATAGCGGTTACTCTTTCACTAAGTATTTGTTTTCTGTTTTCACATTGGATACATCAACAATTCAACTATAAAATGAAACAATAATATGAGGCCTTTTTGGTAGCTTAAATTTTGCTACCTAAGGCCTTTTTATTTTTATCGCAAACTATTATACTGCGCTATAAATTAGATTTATTGTTTATATGACCTCACATCTAAATTTTAAAATACGGTTCACTTTATAAAAAAATGTCATACAACCTCATAGTCTCCTCATAGATTTCCATATAGAATAGAAGTATATAGTTTGCTATAAAAAGGAGTTGATCGTAATATGTCAAAAAAATTATATAAATCCGAAACTGATAAAATGCTATTTGGTATATGCGGTGGTTTAGGAGAATATTTTGATATTAGCTCTACTCTCATTCGCATACTTTGGGTCATTGCAGTTTTATGTTTTGGGACGGGGTTTTTAGTTTATTTTATTTGTTTATTACTTATGCCACGCTCTTACTAATAACATTCTTTCGTATATTTGAGCATAGTGTATACAAAATCCCCTATAGATTTTTCTATAGGGGATTTTTTCATGAAGAATATTTCATCGTTAAATGTAATACCGCCACTTCATCTTCTTCATTCTTATAACTATGTTTCTTATTCGCTTCAAATTGAATAGAGTCAAACTCATTTAATTCGTAAACATCGCTTTCTACTTGAATCGATACTTTTCCTTTCATTACCGTTACAAGCTCAATAGCACCTTCATGATGAGCTTCTGGTTCATATATACTATTCGACCTTAAACAAGCACGGTGCATTTCCATACCCGTTTCTTTCGTATAACGGAACATTGTTTCTAAATGCCATGCTTGTCCTACGTCTACTGCAAATCCTTCTCCGCAGCGCGCAACCGCTACAGGTTCTCCAACAACCATCAATCTCGATAAAGGAATCGATAACCCTTTCGTTATTTTCCAAATGACAGCTAACGTCGGATTCGTTTCGCCTCTTTCAATCTTTCCTAATGTTAATTTACTAACCCCTGTTTTTTGAGCTAATTCTTCTAAACTTAATTTTTGTTCATTTCGAATTTGCCTTAATAACTGACCTACTTGCTGAATGACTTCTTTCGTTTGCATATCTTCATGTTCTTTCATCTATAAAACCACCTTAAAATATAAAATAGTTTACTTTTATCTAGATAAAGTATATTATACTATACATAATCATTAAATTCCGAAAGGAGTGCTATACTTCATGCGCGCAATTTTATTAGGCCTTTTATCATCAGCCTTTTTTTCCGCAACTTTTATTATAAATCGAGCGATGAATGTATCTGGAACGAGCTGGGCTTGGACAGCTTCCTTCCGTTTTTTATTTGCTCTCCCTATTTTATTCCTTATCGTTTTATTTCGCAAAAACTTAAGGGAGTTATGGGAAGAATTAAAGAAACATCCATTGGCTTGGATCGGGTGGGGTTCTGTTGCTGGTATTGGTTTCTATTCTTTATTAAGTTTTGCAGCTGTCTTTTCTCCAGCTTGGCTCGTTGCTGGAACTTGGCAAGTTACTATATTAGCAGGTTTACTACTCTCGCCATTATTTTTCGTTAAAATAGAAACGAAATCAGGTACGAAACTTGTACGCGGAAAAATTCCACTTCGTAGTTTATACGTTGCATTATTTATTTTACTTGGTGTAATTTGTATGCAAGCAACTGCAGCAGGTCACATTACAATGACTCAGTTTATTTCAGGTTTTTTACCTGTCGTGTTAGCTGCTTTCTTATATCCGTTCGGTAACCGAAAAATGATGGAACTTGTTGGTGGGCGCCTTGATACATTCCAACGTGTATTAGGAATGGCAATAGGCAGTCTTCCTATAACAATTTTACTTGGTATATACGGATTTTCTACTACTGGTATTCCAACATCAAGCCAAATGCTACAAGGATTTTTGTTAGCATTATGTTCTGGCGTTATAGCGACAATGACATTTTTCTTTGCTACTGACTTAGCCAAAGATAATCTCGCTCTACTTGGAGCTGTTGAAGCAACGCAAGCTGGAACGATGGTCTTTACCGTGCTTGGCGAAATTGTTTTCTTAAATGGTTCATTTCCTGGCGGGCTTTCCCTACTTGGAATGATTATTATTATGTTAGGAATGGTTGCAAATAGCATTTTAAACCGTTCTGTTCCAGTCGTTAAACAGAAAAAAACAGCATAAAAAAAGAGTATGGTTCTGTAACAAAGAACTATACTCTTTTTTATTGTCCCCCTATTGTGCCTTATCAGAATAGTATTTCATTAACGGTTTATACTAAAACCTATGTTATAATACGGTTCATGCGCAACAATAGGAGGTAAATTATGTTAAAAAAAGCAATCGCTGAATTTATTGGTACGTTTGTACTAGTATTATTCGGAACTGGAGTAGCTGTCATTGGCGGCGGAATTGAAGGAATTGGAACATTAGGAATCGCTATGGCTTTCGGTCTATCTATTGTGGCTATGGCATATAGCATCGGAACAATTTCTGGATGTCACATTAACCCAGCAGTATCAGTAGCTATGTTCATCAATAAAAGAATGAACGCTATGGAACTTTGTTATTATGTATTAGCTCAAATTTTAGGTGGTTTATTAGGAACTGCAACGTTAGTAACAATTTTAAAATCTGCTAAAACACCTTTAGATAATTTAGGACAAAACGGTTTTGGAACTCTTGGTTTATCTGGAGCATTTCTAGTTGAATTTATTTTAACTTTCGTATTCATTTTAGTGATCGTTGCTGTAACAGGTAAAAAAGGAAGTTCTTCTCTAGCAGGATTAGTAATTGGTTTCACATTAGTTTTAGTTCACTTATTAGGTATTCCGTTAACTGGAACTTCTGTTAACCCAGCTCGTAGTATCGCCCCAGCTTTATTCGCTGGCGGAGAAGCCCTTTCTCAACTATGGGTATTCATCATCGCACCAATTCTTGGTGGTATCGTAGCAGCTATCGTAGGTAAATTCATTTTAAATACTGAAAAATAGAATTTTCAATATTTCTGAATAAAAAAAGGCGAGCCCTCATTATGAGGATGCTCGCTTTTTTACTCTTTCATTTTAGACTTTAAATTTGTAACTAGTTGATCTACCGTTACATTTGCAAGTACATTTTCCATCGCTTCTTGTGCTTGCATTAAAATAATTTCTAATACTGATTGAATATTAGCTCCTACTGGACATTCAATGTTGGGATTTTCATGGAAGGAAAATAGCTGTCCTTCTTCTACAACTTCCACTGCTTTATATACATCAAGTAATGTAATTTCTTCTAAATCACGAGCAAGTGTCGTACCACCTTTACCAGCTTGTACATCAACAAGTCCTGCTCTCTTCAACATTCCTGTAATGCGACGAATCACAACTGGATTTGTATTCACACTACCGGCAATCCATTCAGAGGTACAGCGAGAGTTTCGATCTATCGCAAGTAATGTCAGCATATGAACACCTACTGTAAAACGACTACTAATTCCCATCTGCACACCCTCCTTTTTATTCATTCTATTAAAAGACAACTCTTATTATTATATACTATTTTTAATTTATACATAAAGAAAAAGCATGATTTCATTAGGAAATCATGCTTTTCTCTCATTATTGACGCTTTATAAATTTCGCTAAGTCTTTAAATTTCACTTTGTCTGAGTAATTCATTACACCATTTACGTAAATGCGGCTTGTTAGCATATTGACGATAACAATAGTCACCAATAAAATGACTAACGTCACAATAATTTCTACAGTGCCCGCTTCACCAGATACAAGTCTTGAAAAAGTAACCATAGGTGTAAAGAATGGAATATATGAACTAACTATAGCTAATGTACTATTTGGATCAAATAATGATTTAAGACTAATAAAAAATGCCGCCATACCTAACATTGTAATTGGGAACGAAAGAGATTGCACATCCTCAATTTTTGATACAACAGCACCAACCGCTGCATATAGCATTGCGTATAGTAAGTAACCCGTAACAAAATACACAAAGAACATACTAATTACTACAGCATCCAATTTAGAAAAATCTAGTGTAAGTCCTATTAAGGATGCATTATCTAAATCCACCCACCCTAATAAATTTGGTACAAGAAAACCGAAAGAAGCAATAACAAGTAATAGTAAAGCACTAGAAACAATTGCTAAAATTTTGGCATGTAGCATTGTTAATGGTTTTACTTTCGGAAGCATTAACTCCATAACACGAGATGATTTTTCAGATGCCACAGTTGTTCCAATTGCAGCACCAAAGATAACAATAAACATATATAAAGCAAACGAGAAAACATAACCAATTCCAAAGGAAGATGCATGATCCTTTACTGCCTCTTGCTTTAACGGAATTTCCATCTGTAACTGTTTGGCTACTTCTGCAGATACATTATTTTTTTCGATCATTACCGCTGTATATTGTTCTTTTAAATAACTCGCCATAAGTGTAGCAGTTGATTGACTTGGAAAACCACTATACATATACGTCACTTCTGGAATACCATTCTTTTCTGTAATACGGAATAAACCGTCTAGATCCCCATCTTCTACTTGCTTACGTAACTCATTAAACTTATCCTTATTTTCTACCGTTACTTTAGCAGACGGGAGTAACTTTGTTACATCACTTTCTTGCACTTTATACGTATCACTTTCTGTTACTACAGCAAATTTATCTTTTCCTTTATCGTTATCAGCTGTGAAATGATTAAAGGCAAAAAGGCCAAACACAACTAAAAACAAAATCGCACTCGTAATTAATGATTTTTTAGATAAAAATGCTTCTCTAAAATAAAATGAAAATACGTGAGAAAATTTACGCATCGTTATTTCGCCCTCTCTACAAAGATTTCGTTTAACGTCGGCTCTAACATCTTAAATTGTCGTAAGGTAACACCTTGTTCTTGTAATTGTTGTAAAATGTTTAGAGCTTCTGCATCATCTTGTACTCGCACATAAAGAAGGCCTTGTTGTTTTTCATACGATACATGTATAGATTCTAATCCCTTCTCATTCACTTCTGTATCTTCAATCGTTAAATTACGAAAACCATATTGTTTTTTAATATCACTTAACTGGCCTTTTACGACTGCTTCGCCTTTTTTCAAAATACATACATGTTGGCAAAAAGCCTCTACTTGTTCCATACGATGACTAGATAAAATAATTGTCTTTCCGCTCTGTACTTGTTCTTCAATAATGCTAGCTAACATTCCAGCATTCACTGGATCCAGTCCGCTAAATGGCTCATCTAAAATGAGAAGTTCTGGATTATGAAGAAGAGCAGCAATTAATTGAATTTTTTGCTGGTTCCCTTTTGAAAGCTCTCCTGCTGTTTTAAATTTATATTCTGGTATTGCTAATCGATCTAACCAATGATCAATAGCAAGATCTACTTCTTTTTTCGTCATTCCTTCTAATCTACCAAAATATCGCAACTGGTCTATTACTCTACTTTTAGTATATAAACCTCTTTCTTCTGGTAAGTATCCTATCGTTACCCCACTAGTCCCAAATGGTTTTCCATCCCATGTAATAGAGCCTTCATTAGGCGTTAATAATCCGAGAAGCATTTTGATTGTCGTTGTTTTTCCTGCACCATTTCGTCCAAGTAATCCTAACACTTCACCTTTTGGTAACGAAATTTGCAAGCCGTTAACTGCTTTTGATTCCCCAAATTGTTTCGTTAAGTTTTGAATTTGTAAACTCAAAGTATAAAGCCTCCCCTTTAGTATCATTCATACTCTCTTTCAAAGACTATGTTTATTCAGGATAAAATATAGCACTACACTCCATCCTCTTATTATGTAGCATCTCTCTAATCCATCATTTGTTTCATTTAGTTAAAATTGTAAATAAAATTACATAGTTTGTCAATTATTATTGTCATTTCGACAATTAAACTTGTCAAAATAATTCCCATCATTTTTTCTCATCTTTCTAATATAGGACATACTACTATATATACAAAAGACAATATGCAAATGTTCATACAAAAAATATTATTTTTCGATATATAATATTAACTGGTTTTCTAACATCAAGGAGGGTACATATGAAGATGAAAAGGGGCATTACCACTTTATTATCTGTAGCGGTTCTATCTACATCACTTGTAGCATGTTCAGGAACACAAGAGAAAACAGTGGCGAAAGAAGAGAAAGTAAAATTAACAGATCAGCAATTAATGGCTGATTTATGGTATCAAACAGCCGGTGAAATGAAAGCACTGTACTACCAAGGATACAATATCGGTCAATTGAAGCTTGATGCAGTTCTTGCAAAAGGGACAGAGAAAAAACCTGCTATCGTACTTGATTTAGATGAAACTGTTTTAGACAACAGTCCTCATCAAGCAATGAGCGTAAAAACAGGAAAAGGCTATCCATATAAATGGGATGACTGGATTAATAAGGCTGAAGCCGAAGCCCTTCCAGGTGCAATTGATTTCTTAAAATATACAGAGTCTAAAGGTGTAGATATTTACTACATCTCAAATCGTAAAACGAACCAACTAGATGCAACAATTAAAAATCTTGAGCGTGTAGGCGCTCCTCAAGCAACGAAAGAACATATATTACTACAAGACCCGAAAGAAAAAGGAAAAGAAAAACGACGTGAACTCGTTTCTCAAACACATGATATCGTCTTATTCTTCGGTGATAACTTATCTGACTTCACTGGTTTTGATGGAAAGTCTGTAAAGGACCGAAACCAAGCAGTAGCAGATTCAAAAGCACAATTTGGTGAGAAATTTATTATTTTCCCTAATCCGATGTATGGTGATTGGGAAGGCGCTTTATATGATTATGATTTCAAAAAATCAGATGCAGAAAAAGATAAAATCCGCCATGACAACTTAAAATCATTTGATGCAAAATAAAAGAGGATGGCATGTGCCCTCCTCTTTTATTGCATATTTCTCGTTAAAGGTAAAATAAACACTTCTACACGTCTATTTTTCGCTTTTCCTTCTTGCGTATCATTTGGAGCAATTGACCGATATTCTCCGTAACCAACTGCACTAAATTTTCCTGGTTGTAATTCTTTATTTTGCAGTAATACTTGCATAAAATTAACTGCCCGCTGCGTACTTAATTCCCAGTTCGATGCAAATTGCGCATTTGCAATAGGAACATTATCTGTATGTCCAGATACTGTGATTTCACGAGGTGATGCTGAAACCAGTAAATTAGACATTTCTTTCGCAATACTTAACGATTCTAATTTTACGTCCGCTTTCCCAGAATCAAATAGTACATTTTCTAATATCGTTACCTTCAATCCCTTTTCTGTTAAATCAGTTTTAAAAGAAGAAGATAATCGATTTTCCTCAATATACTTATCAATACCTTTTTGTACCGCTTTTAATTCGTTCATTTCTTGTTGCTTTACTTCAGCTTCAGCATTCTTTTTGATCTTCTCAGACTCTAAACTACTTGCTGATAATTCCTTTTCATCATTTGGCTTCTGATCACTTAAAAATTCTTTGTTACCTGTTCCACCAGCTAATTCACTTCGAAAAGCAACAGCCATCTGTTTAAACTTAGCAGCATCTATACTGCTCATTGCGAATAAAACGATGAACAATGCAAACAACAACGTTAACATATCAGAATAAGGGATTAGCCAAGTTTCATCGATATGTTCTTCGTGTTTTTTCTTTTTACTTCTTCTATTTTTTTTACTCCGCATTTTTTTCTGCCCCTTTTTCAAGCTTTTTGCGCTCAGTTGCAGAAAGTGCACCTAAAATGCGGTTCTTCATAATAAACGGATATGTACCTTCTTGTAACATTAATAAACAATCAATAATTAAACGTTTTTTCTCTAATTCAGCTGCAGATTTTTGCTTTAATTTATTTGCAAATGGATGCCATAGTATATAACCTGAGAAAATACCAAAAATCGTTGCAATAAATGCACCCGAAATAGCGTGACCTAACTTTTCAATATCAGTTAAATTACCAAGTGCAGCTACAAGACCAATAACAGCACCTAAAACCCCTAATGTTGGTGCATATGTACCAGCTTGAGAAAAAATTGCTGCCCCCTTTGCATGCCTTTCTTCAATTGCTTCTAATTCAGCTTCTAAAATCTGTTCTAAATCTTCTGCAGATACGCCATCAATCACAAACTTCATACCACGCAAAAGAAATTCATCTTGAATTTTGTCTAATTGCTGCTCTAAAGACAAAATACCGTATTTTCTACTTTCAGATGTCCAATGAACAAACAATTCTAGCAACTGTTCATAACTTAAATCTTTTTTATTAGAACCAAAAAGAACTTTAAATAATTTTGGAATCTTTTTTAATTGATCCATCGGAAATGCGATACATACTGCAGCAAATGTACCAACAAAAATAATTAATGCTGCGGCAGGATTAACTAAGGCCATTACGTCAGCGCCCTTGACGACCATCCCTACAACTACCGCCACTACTCCTAAGATGATTCCAATAAGTGTTGCAAAATCCATTCCCATTCACTCCTAGTCTATACAAGAAGTTCTTTATTCTCGATAATCGCTACATCTTCTTATGTATATATATTACATAAAAAATGAATTTCATGAAAGATAAGAAATGAATTATATAAAAAAATACTACAATTCCACACATTTTCTGACATTTTCTTTGCATTTCTATTACGTTACGACTCTTATATTTCTTTTTCAGTAAACTAGACTTATAATAAAAAACGATACATATTTTATTAAGAAAGGATTGTGATTACAAGGCATCATGAAAAAAATAATCCTTATTTCTGCCGCTACTATTGTAATCGGTATCACTTCTTTCGCTTACTTTGATTCTAAATCGCCACTACAAAATGAGGCGAAAGCTGTCGAAAGTCAACAGCATAATAATCACCAAAAAGAAGAGATTCCTGCTTTTCCAAAAGCTGATCATAACGCCAAGAAGCTAGACAATGATTTTTCCGTTGTAACAAATCCAGATTCTAACCTTGTATTAGTTAATAAACATCGAAAACTACCAGATGGATATACACCTGAAGACTTAACAAGACCAAATGTACCATTTACTAGTCCAAAAGATAAAGAAAAAACATTGCTACGCAAAGATGCTGCAGATGCGCTTGAAAATATGTTTGCAGCAGCAAAAAAAGAAGGACTTGAACTTACAGCTGTATCTGGTTATCGTTCATACAAACGCCAAAAATCATTACATGATACATACGTTAGACGTCAAGGAAAAGCTGAGGCAGATTCAGTAAGCGCCATTCCTGGTACGAGTGAACATCAAACTGGTTTAGCAATGGATATTAGTTCAAAATCTGCTAAATTCCAATTAGAGCCTATTTTTGGAGAGACAGCCGAAGGTAAATGGGTTGCAAAACATGCTCATGAATTTGGCTTTGTCATTCGTTATTTAGAAGATAAAACAGAAACAACAGAATACTCATATGAACCGTGGCATTTGCGCTACGTTGGAAATCCATACGCTACATACATATATAAACATCATTTAACATTAGAAGAAGCGATGGAAGACAAAAAATAAGAGAGCATGTTGCTCTCTTATTTTTCTTTCACTCTATTATTGTAGTAATTTTTTCTTCCACTCTTCAGGCCACGGTTCGCCTCTTCCTGTTTTTTTCGACGCTTGGACCATCATTCCACGACCAACTAAACAAACCTCTCCTTCTGCATTCTTCACCATATAATGCAAATCTAATGAAGAATTTCCAACTGATCCCGCTTTTACATACACCTTCAACTGTTCATCAAAATATATTTGTTTAATAAAATTACATTGTAAATCCGCAACAACAATCATCGTTTCTGAAGATTCATGCGTCCATTCTTGCATAAATCCAAGTTCTTTAAACAATGCGATACGCGCTTCTTCAAAATAGGTGAAGGCAACGACATTATTTACATGTCCAAACATATCTACTTCACCAAAACGAACCTTTACAGGATTGTAAAACGAAAAACCACTTTCCCATTGCTCAAAGTCTTCAATATAAGAAATCCTCTTCATTGTTCCCTCTCCTTTTCGCTTCAAAATAAACAGAATAAACAGAAAAATACAGTTATAAATATTGCCCCTTCGAAATGAAGAGGCAATATTTTTTAATAGTTATTGTCGCTACCAAAGAAATCTTTGAACGATTGAATTGTTGTATCACGGTTTAACGCCGCAATTGAAGTTGTTAATGGAATACCCTTTGGACATGATTGCACACAGTTTTGAGAGTTACCACAGTTTGCAAGTCCTCCATCACCCATAATTGCACGTAAGCGATCTGCTTTATGCATTTCACCCGTTGGATGTGAGTTAAATAAACGAGCTTGTGATAACGGTGCTGGTCCAATAAAGTCCGATTTACTATTTACGTTTGGACATGATTCTAAGCAAACACCACATGTCATACATTTTGAAAGCTCATAAGCCCATTGACGTTTCTTCTCTGGCATTCTTGGTCCTGGTCCTAAGTCATACGTACCATCAATTGGAATCCAAGCTTTAACACGTTTTAGAGCATTAAACATGCGACTACGGTCAACTTGTAAGTCACGAACAACCGGGAATGTCTTCATCGGTTTTAAGCGAATTGGTTGTTCTAATTGATCGATAAGCGCTGTACATGATTGACGTGGTTTTCCGTTAATTACCATCGAACATGCACCACATACTTCCTCTAAACAGTTCATATCCCATGCAATCGGAGTTGTTTTGTTTCCTTTTGAATCAACAGGATTACGACGAATTTCCATAAGCGCCGAAATAATATTCATATTCGGACGATACGGAATTTCAAACTCTTGGTCAAACGCTTGCGCATCTGGTCCGTCTTGTCTCGTAATGATGAGGCGGATTGTTTTCTCAGACATGTTGTTTATCCCCCTTCTCTTCACTCTTAGCAGCTACATCGTGTTTTGAAGAATAATCACGTTTACGTGGTTTAATTAATGAAATATCCACGTCTTCGTAATGGAATGCCGGTGCATTTCCTTCTCCTTCAAATTTCGCCATCGTAGTTTTTAAGAAGTTTGCATCATCACGATTTGGGAATTCAGGTTTGTAATGCGCCCCACGGCTCTCATTACGGTTATATGCACCAATTGTAATAACACGTGCTAATTCAAACATATTTGCAAGTTGGCGTGTAAATGAAGCACCTTGGTTGCTCCATCTCGCTGTATCGTTAATGTTAATACGTTTGTAGCGAGCCATTAACTCTTCAATTTTTGCATCTGTTTCTAATAATTTTTTATTTTCACGAACTACTGTAACGTTATCTGTCATCCATTCTCCAAGCTCTTTATGAAGAACATACGCATTTTCGTTACCATCGAGCGTTAAAATATTGTTAAATTTCTCTGTTTCGATTAATTCATTTTGTTCATACACAGTAGATGAAACAGCATCTGATGATTTAGAAAGACCTTTCATATATTCAATTGCATTTGGTCCTGCTACCATACCACCGTAAATTGCTGATAATAGTGAGTTCGCGCCAAGACGGTTACCACCGTGCATAGAATAATCACACTCACCTGCTGCAAATAAACCTGGAATGCTTGTCATCTGCTTATAATCAACCCATAGCCCGCCCATTGAATAGTGAACAGCTGGGAAGATTTTCATTGGTAGTTTACGAGGATCATCACCTGTAAATTTCTCATAGATTTCAATAATTCCACCAAGTTTAATATCTAGTTCTTTCGGATCTTTATGAGAAAGATCTAAGTACACCATGTTTTCACCGTTAATACCTAGTTTTTGCTCTACGCAAACATCAAAGATTTCACGCGTTGCGATATCACGAGGTACAAGGTTTCCGTAAGCCGGATATTTTTCTTCTAAGAAATACCATGGTTTACCATCTTTATATGTCCAAACACGTCCACCTTCACCACGTGCAGATTCACTCATCAGACGTAATTTATCGTCTCCAGGAATTGCCGTTGGGTGAATTTGAATGAACTCACCGTTTGCATAATATGCGCCTTGTTGATATACAGCAGAAGCTGCTGTACCTGTATTGATAATGGAGTTTGTTGATTTTCCGAAGATGATACCAGGGCCCCCTGTTGCCATAATCACGGCATCAGCTCGGAAACTTCTAATCTCCATAGTTTGTAAGTCTTGTGCAACGATTCCTCGGCACACACCTTCATCATCAATAACAGCTCGTAAGAAATCCCAACCTTCATATTTCGTTACAAGTCCTGCTACTTCGTGACGACGTACTTGCTCATCTAATGCGTATAGTAATTGCTGTCCAGTTGTTGCACCAGCAAATGCTGTACGGTGATGTTGCGTTCCACCAAAACGACGGAAATCAAGAAGTCCTTCTTCCGTACGGTTGAACATAACACCCATACGGTCCATTAAATGAATGATACCAGGTGCTGCTTCACACATTGCTTTAACTGGTGGTTGGTTCGCTAAGAAGTCCCCACCATAAATTGTATCGTCAAAGTGGATCCATGGAGAATCCCCTTCACCTTTCGTATTTACGGCACCGTTAATTCCACCTTGGGCACATACAGAATGCGAACGTTTTACTGGTACTAAAGAGAACAGTTCAACATTTACTCCTGCTTCCGCCGCTTTAATCGTTGCCATTAAGCCAGCCAAGCCACCGCCGACTACTATAAGTTTCCCTTTCATGCTCTCCCACTCCTTACTGGTTTGCTAGCTGTGGATCGATGAACGCTAATAATGCACTCACACCTACATAAGATAGACCTAAGAAAATAGCTAATGTTACATAAGTAGAGATTCTTTGTGAACGTGGAGATACTGTAATTCCCCAGCTGATGCAGAATGTCCATAGTCCATTTGCAAAGTGGAAAATTGTTGAAACAACACCAACTAAGTAGAATGCAAACATAGCTGGATTGTTTAAAATATCTGCCATCATGTCATAGTTTACCTCTTTACCTAACGCTGCTTGAATACGAGTTTCCCAGACGTGCCAAGAAATGAAAATCAGTGTAACGATACCTGAAATTCTTTGGAAGACGAACATCCAGTTACGGAAATAACCGTAAGAAACCGCATTGTTCTTAGCTGTAAATGCAATATATAAGCCATATATAGCATGGTACAGTATTGGTAAAAAGATAATGAAAATTTCTAGCGCATACCGGAATGGAAGGAGCTCCATAAAGCCTGCAGCTTTGTTAAAAGCCTCTGCTCCTCGTGTTGCAAAGTTGTTTACAATTAAATGTTGCGTCAAAAAGACACCAACCGGGATGACCCCCATTAATGAGTGCCACTTACGAAACGTATACTCGCGGCCTTTCATGTCCCCATTACCCCCCTTGAATGATTGACTGCTGTTTTCAGATTAGTTTATGGCAATAATGTTTTTTCACTATTGGCATAAGAAAAACTGAAAAAATTATTCGAAATATTTCAGCATAATTTGATACCAAGTTCATTTTACTCCTATTTTTGTCGAAGCGTCAAGAAAACGTATACATAATTTGCATATAATTTGCCAATTCTTTTTTTCTTCTTATATATTCAGATTTTCCCAAAGAAAAATCTGTTTTTATAAATGAGAAATGTTATATAATAATCCCTATAGAAAGAGGGGAATATTGTGAGTAAAAATACAATCGATACAACATCTTTAGAAGATGTTTCATTGAACGCCTTCGCTTACGAATTGCTACGTGAAGAATTACTACCTGATTTAATCGGTAACGATCTAGATGGTATTTTATACTGGTCCGGTAGAAACCTTGCAAGAAAATATCCACTAGACACAATTGAAGAAGTCATTCAGTTCTTTGAAAAAGCTGGCTGGGGCACTTTAAGCATTATTGAACATAAGCGTCGTGAAATGCAGTTTCAACTTAAAGGCACACTCATCGCTGAACGTCAAAAACAAAAAAGACATTCTTCTTATCAATTAGAAGCTGGGTTCATCGCTGAACAAATTCAAAAGCAACGAAACGTCGTTGCAGAGTCCTACGAAGAAAAGAAAAAACGTTCAGACTCTATTACATTTCTCGTAAAATGGGATATAAAAGATCTCATTGAAGTGTAGCATTACCCGCGGTCAACTAGACATATCAGTTTAGTTGACTTTTTGCATTTTCATTCATTTGAATTTATTTTAAATCTTCAGAAATTATACCAAAAAATAGAAGACGTTGTAAACTACAACGTCTTCTTATCCGCTAAATAACTATAAATCGTCTCTGCGACATTTTTCGGCATACCCGCTTCGACAAATTCTGTTACAGAAGCCTCTTTCATCTTTTTTAGCGATCCGAAATGTTTTAACAATATCTTTTTTCGTTTATCTCCAATTCCAGGAATATCATCGAGTGCCGATTGAATGACAGATTTCCCGTGTAATTGACGATGGAATGTAATTGCAAATCGATGCACTTCATCTTGAATGCGCTGCAATAAATAAAATTCTTGGCTATTTCTCTCAAGCATCACAGGTTCAGGTGGATCTCCAATAATTAAATGAGATGTTTTATGTTTGTCATCTTTTACAAGACCTGCCATCGGAATATATAAACCGAGCTCATTTTCTAAAACATCACTTGCAGCCGCCAGATGACCTTTTCCGCCATCAATAATGATTAAATCTGGTAAAGGTAACCCCTCTTTCAGCGCCCTTGTATAACGGCGTCTCACAACTTCTCTCATAGACTCATAATCATCTGGTCCTTGAACTGTTTTAATTTTATATTTCCTGTATTCTTTCTTAGCTGGTTTCCCATCAATAAAAGCAATCATTGCCGAAACAGGATTTGTCCCTTGAATATTTGAGTTATCAAACGCTTCAATACGATAAGGCGTTTCAATTCCGAGCTGCTTCCCTAAATTCTCTACCGCTTTAATCGTTCGCTCTTCATCACGTTCAATTAAATAGAATTTCTCTTCCAAGGCAATCTTCGCATTTTTATTTGCCAGTTCTACAAGATCTTTTTTCTTACCGCGTTTCGGCTGTGTCGCTTCCACTTCTAAAAAGCGTTCTACTAATTCTGAGTCTATACTTCCTGGAACGACAATTTCCTTCGGCTTAAAATGACTGCTGTTTTCATAAAATTGACCGATAAACGTTAAGAACCCCTCTTCTGGTTCATCGTAGATTGGAAACATAGAAACATCACGTTCGATTAGCTTTCCTTTTCGAACGAAGAAAACTTGAACACACATCCACCCTTTATCAACTGCATAGCCAAACACATCACGGTCCACTAAATCACTCATAATCATCTTTTGTTTTTCCATAATCGCATCGATATGAGCGATTTGATCACGTAACTCTTTTGCACGTTCAAACTCTAGTTTCTCTGAAGCTTCATACATTTTTGTTTCTAATTCCGAACGAACTTCTTTATGTCCACCATTTAAAAACTTAATAATTTCATCTACAATTTCTTTATTTTGTTCTTCCGTAACTTCTTTCACACAAGGTGCTAAACATTGACCCATATGATAATATAAACAAACTTTATCGGGCATATTTGAGCACTTACGAAGCGGGTACATACGATCTAGCAGTTTTTTCGTTTCATGAGCTGATTGTGCATTCGGATAAGGACCAAAATACTTTCCCTTATCCTTTTTTACATTTCGCGTAATAAGTAATCGCGGTTGTTTCTCAGCTGTAATTTTAATAAAAGGATATGTTTTATCATCTTTTAATTGAATATTATATTTTGGGTCATGTTTTTTTATTAAGTTTAACTCCAAAATGAGCGCCTCTAGATTTGAGGAGGTTACAATATATTCAAAATCTACAATTTCCCCTACTAGCCGAAGTGTTTTTCCATCATGCGAACCAGTAAAGTACGAGCGCACACGATTTTTAAGCACTTTTGCCTTTCCGACATATATAACCGTTCCTTGCTTATCTTTCATTAAATAACAACCAGGTTGATCTGGTAAAATAGCCAACTTCTCTTTTAAATGTTCGTGCACTCGTTACCCTCCATTTCTACATGCTTAGCATTTTTATTTTCACATGAAAACATACTATGCCAAAACACCCAACATACGTTCTTTCATTGTAACGGAAAGGTGTAAAAAAGGAAAATAAAAAGGCTACCAAATGGTAGCCTTTTTATTTTAGAAGTGTTTAGAAACTAATTCTACTAACGCTTCTTTCGGTTTGTAACCTAACGCTTGATCAACTACTTTACCGTCTTTTAATACGAAAAGAGCTGGAATGCTCATTACTTCGAATTGACGAGCAGTTTCTTGATTTTCATCCACGTCTACTTTTACTACTTTTACTTTTTCGCCTAGTTCTGCATCAATTTCCTCTAATACAGGAGCGATCATTTTACAAGGTCCACACCAAGGTGCCCAGAAATCTAATAATACAACACCTTCGCTAGTTTCTGCTGCGAAGCTTTGGTCATTTGCGTTTACAATTGCCATTTTATTTCCTCCTTCAAGTATATTCTACCAAGAGTATATCATTAACTTATATACGTGGCGAATAATATGTATCGTTATGTATTGTAACAAAAAAGTGTTCCTTTATACTATATAAAAATACGGATTAAATACTAAAAAGATGAGAGACAGGGGATCTCTCACCTTTTTCTATATATAGGGGTACTTCACTTGGAACTCAAGGGTACTCAAATCATGAATGTACTTTTAACTTTTTAAACTCTTCTGTTAAAAGAGGTACGACTTCAAATAGATCGCCAACAATACCGTAGTCAGCTACTTTGAATATACTTGCTTCTGGGTCTTTATTAATCGCAACGATTATTTTTGAGTTAGACATACCAGCTAAATGCTGAATCGCTCCAGAAATACCGCATGCAATGTATAGGTCTGGCGTAACAACTTTACCAGTTTGACCAATTTGTAATGAGTAATCGCAATACTCAGCGTCACAAGCACCACGAGATGCTCCAACAGCGCCGCCTAATACGTCAGCTAACTCTTTTAATGGTTTGAACCCTTCTTCGCTCTTCACACCGCGTCCGCCAGCGATAATCACTTTTGCTTCAGAAAGATCAACGCCTTCTGCCGTCTTACGGACGACATCTTGAATGATTGTACGTAAGTCTTTCACATCTACTGTAATAGAAGACACGTCACCACTGCGAGACTCATCTTTTTCAAGCGTTGCGATGTTATTTGGACGCACTGTCGCAAATAAGATGCCGTCTGTTACAATCTTCTTCTCAAACGCTTTACCAGAGTAAATTGGACGAGTAAAGATAACATTTCCACCTTCAACTTCTAAAGCAGTTACGTCAGAAACTAGACCAGCTTCAAGCTTCGCTGCTAATTTTGGTGATAAATCTTTCCCAAGTGCTGTATGTCCAAATACAATACCTTCTGGATTTTCTTCAGCATATACAGCTAAAAATGCTTGTGCATAGCCATCAGATGTATATGATTTTAATTTATCATTTTCAACTGTCACAACGCGATCTGCACCGTAATGAATCAATTCATTTGCAAAAGAAGCAACGCTGTCTCCAACTAGAAGACCTACTACTTCACCGCCTTCTGCAATTGTTTTTGCTGCTGCTACCGCTTCAAACGAAACGTTACGTAGCGATCCATCACGAACTTCACCCATTACTAATACTTTACGAGCCATAGATTTTCCCTCCTGCATATATAATTTCGTATTTTATTAGATTACTTTCGCTTCTGTATGGAGCAACGATACAAGTTCTTTTACTTGATCTTGCAGCTCGCCTTGTAACACTTTTCCTGCATCTTTCTTAGGAGGCAAATAGATTTCAATTGTTTTTGTCTTTGCTTCCACATCATCTTCTTCTAAATCTAAATCATCTAATTCTAATTCTTCTAGTGGCTTTTTCTTCGCTTTCATAATACCTGGAAGCGATGGATAACGAGGTTCATTTAAACCTTGCTGTGCTGTTACTAAAACTGGTAATGAAGTTTCAATCACTTCTGTATCACCTTCAACATCGCGCTCAATCTTCACGTTTTTACCGTCAATTTCAAGTTTTGTAATTGTCGTTACGTACGGAATATTTAACGCTTCAGCTACACGCGGACCAACTTGTCCAGATGCACCATCAATTGCAACGTTTCCGCCTAAAATTAAATCTGCATCTTTATCTTTTAAATATTCAGCAAGCACTTTTGCTGTCGTGAACTGGTCACCATTTTCTACATCATCTTCAATATTAATTAATACCGCTTTATCGCAGCCCATCGCTAACGCCGTACGAAGTTCTTTCTCACTATCTTCGCCACCAACTGTTACGACAGTAACTTCTCCACCTTGTGCGTCTCTTACTTGAATTGCTTCTTCAATTGCATATTCATCGTAAGGGTTGATGATGAATTCCGCTTCGCCATCGTAAATTGCACCGTTTTTAATTACGATTTTTTCTTCTGTATCAAATGTTCGTTTCATGAGTACGTAGATGTTCATTCCATTTACCCCCTTGTTTTTCAGAAAGATTCTATCAATTTTAATTTTCTGTTAATTTATATTAAAAAAATAATTGAACTACCTGCCGCTAAATGAAGGCTTACGTTTTTCTAAAAACGCCGCTACACCTTCTCTTCCATCTTCACTCGTAAATACTTCACCAAAGATTTGAGCTTCGCGTTGTACACCTTCATAATAATGAGACGATTTCGTCGTTTGCAATAACTCTAGTACAGCACGAGTCGTCGCTGGGCTTTTTCCAGCAATCTGTTTTGCAACTTTAAGCGTATCATCTAAAAATGTTTCTTCAGCAAAAACTCCGTTAACTAGTCCCCATTTTAATGCTTCTGCACCAGTAATCGGTGTACTTGTTAACATCATTTCACAAGCTTTCGCTTTCCCAACATAACGTGGTAATCGCTGTGTACCTGCAAATCCAGGAATTAATCCAAGTGTTAATTCAGGTAAACCAAGTTTTGCACTTTCAGTTGCAAAGCGCATGTGGCAAGACATAGCAAACTCAAGGCCGCCGCCAAGTGCCGCTCCATGAATTGCCGCGATAACTGGTTTTGAACATTTTTCAACGCGCTCAAACGTAACTTGTCCAAGCTGCGCTAATTCAGTCGCTTGCTTCGCTTCAGTAACAGATGTAAATTCTTTAATATCTGCTCCCGCCGAGAAGAAGCGCCCTTCACCGTGAATAACAACAACACGAATGTTATCATCCTTCTCCACTTGATCAATTAATTCAGTAACGTCATGCATAACTTGTGAAGACATCGCGTTAGCTGGCGCATGATTTAACGTAGCCACCGCGATATGATCTTCAACTCTTACAGATAGGAATTTCAACATGATCCCTCCCATTATTGACGATAACCACAAGCTGCAATAAGTAGCCCATGTACCGTTTTTGAAAGTGCGACCAGATCATACTTATGATCGCTCATTACCCAATTGGTCACAACTTCATCTACTGTTCCAAAGATCATTTGTCTTGCCACGCGAACATTTAAATCCGCTTGGAATTCACCTTGCTTTATACCAGTCTCTAAAATCTCATCAATAACTTGTAAGTAGCCTTTTAATACTTCATTTATTTTCAGGCGTAAGTCTTGATTGGACTGTCTTAGCTCTAATTGCGTAACGATAGCAAGAGGATCATTTTGCGACAACAGCAAGAAGTGCGTTTCTACCAACATGAATAACTTCGATACAGCGCTTTCAATTCCTGCTGTTTTTTGACGAATTGTTTCGACAAATTCTCCCATCTTCTCTTGGAATAAGGATATTAATATATCTTCTTTATTTTTAAAATATAAATAAATCGTGCCATCAGCTACCCCAGCTTGCTTTGCTATTTTAGAAACTTGCGCTTGGTGGTACCCATTCTCCGCAATCACAATGACTGCCGCATCAATAATTTGATTGTATTTCGGTCTATTTTTCTTCACTTTACTGTCCCCTTCAAGAAGATGACTGAATGAATAGTCATTCATATTCTTATAATACTGACTATTTAGAAAAGTGTCAATCCCATTTTTTCAAAAAGAAAGGGCCTTAGCCCGTTTGCTCATCCTCATTCTTTCTTTTCTCTTCCTCAATTAGGACACGGCGCAAAATTTTCCCAACTGTCGTTTTCGGCAGTTCATCTCTAAACTCATATACTTTCGGAACTTTATAGGCCGCTAAATATTTACGAGCAAACTGATTTAATTCTTCCTCAGAACACTCTGTACCTTCTTTTAACACAACAAACGCTTTAACTGTCTCTCCCCTATACGGATCGGGAACTCCAATCGTCACTACTTCTTGCACTTTTTCATGCTCATATAATACTTCTTCTACTTCACGAGGATACACATTAAATCCACTCGCAACAATCATATCTTTCTTACGATCTTTCACATAGAAAAAGCCATCTTCATCCATGTAGCCAACGTCCCCTGTATGGAGCCACCCATCTTGCAGTACAGCTGCTGTTTCTTCTGGCTTATTCCAATATCCTTTCATAATTTGAGGGCCTTTTACTACAATTTCACCGATTTCTCCCGGTGGTAATGCCTCACCAGTTTCAAGCGACATAATCATTGCTTCTGTATCTGGCCACGGAACTCCAATGCTACCTGGCACTCGCTTTTCCCATAAAAAATTACTATGTGTAACTGGAGATGATTCTGTTAAACCATATCCCTCTACTAGTTTACCCCCTGTAACTGTTTCGAACTTTTCCTGTACTTCTACTGGCAGTGGTGCTGATCCACTAATACAAGCACGAATAGACGAAATATCATATTCTTTTAAAAGCGGGCTATTTAAAAGAGCGATATAAATAGTTGGTGCCCCTGGGAACAATGTCACTTTATGCTTCTTAATCGCTTCAAAAACCATTTTCATATCAAATTTTGGAATAAGAACCATTTTGTATCCTTGCATAATACTTAAATTCATGACAGCCGTCATGCCATACACGTGGAAAAATGGAAGAACCCCAAGAATGACTTCTTCTCCTTCTTTGCAATTATATAACCATTGAACTCCCATCAAAGTGTTAGAAACGAGGTTTTTATGCGTTAACATAACGCCTTTCGGAAATCCAGTTGTTCCTCCTGTGTACTGTAAAAGAGCTAAATCATTTTCAGGATCACAAGGCACCTCAACATCCGTATTCACTTCTTTTTCTACTGAGTTCCAAAGGTGAATCGTTTCACTCTCTGATACTTTCACAACTAAATTTGACTGTTTTTTCTGCACAAATGGATACAATAGATTTTTAGGGAAGGGCAAAAAGTCCGCAATACGAGTTACGATAATATGCTCAATTTTTGTAGCAGATTGAACATTCGTTACTCTTGGGAACACTAAATCGAGGCAAAGAATGACTTTTGCTCCCGAGTCATGAAGTTGATATTCTAATTCTCTTTCTGTATATAATGGATTTGTTTGGACTACGATACCTCCCGCAAGTAATGTACCGTAATAACCGATTACAGCTTGCGGACAATTCGGCAACATAATGGCAACTCGATCACCCTTTTCCACACCGAGCTTTTGAAGATAATTTGCAAATCTCTTCACCTTATCATGAAAGTCTGAAAATGTAATATCCTTCCCTAAAAAGTGAAGCGCTTTCTTTTCTGGGTAGCGAGAAGCCATCTGTTCTACATATTTATGAAGCGGCTGAATATCATAAGAAATTGTACTTGGAATTTCCTCTGGATAATTTTTCAACCATGGTTTTTCCACCTTCATTCCCCCTTCAAATACATAAAAATAAATGAATGTTCATTCATGAGGTTGTTTTCATTATATTATAGTCACCATAACGTTACAATCATAATATTCTGACTTTTATATAACTATGCTTCACTCCATTAACTTCTTATTATATGTACAAACTCTCCTAATCTATAAAAAAATAAGAGAGTTATTATTTAGCTTAATCTTATTATCGTTAACACAGCTCCTGGTGTAGTTGTTGATAATGTTGCAACAGCTAACAAACCAAATAGTTGCAAACTAATAGCATCTCCTGCTGCAAGAGTTGTAATAATTGTTGCGCTAAATGATGTAGTTGCTAACGCAGGAGAATTGATCGTTCCAGCAAGTGGTGCTCCATTAATTGTAATACGAGAACTGACTAATAATGAAGCCGTTATATTAATCGTATATGAAATATAATAATTCCCAGCATTTGCAACCGTAAATACTGTATTTCCCCCGGAAACCGTAATACCAGGACCGATATTTTGATTATTCGGAAGCGGGACATTCGTTCCACCAAGAAGTACCGATATCGCTGTTCCCGACGTATTATTTGCAAATGCATACGTCGCCGTGATACTTGTACCTGTAGCTCCCGTTGGACCTGTTGCTCCCGTTATTCCCGTTATTCCTGTCGCTCCCGTTGCTCCTGTTATTCCTGTTGCTCCCGTTGCTCCCGTTGCTCCCGTTGCTCCCGTTGCTCCCGTTGCTCCCGTTGCTCCCGTTGCTCCCGTTGCTCCCGTTGCTCCCGTTGGACCTGTTGCTCCCGTTATTCCCGTTATTCCTGTCGCTCCGGTTGAACCGGTTACTCCAGTTGGACCCGTTGCTCCCGTTGCTCCCGTTGCTCCCGTTGCTCCCGTTGCTCCCGTTGCTCCTGTTATTCCTGTTGCTCCTGTTATTCCTGTCGCTCCTGTTGCTCCCGTTGCTCCTGTTATTCCTGTTGCTCCTGTTATTCCTGTCGCTCCCGTTGCTCCCGTTGGACCTGTTGCTCCCGTCGGACCGGTTGGGCCTAGCTTAGGCACTGTCCCATCGCAACTAAAACAACACGAATCAACATGTACACCATTTTGATTATTACAACTACAATATCCATTTATATTATTTCTCCATGAAGACATGTTGATCACTTCCTTTACTTCGATCTTTTAAGTAAAATCATCTAGTTAAAAAACACCTATCTAACTAACAAAGAAATAATTTACTTAATAGGATAAACACAGATACATTCCATAGATTCTAGTAATTATTACATGCAATTTGCTCTCCTTTTGCTTGTACTTTCGCCTCATCTCCACAGATTATTAACTATACACATTTCACTTTGTATTGGGACGATTGCATATCCGAAAGAAATCCCTTCCAGCCTTGTCGTTGCTGTAATTGGAGCACCTTATTTCTCATGTTTGATGAGGAAGAGTGAAAAGAAGGTTAATTAAAAACCAGCTTCATATATGAAGCTGGTTTTTCTATTATGGCATAGAGTGAAACTATAATTAGACTTTTACAGGCAACCTGACTTCCATCTAAATTCTTCAATCTAGCCGAGTTTTGAGACGGGAGTTTTACTGCCCGTTAATGCGGGATAAAATTAATATAAGCTTTGTACATAAAATATATAACAAGTGAATACATGATTATATTGAACACACTTCGTTTTAAAGTTAACTTTCTCTTTAATTCCTTATCTTGTAATTTTAGTTCTATTCCGTTCGCTACTTTCAATCCACCTATTATTTGAAATAGCCCTCTGTAATCATCAGCATTCCCTAACAATACGTATTCCTTATCATTTTTATACTTTATATACAGAAATTCACTTCCATTTCTCTATTCATTACATATACGAATAAAAAGATCGTTTTTCTGACACTTTTATAAATATTTTCTAATTATTTTTATAATGTAGCAATATTTAACGAAAGCTTTTCTATTAAAAGGGAATGCATCACTTCTCTCGAATTTAATGTATGAACATAAATAGGGGGGATAACAATAATGTACCAAACAATTGAAGGCTTCTTGCAATCATGGACATACGAGGCTGCGTCTACTCAGAAAATGCTTGATTCATTAACCGATGCATCTTTATCACAAGAAATTGCACCTGAGCATTGGACGTTAGGCAGAGTTGCTTGGCATATCGTGACGGCAATTCCTGTTATACTATCTGGTACTGGGCTTAAGTTTGAAGGAGAAACGAAAGATTATCCTGTTCCAACTTCAGCAAAAACAATTGCAGATGGATATCGTAAAGTGAATACAGCTTTTGTTGAAGCACTTCAAAGTAAATGGGCTGATAAAGATTTAGCAACTATTAATGACTTCTTTGGTCGTCCTATGCCAAATTCTATATTTTTAATGACACTTATTAATCATCAAAATCACCACCGCGGACAAATGACGGTATTAATGAGGCAAGCTGGCTTAACAGTCCCTGGCGTATATGGCCCTGCAAAAGAAGAATGGGCTGCCGCTGGAATGGAAGCTCCTAAAATGTAACAGCAGAAAAAGACAAGGTGTTTACACATCTTGTCTTTTTCTGTAACTTGTTTCATGTGAAACTATTTTACGTATTCTTATCATACAGTTATATCTTCCTTCTCTATATTTTTAATTCCGTAATATGCAATGGCAACTCCAATTGCTGCCAATGCTAGTTGAAGGGGAAGAAAAGTTGCTGTGGGAAACTCTGGGTTGCTATTCATTGCAATTGAAACAACGATAAGAGATGAAACAATTGTAGTTGGCACGGAACGTTTACGCATTCCGAAATATAATGGGATTAAACTCATCCCCGCAGTTGCAATGGCTAAAGGAACCAGTTTTATTCCTTCTTGCACCAATTGATCTACTGTGAATGAATGAGGAAGAATTGAAAAATAACTATCTATCCCAAAGAAAATTCCTACTACTAAAATGTTAGATACAATAACTGTTATAAATGTTACTATCGCTGTAATAGCCAACTTACTAGCCATCATTTTCTTTCGGTTAATAGGATAAGAAAACATAAGTAGTATTGTTTTATTTTTATATTCGCCGATTATTAACCTTGCGATTAAGACACTACCAAAAATAATAAATGTTGCTCTTACTATTGTGCTAGCCATTAACAAAATGGCCTGCGGATCTCTTATTTCTGGATCTCCCTCTATTTGAGAAACGATGCTAACAAAAATCAATAATGCCAGTATAGCAAGATTTGCAATTACTGCTCTCTTCACGTACCAGCCAAGTTTAATTTTCTTCAGTTCTAGCTTCATAAGACGTAGCATGATAGTCCTCCCTCCTCCTAAGACTTAATCAATATAAATGACCCCTGTCTTACTTAAAATCTCCACTTTGTTTTTTGCATCACCAATCGTTCCTACTTTTATTTTTTCTGTATTTTTATCTTTCTTAAGTCCTTTTAAATCCACTATTACGTCAGTCAAATTACTTTTAGCCGTAAGTTGTAAAGAAGTCGGAACCCCTTTATATCGTACGCCAATATCCCCTGATTTTGTTTCTATAAATAATGATTTTCCTTCTGTCATATCTTTCAGCAATACTTCCCCAGATGTTGAAGTGATGTTCATATTTGAGTTACTTACATTTGTTATATAGTTATCACCAGTCGTAGACTTTATATTTAATTCTTGTACTGAACTATCTTTTACAACTAACTCTCCACTTTGCGATATAAATTCACCTTTCTCGGCTGATAGTCCTACAATCATTCCATCCCCAGATTTGCCTTTCGTCATGATACTTTTCACTACTAGATCTCTTATTTTCACATCACCCGATTTATTATTTACTACAATTTTATCTATCTCTTTCTTCGGAATAGCTATACATATACTATTTTTCTTTCTAAACGTAAAACCATTAAAAAATTTGGCTGCCTTTTGTTTTTGCTTAATCACAATTTTATTTTCTTCATTTTCTATTTTGACGGGATCTATCTCTTTATCCGCTTGTTCACCTTGAGCGGAAATTACTATTTTATTAGCGTCTGTACTTTTAAATTCAAGATTCCAGTTTTCATTGTCTACTTCTATTTCTTTTATATTATTTATCTCAAAAGATTTTTCTTTCTTAAAATCTTTCCCCTGAAATACCTTAATACCAAAAACTACACTAGCAATTGTAATGAATAATATTGCAATTACTATTATTCTTTTCACCATTCATACCCCAGTTCGTTTTTGTTTTATGCTTTTTTCACGCTACATCAATTTTATCAATTTTACGATACGATAGATAACTAATAAAAATTCCTAATAAACAGAGTACAATTGGGATAAATATAAAATCATACATACTTACTTGACCGTTTCCAGGACCAACGTTACTGTTTATTAGCATCCCAATTATCACTGCAGAAGTAATCGTTGTCGGTGTCGATTTCTTTCTCATTCCAAAAAACAAAGGAATTAAACTTATACCCGATATCATAAATGCACTTATAATAGTAGTTGGAACGGTAGCTATTATTTCCCCCATCGTAACAGGTGTTTCAAGTATTCCTATTATTGGATTCATACAGAATATGAGCAAACTAATAATGAATGTTGCGATTATCGTGCTCACAAAGCAAAAACTAAAAACAATTGCTAATTTCGCTCTCATTAGCATTTTCCTTTGCAGTGGGTACATAAATAATAGCTGTATTGTTTTGTTCTTGTATTCATCAATCACTAAACGTGATAAAATAACCGATGCAAAAATAATAAATGTAATTCTAATAAAAATATTTGCTAAAGACATGTATTCCATATAGCTAGAGAACATCAAATCATCCTCTACTTTAGATCCCCATGCCATAAGACTTACCGCAGCAAAAATTGCTATAATACCAATCGCTACTCCTTTAAAATAACTAGATAATTTATGCTTTTTCCACTCGAGTTTCATTAATTTAAACATACAAACCACGCCTCCATTCTTTATATAACTGTCTCTACACTGCTAACATTCTAATTCCAGCAGTAACGAAGCTTAACATTCCTATCACTAGTAGAATTAACAACCATTTCCACTCTGGCTTCCTATAATATAAAATCCCACTTATGAACATTACGACCAATCCACTTACTAGATTCACTAACAATCCATTAAGCATGAATGCCCTCTCCATCCATTACATTTAAGAAATATTCCTCTAAGGAACTATGTTTCTTATTAATACTTTCAATTTCCACATCGTTCATAATAAGCGCTTTTGAAATGGCTTGCTGCGTCACCTTCAATTCATACACACGAATCATATTTCCGCTCATTATTTTGTAATTTTTTATACCGAGTTTATCTTCTAAAATATAAGCTGCACGCTTCACATCAGGAACAGTGATTTCAATGTACTCTGTTTGTTTTCCGTTAATACTCTTCATTGAAACTTCTTTTATTAGTTTTCCATTTTGAATTACACCAATTGTATCCGCCATTTGTTCCATCTCTCCTAAAATATGGCTAGAGACTAATAACGTAATACCATATTCTTTGCAAAGCATTTTAAATAAGTCTCGTAACTCTTTAATACCAATTGGATCTAAACCGTTAATGGGTTCATCTAAAATGAGTAATTCTGGCTTTGTTACGATTGCCCTTGCAATACCGAGTCGTTGTTTCATTCCTAATGAAAAATCTTTTACTTTTTTATTATCTATACCTTGCAGCTTCACTAAATGTAAAGCATGGTCAATTTCATTTTTATCGTAATAGCCCATATATTCACAATGTAATTCTAAGTTTTCTTTCGCCGTTAATTTATCATAAAAGATTGGATATTCAATAATCGTCCCCATTCTCTTTAATACTTCATAAGATGTATCTGTTAACTTCTCACCGAAAATTTCAATCTCACCGCTCGTCGGTTTTATTAAATTTGTAATCATTTTCATAATCGTTGTTTTACCAGCACCATTCGGTCCTAAGAAACCGTATATCTCTCCTTTTTTCACATGCATGTTAACGCTAGAAATAACTTCTTTCCCTTTAAACACTTTCGTTAACTGATTCGTTTTTAATATATAGGTCATATCACTTTCCCCTTTCGCACTACTTTATATTTCTATAATAGACAACGGAAATCTCTTTTTTCTTACCCGTTTCTTACAAATTCCTTACGCTGCAAAAAAGCTTGTAGAATCTACTTCTCTACAAGCTAAAACTGCATCTTTTTTAATGCAACTGTAAAAATTGTTTTTTCATACGGCTTACTAGAAAGATGAATTTTTCCATCCATCGCTTCCACAAGCCTTTTCGTAATCGTTAACCCTAAACCGCTCCCTTGGTACAATCTATTTCTTGAATCTTCAAGTGTGTACATACGCTCAAACACTTTATCAATATGCGATTCATCAATTCCTTTTCCTGTATCCCATACGTCTATATACACATTCGTTTCATCATCTCTTAACGTCATACCAAGTGTCTTTCCATCGTCTCCATATGTAATCGCATTTGATATAAAATTGTTCAATACCCTACCTAATACTTCTACATTTCCAAGTGCATATATATTTCTTTCTGGTATATCAATATGAACATGAAAACCTTTCGACGTCACTAAATCATAAAAGGATAAAATCTTCTCTCGACAAACTTCATTCATATTCACTTTTGTCATCTCGATTGCCTTGTCACCAGATTCTAACTTTGCTAGATCAAAAAACTTATGAATTAGTTCCATCACTTCTAGTGTTTTCGTATGCACTTTCTCAAGTAATATTTGTTGTTCTTCTTCATTTATCGTTTTATCCTTATTTAACATTTCTGTATATCCAAGAATAACTGTTAGTGGCGTCTTCAAATCATGTGAAATATTTGAAAGCATTTTTCTCATCGAAATTTCTACTTTCGCATGATCTGCATTTGTTTTCTGTTTTGCATCTAACAATTGGTTAATTGCCACTAACAATTTTTGCAATTCTAGATCATCTGTCATAACAAGTAACTTCTCACCTGTTTTTTCATTAACAATACTTTCTAACTTTTCATATGTGTATCGCAAATTTTTGCTACTATTTTTCCTCATTTTATATTGTATATAAATGACACATAACAATATAAAAATAATACCTATTAACAAATTGACCATATTACATCACTTCCAACTTATAACCGATACCCCATAACGTTTTAATGTATTCTGGATTAGATGGATCACTTTCGATTTTCTCACGCAATCTTCTCATATGAACATTAATAACGTTATCGTCACCGTAATACTCTTCGTTCCAAATTAGCGTATATATTTGTGCTTTCGTAAATACACGATTTTGATTCTTTACAAACAGTTTTAAAATCTCAAATTCTTTTAAAGTAAGTTTGAGAGGCTTCCCGTTTTTTTCCACAGTAAAATTAATTGGATCAATCGTTAAATCACCAATTTGAATCATCTTTTCTGTTGTTTCTGTAGCTGAATATTTCGTAGATCTCCGAATTCCTGCTTTTACACGCGCGGCTAATTCAATCATAGAAAATGGCTTACAAATGTAATCATCTGCTCCAAGCCCTAATCCGACAGCTTTATCAACATCTGTATCTTTTGCCGACATCATTAAAATCGGAACAGCACTTTTTTCTCGAATAATTCGCACAACCTCTAAGCCATCTAACTTTGGCATCATAATGTCTAGGATAATCAAATCAAATGAACCTTTTAAATATGTGTTCACGCCCTCTTCTCCATCAGACGCGATTGTAACTTGAAAGCCCTCTTTTATTAAATACTTTTCCACCATCTCTTGAATTGAGAGATCATCTTCAACTAATAATATATGATGTGACATATGTCTATCCCCTTTTTACAAACGTTAACAATTCAATTGTATCGTAACTACTACAGACTTGAAACAAATATATGAATTTTCAAACCAACTTCCCTTCCTTCCTTAACAATGATATGATGAAATTCACTACGATTGTTCATAATTAACTTTATATAAAGGAGACTTATCATGTCAGAAAACAAAAAAGTAAGCTTAGCTGATTTAATGCGCGAACAACTTGCAAAGAAAAAGCAAGGTAACGGTAATGGTCAAAATGCCAAAAACCAAAGCCAAGAAACAAAAAAGTTACAAAACCAACAAACGAAAAAGACAAACAACCAACGTAGACGTACAGGTGTATAAATGAACGGACAAAAACGTTCTAATATCGCACCCGGCCTTGAAGTTGATATTGTATTAAAACAAGATCAACGAACTGGCAAATTAACACGTGGAATTGTAAAAGATATTTTAACGAACTCCCCTTCTCATCCGCATGGCATTAAAGTTCGATTGCAGGACGGGCAAGTCGGTAGAGTACAAAATATCGTTCAATAAGAAAAGGAGCTCAAGTAAACTCGAGCTCCTTTTCTTTATTACCCTTTAATTTTCTCGATGAAAACTACTTTTAAATAGTCTCCTTCTTTAAATTGATCAATGGTACGGAAATCTTCTGGTAAAGAATGTTCTTCTAATATTTTATATTTACCATTCATTTCTTTAAAGGCTGTATCGATAAAGCCTTTAAACTTTTTCATATCGAATGCACTACAATTTGTAGAAGCAACGATAATACCGTTATTTTCTGTAATGGCAATTGTTTCTTTTAATAAATTTTTATAATCTTTCGCTGCACTAAATGTATATTTTTTCGAGCGCGCAAAGCTTGGAGGGTCTAATACAACCATATCGAACTTCATCTTTTTCTTCGCTGCATATTTAAAGTAAAGGAATACATCTTCTACAATAATATCTTGCGCTTCATAATCAACTTCATTTACACTAAACTGCTCAATCGTTTTACTTAAACTACGATTTGCAAGGTCGACACTCGTCGTTTTGCTCGCTCCACCAAGCGCTGCAAATACAGAGAAGGCACCTGTATAAGAGAACATATTTAACACTGTTCTTCCCTTCGCATATTTATCACGAATTTGTTTTCGCACGTTACGCTGATCTAAAAATACACCAACCATCGCTCCGTCATTTAAATAAACAGCGAAATTCACACCATTCTCTTTTACGATAAGCGGGAACTCACCGCGCTCTCCTGCTACGAAATCATCGCCTTCAATGTATTTCCCTTTCGTATCAAAACGCTTCTTCTCATAAATGCCTTTAAAGTTTGCTACTTTTTGAAGAGCTGCTATAATCTCATCTCTGAAAGTATAAATCCCTTCGCTATACCAACTTACTACATAATAGCCGTCATAATAATCGATGATTAAGCCTCCAAGCCCATCACCTTCACCGTTTAGAGCGCGGAATGCTGTCGTATCACTTGATTTATAAAATTGCTTTCGTTTATGTAAGGCAGATTTAATTTTACTTTCAAAGAAAGATTGATTAATTTGTTCACTCTCTTTTCTCGTTAAAATCCAGCCGTATCCTTTATTTTGTTTTCCATAATAACCTTTTCCGACAAAATGGTTCTTCTCATCTACCACTTTAATGATTGTTCCTTCTTCCTGAACATCATTTAAATTTTGAATCGCATCTTTTAAAATAAGCGGATATCCACTTTTAATTTCTTTTATAAATTTCGGTTTTATTTTTACAGTTACTTCTGATCGCATATAAAAACTTCCTTTCCATTTGCATGCTTTCTCTATAGGAAGCACTTAAAAAACGAGACTGAAAAACAGCCTCGTTTCACTATACCATATTATTGCTTTGCTAGTACAACTAGCTCATCCCCTGGCATAACAGCTATATATTTATACAATGTTGAAAAAGTAAGACTACCATCTCTATGGCGAATAAATAGTATTAAATCCTCTGAATCGATTTCTTCTTTATTAATCTTTTGTTCTTCTGCAACTTGTATCGTTTTAAACGTATAACCATCTTCAATTTTTCTATTTAATTCTTCATAAATTTCATTTTGACCAAACAGTAAATGAGCTTTTTTCGAAAGGGAAATGCGTTCTTGTTCAATCTTTTCCACATCATGGATTGGAAGTAAAAATGTATTATGATGTCCAAACTGCGGTACGTATGTATTTGCGACTAATACATTATAAGAATGCGTATCTGTAACTGCAATTAAGTATTCGTACTGATTCATATCAACTTCAAATTGTAATTGTTCAGAAAGTACTTGGCCATTATATGTATTAAGTCCTTTCCCCTTTGCACATTGCAAATGCTCTTCTGATACATCTACAATTAAGCTCGGAATACCCATCTCTTTACAGTGCAATGCAAAAGCAGATGAGAATGTACTCGCACCTGAAATTAAAATTCCCGGTGGCTCCGTATTCGCCAATCCCAATCTTTTCGCTAAAAATCCAATTGAAAATCCATGAGCACAAACGGTCGTAATAACGAGTGCAAATGTAAGTGCCGTTAATATAGAAGCATCTTTATAACCTTCTTGTAATAACTCCGTCGCAAAGTAACTTGAAACCGTTAATGCAACAATACCTCGCGGCGCAATCCAGCCAACTAGCGCCCGTTCTGCTTTTGTTAACTCTGTGCCGATTGTCGATATCCAAATCGATAAAGGGCGTACAACAAATAGCATCATAAGTACGAAGCTTATAATAGGCCAGCTGAAAATCTCCATAATCGTTGTTCTTGGAAGGGATGCTGTTAATATGATAAAAACAGTCGACGTTAGTAGCACAGAAATATTTTCGTTAAAATGACGAATATCACCGATAGAAGAAATATATTTTTTCATCCGCGCAAGCGTAATCCCCATTACTGTCACAGCTAGCATACCTGTTTCATGCATCACTTCATCCGCAATGCCAAAACATAACAGTACCGTAACTAGCAAAATTGGGGCTTTTAAATATTCTGGTACTTTTCCCTTTAAAATCATATAGCTCATAAAAATACTAAATACATAACCGAGTACCATTGCAAATAATGAACCTGCAAAGAAGTACAGCAACGTATGTAATTGTACATTTTCTTTCGTTAAGAAATTTACAATTTGAAAGGCGAATACAGCAAGCAAAGCGCCAAATGGATCAACGATAATCCCTTCCCATTTTAAAATTGCAGCTGTTCTTGGTTTTAATCGCGCTTGGCGTAACAACGGAATAATTACCGTTGGACCTGTCACAATAAAAAGTCCTCCAATAATAAATGCAACCGCCCAATCTAATCCAGCGACGTAATGAGCTGCAAGTGAGCCAGCAATCCACGCGATAAACGCACCAAACGTAACGATACGAAATACTGGTTTTGATAGCCCCCTCAGTTCACGTACATCTAAACTTAAACTACCCTCAAACAATATAATCGCAACAGAGAGTGATACGAGTGGACTAAAAACATTCCCAAGCACCTCTTTGGGATTAATAATACCGAAAACCGGACCAATTAATAATCCAGCAACTGCCATAACAACAATCGCAGGAAGCTGGAAGCGCCATGCAGTCCATTGTGAAGCAATACCTAATGTAATAATAATAACGATACTAAGTAAAAGTGATTCAACCATAATGCCCTCCTTGTTCATAGTATTGCGACAGCAAAGTATAAACCATACTTTACTTCTATATATTTTCGATTGATTCTATTTACACAATATATAACCAAGTTAAATATATAGTCAACAGGAGGATATTATACTACATAAAGTGAAACTTTAATCAGCCCGCCCTCCACCTAACTTCTTCGCTTTCGCTAAATTTTGAGGTGGGGGTCTTACTGCCCAACAAATAGCGGGATTAGAAATATTATCATAATTTAAGATTACCATTGACAATGATAATGATTTTCATTATCATTTAATGTATATGAATTCTCGAAAATAAAGGCTACAACTTATAGGAGGAATAAACATGATTATTGTTACAAATACAGCTAAAATTACAAAGGGAAATGGACATAAATTAATTGATCGTTTTAATAAAGTAGGTCAAGTCGAAACAATGCCAGGATTTTTAGGATTAGAAGTTCTTCTAACGCAAAATACAGTTGATTATGACGAGGTAACAATTAGCACGCGCTGGAATGCAAAAGAAGATTTCCAAGGTTGGACAAAGAGCCCAGCATTTAAAGCTGCTCACTCCCATCAAGGCGGAATGCCAGATTATATTCTTGATAATAAAATCTCTTACTATGATGTAAAAGTTGTACGTATGCCAATGGCTGCAGCACAGTAAAAACTGTTTTTTTAAAGTATAGAATATGAGAAGCGTTACCACTTCTCATATTCTATACTTTTTTATTTACTGTCTTTTTACTAGTTTTGCATGTACGACTAATCTTCCTGCTTCTGGATCAAGTGCATAGTCACATGTAGAAAGTGTTATAATTTCATCATTAGCCGTCAATTTCGTATCCGTTTTGTAAAGGGATTTATCTTGAATTTGCTTTAAGAATGCTGTATACGCTGCATCGCTTTCAAAATCCGTTTCAATGTAATAAAAGTCCGTCGTTGTCGTATATACTGAAAAAACTTCAACGTCGTATCCTTCAAATAATGTATCGTAATACAATTTACGATGGGACATGAAGAAATCTTCATCCAACATCTTTTTTAAACTTCCAAACATAGAACCGTCCTTCATACGATGACCATATAAAATAGTATTTCGGTTTTGAGATTTCACATCATTACGATAATCCATAAAAATACTTCCCGCTCTCATATCCTCGCCTTTATAATTACGAAATAAATAGTAATCATTATCCTTCGCTTGAACGATTGGATAATTGATTTGTGTATCATCCATCGTAATCCATCCCACTATTTCTGGATTAATTTTTTGGAGAGCTTGAAACTGTTTACGTACTTCCCCATCTTCTGATTTTTCTTCCATTGGACTTCTCTTATAAATATGTTGCGCTTCAGCCATTACTTTACGATTTTCATAATAATCCATGAAAATCCCACCCAATTCATACATTGAATAGAAAAAGATTCCTAAAAATACAATTGTAAGTATTCGTTGAAAAAAAGAATTCTTTTTCCGTTCTTTCTTACTATTCAAATTATCACCTCAAAACGGATTATGCCCAGCCTTTAAATTCCCATTGGTACCATGTATAACCCTGTATCTTCGTCTTGTTTTACAACGACATCTACACCATATATTGCTTTAACCATTTCTTCTGTTATTACCTCATTAGGATTACCTTTCGTAACAATTTCCCCATCTTTCATAACGATAATATGATCACTATAACGAATGGCTTGATTAATATCATGTAGTACCATCACAATCGTTAATCCATACACTTCATTTAACTCTTTCACTAACTCTAATATTTCTAGCTGATAATAAATATCTAAATATGTTGTCGGTTCATCTAAGAAAAGCATTGGTGTACTTTGAGCTAATGTCATCGCGATCCAAACTCGCTGTCTCTCTCCGCCCGATAAAGCATGAATTGGCTTTTCACGCTTACTTTGCAAATTTGTACATGTTAGTGCACGCTCAATTGCTTCTCTATCTTCACCAGTTTGCGAAGAAAAAACATTTTTATATGGCATACGCCCAAAGCTTATTAGTTTTTCCACTGTAATATCTGCTGGCGCCTCATTTTGTTGATGGACAACAGCTAACTTTCTAGCAAACTCTTTCGGTTTATACTCACTAATCGTTTTTCCATCAAGTATTACTTCCCCACTATTAGGAGCATGATTTCTAGACATAACACCAAGTAATGTTGATTTTCCGCAACCATTCGGACCAATGATTGTTGTAATTTTCCCAATCTCTATTTCACTACTAACAGACTTTAAACGATTTGTTACATTATCGTATGAAAAGGTTACATTTTTAATTTCCATGAACTTTATCACTCTTTCTAAGCAAGAATATTAAGAATGGTCCACCAATAACTGCCATAATCGTCGCCGCTGGAATTTCGTTAGGTGGTACAATTAACCTTCCAATCGTATCCGCCGTCAAAATTAATAACGCTCCTGCAAGAGCAGAAAATGGAATTAATACTTTATGATCTGAACCGACTAATTGCCTTGAAATGTGCGGAACGAGTAATCCTACAAAAGCAATAACACCTGCAATCGCTGTTGATACTGCAGCTAAGAGTACTGCAATAGCAGAAATAATAAGACGAACTCTCGTCACGTGCAAACCTAAGTTTTTCGCAGTCTTATCTTGTAGCGATAATAAATTACACCAAGCTCCTACAAACAGTGCAAGAACCAAACCAATTGTTCCATACGTAACCATTATTTCTACATCGCCCCACGTCTTCATCGTTATATTAGAAGTCGTCGTTTGCTTAATACTCTTAATGAAATATCCACAAATCGTAATGAAAGATTCATTTAATCCAGTAAACATCGCATTAATAGCTATACCAACTAAAATAATACGAAGTGGACTTAACCCTGACTTCCATGAAAAGGCATAAACGAGATAACACGCAAACGCACCACCTAAAAAGGCGAATACTGGTGTCCAGAAAAAGAATTGCGGGAATAACGTAATAATAACAAGTGTCATAAAACTTGCTCCTGAAGATATACCGATTACCCCAGCATCGGCAAGTGGATTTTTCATTACAGCTTGAAAAAGAACACCAGAAACAGCAAGAGCCGCCCCAGTGAACAGTGCAATAATAATGCGCGGGAAACGTAAATCTTTAATGACTTCAACATCTTCATTTGCCCCTGTAAATATCCCTTGTACAAGGTCAACGATACCAACCTCTAAACTCCCTTTCATCGCTGACAATGACGTCATAACAATAAGCAATACAGTAACAATGAAGAAACTCCAAGTTTTTTTATTCATTTCACTCTTCCTTTATATGAAAATGCATCACGGATACATCATTTTCTTCAATTCATCTAAAGCTTCGATTGCTGCTAAATTTCCTGTCGTTCCAAATAAACGCTCTTCTAAATCGTAAACACGATTATTTTTAACTGCAGCGAAGTGTTTCCAAATATCATTTGTTTTAAATTCTTTATCAAACATTTTTACAACTTCATCAGGCATACCATGAGCTGCTCGTAAAATAATATCCGGATCAGCTTTCTTTAAATACTCTGTATTAGAAGCTAAATATTCTACTTGTTCACCTTGTACAATATTTTTACCACCTAGTTGTTTCACTAAATCACCAATATAGGAATGCTCAGTTGCTACTAAATAGCTCCCCGGTACACCTAATAAAATAAGCACTGTCGGTTCTTTCTTTCCTTTTACTTCTTTTTGAATGCTAGCAACCTTTTTATCTAACTTCGTTACAACTGCTTCAGCCTGCTTTTCGCGTCCATATTGCTTACCTAAATTACTAATGGAATTTTGCATATTTTTTAAACTAGTTAAGTCCACAAAATTTGCTTTCATACCTACACCGTCAAACACTGGCTTTAATTCATATTCAAGTGTTGTCACGGATAATACTTCTGACGGCTTTAACGACTTTACTTTTTCCATATCAGGACTCATCGGATTCCCGACTTCAGGTAAACCTTTATATCGCCTCGGTAAGGTTTTAGAACTAGTTGGAACACCAACTAAATCTACTTCTAACACATCCATAATTTCAGTAACAGCGACTGTCGTTGCAACAATTCGCTCTTTACTTTCACTCTTTACTTGCTTCGCAGTTTCTTTTTTAGGTGATGAGCACCCAGCTATACTCACTAATAAAATGATAGCCATTAGTACACTTGCAATTTTCCTCACTCTCAATCACCACTCCTTTCCAAACAATATGAAACAAGTCTTGATGCACGCGAACATGCATCAAGACTCCAAAAATTACAATCTACCTGCTCTATATTTACGAACTAGTAAAGCAAGTGAACCTAGCAGTAACATCATGTATAAACCAAGTTGTGCTGTATCTGCAGTTTTTGAGTTTTTCTCTTTTTTCGAATCATTATTTGTAGCTTCGTTTTTCTTTTTACCATCTGCATTTCGGTTAAAATCAGGAGTTCCTACTGTTTTTACATTATCTACTTTTGGTGTAGTTACTGGGTTTTTCGGTTCATTCTTTGGCTCTTCTTTTACCGTTCCTACAGCGCCAATCTTCGTCGTATCAAATTGAATTTGTACGTCGTAGAAATGATGGTAATTCATTGAATCGATATCTACTTTTACTTTTGCATTTAATTTTGCAAATAAATCATTAGCTTCAAATTCTACGACTCTTGTATTGGCAGCCTTATCTTCACTTACTACTTTTGCATCTGCAAATCCACCATTATTTTCTGTTTGGAATTTCGTAATCCAGTCACTATTTTTCAGTGTCATTGCAACATACTTCTTACCATCTTTCACTGTTAATCTTGCTGGACTTACAACATATTGATTCATCATTGAAATTTCTTCAGTCTTATCTTTTAACACTTTAAAAGCAATATCGTACTGACCATCTTTTAAATTTTTCGGATCAACTGTTGGGTTTTCATTTAGATTATTCGTTCCATCTTGGTTGTCGTTTCCGCCTTGGTTGTCGCTTCCGATTTGATTACCATTACCATCTTGGTTAGTATCTCCACCTTGGTTACCTAAAGCTTTAATACTTCCTTTATCGAATGCAAATTGAATATCATAGAAATGATGATAATTCATTGCATCGATATCTACCTTCACTTTTGCATTTAACTTTTTCGATAAATCATCTACTTCCACTTCTACTACTCTTGTATCTTTCTCTTTATTTGTACCTAATACTTGCGCATCGACGAACGCACCATTCTTTTCAAACTCAAACTTCGTAATCCATGAGCTATTTGTTAATGTGAAGGATACATATTTCTTTCCATCTTTCACTTTTAATACACCTGGATTCTTCGTATATGTGTTCATCATTGAAATTTCTTCTGTTTTATCTTTTAACACTTTAAAACCGATACTGTATTCACCGTCTTTAAGAGCGTTTGGATCAATTGCTGTGTTATCGTCTTGGTTGTTATTTCCGCCTTGGTTGTCATTTTCGCCTTGATTGTTGTTTCCACCTTGGTTGTTGTTTCCACCTTGGTTGTCATTTTCGCCTTGGTTGTTGTTTCCACCTTGGTTGTTGTTTCCACCTTGGTTGTCATTTTCGCCTTGGTTATCGTTTCCATCTTGGTCGTTACTTCCGCCTTGATTGTTGTTTCCACCTTGGTTGTCTAACGGTTGAATACTATCGTTATCAAATGCAAATTGAATATCATAGAAATGGTGATAATTCATTGAATCAATATCTACTTTCACTTTTGCATTTAGTTTCTTAGATAAATCAGCTACTTCCACTTCTACTACACGTGTATCAGCTTTCTTATCTTCACTTAATACACTTGCATCAACAAATGAATTATTCTTTTCAAATTCGAACTTTGTAATCCATGAGCTATTCGTTAATGTGAAGGATACATATTTCTTTCCATCTTTCACTTTTAATACTCCTGGACTCTTCGTGTACGTATTCATCATTGAAATTTCTTCTGTTTTATCTTTCAATACTTTAAAACCAATATTGTATTCACCATCTTTAATGGTATCTCCGTCTGGTTGTTTGTCTCCGTCTGGTTTACCTCCGTCTGGTTGTTTGTCTTCACTTTTAATAGCTTCCAATTTGTCTTGTTCAAATACAAGTTGTACGTCATGCGTTTGTTTATAATTTCTTGATGCCATCTCAATAAATACTTTTGTATTAAGTTTTTTCGATAAATCAGCTACTTCAAACTCTACTACTCTTGTATCTTTTTCTTTATCTTCACTCACTACTTTTGCATCAACAAATGCACCATCTTTTTCCGTTTGGAAATTTTTAATTAATGAGCTACTTTTTAACGTTACAACCGCTTTTTTCTTACCATTTTCTACTTTCAATACTCCTGGATTTTCCATGTAACTATTCATTTTAGATTCTTCATCTGTTTGATCTTTTAACACTTTGAAAGGAATGCTGTACGCACCATCTTCAATTGTGTTAGAATTTGGTTGTTGATCTGGGTCAGGCTTTTGGTCGGGCTTCTGACCTGGATCCGTAGTTTCATTTGGATCTGGCTTATTAGCTGGGTCCTCTTTTTCATCTGGTTTTTCTACATGAATTGGTGTAATGCTATTTTGATCAAATGCAATACGAACATCATATTCATGATGATAGTTCAGAAAATCAATATCTACTTTTACTTTCGCATTTAATATCTTCTCTACATCTTCCACATCGAATTCTACTACTCTTGTATCTTTTTCTTTATCTTCACTAATTACATTTGTCTCAACAAGTTGACCTGCTTTGTCTGTTTCAAATTTCGTAATCCATGAACTATTTTTTAATGTAAAGGACACTTTCTTTTTCCCATCCTTCACTTTTAAAGTTCCTGGACTTACAGAGTATTCATTCATCATGGATACTTCATCCGATGCGTCTTTAAGAACTTTAAAACCGATTGAGTATTCACCGTCAGCTAATTGAGTAGCTGCTTGAACTGCAAGTGGTTGTAGTGTTGATACGAATGTAAATATCATTAAAAACATAGCAACAACAATCTTAAGATACCTGTTCAATGAAATAACGCTCCTTTTTATTTATTTACTAAACTTCACGTTACGAATTAAGAAAACACCTGAAATAAGAATTAACACCGCAAATAATCCGATACGTGCTTCATCGCCTGTTTTAGGATTATCTGTTTTTTCAGCTTTACCATTTTCATTTTTTGTATCTTTATTTGTTTCTTTGTTCGCTTCTTTTGTTGTTTCTTTATTCTCCACTTTTGTTTTCTCTTCTTTAACTTGTGTACCTGTTTTCGTTTGATCATTGTTTTTTGTTGTAGTAGCCGCGCCGTTATCTCCACCTACAGCTTTTACATTTGCATCAAAAGCAAAACGAATTGTGTAGTGGTGGTCATAGTTTGCACTTGGTACGACAACATGAATTTTTACTCCTAATGGTTTTGATAAATCATCAATTTTAAATTCAACCGTTCTTTTATCAGCAGCCTCGTCCTTGCTAACTACTTTTGCATCAACAAAATCCCCGTTTTCAGGTGCTTTAAATTCTGTAATCCAAGCACTATGATTCATCGGGATTTGCACTCTCATCTCACCATTTTTCACAATTAGCTTAGCTGGTTTTTCAAAATAATCATTTGCCATTGAAGCTGAATCATTTTCCGCTTTTTGAATGACATAGTTAATATCATACGTACCGTCAGCTAGTTGTGCTGAAACTTTCCCATATGGCATGATAAGAAAAGCTAGCATACATACGAACGTTATAATAAAAGCGGGTAATACAGAAATCTTTCTCATTTGGTTTACTTCCTCCTTGTTTATCTTTCATCCATACTTTTTTGAAAATGATAATTATTCTCATTATATTAGAAAAAAATAATAATCTTCTATCCTTATTTAATTGTAATTTGTTTATGTAATACAGATATAATTGATTATCATTCTCAATTCATGTTAAAAATAATATCCCTCTCTATTCTTTATAAAGAGCGATTCTTATTTTAACATAAGTCTCTATTTATTTTGTTGATTATCATTCTCAATGAATCTCAAAAAAAATAAAACTATCCATCTTCCTACTTGATCACCTCTATCTACAAAAATAATATTGTTATAGAAAACCTTATACCTTTCACTCCTCACTTTCCTTCCAATATTTCCACAACTAAGTCAATCTTAGCCTACTCATAATTTTTTTGTCAACTATATTACGTATAAAACTTTAAATATCTGAATTTCCTTATATGTGGCTTTTCCTACAAAAAAAGAGGCCTTCTTTCATAGAAAGCCTCTTTTCTCTATTTTTCTACAGCAACTTCTTGCTTTTGAAACAATGAAATGACATATCCAATTACAATACCTACTAGAGCAGGAACGAACCAACCAATCCCAACACTATATAATGGAATTTTATTTAAAATTGGTGTTAATGCTGCAATCTCAAGATTTGCATTGTGTAATCCATCAAAGAAGCTAATCATGAATGCTCCTACGATACCACCTACATACATGACTAAAGGAAGACGAATATAGTTTTCAACAAGTGATAATATAATTAGCACGATACCAATTGGGTAAATTGCGATTAAGATTGGTAATGCTAATGCATTTAACTGAGTTAAACCAAGATTCGCTACCATAAATGCTAATACACAGAAAATGAAAACAACTTTTTGATAAGAAAGCTTCGGTAATAAAGAGGAGAAATATTCTCCGCAAGCTGCGACAATCCCTACTGAAGTTGTTAAACATGCTGCTGAAATTGCGATTCCTAATAATAAAGTTCCGTAACTACCGAATAAATGATTTACAACGTTTGTTAAAATAATTCCTCCGTTTGCTCCCATTCCAAGAGAGACACTAGAAGCTCCAAGATAAGCAAGCGCTAAGTAAACGAGTAGTAAACCAATTGCTGCAATAAATCCTGCAAAAATTGTTACTTTTGCAATGCTATTTTTATTTGTAATACCTTTTCCTTTTAAAGCATGAATAACAACATTTCCGAAAACAAGTGCTGCAAGTCCATCTAAAGTTAAATATCCGTCAATAAAACCTTTAAAGAGCGGAGCACTATATGCTTCTGTCGGTGCACCAAATTCTCCAATCGGTGTAATAAGTGCTTTCACTACAATAATTGCAATAACAGCTAATAAAATCGGAGTTAATACTTTACCGATGCGGCCCACTAATTTTGATGGGTTTAAAGCTAAATAAAAAGTTACAGCAAAGAAAATAAATGTAAAGATAACAAGCGGGTACGATTGACCAGCTATCTCACTTGGTAAGAACGGTGCAACACTCATTTCATAGGCAACTGTTCCTGTACGCGGCACGCTTACGAATACACCTAAGCATAAATAAATTGCAGTAATAAAAACTAGTGCGAATATAGGGTGTACACGCCCTGCTAACTCATTAATATCTCCCTTAAGAGCTATAACGATAACTCCTAATAAAGGCAATCCAACTCCTGTTACGATAAAGCCAAACAACGCAATCCATACATCTGTTCCAGCGCCTTGTCCTAATGCTGGTGGAAAAATCATATTACCTGCACCGAAAAATAGTGCAAATAACATTAAACTTATTGCAAACATCTCAGAAAACTTTAAAGATGATTTCATTTCTACTAACCTCCTAAAAAAATTAACAAAATATTCTGAATCGAAATCCGTCACATATCCTCTTTCAAGCATACTTCCCCGTAAAAGAACGCAAAAAACACCCGTCCCTAACAAAGGGACGAGTGTTGAAATCGTGGTTCCACCCTTATTCTAATAAAATGAATTTATAACGAAATAAGCTCATTTTATAGCTCGTGTAAATTGATAACGGTTTTATCCGCCAAGAATTACAATGCATCATGCAGTTCACTCTTGAAGTTTAGAGGTGGTAAGTCTGTTTTTTCGTATTAGGAAGCTCACAGCCTAAGGCTTCCCTCTCTGAGAATCGTAGAAAACAACTCATGTCCTCATCATTACTTTTATAAAATATCTTGTCGAAACTTGTTGTTTTTTATTATATGGTCTATTTTTTAAAAAATCAATAGTTTTATTTTTTCTGACAAAAAATATAGGGAGAAAATTTTTCCTCCCTATAACTGCCCTATTAATATTTCTAATTCCTCAGCTGTAACGCTCCGCCATTTTCCCACTTCTAGATCATCTAGCTCTATATTCATAATGCGAACTCGCTTTAGCTTTATTACAGTAAACCCGAAAGCACGGCTCATTCTACGAATTTGTCTGTTCATTCCTTGCGTTAAAACGATGCGAAATGTAGATTGATCCACTCTCGTCACTTTACATGGCTTCGTCATTCCATCTTTAATCTTTACACCGCTGGACATCTCATCAATAAACCAATCTGTAAAAGGTTTATCAACCGTAACGATATATTCTTTCTCATGCTCATGATCACCATGTAAAATTTGATTCGCAATCGCACCGTCATTCGTTAATAAAATAAGTCCTTCTGATGCTTTATCTAATCGTCCAACAGGAAAGATACGCTCTGGATAATTAATATAATCAATAATATTATCTTCAATATGATCGGCTGCTGTACAAGTAATGCCAACTGGTTTATGAAAGGCTATATACACCTTTTCTTTCTCTTCCTTTACAATAACCTGTCCATCAATCGTTACTACATCATCATCACTTACAATTGCACCGTGCGTACATATTTCGCCGTTAATAGCCACGCGTCCAGCTTTAATAAGGCGGTCTGTTTCACGTCTTGAGCATGATTTTGCTTCGCTTATGTATTGGTTGATTTTCATGATATATCACCCTATTCCATACTCTATCAATTTTAAAAAGATCATACTCTTAATACATTATTGATTTGCAATAATGTACAAATTCTTTCTAGCCTCAATTGCTTCCTCATAGTCTGGATTAATTTCAATTGCTTTTATATAATCTTTTTCTGCTTTTGGATCATCCTTTAATTTTTCAAATGCATAACCGCGATTATAATATACCACTTCAATTTTATCTGGGTTTAACTCAATCGCTTTATTACAATCCTCAACTGCCTCTTCATACTTCTCTAACTGGTTATATGCATAACTACGATTACTGTAGGCATTTCCTTTTATACGTTTGCTATGAACATTTACTTTACTTTCAACTAATTCAATCGCTTTACTACAATCTTCAATTGCCTCTTCATATTTTCCTAGCTGATTATATGCATAACCACGATTATTATAGAAACTCGCCTTATTTCTATCTAATTCAATCGCTTTATTACAATCCTCAATTGCCTCTTCATATTTCCCTAACTGATTATATGCATAACTACGACTACTATAGGCAACTGCCTTATTTCCATCTAATTCAATCGCTTTATTACAATCCTCAATTGCTTCTTTATATTTTCCTAACTTATTATAAATATACGCGGCACGATGATTATAGAAAGTCGCCTTATTTCCATCTAATTCAATCGCCTTATTACAATCCTCAATCGCCTCCTCATACTTTTCTAATTTACTATATACGTATGCGCGATTAACATAGAAAACAGCCTTACTTCCAGCTAAATCAATCGCTTTATTGCAATCCTCAATCGCCTCTTCATATTTCCCTAACTGACTATATGCATGACCACGATGATTATAGAAAGTCGCCTTATTTTCATCTAATTCAATCGCTTTGGTATAATCCAATATCGCGTTTTCATATTCTTCTTGCCGCCTATTTATATGTCCTCGATTAATATAAGCACTCACATAATTACTATCCAGCTCAACGGCTTTAGTATACATTTCAATAGCTTTTTTAAAGTTATTATTATCAATCTTGTCATATATATATCCTTCAAAAAAATATATCCTTGCAGTTCTATTAGCTATTTGAATTTGTTGTATTAACTCTAAAGCTTGTTTAAATTTCTTTTTATTAATCAATTCCATCAACTGGTTAACTAGATTATTTATCTTCTCTTCCATCTCTTCAAAATCTGGTATTATATCTACCATTCCATCTTCAGATATAACTATAATTACACAATTATCTTTTAAATCCTCTTTATTTGCATACCTAATTGCAGAATTATAGCGAGCTCCTCTCGATGAATCCCCTTGATTTTTTTTAGTAATGCCATCTAAAATAACACCTATTGCGTAGCAATTACCCTTTATATCAAAATAGACTGCACCGTCTATACAAGTAATTCTTTCGATTATATTTTTTAACTCAGACTCATTTTTATTTAATAAATTAGTCTTATTTATCCTAATAGCCTCACTTTCTAATTTATCTATCTCTTTTTCAGCAACCTCAGAAGTTGTTAATACAACTGTAGTACCACTTTTTTGCTTCACCGCATATTTTACAATATCAACTAGTCTATCCTTTTCTTTTTCCTCTATTTCATTTTCAAATACTTTTTCAAGCTTATTTTTTAATTTAATATCAGAAAACTCATTTTCTTTAAGGTTAGGTGTTCCATATCTAATAAATAAAATTGGATGCTCATTTAAACACCATTTAACATTCTCAACATTTCCATTTTCTACATTAGTAATCACATTACGACTCATTGATATAATGCTAATTTTATATTCAAATTTCCCTATAAAGTCAATTACAAATATGGTTTTATCCTTTAGAAATTCATAATCTCTCAGCGTACCTAATCCGTAAATTTTTTCATGATCTCCAATTAAGAAAGTTTTTTTATCAGATGTCTCTAATAATTTCCTTATCCTTCTATGCTGATTAAAGCTAATCGGCTCCTCTAATCTAATATAAAAATTCACATGTTTATCTATTTCATTTTTACTAACCATTAATAATTTAGCTGAAACAGTTCCTCCCTCATAATTTAAAGTTGAAATGTAATTGAATTCATCAAATAAATCATTACGATAGACTCCTTTCATTGATGTAGGTACTGCTAATCCTGAGACATAATTCAGCAGATTCCTCATGTATTCTCTACCTTTAGATGCTATATAGTCCCCTCTATTATTTTCTTGTAATTGTTCATACTTCCCATCTCTTAAGCACTCGAATATTTTGTTCATCATAAACCTTAAAAATGAATATTTGAGAGTTTCTTTTATAAATGGATGTGCATTTTCCTTAAACAAAGATACGACACTTCGCTCAAAACCACTAAATCTTATAAAACATAAATGCTCCCCTTTACTCAGAAAATTAAAATAGTTCAATAGGTTCTCTTCATCAAAACTTTCATTATCACTTTCATCACCATGCTTTTCACTAGTAAATTCCTTATTTAATATCCTATTAATGTTATCAATATCTATCTCTTCGTATTTATCAGAAAAATCAAACTTATTGATGTGATTTTCTAAAACCTCTTGTACTCTAGGGTCTAATTCATCACTCCCCTTCATACTTGAGTCATATATTTCAACATGCGTAGATACAGTTAAATTTAATTCCTTAATATAATCGCTAATTAATGATTCTAACTGTTTTTTAAGCTCAACTACATTATTTACTGCTAATTCTGCCATGTCTCTTCTCCTAAATATTAATTTTAAATTTTTACACATATAAAACAGCAGCAACCTTAAAGATCGCTGCTGCCACTTACTTCGCAAAAACAACTAAATAAATAACCCCAATCACCAAAAATATTCCGCAACAAGCTAACAATACTTTTGCAAGTTTGTCCATAAACATATAATGGTTTCCCCTTTGTTTCGTTGTTTTCTATTTTAATTCGACAACTGTTACGCCTAGGCCTCCCTCGCCCATGTCACCGTAACGGAATGTTTTCACACCACGATGCTTCTTCAAGTAATCTTGAACACCTTGGCGAAGTGCTCCTGTTCCTTTACCGTGAATGATTGATACACGAGGATAGCTTGCAAGCTGGGCATCGTCTAAATATTTCTCGACGCGCGCCATTGCATTTTCAAATCGTTCACCACGAAGGTCAAGTTCTAATGAAACGTGATAATCTCTACCTTTTACTGTTGCAACTGCTTTTTTCTCTGTTTGTTTCGGTGTATTAATGTATTCCATATTAGATTCTTTTACTTTCATCTTCAGAATACCAATTTGTACGCTCCACTCTGTATCGCTTACTTTTTCAAGCAATTGACCTTTTTGACCGAACGTTAATACTTTTACTTCATCACCTGCGCGTAACTGTTGTTTCGGCGCAGTATTTTTCACGTTTACTTTTTGTTTCTTCACAAGCTCTGGTGCTGCGCCTTCTAGACGGCTCTTCGCTTCAATTAACTCGTGATCTTTCACGTTTGCAAGCTGTGCTTTACGCAATTGACGAAGTTCTTGAATAATGCCTTCTGCTTCTTTCTTTGCAGCTTCGACTTTTTCTTCCCCTTCTTTTTGCGCTTTTAATAATCGTTCATCACGCTCTTCGTTAAATTCAATAATTTGACGTTGTAATTCACGATGCAGTTTTTCAGATTGCTTACGAAGTGCTTCTGCTTCGTTCCAGTCACGCTCTGCATTCTTTTGACTTTCTTCTAACTTCGCAATCATATTTTCAATTTTGTTTGTATCTGTACTAATGTGATTGCGTGCTTGCTCAATGACGCGATCAGATAATCCAAGGCGTTTCGAAATTTCAAAGGCATTACTACGTCCTGGTACACCGATTAATAATTTATACGTTGGACTTAATGTATTTACATCAAACTCAACGCTCGCATTGATAACTTGCTCACGATTATATCCGTATGCTTTTAATTCTGGGTAATGCGTCGTAGCAACAACACGAGCACCGCGATTACATACTTCATCTAAAATTGAAATGGCAAGTGCAGCCCCTTCTTGCGGGTCTGTTCCAGCACCTAATTCATCGAATAAAACTAAGCTTTCAAAATCAGCTTTTTCTAAAATATCAACAATGTTCACCATATGTGAGGAGAACGTACTTAAACTTTGTTCAATCGATTGCTCATCACCGATATCAGCAAATATATTTTTAAACACACAAATCTCTGACTCATCCATTACTGGAATGTGAAGACCAGATTGTGCCATTAATACGCAAATACCAACTGTTTTCAGCGTAACTGTTTTACCACCTGTATTCGGTCCTGTAATAACAATTGTCGTAAAATCTTTCCCTAACATAATGTTATTTGGCACAATAACTTCTGGATCGATAAGCGGATGACGTGCTTGTTTTAAATCCATGTAACGCTCGTTATTTACGATTGGTTTCGTTGCTTTAATTCGCTTCGCATAGAAAGCTTTCGCAAAAATGAAGTCAAGATTTGCAACTACTTCTACGTTTGATAAAACGATATCGGCTTCTACTGCCACTTCTTCTGTTAACATTAATAAGATGCGTTCGATTTCTTGTTTTTCTTTCACACGTGCTTCTTGGAGCGCGTTATTTAACTCTACAATGACTTGCGGTTCAATAAATAACGTTTGTCCCGAAGCTGATTGATCATGAACAATACCGCCATATACGCCGCGGTATTCTTGTTTTACTGGGATTACGTAACGTTCATTACGAATCGTTACAATTGAGTCAGACAGCATCTTTTGCGCGTTTGAAGAACGCGTCATATTTTCTAACTTTTCACGAATACGGCTTTCCGCAGTACGAATTTGAGTACGAATACCACGCAGTTTATCACTTGCGCTATCGACTACTTCACCGCCATCACCGATACAATTTGTAATTTTCTTTTCTAAATCATATAAAGATACAATTTGAGCGACATGAGTTTCTAAAATCGGAAGCTCGACACCATTATCAACCATATCTTCAATGAAACGTTTCATATTGCGACTACCATACATCGTATTTGCAATATCAAGTAATTCATTTGGACTTAACATACTTCCAATTTTTGCACGCTTCACATTGGAGCGAATATCCGTAATACCACCTAATGGTGCACTGCCTTTTAAACGAATGACTTTCGCTGCTTCATCCGTTGTATCTTGCATCTCTACAATTTCTTCAAAATCAGTGCTCGGCACTAAGTTCTTCACTTTGTCACGACCAAGTGAAGATGCTGTATGTTCAAGTAATTGTTCTTTTACTTTATTATATTCTAATACACGCAACGTTCTTTCTAACATGTTGCAGGTCCCCCTTGTGTTACTTATTACGTTTAATATAGTCTAATAAACGTTCAATATCCCACGTGTTAATCACGTTATCTTTTTGAATCCAACCTTTACGTGCTGCCGCTACACCTGTTTCCATATCTTCTAACATTTCAAGTGTATGAGCATCCGTGTTAATCGCTACTTTTACACCGGCATCTTGTGCTTGTTTTAATAATTTCGCGCTTAAATCTAGACGGTTTGGATTCGCATTTAATTCTAAAACTGTATTTGTTTCTTTTGCGAGTTCGATTAATAAGTCTGTATCTACATCATAACCTTCACGGCGTCCAAGGAGACGTCCTGTCGGATGGGCAATCATTGTGACATGCTTATTCTCTAGTGCAGCACGAAGACGTTTCATAATCGTTTCACGGTCTTGTGAGAAGCTAGAGTGAATTGCTCCAATGACATAATCTAGTTCTGCTAATACTTCATCATCAAAATCAAGCGAGGCATCCGGTAAAATGTCCATTTCAATTCCGCGTAAAATTGTAATGTCTGGATACTTTTCGTTCATACGTTCAATTTCTTTCGCTTGTTCACGAAGGCGCTCTTTCGTTAAACCGTTCGCTACTTTCAAGTATTGTGAGTGATCAGTAATTGCCATAAACTTATATCCACGAGCACGGCACGCTTGTACCATCTCTTCAATAGAAAAAGCACCGTCACTCCATGTTGTATGCATATGTAAATCACCTTGTATGTCAGAGAACTGAATTAAGTTTGGATACTCTTTAATTAATTCAATTTCTTTTCCATCTTCACGAACTTCTGGCGGGATAAATGGAAGACCGAAATGAGCAAAGAATTCTTCTTCAGTCTCAAATGTTTTCACTTCCCCTGTTTCCAAGTTCTCTACACCGTACTCACTAATTTTCTCGCCTTTATCTTTTGCGATTTGACGCATTTTTACGTTATGGTCTTTGGATCCTGTGAAATGGTGAAGAGTTGTAATAAACTCTTCTGGTTTCACTAAGCGAAAATCAATTGAAATATCATATTCATATTGAAGACGAACAGAAACTTTCGTATCCCCGCTCGCAATTACTTCAATCATATTATCAAATTGTAGTAAATGCTCACGTACTGCAGCTGGTTCTGTCGTTGCAATAATAAAGTCTAAATCTTTTACTGTTTCACGAACACGGCGCAAACTACCAGCGCGAGAGAAACGAATTACCTCAGCAATATTCGACAATTTCTCCTCTATTTCCCCGGCAATAGGCAATACCATCGCGATTGGTAAACGCTCTGGACGAGATCCTACTTGATCGATTGCTTCTAATATTTTCTCTTCTGTTTTTTTGCCGAAACCAGCTAAAGCTTGTACTTTATTTTCCTCACAAACCGCTTTTAGCGATTCCATATCAACAACACCAAGTTCTTTATATAACTTAGCTACCTTTTTACCACCAAGGCCTGGCAATTTTAATAACGGTAATAAGCTACTTGGCACTTCTTGTTCAAGCTCTTGTAATACTTCAGATGTTCCCGACTCTATATATTCTTGAATAACTGCCGCTGTTCCTTTTCCAATGCCCGGAATCTTCGTGAAATCTTCAATCTCAGAAAGACTACGATCATCACTTTCTAATGCTGCTGCCGCTTTACGAAATGCAGATATTTTAAATGGATTCGCACCCTTTAGTTCCATAAAAAGCCCGATTGTCTCTAATAATTTGATAACTTGTTTTTTATTTACTTTCATCATTACCCCGCCTTTCTTTCATAGAAAAAAACTTCTCTTTCCGAAAAAAGAGAAGTTATACTCTGCTACCTGTCTGCCATAGTTCCTTCACCTTTTCAGAGAGAATCGGTGTATCGTCTACAATTATTTTGCTAATTGATGATTGTTGTAATGGTGTTTGTAATTGTTCAATCGGAAGAATGTTTCCAATGATAATTAAGACAAACAAAATAATATATACTTCTAAAAATCCGAGGAGTGCCCCCGCAAACGCATTTACTTGCTTTAAAACCGGTATTTCTGCAAACATATTTAACAAATTACCAAGTAATGAAAGTGCAATTTTTGTGATAATAAACAATATGATAAACGCAAGCGCTTGATAAAATACTGTCTCAATATTATTTGCATCAATCCATTCTGGAACAGATACATTTTTATCAAATGGATACGGAATAAATTTCGCAAGTGCTGGCGCTAAATCTTTACAGTACCAGTATGCAACAAGGTATGCGATAATAAAGCTTGTTAACTTTACAAGTTGCAGAATAAACCCTCTGCGTAAGCCGAGGAAAAATCCCATAACAAGCAGTAAAATGATAATAATATCAATCATGTTATTCCATTCCTTTTTTTGTCATACTTTCTTTCAATTTCTCATGTTCTTCTTTTAATTTTATGTAATCGTGTATGACGTTTACCGCCGTCAATACCGCTAGTCTACTCGTGTCAAGCGAAGGATTCTTGGCATTGAGTTCGCGCATTTTATCATCCACAATCGCTGCTACCATGCGGATATGACTTGTACTTTCATCGCCAACAACTGAATATTGCTGACCATAGATTTCTACATTAATTCGACTTTTCTTTCCCTTTTGTTGTGACAACTCACCGGCCTCCAATCACGTACAGAATCCTAAAGTTTATCATACCATGAACCTTCATAATATGGAAACAGAAAGAACAATCCGATATGATAAAAATAACAATATAAAAAAAGGGGTGACCATTATGTCAAATTCTATCGTAATTCAAACAAATTCTACAGTAATTGAAGACATGAAACAACAATATAAACATTCGCTTAGCCCGAAAACTCCACAAGGCGGAATCTTCATGGCAAAAGTGCCATCTTGCACAATCACAGCGTATAAATCTGGAAAAGTAATGTTCCAAGGTGGACGTGCTGAAGCAGAAGCTTCTCGTTGGCAAACTGTCTCTCAAACACCGAAAACAGCTGTAAAAAGATCTGTTGATTCACACCGTTATGCACCGCCTGCTTCCATCGGTACAATGTCGATCGTAGGGTCAGATGAAGTGGGGACTGGTGATTTCTTCGGACCGATGACAGTCGTTGCTGTATATGTGGATGCGAAGCAAATTCCACTACTAAAAGAACTTGGTGTAAAAGACTCTAAAAACTTAAATGACGAACAAATTACTGCCATTGCAAAACAACTTCTACACGTTGTTCCTTACAGCTCTCTCGTTCTTCATAACGAAAAATATAACGAGCTATTTGATAAAGGAAACAACCAAGGTAAACTAAAAGCTTTGCTACATAATAAAGCTATTACAAACTTATTAGCTAAAATGGCACCTATAAAACCTGAAGGCGTCTTAATCGACCAATTCACACAGCCTGATACATACTACAAATATTTAGCAAAACAAAAACAGGTACAACGTGAAAATGTTTACTTCGCAACGAAAGGCGAAAGCGTCCATTTAGCAGTAGCCGCCGCCTCCATTTTAGCTCGTTACTCATTCGTAAAACAATTTAACGAACTAAGCAAAAAAGCTGGTATGCCCCTTCCAAAAGGTGCTGGTAAACAAGTTGATATCGCCGCCGCTAAATTAATTCAAAAGCTTGGTAAAGAACGATTACCTGAGTTTGTGAAACTGCATTTTGCTAATACGGAAAAGGCGTTTCGCTTATTGAAAAAATAACTACTTTTTAGTATCGACATGATTTTCATGAACTAAACAAGGCGAAAAGAATTGGATTCTTTTCGCCTTGTTTCCTCTTAAATAAGTACAAATTAATTCTATTTCCCTTTCAAAAATAATACATAAATTACTACACCAAAACTATCTATTCCTTATATTCTTAAAAAGACATCTGTATTTAGAAATGCATGTAAATACAACTCTACAAATTGTTATTCTAACGTTTAAAGAAGAGCTAAAAAATCACTCTTCTGCCCATTTTTCTAACTTTCTTGTATTATCTCTTCAATAATTTCAAATATAGGTTGAAAATTATCAAAATTCACTGTATCGAACGGTTTAACCCCCTGTAATATATTCTCCGCAAATTGATTCTTGGATAATGCTATATTCTCATCCTCTTTCTCACCTACAAATACATCACAATCTCTATCTATAATACTAATTGAACTGCCACCAACTTTATTTTTAGCCTGGCAAAACTTATCTTTTTCTAAAATATGTTGCCCAGATTTACGACTAAATTCATTTCCCAAATACATTCTTTTTCCCGTTTCATCCATAAGTGTTATCTCGCTATCAAAATAATAATGTTCGATGCATATACCTGGCGTTTCTTCCCTATGCTTAGGAACCGGTAATAACAATGAATATACATTATTCCCCCATGATTTATAATCCGCTCCCTGCGAAGCAACTTCTCTATTAACATTGGATACATCTCTATCAAAAATGCAAACGATTTTATACTCATTTTGAATCTTGCTAACTTGTTTACAAAGAGCTAACAATTCCCCATGTCCCATTTGCGTTCCTTCGTAGTCTAAAAATTCAAAATCAACATCAACAAATAATTCATTTTCTTGTAGTTTTAATAAAGCTCTTTTCAGATGCTTCCAATCAGTTTTGCCCTCCGTAATAATTAGATTTTTCCTTTTCTCTCTAACTTCATCGATAGTGCTATTTATATTAAATGCTTCTTTTACTACTTGTTCTGACGTCCAAGAGAAGAACTTCCCTTCAGCGGGTAGGTATACATCTCCATTTTCATCTTTTTTTAAAATGACAATTTTATCGTCTATTCTATCATTATTATGAATAATAAAAGGAGAATGTGTTACAAAAAAGAGTTGAGAAGTCTGTTCTCCATCTTCATTTATAAAAAGCCTCTTGAAATAGTTAACTATTTTCATTTGCCAATCAGGATGTAAACTAAGCTCTGGTTCATCTATTAAAGCGATAATGCCTTGGCTACTTTTTTGATCCTTTAATAAAAAACTACCTCTAAAGACAATTTGTTTCTCACCAGAACTTAGTTTCTCAATCGGCATTTCTTTATCATATTCCTTAAAGTAAACTTTCTTATTCCCATTTTCGTTCCTAACACCAGAATATCTCTTTGCAGGAAAAATATAATTAAAAGCATTCATAAATCTTTTCATTCTAACTTGCTTTACTTCGTCTATCGGTACTGCATTGGGGTGCTCAACCACCCAATCACTCAGTTCAGAATCATCTAAAGTCTTGATATCAACTAGTAACTGGGTTATTTCAGTAGCAATATTACTAGTCGATTTTATACTCCCTTTAGCCTCCAAATCAATATCCCCTGCTGTAACTGCATTAATACTCTCTGGGGTATAATTCACCTCAGTTGTTGAATATATACCTTTAAGAACCTGTCCCAACTCATCATTTCGATAGTAATAACTGCCCCTTAACGATTGTTCTGAAGCATCATCCTCTTCATCCTTATAGAACCAGAATTCATTGTTATTAAAATTATAATAATCTATAGTAATCCTAACTTCGTTATTTTTTATACCATTCTGCAGTGATGATTCGTATAGAGGTACACTCTGCAAAAAAGCAACCTCTGCATCTGTCAACTCTATAGTAAATTGACGAATTTCCTTATTATGATCTATTTCTAAAGCGCAAAAATCATAAATAATTTCTAGCAAAGTTGTTTTCCCTGTACCATTTTCTCCAGCGATAATAACATTATTAATTATTCTCCCTGATTCATCAGTAAATTCCAGTTCAATATCCCCCAGAATTGGGTTATTTTCCAATTTTATTTTCTTAATTTTCATATTTCCCCCACCTTTTATCCAATATGTGCCTTATATATACACGATCTACTCAAGCAAAAAATAAACTCTTAAAATATAAAAACAGAACCTGCGAATATACTAAATATCAAAGGTATATCATATCGAAATCACTTTATAAAAATCCAATAATATATTTTTATAAAAAAGCGAGAGCAGTTGCTCTCGCTTTTTTCATATTTTAGAATTCAGAAGAACCTGGAGTTCTTGGGAATGGAATTACGTCACGGATGTTAGCCATGCCAGTGATGTACATTAGGAAGCGCTCGAAACCTAGACCGAATCCAGCGTGTTTTGTACCGCCGTATTTTCTAAGTTCTAAGTACCACCAGTAGTCCTCTTCTTTCATGCCTAATTCTTTAATTCTGTCTACTAAAACGTCCATTCTTTCTTCACGTTGACTTCCGCCGATTAATTCACCGATGCCAGGAACTAGAAGGTCAGTAGCAGCTACTGTTTTACCGTCATCATTTAAGCGCATGTAGAATGCTTTAATGTCTTTCGGATAGTCAGTTACGAATACAGGGCGTTTGAAGATTTCTTCTGATAAGTATCTTTCATGCTCTGTTTGTAAGTCAATACCCCATTCTACTGGGTATTTGAAGTCAGCACCTGATTCTTGAAGTACTTTAATTGCTTCTGTATAAGTGATGCGACCGAAGTCAGAGTTAATTACGTTGTTCATACGCTCTAGAACTGTTTTATCAACGAAGCTGTTGAAGAATTCCATTTCTTCTGGTGCATGCTCTAATACGTATTTCATTGCATATTTCAGCATATCTTCTGTAAGGTTCATTACGTCACCTAGTTCAGCGAATGCAATCTCAGGCTCAACCATCCAGAACTCAGCAGCGTGGCGAGTTGTGTTTGAGTTTTCTGCACGGAATGTAGGTCCGAATGTGTATACATCACGGAATGCTAATGCATAAGCTTCAGCGTTCAGCTGTCCACTTACTGTTAAGTTTGTTTCTTTGCCGAAGAAGTCTTTTGATTCATCAACTTGTCCGTCTTCGCCTTTTGGTACGTTGTTTAAATCTTGCGTTGTTACGCGGAACATTTCGCCCGCACCTTCTGTATCACTACCAGTAATGATTGGTGTGTGAACATGTACGAATCCACGCTCTTGGAAGAATTGGTGAATCGCAAATGCTGCGATAGAACGTACGCGGAACGTTGCAGAGAATGCATTTGTTCTTGGACGTAAGTGAGCAATTGTACGTAAGTATTCAAACGTATGACGTTTCTTTTGAAGTGGGTAATCAGAATCTGATAAGCCCTCAATATCAATTTTTTCTGCTTTAATTTCAAATGGTTGTTTCGCTCCAGGCGTTACAATTACTTTACCTTCTACTTTAACTGAAGAGCTAAGTGGAAGCTTTGCAATTTCTTTGAAGTTATCTAATTCTGTATCGAAAACGATTTGAACGCTTTTGAAAAAGCTACCGTCGTTTAATTCGATGAAACCAAATGCTTTTGAATCACGTAAGTTACGAATCCACCCTGATACTTGTACTGTTTGACCTGCGTATTTATCTGTGTCTCTATACAGACTTTTTACTAATGTGTTTTCCATAGTGAAATTCTCCTTTGCTGATATATTTAAATACAAAAAAACCTTTCATCCATAAAGGGACGAAAGGTTAAACTTCGCGGTACCACCCAATTTGTCATAAAGACCAACTTTAACTCGTATGTAATACATACTTCCCGGTTTGTAACAGGCCGGATTCCCGTCTAAGTCTACTCTTGAATACAAGATTCAATTTCGGTTAGCAACTCCAAGGTGTTCTTCACATATACCGCCTCATCAGGCTCTCACCGTCCCTGACTCGCTTTGGATTATAGTATATACTACTTTTCCTTATCATCGTCTTTCATTTTGTTAAACTAAAATTAATGTACTACATTCGAGAGAAAGATGCAAGATGTCGGAAAATATATCAGCGATTTTTGTAATATATCGATCGTAACTCCAAATATATCAGCGATTTTTATAATATATCGATCGTAACTCCAAATATATCGGCGATTTTTGTAATATATCGACCGTAACTCCAAATATATCGGCGATTTTTGTAATATATCGACTTACCGACATTTTCCGACAACCAATCCACTAAAAAAATTGCCGGAATAAATCCGGCAATTTCTTATTATTTACGTAACTCCGCACCAAATTTCTCTTCTACCGCTGTTAACACGCGGTTATGTGCTTCTGTTACTTCTTCGTCTGTTAACGTACGCTCTGCATCGAAGTAGTTCATAGAGAATGCAAGTGATTTCTTGCCTTCTTCCATTTTTTCACCTTCGTATAAGTCAAATAGTGTTACGTCTTTCAGAAGTTCTCCACCAGCTTCAGCAATAACTTGCTTCATTTCGCCAGCTTTTGTTTCTTTCGTTACGACAACAGCCATGTCACGTGTCATAGATGGGAAACGTGGAATTGCTGAGTAGTAAGTTTCTTCAGTGTCTGCACCGAATACTTTTACAAGAGATAGTTCGAATACGAATGTATTTTTCACATCTAATTGTTTTTCTGCTTCTGGGTGCAATTGACCGATGAAACCAATTACTTCGCCTTCTAATACGATGTCAGCTGTACGACCTGGGTGCATACCTTCACGTTTTGCTGGTGCATATGTGATTTGGTTTGAAACGCCAAGTACGTCAAATAGACCTTCTAGTACACCTTTCACAACGAAGAAGTCTACTACTTTTTTCTCACCTTGCCATGCATGGTGAAGAGCAAGCCCTGTCATAACACCTGCAAGATGTTGTTCTTCTTTCGGAAGTTCTCCTTCTTCTGTCGGTAAGAAGATAGAACCTACTTCGTATAAAGCAACGCTATCGTTTTTACGAGCGACATTGTATGAAACTGCTTCTAACAATTGTGGCACTAAGCTTAAACGAAGTTGGCTACGTTCTTCACTCATTGGAAGCGCAAGAGCTACAGGCGCTTTTTCGTTTGGCTCCACCATATATTGTTTCGCTTTGTCAGCGCTTGTTAATGAATACGTAATTGCTTCATATAAACCAGCACCTTCTAAGAAGCGACGTACTTTACGACGTTTCGTTTGCGCTGCTGTTAATTTACCACGAGTCATTGTTCCAGAAGGTAATGTAACTGGAATGTGGTCATAACCGTATAGACGGCCCACTTCTTCTACTAAGTCTTCTGAAATTGTAATATCAGGACGACGTGCTGGTACATTCACGTGGAATGTTCCTTCTACTTCTGTGAATGGGAATTTCAAGTTTGTGAATATTGTACCCATTTCACTCGCAGAAATATTTGTGCCTAATACTCGGTTTACTTTTTCAGCAGTAACAGATACTGTACGCTCCTGTACTTGTAAGTTGTCAGCTTCTACTACTCCTTCAAGTGCTTCACCGCCAGCGTATTTTGCCATTAAAGCAGCTGCATGTTGAATTGCTTCAAATGTACGTGTTGGGTCGATTCCTTTTTCGAAACGTGCACTTGATTCACTGCGAAGACCTAAGTCTTTTGATGTACGGCGCACTGTTTGACCTGCAAAGTATGCAGACTCAATTAGAACGTTTACTGTTTCATTTGTAACTTCTGAATCCGCTCCGCCCATTACACCAGCAACTGCTAACGCTTTTGTGCCGTTTGTAATAACAAGGTGGTGGCTTTGTAACGTACGTTCTTGATCATCTAACGTTTCAATTTTTTCGCCTTCTTTTGCAAGACGAACAACGATTTCTTTTGAACCTAATTTATCGTAATCGAATGCATGTAACGGTTGACCGTATTCCATTAGAATGTAGTTTGTAATATCAACTACGTTGCTAATCGGACGAATGCCAGCTGCCATAAGGCGAGTTTGCATCCACATTGGTGATGGACCAATTTTTACGTTCTTCACCATTTTTGCAATGTATAATGGATTTTCTTCTTTCGCTTCTACACTTACAGAAATGTAATCGGCAGTTTTTTCTGCTGTTTCTTGTAAGTCGATAGCTGGAAGTTTTACTTCACGGCCGTAAATAGCAGCTACTTCATATGCAACACCTAACATGTTTAAGCAATCTGCACGGTTTGGTGTTAAACCAAGCTCAAGTACTTCATCATGTAAGTTTAAAATTTCAAGTGCATCTGCACCAACTTCAGCGTCACTTGGGAAGATGAAGATACCATCTGCGTATTCTTTTGAAACTAACTTTCCATCAATGCCAAGCTCTTGAAGAGCACAAACCATACCGTGAGAAGCTTCACCACGTAGTTTTGCTTTTTTAATTTTGAAATTACCAGGAAGTACAGCGCCAACTTTTGCAACTGGTACTTTTAAACCTTTTGCAATGTTAGCAGCACCACAAATAATTTGAACTGGTTCTTCTTCGCCGATGTCAATTAAGCATTTGCTTAACTTATCAGCTTCTGGGTGTTTTTCACATTCTAATACGTGACCAACTACAACACCTTTTACACCTTTATTTAATACTTCAACACCTTCTACTTCAATACCACTTTTCGTGATTTTGTCTGCTAGTTCTTGTGCCGTTACATCTTTAATATCTACATACTCTTGTAACCAACGATATGATACGAACATACTTATCCTCTCCTTCCCTTACGCTCGTTTGAATTGTTGTAAGAAACGTACATCATTTGTATAGAAATGACGAATGTCATCTACGCCGTATTTCAACATTGCGATACGCTCTGCGCCCATACCGAATGCGAAACCTTGATATTCTTTTGAATCATAACCAGCCATTTCAAGTACGTTCGGGTGAACCATACCTGCGCCTAAAATTTCAATCCAACCAGTTCCTTTACAAGTGCCGCAACCTTTGCCATGACACATCATACAAGAAATGTCCATCTCTACAGATGGCTCTGTGAATGGGAAGAAACTTGGACGAAGACGGATTTCACGATCTTCACCGAACATCTTTTTCACGAATACTTGCAGTGTACCTTTTAAGTCACTCATACGAATATTTTTATCAATTACAAGACCTTCAATTTGCATGAACTGGTGTGAATGCGTCGCATCATCGTCATCACGGCGATACACTTTACCAGGACAAATAATTTTAATTGGGCCTTTTTCTTTATTATTTTCCATCGTACGTGCTTGCACAGAAGATGTATGTGTACGTAGTAACGTTTCTTCTGTAATGTAGAATGTATCTTGCATATCACGCGCTGGGTGATCTTTCGGTAAGTTTAATGCTTCGAAGTTGTAGTAGTCTTTTTCTACTTCTGTTCCTTCCGCTACTTCATAACCCATACCGATGAATACATCTTCAATTTGTTCAACAACAGCTGTTAACGGATGGTGACAACCTGTTTCAACAGGACGACCTGGCAATGTAACATCAATTGTTTCAGTTGCTAATTTCGCTTCAATTACTGCTTTTTCTAAGTTGCTGATTTTGTCGTCTAGACGCGTTTGAATCGCTTCACGTACTTCATTTACTAATGCTCCCATACGTGGACGCTCTTCTGCTGATAATTTTCCCATGCCGCGTAATACTTCTGTAATTGGACCTTTTTTTCCTAAATACGCTACGCGTACGTCGTTTAAGCCTTTTAGCTCTTTCGCTTCTTCAATAAGCTCTAACGCTTTTTGCTTTAGCTCTTTTAAACGTGCTTCCATTTGGAACCCTCCTAATTTTAAAAATAAAAAAACCTCGCTCCCAAAAAGGGACGAGGTAAATTCGCGGTACCACCCTAAATTGACAGAACATGTCTGCCCACTCATTAGTTATAACGATCAATTCTGACCGGAACGCCTTTACATATACATGGTCCTGGCGTCAACTCCAGAGGTGAATTCACTTCCGTCTACCATAAGAATGCTTTCAGTCTACGGCATTCTCTCCCTATATGGCGATTTTGTAAGCTACTCTTCTCTATCAACGTTTTTCGTTATTTAACTTTTAATATAATGTACTTCAACTTATTATAAGAAGTTTTTTATTTGTTCGCAACCGGGCTTTGCAAATAATACGTTAAAATTCCTGCTGCAACTGCAACATTTAATGATTCTGCCCCGCCGTAAATCGGAATATACAAGTTTCGATCCGTTTTTGCAAGAATTTCTTGGCGTACGCCGTTTCCTTCATTTCCTACAATTAATGCAAAGCTACCAGCTGGTGTTACTTCCCCGTACGGAACTCCATTTTCAAGAGCTGTTCCATATACAGGAACGTTATTTTCTTTTAGCTTGTCTACCCATTCTTCTAAGTTCCCTTTTACAATTGGTAAGTGAAAAATAGAACCTTGTGTAGAACGGAGTACTTTACTATTATAAACATCAACACAACCTTCTCCAAGCACAACGGCATGAATACCAGCTGCATCAGCTGTACGAATAATTGTCCCTAAGTTACCTGGGTCTTGCAGGCCATCTAATAAAAGAAACTTCCCATCAGCAAGAGCTACTTCCTTCTCATGCTTTTCACAAACAGCAAATACACCTTGCGTCGTTTCTGTTTCACGAAGTACTTTTACGATTGCTTCCGGTACGATATACATTTCTACATCATTAACTGTCCAATCTTTCGGAAGGTCTGTCTGATCTGAAACGATAAGTTCTGTTACAACTCCTGCTTTTAAAGCTTCCTCCACTAAATGGAATCCTTCTACAAAAAATAAACCTTTTTTATCGCGCTCTTTCTTCGTTTGCAGCTTTTTCCACTGCTTCACACGCGGATTTTGTACTGAATCAATGTTTTTCATAATATGTATTTCCCTCTCTTCTTGTCTTATCATTATAGCCTATTTTTCATACATATTTACATAAAAAAGAACAAAAACTAACGTCAGTTTCAATTCTGAAGAAGAGGTGAAAACAATGAGTTTTAATTTACGCGGTGCTGTATTAGCAAATGTATCTGGTAATACACAAGATCAATTACAAGAAACAATTGTCGATGCAATTCAAAGCGGTGAAGAGAAAATGCTCCCAGGTCTTGGTGTCTTATTCGAAGTCATTTGGAAAAACGCTGATGAAAATGAAAAGCATGAAATGTTAGAAACACTAGAGCAAGGATTAAAAAAATAAGCAATTTAAAAATCACCTTTGCATAAGCTAAGGTGATTTTTTTGCGGAATTTTTTTTCTTCTCCTAAACATTTCTACTTTACTAACCAACTATGATGGAGTACAATGTTCAAAATACATTTAAACCGATCGATTTTCTTTATAGACACCATTAGATAAAGTGAAACTTTAATTAGTGGGGAGCGGTGTTCATCCCCACTAATTATTAGTTGAACCAATCGGGCTTTTACGGGCAGTTGATTCCCCACCTAACTTCCTCGTATTCGCCGAATTTTGAAGTAGGAATCTTACTGCCCGTTAAAGCGGGATAAAAGGAGTGAATGTTTTATGCACCGTATTACGCTTGAACAAATTTTTAAACACCACATTACACAAAAATACGTAAATCGTTCTGGGATGGTCCACGCGATCGCTGTCGCTTACCATGCGTTTCACTTAGCTAAAAAGCATCACGCCTCAGTCGATGCTGCGACAAAAGCCGGTTTCCTTCATGATATCGGACATCATACGTGGTACACAGGCGGCGAATGGGACTATGATTTATATAAAAAGAATGATATACACGCAATTAAAGGAGCAGAAAGAGCTCATAAATTGCTTATTAGATTAGGAGAACACCCTAAACTAGCAAAAGAAATTTCCATCGCCATTCTTCTTCATACAGATTCTTTCTTAGTGGAACAAGAAATTGAAAGAACGTCTCTTCAAAATATTATTAAATGGGCAGACGAAGCAGATGAAGAACCGGGCGGAGCGCATCATTATCGAACAATTTCTTATGAAAAAGCACTAAAAGCAATTCAACAGTTAGATCGATTGGTAGAGCGTGAATTACAAATAGAGCAATCGAAATCAAACAACAAAACAGAACATAGTTATCAATGAGAAAGAGGCATCACTATAGGGTGATACCTCTTTTATTATTTTATGGAAAATACACCTTTATATGTAATATTTAAATGTTACATTCAAAAAACAAATACTTTATAATTAAATATACAAATATAAAGAGGTGGTTTAAACATATGCAACTTACTACACAACTTCCGCACGAACAAAAACAATCCATGTCATGGGGACAATTTATCCCCTCTACTCTATTTGCATTTTGGGGCACTGGTTTTATAACTACATTCCTTATACTCCCACTAATAATGTATAAAAGTATATTTGCAGATAAAACACAAATCGCCTTATACGAATCTATTATAGATACGACAGGTACTGCACTACAACTAATTATTCTATTGTTTTTCATATTTAAATACGAGCCTGCCAAAACATTATTATTACCATCATTTGACTTTAGTGTATTAAAAAAATATCGTACATACGCATACTTGTTCATTATCTTTTCATTAAGTATCCTTTTCAATTCATTCGTATTACAACACGTATTTCCAGATGCATCAGAAGAACAATCGTCTGCGTTAAACTTACATATTTTAAGCCAATATCAAATATTGTTACTTATCGGGTCCGCAATACTTACACCCATTTTTGAAGAACTCATTTTCAGAGGTTTTATGCTTCGCTTCTTCTCAGAACGGTTCCCATTCTGGATTGCTGCAATTTTGACAAGTTTATTTTTCGGAGTCGCCCATACATACTCACTGGGGATAATGGTGAGTGCGTTCTTCGCAGGGCTAATGATGGCTTTTTTATACAGGAAAACAAATTCCATCATTCCAACCATACTATTTCATATTATAAATAATATAGTAGCACTTTTAAGTTAAAGAGAGATATCATCACGATTTCTCTCTTTATTCTTTTATAACAACTTCAAATTCCTCTTTCTTTAACATTTTTCAATAATTTGGATCGTTATTTCTCATTTATTTATTAATACTATCCAAAATAAAAAGCAGGGAAATTAATTCCCTGCTTTTCTATTTGGTTTATTGCCTGATGGTAAGAAGAACGATAACACCCAAGCAATCCCTGCAAGTATCGTTGCAATTAAGAAGGCATCGTTAATACCGTTAATTGCAGATAACTTTGAAATTTGTCCGAATAATAGTTGCGTGCTCATCGCATCTCCTGCTTGTGCTGATCCAGCAATCGCTGCTAAGCTTTGCCCCATGCCGTGTACTTTATCAACTAAAATTGGGTTTGACGTTGTTAACATATTTCCATAATCTGCTACGTGCGCAGTCGTTTGTTGCGTCATAAGTGTAATTAAAATCGCTGTTCCGATTGAACCCGCTACTTGTCTTGACGTATTTTGCGTTGCTGTACCGTGAGAAATTAATTTCATCGGTAGCGCGTTCATACCAGCTGTCATAATTGGCATCATAATGAATGACATACCAATTGAGCGTATAATATAATCCGTCATAATAACGCTATACGGTGTATCCATCGATAATTTTGTAAATTCATATGTCGCATACGTCGTAATTGCCAATCCAATTATCGCTAATGGACGAATGCCATATTTATCGAATAATTTACCCGCTACTGGTCCCATGATCCCCATAATTAATGATCCTGGAAGAAGTAGTAAACCAGATTCAATTGGCGTAAAGCCACGAATGTTTTGCAGATATACAGGAAGTAATAACATACCTCCGAATAATGCCATCGTAACGATTGCGTTAATTACTAAAGTAAAAGTAAATACTGGATATTTAAATACTTGTAAATCAAGCATTTTATTATCCGTTGTTAACTCTCTCCAAATAAATAACGCTAAACCAATTACACCGATAATAAGTGAAATAACAACTTCGGCACTAGTCCAACTATTGTTTCCAGCTTCACTAAATCCGTACAATAAGCTTCCTAGTCCAATACTTGAACTAACAACACCAAATATATCTAATTTTGTTTTAGACACTGGCTGCGCTAGTGTAAAGAATTTTAAAGATAGGAACGTAATAATTAAACCGATAATAAACATCGCATAGAACATTAAGTTCCAGCTGTAATTTTCAATTACCCAACCTGTTACAGTTGGTCCGATAGCTGGTGCTAAAATCATTGCTACACCTAGTAATCCCATTGCAGCTCCGCGCTTATGAGGCGGGAATAATGTCATGAAGATATTCATACCAACCGGCATTAAAATACCCGCACCAACCGCTTGAATAACGCGGCCCGTCATCATCATTGTAAAGTTTCCTGAAGTAGCACAAATGATAGATCCTACCGTAAAGAATAACATTGCTGCTACGAATAATTTACGATACGTAAATCGTGAAACTAAAAAGGCACTAATCGGTACTAAAATACCATTTACAAGCATGAAGCCTGTAATTAACCATTGTGCTGTTGAAGTTGATACGTTAAATTCATTCATTAACGGAGGCAATGCAACGTTAATGATTGTTTGGTTTAAAATAGAAACGAACATGCCGAGAATTAATACAGCTACCACTGCTTTTACGTTCACATTCTCTACAGGCATAGACATTTGTTTTTTCGGCACTTCTTTTTCTTGTTTTACTTCTTCTTGCTTTCCTGTTTCCAACTCAACTACATTAGAAATTTCCGGTTCTTGCTTTCGTTCAATGTCTTTCTCTTCTGTTTCAACTTTACTTACTTCTATTTTACTTACGGCTGGGACTTGTTCTTCTCCCATTTTCGTTTTTTTCTTTCGTAAAAGACGATTTACAAGGAAGAAGACGATTATACAAAATAGTGCATATCCTGCAATTACAATTGAGGACATCTCATCTCCCCCTTACTTATGAATACGAACTGTCACATTCATGCCAGGAACAATATTTACTGATTTGCTATGATCTAAAGAAATTTTAACTGGTACTACTTGTGTTACTTTCGTATAGTTCGCTGTTGCGTTGCTTGATGGTAACATAGAGAATGTGTTCGCTGTTGTTAAGCCAACTTGTTCTACTTTTCCTGTTAACGTTGTATCTGGGTATGCATCTACATACACATCTACATCTTGACCTTTTTGAACATCATCAACATCTGTTTCTTCAATATTTGCTGTTACCCATAAATTGTTCATATCAAATGCATAAGCGATTGGGCTACCTGCTCCAACGAAAGCATTTGTTGTTGCGTTTGATTGTACAACTGTTGCATTTTGTGGAATTGTTACATCTACTGTTTGTTCTCCATTCGCTGCCGCTACAGTGACAGCACCTAATTTATCATTCTCGTTGTAGTTCTTACCTACTTCAGCTTTCCAGTCAGTTAATTTCCCTGCTACTGGTGATGCAATCGGAATTACCTTTCCATCAATTTTTGCATTGTCTGTTTTTAAGTAATTTTCCGCTTGATTGTAATAGTAATAACCGCCAATACCGCCACCAACTAGTACAATTAATGTGATAATGTTGATAATCACCATTCTTCGAAACTGATTCATTGCATTCCTCTCCTTATATCGCATATAATTTTTTTCTAGACTATTTACGTCCTTATTGTTTAGATTGTTTAATTGTTAATTATATTAACTTTTAAACAAAAAAATCACACCATCTGCGGTGTAAATCGAAATTTATCTACCTGCAAGCGGTGCTGATTTCTGAAGGACTATCGTTTATAATTATAAATAATTATTTCAAATCTACAACCGACAATTTACGTATGAAATGTCGCTTAAACAACAATATAATACCAATATGTTGTTTAAATACAGAAAATTAAACGAGGGGAAATAAAAATGTCTATTAAAAATACAAATGATCCACGTGTAAAACGGACGAGACAACTCATACAGGATGCTTTTGTCGCTTTAGTAGGCGAAAAAGGGTTTGAAAATGTAACTGTTCAACATATTGCAGAACGTGCTCCTGTAAATCGCGCTACGTTTTATAGCCATTACCACGATAAATATGACTTACTAGACAAAAGCATTGAAGAAATGTTAGAGAAGCTAACAGAAGTTATTAAACCGAAAAATAGAAATAAAGAAGATTTTCAACTTACATTTGATTCACCACATCCAAATTTCTTGTCTTTATTTGAACATATCGCAGAAAATGCGAACTTCTATAACGTCATGCTTGGTGATAAAGCTGCCGGAAACTTTACGTATAAAATGATGAAAGCCATTCAAACACATTTAACATTAAGCCTCTCTATTGCACAGCCTAACGATGAAAAACTAATGGTTCCACGTGACATTCTCCTTAGTTATGTTACTGGTGCCCATCTCGGCATGATTATGTCATGGCTAAAAAAAGGGATGATATATACCCCGCATTTTATGGCCATGCAATTAACTCGTTTAATCATTTTAGGGGCTCATACTGCCGCAGGATTAGAACGACCTTTTTAAAACACAAAAAAGCGAAGGAGAGGCTCCTTCGCTTTTTCTATTAATTAAATGTAATGTTATGTACAGCCTCTTTATCAAGACGTTTAATAACTTCTACAATTAACTTCACTGCATTTTCATAATCATCACGGTGTAACATTGCCGCATGAGAATGAATGTAACGGGTTGCAATCGTAATTGCCATAGACGGAATACCATTTACAGCAATATGAATTGCACCTGCATCCGTTCCACCGCCCGCTACTGAATCATATTGGTATGGAATTTGTAATTCATCAGCAACATCAACTACAAAGTCACGTAAACCTGTATGGCCAATAACAGAAGCATCATATAAAATGATCTGTGGTCCATCACCCATTTTACTTTGCGCTTCTTTTGACGTTACACCCGGTGTGTCACCAGCAATACCAACATCTACCGCGAACGCGATATCTGGTTTAATATAGTTTGCAGATGTTTTTGCACCACGAAGACCGACTTCTTCTTGTACAGTCCCTACGCCATATACAACGTTTGGATGCTTTTCATCTTTTAATTGTTTTAATACGTCAATTGCAATTGCACAACCAATTCGGTTATCCCATGCTTTTGCAAGTAACATTTTTTCATTCTTCATTACTTGGAATTCAAAATAAGGTACAACTTGATCTCCTGGTCGTACGCCCCACTCCATTGCCTCTTCTTGACTAGAAGCACCAATATCGATGAACATGTCTTTAATGTCAACTGGCTTTTTACGCGCTTCTGGAGGTAAGATATGAGGTGGTTTTGAACCGATAACACCTGTTACATCTCCTGTACGCGTTACAATTGTTACCCGCTGTGCAAGCATAACTTGTGACCACCAGCCACCAACCGTTTGGAAACGAAGGAAACCTTTGTCATCAATTTGCGTAATCATAAAACCAACTTCATCTAAATGACCTGCAACCATAATTTTTGGACCGTTCTCTTCCCCTACTTTTTTCGCAACTAAACTTCCTAAATTATCAGTAGAAAGTTCGTCCGCAAACGGCTCAATATATTTCTTCATTACTTCACGTGGTTCACGCTCGTTACCCGCAATACCACGCGCATCTGTTAATTCTTTTAGCATTGTCAATGTCTCGTCTAATTTTGTCATTGCCAACACCCTCCTTTTTCTTCAGTCACTTCATTATACAAAAGGAAATTGAAATATTCAAAAATTAACTTAGTATCCTTGTGTTTGACGCTGATGATTTACTTCGTTTTTATCTAAATATGCCTTTTCAATCTCTTCTTGTTCAAACTCAAGTGCTTGTCCAAGTCGAAGGTAGCTTGTAAATAATTCAATATAGTTCGTAATAGATGGTTGATCCGTAAAACGAATCACCTTCGCATATGTGTCTAAGAAAATTTCCACTTGTGTTTTATTCGTCTGTGCACACTTATAGAATAAGAAGTTTTTATCAATACCTAAATCAATTCCGATTGATAAAATAAAATGCAAACCATCTACGTATTCTTCTAATATTACTTCACGTTCTGATGCTGGTTTGTTGCTCCAATATTTAAAACAACGTGTTTCATTTGCAAGTTCTCCAATTTCTACAAGAAGAGCTAACATTTTTTCTTTTAACAACTTTTTCGGTTGTAAGTCATGTTCTTTCGCAATACGGTCATCTAATTCTTTTTGTAATTTAAATAGTTGTAGTAAGTCCACTCTATTGTCCTCCTCCAACATCGCATTTTACGCAACAATGTTGTTTCATCTCAAAGTTCATTATTATTTTTCGTTTCTTATTAATAAGTTAGCTATTTACCTCTTTACAAAATAGCTTGTCCTTAATTTACAAATACGTTTCAATCATCACGATTAGATTGTTCACTCCAATTGGTGATAGTTAATCATTATCCGTGTATTGTCCACTAATAAAAATGTTATTTTATCTGATGAAAGTTCCATATCATCTTTCCATTATAGCAGTGTCGTTTCACCTAGGAAAGATACTCTTCTTTCCAAAGGGGCATAATAAAAAAAAGCCAGAAGGATTCTCCTGACTTCATATGTATATTCTTCTATATTGCTATAGATTTTATATGGGTTTTGTCATATCGATAACGACATCGCGCTCTTTGTATACAAACAAAAAACCTTAGAAGAAAATTCTTCTAAGGTTTCAACTAATTAATTAGTTAATGTTGTTTTTTGCAACTGTTGCTAATTCAGCGAAAGCTTTTTCGTCATGAACAGCTAAGTCAGCAAGCATCTTGCGGTTAACTTCGATGCCAGCATTTTTAAGACCGTGCATTAAGCGGCTGTAAGAAAGACCATTCATACGAGCTGCTGCGTTGATACGTGTAATCCATAATTTACGGAAGTCACGTTTCTTTTGACGGCGGTCACGGAATGCATACATTAGAGATTTCATAACCTGTTGGTTAGCAACCTTGAATAATGTATTTTTTGAACCGTAGTAACCTTTTGCTAATTTAATTACTTTTTTACGACGTTGACGAGTAACTGTACCACCTTTTACTCTTGGCATAATATTACCTCCTAATTGTTCTATATATCAGCCGAACTTATTTTAAGTTGTCAAGCATTTGACGAATGCGTTTGAAGTCACCAGCGCTTACTACACCAGCTTTACGTAGTTTACGTTTAGCTTTTGTAGATTTGTTAGCGAATAAATGGCTTGTGTAAGCGTGAGAACGTTTCAGTTTACCTGATCCAGTCTTTTTGAAACGCTTTGCAGCGCCGCGATGAGTTTTTTGTTTAGGCATAGGTATTTCCTCCTCTATCTATTACTTATCGTTTTTCGGTGCTAAAACTAAGAACATACTGCGTCCTTCCATTTTAGGCTTAGATTCGATTGTACTAACTTCAGCACAAGCTTCTGAGAAGCGATCTAAAACACGTTGACCGATTTCTTTATGAGTAATGGCACGTCCTTTAAAGCGAATTGACGCTTTAACCTTGTCGCCTTTCTCTAAAAACTTGATAGCATTACGAAGTTTTGTGTTAAAGTCATGTTCATCAATTGTTGGACTTAAACGAACTTCTTTCATGCTAATTACTTTTTGATTTTTGCGCTGTTCTTTTTCTTTCTTCTGTTGCTCAAAGCGGAATTTACCGTAGTCCATAATGCGGCATACTGGCGGTTTCGCATTTGGAGCAACTAATACTAAATCAAGATTAAGATTTGCAGCTAAGTCTAAAGCGTCATTACGAGACTTGATTCCAAGTTGATCGCCATTTGCGCCAACTAAACGTACTTCACGTGCACGAATTTGCTCGTTAATCATCATATCCTTGCTAATAGTAAGCCACCTCCAAGGTTTTCTCAGAACATAGTTTGTAGTCATAGAACCCGACAAAAAAAGTGCGGGCATACGACACCCACACTTGTAAAATCTTAAGTAAGAAATACATTTACCTGTAAACTGCGAATGCGTCCATCAGGTGAGAAGCGGGTGCTTCTACTTGTTCCACAAAACAATATTCTATTATCCTTGATGAGTTTATCATAGGACATGACGTCTGTCAAGAAGACGCGATGTGTTTTACTAACAACAAGAAATATTGTAACAAACAACTAACATACTTGCAATACTTTTTTACGATAAGTGTTACATGGTTTTTTTTTCTAATTTCCCTTACTCATATTACATAGAAAAGCCGCGGTATACCGCGGCTTTTTCTTATCGTTTTCCTTCTACTTTAATCATATCAACAAAAGCATCTAATGAGATTGTTTCTGATTTTTGTTCACCGTATTTACGTACGTTTACGCCGTTTTCAGTTACTTCATTGTCACCTACTACAAGCATGTACGGAATTTTTTGCATTTGTGCTTCACGGATTTTGTAACCAATTTTCTCTTCACGAGTATCTAATTCAACACGGATACCAGCACGGCGTAATTCGTCTTGTACTTTCTTCGCATAGTCTAAATGTACTTGCGGAGAAACTGGAATTACTTGTACTTGAACTGGAGCTAACCAAGTTGGGAATGCACCTTTGTATTCTTCAATTAAGAAGGCTACGAAACGTTCCATAGTAGATACAACACCACGGTGAATTACAACTGGACGGTGTTGTTTACCGTCTTCACCAACATAAGATAGTTCAAAGCGTTCTGGAAGTAAGAAGTCTAATTGTACAGTTGAAAGTGTTTCGTCTTTTCCAAGAGCAGTACGAACTTGAACGTCAAGTTTTGGACCGTAGAATGCCGCTTCACCTTCAGCTTCATAGTAATCAAGACCCATTTCATCCATAGCTTCTTTTAACATACCTTGTGCTTTTTCCCACATCTCATCATCAGCATAGTACTTTTTAGTATCTGCTGGGTCGCGATAAGATAGACGGAATGAGTAGTTCTCTAAACCGAAATCTTTGTACACTTCTAGAGTTAAGTTTACAACACGTTTTAATTCTTCTTTAATTTGATCTGGGCGTACGAAAATGTGCGCATCGTTTAAAGTCATTCCGCGTACACGTTGTAATCCAGATAACGCACCTGACATTTCGTAGCGGTGCATTGTTCCAAGTTCCGCAATACGGATTGGTAATTCACGGTAGCTGTGAATATCGTTTTTATAAACCATCATGTGGTGAGGGCAGTTCATCGGACGAAGAACTAACTCTTCATTATCCATTTCCATTGATGGGAACATACCATCACGGTAGTGGTTCCAGTGACCAGAAGTTTCATAAAGCTCTCTGCTTCCTAGTACTGGAGTGTATACGTGATCATAGCCTAAGCTTGCTTCTTTATCAACGATGTAACGCTCGATAATGCGGCGGATTGTTGCACCCTTTGGTAACCAAAGTGGTAAACCTTGTCCTACTTTTTGGCTATTAGTAAATAGTTTTAATTCTTTACCTAATTTACGGTGATCGCGCTCTTTCGCTTCTTCAAGCATACGTAAATGCTCATCTAATTCTGCTTTCTTAACGAATGCAGTACCGTAAATACGTTGTAACATTTTATTATTGCTATCGCCGCGCCAGTAAGCACCCGCAACGCTTAATAATTTAAATACTTTAATTTTCCCTGTAGATGGAAGGTGGACACCACGGCAAAGGTCGAAGAATTCGCCTTGCTCATAGATTGAAATAACTGCATCTTCTGGAAGATCGTTAATTAAATCTAATTTTAACTCATCGCCGATTTCTTCAAAACGACGAATTGCTTCTGCACGTGGTACTTCATGACGAACGATTTCTAAGTTCTCGTTCACAATTTTTTGCATTTCTTTTTCGATTTTCTTGAAGTCTTCAACTGTAATTGCTTCTTCCATATCAATATCGTAGTAGAAGCCATTTTCAATTACTGGACCAATGCCAAGCTCAACCTTAACATCTTTATATAAACGTTTTAACGCTTGCGCTAAAAGGTGAGCTGTTGAGTGGCGTAAAATATATAAGCCATCTTCAGAATCTAATGTAATGATAGAAACTGCACCATCTTCTTCGATTGGTGTAACAAGATCAATCATCTCATCATTTAATTTTCCAGCCACAGCTTTTTTCTTTAAGCCTGGGCTAATAGAAGCTGCGATTTCTTCAGTTGTTACGCCTTTTGGAAACTCCTTCACAGCTCCATCAGGGAAAGTAATTTTAACTACATCTGCCATCACTGGTCACTCCTCTTTTTCTCAAAATAAAAAACACTCATCCCGTAAAAAGGGACGAGTGTTGAATTCGTGGTTCCACCCTTGTTCCAATTAACATAATTGTTAATTGCTCAAGTTCAACATAACGGTGTTGTCCGTTAGCAATTACTAGAAAAACCGTTCACTGCTAAAGTTTAGAGGTGGTAAGTAATAATCCCGTACTAGGAAGCTCACACCCTAAGGCTTCCCTCTCTGAAAATCGTAGAAAACTACTCATGTCCTCATCATGACATTTCAATATATTTCATTTATGTAGGTAATTATATGCTCAAAAACTTAGAAAATCAAGGGCGTTACCTTTATTTTTTAAATTTTTCACATTGCGCTCAAACTCATGTAATCCATGTAATTGTACCCGTTCTTGAAATACATTTCGCAAAGTAATAATCATATTATGGTCTTGTTCTTTCGTATACAAATAAATTTTTTTCGGCGAAATAGAAAGAAGTGGTGCAATTACTTTCGTATCAATATATACATCCTTTTGTTTTAATAAGTCTTCATCTATATATTGAACCAATTTCTCTTGTTTTAAACGTCTACCTTTATCATCATAGAAAATAAAACTTTCATCAAAAATAAGATGTACACATGACAAACGTGATTTCCGGCTACGGACTTGTTGCCGGAGCGTCTCAATAAACATTTGATATTCTTGTTCTAACTTATACTCATCAATTGCCACTTCAGCAAGCTTAGCTACCATTTCCCTATATGTACGAAGACGAAAACGAACATATGATGAAAACGAGAATGAAAGCGGATCACAAAGCCAGTTATTTAAAGAGGATTTAATATATGATTCAAATGTGTGACGTGTTAATTCACGAGCAATTCCTTTTCTTCTTCCTTTTAAAATCTCTTGTGCCATATGCAATATTTGATGGCACTCTTCCTCTTCTTCATAAAAAAACTTCTCTTTTAAGATTGTATATATCCACTCATTTTGTTTCACATTCACAATGAAATATACCATTACTGGCAATAAAATCTTTTCAATATAATTTGATTCACATACTGGTATGTGAATCACCACTTTTTGTTCCTGTAAATACACACTCGTTTCCTTATATAACAGTTCCGCTCTTTTCAATAGTTGTCTATATACGTGCATAGCATCATTTTTTTCTTCGAAGCAAATTTCAATCACTTTTGTCCCCCCTTTTATCCCTGCTCTAAAGGACTGTATCTATACGTTACAAATCCTATAAGAGTCCGTCCCGCGTGAAAGTTCACTCTTAGTAGAATTACATTTCTTATCGTTAGAAAATCCACTCGATATGGCTTGCTAATTTTATATATATTAAGGGAGGGAGAAAAAAATGATACAAGCTACTAGGAATTTTCAATAAGAACTTTTCATTTTATCATTCGGCTACTTTAAAAAGCGTTTAACTACAAAAGAAAAGCAAGCTTCTCAGCTTGCTCTTTACTTATGACGACGGTTTTTCCCGCCAATCGGAATTGGTTTCGCCAAATATTTAATTCGCTCCATAATACGAGCTGCTTTCATTTCTTCCGCTTCACCGCGCTGCGTATATGTTAAATGATGTTCTAGTTGTTTAAAATCAAAGTTAGACGTAAAGAACGTCGGTAAGTTTTCTAACATACGGAATTGCAAAATTGCACCGAGTACATCATCACGCACAAAGCTTGACATCGCTTCTGCTCCAATATCATCTAACATTAAAACTTGTACGCGTTTCACCGCATCAATCTTTTCCCCAATCGAATTATCTTGAATTGAACTTTTAATTTCACGTAAAAATTCAGGGAAATATACGAGCATTGAACTTATTTTCTTTCGAGCAAGCTCATTCGCAATTGCTCCTAATAAATACGTTTTCCCTACACCAAATTTACCGTACAAATATAAACCTTGTACTTTTTTACCAGGTTCATATGTACTTAAAAATTCATTAGCTGCACCAATTGCATCAATACGCGCATCTAAATCTGAAGGGTCTAAGTTTTCCATCGTTGCTTGTAAAATATCAGTTGGCATATATACACTTTGAACGAGCTTTTCATATTTCTTCCTCTCGTCATATGCTACTTTTCTAACGCAACGATCATATTGAATATCAATCATCTTCCCTTGGATAACGAGCTTTGGCTCATATCCTTGCAGCATGTTTTTACACGAACCTAGATCCGGACAATCCGCGCAACCTACACTTTGTCCAATATATTCGTATAATTTCACAAGACTGCGTTCAATCATAGACGTTGTTACTTCCCCTTTATGTTCGTCTATAAATTCTTTCACACGCGGATGTGCCATTACTTCCGCCTTTAATACTTCATATCTATTTTTAAAATTTTCATTTTCCATTAACTTTGCAAATGAATTTTGAATATGCTCCATTTTCTCACCTCAAAGAGCGTTCATTCTCTTCTATTAATCACGCTTATATTTTTTTAACACTTCTTCTAATCGTTTTCGTTCGTCCTCTAACGTACTCGCACCTTTTTCAGCACTTACATCTTTTTTCACAGTTTCTTTCTCTTGTTCTTTCGGCTCTTCTTTCAACCAATCTGGTACCATTTCTTTTCGTACCGTTTTCTTCGACGTACGGCCTTTCTTCTTCGTCTCAGCCCATTCTTGATATTGACGGTTTTCTTCTTTCGCTAACGCCATTGCTTCAGCTACTGTGCCGACCTTTTTACGTGCCCAATGTCCAGCAATCTTCTCCACATACGTTTTCGCAAGTTTCATATCTGAGCGTAGCATAACGTAATAAATAAGTACATTCACAACACCTGGTGTTAACTTTTGATTCATCATTACATCTTCAACGATTTGCAAGTCAGCCTTCGTTGCCTCTGCACCGCCAGAAATTTCTTTCAATAGTTGTTTTGGTGAGATTTCCTCTAACTGTTTGATTAACATCTCTTCTTGCGTAGAAGGCTCTTTTTCTTTCATCATACGTGCAGCGTGAGGCTGTACTCTTTCACTTAATACAGGTAACGCTTGGCCGTTTTCGAACTGATACCAATCACGCGCTCCTTTTCTAAGCCTTTCGATATCAATTGTCTGCAGCTCTGTCACCGCACCAAGAACGATATTTTGCATCGATAACACATCTACATCATACACGTAAGCAAGTGTAATGACACATTCTCGCACTTGATCTGTAATCGCCTTTTTAGGAACAAGAGCGGACAAGCCATCTACAAATAAGGAGAAATCAAAGAAATCATTCCAAACTTTTGGAGCGTCTCCCTTTTCATTACTTGGCATAGCTGTCGTTTTTGGAATACGAAGGTCTTCTTGCGCATGCTCAAGCTGCCCTGGATTAAACGAACCAAACACATCATTAAAAGAACGCGTAACATTTTCATAAGATGCAAAATCAAATTCTTCTTCTAAGAAATAATGCTTTACTTGATTATATTTTGTCCGACTCAATCGATTGTATAAAAAGATACTTAAAACAATATCATCAAAAAACTGCTTCGGAGATAAAGGTGGTTGCAGCTCATATATAAACATTCGAATATCTTTTTCTTTCTTAATATATACTTTCAAAAGTCCAATTGCCTCTAACTTTACTCGTTCCTCATATACTTCGGGAAGTTGCATTTGCATGGTCACCATAAGGGAATGATGCGTATTCTCTTTTCCAAATACACGATCTTGTTCTAACTCTCCCCATAGCGTCATGTACAAGCTAAAAGCTCTACTACCTATTAACGGCTGATATAACATCGTTAACACTTTTCGGTCGTAATTATGCAATAATCCTTTCGCACTTACTTTATAACGATCAATCGGCAATAGCTCCATCCATGACTGTTTTTCCATTCTTGCTTTCCTTTCTCTCATCCAATCTTCACTATATAATTTATTAGCGAAAAAGAGCTATTAGCTTTCGCTTCTAGCTCTCTTATCTCATTACTTACGGTATGTAAAGAGAATACGATACAGATTCTACTCTCTTTCTTTTTGCAGTATATCTTTTAATTCTTCAATAAATACATTTAAATCTTTAAATTGGCGATATACAGAAGCAAAACGCACGTAAGCAACATCATCGATATCACGTAGTTCTTCCATAACAATTTCACCAATCATATCACTTTTCACTTCTGATATACCTAAATTACGAAGTTCACGTTCCACACTTTGAGTTACTTCTTCTAATTGTCTTAAAGATACTGGTCTTTTTTCACACGCTTTAATTAAGCCACGTAAAATCTTTTCTTTATTAAACTCTTCTCGTGTTCCTTCTTTTTTTACAACAATAAGAGGTGACTCTTCCACTCTTTCAAATGTCGTAAAGCGGCTTAAACAGCTTTCACACTCTCTCCTTCTTCGAATAGAGCGCCCCTCGTCTACCGGACGCGAATCTAACACTCTTGTACCATTATGAGAACAGGATGGACAACGCAATATATTCACTCCTTTACACTATACTCTTTATTTTTTCTCTACTTACTTCATCTGACAATATATATACATTATTATATAACTCATTTTAACTCTCTTACCACTTTAAGTTTAAGTGCATTATGTTATCATCTCGTTTTCAAAAAAATAAGATGGTAGATAGGGCGTTAACTTATTCGTAAGAGCTCCATTTATTTAACTAACGAGTACGTCATATTTTCCCTTTTTTATAAACTAAAAAAGAGGTGCATTATACACCTCTTTACATTTTAAATCAATTATGTTCTTTTTTAAAGAGCTTTTGTTTCTCTCTGCTTAATTTCGAAGCTACCAGTGCCTCGAGGAAGCTCGATGCTCTCACGCGTTTTCGCGTTTAAACCTTCTGCAATATATTCTGCAGCAACATTTGGATCAATACGATCCCCACAAGTATAAACATCAATACTTGCGTAACCGTGCTCCGGAAAGCTATGAATTGTTAAATGTGATTCCGAGATAATTACTACTCCACTTACACCTTGTGGTGCAAATTTATGGAAAGCAACCTCACGCACTTCAGCACCAGCTCTTAGTGCTGCATCCACAAATAATTGTTCAATATACGGCATGTCATTAAGCTTGTCGAAATCGCAATCCCAAAGTTCAGCGATCACGTGACGACCCATCGTATCCATAGTATCCATTCTACAGTTCCCCCTTGTAAATTTATTCTAACTGTTCGAATTGAAAACTAATTTGCAATTTGGCTTGCTCCACTACCACGGGGGAAAGTTAGTCCAGAGAGGTCCTAACCCTTTAAGTAGTGACTACGTACCTCAGCTCTTAAGTTTACGAGTGTTAGTATACTTTGTTTATTTTCATTTTGCAACAACAGTTTTTTCGATTTTCTGTCATATTTTCCTCTTTACTTTTCCCTAAAAAAAATAAATGATTCACAAATACAGTAACCCCAACGTTTCGTGGTATGTCCACTTTCAAAAATATACTCCTATAATTTTTTTCCTTTTCAGAAAAAAATAAAAAAAAGAGGGCAAATCTTCCACTTGCCCTCTCCCTTATTCACTTAAATATGTTGCACATTTTCTTGCTTCGCTAATTCGTCAACAACTAACGTTACAAGATCTACAACACGACGAGAGTAGCCCCACTCGTTATCATACCAAGCCAGCACTTTCACTTTACGATCACCCATTACCATTGTAGATAAACCATCGATGATAGCTGAGTGTGTATTTGTATTAAAGTCAATAGATACTAAAGGCTCTTCGCTGAATTCTACAATGCCTTTTAACGCACCGTTTGCAACAGTTTTGAATGCATCGTTAATAGCTTCAACTGTCACATCACGTTTTACATCTACTACTAAGTCAACAAGAGACACGTTTGGTGTTGGTACACGAAGTGCCATACCGTGAAGTTTTCCATTTAAATGCGGAAGAACTTTTGCTAGCGCTTTCGCAGCACCTGTCGTTGTCGGAATAATTGATTGTCCGCAAGCACGTGCTCTTCTTAAATCTTTATGTGGGTTATCAATATTTTTTTGGTCATTTGTATAAGCGTGAACTGTCGTCATTAAACCGTTTTCAATTCCAAACTGCTCATCTAACACCTTCACAACAGGTGCTAAACAGTTTGTTGTACAAGATGCATTTGAAATAACAGTATGTTTTGTAATATCTAATTGGTCTTCGTTCACACCTACTACAATTGTTACATCTTCATTTTTACCAGGCGCTGTTAAAATAACTTTTTTCGCTCCAGCTTCAACGTGAAGAATTGCTTTTTCTTTTGAATTAAATTTACCAGTTGCTTCAATTACAACTTCAACACCTAAATCTGTCCAAGGCAATTCCTTTGGATCGCGGTTGTTTAAAAGGCGAATCATTTTCCCATCAACTAATAAGTGATCTTCAAATGCTTCTACTGTTCCGTCAAACTTGCCGTGAACTGTATCATATTTAATTAAATGTGCTAACGTTTCAGATGGATAGCTTGCATTGATTGCTACAATTTCGAATGCGCTTTCTTTTATTGCCTGACGAAATACCATTCTCCCAATACGTCCAAATCCATTAATTGCCACACGAGTCATAATATGTTATCCCCCTTGAATGCGTTATACTATTTATCTCCAATCCCAATAATAGTATAACACAAAAAGGGGATATGTCACTAAGCATTTTCATTAATTTCACAATTTTTTAGTCAATAATGTTCCATTTCTTTAAAATCCCCTGTAATTGTGTTTTCGTTCCCATAATTGTGCCATCATTATTTATCACTTCATCTGCATGTTTCACTTTTTCTTCTAACGGCATTTGAGATTGAATACGAGCTGTTGCTTCTTCTTCTGAAAAATTATTTCGCTTCATTAAACGTTCTAATTGCGTATGTGGCTTAACTGCTACAACTAAAACGCGGTCAACGAGATTTGTTAATTTACTTTCAAATAAGAGAGGAATATCTAACACAACCGCTTGCATACCTTCTTTTATGTACATTTCCTTTTGCCTATTCATTTCCTCACGCACTGCAGGATGAACAATTTTGTTTAACTGCAATCGTTTCTCTTCATTATAGAAAACGACACTTCCTAGTTTTGGACGATCTAGTTCTCCATCTTCTTGTAATACTTCTGTTCCAAACACTTCTACAATTTTGTTATATGCTGGCTTTCCTCGTTCTACAACTTCTCGCGCAATAATATCTGCATCAATAACTGGTATATTTAGCTCGCGAAACATTTGAGATACTGTACTTTTTCCGCTTGCAATACCTCCCGTTAATCCAATTACTACTGTCATCATATAATCCTCCTCATAATAAAAGGCGCGAAACTAATGTTCCACGCCCGTACTTACATTTTCCAAATTCCAATAATAATGAGTAATACCCCAGGCAGGAATGTAAATTTTTGCAACCATTTCATATTTGATAAAACCGTTCCAAGTTTCATTCCAATAAATAAAAACAAAGAACTCATCACTGCAACTAATATCGCCATCATAGCAGGTGCATACCCTAATAAAGATGCACCAATTCCAGCACCAAATGAATCTACAGAAAGAGCGATACCAAGAAGTAACGCTTCTCCTGCAGAAATGGTGCCTGATTTATCGAAATCTGCTACAGTCGGTTTCCGTAAAATTTGAATGACTAACCCAAGCGAGGCAATCTCTAATTTCCATACCTTCTCCTCTTGCTTCGGTTCTTCTTTTTTCTCACTTCGAAAAAATTGGTATAATACCCAAATCCCTATTCCAATAAGAACAAGCCCACCGATACGCGTTGCGATAACAGGTGAAAATACTTTCGCGATCATATGTCCAATTCCCATTGAAACAAGCATAACAGCCGCTGAACACATCCCGATAATTACAATTGATCTTAGTGGAATTCTTACGCTTCTTAAACCATATGTTAGCCCTACACTACAGCTATCTAAGCTTAATGTAAAAGCTAATAAAATAAGAGATAAATAAAGGTACATCGGTAAGCTCCTCCCTTATACATAGCTCTGCTGTATGTATATGACAAATGCCTATCCGATGTTATCTCTTTTCTATATTCTTGGCTGACAAATCGGGCAATAATGCGTTCCTCTTCCGCCAACAACTGTTTTTTCTAATATCGTACCGCAAGTCACACACGGTTCTCCTTTTTTTCCATATACATTTAGCAGTTCTTGGAACGAACCAATTTGCCCTTGTGAGTTGATATACGTTCGAATTGTACTTCCGCCACGCTTCACTGCTTCACCTAACGTTGTAACAGTCGCCTCATAAATTCGCTCAATTTCTTCTACTGTTAAAGACGACGCTTCTCGTTCTGGATGAATTTGAGAACGGAATAAAACTTCATCTACATATATATTTCCAAGTCCTACCAAAAGGCGCTGGTCTAATAATACAACTTTTATTTTACGATTTGTCTTTTGCAATCTCTCTTGTAAATACTGTGGTGTCAATTCAGCATCAAATGGCTCCGGACCTAAGTCAGCAAGAGGCATTTGATTCATTTCCTCACCTTTTTTAAAGAGATGCATCGTACCAAACTTTCTCACATCTTTATAATGTAATTCAGTTCCATCTGTAAATAAGAAACGGACGTGCGTATGCTTATCAATTGGCTCATCCTCTTGATGCAGTAAAAACTTACCTTCCATACGCAAATGTGAAACAATGACATAATTTGTTACATATAAAAGCAAAAACTTTCCTCTTCGCTTTATATTTTCAATCGTCTCGCCTTTTAGCATTTCTTTAAAGATTTCTGCATCATCCGGTCGTTTTACGATTTTCGGATAAGTAACAATAACATCTTCAATCGTTTTTCCTGTTACAAGATTTTCAAGTGTCCGTCTGACGTTTTCAACCTCTGGTAATTCAGGCATTTCATCACTTCCTTATTTTGCGTCGTACCAAGTTGGACCGTAAGAATAATCAACTTTCAACGGAACTGCGAGTTCAATTGCATGCTCCATTACTTCTGGTACAAGCTTCTCTAATTTTTCAATTTCTTCTTTTGGTGCTTCAAATATTAATTCATCGTGTACTTGCAATAGAAGACGCGCTTGTAATCCTTCTTCTTCTAAACGATCTGCCATAATAATCATCGCTTTTTTAATAATATCTGCTGCAGTACCTTGAATTGGTGTATTCATAGCTGTACGCTCAGCAAAGCTACGCAAGTTAAAATTACGACTCGTAATTTCCGGAATGTAACGGCGGCGATTTAATAATGTAGCTACATATCCTTTTTGTTTCGCATCTTTTACGATGTCATCCATGTATTCTTGTACACCAGGGAAACTTTCTAAATACTTTTCAATAAATTCCGCTGCTGCTTTTCTTGTAATTCCTAAGTTTTGTGAAAGACCATAATCACTAATACCATACACAATTCCGAAGTTAACAGCTTTCGCTTGTCGTCTCATATTTGAAGTTACTTCATCTTTTTCAACGCCAAATACATCCATAGCTGTTTTCGTATGAATATCCATGTCATGTTGGAACGCGTCGACTAGCCCTTTATCATTTGCAATATGAGCTAATACACGAAGTTCAATTTGTGAATAATCCGCTGCGTACATAATCCATCCTTCTTCTGATGGAACGAATGCCTGACGAATCTTTCTTCCTTCTTCTAATCGAATCGGGATATTTTGTAAGTTTGGATCCGTTGAACTTAATCGGCCCGTTTGCGTTAATACTTGATTGAAACGAGTATGGATTTTAGATGAATCTTCATGTACAACTTTTAATAAACCTTCAATATAAGTTGAATTTAGTTTCCCTAATTGACGGTAATGTAAAATGTTTGGAATAATTTCATGGTGATCCATCAGCTTGTCTAGTACATCAGCTGACGTAGAATATCCTGTTTTCGTCTTCTTAATAACCGGTAAGTTTAAATTCTCAAACAGAATAACACCAAGCTGCTTCGGTGAATTAATATTAAATTCTGTTCCCGCCAGCTTATAAATTTCCTGTTCCATTTCCTTTAATCTACCTGCAAGTTCTTCTCCCATATTACGAAGACGTTCTGTATCAACTTTTACACCTTTTACTTCCATATCAGCTAATACACGTGCAAGTGGTAATTCTAACTCTGTAAACAGTTCATATTGCTCATTCTTTTCTAACTCTTCAACGAATGTTTGCTTCACATCATATAATACATGCACTTTACGAGCTACATGCTCCGCTACTATCTCTAGCTCTGGAACAGCACGCTTCGCACCTTTTCCGTAAACTTCTTCATCAGATTTCACAGCATGCGTTTCTTTCATTTTCGCTACAGTACGGAAATCTTTATCTGTATCAGCTGGGTCAAGTAAGTAAGCAGCAATTAATAGATCAAAGTCAATCCCTTGCATATCTATACCGTTCCATTTCAGTGCAACGATCGCACGCTTCGCATCAAATGTATACTTTCTCATTTCTCCATCTGCAAGCCACTCTTTAAAAGCATCTGACTTAAGTGCAATGTCTGTCTGAATAAAGTAACATCCGTTTTCATTTTGAATACCGAAACCTTGAATATCTGCTTTATGATAATTATCTTCTTGTACTTCAACGATAAGCGCACTATCTTGCTGAAGCATTTCTTCTGTAACTTCTTCTACAATATCAAATGTAATATCATCTAATTCAGCTGGAGCCGTTTCTTCTGGCGTAACACCTAATTTATTTAAAAGAGATGTGAATCCTAAATTCTCGAACATTGGAATGACATCACTTGGCTCATATCCTTTATACTCCATATCATCCACATGCACAGTAATCGGTGCGTCTGTAATAATGGTTGCAAGATCTTTACTCATAAGAGCTTGGTCTTTATTTGCTTCCAGCTTTTCTTTTAATTTCTTCCCGCTTACTTGATCTATATTTTCATACACTTCTTCAACCGTTCCAAACTGTGTTAACAATTTAATCGCAGTTTTTTCACCAACTCCTGGTACACCTGGAATATTATCTGATTGGTCTCCCATTAAACCTTTCATATCGATAATTTGCTTCGGTGATAAACTGTATTTCTCAAATAAAGCTTCTTTCGTATATTCATCTACTTCCGTAATCCCTTTTCTAGGAATGCATACAAGCGTGTTATCAGAAACAAGTTGAAGTAAATCTTTATCTCCTGAAATAACTTTTACACTAGCTCCTTGTTCACTCGCTTCTTTCGCTAGCGTTCCCATAATGTCATCCGCTTCATAATTTTCTAATTCATAACGCGGTACATTGAATGCATCAAGCATCTCACGAATAAATGGGAATTGCTCTGATAACTCAGGCGGAGTCTTTTGACGTCCTCCTTTATACTCACTATATGTTTTATGACGGAATGTCGTTTTCCCAGCATCAAATGCTACTAACATATGCGTCGGTTTTTCTTCCTCTAATATTCTCATTAACATCATTGTAAAACCGTAAATTGCGTTCGTATGTATACCTTTGTCGTTATTTAAAAGCGGTAGTGCAAAGAAAGCACGATACGCGATATTATTACCATCTACTAATACGACCTTTTTTTCCAAATCAGAAACCTCCCCATACAAATTTGAAATGATTTTTTTCACAGAAAAAAACCGTTTCTTTCCTCTCTCTATATTAACATGACTAATAGAGAGAAGAAAAATAACGGTTATTTTCTTTCATATATAAAACAGACTGATATTGGCATAAAGGGAAGTGACGAGAACAGCTTAACTATTCTCGTCCAAAATTACTCCTTGGATGAAGGGGTTTTCATGTATTATATTAACAGAGCTTTATTAATATTTAATTAAGCCATTGTTAATATATTGTAAACATCCTTCATCCTATTTTTCAGTTGCTGATTTTGGTAAAACAACTGTAAAGGTTGTCCCTTCTCCTACTTCACTATCCACTGTAATCGTACCGTGATGGGCCTCAACTAAATGCTTTACAATCGATAACCCAAGGCCTGTACCACCAGTATTTCTACTTCTCGCTTTATCCACTCGGTAAAAGCGTTCAAAAATACGCGGAATTTCATCTTTACTAATACCAATTCCAGTATCCGACACTTTTATATAAGCATTATATTTATCTTCTGCTAATTCTACAGAAACAACGCCTCCAGCCGGTGTATATACGATTGCGTTATTCATTAAATTAATAAAGATTTGCTGCAAACGACTTGGATCTCCAATGACAGAGACACGTTTTAATGCATTTACTTGTAAAGAGATTTCTTTTTCTCCCGCTTTATTATCAAGCACCATATGAATATCTTCAAGAAGTCCCTTCATATCAACGGTACCCATATTCAATTTAAATCCTTGTTGCTCAATCTTTGATAAATCTAATAAATCTTCAATTAATCCTTGCATACGTTCACTTTCTTTTAAAATAATATGCAAGAAATGCTCGCAGAATTTTTTATTATCCATAGCACCGTCTAAAAGTGTTTCTGAAAAACCTTTAATAGAAGTAATCGGCGTTTTTAGTTCATGAGAAACATTCGCTAAAAAGTCTTTTCTCATTTGTTCTAACTTTTTCAGCTCAGTAATGTCATGGAATACAAGGACAATCCCTTTCCATTCATGGTTCGTCCCGATAATCGGTGCTCCATATACCTCGAAATGCTTTCGCTCAATTCCAAGTGGCAATAACATTTGTTTGCGCACTTTCACTTCTGTCATAAAGATTTCTTCCACAAGCTCTATAATTTCCGGATGATGAAACGACTCATAATATAAACGATCTAAATATTCTTCATCTGTGACGTGGAAAGTTTCCTTATACGAACGGTTTACAAGGTTGATATAACCGCGGCTATCAATTAAAATCATTCCGCTTCCCATATTTTCAATTAACGTATGCAGACGATCTTGTTGCATTTCTTGCTCAAGTGTCATCTCTTGTAAATTACGAGCTAAAATATTAATCGCTTTACTTAACATTCCCGTTTCATCCGAATGACTTTCATAAGCGCGTGCTTTATAATTACCCTTCGCTAATTCGATGGCAACTTTCGTAACGGACTCAATCGGCCTAATATATTGCCCTGTAATTTTCATACCTAAAAATACGACTACAAGACACGCAATAACAAATCCGATAATTAATAATCCCCACGTTTTTTGATGAACGTCTTTCAAAGGCTCAATTGTGCTCTTCACAAAAATGTATCCTTGTTTCCCTGCTACATCTTGCACGAACACCGCATGGTAAAATTCATTATTTTGATCTGTTTCTTTCGTAATGACTTTATTTCTTTGTTTCGTTGTTTCAGAGGAAAGTTCTTTTATTATCCCTTGGCTAAAAGCAGACGGTTCTCCCCCGCTATATTGAACTTTCTTTTTCTCATCTACAAAGGCAATAGAAGCCTGAATTTTTTCTTCTAGCTTTTTAAATATATATGGATTTTTAAAAACATCATCAAAACCTTGTTCTTCTGCTAATACCGCAACATACTCTGTCTCTTTTACCATTCTCTCTTTCGCATGATCTATATAATAGTTTTCAAACACGGTTTCCAGCAATAAACCGAGTCCGACTAAAATAAAAACAATAAGAGAAACAAATGTAAAAAGAAGCCTGGAACGAAATTTATTCATCCCCTTTTGGCTCCTCTAATTTATATCCTAAACCACGTATCGTTTTAATGTACGTCGGTTTTTTCGTATTTTGTTCAATTTTATCGCGCAAATGGCTAATATGAACGTCAACAATTCGTGTATCACCAGCGAAATCATAATTCCATACAGCACTTAATAATTGATCACGCGTTAATACGCGACTTTTATTTTTCGCAAGATAAACAAGTAGTTCAAATTCTTTTGGTGTTAATTCAAGCTTTCTTCCTTGGAAATAAGCCTCATAAAACTCCGGTAAAATTTTAAGTTCAGCAATTGTAATGCTCTCTTCATCTGACGATTCTGTAACTTGCTCTTCTTGTTGTAATTTCGTGCGGCGTAAAATTGCCTTCACACGCGCAACAACTTCCCTTGGGCTAAATGGCTTCGTCATATAATCATCCGCCCCAAGTTCAAGACCTAGCACCTTATCGAACTCATCATCTTTTGCTGTTAACATTAAAATTGGCGTCATAACGCGCTGCAATCGTAATTCTTTACATACTTCCATACCATCCATTTTTGGAAGCATTAAATCTAATATAATTAAATCTGGACGTTCTGTTGTCGCTTTTTGAAGCGCCATTTCTCCATCCATCGCTGTTATCACTTCAAAACCAGCTTGTTGTAAATTAAATTCGATTAAAGTTAAGATAAACTCCTCATCATCAACTACTAAAATACGATTGTTCATTCTTTTCCTCCAAGTTATAGACTTGAAACCTTCTTCATCCTAGTATTTTCCCCGTTATTCTCATCATACTAGAAAACAAGGTCCCTCTCAATATAATTGTCTATTCATGGATTCGGATTGCGCAATTAACTTGTAGTGATCCATACTTTATACACTTCTATATCTTTATTCAATTCAATACTCGTATGGATATGATATTCTCGACTTTGCGCTAAGAAAAAGATACAGCGTACGCTATTTTATAATCTAGCGTTTCATATCCATCAAATAGTCTTCCATACATTTCATTCGCAACCCCGTCCGCCCATACTTCAGCTTCTCTTATCGTTTCAAAGATAACGTCTTCTCTCTTCCACTTCATCTTAAAAAAACCCTTTAATTGACTTTAATTACCAATTAATATATTATTAATTTTAATATATTAATAAATGCAATAAAGGAGCTATTATGCGAATATTACTATCTATTTTAACTTTATTAGTAACATGTTTCCTTACTTTTAACGTACCGAGCTGGGATACGATTAAAACGGGGTGTTCAGATTTTGCTGAAGGGTTCAAAGAGGGATTCTTCAACTAAAAATAGCGCTAGCCCCCTTATGAAAGGCATGCTAGCGCTATTCACATTTTCATGTTTTAAAAATTATCTAATGCTTTTTCCATAATAGAGACTGATTTGTAAGGTGGTGTTACTGTTAATGAGCCTTTCACAACAGTATCCCCTTTTTCATCATGAGCAGATACAAGCATATCAATTGTATGTTCCTCCTCAGAAACAGCCACAACTTCAAAGTGGATTTGTAACGTTTCATAATGGTGAACATGCTTCACGAACGTAAGGTCCTTTCTCGTAATATGACTACCTGGACCTGGTAAATATTTCGTAACTGCCGTTGTAATCATTCCAGTTAGCATAATGCTTGGTACAATCGGCTTTTCATACGGAGTTTGGGATGCGTAATCATGCTGAATATATAATGGATTGGCATCATTCGTTAACCCTAAGTACAATAACAAATCTTTATCCTCAATTTTTTCAGTGATAGATAATTTCTCTCCTACTGTAATTTCATCCATTTTACGACCAATTTGAACTTTTTTCTTTAACATGTTACAACCCCCTCCGATTTTTTCACCTTATTATCCTACTAAAAGCGATACTTGATCCGACATTTACTATGATGAGGGCAATGTATAGTATAAATCTACAGTTTCATTATAGGATATTACAAATGATAGCGTTTTCATGTTATTTCAAAAAAACATTTGTATAAATAGTAGAAAAAGATTCGGGGCCCCGAATCTTTTTCTACTTATATTTAATGATTAAACAAGAACCTTCATAACATTACGTACAGATTCTACAGAGCGATCTAACGCTTCTTTTTCATCTGCAAGAAGTTCTAATTCAATAATTTTTTCAATTCCGTTACCACCTAGAATTACTGGTACCCCTAAGTAAAGGTCACTATAACCGTATTCACCTTCAAGGTACGCAATAGCCGGTAATACACGGCGTTGATCTTTTAAGATTGCTTCTGTCATTTCAACTAAAGAAGCAGCTGGTGCGTAATATGCACTACCGTTTCCTAATAAGCCTACAATCTCGCCGCCACCTTTACGGGTACGTTCTACGATTGCTTCTAAACGCTCTTTCGGAATTAACGTTTCTAACGGAATGCCACCTGCATAAGAATAACGTACAAGAGGTACCATATCGTCACCGTGTCCACCAAGAACAAATCCTGTAATGTCTTTCACAGAAAGATTTAATTCTTGTGCGATGAATGTACGGAAACGAGCTGTATCTAATACGCCCGATTGACCGATAACACGCTCTTTCGGGAATCCAGCTTCTTTAAATACAGAATATGTCATTGCATCAACTGGATTTGTTAACACAACAATAATTGCATTTGGTGAATGTTTTGCAATGTCGCGCGTAATACTTTTCATAATTTTGGAGTTTGTTGCTACTAAATCATCACGGCTCATACCAGGCTTACGCGCAATACCTGCTGTAATCACAACAACGTCAGAATCAGCAGTATCTGCGTAATCAGATGTTCCAATAATGTTAGCATCAAAACCTTGTACTGGGCTCGCTTCTAACATATCTAACGCTTTCCCTTTTGTTGGATTTTCCAGCTGTGGAATGTCCACTAATACAACATCTGCAAGTTCTTTTTGTGCTAATAAGAATGCTGTTGTTGCTCCTGTAAATCCTGCACCGATGACTGAAACTTTCTTGCGTTTGATTGTCATAATTTACCCCCCACTTTAATTATGCGTTTTTGATTATCGCTACATCCATGTTTTTAATAAGTTCATTAGCGAACTCAGAACATTTCACTTCTGTTGCACCTTCCATTAAGCGTGCGAAATCATAAGTTACTACTTTTGAAGCAATTGTTTTCTCAACTGAAGCAGTTACTAATTTCGCAGCTTCGTTCCATCCTAAGTGTTCTAATAATAATACACCAGAAAGAAGAACTGAAGATGGGTTTACTTTATCTAAACCTGCATATTTTGGAGCTGTACCGTGCGTAGCTTCAAAGATAGCATGTCCAGTTACATAGTTAATGTTTGCACCAGGTGCAATACCAATTCCACCTACTTGTGCAGCAAGTGCATCAGAGATGTAGTCTCCGTTTAAGTTCATTGTTGCAACAACATCGAACTCACGTGGACGAGTTAAAATTTGTTGTAAGAAGATGTCTGCAATAGAATCTTTTACGATGATTTTTCCAGCCACTTCAGCGTCTGCCATCGCTTTATTCGCTGCATCTTTACCATCTTTCTCAACGATACGATCATATTCAGCCCAAGTAAATACTTTGTCGCCGAATTCTTGTTCCGCTACTTCATAACCCCAGTTTTTGAAAGCACCTTCTGTAAATTTCATAATGTTTCCTTTATGAACTAATGTAACAGAAGAGCGTTTTTCGTTAATTGCATATTGAATTGCAGCACGAACAAGACGCTTTGTCCCTTCTTCTGAGATTGGTTTAATACCAATACCAGATGTTTCTGGGAAGCGGATTTTATTAACACCCATTGCTTCTTTTAAGAAAGCAAGAACTTTTTCTGCTTCTGGAGATCCTTGCGCATATTCAATTCCAGCATAAATGTCTTCTGTATTTTCACGGAAAATAACCATATCAGTATCTTCCGGACGTTTTACAGGTGAAGGAACACCTTCAAAATAACGAACTGGACGTAGACATACATATAAATCTAATTCTTGACGAAGTGCTACGTTTAGAGAACGAATACCACCGCCAACTGGAGTTGTAAGTGGACCTTTAATCGCGATTAAATATTCACGAATTAAATTTAAAGTTTCTTCTGGTAACCACTCGCCTGTTTGGTTGAATGCTTTTTCCCCTGCAAGCACTTCTTTCCAAACGATTTTCTTCTCACCATCATAAGCTTTTTCAACTGCTGCTTCTAGTACACGAGATGCAGCTGCCCAAATATCAGGACCAATTCCATCTCCTTCGATAAATGGAATAATCGGATTGTTTGGTACATTCATAACACCATTAGTTACAGTAATTTTTTCACCTGTCGTCAATGTGATAACCCCCATGTTTGAAATTTCATATGTATGAAACTGAGGGAATAACCCCTCAGTTCAAACCGTTAGTCAAATTAAAATATTCTAATCATTACATCTTTCCGAAAAAATCAGACTTTTGAAAGCGTATTTTCACTATCAAAATAGTGTTATTCGCTTATCGTTGTGCAATTGGAACATACACTTGATGTGTTGGTCCATTATAATCAGCACGCGGACGGATTAAACGGTTATTTTCATATTGTTCTAGAATATGAGCTAACCAGCCTGACATACGGCTAATTGCAAAAATAGGTGTAAATAAGTCATGGTCAATTCCTAAACAATGGTATACAGAAGCTGAATAGAAATCAACATTTGGTGGAAGACCTTTTTCTTTTGTTACAATGTCTTCAATTTTGATAGACATATTATACCATTTCTCTTCTCCTAAAAGCACGCATAATCTCTTAGACATTTCGCGTAAATGTTTTGCACGCGGATCACCCTGCTCATATACACGGTGGCCAAAGCCCATGATTTTCACTTTATTTTGAAGAGCATTATGAATATATGATTCTACATTTTCTTCTTCGCCAATTTCAGTTAACATCTTCATTACATTTTCATTTGCCCCACCGTGAAGAGGACCTTTTAACGCACCGATTGCTGCTGTAATGCCAGAATATACATCTGAAAGTGTAGCTACACAAACGCGTGCAGTAAATGTAGAAGCGTTTAACTCATGATCTGCGTGAAGTACAAGCGCCTTATCAAAAGCTTCAATTTCAACTTCATTTGGCTCGCGATCATTTAACATGTACAAGAAGTTTGCAGCTAATGATAAATCATTTCTAGGCTCAACAACATCTAAACCTTTACGGATTCTTGCGTAAGCAGCAACTAAAGTACCCACTTGAGCCTGTAATTTAACCGCTTTCAAATAATTGGACTTTTCATCCATAATTTCAGCGCTCTCATCGTATAATGATAGCATGGAAATTGCAGTTCGTAAAACAGACATCGGATGTGCGATTTTTAAATCTACTTGTTTCAAATATGCTAAAATCTCACCTGGAACTTTATAGTATTCCGATACAATCTCATTAAATTTCGCTAGTTCTTGCTCGTTAGGAAGCTTGCGATGCCATAATAAGTACACTACTTCTTCAAATGTAGCATTCTCAGCTAAATCATCAATATTATACCCAACATAAGTTAATGTATCATCAATAATAGAGCTCACAGATGATGTTGTTGCTACTACCCCTTCTAAACCTCGAATAACAGTCATGACATTCTCTCCTTTTCCTGAAAATTCTCCCAACCTTGCTTCTTATATCTATTTGCTCCCCTTTTGAATTATGAACGCCCGTTCACTCTTTAGGCAAGCAAAATGCACGATCATGCAAATTTGTTGCGATGTTCCCCTCTTATTGTCCATTGTCTACATGGAAAGCATGAGCGTGAATGTCTCCCCGAATCCTCACGCTCAAAACAACAAGTTAGTGAGGAAAATGAATTCCGAAGAGTTTTATGATAAAAACAACATAAAACAATATCATTATAAAATTGTTTTATGTTGTTTTTATTTTATCTGGTGTAAAGTCTCTGCTGTTATGTAACTTTTCAAAGTTTCTAATCCTATTATAAACAATTATCTGACTTTTGTGAACAGAAAGAATTCAAAAATTTTATATTACTATAAAATTCCTTATTTAAACATCTGTATAATACTCATTACTGCATAGGCAATTCCAGCCCCAATTAATGGACCTACAGCGACCCCATTAAATAAAGCAACTGCTATAATTGTCCCGAAAACGAGCGCAGTTGTAATATGAGGATCTGTCGTTAATAATTGTACGCCACCTTTTGCTAACAGAGCAACTGCTACCCCTGAAGCTAAAGCAATCCATGCATAATACGATTTCGCTGCTTCTCCAAGTTGCTTAAATCCTATTTCCCCCGTCGCAATCGGTACGAGTACTGCTATTGTAATAACCGTAACACCGAGGTTAATCCCTTTCGTTTGTAGATAAGGAAAGACTTTATCCCCTAGAAATGTAAATTTTAATAGAAATAACACACCAATAGCTACAGTAAGCGATTGGTTTTTCGCAATAAGTCCTATAATAAGTAGTATGAATAAAAATAACGTTGACTGACTAATCATGTTTGCACTTCCTTTCTGAAAATAATGAACTCATTTCCAAACAAAAATACCTTTAAACCTATCGTTATACATGCTATATCGATGCCTATTCAACATGAATCACTTCATTTTTTTACGCATTTTAAAATGACAAACTGAGACTTTCACCATCCAAATGTAAGCATGTATACATTTTAAAAAACGGGCGTCTCTCCTTTCTTTTCTAATTAGAAACAGGTAAAATAAAAAGAAGAGAAAATGAAGTTTTTACCATATAGTAGAAGCATCAACACCAAGCTTTCACAGTCACTCACGTACTGAAAAAGCAGGAAAATCCATCATTCCACTATAACATAAAGTGAAACTTTAATCAGTGGGGCACACTCGTTACAAGTTGAACGAAATAGGATAATCCAAATTGGAATGGGAGGTATACATCTTTGAATCGAAACTTACTATATATGATATTGCGACTCGTACTTGTCATTATAGCGACGGTAGCCGGGTTCTATGCATTACTATATATGTCAGGGCTTATCTACCCTTTTATTATCGCTTTCGCATTTGCTTATTTGATTAATCCTGTCGTCAATTTCCTTAATCAAAAACTACAATTTCCTCGCGCACTCGCAGTACTCGTTAGCTTAATTCTCGTATTTGGAGCTATCGTCGGACTCGTTACATATCTTGTAACAGAAGCAATATCTGCCACAACATACTTACTACAACTTGTTACAGTAAAATTTCCGGATATCGTTGCATTCGCTCAGCAGTTTGCACTTAATCATATTATGCCTCTCTATGATGATTTAATCTCTAAATTTAATCATCTTGGGGAACCACAGCGCTATACGATTACACAAAACATCCAAAACTTAGGAACCGAAGCAACGACACAAATGAAAGAACTTTTAACCGCCATTATAAGCGGGTTAACAAATTTCATTAGTGCACTACCAACCACTTTAACTGTACTTGTATTCGTTTTATTAGCCACTTTCTTTATTAGTTACGATTGGCATCGTCTTGCTCAGAAAGTAAGAAAGTTTTTACCCAACCGTGTTCATGGCTATGGAAAAACTATTTTTGTGGATTTAAGAAAAGCTTTATTCGGTTTTGTTAAAGCGCAACTTACACTCGTATCTATGACAACTGTTATTGTACTAATCGGACTTTTAATATTACGCGTACCATACGCCATTACTATCGCGATTATTACAGGGGTTGTAGATTTACTCCCGTATTTAGGAACAGGGGCTGTCTTCGTTCCTTGGGTTATATACGTATTTTTCACTGGCGACACTGCTTTCGCCATCGGTCTTCTCATTTTATACATCGTCGTGATTGTCCAAAGACAAATTATGGAGCCAAAGGTACTTTCATCTAATATCGGCCTCGATCCATTAGCAACACTGATTGCTCTATTTGTCGGCTTTAAGCTCTTTGGCTTCTTAGGATTAATCATCGGTCCAGTCACCTTAGTACTACTTAATACATTGCACAAAGCTCGTGTATTCCATGATTTGTGGAAATATATTAAAGGCTCACCTTCAAAATAATAGTTTCTAATTCATACACAACAAAAAACTTACATGTAATCAGTGGGAAATTCCCACTGATTATTCCTTGTACTTATTTTTCATACTCATTACATAAAACAAGAGAATTGCACTCAAAAAAGATAATTCTCTTGTTTTTTTGCATAAAAAACGCATATTTCGTGGTGATTTTACATATTTATTCTATTAATTTTATAATTATTACTTACATTTATTACTTTTTATGTAAATGAATAAATATACAAAATAGCACAGAATGAGACTTAAACTGACCATTTCCCTGCTCTTATTTAACTTTTTTCGTTCCAATTCATTCTTTTACATACAAAAACAATCTTAAGTTCAGATTCCCACTTTAAACACACTGATTAAGAGCTAATAACTCCTCAAATCGAAAAAAATACACAACAAATACAATAAGGTAAAACTTTAATCTACAAGGATCCTATCCCCATCGATTATTAACCGTCACGTTCGCCGCATGTTAAAACACATCTTTCGTTAACTGAACTTTAACCACCCTCTCATCCTGTTGCAGATAAAAAAAATAGTACTTAGATCGCTATGATCTAAGTACTATTTCTGCACAATAATAGTAGAGTTCTTTCTAAACTTCCATTCCATCCACTTCATAACAAACGGTTTCAACAAAGCCCTCGTCACAGGAATAACAAAGATAAAACCCATTATATCCGTTACATATCCAGGAAGCACTAAAAGAATACCCCCTACAAAGATAAAAATACCATCTAAAACCGCTGCTCCTGGCATTTCTCCTCTATTCAACTTAGATTGAATCTCTCCAAGTACTTTAAACCCTTGTCTTTTCGCCAAATACACACCTACAACGCCTGTAAATACGATCATAGCGAACGTAGACCACAAACCTATTACATGACTCGATCCAATTAAGACTGTAATCTCAATAGCCGGTATTAATATAAACAAGAATAGTAACCACTTCATAGTTCTACACTCCTTTCATATACCATCACTTTTAACGCCCTCAAAACGCTCATATACACCACATGAAATCCGAATGCACTTTCCTATCAAATTTCATAATAAATAGCTTTTAAAAGCAATTTCAGACGCCTCAAGCTAGTTTTATCTCATTTTTTGTGTAAAAAAAAAGAGAAGGACTCCGATCCTTCTCTCCGTATTACTTATAGCACTTCCGCATGTCCATTATAAACAATTCCGCGTGCTGCATCAACTGTTACTTCTTGGCCATTTTTTAAAGTTGCTGTTACGCCGTTTACACCAACGATAACAGGAATACCGATTGATACACCTACAACAGCCGCATGGCTTGTTAGGCCGCCTTCTTCTACAACTAGAGCAGCAGCTTTTTCAATTGCAGGAATCATATCTTTATCAGTGCTTGTTGTAACAAGGATATCACCTTCGTTTACGTTTGCTACAGCTTCAGCAGCTGTTTTCGCTACAACTACTTTACCTTTTGCAGCTTTACGACCGATTCCTTGTCCTTTAGCAACCTCTTCACCAACAACGTGGATTTTCATTAAGTTTGTTGTACCAGTTTCAGCAACTGGAACACCAGCAGTGATTACTACAGTGTCTCCAAGTCCGATTAGACCTGCATCCATACCTGTTTGAATCGCTGTATCTAACATTTCGTCAGTAGAAGCTGCACGCTTCTCAGCCATAAATGCTTGTACACCCCAAACAAGTGCAAGACGACGTCCTACTTGCTCGTCAGATGTTACAGCTACGATTGGAGATTTTGGACGGTATTTAGAGATCATTTTCGCAGTATATCCACTTTCTGTTGGAGCTACGATTGCAGCTACATCAAGAGCAAGTGCTGTATGCGCAACAGATTGGCTAATTGCATCTGTAATTGTTGGAGTGAACTCTTTAATACGTTTTTTGAACATATCTTCATATTGTAATGATTTTTCAACACGTACTGCAATGTTAGCCATCATTGTTACTGCTTCTACTGGGTATTGTCCAGCAGCTGTTTCACCTGAAAGCATGATTGCGTCTGTACCATCGAAGATTGCGTTAGCTACGTCACTTGCTTCCGCACGAGTTGGACGTGGGTTACGTTGCATAGAATCTAACATTTGTGTTGCAGTAATAACTGGTTTACCTAACACGTTACATTTTTTGATTAGACGTTTTTGTACTAATGGTACTTCTTCTGGTGGAATTTCTACACCCATATCACCACGAGCTACCATTAAACCGTCAGAAACCTCTAAGATTGAATCGATGTTGTCGATACCCTCTTGGTTTTCGATTTTTGGTACGATTTGGATGTATTGAGCGTTATGCTCTTCTAGTAATTCACGGATTTCTAATACGTCAGCTGCTTTACGTACGAATGAAGCTGCGATGAAATCAACTTTTTGCTCGATACCGAAGATGATATCTTTTACGTCTTTTTCAGTGATACCAGGAAGCTTAATGCTTACGTTTGGTACGTTAACACCTTTTTTATTTTTTACAGTTCCGCTGTTAAGAACTTTTGTACGGATGTTTCCGTCAGCTTTTTCGATTACTTCTAGCTCGATAAGACCGTCATCGATTAGAATACGAGAACCTGGGTTTACATCGTCATAAAGACCAGCATAAGATACAGAGAACTTCTCTGCAGTACCTAATACTTGCTCAGTAGAAATAACTACTTCTGCACCTGTTACAAGCTCAGCTTGTCCGTCTACGAAGTCGTGAGTACGGATTTCTGGACCTTTTGTATCAAGTAAGATACCAACTGTTTTACCAGTTTTCTTTGAAGCTTCACGAATGTTTTTAATACGAGCGCCGTGCTCTTCATGGCTACCATGAGAGAAGTTTAAACGAGCAACGTTCATACCTGCTTCGATTAATTGCTCTAATTTTTCAATACTTTCACTAGCAGGACCTATAGTACATACAATTTTAGTTTTACGCATATTGCACCTCCGAAAATTATGAAACCGTTCCCAAATATCCGACATTACGCCGATTAGATGGATAATTCTTTAGATAATTGACACATATCTTTATCGATTGTATGTTTTTGAGCTAACGCTTCGATAATGTCATGATCAACAAGTTTATTATTTTGAATACCTACACAACGTCCACCTTTACCAGCAATTAACAATTCAACTGCTCTTGCACCAAGACGACTTGCTAATACACGGTCTTGTGCACTTGGTGATCCACCACGTTGTACGTGACCTAATACAGTTACACGAGTATCAAAGTTTGTTGCTTCTTCAATGTGCTTACCGAAGTCAATTGCACTTCCAACACCTTCAGCTACAACGATAATACTGTGTTTTTTACCACGTTCACTACCGCGTTTCAGACGAGCGATAACCTCATCCATGTCATACTCTTCTTCTGGAATTAAGATTGTCTCCGCACCATCAGCTAAACCAGCCCATAATGCGATATCACCAGCGTGACGTCCCATTACTTCGATAACATATGTACGTTCATGAGATGTAGCTGTGTCACGAATTTTATCAATTGCATCAATAACAGTATTTAAAGCTGTATCGAAACCAATTGTAAAGTCTGTTCCAGGGATATCATTGTCGATTGTACCTGGTACACCAACACATGGGAATCCTTGTTCAGTTAATTTTTTAGCGCCTTGGTAAGAACCATCTCCACCAATAACAACAAGTCCTTCGATACCGTGTTTCTTTAATTGCTCGATACCTTTTAGTCGTACTTCTGGGTCTTTAAACTCAGGACATCTTGCTGTATATAATTTCGTACCACCGCGGTGGATAATATCGCCAACAGAACCTAGTTCTAATTTTTCAATGTGACCAGAAATTAATCCAGCGTATCCATGGTAAATACCATATACTTCAATATCATGGAAAATCGCTTTACGAACAACTGCACGAATGGCAGCATTCATACCAGGTGAATCTCCACCACTTGTTAATACACCAATACGTTTCATTTGTACTCACCTCATAAAGATTATTTGCCTTATAATAAAATAACACGAAAAAATATAAAAATACAATGGAGAAGATGTGTCTTTTCATAATAAAAACGTGCATTCGCGAAGTGGAACGCACGCTTTTCTTATTTTATCCAAATGGAAGCGTTTGAAAACGAAACTTGCCCAATTTTCATATATTTTTCATAACGTTTTTCGAGTAATTCATCTTTCGAAATTCCGTTTAATTGTTCAAAAGTTTTTCTAATCATTAAATCTATATTTTCTGACTGTTTCAAAATATTACGGTGTGCTCCACCTTTTGTCTCTGGAATAATTTCGTCAATTACACCTAATTCTTTCAAATCTGCTGCTGTAATTCTCATCGCCTCTGCAGCTTCCTTTGCTTTTCCTGCATCTTTCCAAAGAATTGCCGCTGCACCCTCTGGTGTAATAACAGAATAAGTGGAATTTTCTAGCATATGAATGTAATCTCCTACTCCAAGACCTAGTGCACCACCGCTACCACCTTCGCCGATAACGATACAAATAACAGGCACCGTTAAGCCTGCCATTTCAAATAAATTGCGGGCGATCGCTTCACTTTGACCACGTTCTTCAGCAGCTTTACCAGGATAAGCTCCTTTCGTATCAATAAAACAAATAATTGGACGATTGAACTTTTCCGCCTGCTTCATTAAACGCAATGCTTTTCGATATCCTTCTGGGTGAGGCATCCCAAAATTACGGCGAATATTTTCTTTCGTATCTTTTCCGCGTTGATGCCCGATTACAGTTACAGGCATCCCTTTATACTTCGCAATGCCGCCGACAATCGCTGCATCATCGCCAAATAGACGATCTCCATGACATTCAAAAAAATCAGTAAATAAGTGCTCAATATAATCGAGCGTTGTCGGTCGTTCTGCATGACGAGCAATTTGAACACGGTCCCATACTTTCATATTGCCGTATATATCTTCCTCTAAATTTTCTAGCTTGTCTTCCAAAATACGAATCTCCTCACTGAAGTCCATCTGGCTGTTTTTCGTATAGTCTTTCAGTTCACGAATCTTATTTCTTAGCTCAACAACTGGTTTCTCAAATTCTAGCTCTGCCATACAGCCATTTCCCCTCCTTGATGAACTTCTAAAATCTTACGAAGCGATTCTCTCATATCATCACGATGTACCACCGCATCTAATTGACCATGTTCTAGTAAGAATTCTGCCGTTTGGAAATCTTCCGGTAGTTTCTCACGCACCGTTTGTTCAATTACACGTCTACCAGCAAATCCGATCAGCGCCCCTGGTTCTGCAAGATTATAATCACCAAGTGAAGCGAAACTCGCTGAAACCCCGCCCGTCGTTGGGTGAGTCATAACAGAAATAAATAATCCTCCTGCATTACTATGCTTTTTCAAAGCTACGCTTGTTTTTGCCATTTGCATTAAACTTAATATCCCTTCTTGCATACGGGCACCACCCGAAGCAGTAAAGATAATAAATGGAACTTGTAAGTCGTATGCCTTTTCAACCGCACGGGCAATTTTTTCTCCTACAACAGAGCCCATGCTCCCCATTCGAAAACGAGAATCCATTACTGCAACAACAACAAGCATGTCATCAATTGTTCCTTCACCAGTTACAACCGCTTCGTTCAAGTCAGTCTTCTTACGATCGCTCTCTAGTTTCTCTTCATAATCTGGAAACTCGAGTGGATTTAATGAAACCATTTCTTTGTCATACTCACGGAATGACCCTTCGTCCAATATACTATCAAGACGTTCCCATGCATTCATAGGATGATGATATCCACAATTCACACATACTTTTAAATTTTTTAGAAGCTCTTTCGTATACATGATTTTTTTACATTTCGGACATTTTGTCATAACGCCGTCTGGTACATCTTTTCGTACTTGTTCTGAAGGTATTGCAGCGTACTTTTTCTTTTTCACGAATAAATCTCTTAGCACAATTTGACCCCCTTCGTTGAGAGCTAAGGTTAGCGTAAGAAGAAAATTGGGCTAACACCAAAGTTTGATGTTAGCCTTATCTTCTCAATCTGTCTAATAACCTCACTCTTTACGTTTAACTTTAACCGCTACGCGATAGAATGTTTGTCATAACGTGTCATGGTCATTTCGACAAATTTTATACATTACGAGTGAAACTGTATATTCTCTACTAATTCATCGTAAATTTTTAGTGCATCATTTTCTTGTTTTTCTTCCAAAATAGCGTAAAGCTTTCTATACATATCGATAGAATCTCCTGAAACTTTACAAGAAAGCGTTGATACGTAATCATTTACGATCATCCAAATGCGATATAGTAAATAATTATCGACTTGTTCAATAAGTGTTTTAAAGAACGTTTGGTGAAGCATTGGAACTGAGTTTTCATTTCCCTCAAGCACTTGATGTAATTTACTTAGCACTTTAGAAAACATTTCTTTCGGTAAATTACATACAATTCGAATCATATCTTTCTCAAGCAATCGTTTTGTTTGTAATAAATCACGAATTGTTTTCTCATCTTGCAGCAAGAACGGAGCAATCAATTGTACAAGACCGTTATCGTAAAAGTTTCGAATAAACGTCCCTTCACCACGTCTCGTTTCAATTAATCCTACAAGTTCTAAAGCACGCAACGCTTCTCTTACAGAGGAACGTCCTACGTTTAAACGTGAACTTAACTCACGCTCAGACGGCAAACGATCCCCTGCTACCAATCCATCCTCTTCCATAATGGAACGGATTTTTTTTACAATTTCGAGATATACTTTTGTATTTGATGATGTCAATGGAAATTCCTCGCTTATTCTTTACCAATCAGCGCTAATTGTTTTGTTTTCTCAGCAACTTCATTTGGATCTACTTGACGGCGAGCTACTCCTGTCTCCATTGCAGCTTTTGCAACGTAAGCTGCTACTTGAGGCGCTACACGCGCGTCAAACGGTGCTGGAATGATATAGTCTGCATTTAACTCATCTTCTGCTACAAGCTCAGCAATAGCCTGTACAGCTGCCATCTTCATTTCTTCGTTAATTTGTGTCGCATGTACGTCAAGTGCACCGCGGAAAATACCAGGGAACGCTAGTACATTATTTACTTGGTTTGCGAAGTCAGAACGACCCGTTCCAACAACAGCTGCGCCCGCTGCTTTTGCCAATTCTGGCATAATTTCTGGAACTGGATTCGCCATTGCAAAAATAATTGCATCGTCATTCATTGTACGAACCATCTCTTCTGTTAATGCACCTTCTGCAGATACACCAATGAATACGTCCGCACCTTGTACAACATCAGCTAAAGAACCTTCGATACGATTCTTATTTGTATATTTTGCCACTTCATCCTTCACCGGATTCATACCTGTAGGACGACCATCATAGATTGCCCCTTTACGGTCACACATAATAATGTCGCGTACGCCATAGCGATATAAAAGTTTAATAATTGCAATACCTGCTGCACCTGCGCCATTTGCGACAACTTTAATGTCAGACATTTTCTTTCCAACTAGTTTTAGCGCGTTCACAAGACCCGCTACTGTTACGATAGCTGTTCCGTGTTGATCATCATGGAAGATAGGAATATTTGTTTCTTTTTTCAAACGTTCTTCAATAATGAAGCAGTTTGGTGCTGCGATATCCTCTAAGTTAACGCCGCCAAAAGTTGGCTCCATTAATTTTACAGTTTCAACAATTTTATCTACATCGTTTGTATTTAAGGCAATTGGGAATGCATCTACACCAGCAAAGCTCTTGAATAATACAGCTTTACCTTCCATTACTGGAAGAGATGCTTCAGGTCCGATGTTACCAAGACCAAGTACAGCCGTTCCATCTGTCACAACTGCTACCATATTTCCCTTCATTGTATATTCATATACCTTACTTTTATCGTCATAAATTTCTTTACAAGGTTCTGCAACCCCTGGAGAATATGCAAGACTTAAATCTTTTGCATTTTCTACTTTTACTTTTGATACAGTTTCTAATTTTCCTTGATGCACTTTATGCATGTGAAGTGCTTCTTCACGAAGTGTTGACAAACTATCCACTCTCCTCAAATTATTCTTGCTGATATCAATTTCTCCAAGTGGTCTGACCACGAACACTACTACTATAATAATCGAAGTGTAGGGAAATTGTCCATTATATTTTCACAACCACATTTTCTTCCCCGACAATTTCACGAAGTGCTCCTAAACATTCTTCACTTGGATGAATCGATAAACTTCGTGATAATTGTACCATTTTATGTTCCTTTTCATAATAAATTAGTACTTTCGCAAAACCCGAATAGTCAAACAATATTTTAGTAACCTGATTTAAAAGCTTTTTCTCATATTGAGATGGCAATTTCACGTAAACAGACGCATCTTTCTTTTCTTCATACACATCCATTTCTTCTAACGGATATAGTCCATTTACAATCCATTGCAGCTTATGATTTCTAAGCTCAATCATGCCGTCAACTAAAACAATTGCTCCTTCTTGTAACTTATCTGAGAAATGTATATACGTTTCGGGGAAAAGAACTGCTTCCATTTCATCATTTTGATCACAAAATGTAATAAATGCCATCTTTTGCAACTTTTTCGTACGAATCACTCTCACGCTTGTTATGTACACGATAGCTCTTTGTACTTTTTTCTTATGTCGCATCGCCTGAGCGAGAGTTGGAATTTCTAATTCTTTCGCTAACTTCACATACTGCGCTGTCGGATAGCTTGATAAATAAAAACCTAGTACTTCCTTCTCTTTATTTAACTGTTCAATAAAAGAGAGCTCTTCTCCTTGTACGTATTTTGATTTCGGAACAGCATCTCCTAAATCACGTGCAAGATTGGCATACTCTAACGCTCCTTTAAGACTTTTCCATAAATTCGTTCTCGAAACACCGAAATCGTCAAAACACCCAGACCAGACGAACGCCTCTAAATTTCGCTCTGTTACAAACTTTGATGGCATGCGCAGACAAAATTCAAATAAATCTTCAAACATTTTTTTCTCTCGTTCTTCGATTAATGCTGTCACTGTAGCCATTCCGATGTTTCGAATGGAAAGTAAGCTGTAACGTATTGCATTTCCTTCTATTTGGAAATTGTAACCACTTCTCTGAAGAGACGGCGGCAAAACATGAAAACCTTTTCGCTTCGTTTCGCGTATATACTGCACAATCTTATCTTCATTTCCAATTGCACTCGATAATAGTGCCGTCATAAATTCCAGCGTATAATTCGCTTTTAAGTAAGCAAGCTGATATCCAATCATACTGTAGGCTACAGCGTGACTTCGGTTAAAGCCGTAATTTGCAAATCTTACAATTAAATCATAAATTTTCTCTGCAGATGTCTCGTCATAACCATTTTGTAAACACCCTTGCACAAAATGCTTACGTTCCTGATCTAAAATATCACGATTTTTTTTACTCACTGCACGGCGTAATAAATCGGCTTCTCCGAGCGAGAAGCCCGCCAACTTCGACGCGATTTGCATAATTTGTTCTTGGTATACAATTACACCGTATGTTCTTTCTAAAATCGGCTTTAAGTCCGGATGTAAATATTCAATTTGTCTTTTTCCGTGTTTTGATTCAATAAAGGTTGGAATTTGTTCCATCGGTCCTGGTCTATATAACGAGTTAACAGCAACAATATCTTCAAATTCATTCGGCTTTAACCCGCGAAGCACATTTCGCATACCACCTGATTCAAGCTGGAATACACCTGTTGTATCCCCTCTACCTAACAATTGGAATGTCTTTTCATCTTGAAGTGGTAAATTTCTTATATCGATTTCTTTTCCTGTTTTTTGCACGATAAACTTTATAATATTTTCAAGTAACGTTAAATTACGTAATCCTAAAAAGTCCATCTTGAGCAACCCAAGTTCTTCTAATGCATCAGCTGGGTATTGCGTAACATACACATCGTTATGCCCTTCTTGAATTGCAACACTTCCGGTTAATGGCTCTTGGCTCATAATAACGCCAGCTGCATGAATAGACGTATGACGCGGTAAGCCTTCTACACGTTTTGCAATTTCAAACACACGTTCATGCAGAAGATTCCCTTGTATAAATTCACGGAGTGATTGCGATTCCTCATATGCATCTTTTAACGTTATACCAAGCTTTGATGGGATAAGTTTTGAGAATATGTCGATATCTCGCGGCGGAAGACCCATTACACGCGCAATATCTCTAATTGCCGCTTTCGCTGCAAGCGTCCCAAACGTTACAATTTGCGCAACACGAAGCTGACCATATTTATCCTTCACATATCGAATCATCTCATCACGTCTTATATCCGGAAAATCAATATCAATATCTGGAAGTGTCACACGCTCTGGGTTTAAAAACCTTTCAAATAATAGATCGTATTCAATTGGATCAATATCTGTAATTTCTAATACGTAAGAAACGAGTGAGCCAGCCGCTGATCCACGACCTGGTCCTGTTAAAATATGATTTTCATGCGCGTACTTCATAAAATCCCAGACAATGAGGAAATAATCACTAAACCCCATGCTAGAAATCACGTTTAATTCATGATTCAAACGCTTTATATGTACTTCTTTCGGCGTACCATAACGTTTTTGTAATCCTTCTTCACAAACGCGGCGCAAATACATATCATTCGTCTCGTTAGATGGAACAGGGAATTTCGGTAATTGATTTACATGAAACGGTATTTCTACTCTACAACGTTCTGCAATTTCTACTGTGTTATAAATCGCTTCTTCTACGTGAGAAAATAGGGCTTCCATTTCATCTGATGATTTTAAATAATATTGATCTGTTTTCAGCCTCGGCCTATCAGGATCCGTCATTTTCGTTCCACTTTCAACAGATAATAAACATTCATGAACAAGTGCGTCACTTTGATTGATGTAGCGTACATCGTTCGTCGCTACAACCGGAATATTTATCCTATTCATAAATGCAGGTAATTTTTCTTGCAGAAGCAGTTCATCTTGAATCGCATGATGCTGTAAACTCATATAAAAACTGCCGAACATATTTTGATACATACGAGCTACTTCTTCAGCTTGACTCTCTTTGTCTTCTAATAATAATTGTTCGATTTCCCCATCTTTACCTGGTGAAATAGCAATTAATCCTTTCGCATAATGTGCAAGCCATTTCTTAGGAATACCTTCTTTTGACTTCGTCATAATGCTACTAGAAATCTTTAATAAATTTTGATAACCTATTTCATTTTCAGCAAGTAAGACAAGCGGATAAGACTTTTCTTCTTCTTCACTAAAAATAGAAGCTGTTAAGCCGATGATAGGCTGTATACCATGTTTCTTACATGCTTTATAAAACGGAATAACGCCATACATAACATTTTCATCCGTAATAGCTAGCGATGAATAACCGAGCTCTTTCGCCCTAACTACAAGTTCATCAATTTTACAAGCACTTTTTAATAAACTAAAAACGGTTTGACATTGTAAATGCACAAACTTCACTGTTGTACCCTCTCTTTACCTATTTGACTACTTTTATTATAGGTGAAGAGGAAAGAGGAAATCAAAACATACTTCTTATACTTTGTCCATATATATGAAGAAGAAAGGGGAATGACGATGGATGTAAGAGAACACACTTTTTTCTCTCTGCTTATTATTAGTTATTTTATTGCCTTTGGGGTTATACTTGGTGGTTCATTAATTGGTGGATTTGGTGCATTTCTTATCGGAAAACCAACTCTCACTTACATTAATCAATTCGCCCAAAATTTAAGAATTTGGGCACTCGTTGCAGCGATCGGCGGAACATTTGATACTTTTTATAGTTTTGAAAGAAGTTTCTTTGGCGGGGATATGAAAGATATCGTAAAACAAATTCTCCTTATTTTTTTCGCAACAGGTGGTATGCAAACTGGTCTTATTATTATTAAATGGCTAACGCAGGAGCATGTATGAGAGTACCAAGTGCCAATACAGCAAAAAGATGGTATTTAGTTTTAGCTGGGGCTGCTGTTGGAGGTGTATTGAGCTGGTTTATTTTTTTGTACATATACGGTGTTTTTCAAGAAGAACAAGCTAGTAAAATAGCAGAACAAAGAGAAATTATAGAAAAACAAGAAGCAAAACTCCACGTTCTTCTCGAAGATCAAGAAAAATTAAATACTGAAAATAAACGGCTCTTAACCATTCAAGAGATTAAAATAAAACTTATAAATCGAGAAAAATACGATTTAGACAACCTTACAATTGAAAACATGACTACTTCTATCCATAATGACCTCCAGCATCTTTTAACGAAAAACATACAAAGTATCGCAAAAAATAAAGACCTACTCAAAAAGGTAATCGAAAACAAAACGTACAAACATTACGATCGGCTATACCGGTTTAAAGTCGATACAATATCCTTTGATACCGTGCTTGAAATTAGCATTACGATAGAGAAAGAAAAATAAAGAAGGAGGGCTTTAGCACCACTCCTTCTTTTCGTTCTAACATATAATTTCTTATTTACAAATCTCACGTAAATCAGCAAATAGACGATCCGCTTCTTCCCAAGAAGATGCTTTTGCACCAGAAGCCATCGGATGTCCTCCGCCGTTATATTGCATTGCTAATTTATTTATAACTGGTCCTTTTGAACGAAGGCGAACACGAATCACATCGTCTTCCTCTAAAAATAGAACCCATGCCTTTAATCCATCAATATTACCAAGTGCTCCAACAACGCCGGATGCCTCAGAAGGAAGTACATCAAATTCTTCTAATACTTCTTTCGTTAATTTAATGTAAGCTGCTCCTTCTTCTACCATCGTAAAGTTTTGTAAAATATAACCGTTTAAACGAGCGATTTTTTCTTTTGTCTTATACATTTCATTGTATAAATCTGTGAATTTCACACCCATGTCAACAAGCTCACTTACGTAACGAAGTGTTTTTGCTGTTGTATTCGGGAATAAGAAACGACCTGTATCCCCAACAATACCCGCTAAAATAAGACGAGCTGCTTCTTTTGTTATTTTTAATCCTTTATCTTTTCCATAATTATAAAACTCATAAATCATTTCACTTGTAGAACTTGCTGTCGTATCTACCCACGTAATGTCTCCGTATGGATCTTCATTTGGATGATGATCAATTTTGATTAACATCTTCCCTTTTGTATAGCGTTGATCGTCAACACGTTCTTGGTTTGCTGTATCACAAACGATAACGAGCGCATTTTCGTATACACTATCTTCAATATCATCCATTACTCGTAAATATGCTAATGACGGTTCATTGTACCCAACCGTATAAATATTTTTCTCTGGAAACGATTCTTGTAGAATTGTACTAAGACCGCCCTGTGAACCTAACGCATCTGGATCCGGACGCACATGACGATGAATAATAATTGTATCAAACTCTTTAATTGCTCCTAAAATTTGCTCATGCATATGTATAATCTCCTTTTTATTCAACTTCTTCACTTTAACGTGCAGTAAAAGCCCAATGAATGTGGGCTAATCATTAGCACGGACACATCCCCACACTAATGAAAGTATCACTTTATCCTCCATTATAACGGAAAGTATTTCATACATGCGAACAATTGCTTTATAATAAAAATTAGAAAGTTTAGATATTTCTTTTTTCTCTACTATTTTTTCATAAAGCGATGGGAGTGTGCATGATGCCAGTATTAGTCTTCTGTATTATCGTCTCATTTATGTTGTACCTCTTCTACAAAACAAAATACTTTCGTACAAACCGCCCAATGGAGAAAGGTTGGCTCTCAGGAAAATCCGCAATGGCACTCGGTTCATTCGTCTTATTCTTCGGGATAAACCAATTCTTTTTAGAACTTTCAACCGCTCGTATTATCGTTGGTATCTTATTCGTTCTATTTGGCAGTGCAAGTGTATTTAATGGATTTCGCCAATACAAACATTTCTTACCATTAGCAGTTGAAGAAGCCGAAGTCTATGAAGCAACGTAAAAAAGCATCAACATTGTGATGCTTTTTTACGTCCTCTAACTTTCAAAATCATATATGCGACAAACGCAGAAGGAATATTGAATGGATTGCCTTGCACATGGAGATGTAACTGTTCTTCCCCAAAAGACATTTTTTCATATAGCTCTCGCTGAGATAATCCTGTTTTTTTCTTTTTTTCATGTAAACCTTGTAAGTATAAATATTGAATCGGTATCATCACAAGGAAGTAAAATAGTGCGATACTACCAAAAAAGAGTACTGTCGATGACATCATGCATACCACCTTTCAGAAATCCATTTTCTTACAATTAAATTATAACATAGTCTAGAATCCAAATGAATTAATATTCTGTTTTTTTATCAGACAATTGTCTTACTGTATAACTCCTCTTCCGCATACTGAATATATCGGCGAATGAAATAATCAGGATTCTTTTTAATAGGTTCAATATCAAGTCTTAATGGTATTTTCCCTGCCATATAAAAGATTCTTAAAGCAGTTCCAAGTCGAATGGCTGCTTCCGAAATATTTCCCCCATATCCCATCATGAAGTTCCCCCATGCCTCTTCTAACTGTCCAGAAGCAATTAAATGCAATCTAGGAACACCAATATCAAACTCTTTATACCCAAATCCACATTCATCAAAATCGAGTAAATACCAATCCTCTTTGTCTACAAGAATATTTCCAAAATGCATATCTCCGTGAACAAATTGTTTTTCTCCCAATTGAATTGAGTTTGTAAGTTCTTGTATTCTTTCTGCAATTCTCAAGCATTTATTTTTATCCTCATAAGATAAAAAAGAAGCATGTAATAAACATTGTAAAGGCTCATGAATCATCTTTTTCTCGCTATATATAGGTCTTTCATAACCCCTCCAAGTTTGCGGCACACTTTTAAGTACTCCATTTGCTTTTTCATGAAACATTCGCATGAGTGATCCAAGTTTTTCATAATCTTTATCCTTTGGTTCTATAATTTCACTTCCATTTATAAACCTAAAGACAACAAAATACTGGATACTTCCCTCATCTTTCATAACAGGTGTGATCCAGTCACCATCTTTATTTACAACTACTTCTGGTACTAACATTTGTTTTTGTATCGCTATTAACCAATGTATTTCAGCTTCTATTTGCTCGGCTGTATAACGTCCTTCTCTATACTGCCTAACTACAAATTTATTTTTGTCCGATTCGAACATATATGTTTGATTTTCTCCCCCATGCAACAATGAAACTTTCATAAGACTATTTAAATTATATTGCTTACATAACTGCTCTTTAATGTGAAAATCCATTCTTCTCCCCCCTAGTACATATAGTGCAGCATAGTTTTCCTTTAATAATTAGTAGTGTAAGCTTTTCTATCGACTAACAACCAATTCTCTAACCTGATATAGATTAGCTAAAGTCTCCAACATATACTGCTATTTTTGCACTTCACTACCCAAACTCTTACGCAGCTTAAATAACAGCTTCAAAATCCAATAAAACAAAATAAAGTTAAAGAAAAAGCCTAATGGATTAAAAGATATTTCCCATCCACCATAATAAACAAATGTTTCAGCTGGTACACCAAAGTATAGAAAATCGCCCTTATTTTCTCCAGCTGTAGAGATAAAGGAACAAACAATAGCGAAAATCAAACTTACTACATACAATTTCTTTTTCTTTATATCCATTCTTCGATGTGTTAACACATGAAAAGTTATTGCAAATACTACCCCTAAAAAGAGAATTATTACTCCCATTCGACACCTCCACAATTATTGTTCAAGCATCTTCAAATGATTGCACGCTTCTATTTATAAATATGAAACAGAACGTAATTTACCTTTTTCTTTTGCAATTCAAAACATAATAGATTCAGTTGATAACTAAATTTTAAAAAGCTCTACTATACCTTCTTAAAAAAAATGGAACAAACCAAAGCGGCTTGCTCCATCTTTTTATTTATCGATCAATTGCACCATAAGTAATGCTTTCCCAACAACATTACCTTCATGGTGTACTTCTACATCAACCTTACCAAATTTACGTCCTATTTCTAATACTTTCGGATGAACCGATACAACATTGTCAATTTGAACTGGTTTTACGAAATAAATTGTTAAGTTCTCAACAATTAAATCGCTCTTCTTTTGCGCACGAATAACGCGATTCGTTGCTTCTGTCACAATCGTTGCGAATACACCGTAAGATAGCGTTCCGATTGAATTCGTCATTTGCGGTGTCACTGAAAATTGATATAGATGCTCATTTTTCGCTTCTTTCGGCGTCATAAATTGATTCGTTACAATATCATCGATTGTTTCACCGACTTGCGGTTGACGCTGAATCATTTGCAACGCCTGAAGTACATCTTGACGGCTAATAATACCTTGCAACTTATTTCCTTCATCAACAACTGGAAGTAACTCAATACCTTCCCACACCATCATACGCGCCGCAGCTGCGACAGACATTTTTCCATTTACCGTAATCGGATGCTTTGTCATCACTTTATCAATTGGTGTTTCTTTCGCTACACCGATCATATCTTTTGAAGTTACAATACCTAACACCTTTTTATTTTCATCAACAATCGGATATCTTCCGTGCATCGTCTCTTCGTTATACGCATGCCATTGCTGCACTGTATCATCTGGCTTTAAATATAACGTTTCTTCAATTGGCGTTAAAATATCTTCAACGAGTACAATTTCTTTCTTAATAAGCTGATCGTAAATCGCACGGTTAATTAACGTTGCAACTGTAAATGTATCGTAACTACTTGAAATAATCGGCAGTTTTAATTCATCTGCTAATTTCTTCACATGATCTTCCGTATCAAATCCGCCCGTAATTAACACCGCAGCTCCGGTTTCTAACGCTAATTGATGTGCGTTCGTACGATTACCGACAATAAGTAAGTTTCCAGCTTCTGTATAGCGCATCATCGCTTCTAATTTCATTGCTCCGATTACGAATTTATTTAACGTTTTATGTAGTCCTTCTCTGCCTCCAAGTACTTGACCATCGACAATGTTAACGACTTCTGCATATGTCAGCTTTTCAATATTTTCTTTCTTCTTTTGTTCAATTCGAATTGTTCCGACACGTTCAATCGTACTAACATACCCTTTATTTTCTGCATCTTTAATTGCACGATAAGCTGTACCTTCACTTACACTCAAATCTTTTGCAATTTGCCTTACAGAAATTTTATGCCCTACTGGCAGGCTATTAATATGTTCTAAAATTTGGTTATGCTTGGTAGCCAAATGGTTTCACCATACTTTCTTTTCCCTAAATTCTTCATGTGTTGTATTTTCAGTATACTATATTTTCAAAACTGTTACACTCTCTCTTTGTATATCTGTACTATTTTTTTTATAACAAAATACACCTTACATTACACCACTTCTTCTATTACAACAATGTAATGGTATTGTCATCTCGTTCGATAGTTTGTCCAGCCACTTCCATATACAATGAAGACAAGAAATGAAACAAAGGAGCGGATACATGATGAAAAAATTATTAGAAGTTGTAGGTGCTGTATTGTTAGCTTTCGTAGACGGGAAAAAAGTTGCAATGGAATTGAATGAAACACCTGAACAGCCACTTCCAAAAACAAAAGAATCATCAAAACAAGTACAACCTTTACAAGCTGTCCTACACACGTAAAAAACCCTTCACTTGTCTTTTCAAATGAAGGGTTTCTTTTCTATAGTGTAATACTTTCTCCAGCTTCTAATACTTTCCCTGTACAATTTTGTAGCTTTTCTACAAATTGATATGGATCTTGTTCAATAACCGGGAACGTATTGTAATGCATCGGTACAACAGTTTTCGCCTGAACCCATTTTGCTGCTAAAACAGCATCTTCTGGTCCCATTGTGAAATTATCACCAATTGGTAAAAATGCTACATCAATGTTATTTAATTCCCCAATTAATTTCATATCAGAGAATAGAGCAGTATCCCCTGCATGGTACAAAGTCTTCTCTTCTGCTGTAAATAAAATACCCGCTGGCATACCTGTATATGTAATCGTCTTATTTTCTTCATCAATATAACTAGAGCCGTGGAATGCTTGTGTAAACTTCACTTTTCCGAAGTCAAATTCATGTGAACCACCAATATGCATCGGATGTGTTTTTACACCTTGCCAACTTAAAAATGTCGCTAGTTCAAACGGTGCCACTACAACTGCATTATTTTTCTTCGCAAGTTCTACTGTATCTCCAACATGATCACCATGACCGTGTGATAAAAGAATCGCATCTACTTTTACATCTTCAGCCTTTAAATCTGTTTTTGGATTTCCTGTTAAAAACGGATCAATTAAAATTACTTTTCCATTCGTTTCAATCTTTACAACTGAATGCCCGTGATAAGATACTTTCATTATTACATTCCTCCCCTTATTACATTCTCACTTTTTATTCTACATGATTTTTCAATTCCCTGTCTTTTCTAACATCGATTTACTTGTCATAACGCTTTCTTCCGAGTTAAAGTTATATTTGTAATTAAATATCTCGGGGGTGCCAATCGATGAATGCTAGATTAGAAAATTTAATGCAATGGCTAAAAGAAAAAAACGTTGAAGCTGCGTTCTTAACTTCTACACCGAACGTCTTCTACATGACAAACTTCCACTGTGAACCACACGAAAGACTTCTTGGTATGTTTGTATTCCAAGAAAAAGAACCTATTTTAATTTGCCCTAAAATGGAAGAAGGCCAAGCACGTAACGCTGGCTGGGCACATGAAATTATCGGATTTACTGATACTGACAGACCATGGGATATGATTGCAAAAGCAATTAAAGACCGCGGTATCAATGCAAATGCAGTTGCAATTGAAAAAGAACATTTAAACGTAGAGCGCTACGAAGAATTAACAAAATTATTCCCAAATGCAGCTTTCACGTCAGCTGAGGAAAAAGTTCGTGAACTTCGTTTAATTAAAGACGAAAAAGAACTTTCTATTTTACGCGAAGCAGCTAAAATGGCAGACTATGCTGTTGAGGTTGGTGTAAATGCAATTAAAGAAGATCGTAGCGAACTAGAAGTATTAGCAATTATTGAACACGAATTAAAAACAAAAGGCATACATAAAATGTCATTTGATACGATGGTATTAGCAGGTGCAAACTCTGCTCTTCCACACGGTATTCCAGGTGCAAACAAAATGAAACGCGGCGATTTCGTACTATTTGATTTAGGCGTAATCATTGACGGCTATTGCTCTGACATTACACGTACAGTGGCATTTGGCGACATTTCTGAAGAACAAACTCGTATTTACAACACTGTACTTGCTGGACAACTACAAGCAGTTGAAGCATGTAAACCAGGTGTTACACTTGGTGCAATCGACAACGCTGCTCGTTCTGTTATCGCAGATGCAGGTTACGGCGACTTCTTCCCGCACCGCCTTGGTCACGGACTAGGAATTAGCGTACACGAATATCCAGATGTAAAAGCTGGTAACGAATCTCCATTAAAAGAAGGTATGGTCTTCACAATCGAGCCAGGTATTTACGTACCAAACGTAGGTGGCGTTCGTATTGAAGATGATATTTATATCACAAAAGACGGATCAGAAATTTTAACGAAATTCCCGAAAGAATTACAATTTGTAAAATAATAAAAAAGGCAGCGTGAGTGCTGCCTTTTTCTATTTCCGCTTTAACACCATCTTCTCTTCATACTTATCATCCCATTTAATCACAATCTCTATCGGTTCATCTTTAGATAGAGGCGCACAACTTACACAAGAAGACTTCATTTCAATCTTTGCTCCTTTATGATTTTCTGACGTTTGTGTCATTGTGCTAAAGGCTCCATTAATAGCAATCTCTAAATTTTTAAATTCTGTATTTCCATCTCCGCCCTTATACTGAAATGTAAACATTCCATCTTCACTGTCATCCTTAATATGGCCTTTATATTGTCCCGTCCAACTTTTGCTCTCGCTAGAAAAAGTAACATACCAAATCGAGCAGCTTCCTAAAAAGAAAATACTAATGAAAAAGAATAATGCTCTCTTCATCATGCCCCTCCATTCAAATGCACTTATTTATTGTCTATTTCTTCCTTCTATTATACTATTAAAATACAGAATTTTCTAAAATAGGAGGTTTATATGTTACAACAACAGTTAGAAGAAATTCGTAATAATAATTACATGCTGGATAACAAAGTTAACATTGATTCTTTAAGTTCCAATATGCTTGAACATATCGGTGTTACTGATAGCTATTTAAGAGACAAACTTATTTACTCTACTTTTTATCATCTCATCAAAAAGGAATACCTTTCACACACGCAATTACAGAAACTACTATTAGAAAGCATCAGTGAAAAATATTTATTGTATAAGATTCATTCGGCTGATGAAGATGCGGTATTTACGCGAGCATTTACAACATTATTAATTGCCCTCATTATTGATGCTGATACAAATCATAATTTCTTATCACGGACTGATATTTCAAATGTAAAAGATCAACTAATTCTATATATGAACAACGAACATGATTTCCGGGGATATGTGCAAGACCACGGCTGGGCACATAGTATCGCTCATGCTTCCGATACATTTGAAGCGCTTGTTCGTAGTCCTAAACTGGAAACTTTATATTACGAAGAAATATTACAAACTTTATTAAACAAAGTCTGTGTCCATTCTATTTACTACAAATATGAAGAAGACGAGCGTCTCGTTTATCCGATTGTGGCAATGCTACAAAATGGTCTAAAGGAAGAAGTACTCCTATTAGCCCTTCATGACTTAGTAGCTCAATTACCCGTCAAAAAACAAACATTACATATTGAATCGTACGAGTACTTATACGGAAATGTAAAATCTTTCTTACGTAGTTTGTTTTTCCGACTACGCACACTGTCTATATGTGAAGAAACCGAATGCAAAATTGAAAAATTGCTACAAGAACTTCCAAAATATTATTAAAAAAAGAAGGCCACTTAAAAAGTGCCTTCTTCTATTTCACTAATATTTAATTGAAATTTCACGATCCAAACTGAGAAAAGGTGGACAAGAAGCGCAAACGCCATACATGCTCCGCTTAAAAAAGTTAGTATAGGATGCGAATACACGTGCCCTAATCCATAAGATATCGCCACGAAAAACATTGTTATGTAAATATAAATTGCTCCATGTATTTGCCTCATATAAACCTCCTTTTCATATAGTATAACATAAATTTTCTGATTATTCACATTAATAGACTGTAATTAATATTTCTCAACTGTTACACCTCTAACAGCCGCTTTAATATATGGCGCTCCTTGTAAACTTTGTAAATCCTCTGTTTTACCTGTTACAACTACACCTTATATTGGTAGGTCTTTTGGTTTTCTGTTTTTTATTTCTTTATAGTCTGTCCTAAAAGATTCTTAATATCCCACTTTTATTTTCACTTAAAGATATCCAAATACAGCTTTTCTACATTTTTATCATAATAAAAAGCACATCTATTTTGATGCGCCCTTCACATATATTTTATTAACATATAAATCACTTTTTTGAAATAAAGACTCTCACTCATCTCTCTCCATACTATCGTTATGACTTAGTTTCCATAATAATTGAACGAGGATAAAACCCCAGCTTTTCATAAAACGATACAGCTTCATTTCCGTACACTACTGTTAATTCAATTTCATCTATCTTCTTCGCTTTAAACCATTCCACTGCACTCTTCATTAATTTCAAACCAAATCCGTTTCCTCGGTGTTTTTCATCAACGAATAAAACTTCAATCTTTCCGTTTACACTTTTGCTATATGCTATACAACATCCTAATATATTATCTGTTTCCGTCTCAACTAATAATTCAATTCTATACTCTCCGTACTTTGAATTTTGTTTATAATTTTCAATACGTTCCTCAAATGACATTCTTGGATAGTCACCAGAAAAATGTTTTGATGTATTATTATGATATTCATGCAATTTATTTAAAGGTTCTCTTATTACTTCTATTTCATCGAGAGTGATATATTTATTACTAATTCTCATCCTACAGCATCTCCAATAATGTATATTCAACCAAAAAGATGACCATTTTACGGTTACAAAATACCAATCTATTATTTCATCGCATCCTTCACAACATCTTGAATCATAACGACTTCTGTTTTCATATCAACAGAGGAGACTTCCTCATCAATACATTCATACCAAAATTCCAAATGCTTTTTATCAATTTCATGATGAGAATTTTCGACAAGAGCCCCGCCTTCTCCTTGCACAGAATACCAATATAAGTACTCTTCTCCATCTCTTATTTCCCGGAAAATTGTCTCAACGTACATCTTTTCGTCGTTTAATGTCAAAAGCACTTCTTTCATATTGTCATTCAGAAGCTGCATCCATTCATCTACACGATGACTTTTACCAGGCTTCACTTTAAATCTCGTTAATTCCACATTCATTTTTATTCCCCCGTTTTCTTCCGTACAAATAATCTATATTCTATTGGATTATGAAAACTTAATTTGCTAGCTAATTTTCGCGAAGAAGTATTGTCTACATAACAATCCCAGCACGGTGTAATATCATTTTGCATGCAATATTCAATAAACCTTGCTGCAACAGCTTGAGCTAATCCTTTCCCTTGATATGCTTTATGCGTCACAATATCAATTTCAGCAAATCCGTTTCCACTAAATATTGAAACACATTCCGCTACAATCATTCCCTCTAGTTCTATACAAAATCCAAAACCATCGTTTAAAAATGTTTCTTTTGATCCCCAATATTCTTTGTAGTACTCCTCAGTAAATTCACTGCTTCGTTCTATATATCTTCTATCAATACGCTTCACTTCATATGTATTTTTGTTACAATCTCGTTTTCTCTCTTCAAAGATTACGCTTTGAAACTTCATTCGCGGGATGTTTCGAAGTACATGACTAAAACGTTCTTCTATCATCATTTCCCACTCGTCACTCGAAGAGAACAATGTAAATCTCTTCTCTGTTTTTTCAATAGCCTTTTTTATAAAAGAAAATAAATCTTCGTTGTAATTTTGATCATCAGTATGACCAAATAAATAATAAATGCCATTCGCTGTACGAATTAGTCCTGCTGTTAACTTCTCGTTTACAAAAACATCACCATCTATCACTTGATCACATACCGCATAAGCAAACGTCGTCGTTTTTGTATGGCTTTCTAAAATTGGAAGGATTTTTCTATACTCAGCTACAGATAATTTTTTCATAATTGCTCCACTTTAATCGTATCCGCCTCTATATGTTCAAAACAAAGATTTACCGTTCTCTTTAATGCTCTCGTTCTATGAATCGTACATGCTGGAATTAAAATAGAATCATTCGGCTTTAATACCGCTGTTTCTCCATCTTCAAAATCAATAAGTAATTCTCCCTCTAACACAATAAATAATTCATCCGAATTAGAATGATAGTGCCAATCATATTCACCAGTAAATACAGCGATTCGTAAGCAATGACTATTCACATTTGAAACAACGAAGTTTTTATGTTGATCTTGAATGTCTTTTGTTAATTCTATTAAGTTCACAGTTTCCATCTTTCGTCTCATCCTTTCATTAGTCGTTCTTCTGAAAAATCAACTTAGTCTCCACCACCTCCGCAATCTCCTCCACCATCACTTGAGCTGCTACAATCACTGCTACTGTAGTCACCGAATCCACTTGATGAACTTGAAGCGTATGAAGATTTTTTGCTCATTTTTCTTTGCTTATCTTTCTTACTTTCATGACTAGGCCATACTGTATCAAATAATATAAAAAATAAGACTAATTCTATTGCAACAAGGAGAAATTCTAAAATACTCTCAATAATATTAGGAGTTATCTCAAAACTGTAAAACACTCCAAATGAATACATACACAAAATTACATACAGAACCATACAAATATACCGAAATGTTTTTTCTATCATAAGGACTACTTTTTTTGAAATAGGTATGTGTATGTTCTGTTCTTGTTTTTTCTTTATATACTTTTGTCTCTTAGCCTGCTTTTTCTTCCTCTTTTTACTCCCCACCTAATCCCCTCTTTTGACTTTCATTTTTCATTTAATTCCAAATTATCACAAAAAATAACATTATAACAAGCTATATTCCACGTAAAGTTTTGTTTACTTTTTGTAAAGCTTCATTTACTTATTACCTAAAAATGGATATAATAAATGTAACAAATTTATAAAAAGGAGACTTTGTATATTTGATTAAAAATAGGGTAAAACAATTCCGCGTCGTTAGAGACATCACCCAAGAACAATTAGCTTCCTCTGTTCAAATCACTAGACAATCCCTCATCGCTATCGAAAAAAACAAATACAACCCAAGTTTAGAATTAGCATTGAAATTATGTGAGTTTTTCAACTGTAAAGTAGAAGATTTATTTCAATTAGATAAAACTGGGGAGGAAAAAGAATGAAAAATACTTCTAATCAAAAGTTCATTTCACATCTTACTCTTTTATTGTTAGGATCATCATTACTTTATTTCAATAGTAACGACGAAGAAAAGATTAGTTCTGTCCTTCTATTCGTTGGTGTATACATACTCTTAGATTTAATACTATTAGTAGTGAAAAAAATATTCTTTAAGAAAAAAAAGAGCGTTTCTGAGAAATATCCATTACCTGAGATGGATGAAAGAATCGAGAAGATGAGTTTAAAGCTTATGGCACAAATTTTCGGTCTCTCTCATTTAGTCGGCTCTGTGATACTATTTATTTTATATATCACTGACAAAAACTCGATGATACGAGTTGAGTATGCCTTATATTACTTGTTCGGCATTCTTTTCTTTACAATGATGTTCGGATTGAAAATTGTAAAGAAACTAGATAATTAACTCAAATAAAAAGCCCCTCCTTACGAAAGGAGGGGCTTACATGTATTTCTATTATGATAAAGCAGGAGCTTTTTCAAGAAGCTCTTTCGCATCAGCGTATTGTAAACCGTGAGCTTCTGCAACTGCTTCGAATGTTACGTATCCATCTAATGTGTTAATACCTTTTAGTAATGCAGTGTTGCCTAAGCAAGCATCTTTGTAGCCTTTGTTCGCAATTTGTACTGCATATGGTACTGTTACATTTGTTAATGCAAGAGTTGATGTACGTGGAACCGCACCTGGCATATTAGCAACTGCATAATGAACAACGCCATGTTTTTCGTAAGTTGGGTTGTCATGAGTTGTAATACGGTCAGTTGTTTCGAAAATACCACCTTGGTCAATCGCGATATCTACAACGACAGAACCTGGTTCCATTAATTGAATCATTTCTTCTGTTACAAGTTTTGGCGCTTTTGCACCTGGAATTAATACTGCACCAATAACAAGATCAGATTCTTTTACAGCTTCTGCGATGTTGTATGGATTAGACATTAACGTTTTTACTTGGTTACCGAAAATGTCATCTAGTTGACGAAGACGTTCTGCACTTAAGTCGATGATTGTTACATCTGCACCTAAACCTACTGCAATCTTCGCTGCGTTTGTACCAGCTTGACCACCGCCGATAATTGTTACTTTGCCGCGTTTTACCCCTGGAACGCCTGCAAGTAAAATACCTTTACCACCCTTGTTTTTCTCAAGGAATTGTGCACCGATTTGTGCAGACATACGACCTGCTACTTCACTCATAGGTGCAAGTAATGGTAATGAACGATTGTCTAATTGTACTGTTTCGTATGCAATTGATACAACTTTGTTATCAATTAATGCTTTTGTTAATTCTGGTTCTGGAGCTAAGTGTAAGTATGTGAATAAAATTAAACCTTCACGGAAATAACCGTATTCACTTGCTACTGGCTCTTTTACCTTCATAACCATATCTTGATTCCATGCTTCTTCAGCAGTTTCAACAAGTTTCGCACCAGCTTGTACGTATTCTTCATCCGTAAAGCCAGATCCTAAACCTGCTCCTTTTTGAACAAAAACTTCATGACCATTTTGTACTAAATGTACTGCTCCCGCTGGCGTCATTGCCACGCGGTTTTCATTGTTTTTAATTTCTGTTGGAATACCGATACGCATTATTAGTTCCCCCTTGAGTTATGAAATGACCCCTGAATCATTTTTTAAAGCGCTTTCTACGCTCTTATATTTTAACATAATATCTCAATATTTGACAAAAAATAATACAAGTTTTCCGATAGATTTAATTTTATATTAAAGGACAGTATTATCCGCACCTCTTTGCATAAAGGATAAACTGTCCAATTATTCGAAACTTCTCTTTATTTTTCTCTATCGATGTCTATGAATAACATCAACTGCACCAGTCACTTCAATAATTGTACCGGTAATCATATCGGAATCGTCCTCACATAAAAACGCAATCGTTCTTGCAATATCTTCACCTGTTCCAGATCTACCAACTGGTGTGTTACGTTCTTTCAACTGACGTGCTTCTTGAATCGTCGCTTCTTTCATTTCACCAATAATATCACCAGGACATACCATGTTTGCAGTAATACCATATTCAGCTTCTTCGTAAGCCACTGTTTTCGTTAATGAAACAAGTCCTACTTTCGCTGCGGCAAAAGCTGAACGATAAATCCATCCCGGTGCGCTATCCGCCCCTTGAAATCCGTAATTAATAATACGGCCAAAGTTCTGTTTTCTCATAATCGGAACGACAAGTTTCAACAAATGAAACACCGCTGTTAAATTACCCTGAATCATTTCATTCCATTCATCTTCTTCATAATCGACTAACTTTTTTCGTTCAAATACATATGGACCAGCATTATTAATTAAGAAATCGATTTTGCCAAAACGGCTTATCGCTTCTTCTACTATTTTATGTAAATCTTCCTTTTTCGTGACATCCGCTTGCACGAATTGTAGACGCTCTTCCATATTTTTATATGTTTCTTTCATCTTTTCCATAGCCGTGATATCGCTATGATATGTTACTGTTACTGAATAGCCTTTAGCCAATAATTTTTCTGTTACTTGCTTTCCTAAACCTTTCGTACCGGCTGTAATGAGCGCGTGTCTCACAAAACGGCCCCCTTTTAAATTGCTATAGTTCATATGTAACAAGTTCTCGCACCAATTACAACTAAAATGAATCAAAACAGAGTTTTCGAAATTCTGTAACGTTTCTGGCAAGCGCATTACCAAAATTTGTTTTATAATAAAGTTGTAAACGGTAATAAAAATGATTGGGAGGAATTTACTATGAATAATACATATACAAATATTTTAATCGCGGTGGATGGTTCTAAAGAAGCAGAAAAAGCCTTTAAAAAAGCAATTCAAGTCGCAAAACGCAACAATGCAACATTAACTATTGCTCATATCGTTGATGTAAAAGCATACTCAGCAGTAGAAGCTTATAGCCGTGCAATTGCTGAACGTGCAAATCTATTTGCAGAAGACTTATTAGAAGACTACAAAAAAACTGCGCTTGAAGCTGGCCTTGAAAAAATTGAAACTGTATTAGAATTTGGTAATCCTAAATCAAAAATTTCAAAAGAAATCGCTCCAAATCATAAAGTAGATTTAATTATGTGTGGTGCAACTGGTTTAAATGCTGTTGAGCGTTTCCTAATTGGTAGCGTCTCTGAACATATTATTCGCTATGCGAAATGCGATGTCCTTGTTGTTCGTGGTGATGAGGAGCAAGGTGAGCTTTAATTTATAAAAATAAATAGGGTAGATAAGAGGCTTCTCTTATTTACCCTATTTTCATTTATACTTTTGGAATTCTGTAATCTGGATTATGCTGTTCCCAGCCACCTTGTGTATGTACACTCGTATCGCCATCACCATCTACCCATATTGTTCTCCCGTCAGGTAAAACTCTTTCATGGGGTGTTACATGATGCGTATTCGGGTTTTCCTCCGCTGTATATTCTGCATCCATTACTTCTGGAGCTGATGCTTGTGCTACACTATCACCTTCTACTCCGTCGGCGATTCCATCCACACCATCAACTATATCAATAACTCCAACTGAGAAGACGCCTACAGCTGCAACTTTAGCTAATTCTTTCCCTGCTTCTATTGCTTTATCAGTATCTCCTTCTCTTATTGCTTGTACAGTTTCAACTCCCTTTTCCGAAACATGTACAATCCCTTTTCCAATTGTCGTTGCTGTATCTTGAACTGTTCCAAGTATTTCTTCGTATCCTCGCTTCGCTTGCTGTTTATCATCTGTAATAAGACCACCTATAGCATCATACGTCCCATCAGCAAGATTCCCAACGATTTCCCCAGTTTTCACAGTAGCTTTATTAACACCTTTTCCAACATCCTTTATGAAATTACTGTTCGTAACTTCTCCTACTGCTTCTATCGCACCGCCCACTACTTCGGCTGTAACTTTAGCGGCTGCTTTAGTTACTAATTTAATTAAACTCATACCGCATCTCCTTTTTAATATCATTATATAAAACTATTGCGATTATAATTATATAGCTGTAGTCTATATAACTACAACTTATTTCACATACTTTACTATAAACACAAAACAAACCACAACAACAATAACGATCGCCAACACATAAGGCGGAAGAAACTTCAAAGACCATAATGCCATCATAATCGTAGCTACTGTTAAATAAGATTGCCTTGCATCTTCTGTCATTTTTTTACGAAGGCAGAATACATACAAATAACCGATTGGCGGCGTAATAAAGCAAAGAACATATATAATTTTAGATTTCAAATACCATTTTTGTTCCCCAAGTTTCTGTATATCTTCTTCTATTCTCTTATGCTCTTGTTCTCTCGCTTCTTCTACAAGCGGATCTTCCTCTTCTCCTCGCTTTTCTTTCATATAAGGAAGAAAATGCATGAAAAAATAGTATGCAAATACGAACGCTCCAAATCCAATATTTACTCTTTCTAATGGAATATGTTCACTAAAACAAGCAGCGGCAATCACTAAAGAAAAACAATACGTCGTTATCCAAAATGAACGTTTTCTCTTTTTTCGTTCCATTTCTTTTTTATCTTGTACATGTTTTCTTTTCGAAAGCCATATCGAAATACAGCAGTCTACTACAAATAGAATAAAGATAAATATCCCGATATGTACTGTTTCTACATCCTCAAATGAAAAGATATTTGGGAATGCAACGTGCAATACAATTAGCGTATACAAAATTAACCCTATAAAATAAATACGTCTCATTTTCCATCCCTTTCTTATTTCCTAACATTAGGTTAACATACATTTTTTAGAAATAGATGGACAAAATATATATGTTTAAAAAAGGAGGGTGCCACATGGATGATTCTGAACGTATTATTTTAGATGTGAATGGGAAAGAAATCGAAATGTTAGATACAATTCGCGCACATTTTAGAGAAACGCATGGAATTGAGCTAAGTAATGGTGCATTACTGCGAGATTTAATGGATATTGAGTATATTCGAATTACGGAAGATCGACATAAGTATGATTAAAAGAAAACGACTGCAGGCGAATGCCATCAGTCGTTTTTCTTTCTTTATTTAAGCTCTTGATGCTTCCCGCCCATACCACCTGGCTCATTGCTATCTTGGTGTACAGTTACTTTATTGGTTTTCGCATCTTTCAAAACTCTATATGTATATGATTCGTTTGGTTCATCTTTAAACTGTACATTCATACCGTAAGAACCGATTTTACTATAAAAGGCCGGTTTTATGTACGAAATATCACTTTCTTTATATCCTTTTTCTTGCAAGTGCCACATCGTTGCAAGAATCGCTTCCTCTCGCTTTACTTGTTCACCAACAAAGATATATTTGTCTAGGAGAAACACTTTAACATTTGCACTTAAGCTAATTAACAGTAAAACGATAAATATTATTTTTTTCATAGACTTCCCCTAAATTATTCTTTTTTACTATATCATAACTTAAATACTAGTAAAAAAGAAAGTACGCCAGACTTTAACAGACTGGCGTACTTTTTAACTCAATTCTTGATAACTTCTTTCGTTAATCCCTTCGCCTTCTCCAAAGCCTTTTCAATCTGTTCAAATCCTGTTCCACCAGCACTGTTACGACGCTTTACAGCTGCATATGGTGACAGCACTTCATACAAATCTTCTTCAAATAACGAGCTCATTTCTTTATACGTTTCAAGTGGTACATCTACTAAATAAATTCCTTTTTGTGTACAGTGCAGCACTAGCTTTCCAACAATTTCATGAGCTTGACGGAATGGTAGTCCTTTGTTTGCTAAGTAGTCAGCAATTTCTGTTGCGTTAGAGAAATCTTGCGTTACAGCTTGCCCCATTTTTTCTTTGTTGACAGTCATCGTCTCTAGCATGCCTGCCATAATATGAAGGCATCCTTCTACTGTTTTTACTGTATCAAACATTCCTTCTTTATCTTCTTGCAAGTCTTTATTGTAAGCGAGCGGCAATCCTTTCATTACTGTAAGTAAGCTAAATAAATTACCGTACACTCTGCCTGTTTTACCACGAATAAGTTCCGCCATATCTGGATTTTTCTTTTGCGGCATAATGCTGCTTCCCGTTGCGTATTGATCGCTCATTTCAATAAATTGAAACTCTTGGCTACTCCATAAAATAAGTTCTTCGCAAAAGCGTGATAAGTGCATCATAAGCATAGATGAGTTACTGAGGAACTCCAATATGAAATCGCGATCGCTTACTGCATCTAAACTATTTTCATAGATTCCATTAAATCCAAGAAGCTCCGCACTATATTCTCGGTCAATCGGGAATGTTGTCCCAGCTAACGCTCCTGCTCCTAATGGTGAAATGTTAATACGCTTTAATGAATCTTCATAACGATTCACATCGCGCTCTAACATCCAAAAATAAGCGAGAATATGATGCGCAAATGAAATTGGCTGGGCACGCTGTAAGTGCGTATAGCCAGGCATAATCGTTTCAATATTATTTTCTGCTTGATGAACAAGAACAGTTTGCAATTGTTTTGTAGCTTTTATAATATGCTCTACTTTTTCATTTAAATATAAGTGCATATCTGTCGCTACTTGATCGTTACGACTTCGGCCAGTATGAAGTTTCCCGCCTACTTCACCGATTTTTTCAATTAACATCTTTTCGATATTTAAATGAATGTCTTCCGCTTCAACGGAAAAATGCAATTTATTTTGTTTCGCTTCTTCTAATAAATATTGAAGACCTATCTTTATTTTCTCTGCTTCTTCTTTCGTAACGATGCCTTGCTTTGCTAGCATCGTTACGTGCGCAATACTCCCGTTTATATCTTGATTTACTAATTGTTGATCGAAGGAGATGGATGCTCCGAACTCTTCAACCCACGCTTCCGCTTCTTCTGTAAAACGTCCGCCCCAAAGTTTGCTCACGCTTCCACCTTCTTTTGATTCACTTGGCTGTATACTTTCGTCGGTAAACCGAATAATGAAATGAATCCAACTGCTGCATCATGATTAAATTCATCCTGAGCTGTATACGTTGCTAATTTTTCATCGTATAAAGAGTACTCAGATTTACGCCCTTCTACAATTGCATGACCTTTAAATAATTTCACACGCACCATGCCTGTTACATTCTTTTGCGTTTCTTGTAAGAAAGCATGAAGCGCTTGTTTTAAAGGCGAGAACCATAAACCGTTATAAATAAGCTCTGTTATTTTTTGCTCAATCATCGGTTTAAAATGTGCTACTTCTTTTACGAGTGTTAAATCTTCAAGTTCTTTATGCGCCGTAATTAATGTCATTGCTGCTGGGCATTCGTATACTTCACGCGATTTAATACCGACAAGACGATTTTCTACGTGATCGATACGTCCAACGCCATGTTTTCCAGCAAGTGCATTTAACGTTTTAATAAGTTCTGAAAGTGGGTATGCAGTACCATTTAAAGTCGTCGGTACGCCTGCTTCAAAGCCGATTTCTACAAACTCTGGTTTATTCGGTGTATCTTCTAATGCTAATGTCATCTCATATGCATCTTCTGGCGGTGCTGCCCATGGATCTTCTAAAATGCCACATTCATTACTGCGTCCCCATAAGTTTTGATCGATTGAAAATGGGCTGTCTAAATTAATCGGAATTGGTACATCGTTTTCTTTTGCATAGGCAATTTCTTCTTCACGTGACCATTTCCATTCACGTACAGGCGCAATCACTTCTAAGTAAGGATTTAACGCTTGAATAGAAACTTCAAAACGAACTTGATCATTCCCTTTCCCTGTACATCCGTGTGCCACTGCAGTCGCTCCTTCTTGTTCTGCAATCTCTACTAATTTCTTTGCGATAAGTGGACGAGATAACGCCGAAACGAGAGGATATTTCCCTTCATATAACGTGTGTGCTTGCATCGCCATCAATGCATATTCGTTTGCAAATTCTTCTTGAACATCAATCATATATGATTTAATTGCACCTACTGAAAGTGCCTTTTCTTTTACAAATGCTAAGTCTTTACCTTCCCCTAAGTCTAAACAAAGCGCGATAATATCATAATTCTTCTCTTGTAACCATTTAATTGCAACGGAAGTATCAAGGCCTCCAGAATATGCTAATACAACTTTTTTCTTCTCCATTTTGCATCCCCCTAAAGAATAAATATTCATTTTCTTTTATAATAATTCACACTTTAACACCTTTTACAAAATGTATCAAGAGTCATTTTCAAATTTTTTCAAACAATTTCGTCGAACTTCTTTCTGTTTTTTTGTACAATATAAGCAGGAAAACGGGGGTGAACTTATGGAAAAGTATTTCTTATACGATGAACATCTCGGAATTGAAATTCCGCATTTACAAGAAGACTGGGAAGATATCCCCGAAAAAATGCAACATGCGATTTTATTAAAATGGGAACAAGTTCGCGGAAAGATTCCTGATCGTATAAAAGAACTCGAACATTATATTAATGCAAAACAGCATCATTTAAATAACGAAGAAGACTTCGAAATTTCTTGCAAACTGAATTCAGAAATTGCCGATCTCGCTTCCATCATTAATGACCTTTGGCTTTGGTATCGACTCACTCAAAATGTATCTGAGGGGAAAGCACACCAATAAAAAAAGCATGCCCCTCAATTACTTTGGGTCATGCTTTTTTGTCGTAACACGATTTACAATATATTTCTTTTGCTGTTTTTGCCAAACATACATCAAATGGACCAACTAATATACTTCTTTCTTTCGGCAACTTTACAAAAGCAACAAGCTCTTCTTCATATTGAATCTTTTTCTGACATGAAACGCATATTAACTCTTTTCTTTTAAACATGTCTTTTAGCATATTCTCACTCTCCTCTTCATCTGTCTATATTAATATACTCTCATAATAGTTAAAACTTGTAAAAAAATGACACATTATAAAGTAAATGACTCATATACTATGTACAAAAGGAGGCCTTACACTTATGCGCGCTTTCGTTATTATCGCTTTAACTTTTTTAAGTGTGATTAGCTGGGATGCGTTTTTTAAAGATAAAAAGGATACAACTGAATAAAACCCATTTTTCTTACTTATTGGACAACCCGTTAAAAACTGTCCAATTCTGCGAAATAACTTAGGCTTTTCTACAAAAATATTTAAACATAACAATTTTTGTAGATTTCCTCCGGTTATTGTCGGTTTCCATCCGCATACATTTTTTGAAAGTATGATATAATAATATAAATCTTGAAGGAAGGGATTTTGATATCATGATCGCTCGAAGGAGCATGTGGCATCGTATTGACGAATCATACACGTAGCGTATTTTCCAGCTCAGATACTTTAGTCTAGCGAAAAAAATACGAGAGTGGGGAAATTATGATTGCCCGAAGGATAATTTGGCAAAAAAAAGACTCTTCTTACACATAGCGTTTTGTTTAGGGCTTAATTGTTACTAGCTAAACAAAACAAAGAAGAGCAGGATTGCTAAATGAAGAATCCTACTCCACGTTTTGTTTAGTCGTTTTAAGACTTAAACTAAAACGAAAGTAGGGAGAATTGATGGACGAGAGGATTATTCGTTATTTCTTCAGCGACATATAGCGTAGTTAGTTTTTTCGTAAACTAACTGAAGCTACATGTGAGCTCGTAGTTAGTTTACAACACAAAAAAGGACTACTAACTACGGAAAGAAGGAATAACGATGAGGAACATCCAAAGTCGACAAATTATTAAAGAAGTTTTTATGGTTTTAATCGGTTCATTTATTTTAGCAGCAGCGCTATATCACATTCACTTCCAAAACCACTTAACAGAAGGTGGCTTTGTAGGTATCGCACTATTCATCCAAAATTTTTATGATATTTCACCATCTATTTCAACTGTAATGATGGATATCCCAATTATTCTACTATGCGCTTCATTGTTAGGTAGAAAAATGGTTGGCTATTCATTCTTAGGTTCAATTTCATTCGGAGTATTTTATTCTCTTATGGAAAATTATTCTCCATTTACGGTCGATTTATCAAACAATTTATTTATAGCTGCAGTAGTTGGCGGTGCGTTAGCTGGTATTGGACTCGGTTTTATATTGCGATTTGGCGGTGCAACCGGTGGAGACGATATTTTAACAATTGTATTAAGTAAAAAAACACGTTTTACAATTGGGCAAATTTTCTTCGTCTTTGACGCGATTGTTCTTGCGCTTTCATTATATTATTTAAATTGGACAGAAATTGCTTTTACTATTCTTTCGATTGCCGTACAGGCAAAAACATTGGATTTAATTTATTATCCAAAAACAGAAAAAGCAGAAGAAAAGCAGCCAGTATCTATTCCAATGTCCAAAAAGCATGCAACAAATTAAAAAAGCGAAAGGCTTCGGCCTCTCGCTTTTTTTATGCTCTTTTTTCCTTCTCGACTATGTGGCGCACTTGATAAAATCTATTTGCAAATTCAGTAACGTTTCTTGTTAAACGATAATTCACTGTAGACCCGATTGCCATTCCAATTACCGGAATACCTTGGAATAATTTACGACGAAGAGCATAAATCGAAAATGTTTTCAAAATTTGTTTTAAAATAATTTCAGTCGAAGCTGGTTGTAACACCGCTTCATCTCCTTCGTAGAAGAAGGAATCTTCTTGTTCTAGCTCTTGCAGTAAATTGTACCATGCGTATTGCTGAAGTCTTCCTGGTAGTAATGACGCATGAAATACCTTTAACGCAAGCATCATTTCATAAGGCTTGTTCACATCATGCCCAAATGACGTTGCAATAAGTTGGACAGCCTTCACATTTAACGCAATCATAACCGGAAAATCAGCTGTTAATAATAATAAACCTCCAGCACCCGTTGCTCCGCCTTGTACGAATGAATATAGGCGATGGCGTGCTGTTTGCTGCTCTGCTATGTATGTTAATTGATCGATAGATAATGCTTTTAAATCCTCTAGTTGCTCAATCGATTCATCAAATAATCTCGATGTTCCTAAAATACGATTACGCGCCTCTAACTGTGATTGTGAACTTTGAATCAATGCATGCAAATGAAAAAGCCATCCATCTGCTTTCGTAAAGAAATCTTTTCGTTTTTTCTCAGGTAGTTTCGCAATTGTATTATGTACCCATTTATCAAACAGTTTTTGAAAATCAGTCGCTTCTTGCTCAACTAATTGCGATTCCCATTCTTTTATATTGTCTAAAATGGCTTGTTCTCGCTTCGATCGCATCGTAACAACCACCTCGTTCGATTTTTTTCTATTGTAACATATTTCTGCTTATTCTTTGCAAATATGCTTGTCTATCTTTATTCACATACCACTTTTAGTGACATAAAATATTAACAAAAAGGATGAGATAAATCACATGAATCTATCCGATATAAAAAAAGAATATCATGCAGTATTCAGTTTAGGACAAAACTGCTGGCCTGCTTGGGCGTTATATCAATTCAAATTATCACCATTTTTTGGCGTTATTGATTTTATGCTAAGCCCATCATTAGAAAAGGTGAATATATTATTACAAAATCGATTTGACCGTTTTTTACAGTTAGAAAATTTATCCTTCATCTCATTTTGGGATGATGATGCGAAATTAAGACTACGGGACAATCTATATGAAATCGACTCCTGCCACGACTTTAAAACAGATGTAAACACACCAACTTCTTGGCCTTCTTATACAGAAATTAAGTTAAATTATGAGCACCGAATTAATCGTTTTCTAACAACAATTGACACAGCACAATCCATATTATTTATTCGAACTGGAGGAACATACGAAGAAGCACGTTCCTTGGAACACATTTTATCTCAAATCGTTACACATACATTCTCTGTCCTATTACTCATTCCTGAAGATGTACCAACTGTTACGGAAGAAGATTGGGGATTGCAAAATATTTGCGTTATAAAATGTCCTATTATGGATGTATTTCAGTACAATGAAGCATTTTGGAATGACTTATTTAATGGCATCGTAATTCGCCCACATTCTTAAATACACGACACTTTTATTACGCAATACATTATAATCATCCTTATACAAAATAAAGTGAAACTTTAATCAGTGGGGGTTTTGTTCATCCCCACTGATTATCAGCCCTCACCAATCGGACTTTTACGGACAGCCCGACCCCCACCTAACTTCTTTGCTTCCGCTGAATTTTGAGGTGAGGGTCTTACTGCCCGTTAAAGTGGGATAAATAAGGAGTGATTGTATATGTATCCACGTGCAAAAGCTTTCGGTCTTGCTTTACATCACGAGCGGCTTCTCGTACAAGAATATCATACAGACGATGAAACATATTACCGGCCTCTTGGCGGTTCAATTGAACTTGGTGAAAAATCAGCACATACTGTTATTCGTGAATTTCAAGAAGAGCTTCATACAGAAGTGGAAATCACTGCTTATTTAGGTTGCTTAGAAAACATCTTTCATCTTGATGGAGAAATTGCTCATGAAATCATTCAGTTATATTCTTTACGCTTATTAGACACGTCACTATATGGAATGGAAGTACTGAATATACAAGATGAACAAACAGTATCGTATGCGAAGTGGATTCCCATTACAGCATTCATTCAGGAGAAAAAAGCACTATATCCAGATGGAATTTTAAACTATATCCAAAAGAAAAAAGACGAAATCCTATAGGACTTCGTCTTTCTTTTCATATATTAACCGATGTTTCCAAGACGTAGTACGTCACGAGCGATCATAACTTCTTCGTCAGTTGGAATTACAATAATTTTTACTGGAGAATGTGGGAAGTTGATGAATGCTTCCTCACCGAATACGTTATTGCGTTTTGCATCGAAGTATACGCCCATGTATTCAAGGCCTTCTAATACGCGTTCACGAATAATCGCACTGTTTTCACCTACACCAGCTGTGAAGATGATTGCATCTACACCTTTCATACGAGCAGTGTAAGAACCGATGTATTTGTGGATACGGCTTACGAATACATCAAGTGCTACTTTCGCACGGTGATCGCCTTCTTCTTCTTTCGCAATGATGTCACGTAGGTCACTAGAGTAACCAGTAAGACCTAACATACCACTCTTCTTGTTTAATACGTTAACTACTTCTTCTACTGTTTGGCCTGTTTTTTCCATGATGTATGGAATTAACGCAGGGTCAATGTTACCAGAACGTGTACCCATTGTTACACCAGCAAGTGGAGTGAAGCCCATAGAAGTATCGATAGATTTACCGCCTTCTACTGCTGCGATACTTGCACCGTTACCTAAGTGACAAGAAAGTAAGCTTAAGCTTTCAAGTGGACGACCTAATAGTTCAGCCGCACGTTCAGTTACATATTTATGAGAAGTTCCGTGGAAACCGTATTTACGGATACCGAATTTTTCATAGTACTCATATGGTAAGCTGTATAGGAATGCAGATTCCGGCATTGTTTGGTGGAATGCTGTATCGAATACTGCTACTGCTGGTACGTTTGGTAATACTTCTTGGAATGCTTTAATACCAACAACGTTTGCTGGGTTGTGAAGTGGTGCTAAATCGCTTAATTCTTCGATATCAGCTAATACTTCATCAGTAATTAGAACAGAGTCAGCAAATTTTTCGCCGCCGTGAACAACACGGTGACCGATACCGCCAATCTCATCTAGAGATTTAACGATTCCGTTTTCAGTTAATTTTTTAAGAAGCATATTAACTGCTACTGCGTGATCTGGAATGTTTGTAATTTCTTTTTGTTTTTCGCCATCTACAGTAATAGTGAAGATACTATCTTCTAAACCGATACGTTCTACTAAACCTTTTGTTAATACTGTTTCACTTGGCATTTCAAATAATTGGAATTTTAAGGAAGAGCTTCCTGCGTTAATCGCGATGATTTTTGACATCTAGTCTTTCGCCCCTTTTTCTCTTGGTAGTTGTGTGGATGTTTCCACAAACCGCTCGATTTTATCTGATCAAATTTACTAAATATGAAAACGTTTCATCATTAGTAAATTTTATACTCACGATTTTAATTTAAACATCGTACGACATATATTTCAAGTGAAAAAATTGTAACACCAAGAAAAAAAATATATTACAGATTTCAAAAAAATTCAGTTAAATCTTGTATATATTTAAAAATATGACATATCATATAAAACTGTACTACATGAATTACTAACCCTGTTACATATACCTAGCCTTATTTATGCGTTGCAAACCAAGTATTTAATTGGTCCATAATGTCCTCCATCGCCTTCATGTTGGAGAATTTAGGTAACTCCACTAATAACGCCTGTTTTGGCATCGTTACACTAGGACCTTTCTTTTGGAGAACAAATATACTTTTTGCATTTTTCTCGTTTTTAAACATGGAAACAGGTAGCTGTAATAACCCCTGAATAAAGCATGTTTCTTTAATAAATGCATGTAATTTCGGTGCTTGATCACTTTCAAAAATGAAGTTCGGTACTAGGAAGAATAAGTATCCGCCTTCTTTCGTATGCTTCACACTTTGTTCAATAAATAGGTGGTGGGCATATGACATTCCTTCATCTGCTTTTAACTTATATTCACTTGCACCGATTTCATTTGGATAGTAACCAACCGGTAAGTCTGAAACGACTGCATCAACTGGATCGATATAAAGCGGTGCTAGTCCATCTTGATGGAAGAATTCGATTGCATGCTTTTGTAAATTCGCATTTACTAAAGCAAGTTTAATTAGCACTTCGTCCACTTCTACACCAAATCCACTCATCGTAACGTTTTCTTGAGCACTATTGAAAACTGTCGTCATCAAGTTACCTGTTCCAATTGCAGGGTCTAACACAGTAATTTCATTTTGACCCTTCATAAATTTATGGAATAAGTAACTCATGAACATACCAACTGCATCAGGCGTCATTTCGTGATTCGCTTGTACGCCTTCCTTCATTCCTTTTAAGATGGCTAACTGAAATGCTTTACGAATTTCTTCACCTTTATATGTTTCTTCATTAAACGTACTATATTCACGATTCAGCCTTTCAATTGCTGATTCTGATAATTCCTCTTGTAAAATCGCTCCTTCAAACAAGTTATCCCCTGTTTCTACAAGCGCCTCTAAATATGTTACATCTAATTCTTTACGTAAAACTACCGCAGAAGAATCAAAAATAGAAAATAAAGTTTCTACTGTCTGACTCACGTACATTCCTCCTTCTCTCTTTTACACATAACTTATATCATACCATAATCTGATTTTTTCCCAAAAGAAAAAGCGACCTCTTTTTAAGAGCTCCCTTTTTAGTGATGTATGATGTAACGTCTTCTCTCGTATATCGATTCCATATAGCAATATATGAGAGAAGACGACCTCTTACAAAGAGGTCATCTTCGTTCACATTATTTTGCAGCTTTTGCTGCTTCTAATGCTGCTTCATAGTTTGGATGGCTTGTACCTTCGCTTACGTATTCTACGTAAACTACTTTGTCATTGCTATCTACTACGAATACTGCACGAGCAAGTAAACGAAGCTCTTTCATTACTAAGCCGTAAGCTTCACCGAATGAAAGGTCACGGTGGTCAGAAAGTGTAACAACATTTTCTAAACCGTTTGCTGCACACCAACGTTTTTGAGCGAATGGTAAGTCAGCGCTAATCGTTAATACTTTCGCGTTTTCAATACCTGCTGCATCTTGGTTAAAACGACGTGTTTGTGCATCACATACACCTGTGTCGATAGAAGGTACAACACTAATTAATTTCACTTCACCTTTGTATGTTTCTAAACTTACTGGAGATAAGTCATTTGCTAACACTTGGAAGTTTGGCGCTTGATCGCCAACTTTAACTTCTGTTCCAACTAAAGTCATTGGGTTACCTTTAAAAGTTACGTTTGCCACTTGAAAATCCTCCCTTATTTAAACAAAATATGTACAATGTAAATGATAGTTTGTCCCTATCGATAATGCAAATAAAATCGCTTTATTTACAAAAAAATTAAAGAAGCTAATCTATTGATCAGCTTCTTTATTCGTTAAATTTGAAATTCAGGATCGTCTTCTTTTCGTTTATCCATCATTTCTTTCACTTTATCAACAGCTTGTGGCGCTAATTCAATTATTTTATCGATGACGTGTGTTTGCTTATCTAAGTGCAACACTTTTACGCCTTCTCCATTTATAACAAGAAAAGCAACAGGATTAATAGAAACTCCTCCACCGCTTCCCCCGCCAAATGGATGGCGGCCTGAATGTTCTATTTTACCAAATTCACTTCCACCAGCCGCAAATCCGAAGCTAACTTTTGAAACGGTAAGAATTACACTTCCATCAGCAGCTTTAATTGGATCGCCGACAATTGTATTTACATCAGTCATTTGTTTTAAATGCTGCATTGCAGTTGTCATTAAACCTTGAATTGGATGGTCCATTCTATATCCCCCCTATGCTTGAACAGATTTTTCTGTCGTACCAGATCTTTGTCTTCTCATAAACACGAGTAATTTCACCGCTGTTTTTATAGTACGGAATATACGAAAAGATGCTGTTAACTCACATCTTGATGCAAATCCTTTCCCTTGAAAAACAGGAGTAATTTCAAATTCTGGTACGTCGACAATATGCATATATTGTCCTACAACTCCAGCAGCCATTCCTTTTGTCCCCCATGCATATCCGGTGACAATTCCAGTACTAGCTGCGTCGCCTGCTCCAATTTGCGTATGCCATTTCCAACCATTGATTTTCACTCGTTTGAGAAAATCTTTAACGATAGTATGAACTTCTTGCAGCTTTTTTATCAGTTCTCCCATACTATCAAGTTGTGCCATAATTTTATTGTCTAGTCCGCCGTCCTCTTCAGCTTTTTCGATTTTTTGTCCTGTTTTCTTCTGCTGTTTCTCAATTCTTTCCAACACATCAAATGTATATCGAATCATCCATATTTTCACTTGAAGCAAACATTGCTTTTCCATTTCTGAATATAAAAATGTCACTTTAAGCTTTATTTTCGACAATAGTATAAACAAAATAAAAAGGAGAAGAATTATTATTCCAATTACGAGCCACTTCATACGTATCATCCTTTCACTCCGTACCCATTATCGACAACTTTATTCATCATTAAACAGCGTTTCATAAGATTGAATATAAAAATTTTTCTAAAAATAAAAAGGTATTTTGACAATTTATATCGAAATATATTATTTGAACATATCATCAGGGAACGGACTCTAATGATATGTAGCACGAAGCATAGAAAATTTAACTGCAGTGGAGGGATACATAATGGCAGATCGTCGCAATTTATTTTTCTTTTATGGTGATGACAAAGCAAAGCTCGTTGAAAAAATGAAACCAATCTATCGTATTTTAGAAGAGAATGGATTTACCATATTAGATCATCCAAAAAATGCAAACGCTATCGTCAGTGTTGGAGATGATGCAACTTTCTTACAAGCCGTTCGTAAAACTGGTTTTAGGGAAGATTGTTTATACGCAGGGATTTCTACGAAAGATGAAATTTCATTCTACTGCGATTTCCATATTGATCACGTTGATACAGCCCTTCAAGAAATTACAAAAAATGAAATTGAAGTGCGAAAATATCCAACAATTGAGGTAGATGTAGATGGTAGCACATCTTTCCATTGTTTAAATGAGTTCTCATTACGTTCTAGCATTATTAAAACGTTCGTTGTAGATGTTCACGTTGATGATTTATATTTCGAAACTTTTAGAGGTGACGGTTTAGTTGTTTCTACCCCAACAGGAAGTACAGCTTACAATAAATCGTTACGTGGTGCAGTTGTTGATCCGCTTATCCCTTGCTTCCAAGTAAGTGAATTAGCATCTTTAAATAACAACACATATCGTACACTTGGTTCACCGTTCATTTTAAATCACGAACGTACATTAACTTTAAAACTAAGACCAGACGGTAACGATTATCCTGTTATCGGCATGGATAACGAAGCGCTTAGCATTAAACAAGTGGAAAAAGCTGTTGTACGCTTAAGCGATAAACAAATTAAAACAGTTAAATTAAAAAACAACTCTTTCTGGGAAAAAGTACAGAGAACGTTTTTATAGTATTAAAATAACCGTAGAATTATGGTGGCCCATAATTCTACGGTTATTTATTTACCCTGATTGGTGCGAGCAACAACCTCTCGCTATCCGACCGATATTCTTGTCAGTTTTTGTCGGTAAGTCGATATATTCTAATAATCGCTCATATATTTGGAGTTACGGTCGATATATTTCAATAATCGCTGATATAATTCAGGTTACGGTCGATATATTCCGATAATCGCTCATATATTTTTACGCACCTTTTCTATAGACGACTTTGCCATCTATTACGGTCATCTCTGCTTGTACTTCTTTTATTTCCTCTGCCTCTATTTCAAAAATATCGCGGTCTAATATTGTAAAGTCTGCCTCATATCCTTTTGTAATTTGCCCTCGCTTCGCTTCTTTTCCGATTGCATAGGCACTTCCTGTTGTAAATAAAGAAACAGCCTCATATACCGTTAATCTTTCTTCTGGCATATAACATAAACCGTCAATAAAACTTCTACGTGTAACAGCGCTATATATGCCTAGAAACGGATTTACTTGCTCGATCGGAGCATCAGATCCCCCGTTACAGTGTAATCCCGCTTCCAGTAACGTCTTCCAAGCATACGCATAACGAAGACGGTGCTCGCCTAGTTTTTCAATGACTGATGGAAAATCTGATGAAACAAAGACTGGTTGTATATCAATAATGGCTTGCAAGTTTTTCATTCTTTCAATCAACTCTTCACGAGCTAGCTGACAATGAATAATACGGTCGCGTAATCCTTTTGCTGGCGGATACAATTCAAGCGCATCAATGACATATTCAAGCGATAAGTCACCGATAGTATGAATCGCAACTGGCATATGTAAGTCTCGTGCTTTCTTCACTAATTCCGCAAGTTCTTCACGTGAGAAAATGGCAACTCCATTTGTTTCTCTCGCATCTTCATACGGTTCACTTAATAAAGCTGTTCTTCCGCCAAAAGAACCGTCAGAAAAAATTTTCATTGCCCCAAACTCAATATAATGCTCATTTTCATATTCTTTTCGTTCATGTGCTACTTCATGGTGAACAAGTAAATGTGCTTTAAATGGCATTTCTTTTATAACATGAGAAAACGCATTATGCGTTTTTCTAAATCCACCGTAATAATTTAAATCTTCCGTATGCCCGCCAACGAGTCCATATTGCCAGCAGTCTTTAATTGCTGTTTGCAAAGCACTTTGTAAGTAGGCTTCATCAATTTCAGGCTGGACATGTTTGATTAACTCTTGGCCTTGTTCATATAAAAGTCCTGTTAATTTATTGAATGAGTCCCGTCCAACTTTCCCGCCTTTTGGATCTTCTGCCTTTTCTGTTATGTTCGCTTCTTGCAGTATGTATGAGTTCACCCATGTAACATGGCGACAAACTCTCTTTAATAAAATGGGATGTTCTTTCGAAATTTCATCTAAATCACGCGCGTGAACATCTTTCGTATCCTTAAAATTATTTTCGTTCCAGCCCTCTCCGATAATCCAAGAACCTTTCGGCGCTTCTTCTACTCGCTTCCGAACGAGAGTCAGCACTTCTCTATAAGATGTGCAGTTTGATAAATCTAAACGAAGTAACCTCTCCCCGTGACCAATAAGATGCATATGGCTATCAACGAGACCTGGAATCATCGTTTTGCCTTTTAAATCGCGCAATTTAGCCACAGCATATCGGTTTTCTAACTCTTTTTTACTTCCAACATCAACAATCATACCGTTTTCAACGTAAATAGCGTCCACTTTTTCATTTTCTTCTCTCATTGTGTAAATGTTGCCACCATACCAAATTTCCCCCATATATTTCATCTCCTTTATTTTTTATTGTATAAAAAAAAGCACCATTTCAAAACATGGTGCTTTTCTAAACATTACTTTTGTTCAGTAGTAGACGTTGTAACTTGCCATTCAATATTAAATTTATCTTTTACTTGTCCGTATGCTGGGCTCCAGAACGTTTCTTGAAGGGGCATAATAACTTCGCCACCTTCTTGTAACTTATCGAATACTTCTTTCGCTTTTTCTGCGTTACTAATTTGAATTGCGATTGTTACTTGAGATCCAATTGCATGCCCTTGACCTGGGAATGTATCAGAAATCATAAGATCCGTATTACCAACTTTTAAAGTAGCGTGTAAAACGCGTTCTTTCGCTTCAGCTGGAACCGGGTATTCTGGATTTTCAGGCATATCACCAAAAGTTTGCATGACTTCCACTTTTGCATCTAACGCCTCTTTATAAAACTGTACAGCTTCTTGCCCACTACCATCTAAAACTAAGTACGGATTAATACCTAAAATCATACGGACACCTCTTTTTTCAATTTATAAAATCGAACTTGTGTTCGTTTTTATATTATCATTGTTTGCCATTTCATTCAACTATTTCCTTCACTGTTTTCAAATTTATTTTGACGGAATCTCCATCTCTTGTTTTCTAAGCTCAATACGGCGGATTTTTCCAGAAATCGTTTTTGGTAGTTCATCTACAAATTCAATTTTGCGAGGGTATTTATATGGTGCAGTAAGTTCTTTGACGTGTTGTTGGAGTATTGGAATTAATGTTTCTTCGTTCTTTTCTATATTCTCTCTTAATACGATAAATGCCTTCACGACACTTCCGCGAATTTCATCAGGACTTGCGACAACCGCACATTCTCTCACGTAAGGGTGCTTTACGAGCGCATCTTCTACTTCAAACGGCCCGATTGTATAACCAGAGCTAATAATAATATCATCACCGCGCCCTTCAAACCAGAAATAGCCGTCTTCATCTTTTTTCGCTTTATCACCTGTAATATAATAATCACCGCGGAATTGCATCGCTGTACGCTCATCGTCTTTGTAATATTGTTTAAAGAGTGCCGGCGTTTCAATGTGAACTGCAATATCACCAACTTCGCCTACCTGTACCGGAATACCTTCCTCATTTACAATATCAACGTGGTTACCCGGCGTCGGTTTCCCCATTGATCCTGGTCTAATATCCATTCCTTTCATTACACCAACAAGCAATGTGTTTTCCGTTTGCCCATAGCCGTCTCTTACTGTAATATGAAAGTGCTTTTGGAACGTTTCAATGACTTCTCTATTTAACGGCTCACCTGCGGATACAGCGCTATGTAACGCTTCTAAATTGTATTCACTTAAATTTTCTACTTTTGCCATTAATCTATACTCAGTCGGCGTACAACAAAGCACATTCACCTTATTATCGTCTAATAAATTTAAATACGTTTTTGGTTCAAACTTACCGTGGTATACAAATCCTGTTGCCCCCGAGCCTAGAGTTGCTAAAAACGGGCTCCAAATCCACTTTTGCCAGCCTGGACTAGCTGTTGCCCACACAACATCATTCTCTTCAATTCCGAGCCAATTTGGAGCGCTCGTACGTAAATGAGCGTATGCCCACGCATGTGTATGAACAACACCTTTTGGATTTCCCGTCGTTCCTGACGTGTAAGATAAAAAGACCATATCTTCTTTATCTGTCTTCGCCATTTCTAACATGTCACTTTCTGTTTCTAACGCTGTTTTTAAATTGATCCATCCATCTACTGGCTGCTCGCTCAGAACGAATTTTTGAAGGGATTCCATCGCTTCTATATCATCAAACTGTCCAATGTACGGCTCATAACTTACGATTGCTTTTACTTCCCCATGTCCAATGCGGTACTCGATATCCTTTTTGCGTAACATTTCCGAACTCGGAATTACGACAAATCCTGCTTTAATCGCAGCGATATACGTCATGTATGCTTCAATTAAACGCGGCATCATAATGAGGAGCTTGTCCCCCTTTTGCAGACCACTCTTTATAAAAGCGTTTCCAATTTTATTTGCACCTTTCATTAACTCCGCGTATGTAACTTCTCGGCGATTCCCTTTATCATCTTGCCAAATTAAAGCAAGCTTCTCTTTATCACCTGTATATTTCTCTATTTCAGAAACTAAATTATAAGACGGTGGTGCCAACAATTCCTCTCTCTTCATAAACATCCTCCTTTTTCTTTATGCCTCCCTTATATAATAAAGAATTTTCTGTCAATTTTGAACCCTCATCTTTTGACAAATTTTTTAGTTCTGTCGAATATATCGAACACAACTTAGAATATATTAACAAAAAATTAAATATATCAATTTACCGACAAATGGCGCCACAACATAAAAAAGAAAGAGCGGGAGAACCCGCTCTTTCTAAGCCATCATATGGGATTATTTTTGGTAACCGCCTAATTGTTGCTCAGCTAGTGAAACTAGACGTTTAGTGATTTCACCACCAACAGAACCGTTAGCGCGAGCTGTTGCATCAGCTCCAAGTTGAACACCAAACTCTTGAGCGATTTCGTATTTCATTTGGTCTAATGCTGATTCAGCACCAGGAACCGCTAATTTATTTGTGCTACGTGACATGTTATATCACCTCCTTGTGAGTATAGAGTGTGATAAATAACATGACTTCATACACGGTTTACATATGGTAATTTATGGTTTTAGAAAAGTTCTTCGAATTTTTCTTCTTCCGCTACTACTTCTACCGTTTGTAATACCATTGTTTCTTTGTTCGCTACAGCTTCATCGATTAATGGTGTGAAATCATATTTCGCTTCAAAACGATTCGCTTTTTCACGCTTCGGCTTCGTCGCTGGGCTTGCTGGTGTGAATACTGTACAGCAATCTTCGTACGGACGAATTGAAATATCATATGTGCCGATTTCTTCAGCAATTTTAATAATCTCTAATTTATCCATCGTAATAAGCGGACGAATAATTGGATAGTTTGTTACTTCGTTAATCGTATGCATACTATCTAACGTTTGACTTGCTACTTGTCCAAGACTTTCACCAGTCGTGATTGCTAGTGCGTTACGCTCCTCTGCGATACGCTCTGTAATACGCATCATCATACGGCGCATAACTGTCATTGAATAGCTAGATGGGATTTCTTTATTAATCGTTTTTTGCACTTCTGTAAATGGAACAAGGTGAAGTGTTACACGTTTACAGTATTTCGTTAACTCTTGTGCTAAATCGATTACTTTTTGTTTTGCGCGCTCACTTGTGAAAGGTGGGCTATGGAAGTGAACTGCCTCCACAGATACGCCGCGTTTCATCGTTAAGTACGCTGCTACTGGGCTATCAATACCGCCAGACAGAAGTACCATTACTTTTCCGCCAACGCCAACTGGTAAACCACCAGCTCCCATACGCTCATCACACATAATGTAGCTATAACCGCTGCGAATTTCTACGCGTACATTTACATCTGGATTATGAACATCTACAGTAATATCTTCTGTATTTTCTAGAATATGTCCACCAATCTCAGGTAATAATTCCATCGTTCTCATTGGGAAATGCTTATAAGAACGGTGTACAGTAATTTTAAATGTTTTCACATCGCCTTTTACTTGTAAGAAAGCTGCTAATGCACCTTTTTTAATGTCTTCTAATTCTGATGGTACTTTCATCGCTAAGTTAAACTTATGAATACCAAATACATCTTTCAATCTTTCAGATACCGCTTCATGATCTTCGCCATTTAATTGGATATACATACGATCATGTGTTGCATCGATTTTAATATTGGGGAATTTTTTCAGTTTGAACTTTACGTTATCTTTTAATGTGCTTACAAATTTAGAACGGTTCTTACCTTTAGTCGTCATCTCTCCATAACGAACTAAAATATATTCATATGTCATCATATTCCTTTACCTCATCACTTCATATAATTTTGGCATCGTCTCTTTCACAATACCTTCAAATTGCTTTACTTCTTCCATCGTGTTTTCTGGTGCTAAACTAATGCGAATAGCACTTGCAGCAGCGGCATGTGGTACTCCCATTGACACTAACACTCTGCTCACTTCATTTGCTTTTGAAGAACAAGCAGATTTCGTTGATACATATACACCGTGCTCTTCTAAAGCATGAACGACCACTTCTGGTTTTAAACCTACAAATGATACATTTAAAATGTGCGGTGCTGCATATGCAAGCGACGTATTAATCGTTACATCCTCCATCTCTTTAAAGAAACGAACAAGCTCTGCTTGTAAACTTTGCAAATGAGCTACCTTTTCTTTCACTTGCTCCATTGTCATGCGAAGTGCTTTCACCATCGCTACAATGCCAGGTAAGTTCTCTGTACCAGAGCGATACTTCAGCTCTTGTTGACCACCTGATAAAATTGGATCTAACCTTACGCCATCACGTACATAAAGAAGACCCGTTCCTTTTACACTATGGAATTTATGTCCAGATATTGAGCAAAGATCAATATGAGAAGCGTATAAATTAAGCGGTACTTTTCCTATCCCTTGTACATGGTCCACATGGAATCTTATTTTCGGATAATTCGATAATAACGTTCCAATTTCAGCAACAGGCTGAATTGCTCCAGTCTCGTTGTTCACGTGAATAATTGACACAAGAATCGTATCTTCACGAAGCGCTCGTTTTACATCCTCTACCGATACAACACCATGCTCATTAACCGGTAAATATGTTACATCAAAACCGAGATCTTCTAATTGTTTATATGCTTCAAACACAGACGCGTGTTCAATATTTGTTGTAATGATATGTTTACCGCGCGAACGATTCCTCATCGCTATTCCTTTAATCGCAAGGTTATTCCCTTCCGTTCCACCTGATGTGAAAATAATTTCAGAAGGCTTAACGTGAAGAAGCTGCGCTGCAATTGTTCTTGATTGTGTTAATAGACGCTCTGCCTCTCCTCCAAGCGAATGAATAGAAGAAGGATTCCCAAAATATTTCCCCGCAACCGTTACGTACGATTGAAGAGCTTCTGGATATGGCTTTGTCGTCGCACTATTATCAAAATAGATCATCGTTCTTCCCCTTTCAGCGCTGTCACATCATATAATCATATCACAAATACGTGTCATTACGCTAAGACTACTCAAAGGTTCCGTTATATTTTAAAACGAATAACCTTACTGTATTCCGCTATTCATTATAGCAACATCGCCTGCAAAATTACACAAAAAAACAAACCCTTATGAAAGGGTTTGTTCATTGTCTACATATTCAGCTATTTTTTGAACAACGCCAGGCTCAAGTTGCTCTAGTACAGAAGCCGCTTGTTCTAAAGCTGCATCGTATTGATATTCACGGAATAATTTCTCCGCATAATTTAAGCTCTCTGCAAGGTTTTCATCATGACTGCGGTAACGATTACCGTATTGAATTAATTTTTCAACTAAATACGCTTGTCCAATTAACTCTTCTGTCATTTCAGCAACACCATTAACAGTTGTGTAAGCTTCTTCTAAACTGCTATTTACAGCATTCATATTTAACGGCTTCACTTCTAATTGCTCATATACAGCTTGCATTGCCATTTGTCCTCTTTTTAAATCTTCCATAATGCTCTCTGGAAGACCTGGCAAATTCGACTTTTGCATAAAGCGTTTCGTTTCGAAAATAGTATTTCGCATTTCTTGTAACTTCTCACGCGCTTCAAATTCTTCTTTGCGCATCGTTTGCAGCATTTCTTTATATTCTGCATGAAGTACTTTTAATGTTTCACATTGCTCATAAATCTCTTCTAGTTCCTCACGAATAATAGAGAAGGCAATATCTTGTTCCGCAACCCGTAATTGCAACATTTCAAAACGTTTCATTAAAATGTGCATTTGCTTTTCAATTACTTTTTGAGACTCAATGTCCTTATCTTGTAACTGATAGCTTTGTTTCACGAGCTGTGTTTCTGCTTTTGTTTCAATCGTTTCAATGCGAATTTCTTCTAAGTCTTCATAAACAGAAAGTGTTTTTTGCTCCACATAATGTCTCGCATGTACTTCTTGTTCTAGTTGATCATAGAAGCTATCTAAACTTGTTTTTAAGTTTTCTACTTTTTCAGCCGCTTCTGTTATGTGAAGCTCCTGTATATCCATTAAACATATTTGTAGTTGTTTCTTCATATCGCGAACTTCTTTAGGAATTTCCAAATACTCTAATACATAACCTTGTCTTACCATATCATTATGTCCGTGTAATAAATCTTCCAACTGAACCGGTAACGTCGCTTGACACTCTACCAATAAATCTGGAATTTGGTGAATAATGATTTCTAAATCTGCTAAACCTTCTTCCAAACTAATAACAATTTCTCTCGCTTTTAAATAGTCGCCATTGTTTGTTGCTTCTTCAAAGGTTTTAAATTTCTCAGATTCAGCGTCTAGCATCTCTTCGATTTTCTGCTCTGCTGCTCCATACATATGTCTATGAGCAAGAACACTCTTCTTCATACTACGATATGTATCACGTAACCCTTCGATTTCCGAGCTATTTTTTTCATGGCTTTCTAACAATTGCTGTAATTCATTTAAAATGTCTGTAATACGATTATCAGCGTCATCTAAACCACTTATGGATTCATTCATCGCATGCTTTGCTTTTCGGAAGGAGAATTGCGAGGCGAATTTTCGCGCTTGCGCTAAATCTTTTTCAGCTTTCGGAATGGTTGTTGATACAATTTCATCCCATTCTTCACGCCATTTACCAAACAGTTCTTCTGTTTGACCCGTCATATTTAAATCTTTCACCCGTTTTAGCTCATCTGCCACAGGTTTATCTTTTATCTCTTGTTTCCACTGCTCAAGTGCTTCAATATCTTTATATGAACGATTTCTTATCACAAGCTCTATCATGAGCAGCACTAGAATAGAGCTTACTACAATGATAACGATCGTCAGGATAGAATCCATGCAAAAAAGCCTCCTAGTTATATCTCTTTTTTTGTCCGTTCCGTTTATGAAATGGAAGGCATTATGTATAAAAAGGGAATTCCCCTATATTTAACAACTAACAATGTACTAATCATACCATGTAATCGTTTGTTTTTGACCTAGTTTTTTTTAAAATTTCATGTTTCTTTCAATGCAATTGTAATCTTTCTCAATATTCCGTTTGGATTACCTCTCATCAGCAAATGAATGCAATACAAGGCCTTCTTCCATATGAGATGCGAAATAAATTTTGCGCAAAAGTGGCGGTTCAATAGAAATCGCATGCACATTTCCTTGCCTTACCGCTTGATCTACTGCTATTTCTGGAAGTAACGTAATGCCAAGTCCAGCACTGACCATCGCAAGCATCGGTTCTGCATAAGAAGTTTCAAATGCAATAATCGGTTTCGCACCTATCCCTTGAAACAGATTCGTAATCATTTTTCTTACATCGCAGATTTCTGGGTATACGATTAACTTTTCATTTTGCAAATCTTCCATTCGGATTACTGTTTTCTCTTTATAAAGATGATCATTTGAAACGACACACACAATTTTTTCTTCTCGTATTTCTTTTATACACGTAGCACCTTCTACTACTGAATCGATGAACATCGCTTCAATCTTCCGTTCTTTAAAGAGTCCCATCAGTACTTTCGTATGCTCAATTTTCCATTCTACTTCGAACCCGTCACCTAATACATCTTTACATTTTGATATATAATGTGCTGCTAAACTTGGCAATATGCCTATAGAAATGTTTCGCTTCTCTTGAAATTTCTTCATCTCGGCTTTCACTTCATGTATGTGTTCCAAAATCGGTAACATTCTTGTTATAAATAGCTCTCCAGCACTTGTTAATTCCACTCCTTGCGCGGAACGCTTCAGTAAAGTAACTTCTAAATCGGCCTCTAACCTTTGAATTTGTTTACTAAGCGCTGGCTGCGAAATATGTAAAATCTTACTCGCCTTTGATAAACTTCGCGTATTCTTCACTTCAATAAACGATCGTACTGCCTCCAAATCCATCGTACACACCTCTAACAAAAAGTTATAACTGTCATAAAAAATCGATATTTCCTTCTATAAACAATTACTCTTTATACTTATTTCATCAACTTACTATAACGAAATGTAAAGGGGAAAGATACTCTTGAACAAAAAACAAATGCTACTCGGATCCCTCCTATGCTTACTTGCCGTAACGGCTTGGGGATTTATGTTTCCTGTCATGGCAAACGCCTTACAGTTTATCGATCCATTCTTCTTCACAACGATTCGCTATGGATCAGCAGCTATTATTTTTCTTATTCTGTTATTAATGACCGAAGGGACAAAGTCACTCCGCTTAGAAAAGAAAACACTTTCGTTACTCTTTTACGGAACAGTCGGTTTCGCAGGATATGGTTTTCTTGTTTTCTACGGACAGCAACTTGCCGGACCGTCTGGAGCCATCCATGCCGCGATGATTCAGTCTCTTATGCCACTCATCGCTTTATTATTGCAGTGGATAACAAAAAACAAACGTCCACAAAACTACACTTTCCTTTGTATGTTCGTTGCACTTATCGGTGTTATGCTTGTCATTTCAAAAGGAAATATTCACTTATTATTTGGAGCTGCCAGTCACCTTTCAACAAATATACTTATGTTATGCGGCGTTACTTGCTGGGTCATTTATACAAACGGTGGTGCTAGTTTTCAATCTTGGTCACCACTTAGGTATACGACGTTAACTTGTTTATTTGGCTCAATTTCACTCATCACTATCGTCACTTTTTTAACTTATACAAACGTCGTTACTGTACCTTCACTATCGACAATTATGAACGTTCGTTTTGAACTCTTATATATGTCTATTATTGCAGGCGTTATCGCAGTATTTTGCTGGAACGCAGGAAATCGCTATATTTCATCCATTAATGGCATATTATTTATGAATTTAGTTCCTGTACTTGCACTTATCGGTTCCATCTTTCGAGGTTATACAGTCGACAAAATTGAAGTTGCTGGAGCCTCATTAACAATTATCGCGCTATTATGCAACAATTTATGGCAAAGAAAAGAAAGCACAAAAATCCCCACCTCAGTTCGTTAGGTGGGGATTTTTCACATATGAACAGCTCTTGGCCATTCATAATACATATTCGTTATACATAATGTTTGTTCTATCCATTGTTCAATTTCTTTCGTGTACATTTCTAAGAAAAAGGTCTCAGATGGAAAAGAATGTAGCACTTCTGATATATATTGCGGATATAAAAACGGCATATTCATCATGCCTTTTAATTGCGTCATAAACATTGTAAAAGATACCTTCTTAAACTCTTGTTTCATTTGTCCCTGTCTAATCATTTGCTCTATATAATATCTTTCTTTAGAAAAATAAACGGTCATCACTTCGCGAATTAATGTCGTATCAAGCGACAGCTCTCGGTAAAAGAAACGTGTCAGCTCCCTATTATCAAATTGATATCGTAAAATCCCGCGCACCATTTGCACCATCACATCTTTAGCCGACAAATATTCTCTCTGTTCAAAGGACGTTTCAATCACATGAATATACCCTTCTAAAAAATTAGTAATAAGCTGCTCTAATAGGCCTTGCTTTCCAGCAAAATAATATGAAATATTCGCTACATTCACATCCGCTCGCTTTGCAATGTCTCGCACCGACGTTCCATCATAACCTTTCGTGTTAAACAACGATATTGCCGCATCAATTACTTTTTGTTTCGTCTGTTTCATGCGCTCACTTCCTCTCACTGAACAGCTATAGTGTAAATTTCTTGACTTTTAAGACAAATTCCTTTAATTTTCTATCGACAAAGTCATGTGAAATACATCGTATTTTGCTAATATTTTACACATCTCGATAAAAAAGGAGCTGTTTCCATGTTTACTAAAGAAAGTTATACAGGATCTCGCGTGCAGCAATATGAGACAGTAATAAAACAACTGGATGCATTATTAACTGGCGAATCAAACGTAGTCGCAAACTTATCAAATGCGTCCGCATTATTAAACCAATTTTTGGATCGTGTTAATTGGGTTGGCTTTTACGTAACAGAAGGAAATCAGCTTGTTCTTGGACCATTCCAAGGAATGCCTGCTTGCGTGCGCATTCCATTTGGACGAGGCGTTTGCGGCGTTGCAGCTGAAACGAAAACAACGCAGCTTGTAGCAGACGTTCATCAATTCCCAGGACACATCGCTTGCGACAGTGCTTCAAATTCAGAAATCGTCGTACCGATTATTAAGGATGGGAATGTCATTGGTGTACTTGATATTGATAGCCCTGAAAAAAACCGTTTCGACGAAGTAGATCAGCGCTATTTAGAAAAGTTTGTGGAAACACTCCTAAAACATATGTAACAAAAAAGAGCTAGTTATCGATTAAGTACATGACGTACAAAACCGATAGCTAGCTCTTTTTTTATTGATTACTAACAGTAGATATTTTCTTTAACGCTTGCTCTAAATCAGAAACAATATCCTCCCACGATTCTAAACCGACAGATAAACGTATTAAATTATCATAAATGCCCATTTCTTGTCTTAACGCAGCTGGAATCGCGGCGTGCGTCATCGTTGCTGGGTGCTGAATTAACGTTTCTGTATCTCCTAAACTTACCGCAATTGTAATAAAGTGAAGGTCATTAATAAACGCCTGCGTCTCTTCTTTCCCGCCTTTAATTGAAAAAGATATAACACCGCCCCCACGTTTCATTTGGCGAGATGCTAACTCTCCTTCTGGATACCAAACACCTTCTACCGCATCATGATTTTTTAGGAACGATACAATTTTTTCTGCATTATCACAATGACGATCCATTCTTACTGCTAGTGTCTTTAATCCGCGTAACAATAACCATGCGTCAAACGGTGCCATAATACCGCCGATATCTTTTCGCATCGGGCGGATTTTTTCAGCTAACGCTTTCGTTTTACAAATTGTTACACCCGCCACAACATCACCGTGACCACCAATATATTTTGTCGCACTATGAACAACCGCGTCACAGCCAAGTTCAAGCGGTCTTTGTAAATAAGGTGAACAAAACGTATTATCAACAATAACAAGTAACCCATTTCGCTTCGCAACCCGAATCACTTGTTTTAAATCAATTAATTTCATTGTCGGATTAATCGGTGTTTCAACGAAAATAAGCTTTGTATTCGGGCGAATTTTATTTTCCATATCAGCCTCTGTCTCCATATCACAAAACGAATGCGTAATCATAAATTTTTCTTCTAACACTTCTAAAAAACCGTATGTGCAGCCGTATAATCCATTTGAACAAATAATATGATCTCCAGCTTTTAGAAAACCAATTAACGTTGCGGAAATAGCTGCCATACCGGATCCGAAAGCAAGCGCTTCTTCTCCTCCTTCTAACACCGCCATACGTTCTTCGAATAATTTCACAGTCGGATTTCCAAGTCTTGAGTAAATATAAGATGGATCCACTCCCGCAAAACTCGCCTCTCCTTGCTGCGCAGTCTCAAATGTAAATGTAGACGTTTGAAATAAAGGCGGTGTTAAACTTCCTTTATGTTCCTCTGATGTATAACCGTGATGAATTAACGCTGTCTCCATATGCTTCTTTTTCATAAAAACATCCCCTTTTATGTTTTTATTGCCGCATATTCATCATTAAAACTTTGATGAACGTTTTACTTCATTTTATGTAAGCGTTTTATTTGTGTTTCTATCTCTTCTTTTATATCGTTTTAAATTCCTTCTTGTTCATTTCCAAAATTTATATGCATAAAACAAAAACGTACTCGCTTGACGAAACTCTCGGTAAAAGATATAATAGCGTTTGTGTAAAATAAAAAGGCAGCCTTGTAATGTGAGTTTATCGTTTGTATTTTGTTCCTCTACGGAGGTGTATCTCGTAACTCCCTGCTGCTGGAGCGAAGGTACATGAAAACAAAATGCCCGTAAATATCGATTACGTCTGTTTTTATTTTACGTAAATAAAAACATTTTAAAGGAGGAGTCAACTATGGCTCGTTATACAGGTCCAGCTTGGAAACTGTCTCGTCGTCTTGGAATCTCTCTAAGCGGCACAGGAAAAGAATTAGAAAAACGCCCTTACGCACCAGGTCCTCACGGTCCTAACCAACGTAAGAAACTTTCAGAATACGGTTTACAATTACAAGAGAAACAAAAACTTCGTCACATGTACGGCATGACTGAGCGTCAATTCCGTCGCACATTTGACCAAGCAGGTAAAATGCCTGGTAAGCACGGCGAAAACTTCATGATCCTTCTTGAAGCTCGTCTTGACAACTTAGTTTACCGTATGGGCTTAGCTCGCACTCGTCGTGCAGCTCGCCAATTAGTAAACCACGGTCACATCATGGTTGATGGCGCTCGCGTAGATATCCCATCTTACCGTGTAAAACCTGGTCAAACTATCAGCGTTCGCGAAAAATCTAACAACCTTGTTGTTGTTAAAGAAGCGATCGAAGTTAACAACTTCGTACCAGAATACTTAACTTTCGATGCTGACAAATTAGAAGCTACTTACACTCGTCACGCTGAGCGTGCTGAGTTACCAGCTGAAATTAACGAAGCATTAATCGTAGAGTTCTACTCTCGTTAATGACAAAAAGCCAATCCTGTGGATTGGCTTTTTTCGTTTATATATAAAATATAGTTATTTATTTTCCTCTTTCTGAACATATACATAAGCATCTTTCTGCTCTTTATGTATATCCACCTTCGAATTCTCTGCAAGCTGACCCGCATTTAGCAAAGAAAAAATAATGAGTGCTTCTAGTGACATTTCGTTTTACCACTCCTTTCTAGTTGTTATACATTTATCATACCGCTTACATGTGATTTCCGTATGAACTCGAAAAGGAGATTACAACAAAATGGTTACAAGTATATGAATGCACGCTATAATAACCATAAAATAGGAGGTTGATTCATTTTGACAATAAACCAAATGGTTCAGTTAGGCAGTGCATGTATGTTGTTTATTACTTCCGCGCTTATTAATTGGTATCAGGGAAGTAATTTAATAGATGATCCTGATGAATGGAAATATAGCGCTAAGTTTACGAATTACTTCAAAGGCACCGTTTCAAATTACGAAGATATTTATCAAATCGATTTTTTTATATACGCAGCAAAATTTTATCCAACAGCATTTATCGTTATGCTAGCGAGTTTACTTTATATGCTCATATTAATTCTTTATATTCTATTTAAAAGAAAAGATGCGGCGTTTTAAATCCATACATAAAAACCCCGAACCATAGACTTTTCAACCTACAATTCGGGGTACTATTTGTTTATATTCGTTTCGGATTAGTAACGAATTAAGAAATATTTCTTTTTACCGCGGCGAATGATTGTGAATTTACCTTCGATGCGGTCTTTTTCTGTTACAACGTAGTCTAATGCTTGTGTACGCTCACCGTTTACGTAGATTGCGCCGTTCGTTACATCTTCACGTGCTTGACGTTTTGATGGAGAGATTTTGCTTTCTACAAGTAAGTCGATTAATACTGTATCTTCTGCAGTGCGTTCTACAGATGGTACGTCTTTGAATCCTTGCTCGATTTCGCTTGCAGTCAATTCTGCTACAGAACCGCTGAATAATGCAGCTGAAATTTTAATCGCTTGCTCTAATGCTTCTTCGCCGTGAACAAGTTTTGTCATTTCTGCACCTAATGCTTTTTGTGCTGCACGTTTTTCTGGTGCTTCAGCTACTTGCTTTTCAAGCTCAAGAATTTCTTCATGAGATAAGAATGTAAAGTATTTTAAGTATTTAACAACGTCTCGGTCATCTGTGTTAATCCAGAATTGGTAGAACTCGTAAGGAGTTGTTTTCTCTGGGTCTAACCAAATTGCGCCGCCTTCTGTTTTACCAAACTTCGTACCATCAGACTTAGTAACAAGTGGAATTGTTAAACCGAATGCTTTCGCATCTTCTTCTGATTTACGTATTAATTCAAGACCAGCTGTAATGTTACCCCATTGGTCACTACCACCGATTTGTAGGCGGCAATTATGGTGTTGGTATAAGTTTAAGAAGTCGTATGATTGTAAAATCATGTAACTAAACTCAGTAAATGAAATACCAGTCTCTAAACGAGATGCTACTGTATCTTTTGCTAGCATATAGTTTAAACCGAAGTTTTTACCGATATCGCGTAAGAATGAAATGACATCTAAGTTACCAAGCCAATCATAGTTGTTAGCCATTGTTGCTGGGTTTTCCACGTTTTCGAACTCTAAGAAGTTTGAAAGTTGGTTTTTAATGCTTTCTGTGTAGTAAGCAACTGTATCTTTCGTATTTAATGTACGCTCTGCTTTTTTACCACTTGGATCACCGATCATACCAGTACCACCGCCAACAAGTGCGATTGGTTGGTGACCAGCTAATTGGAAACGACGTAACATTAATACTGGTAACATATGACCGATGTGTAAGCTATCCGCTGTCGGGTCGAAACCACAATATAATTTAACGCTTTCTTTTTCTAATAATTGCTCAAGGCCCTCAGCGTCTGTTTGCTGATTAATTAGACCGCGAAATTCAAGATCTTGTAAAATACCCATATCCTACATACTCTCCTTTAAGTTCATTACTGGCGTGAAGGTTAAAAACATAAAAAAATCGCCCCTTCAAATAAGGGACGATTTTGATTATCGCGTTACCACCCTAGTTGCAGACCAAAAAAAGCCTACCACCTTATTTACATAACGGCTTAGCACCGTCTCTTCCCTTTTGAATACAATTCAATCGAAAAAAGATGCTCTAGGGGCGTAATTCGCGATCATCTATGTGCTGATTTTCACCGGCCATCAGCTCTCTAAAACAGGGAAATGATCACTACTTCTCCCTTTCCACGCTCAATTATTCATATACTTTTCTTTATACCATCATTTATATAGGCGTGTCAAATAGAGGTCAGGTTTCCCTCCTTGCCAATCCTTTACAGCGTCATAAAGAGTATCGTAATAAGAGAAAGAATTGGAACCCCAACTAATAACGATACATGAAATACAATTGATAAATCATTCCCAATCGTAGCCTCCACAGGATCTTTCGCCGGGGAACCAAGAAACCCGATTAATCGATCGAATCGACTTACCGTTTTTGGAAAGTCCGGTACTTCTATATGGTCACTATCTAAATGCTGTTTTAATTTATATTCACTCTTAAAGGGATTTTCGCTCAATTTCGTCCACCTCCAGCAATTGTTTCAATTTCTTTATCCCGTTATGAAGTCTCGACTTCACCGTTCCGACTGGAATATCTAATACCTCTGCAATTTCTTTTTGCTGCATGTCATGATAATAAGACAGGATTAGGACCGCTCTTTGCTCTTCTGGAACTTTCAAAATTGCTTCTCTTACTGTGAGCCGATCTTCGTGAGAAAATTCTTTTTCCTGAATCGGCACTAAAAACGGCAAAAGCGTACGCCACTTTTTTCTCCTATTTAATTTATTAATCATAAGACGATAACCAATTTGAAATAAATACGTTTTTATTTTTCCCTTTTCAGGTTCATACATATGTTTCTTACGCTCTAGCGTCAAAAACGTATCTTGGACAAGGTCGATACTCAATTGTTCATCTCGGTTAAATCGATATAAAAATGTGTATAGCGCGGGTTTGATTAAAACGTATAGTTTTTCCCCAGCCTGCTTATCTCCACTTTGATACGCAAGCATAAGTTCCTCCTCAATCCCAATCTGCGCCATGATTTTTGATCTCCTTTATTCCTTTTAACGTTAATGAAATACGGGAAATTAAATAGCCACTTGCGACAATAATCCATACTTGTGATTGATTCGTAAAAAATTGAACATACGGGTTTTGAATTGTCTCGCCGGTTGAAACTAAAATATTTAATGCTTGCACACATATACATGCATACACTGCCAGGCAAGCCGAAATCGTATCAAATACATTCCAGCGAAAATATACTTTTGTTTTCGTAAAATCAATTTTATATCCATTTTTTCTTACTATATGTTTTCTATCAAATGGAATAATGATTGAAAACATAACAATCATCATAACTCCAGCTGTAATCATTGATACTTTAAATCCGATTGGCATCGGTAATAGCAAACCACAAGAAAATACGACTATAACTCCAATTAAAGCAAAAGTAAGAAGTAATTTATTAGACATAAAAAAGCCTCCCTCATCTATTCTTTCATAAATGTATACAGACAAGGAAGGCACTTCGTTCAAATATTATTTTATTTTTTTATAATCTTTGCAGGATTTCCGCCAACTACTACATGATCTGGCACATCTTTTCATATAACTGGATCAGTCGGTATATATATTTCTCCTAGTATCATTTTTTCTTTTTCTGTTTTCATTTTCTTCCCTCTTTATATGTAGGTTAAAGAGGGAAGAAAAAAGAAAGGTCTGAACGCTATTTCGTTCAGACCTTTCTCTCTTAATCTTCCATCGTTGATAAGTCACCTGTTGGTAAGTTTAACTCCCACGCTTTTAATACGCGGCGCATAATTTTACCACTTCTCGTTTTCGGTAATTTATCTCTAAATTCAATTTGTCTTGGCGCTGCATGAGCTGCTAGGCCTTTCTTTACAAATTGACGGATTTCTTCTTTTAATTCATCAGATGGTTCGTATCCTGCACGAAGCGCGATAAATGCTTTAATGATTTCGCCGCGCACCGGATCAGGAATACCAATTACACCAGCTTCTGCAACAGCAGCATGCTCGATTAATTTGCTTTCTACTTCAAATGGTCCAACGCGCTCACCTGACGTCATAATTACATCGTCAATACGTCCTTGGAACCAGAAGTATCCATCCTCGTCCATATAGGCAGAATCACCTGATACGTACCAATCGCCCGGCATAAAGTAAGATTCATACTTTTGCTTGTTATTCCAAATTCCACGCATCATAGCTGGCCAACCTTTGCCAATTGCTAAGTTACCCATTGTGTATGGAGGCACTTCATTTCCTTCATTATCAACAATCGCTGCTTTCACACCTGGAATTGGTTTCCCCATTGAACCTGGACGTATTTCCATACAAGGGTAGTTACAAATAACTTGTCCACCTGTTTCTGTCATCCACCACGTATCATGAATACGAAGTCCAAATGCGTTCATACCCCAGCGAATTACTTCTGGATTTAACGGTTCACCAACGCTTAATACGTGGCGCACTTGTGATAAATCGTATTTTTTAATTGCATCTTGTCCAGCGCCCATTAACATGCGAAATGCTGTTGGTGCACTATACCAAACTGTTACACCGTAATCTTGCAGTGCTTCATACCACGCTTCTGGACTAAAGCGTCCGCCTAAAATAACATTTGATGCTCCGACTAACCACGGTGCAAAAATACCGTAAGCAGTTCCCGTTACCCAGCCTGGGTCAGCTGTGCACCAATATACATCGTCTTCTTTTAAATCTAATACCCACTTCGCCGTTTGATAGTGCTGAACCATTGCGTTTTGTGCATGAAGCACACCTTTTGGCTTACCAGTAGAACCAGACGTGTAATGTAGAATCAAACCGTCTTCACGGCCTAACCATTCAATATGTAATTCTTTTGAAGCTTGTTCGAATAAAGGATTGAACGCTACCGTTTTACCGCCTTCTTCTACATTATCTCCAACAAGAAAGACTGTTTTTAAAGCTGGTAAATCATTTAATGGTACACGCTCTAACAATTCAGGTGTTGTAATTAACACTTTTGCTTCGCTATCTTCTAAACGATCGCGAACTGCGCCTTCCATAAATGCTTCAAATAGCGGACCAACAATTGCTCCCAACTTCACTGCACCAAGAAGTGCGAAATATAACTCTGGGGAACGCGGCATAAAAATAAAAACGCGATCGCCTTTTTCTACATCGCCATAATTTTTTAGGACATTTCCTGCTTTATTAGAAAAATCCTTCATTTCCTTAAATGTATACTTCTCTTTTCGGGATCCATCTTGATAATAAAGGGCTACTTTATTCTTCCGATCGGATTTCGCATGCTTATCAATTGCCTCATACGCCATATTCACTCGGCCTGTTTCATTCCAAGTAAAGTTTTTATTAACCTCTTCCCAGTTAAAATTCGCGTATGCCTCATCATAATTCGGCAAATTATTTTCTCCTTTAATGACAGGAAGCGTTTCTACTTTCATACTTTACATCCCCCTCCTATGTATTCTATTATCTATTATAATAACATTATTTAAAATTTTCAGTATATTTGTTGATTTTTAGACAAATTTTTAATGACAAATTTCGATTCACATCGCATATATTATAAAGTACGATATGAATAGATTCACAAACCCTCAAGGTGGTGAGCAATACATTGATCCATAAAAAAATATATAATGCTAGAAACTTAAAAACAGCGAAAGGCACTTTAATTATTGAAGGGCCTGTCTCTACACATAACTTAGAAATGTATGAATTTCATCCAGATTTAGTTGCGTTTCGTCCTGCCGAGCAGCAATATAAAGCAATTGTCGAAATTTCTAAATTGCCAGAAGCTCGTCTCATTATTGCTAGACATGAACAAACGATTGTTGGATATGTTACATACTTGTATCCTGATCCACTTGAACGATGGTCAGAAGGAAAAATGGAAAACTTAATTGAGCTTGGGGCAATTGAAGTGGTCCCAGCCTTCCGCGGGAGTTCTGTCGGAAAGAATTTACTAGAGGTTTCTATGATGGACGATTATATGGAAGATTACATTATATTGACGACTGAATATTATTGGCACTGGGATTTGAAACAAACAGGCTTAAATGTTTGGGAGTACCGAAAAGTAATGGAAAAGATGATGAATGCTGGCGGGTTACAATGGATGGCTACAGATGATCCTGAAATTTGTTCACATCCTGCTAACTGTTTAATGGTCCGCATCGGTAAACGCGTTGATACGGATTCTATTCAAGCATTTGATCGTCTACGTTTTCACAATCGTTTTATGTATTAATAAAGGGGGCAACTGGAATGATTGTAGAAGAAATTATGAATCAAGATGTGGTGACACTACATCCAAACGATACAATCGAAACAGCAATCCGAACGATACGCACGAAAGGCATTCGGCACATTCCAATTGTCGATCAAAATAATCATGTTGTAGGCATTATTTCTGATCGGGATGTAAGAGATGCAAGTCCGTCTATTTTAGATGAACAAGTTTCACTCGATATGCTGAAGCAACCGCTCGAACTGATTATGAAACATCCTGTTATGACTTGCCATCCTCTCGACTTTGTTGAGGAAATTGCTACTTTATTTTTTGAAAATAAAATTGGCTGTCTTCCTGTTACAAAGGCAGGAAAGTTAGTTGGAATTATTTCTGAATCTACTGTACTGCACACGTTAGTGAAATTAACAGGAGCACATCAACCGAGTTCACAAATTGAAATTCAAGTAAAAAATGAACCTGGCATTCTCGGAAAAGTCGTTGCTATTTTTAGTGAGTTACAAATAAATATCGTGAGCGTTCTCGTCTACCCAGCAAAAGATGAGAATGATAAAGTACTCGTTTTCCGCATTCAAACGATGAATCCGCTAAAAGTGATTGATGCACTTGAAACAGAAGGCTACCGCGTATTATGGCCAAACATCATGGGGATGCAAGCATGAGTAGCGCGTTTATTTATTCGGATGACTTTCGGGGCTATTCATTTAGCCCTGATCATCCTTTTAACCAACTGCGCGTCACACTTACGTACGATTTATTACAAAAGGGCGGTTTCATCTCTCCTTCTCAAATCATCTCACCACGGATGGCTACAGATGAAGAGATTGCCTACATTCATACAGAGGAGTACATAAATGCGGTAAAACGTGCTGGAGAAGGAAAGTTAGAAAAATCAATTGCGATGACATATGGACTCGGAACAGAAGATACACCGATGTTTCCAAATATGCACGAAGCAAGCGCATTACTCGTTGGTGGTACGTTAACAGCTGTCGATGCTGTTCTTTCCGGAAAAGTAAAACACGCACTTAATTTGGGCGGCGGCTTACATCACGGCTTTCGCGGCAAAGCATCTGGCTTTTGTATTTATAACGACAGTTCCATCGCAATGAAATATATTCAGAAGAAATACGGTTTACGCGTTTTATATATTGATACAGATGCTCATCACGGTGATGGTGTACAGTGGTCCTTTTATGACGATCCTAACGTATGCACCATTTCACTACATGAAACTGGTCGATATTTATTCCCTGGAACTGGCGCTGTAAACGAACGCGGACAAGGTAATGGCTATAGTTATTCTTTTAACGTTCCACTCGATGCTTTTACAGAAGACGAATCGTTTTTAGATTCCTATCGAACTGTCGTAAGAGAAGTGGCCGCATACTTTAAACCGGATATTATTTTAACGCAAAATGGTGCTGACGCGCATTATTACGACCCACTTACACACCTTTGCGCAACGATGAATATTTACCGCGAGATACCGAAGCTCGCTCGCGAAATCGCTAACGAATATTGCGAAGGTCGCTGGATTGCTGTCGGCGGCGGTGGCTATGACCACTGGCGCGTCGTCCCAAGGGCTTGGGCACTCATTTGGCTCGAAATGAACAACATCCAAAACATCTCAGGTTATCTCCCTCCAGAATGGATTGAAGCTTGGAAAGGACAAGCAGAAACAGAACTTCCTCTCACATGGGAAGATCCAGACAACATGTATAAACCTATCCCCCGAAAACCAGAAATTGAAGAAAAGAACGCATTAACTGTAGCGAAATCCCTTGAAATTATTCGGAATAATATGAAAAAATCTTTGTACTAAACGAAAAGGAGGCTCGTTTTTGAATAGCCTCCTTTTATTTATTGTCGATTTCTATCGGTAAGTCGATATATTTTAATAATCGCTGATATATTTCGAGTTGCGCCGATATATTCTAATAATCGCTGATATATTCCTAGTTGCGCCGATATATTTTGATAATCGCTGATATATTTCGAGTTGCGCTGATATATTTTTATGTACTAACGGACTTTATGGGAAAAGGTCGTGATATTATGTGGAAACAACAAATGGTCAACACGAAACGTGGCACATTCGAGCTTTTTACTAAAGGCAGTGGCGAACCGCTTTGCATTACACATCACTATTCGCAATTTAATGAGACTGGTGATTACTTTGCGGATGTTTTCACTGCTACGCATCGTGTATTGCTCATTAATTTACGAGATGCTGGTAACTCAGCAAAAGCCCAGGTAGAAAACGAATTAAGTATGATTGAAACAATTCACGATTTAGAAGCGATACGAGAAGCATTACAACTTCCAATATGGCATTTCGCTGGCCACTCAACAGGTGGTATGCTTGGACTTCTATACGCAATCACATATCCAAAATCCTTACAATCACTAGTCGTCGTTGGAGCCGCAGCAAGTAACTATACTGAAACACCATTTTGTATTTATCATCCGGAACATCCTCAGTTTGATTATATGCAACAGCTCATCGAAAATTTAAAAAGCCCTCACCTTACAAATGAGGAACGGAAAGAACTATCTACTGAGAGAACAAAATTATCATTGTTTAAACCAGAAAACTACAACTCTTATTTTTGTAAACCAATCAACAAAACAATGTCCATTAGCCGGATGAATGCTTTCGCCAATGAATATCCTTCATTTGATTTAAGAGAGTATTTACCTTCCATCCAAACAAAGACACTTATTATATGCGGAAGATATGATGTGCAGTGTCCTATTCAATATTCCATCGAGATACATGAGGATATATGCGATTCTACTTTTGTGACATTTGAGGAGAGCAACCATTATCCTTTTTTAGAAGAAACTACTCTGTTTACTTCTACCACTCAAACATTTTATAAATCATTACGCCAGTACCGTTATTATTAAAAAAAGCTCACAGCCTCTATGAGACTATGAGCTTTTTTCAAAAGAAATATTTCAACTAGTAACAATTAAAAGAAGAACACACAAAACCACTAAACCTAAATCAATAAATACTGCCTTTTTATCTCCTTCTTTTAAACTTATTAGAAAACTAGAAACTATTTTAATTGCAAAAAAGACCATCATAAACAACCCACCGAAATGATCATTTGTATAATCTTCATCATAAAACATTTGTATTGCACCAATAATTAATAAGATAAGTATAATATTAGTCCCGATTTTTAAAGCCTTGTTTGATTTATTATCTTTTAATATATCCCCCAAAATGTAGCACGTCCTCTCACACTCTCCTATGTTTTATCTCTTTTTATATTTTAACATAAATTACCTATTCTTCCCTTTTGATCACATAAAAAAACCTGCCAAAGCTTTGACAGGTTCCCTACACGTTAAAACGATAACCAGCTCCCCATACCGTTTCAATATATTGCGGGTGAGCTGGATCTCTTTCAATTTTTTCACGTAGCTTTCTAATATGAACGACAACAGTTGCTAAGTCACCAGCGGAGTCTAATCCCCAAATACGTTCAAATAGCTGTTCTTTATTTAATACTTGATTTGGGTTTGTGACAAAGAATGTTAATAAATCAAATTCCTTCGTTGTAAACGCAACTTCTTCATTGTTTATAAAAACTTTCCTCGCCCTTTGATCAATAGAGATTCCGTGAATATATAGCGTATCGCGTTGCTTACTTACATTTCCTAATAATCTTTCATAACGAGAAATATGTGCTTTTACCCTTGCGACTAATTCACTCGGGCTAAACGGTTTCGTTATATAATCATCCGCTCCTAAACCGAGCCCGCGAATTTTATCTATATCTTCTTTTTTTGCTGAAACAAGTAAAATCGGAATATCTTTTATAGCTCGAATTTGCTTACAAATTTCAAATCCATTCATTTTCGGAAGCATAATATCTAAAATAATTAAATCGTAGTCTTCTTGCAGGGCCATTTGTAAACCTGTTTCTCCTGAATGTTCGACATCAACTTGAAAATCATTAATTTCTAAATAATCTCGCTGTAATTCTGCAATGCTTACTTCATCTTCTATTAGTAAAATTCTTTTCAATTTACTCACCACATTTCTCTACTTTTTCCAATGAGAAGAAAATGCTTGTGCCTTCCCCAAGCTCGCTTTCCGCCCAAATTTCCCCGCCATGTTCTTCAATAATTTGCTTCGCTATCGCTAAGCCAAGTCCACTTCCACCTGTACTAGAATTTCTCGATTGCTCTGCACGATAGAAACGTTCAAAAATATAAGGAAGTGTATCAGATTCTATACCTGATCCGTTGTCCATTACTTTCACAATCACTTTATTGTTATCACTCGATACTGTTACAGTAATTTTCTTTTCTTCTTTATCCATGTATTTCACACTATTATGAATTAAATTTGATATCACTCTATTTATCTTTTCGCAATCAGCCTTTACATAAAGTGGTGATGCATGTAATTGTAAGTTAACTTCTATACCTTCTTTACTTAAATCCATCTGCATCTCTTCTATTAATTCTTGCATAAACATATTTAATTCAACCGTTTCAAACTGAAAAGGAACTCGATTCAAATCGAGCTTTGAGAATAAAAATAATTCATCAATGAGTGTATCCATATGTCTTGCTTTCGTATGGATAGTTGTCAAATACTTATCCATTTTTTCTGGCGTATTTGCTACTCCGTCTTTTATTCCTTCTACATATCCAATAATAGATGTAATCGGTGTTTTTAAATCGTGAGAGATGTTTGAAATGAGCTCTTTTCGATTTTCTTCATACTGCGTTTGCATCTCTATCGATTCTTTTAATTTCTTCCTCATTTCCTCAAATCCTTGATTCAATTGCCCAATTTCATCGTGCGATGTAACTGGTATTTGAAAATCTAAATTTCCTTCTTTAATTTTTTCAGTCGCATCTTTCAATACAAAGATTGGTTTTATAACACTTCTTGAGACGAGGTAACTTAATAATCCAATAAGTAAAATAGCTAACAGTAAAAGTGATACGAACAAAATCGGAAATAACTTTTGTGTAAGATCTACAAATGAACTTTGCTTCTTTAATACAAATATACTCCCCTCTTCTTCCTGAGGAAAATAAAAATCAAACTTTACATATCGATAAAATGTATCGCCTAATTCCGTTGTACCACGACTATTAATATTTGCTGATTCAAATTTCGGAAGAGCTTCTTTTAAAGATACACTTTCAAATACGTTTGAAGCATACGAAAGTGTTTCTCCTTTTCTTACTACTATTTTCACACCCTCTTTTTCTATCGCTGAGACAAACGACTCATCTAACAATTGAGATTGATGCTGTTTGGCGGCTGACTTCAACTCAAGATAGGCATTCTCTTCTTCTGGTGTAAGCGGCTTTTGAATGTAAGAACTTTTATAGAAATTTTTCACTGCTTCCAAGTCACCTGTTATCGAAAAAACGATTAAAAATCCCGCAACTAATATAAGCGCAATGGAAACAAGAATGACAGCGATATAAGAAAATAAAAACCTTGTTTTAATAGACATATGTTACATCCTCACTTTACCCCGCTATTTGCCGGGCAGTAAGATCCCCACCTCAAAATTCAGAGAAAGCAAAGAAGTTAAGTGGGGGATCAACTGCCCATAAAAGCCCGATTGGTTCAACTAATAATCAGTGGTGGATGAACAAAACCCCCACTGATTAAAGTTTCACTTTATCAAACCTTATTACTCATAAGCATAAAAATATATGTTCAAATACTCAAGCGATTTTATAGTAATTTTAGCGTCAGTTTATAAAAATTTAATGTTCTTCTTTTACAGTTGAAATGAGGAGGTTGAAATTCCATGTTCAAAAAAACAGTAAGCATGATATGTTGCGTAATTTTTTTACAAGGTTGCTCGCAAGAACAAGAAGTTAAAAAGGAGATGATAAACATGGAGACAGCGCTACTAACAGCTACTGAGAAACAAGAAACGAATACTGTTATATCGTTACTCAAAAAAGGGGCTGACATAAATACAACAGACAATAAAGGACGCACCCCTCTTATGATTGCTACATACAAAAATGATGTAAAAACCGCAAAAGCGCTTATCGAAGCTGGTGCTGACGTAAATATCCAAGATGATATGAAAAACAATCCCTTTCTATACGCCGGTGCAGAAGGTTACTTGGATATTTTAAAACTAACGATTGATGCCGGCGCGGATCCAACACTTACGAATCGTTACGGCGGAACAGCCCTTATCCCTGCCTCAGAACATGGTTATATTGATGTTATAAAAGAACTCCTCACGCGAACAAATATCGATGTAAACCATGTCAATAATCTCGGGTGGACAGCTTTAATGGAAGCCATCGTACTAAGCAACGGAGATGAAACACAACAACAAGTTATCCGCCTTCTTATTGAGCACGGTGCAGATGTAAACATTCCAGATAATGATGGTGTTACTCCGCTAGAGCATGCTCGTGCTCATCACTTTAAAGAGATAGAGAAGATTTTGTTAGAAGAACATAAGTAAAACGCTAATTTTTGCTTTCCTTCCCCCCCCTATGCTACATTTAAGCCGTTATATCAATATGAATAGGTGGGAATACACATGAAAAAACCTAAAATTGGAATGATTGGACTTGGAAGTATTGCACAAAAAGCTTATCTTCCAACACTTACAAAAGAAACAGATTGGAATTTTGTAGGGGCATTTACACCTAACGCAGAGAAAAGGAAACAAATTTGTCAGCAATACCGCATTCAAGAATTCCATTCTATTGAAACGTTAGCTTCAGAATGTGATGCAATCTTCGTTCATAGTTCAACTGCTACTCATTATGAAATCGTTTCTGAACTTCTGAAAAAAGGAATCGATGTTTACGTAGATAAGCCGCTAGCTGCTACAGTGGAACAGGCTGAAAAACTAGTCGAGTTGAGCGAAAAATATAACCGAAAGTTAATGGTCGGATTTAATCGCCGCTTCGTTCCTATGTATGTTGCGGCAAAAGAGCAAGCTCATCATATTTCATGGATTCGAATTGAAAAGCATCGTACAAATAAAGTCAGGCCCTATACGTACGACTTTACGATGTTAGATGATTACTTACATATTGTAGATACTGCTCGCTGGTTAGCTAACGATGAGCTTAACGTCGTTCATAATATGATGCAAATCAATGAAAAGAATGAACTTCTTTACGGACATCATACATATACAACGCCAAGTGGACTGTTACTTTCTACCGCAATGCATCGCCATGCCGGTACAAATTTAGAACAAATTGAACTTGTCACAACAGGAAAAATCATTCGCGTAAAAAACATGAACACATTTGAAGTTGAGCAAGAAAATGCAGTTTCTCAAATTGGTTCCCCATCATGGGATACGACGTTAAAACAACGTGGTTTTGAAGATGCTGTTCATCATTTCATTGAATGTGTGCAAGGAGATACAAAGCCTGTTGTAGATGGATTAGAAGGATTAAAAACGCAGCAGCTTTTGCAATCTCTGCTGAATAATGTAAACAAAAATTAAAACGGATACATTTTTCAGAATTTACTTTCATTCCCATTCCCTCTTTATTTCTCTCAAAAATTTCTATAGAATATGTTGATAGGAATTATAAATTTCATAATGAATCGTGGAAAGGATGGGATTAACACATGTGGAACGAGTTTAAGAAATTCGCGTTCAAAGGGAATGTCGTTGATTTAGCTGTCGGGGTTGTAATCGGTGCTGCATTCGGTAAAATCGTTAGTTCTTTAGTAAAAGATGTTATTACACCATTACTTGGTATGGTATTAGGTGGCGTTGACTTTACAGATTTAAAACTTACATTCGGTAAGTCATCTATTATGTACGGTAACTTCATCCAAACAATTTTTGATTTCTTAATTATTGCAGCGGCTATCTTTATGTTCGTTAAAGTGTTCAACAAACTAACATCTAGAAAAGAAGAAGAAGAAAAAGAGGAAGAAATTCCAGAACCAACAAAAGAAGAAGTTCTTCTTGGCGAAATTCGCGACTTGCTAAAACAGCAAAACTCTTCTAAAGATAGAGCATAATTGAACGGATAAAAAGGCATGTCCCGAGAGGGACATGCCTTTTCTATATGCTATAACGTTTCCGAATTCATATGAATAAATAAAATAATACCAGCAACCATAAGTACCATAATACTACTTGCAAATAGTGTAATCCCCATAAACATTAAACTTGTGCTCATATCCACCGATACACTTTCAATAAAAATAGAAATTACATACGTGATAAGGGCAATTCCTGCAAGAATACTTCCTGGAACAAATCGCTTTAAACCATTTTGTTTTAACGTCATATATGCAAAAATAGCAGTCATACAAAGCGTAATTATCCAAAGAACGATCATCTCTTCTCCCCCCTCACAAGCCTTTTCTTTCTATTATACATGACATTGCCCTATAATAGTTATTTTTACACTTATGTGACATATAACAAGGAATCATACAATCTATATAGAAGTCTTCCAGATAAGCTATAGTACTTGGGAGGGTTTCAATTGGAAGATGATATTGTAGGATACTTTAAACAAGTAGAGCGATATGATTATATTATAATTGACTTAGACAAAAAGTTTTTTTACATGGAAGTTGTACAACTAAAAACAAATATAACTTCGCTAAAAATATCACTTAACTTAGATAAAGATGAAACTATTATTGCTGGCAATGTGAAACAATATGATCCTTCTAGGTTAGAACAATTCATACAAAGCTTTAAACACACTGCACAAACATGTCTTGCACATAATTTACGAAGTCCTGAAGAACTTTTTGCATTTTGGAAAGGAAATTGACCACTAGAAACAAATGGATATTATTCGTATAATTTGATATAATTACCATATATAAATATTCTTTATAAGGGAGTGTTCATAATGATTTGGATTTCACTAATCGTATTAGCCTATTTCATCATTCTCGTCCCAATACAGTATAACTACATTAAAATACTCAAAGAAAAACAGAAGAAAATGAATATGTCACAAAACGAACTATATGACAACATGTCTTATGAAGAATCCCAAATACATTACCATTACCAAAGTAACGTATTTACAATACCTGCTTCACTTGTCGCAAGTATTATTTATAGAGTGAAACATGCAGCATAATATGTACGCTGTAAAATTATTGTTTGAATCTGTTCATTCTGGTGAGCCTGATCCTACGAAAATGGATGAGCATTATGAAGAAAATCACGATACACTTTTTGAAGAAAGTATTATTCTTGTTAAGGCACACAGTTTTGAAGAGGCCCATGCACTAGGTGAACAAATCGCTATACAGTCTGAGCATACGTACGATAATATGTACGGTGAGCAAATAACATGGACGTTTCGAAAACTGTTGCATGTATTTGAATTAGACGATACACCATTTGAAACTGGAAAAGAATTATACGCAAGATTTTTACACGTTAAGAAAAATGAAACGGTGGATACTGTAGTAAAAGCATACTATCCTGAATACGAATAAAAGCTCACAGCAATCGCTGTGAGCTTTTTTTATACTTACTTCGTTGAATCTCTAAATTGGATACGGTGAGGTAAGATAACAGTGTGATCTTCCACTTTTTCTTTGTTCATATACTTTGTTAATAGACGCATTGCTACTGCACCGATATCATACATCGGTTGTACAACTGTTGAAAGTTGTGGACGAACCATTAATGCAAGGCGTGTATTATCGAAACCAAGTACTTCTACATCAGTTGGTACATTTAATCCAGTGTCTTGTGCTGCGTGGATTACACCTAGTGCCATTTCGTCAGAAGATACGAAGATCGCTGTTGGCTTTTCATCAAGGCTCCAAAGCTTTTCGAATGCTTCGATACCTGAGTCATATGTGTAATCTCCATCGATTACAAGATTTTCATCATATGAAATACCTGCTTCTTCTAGAGCTTTTTTATAACCTTGTAATTTCTTCGCGCTTCCCGCTTTATCAATGAAAGGACCAGAGACGAAACCGATACGCTTATGTCCTTGTTCAATAAAGTGCTTCATTGCGTCGTAAGCTGCTTGTGTATAATCAATGTTTACTGATGGCGTTTCATTTTGCTCATCAAATGACGCTGCTAATACGATTGGTACTGGAGACTTTTTAAATTCTTCAATGTGAATGTCTGTAATATCTTCACCCATGAAAACAATTCCGTCCACTTGTTTTCCAAGCATCGTATTTAATAAATGGAACTCTTTCTCTTTGTTTTGGTCAGAGTTACTTAAAATGATGTTATATTTGTACATTGTTGCGATATCTTCAATTCCACGAGCAAGTTCTGCATAAAACGTATTTGAGATATCAGGAATAATAACACCTACTGTAGTTGTCTTCTTACTTGCTAATCCACGTGCTACCGCATTTGGGCGGTAGCCTAAACGATCAATTGCTTCTAATACTTTCTTTCTTGTTGTAGGCTTTACATTTGGGTTACCGTTCACAACGCGTGACACGGTAGCCATTGAAACGTTCGCTTCGCGCGCTACATCATATATTGTTACGTTCATCTCATCGCACACTCCTTCTATTTTTGCTATCTATTTTTATGTATCGGTTACTTGAATGAAAAAAAGACATCAACTCTATTTGCAGATGCCACCAATCGTCCCGAGTTCTTCCTTTTACTAATGATACGATAAAAACGCAGGGTCATACAATATTTTCCCGCAAAAGTTTCGAAAAAATTCGCTTCTTTTCTCGTATTTTCGTATTTTTCATGAAAAAAAGGGTATTTTTTGTAAAAATATAGATGTTTCATAAGTAGAAATCTTATTTTAAGCAGTACACTAGCTAGTAATTGAAATTTATATCAGCGATTTTTTGAATATATCGACTTACCAACAAAAATCGACAATGATAGGCATTTGATGCGCTGGATCTGGAAGTACTCTACAATTGGCAATAGAAGATCCCATCCCCCTGTAGAATGCGTTACATCGACAATGCAAGGGGTAAATTGAGATTAGTACAGCGGAAATATGGAGCGTATTACGTGACGCCCTGTCCCATCGTCCCCTTTCATTTACAGTAAAAAAAGACAGTTTAAACACTGTCTTTTTTTATAAGAAGGAAACAAACGGTTTATCGCTGTTTTTCTCTTTTATAACAATTGCCTCAATTTTATTCTCGGACTTTATCTGCAATTGTACTTTTGCATCTTTCGGTAATTGGTCTAACATACTTTGAGCGGCGAGTTGAGTAAGAGCCATTAATTCTGTTTTACCGTTATATTTAATAACAATATCCATATTTAATGTATCCATTTGATTTTTCTTATAAGAAACTTTAGCATTTACTGGGATAAAGTCTCCAGGAGAAAAACCTTTCATTGCCTCAGCAAATTTATTTATTTTTTCATTATCTTCTCCATGTGCTTGTGTAAATTCATCGGAAGGATATGAATACGCTTTTTCTTCAATTGCATTCCAATTTCCAAGGTTCGTATCATTCTTTTGAACGGTAGCACTAGCAATATACGTTCCATTTTTTAAAGAACTTGTACTTTCTTGCTTAAAGATAGCAAACGTAATTGGGGATTTATTATACTTGTCATTTTTATGAATAGCTTCAATAAGTTGCTTAGCAACTTCAGTCCCCTTAGACATTGCCTCTTCATTGGATACACTTGAAGACATAGCTAACCCAATTACAACGCCAGATAAACTTAATTCATTTGAATTCTGTTTCCCGAAATAGTCTTGTTCTATAATATTTGTCAAAACGGGTGCTTCTACTTTTGCGACTAGTTCATCAACTAACTTCTCAGGAATATACTGATTTAATTGAAGCACATGGTTTTCTGTATCAAATTGCTCTTTTGCAATATTCATTAAACCATTTTCATACTCTGCTAAATCTAATTTAGAATTTGTTTTTACATTAGCTGTATTTATAACCTTTTGTTCTTTTAAAGGAATTACAGTTCTATAATAATCTTTAGAAACAGCAGTTCTCGGAATCATGCTTTTTTCTTTCGTATCTTTCTGTATAACTTCATCCTTCTTACTAATCGTATCATTACTACAAGCTCCTAGTAATAAACTTACGACTGCGAAGGATAATGCCATTTTCTTCATTACTTAAAACCTACTTTCAACAATCTAGTTATTTAGTTTGAACTATTAACAGTTTACCATTAAATATATTTCAACAAAAACAAAAAAAAAGAAGCAAGCACCTTTTGCTTGCTTCTTTTTACTTAATATTCTCTTCTAAAGCATCTTTTTTAATGTTCCAATGAGACGTATTCCATACTACCATCCCATCTTTTATGTATAACACTTGCGGAGATTCATGTTTAATGCTGTACTGTTCTGCAACACGATTCGAAACATCTCTCGCATCTTGTACGTATAAGTAATACGCTGGTACCGCTCTTTCTTCACTACAATAAGCTTGAAATTCTGTATAGGCACCATGACTAATCGGGCATGTCGTACTATGTTTAAAAAGAACATAAGGCTCGTTTTTTTCTACTAGTACTTCAAGCTCTTCAATTGTTTCAAGTTTTGTCATATTCATTACGATTCACCTCTCATACGAAGTCTAGAGCGCTTTTCTTTCTTTTCAGCTTTTTTCTCGAGTCTTTCTAATTTACGTTCTTCTTTTTCAACCTTTTTCTCTTGTCTTGTCGCACGATAATGATTGTATACTTCAATTGCTGCGCTACTCCACTGTACAACTTGCGCTACTTTATCTGCATTATTTTCAATTTCATCCGTAACAGACTCTGATACATTACGAAGTTTCGTATTTAAAGAATGGATTGTCGTTCCAATTCCATCTACACCCGATACTACTTTATTTAATGATTGTGACTTCTGTTGAATGTCATCAGCTAACGCATTTGTTTTATGTAATAATTGCTCCGTCTCTACGCTAATCCCTTGCATTTGCTTTTCTAAACCTTCTAACGTGCTTGCAACGTTTTCTAACGTCTTCTGAACCGATAACAACGTTCTGCATACATACACTACTAATACAGCGAAAGCAACCGCGATAATAGCTGCACTTACATATAAAAGAACTTGCATTTCATCACTTCCTTTATCTTTTTCATACTTTCCCCTATTATACAATCATTTTCCGTTTCGTTCTAATCCCTATCTTTCCATTAGAATTTTCATACTTATTCGTTAACTTTAACATAAATGATTCAACAAATTCCACTAAGTAGGTTACAATAGGAGAGGATACATAATTAGTAGGGAGGCTTTACATATGAAAGATCCACGCATTGAAAAGTTAGCATACAATTTAATTAACTACTCTATTCGCTTACAAAAAGGCGAAAAAGTATTAATTGAAAACTTTGGCTTACAAAAAGAACTTGTAACTGCACTTGTTAAAGAAGCATATGCAGCTGGTGGTTTCCCATTCGTTTCTTTAAAAGATCATCAAGTAGATCGCTCTTTATTAATGGGTGCTACTGAAGAACATTTTGAACAAATCGCAGCCTATGAAGCAAACGTAATGAAAGATATGGACGCTTATATCGGTCTTCGCTCTGGCGATAACATTAACGAACAAGCTGACGTGCCAAGTGAAAGAATGCAAATTCACGGTCAAACAGTTGGTAAGAAAGTTCATAGAGACATTCGCGTTCCAAAAACACGCTGGGTTGTTCTTCGCTACCCAAATGCTTCTATGGCACAGCTTGCGAAAATGAGCACAGAAGCTTTCGAAGACTTCTACTTCGAAGTATGTAACTTAGACTACGGTAAAATGGATAAGGCGATGGATAGCCTTGTTACATTAATGAATAAAACAGATAAAGTGCGCCTAACTGGACCTGGAACTGACTTAACATTCTCTATTAAAGACATTCCAGCAATTAAATGCTCAGGTCATTTAAACATTCCAGACGGTGAAGTATACTCTGCACCAGTTCGTAATTCTGTTAACGGTACAGTTTCTTACAACACGCCATCTCCTTACAACGGTTATACATTTGAAAATGTACAACTTAAGTTCGAGAACGGCCAAATCGTTGAAGCAACTGCAAACGATTCAGAACGCATTAACAAAATCTTCGATACAGACGAAGGCGCACGCTACGTTGGTGAGTTCGCAATTGGCGTAAACCCATACATCTTACATCCAATGGGAGACATCCTATTCGATGAAAAAATCGATGGCAGCTTCCACTTCACTCCTGGACAAGCTTACGACGATGCATGGAACGGTAACAACTCGAACATTCACTGGGATTTAGTATGCATCCAACGCCCTGAATACGGCGGCGGCGAAATTTACTTCGACGACGTACTAATCCGTAAAGACGGACGCTTCGTTGTACCTGAATTAGAAGCTTTAAACCCAGAGAACTTAAAATAATGAAAAACGCTCGGGATTTTTTCCGAGCGTTTTTTTATCTTCACTCTATATTGAGCTACTTTTCTCACTTTTTGTTTGCTGGAAGTGAAAATAATACAAAAGCGCCACTGCAATAGTACCAATCAATATAGGAACATATAAAGGCAGATCCCATTTCATATATACTCTAGTGCAACCAACAAGTACAAATAATATTTCAAAGCAAAACAAAGGTTTTACATATTTCATTTCTTCCCTACCATTTCTATTTTCACATGTGGATTCTCTTTCTCAATAAGTACCAAAAATTCAGTCATATGTTGCGGCATCGCAACCATATGTACTTTGTATGCATTCGTCGTAATTTCAAGGTAGTTTCCAACTTGACGAACAACTCTTATATCTTTTAATACAACATCATCATTTAAAATACCGTACTTTAATACACCATCTTCTACTTTATGCTTTTTAATAAATACTTCCCAAACGAGTGGTACATTAACAAGGAAGCATAAACTCATCCCAATTAACGCTGTCATCCACTGCTCTTTATTTGCGACAATCATGACGAGTGGATACACAAACATAAAAGCTAACGTGAGACAAACGAAAATGACTACTGACTTACTTCTTTGAATCGGAAAGTTCATACACGCACCCCCTAACCTAAATTATACCACTTTTTCCATTTTAGTTCATAAAAAAAGGCCATTTCTATATGACCTTCTTAAACAATATATCTATAAAATTTCTTATCCACCTGCAACACTGGAAAACTTTTTGGCAACTCATCTATACTCACACTTTCAAAACCATTCTTTTCATAAAAGCGATGCGCCGCTAAAAATTTCACTGTCGTTCCTAAGTAAATATCCTTCAGCTTTTTATTCTCAGCCCACGAAATTGCTGTTTGGAGCAACTTATGTGATGCACCCCACTCTTTTCCCCGAAATTCTTTTTTTACGAACATTTTTCTTAACGCTACTTGATGATTCCCAATATCTAATAAAGCTACTGTTCCAACTACTTTACCATCATAAATTGCTACCCAAAAGTTGCCATGATTCCTTTGATAAAATGTTTCTATTTCAAGCAGGTCCGGCTGCTCTTCTTTCATAATGGGGACATTGTACTCTTTTTGCTGAATATGAACGATAAGGTTTACTACTTCCTCTTGAAATGTACTTTCATACGGAACAATATGAATCTTCTCGTTCATCGAATCTCCTTCCACTCTGAAGCTAATAAACTATATACAGCGATATCGTGGAAGTGATCGTATAACCATTCTTCATCTCTTAAAACACCATCTAACTTAAACCCTAAACGTTCTGGAATAGCGCGGCTTTTCACATTTTCAACACCGCATCTAATTTCCATTTTATTTAATTTTAAATTCTCAAATGCATAGTGAAGTACAGCCTTCACGCTACGCGTCATAATACCTTTCCCGCCAGCATCTTCTGCAAGATAATATCCAAGACTCGCCGCTTTCTTCCCCCAGCTCACTGGATGAATACCTACCATCCCAACGAGCTTTCCTTTATAACGTATACCACTTTCAAAACCGTCTCCCTCTGCAAACTTCTTTAACCACATCGGACAAATCTCATTATAAGCATCAGCAGATTTCGTCCCATCTACCCAAGGAAGCCATCTTCTTAAATGATTACGGTTTTGATTTATTAATTGATATAGTTCCTCTTTATGATGTTTTTCTAGTAATTGTAGTTCGATTTCGTCATCTACCCGGAGTGTGAACATGTTTTTTAGCTCCCTTTTTATTTTTCTTATTATTCTAACATTTCTAAACAAAAAATGTTAAATATTCACACTTTCTTTTGATTTTATTTGTATAAAACCTGATGAACACAATACTCCCGTAATAACCAATAGCATCCCTATACATTGTGCGGGTGCTATATTTACTCCCTCTAAAAAAGAAATAATCATTGTAACTACAGGCACTAGATTAAAAAATAAAGATGTCCTTGCTGCACCAATTTGAGCAATTCCATTATTCCACCATAAGTAACCAAGCACACTCATTCCAATTGCCATAAAGAGAATCGCTCCCCATGCCAACAAAGGAATTTCTAAAACTGTTACTATACTTTTTTGTGTAGAAGATATGATCATAAAGGCAAGTGCACCAATAGTCATCGTATATGTCGTCGTTTGTATTGGATTACCAGTTTTAATAAACTTTCTGCCTAGTACACCGTATAACGCCCAGCAAATATTTCCTAATAAAATATAAAAATCCCCTTTTGAAAATGATAAATTTTGTATTGCGGTAAACGAACCTTGCGTAAGCACAAAAACAACACCAATTAGTGCAAGTAACATTCCAATACCTTGGCGCTTTACTATTTTCTCCCGTAAAATAACACTTGCTAACAGCGTCGTAACAAGCGGGTTTGTCGCCATAATAAGTGCACCATTCATAGCTTCTGTATGTTTCATTCCTAAAAAGAAAAAGAAGTTAAAACCGAATACACCAACAATGCCTAACAAAAGGTAATAGATCCTGTTTTGCCTCCATACCTCCACCTCAAAATCTTTTCGTATTTTTAACAGACATAACATCACAAATGCAGCAATCCCAAAACGCCATGCTGCTATATGAATCGCTTCGAAATACTGCACCGCATATTTCGAAGCATTAAATGTTCCACCAGTAAATATCGCAAATCCTAATAACTGCGCATATACTTTATTTTTCATTGTCGGCCTCCAAGTCTTTTCCTTCTAGAAAACCGTAATAGATTTCTAACTTCTCTTCTGTTAGCTGGACAACTTTTCGCAATTGTTCTTGCTGTTCTTTTAATCTTTCTAAATGAGTTGTTAAAATTGAAATTCTCTTTTTTACTTTCGCTGGCACTTCCTCTTTCCTCTGCCTAATTTCCTCTATAATGCATCCATCACTTGCAAACTCAGCCATCTCTTCTAATGACATTCCAGTTTGTTTTAATGAACATAAAAATTTTAATAGACGCACATCACCTTCTGTATATTGACGAATCCCGCTATTTCGCGTTGGTGGTGGTAATAATCCTAATTTCTCATAGTAACGCAAAGTATGAATACCCATCCCTGTTAATTCTGCTACTTCACCGATTTTATACATGTTCTCTCCCCCTTGTTTTTACATATTCATCTTACAACCTAGAGTTAGCTCTAGATCAATACAGAAATAAAAATCCACTATATATGATTGATATCTAGATATGAATCGTATATAGTTAAAGTATGGAAAAAAATGATAATTTTATAATTCAATTACGTAAAGGTGTTTTTGATCTCGCTATTTTATCCTTAATAAGTAAACAACCTATGTACGGATACGAAATTACAAGTGCATTACAAGAAATCCCTGTATTTCATATCCCCAATGGCTCGATTTATCCTATATTAAATCGAATCACGAAAAACAATTGGGCTGTTTCCTATTGGGAAGAGTCTGGTGATGGCCCAAAAAGAAAATACTATCGCATTACAGACGAAGGGAGAGAAATTTTACATAGTCGCTTACATGATTATGATGCCGTGTATCAAGCTCTAATGTTACTAGCTAAAGGAGAGGATAAAAAATGAACAAGGAACAATTCTTTGCAAATGAACTCATTATTTCTTTCTTACACGATTTTCAGAAAGGTTTAATGAACTTACCTACATCAGCACGCGAACAACATGTGCTAGAAATTAAATCTGATTTATACGAAAATGCATTAAGTAAAGAAAGTGAAGGGATACCATCAGCAAGCATCCCTTCACAAGTGATTGCAGAATTTCTTCCTCCAAAAGAACTAGCAAAGGAAATTGCAGCAGAATATATCGACGTTATTCAAGATGTACAGCAATCTACAAATACATTTATAAAATATTATTCTGGCCTATCTATCGGTCCACTTGGTGCTCTATCAGTACCTATTGTACTAGGCTTCATCAATATTTCAGCTAATTTGCCATTTGTACTAGCTTTTATAGCAAGTAACATTTGGTTCATCTGTAGAGAAAACCATTGGAATACAGACTTATTAAAATACTTTAAAACAATAATTTCCATTAGCTCAAGGCTTTTAATCGCTCTTCCATTTTCATTTTTCGCAATTCGCATCATCATAACAAAACAATTCGATATGTTTTCATTCTATTATTTAATTGGATATGTACTTTTTAGTTCAATTTATATCGTTTTGTTAAAACAACTCTACAAAAAGAATAAACAATACCAACCTATCCATGGTTTTTAAATATATCGAACACAACAAAAAAGACGCACAGCTAAGCTATGCGTCTTTTCTATTACTTCTCTGCAACTTGAACTTCTTTTACGTAAGCTGCTTCGAATTTTTGGATGTCTCCTGCGCCCATGAAAATGAGAACGCCGTTTTTATGTTTCTTTAATACATCCGTTGTTGTATCTGTAATTAATTCTGCACCGTCAATACGCTTTTGCAGATCTTCGATTGTTAATTCACCTTTGTTTTCGCGCGCTGATCCGAAAATATCACATAAGTATACTTGATCAGCTTTGCTTAGGCTTTCAGCGAACTCATCTAAGAACTTTTCTGTACGTGAGAATGTGTGCGGCTGGAATACAGCGACAATTTCACGCTCTGGATGTTTTTGACGAGCGGCTTCAATCGTTGCATTAATTTCTGTCGGATGGTGTGCGTAGTCATCAATAATAACTTGCTCTCCCATCGGCTTCTCATTAAAGCGACGTTTTACGCCTTCAAAAGTTGTTAACTGATGCTTAACTGCTTCTACATCAACATTTTCATAATGGCAAAGCGCGATTACTGCTAATGCATTTAATACGCTGTGATTGCCGTATCCTGTAATTTTGAACGTGTCATAGTACGTATTACGAACGAATACATCGAAAATAGTACCATCTGTTCTCTTTTGAATGTTACGTGCTTGGAAATCATTATCTTCTCCAAATCCATAGAAAATAACAGGTACTTTCGCTTGAATTTTTTGAAGTTCTTCATCATCTCCACATGCAATAATGCCTTTTTTTACTTGCAATGCCATCTCTTGGAATGCACTGAATACATCATTGATATCTGTGAAATAATCTGGATGATCAAAATCAATGTTTGTCATAATCGCATAGTCTGGATTGTAAGACAAGAAATGACGACGATACTCACAAGCTTCAAATACAAAATACTTACTATTTTCTACCCCATGCCCTGTTCCATCTCCAATAAGGTAAGATGTAGGGTGTGCACCTTGCATTACATGGGCTAACAAACCAGTTGTTGATGTTTTTCCATGTGCACCAGTTACAGCAACACTTGTGTATTGGTTCATAAGGTCACCTAAGAAGTGATGGTAACGATGTACTGGGATGTTTAATTCTTTTGCTGCTACGATTTCTTCATGCGTATCAGGAAATGCATTTCCTGCAATAATCACTTGTCCTTCTTTTACATTACTTTTATCAAAAGGAAGAATCGAGATACTACGCTTTTCCAACGCTGTTTGTGTAAAGAAACGCTTTTCATAATCAGACCCTTGAACAGTATGCTTCATGTCATGAAGAATTTGCGCTAATGAACTCATTCCTGTTCCTTTAATTCCTACAAAATGGTAAACTGTCATCTTAAAGAACCTCCAACATTTCGAACTAATACAACGGCCTATCTATAAGACAGTATATGAATCTTTTCTTATTTTGGTAATCATCATACATTTTTGATGTAGTGAAGTTATTCTTCCCTTCACTTATCAGGATAAACTCGTACGTACTTCTTTTTTATGTCCATAACAAATCCATTATAGCAAAAAAGAAGCCGCTATACTATGATAACAGAAAAACTGATAGGGTCAATCACCTATCAGTTTTTCTCTCTCTTACATATCTTCTCTTTTTTCTAATTGAACACGTTCTAGACGTGGGTTTGGACGATATTTACGACCAGCTTTCGCCTCTGGTTTTCCATTTAATTCTACGTTATCACCAGTAAAGCCAATATTCATTTTTAATAAGCTACTTCCTACTCCGTATATATCAACAGGTACGTTTTGAGCTTCAAATTCACGAATACGTTTCTCATCAAATCCACCAGTTACAACGATGTCTACATGCTGGAATCCTTCTTCATCAAGTGCTTTACGAAGTGCGAATACAAGCGATGGGTTTACACCACGTGGATCGAATGTTCCAAGTACTTCTGGGTGGCGAATGAAGTATTGATCAATCATCGTGCGAGACGTATCTACACGTACACCTTTTAATGTTGATCCAAATTCACGTGCTACGCGAAGTGCATCTGTAATGACATCATTGTTGTAATCAATTAATACAACTAATTCATCTTCTGGGAATTTTTTATGATATGCTTTTGCCGCTTCCACAACATCACCATTAAACATTTGAATTAATGCGTGAGGCATTGTCCCCATACCACTTTTGCCCCACCATTCATTCATCGCATGCGTCGCTTGTGCGCTCATACCACCGATGTATGCTGCATAACCGTCACCAGCTTGTTGTGTATAATGATCATCACGGTCTCCCATGAAAATAACTGGTTTTTCTTTATCTACGCTACGCGCAGCTTGGACAACGTTATATACGTTTGTTGCAACCGATGTACGACGAGCTAAAATCCCATCAATAACACCTTCTAAAAATCCGAAATTTTCATAAGGACCATGAATTGTTAACACTGTTTCAAATGGACTAATTTTATCGCCATCTTTTAAAGAGTTAATCTCAAGTTCCTCAGGATTTTTAGCGAATGTTTGTAGCAATGCAATAACTTCATCTGTTCCGCAAAGAACTGCATTTTCCTTTTGGAAAAATTGCATCGTTACAACACTTTTCGGGCGAAATTCTTCGATGATTTCTCTAGTCTTTAAAAAGTAAACGGCAGAGAACCAACCTTCTCCAACGCGTTCGTCAAATTTAAATGTTTTATTTGTTAGTCTATTTATTTCACCTTTTAATTTTAATTCAATTTCTTTCATGTCGCTTTACTCCCTACTTTACTATCCAACATTTTCTCTTAGTATACAGCAAAACCGTTTACTATACATTTGTTTCCTGCATAGCGGCAAATTCATCCTCAGAAATAAGGACATCTCTTGGCTTCGTTCCTCTTGCTTCAGAAATAATTCCTTGCGATTCCATCTCTTCAATGAGACGTGCCGCGCGATTATAACCGATGCGGAATTTTCGCTGTACAGAAGATGTGGACGCTCCCCCTTGTTCTACAACAAATTGACATGCATCAAGGAACAATTCGTCTTCCGACTCAGCCTGTTCTGTTTTCGCTAATAAATCCTCTTGCTTAAATAAGTAATTCGGCTTCATTTGCTTTTTCACATGATCAACTGTCTTTTCAATCTCATCATCCGATACATATACACCTTGTACACGAACTGGCTTAGATGTACCGTTCCCTAAGAATAACATATCACCACGGCCAAGTAATTTCTCCGCGCCCCCAATATCAATAATCGTACGCGAATCAACTTGAGATGATACAGTAAACGCAATACGCGTTGGAATGTTTGACTTAATTAAACCTGTAATAACATCTACAGATGGACGCTGCGTCGCTACTAATAAATGAATACCACAAGCACGTGCTTTTTGCGCAATACGACAAATCGCTTCCTCAACATCACCAGGTGCTACCATCATTAAATCGGCTAGCTCGTCAATGACAATAACGATATAAGGTAATGTCTCTCCCGGAATTTCTCGCTCACTTACAATCGTATTGTAACGAGTTAAATCACGAGCTCCTGCGTGCGCAAATAATTCATAACGGCGCTCCATTTCTTCAACTGCCCATTTTAATGCAGCTGTCGCTGCTTTTACATCCGTAATAACAGGTGCTACAAGATGTGGAACAGAATTGTATGGTGCAAGCTCAACCATCTTCGGATCGATTAACATTAACTTCACTTCATGTGGTTTCGCTTTATATAAAATGCTCGTTAAAATGGCGTTAATACACACACTTTTACCTGAACCTGTTGCACCTGCAATAAGTCCGTGTGGCATTTTTCGAATATCCGTTACAATTGGATCACCTGAAATATCAAGTCCAAGCGCAACCGTAAGCGGTGATTCACTCTTTGTAAACACAGGACTTCTTAAAATTTCACGAAGAAATACTGGCTTACTTTCTTTATTGGGAACTTCGATTCCAATCGCACTCTTCCCTGGAATCGGCGCTTCAATACGAATATCTTTCGCAGCTAAACTTAGCTTAATATCATCACTTAAGTTTGTAATTTTATTTACTTTTACACCTGGGTCTGGCTGTACTTCAAAACGAGTTACTGCTGGACCTTGCGATACATTAATAACATGTGCGCCAACGTGGAAATTATTAAACGTTGTATCTAATAATTCTTTCTGTTCTTCCAACCATTCCGTATTATCTAACGCTGCTTGCTGCGGAATCGATAGTAATGTTAATGATGGAATCGTATACGTCGGTGGCGTTTGCAATACATTGCGCACATCATTCTCTCTTTGATTTACAACATATGCTTTCTCTTCTACTTCCGTACTTGAAATTGGCTTTTGTACTTGCTCTGCCACTACTTGTTGTACTGGCTGCACTTGTGGCTCCACTACTTGCTGCATTGGCTTTTCTTCCACTTGTGGTTCCACTACTACTTGCTGCATTGGTTTTTCTTCCACTTGTGGTTCTACCACTACTTGCTGCATTGGTTTTTCTTCCACTTGTGGTTCTACCACTACTTGCTGCATTGGTTTTTCTTCCACTTGTGGTTCTACCACTACTTGCTGCACTGGTTTTTCTTCCACTTGTGGTTCCACTACTACTTGTTGCACTGGTTTTTCTTCCACTTGTGGTTCTACTACTACTTGCTGCATTGGCTTTTCTTCCACTTGTGGTTCTACCACTACTTGCTGCATTGGTTTTTCTTCCACTTGTGGTTCCACTACTACTTGTTGCATTGGTTTTTCTTCCACTTGTGGCTGTTCTTCTACTTGATGTACAGGCTTATTCTCTACTCGTTCACTCATAGAAGGTTGCATTGCATTCGTTCTAGACGCATGTCTTTCCATTAATCGCGCTCTATCTTGTTTCAACATAACAACATTAAATGGTACGTGACGCTTTTTCTCACGTTTTGGTTCTTCTTTTTGTACAACTGGTTGTTCTTCTACAATCGGTGTTTCTTCTGCAGCTGGTTGTTCTTCTACGACCGGTGCTTCTTCTGCAACTGGTTGTTCTTCTACGACCGATGTTTCTTCTGCAATTGGTTGTTCTTCTACAACTGGCTGTTCTTCTACGACCGGTGCTTCCTCTGCAGCTGGTTGTTCTTCTACGACCGGTGCTTCTTCTGCAACTGGTTGTTCTTCTGTAATTAAAACATCCGCAAAGCTTTGAACATCTTTTTTCGTTTGTTCATCAGCCTCAGCAACATGTATGAATTCATTCTTTTGTTCAATTGCTTCATTTAACACCATTTCTTGTTGCATTTCTTCAAGTGCTACAGGTTCTACTTCTTCTGGTGCTTCTGTTTCTGCAATTACTTCTACTTCTTTTCGCTCTTCCGCTTCCGCAATTGCTTCTACTTCTTCTTGCTCTTCTGTTTCCGCAATTACTTCCACTTCTTCTGGTGCTTCCGCTTCCGCAATTACTTCCACTTCTTTTTGCTCTTCTGTTTCCGCAATTACTTCTACTTCTTCTGACTCTTCTGCTTCTGCAATTACTTCCACTTCTTCTGACTCTTCTGCTTCTGCAATTACTTCCACTTCTTCTGACTCTTCTGCTTCTGCAATTACTTCCACTTCTTCTGACTCTTCTGCTTCTGCAATTACTTCCACT
>NZ_JAQFTZ010000003.1:0-380377 GCF_027715825.1 Bacillus cereus group sp. Bc061
ATAAGAGCAAGCTCTTAATCCATTCGCTCGACTTGCATGTATTAGGCACGCCGCCAGCGTTCATCCTGAGCCAGGATCAAACTCTCCAATAAAGTTAGTTTGTCTAGCATCTAAAATAAAAATTGACGTTTCACGTTGTTTGTTTCGTTTAGTTTTCAAAGTTCAACATCGCGTTTCAGCGACTTTTATAATATATCATAGTATATTATTTTCGTCAACAAGTTTTTTCGATAACTTATATCTCTCATTTGCTGACTCTGCCTATTATATAGGCTTTCCCTTCCCTATGCAAGTATTATTATAAAAAAATAAAGAGGGGAGATATCTCCCCTCTTATTCTTCTGAAGAAACCTCTTCGCTCGTTTCTTCCTCATCATCTTTTTGTGCTTTTGCTACTGTCGCTACCTCTTGCTCATCCTCTAATCGAATTAGACGAACACCTTGTGTATTACGTCCCATTTGAGAGATTTGATCAACTGGCATACGAATAATAACACCCGCTGCTGTAATTAACATAATATCTTCTTCACCTGTTACAGATTTAACAGCTACTAATTTCCCGTTTTTATCTGTAATATTACAAGTCTTCAGACCTTTACCACCACGGCTTTGTAGACGGTATTCATCAATTGGCGTACGTTTTCCATAACCATTTTTCGTTACAATTAAAACATTTACATCCTCTTCGACAATTTCCATACCTACAACTTGATCTTCTTCACCTAATGTAATTGCTTTTACACCAGCCGCGTTACGTCCCATAGAACGCACATCTTGCTCGTTAAAACGAATTAACATACCATTGCTTGTTCCTACAATAATATCCTTATCACCAGATGTTAAACGTACAGATATTACTTCATCCTCTTCACGAAGAGAGATTGCAATTAAACCATTCGTACGGATATTTGCAAATGATGAAAGTGGTGTTCTCTTAGAGATACCTTGTTTTGTTGTGAAGAATAAGAATTCATCGTCACCAAATTCACGAATTGGAATAATGGCGTTAATCCATTCACCCTTATCTACACCTAATAGGTTAATAATAGGTATACCTTTCGCTGTACGACTATACTCTGGGATTTCATATCCTTTCGTACGGTATACTTTCCCCTTATTAGTGAAGAATAGAATATGATCATGCGTAGAAGTAGTTAATAAATGCTCTACGAAATCATCATCATTTGTCCCCATTCCTTGCACACCACGTCCACCACGGTTCTGTGTTTTATACGTGGAAGCTGGTAACCTCTTAATATAACCATTATGAGTTAACGTAATGGCGATATTTTGTTCTGGAATCAAGTCTTCATCTTCAATAGACTCCATACCACCAATTGTAATTTCTGTGCGTCTCTTATCATTGAAGCGCTCTTTTACTTCCGTTAATTCTTCACGAATAATCTCAAGAACCTTTTCTTCATCTGCTAAGATTGCTTTTAATTCAGCGATTAACTTCATTAAGTCCTGATATTCTTGTTCAATCTTTTCGCGTTCTAAACCTGTTAAACGTTGCAAACGCATATCTAAAATAGCTTGCGCTTGTTTTTCACTTAAGCCGAAACGTTCCATTAAACCTTGCTTTGCAATTTCCGCTGTTTTCGAACTACGAATTAATGTAATAACTTCATCCAGATGGTCTAAGGCAATTCGTAATCCTTCTAAAATATGAGCACGCGCTTCTGCTTTTTCTAGTTCATAAGCTGTACGTCTACGAATTACTACCTTTTGATGTTCCAAGTAATGATATAAATTTTGTTTTAAGTTCAGCACTTGTGGCTCTCCATTTACAAGAGACAGCATGTTAATACCGAAACTTGTTTGAAGTGCTGTATGTTTATATAAGTTATTTAATAATACATTAGCATTGGCATCACGACGTACTTCCATAACAATACGCATACCATTTCGATCTGATTCATCACGTAAATCTGTAATACCTTCAATTTTCTTATCGCGAACTAATTCTGCAATTTTTTCAATTAATCGCGCCTTATTTACTTGATAAGGTAGTTCCGTTACGATAATAGATTGTTTGCCATTTGACTTCTCTTCAATTTCAACTTTAGCACGAAGTATAATAGAACCGCGTCCTGTTTCATACGCTCTACGAATACCACTTCTTCCTAAAATTAAACCTGCCGTCGGGAAATCTGGTCCTGGAATGCACTCCATTAATTCTGCAATAGTAATATCAGGATTATGACTTAATGCCAATACCCCATCAATTACTTCGCCAAGTTGATGCGGCGGAATATTCGTTGCCATACCAACTGCAATACCTGTCGTACCATTTACTAGTAAGTTAGGAAAACGCGCTGGTAATACAATTGGCTCTCTTTCAGAACCATCATAGTTATCTTGATAATCAATCGTATTTTTTGAAATATCACGTATTAACTCCATAGAAATCTTAGACATTCTTGCTTCTGTATAACGCATTGCTGCTGCTGAATCTCCATCGACAGATCCAAAGTTACCATGCCCATCAACAAGCATATAACGTTGACTGAAATCTTGCGCCATACGTACCATTGTTTCATAAACAGCCGAATCACCATGAGGGTGATACTTACCAATTACTTCACCAACAATACGTGCTGATTTCTTATACGCTTTATCAGCCGTAATTCCTAAATCATTCATCGCATATAAAACCCTACGATGCACAGGTTTTAATCCATCACGAACATCTGGTAATGCACGAGATACGATAACACTCATTGCGTAATCTAAAAATGAGGTACGCATTTCATGACTAATATTAATTTCTCGAATTCGTGCTTGTTGTTGATTGTCTGACATCAACGAGCACCTCCTCTTACATTTCCGTTACACATACATTGATTTATATGTAGAAGACAGGAATACTCAGATTCCTGTCATTACTCATTTAAATATCAAGGTTTTTCACGTATTTTGCATTTTCTTGGATAAAGTTACGACGTGGCTCTACTTTATCCCCCATTAAAATTTCAAATGTTTCATCTGCTTCAATTGCATCTTGAAGGGAAACTTGAAGTAATGAACGCACTTCTGGGTCCATTGTCGTTTCCCAAAGCTGAGCTGGATTCATTTCTCCTAAACCTTTGTAACGTTGGATCCCGGGTTTAGGTTGAGCTGGTAATTCAGCTAAAATCTTTTCAAGCTCTTTCTCATTATAAGCATATTGAATTTTTTTACCTTGTTGTATTTTAAACAACGGTGGCTGTGCAATATAGATATAACCATGTTCAATAATTTGACGCATATAACGATAGAAGAACGTTAATAATAGGGTACGAATATGCGCACCATCTACGTCGGCATCCGTCATAATAATAACTTTATGATAACGAGCTTTCTCAATATCAAAATCGCCGCCAATGTTCGTACCAATTGCAGTAATAATTGTACGCACTTCATCGTTAGATAAAATTTTATCCAATCTTGCTTTTTCAACGTTAATAATTTTACCTTTTAGCGGTAAAATCGCTTGGAAATGACGATCACGCCCTTGTTTTGCTGATCCACCAGCAGAGTCACCCTCTACAATGTAAATTTCACTAATTGCTGGATCTTTCGAAGAGCAATCTGCTAATTTACCAGGTAAACTTGAAACTTCTAATGCGCTCTTGCGGCGTGTCAATTCACGTGCTTTTTTCGCTGCAACACGTGCACGTGCTGCCATCGTACCTTTTTCTACGATTTTTCGTGCAACATTCGGGTTTTCTAGTAAGAACTTTTCAAATGCCTCTGAAAACACAGACTCTGTAATCGTTCTTGCTTCACTATTCCCAAGTTTCGTCTTCGTTTGTCCTTCAAATTGTGGGTTTGGATGTTTAATTGATACAATTGCAGTTAAACCTTCACGAACATCCTCACCCGTTAAGTTACTGTCTGCATCTTTTAAAATACTATTTTTACGTCCATAATCGTTAATCACACGAGTTAAAGCTGTTTTAAACCCTACTTCATGTGTTCCACCTTCATACGTATGAATGTTATTCGTAAATGAGTAAATATTATTTGTATATCCTTCGTTATACTGTAAGGAAACCTCAACTTGAATACCATCTTTTGATCCTTCTACATATACAGGTTCTTCATGGATTGGTTGTTTTGAGCGATTTAAATGCTCGACGTATGATTTAATTCCACCTTCATAATGGAATTCTTTCTTTTGCTTATGTTCACGTTTATCTTCAATTGTTAATTTAATATTACGATTTAAAAATGCTAATTCACGCATACGAGTTGCGAGCGTATCAAATTCGTATACTGTTGTTTCCTGAAAAATTTCTGGATCTGGTTTAAATCGAGTTATCGTTCCTGTTTGATCTGTGTCACCAATGACTTTTAAATCCGCAACCGGAATACCTCTTTCGTATTTTTGATAATGGATTTTACCTTCACGATGTACAAATACCTCTAGTTCTGTTGATAGGGCATTTACTACAGATGCCCCAACACCATGCAAACCACCAGAAACTTTATAACCGCCGCCGCCAAACTTACCACCAGCATGAAGAACGGTCATAATAACCTCTACAGCAGGACGTCCCATTTTTTCTTGTATACCAACTGGAATACCACGTCCATTATCCGTTACACGAATACTATTATCTTCTTCGATACTAACGTTAATTTCATCACAGTAACCTGCAAGTGCTTCATCAATACTATTATCGACGATTTCCCATACAAGATGGTGAAGTCCTTTTCCGCTTGTAGATCCAATATACATACCAGGGCGTTTTCGAACTGCTTCTAGCCCTTCAAGTACCTGTATTTGACTTTCATCATATGAATTTTCTTGCATTTGCTTTTGTTCCATTGACACAAAGATCACCTACTTTTCCATTTAAACAGGGATTACGCCCTATCTATTTCACAATCTACCGTGCCGTTCGTTACATGAATTGTTTTCGCTTCTTTTAATGTTTCGTGTTCAATTCCGTCGACACTCGTCGTTGTCACAAATGTTTGCACTTTTCCTTGAATTGTATTTAACAGATGCGATTGACGATAATCATCTAATTCTGATAATACATCATCCAATAGAAGAATCGGATATTCTTTAACTTCTGAGTAAATCAATTCAATTTCAGCTAATTTTAGGGACAGTGCGGTCGTTCGTTGTTGTCCTTGCGAACCAAAGACTTGAACATTTTTACTATTAACGAAGAATTGTAAATCATCACGATGAGGACCAATTAAAGTCGTACCACGGAAAATTTCACGTTGTTTCACGGATTGAAAACTTTCATAGTATACTTCTTTTATTTTCGACAAATCCATTGATTCTGATACATCTACACTCGGTTTATAGACAATTTCTAATTCTTCTAACCCACGGCTTATACCACGATGAATTGGAGCTGCCCATTCTTGTAGTAAATGCAAAAATTCAAAGCGTTTTTGCAAAATTTTTGTACCATGCTCAATAAGTTGAAGTGTAAATACATCCAACATCGTTTCCTCATTCTTACTATTCCCTTGCATCTTTTTTAGCAAGTGATTTCGTTGTGTGAGCACCTTTTGATATTGACTCAATTCATACAAATAGACCGGAGCTATTTGGCCTAATTCCATATCTAAAAAGCGTCTTCTTACTTGAGGGCTTCCTTTTACAAGATTTAAATCTTCTGGGGCAAACATGACAACATTCATCACGCCAATATATTGACTCAATTTTTGTTGTTCAAGTTGATTTAATTTTGCCTTTTTACCTTTTTTCGAGATATTTAATTCCAAAGACAAAGAACTATTTCTCTTTTGTAGCTTTCCTTTAATTTGACCGAAATCTTCATCCCAACGGATAAGTTCGCGATCATTAGAGGTTCTATGAGATTTCGCCATCGCTAAAACATAAATAGCTTCCATCAAATTCGTTTTCCCTTGCGCATTCTCGCCGATAATTACATTTACCTTATCTTCAAAGGAAAGCTCTAACTTTTCATAATTGCGATAGTTTTTTAATTGTATTTCTGAAATAAACAAAGGGCTCCCCCTTTATGACTGAACTTGGAAACTTCCGCTTCCTGGAATTTCAATAATATCGTTCGCATATAGTTTGCGACCTCTTCTATTTTCAAGTTCTTGATTCACGTACACTTCATATTCTTGTAAAAACCATTTTACAGCGCCACCTGTATCAATTACATCGGCTAACTTTAAAAATTGCCCTAGTGTAATATACTCTGTTGAAATTTTAATACGTTTCATAAAATCGCTCACTTTCTGAAAGTGTTCATTCTTTCATTGTACTAAATAAACTAGCATTAGGAAAGTAATACCCAAAAATCAAATAAGGGCTACTAGCATCTGAAAACTAGCAACCCTTATTTCTTACTTAGTAAGTACGAACCGGTAAAATTAATTGAATAATGGATTCATCATTTACTGTACGAATTAAGAATGGTCTCATTGCTCCAGTAAAGCTAATCTTAATTTCAGTACTATCTAATGCTTTTAGTGCATCCATCATATATTTTGCACTAAAAGATATTTTTAACTCTTCTCCATCTACTTTTTCACATTGAACTTCTTCTACTACTTTTCCGATTTCTGGTGAATTCGAGGAAATTTCTAGCATTGCCTGCTCTAAAGTTGATAATTTTACAACATTATTACGACCATCTCTTGCTAAAAGAGATGCACGATCAATTGCTTGTAAAAATTCTTTTGTATTTACAAAAATATCTGTTTTGCTCTCCGCTGGAATTAAGCGAGTTGTATCAGGGTAATTTCCTTCTAACAATCTTGAGAAGAATAATAAATGTTTTGTACGGAATAATACTTGATACTCCGTAATAACGATATCTACCATTTCTTCAGACTCATCTAGAATTTTGCTTAATTCATTTAAACTTTTTCCTGGAATAACAACATTTGCTTGGAACTCATCTGCAATGCCTTCAATTTTTGCTTTTCGAAGAGCTAGTCTGTGACTATCTGTAGCAATGCCAGTTAGTTCGCTGTTATATACCTTCCAGTTTACACCTGTCAAGATTGGTCTTGTTTCAGAAGTGGAAACTGCAAATACAGTTTGTCTAATCATATGTTTAAGTAAATCCGTTGGAATCTTAAAAACATGATGTTCTTCAATTTGTGGTAACAATGGATATTCTGCAGAATCTAAACCATTTAAATTAAACTCTGATTTTCCAGAAGTTATTTTTGTCATCAAATGATTTTCCACAGAAATTTCTACAGTTTCTTTAGGCAACTTCTTTACAATTTCACTAAAATATTTAGCCTGTAAAACAATACTTCCTGATTGATTCACTTCTACGATTTCTTTTCCATTCTCTTCAACTGGAATGAAAGATTCAATTGAAATATCAGCATCGCTTCCTGTTAATGTAACTCCTTCTTCTGTAGCGACAACTTTAATCCCCGTAAGGATCGGAATTGTTGTACGAGAAGAAACAGCCTTCATTACATCTTGTACACTTCTTACAAGATAGTCTTTTTGTATTGTAAAACGCATAAAGAAAAACCTCCGGTAAGTATAAGATTTTATTTAATTAATAAAGATAAAAAATAGTAGTAATAGTAATAGGGCTTGTGGATATGTGGATAACCCTGTTAAAGGATGTAAAAACAGTCTATCTACATGTGGATAGACTGTGCGTAAAACAAGGAAAGTTATTCACACTATTCAGCTACTACTTTAAAATATCGTTAATTTCTTCAACTTGCTTTTGTAATTGCGTATCCGTCTTAAGTAGCTTAGAAATTTTTTCATGAGCATGGATAACTGTTGTATGATCACGTCCACCAAATTCTTCACCTATTTTAGGTAAGGAGGAGTCTGTCAGTTCACGTGATAAATACATTGCAATTTGGCGAGGGAAGGCAACTGATTTCGTTCGCTTTTTCGCCTTGAAATCTTCCAATTTTACTTGATAAACATCTCCTACAGCTTTTTGAATATCATAAATGGAGATAATTTTTGGTTTAGAATTTGGAATAATATCTTTAAGTGCTTCGGCTGCTAAATCAGCATTAATATCTTTGTTAATTAAAGATGAATAAGCTACAACTCGGATGAGTGCACCTTCTAGTTCACGAATATTTGAATCGATTTGATTTGCAATATAAAGCATGACCTCATTTGGTATATCAAGTCCTTCAGCCTTTGCCTTTTTGCGCAAAATTGCAATCCGCGTTTCTAAATCTGGTGGCGTAATATCCGTAATGAGTCCCCATTCAAAGCGAGAACGAAGACGATCTTCTAAAGTTGGAATTTCTTTTGGTGGCCGATCACTGGAAATTACAATTTGTTTACTTTCTTCGTGTAATGCATTGAATGTATGGAAAAACTCTTCTTGAGTTTGTTCTTTTCCCGCTAAAAATTGAATATCATCTATCAATAAAACATCCACATTGCGGTATTTATTACGAAAATCGACAGCTTTATTATCACGAATAGAATTAATGAATTCATTTGTAAATTTTTCTGATGATAAATATACAACTTTGGCATTTGGGTTATGTTCAATTACATAATGACCAATTGCATGCATTAAATGGGTCTTTCCAAGTCCAACTCCCCCATAAATAAAGAGGGGATTATATGCTTTAGCTGGCGCTTCGGCTACGGCCAATGAAGCAGCGTGAGCAAAACGGTTACCAGAGCCAATAACAAACGTATCAAACGTATATTTTGGATTTAGCATACTCTGTGGTAAATGATTAGAATCATCTTGTGCTGAATTCGGTTTAGAAGGAGGAAGATCAATCTCCTCTTCGGCTTGACTTTGGGGAATAATAAAGCGAATAGCTAATTTTGCCCCTGTTAAATCATAAAGTGTTTCTGAAATTAGCTCTGAATAATGAGATTCTAGCCAATCGCGGGCGAATTCATTTGGAGCCGTAATTGTTAATACATCTTTCTTTAAATTATGTGCGGTCGTTGATTTTAACCATGTTTCATAACTTGGTTTACTGACCTTTTTTTCTAGTTCTTTTAAGGCGCTGTTCCATAAATCAGAGATGTTTTCCAAAGGTGTCCCTCCTTTACTAAGATGGTAAAAGAATAAGGTTGCGCAACAAATGTACAACCTAAATAAATATAAAATGTATATTTATACGAAACGTATTTTAAAACCTAAAAACGTCGTTTGTATATGAGATAGGGTTTTCGACAAAAAAGCAAATGTGGATAATCATTTACCCACATGTGATTAAAACTGTCCACATGTTATACACAAATTGTGGATAAGATAATGATGTGGAAAACTTATTCAAAGTGAAAACACAACTATAATATCAAAAAAAAGTAGCTATAGCAATGAAATTAAGAAAGTTATCCACAAAATCAATACCTTGTGGAATAAACTTGTCCACAACACGATATACTGTGTAAAAGTACGAAAAGAGTTTGTGGATATAAAAAACAGAAAAAAACATTTATCCACAAGGAAATATAGCGTCTGTGAAAAAGTATGTGAATAGGTTCAAAATGAATATTTGATGAAAATTTCTAGAACCATTGACATTTTCCTAGTTGATTAACTATAATTTATAAGACTGTCTTTAACAGATATTCCTCAGGGAGGTGTCATATAATGAAAAGAACTTACCAACCAAATAAACGTAAGCGCAGCAAAGTACATGGTTTCCGCAGCCGTATGAGCACAGCGAACGGACGTAAAGTGCTAGCAGCTCGTCGTCGTAAAGGAAGAAAAGTATTATCTGCGTAGACCACTGATCGTTCAGTGGTCTTTTTTTCTAATAATAGTGAATTTCCGCTGATGAACTACAGGAGTGTCAATTGATATGAAGAAAAAACATCGTATAAAAAAGAATGATGAATTCCAGACGGTTTTTCAAAAAGGAAAATCGACTGCGAATCGTCAATTTGTTGTGTATCAACTAGATAAAGAAGAGCAGCCAAACTTTCGTATTGGCCTTTCTGTCAGCAAGAAAATAGGAAATGCAGTAGTGCGTAACCGAATTAAACGTATGATTCGCCAGTCGATCACAGAATTAAAAGATGAGATAGATTCTGGAAAAGATTTTGTTATAATAGCAAGGAAGCCTTGTGCAGAGATGACATATGAAGAAGTAAAGAAAAGCTTAATTCATGTCTTTAAACGCTCTGGTATGAAAAGAATAAAAAAGTAGCGTAAGGAAATGAATTACACTATATACATACCGATACAAGGAGGAGTAGGCTTTGAAAAAGAAATTAGGTTTACTAGCCATGGTTGTTGTATTAATGGCGATTACTGCTGGCTGTAGTGAAGTAAATCAGCCAATTACACCAAAAAGCACTGGAATTTGGAATGAATACTTCGTATACCCGCTTTCTCAGTTAATTACGTATTTTGCCAACTTATTTGGTAGTAATTACGGTTTAGCGATTGTTGTTACAACTCTTATCATTCGTTTTGCATTATTACCATTAATGATTAAACAAACGAAGAGTACGAAAGCAATGCAAGCGTTACAACCAGAAATGGTGAAGTTAAAAGAGAAATATAGCTCTAAAGATCAAGCAACGCAGCAAAAACTACAACAAGAAATGATGCAGTTGTATCAAAAAAATGGTGTAAATCCATTAGCAGGATGTTTACCAATCTTTGTTCAGATGCCTATTTTATTCGCGTTTTACCATGCGATTATGAGAACATCAGAAATTAGTAAGCATACATTCTTATGGTTCGACTTAGGACAAGCAGATCCGTTCTATATCTTACCGGTTGTTGCGGCAATTACGACATTTATTCAGCAAAAACTTGCAATGGCAGGAACTGCTGGTCAAAATCCGCAAATGGCAATGATGATTTGGTTAATGCCAATCATGATTTTAATCTTTGCAATTAACTTCCCAGCTGCATTATCACTTTACTGGGTTGTTGGTAATATCTTTGGTATCGCTCAAATGTACTTGATCAAAGGGCCGGAAATTAAGGCTAGTAAGGCAGGAGGATCAAGCAAGTGAGTATAATTACTGCTAAAGGACAAACAGTCGAGCTGGCAGTACAGGATGCTTTAAGACAATTAAATGTTTCAAAAGACCGAGTAGATATAAATATTATCGATGAGGGTAAGAGAGGGTTCTTAGGTTTATTTGGGAACCGACCTGCAGTAGTAGAAGTTGTATTGAAGAAAGATCCAATTCAAGAATGTGAAGAATATTTAAAAAATGTTATTCACGATATGGGTGTGGAAGCTGAGATTAGTAAAATTGTAAAAGGACGCGAAGTTGAATTTACAATTTACGGCGAAAATGTGGGTGTTTTGATTGGAAAAAGAGGGAATACCTTGAATTCTTTACAGTATTTAACAAAACTTGTGGCGAATCGTAATACGAAGCAGTACATTAGTATCACATTAGATGCTGAAAATTATCGTAGTAAAAGAAAAGCTACGCTAGAAGCACTTTCTTATCGATTAGCCAAACAAGTAGTAAGTACGAAAAAAAGAGTTGTATTGGAGCCTATGCCATCTTTTGAACGAAAGATTATCCACCAAGCATTATCTAATCATCAAAATATCATTACAACTTCTGAAGGAAAAGAACCACATCGACATGTTGTAATATCTTCCAAGTGACCGGTTACTCAATTGAGTGCCGGTTTTTTTGAGGGGAAAATAGGTGTGGATAACTAAAAAACACTAAACTTATCCACTGTGAATAAGTTTAGTGTTTTTTACATGAGGACATAATAAAATGAGTTATTATTCTTTTGTAGATAGGTTCGTTATGGTATTCTAATAATTTAGTGAAGAAAATAATCATGTTGAAATAGAGATAAATAAGCAAGTGAGGTGAAAGGACATGGAATTTGATACAATTGCCGCGATTTCCACAGCGCTTGGAGAGGGTGCAATTGCCATTGTTCGAGTAAGTGGGGATGATGCGGTTGAAAAGGTTAATCGTATTTTTAAAGGGAAGGATTTAACAGAGGTTCCTTCTCACACAATTCATTATGGTCATATTGTTGATTTAGATACAAATCAGGTTATTGAAGAAGTAATGGTGTCTATTATGCGTGCACCGAGGACTTTTACACGTGAAAATATAGTAGAAATTAACTGTCACGGTGGGCTTGTTTCGGTAAATAAAGTATTGCAGCTTATTTTAGCGCAAGGAGTACGATTAGCGGAGCCTGGTGAATTTACAAAACGTGCTTTTTTAAATGGCCGTATTGATTTATCACAAGCAGAAGCTGTTATGGACTTAATCCGTGCAAAAACAGATCGAGCAATGAACGTAGCGATTAATCAAATGGAAGGACGATTATCTAAATTAATCGGCCGTCTGCGTCAGGATATATTAGAAACGTTAGCTCATGTTGAGGTAAACATAGATTACCCGGAATATGATGATGTGGAAGAAATGACACATAATATTTTAATTGAGAAAGCTACACATGTTCGTGCTGAAATTGCAAAAATATTAGAAACATCAAAGCAAGGAAAGATTTTACGTGAAGGTATTGCTACTGCAATCATTGGTAGACCTAATGTTGGGAAATCATCGCTATTAAATAGTCTCGTTCAGGAGAAAAAGGCAATTGTAACTGATATTGCAGGAACAACTCGTGATGTTATTGAAGAGTACGTTAATGTGCGTGGTGTACCACTTAAACTTATAGATACGGCCGGAATTCGTGAAACAGAAGATGTTGTTGAACGAATTGGTGTAGAGCGTTCAAAAGAAATGATGAGTCAAGCTGATTTAGTGTTAGTTGTCGTTAATTATAGCGAAGCTTTAACGAATGAGGATGAAGATCTATTCCGTGCCGTACAAGGAAAAGATTTCATTGTTATTGTAAATAAGACAGATTTACCGCAAGCAATTGATATGGAACGTGTTATAGAATTAGCAGCGGGGAATCGTGTTATTACAACGTCGTTAATTGAGGAACAGGGAATAGATGAGCTTGAAACGGCAATCGCTGATTTATTCTTTGAAGGAACAATTGATTCTGCAGATGTAACATATGTTTCTAACGCGAGACATATTGGATTATTAACACAAGCAGGAAAAACAATTGGAGATGCAATTGAGGCGATAGAAAATGGTGTTCCAATTGATATGGTGCAGATTGATTTAACAAGAACGTGGGAAATACTTGGTGAAATTACTGGTGACACCGTTCATGAGAGCTTAATTGACCAGTTGTTCTCTCAATTTTGTTTAGGAAAATAATATAGTGATGTTTCAGAAAGATAGAGATTATTAGGAGGAATAAACAATGGGATACAATGCCGGTTCATACGATGTCATAGTAATCGGTGCAGGTCATGCAGGATGTGAAGCTGGTCTTGCGGCAGCACGAATGGGCTCCAAAACATTAATGTTAACAATTAACTTAGATATGGTAGCGTTTATGCCATGTAACCCTTCTGTTGGTGGACCAGCAAAAGGGATTGTTGTTCGTGAAATTGATGCATTAGGCGGAGAAATGGGACGCAACATTGATAAAACGCATATTCAAATGCGTATGTTAAATACAGGTAAAGGGCCAGCTGTACGTGCACTGCGAGCACAAGCAGATAAGTTCTCTTACCAGCATGAATTAAAGAAAACAATTGAAGAAACACCAAACTTAACGTTGTTCCAAGGAATGGTAGAGCGTTTGATCGTTGAAGATGGCGAATGTAAAGGGGTAATTACGCAAGCTGGTGCTGAATATACAGCAAAAACAGTCGTAATTACGACTGGTACGTTTTTACGTGGTGAGATTATTATGGGAGATTTAAAATATTCGAGTGGTCCAAATAATCAACAACCATCTATTACGTTATCGGAACATTTAGAGGAGCTTGGATTTGATCTTGTTAGATTTAAAACAGGTACACCTCCGCGCGTAAATAGTAATACGATTGATTACAGTAAAACAGAAATTCAGCCAGGTGACGATAAGCCACGCGCTTTCTCTTTTGAAACGACAAAGTTTATTATGGATCAAATTCCATGTTGGTTAACGTATACAAGTACGGAAACACATCGTTTAATAGATGAAAACCTACATCGCTCAGCTATGTATTCTGGTATGATTAAGGGAACAGGTCCTAGATATTGTCCTTCAATTGAAGACAAAGTAGTAAGGTTTAATGATAAACCACGTCATCAAATTTTCTTAGAGCCAGAGGGACGTAACACACAAGAAGTGTACGTACAAGGTTTATCCACAAGCTTACCAGAAGACGTACAGCGTGATATGCTTAGAACAATCCCTGGTCTAGAAAATGTTGAAATGATGCGTACAGGTTATGCAATTGAATATGATGCAATTGTGCCAACGCAACTATGGCCAACACTTGAAACGAAAAAAATTAAAAATTTATATACAGCAGGACAAATTAACGGAACTTCTGGTTACGAAGAGGCAGCAGGACAAGGGCTTATGGCCGGAATTAATGCAGCATGTCGTTCTTTAGGTAAAAAAGAAGTTATTTTAGGTCGTGAGGATGCTTATATTGGTGTCTTAATTGATGATCTTGTAACGAAAGGGACGAATGAACCATATCGTTTATTAACGTCTCGTGCAGAGTATCGTCTATTATTACGCCATGATAATGCGGATCTTCGTTTAACTGAAATTGGTCATGAAATTGGATTAATTAAAGAAGAACGCTATGAGCGATTTACAAATAAAAAATTACAAATTGAACAGGAAAAGGAACGTTTAAGTAGCATTATTATTAAACCACGTCCTGAAGTTCAAGAATTAATTCGCAATATTGGTGGAAGTGAATTGAAAGATGGAATACGTGCAAGTGACTTATTACGTCGTCCAGAGATGACATATGAGCATATCCATCTTTTAGTACCAAGTGAAGTAGAATTAAGTGATGAAGTTACAGAACAAGTTGAAATTCAGATTAAGTACGAAGGATATATCGAAAAATCTTTACAGCAAGTAGAGCGTATGAAGAAGATGGAAAGTAAAAAAATTCCTGTCGATATTGATTATGATGCGATTTCTAGCCTTGCATCAGAAGCTAGACAGAAATTGAAAGATGTTCGTCCACTTTCAGTGGGGCAGGCTTCACGTATATCGGGCGTAAATCCAGCAGACATTTCCATTTTACTTGTGTATATTGAACAAGGAAAAATTGCGCGAGTATCGAACCAATAAATAGTAAGGAGATATTGTTAGATGAACATAGAACAATTTCAATCTATGCTAGAAGAGAAGGGTATCACCCTCTCTTCTAGACAGTTAGAGCAGTTCGAAATCTACTTCGAAACATTAGTAGAATGGAATGAAAAAATGAATTTAACGGCTATTACGGAAAAAGAGGAAGTATATTTAAAACACTTTTTTGATTCCATTACAGCTGCTTTTTATTACGATTTTTCTAAACCATTCTCAATTTGTGATGTTGGCGCAGGAGCTGGATTCCCAAGTATTCCTTTAAAAATCTGTTTCCCGCATTTAAAAGTGACGATTGTAGACTCATTACAAAAACGTATTAATTTCTTAAATCATTTAGCACAAAAGTTGGAATTGAGTGACGTCGCGTTTTGTCATGATCGTGCTGAAACATTTGGAAAAAAAGAAGGTGTACGTGAAGCGTACGACATTGTAATGGCACGTGCAGTCGCACGTCTTTCAGTATTAAGTGAGCTGTGTTTACCACTTGTAAAAGTTGGGGGAACATTCATTGCAATGAAAGGTGCTGCAGCAAACGAAGAAATTGAAAATGGCAAGTATGCTTTAGAGGTGCTAGGCGGGGATTTAAAAGAAATATCTACGTTCCAATTACCATTTGAAGAAAGTGAACGTAATATTTTATTAATCGAGAAAAAGCGCAAGACACCAAAGAAATATCCACGCAAACCGGGAACACCCAATAAATTACCTATTGAAAAATAAATCTTATTAGACGTAAGATTAAATTATATAAATGAAAACGTAAATGTTTCATAGGAAACATTTTATGGAGAATAGTCAATAGGCCTAAAGGTGGTGGAATATGTATGAAAAATACGTTTTCTCGTTTATTTGGCTTTGGAGATAAAGAGAGCGAATTCGAATTACAAGACGAAAGCCATGAAGAAATAGATAAAAAGGTATATGAAGAAATACAAGAAATTCCGATAGTAAATATTACCCCTAACCGTTATCAACCACGAACAGTTTTTGATGACGCGCGTATTGAGGAACTAGCATTAACGATTCGTACACACGGACTTATTCAGCCAATTGTTGTGAGGCAATATGAGGATGAGAAGTACGAGATTATTGCTGGAGAAAGGCGTTTTCGTGCAGCAACAAAGTTAGGGTGGGAAAAGGTTCCTGCAATTATAAAAAACTTAAATGATACAGAAACAGCTTCTGTGGCTTTAATTGAAAACTTGCAACGTGAGGAACTAACAGCAATCGAGGAAGCTGTGGCATATCAAAAGCTAATTGAGTTACATAATTTAACGCAAGAAGCATTGGCACAAAGACTCGGAAAAGGACAATCCACAATCGCAAATAAGTTGCGATTGTTAAAGTTGCCTGAAGAAATAAAAAATGCGTTATTAGAAAAAAGTATTACAGAACGCCATGCCCGTGCGCTCATCCCTTTAAAGAATGAGGAATTACAACTGAAGGTTTTACAGGAAATTGTGGAGAAACAACTGAATGTAAAGCAAACAGAGGAACGAATTGCGAAATTACTAGAGGAAGCAAAACCGAAGCGTAAGGCAAAGCAAAAAGCAGTAAGTCGAGATACGAGAATTGCCATGAATACAATTAGGCAGTCATTACAAATGGTTGCTGACAGTGGTTTAAATGTTAATTCTGAGGAAGAAGAGTTTGACGAGTACTATCAAATTACAATTCAAATTCCGAAGAAAAAATAATAATGGTGTGTTAGAGACCTGATCCTATTGGATAGGTCTCTTTTACTATATTTTCTTGTTAGATGAAGAAGGAGTTTACAAATAAATTTTGAAGTTTAATAAGGACGTAAAAGAAAAACTTTTATTTCATGTTACAATAAACGTAATTGTTACTAGAATAAGATAGAAAGGTTGAAAGTAGGTGACATCATGGGAAAAATCATTGCTATAGCCAATCAAAAGGGTGGCGTTGGAAAAACAACAACATCTGTTAATTTAGGGGCTGGATTGGCACAAGTAGGTAAAAAGGTCCTTCTTGTAGATATTGATGCTCAAGGAAATGCAACGACGGGTGTGGGAATTGAAAAATCCGAATTAGATCAATGTATTTACAATGTTCTTGTGGAAGATGCAGATGTTCAAGGGGTTATACAGAAAACCGCAACTGAAAACTTAGATGTTCTACCCGCTACAATTCAATTAGCAGGTGCTGAAATTGAATTGGTACCGACTATTTCCCGGGAAGTACGTTTGCAAAGGGCATTACAGCCAGTTCGAGATGAATATGATTATATTATTATCGACTGTCCCCCGTCCTTAGGGTTATTAACGATTAATGCATTAACTGCAGCAGATTCTGTTATTATTCCTGTTCAATGCGAATATTACGCACTAGAAGGGTTAAGTCAGCTATTAAATACAGTTCGACTTGTGCAAAAGCACTTAAATAAAAATCTAGCAATTCAAGGCGTATTGCTAACAATGTTAGATGCCCGTACAAATTTAGGGATTCAGGTTATAGATGAAGTGAAAAAATACTTTAGAGATAAAGTATACCGTTCGATTATCCCTCGTAATGTTCGTTTGAGTGAAGCACCAAGTCATGGGAAACCAATTATGCAGTATGATGCTAAATCAAGAGGGGCAGAAGTATATATAGATTTAGCAGAGGAAGTGATTGCAGGTGGCTAAAGGATTAGGAAGAGGAATCAATGTGTTTTTTCCTGATTTAGATGTGAAAGAAGAAGAGACAATTCAGGAGATTACGATAACTGAATTAAGACCGAATCCATATCAACCACGTAAACACTTTAATAAAGAGGCGATTCAGGAATTATCGGCCTCTATTAAAGAGCACGGCATATTACAACCATTAATTGCTAGAAAGAGTATTAAAGGATATGAAATTGTTGCAGGTGAAAGAAGATATCGTGCTGCTAAAGAAGCGGGACTCGAAAAAGTACCTGCCGTTGTAAGACAATTAAATGAGCAGCAAATGATGGAGTTTGCATTGCTTGAAAACTTACAACGAGAAGATTTAAATCCAATGGAAGAAGCAATGGCATATCAAATGTTAATGAATGAGTTAAATGTGACGCAAGAACAATTAGCAAAACGTCTTGGTAAGAGTAGACCTTACATTGCAAACTATACGCGATTATTAAGCCTCCCTTCTTTTGTGCAAGATATGATTGCAAACGGTCAACTTTCAATGGCTCATGGGAGAACTTTACTTACGATAAAAGATGAAGAGCAGTTGAAATCTTTACTGAAACGAATTGAAAAAGAAGGATTAAATGTTCGTCAATTAGAGAAAATTGTTCAGGAGATTAATCAACGCGTTTCACGTGAAACAAAACAAGTAAAAAAAGAGAGAAACATATTTTTCGTAGAACGCGAAACGTTCTTAAGAGAAAAGTTTGGCACAGAGGTAAAAATTAAAGAAACAAAAAAGGAAAAAGGTAAAATCGAAATTGAATTTTTCAATAAAGAAGATTTAAATCGCATTTTAGAATTATTAGCGCAGCAAAACTAAAAAGCAAACCATCTTATTATTTATAGATGGTTTGCTTTTTTTAATACAGATAATTTTTGGTCTGTTTCTTTTATGCTTTGTGCAATTACATCAGCCATTTTCATAACTAAACTTAATCTTGTATTTTGCAGGACGAAAAACTCCATAAAACCATTTAGATTTACGATGCCATGAATATGTAAATCACCAACTGCTGGTAATTTCTTGTTCATAGCAGCTCCGGGTTTACTAGGTCCCATTCCGGTAGTGATGGAACCGATACTTTGAGACTTTCCTAAACAGGCATCAACCGCAATGATAAATGAAGTAGGATTATCTTTCTGTATATTCTGAATTTTTTCCTCTAAGTTTAGCGCATGTACTGGATCATCTAGTGTGCCGAACACTTGGAAGTTTGTAATTTCTACTTGTTCTAGTTTCGTACCGACTAACGGACCGAGTGCATCTCCTGTGGAACGATCTGTTCCGATACAAACGAGAATGATTGGTATATGAGTTTTAATAGGGATATGGGAAAGTAAGAAGTTACTAATTGTCTCGGAGGCTTCTAAATCTTGGTGCATAACATTTTGAGTTTCTTTTTCGAAAAAAGGTAAGCGAAAACTTCCAATATTCATGAAGCACCCATCCTTTTAATAAATTTTCAAAATATGTTATATGGTGAGTAAAATGGAAAACTATAAGTGCGTACTTGCTGTAAAACTTAAGTGAGAACGGAAATAATAGTACTAGTATATATATATTCGTTCCATTTTATACCTGCATGGCGGTTAACAAATGGAATTAAAGACATAAAATTTTTTCAGCAATTAGGAGACTTCTGATACAATAAGAAGGATAACTAAAAAGAAATTTTGGCTGGAGAGGTAGAGGTACATGGATGTATTAACGAAGTGGTTTAATGCTACGAAACAGTATTTATTAGATGCTGATCGTTGGGCTCATATTGGAATTGCGACATTAAAAATATGTATCATTTTAACAATTGGTGCAATTGTAGTGCGAATTGCAAGAGCGGTTGTACGAAATGCGTTTCGTATGGGAAGTCGTTCTCCAATTCAAATTTCAGAACGTCGTACAGTTACAGTAGCGAAGTTACTTGAAAATATTGTGGCATACGTTGTTATGTTCATTATGTTAATTGCGATTTTAGGTGTGTTTAATATTAATGCATCAGGTTTATTAGCCGGTGCTGGGGTAATTGGTTTAGCAGTCGGATTTGGTGCTCAAAGTTTAGTGAAAGATGTTATTACAGGGTTATTTATCTTGTTAGAAGATCAATTTTCAGTTGGTGACTATGTGAAAATTGGTCAGTTTGAAGGTGTCGTTTTAGAAATTGGACTTCGTACAACGAAAGTGAAAAGTTGGACAGGTGAAATTCATACTTTACCAAACGGAAGTATTGTTCAGGTTACCAACTATTCAGTTAGTAATAGTGTAGCATTTGTTGACGTATCTATTTCGTATGAGGCTGATATAGCAAAAGCAGAGCAAGTCATTGAAGAATTATTAGAAGAATTACCTGCACAATATGAGCAAATGGTAACAACGCCTCAGTTATTAGGCGTGCAAACATTAGCTGCATCAGAAGTTATATTACGTGTTATTGCAGAAGTAGAGCCGATGCAACATGCAGTTATTGCAAGGGCACTTCGTAAAGAAATTAAAAATCGTCTAGATTTACATGGTATTGAAATTCCATATCCACGTATGGTTTTATATAATCGTGAAGAGTTAGTGAGTGGAAAAGCAATTTAATATGGAGAGGGGTTTGGAGAATGGAGCAAAAGCAGTATAACTTGTACGATGTTGTGGAAATGAAGAAAGCCCACCCATGTGGGGAGAATCGTTGGAAGATTATTCGTATGGGAATGGATATCCGCATTAAGTGCGAGGGATGTGACCATTCAGTAATGATTCCTCGAAGAGAGTTTGATCGTAAGGTGAAAAAAATACTTGTGAAGCACGAAGAATAGAGAGAAAGTAACAGTTACAGTGGGTAGCTGTTACTTTTTTTCGTTTGGAGGAAACTTGTCATTTTTTTCGTTACTATCTATAATGATGAAAGATTGAGACATAGGAGTGAAAAATATGGGATTAACGGCTGGGATTGTTGGATTACCTAACGTAGGAAAGTCCACTTTATTTAATGCAATTACACAAGCAGGAGCAGAATCTGCAAACTATCCATTCTGTACAATTGATCCAAACGTAGGAATTGTAGAAGTACCAGATGAGCGTTTAAATAAATTAACGGAATTAGTAGAACCGAAAAAAACTGTTCCGACTGTATTTGAGTTTACTGATATTGCAGGTATCGTAAAAGGTGCGAGTAAAGGTGAAGGTTTAGGAAATAAATTCTTATCTCACATTCGCCAAGTAGATGCAATTTGCCAAGTTGTTCGTTGTTTTGAAGACGAAAATATTACGCATGTTTCAGGTAAAGTAGACCCAATTGATGATATTGAAACAATCAACTTAGAGCTAATCTTAGCAGACTTAGAATCTGTTGATAAACGTATCGAACGTGTTGCGAAATTAGCAAGACAAAAGGATAAAGAAGCAGTATATGAGCATGAAATTTTAGTACGTTTAAAAGAAGCTTTTGAAGAGGGTAAACCAGCTCGTACTGTTGAATTTACAGAAGAGCAAATGAAGATTGTTAAAGGTCTTCATTTACTGACAACGAAAGAAATGTTATACGTAGCAAACGTAAGCGAGGACGATGTTATCGATCCTTCTGAAAACAAATACGTACAAATGGTAAAAGAATTTGCTGCAAATGAAAATTCTCAAGTAATCGTTGTATGTGCAAAAATCGAATCAGAAATTGCTGAGCTAGACGAGGAAGAGAAAAAAGTCTTCCTTGAAGAACTGGGCATTGAGGAATCTGGTTTAGATCAATTAATTCGTGCTGCATATGATTTATTAGGACTTGCTACTTACTTCACAGCAGGTGTGCAAGAAGTACGTGCATGGACGTTCAAACAAGGTATGAAAGCACCACAATGTGCCGGCGTAATTCATACAGACTTTGAGCGTGGATTTATTCGTGCAGAAACAGTTTCTTACGAAGACTTAATGACAAACGGTTCTATGACAGCTGCAAAAGAAGCTGGTAAAGTTCGTTTAGAAGGAAAAGAGTATATCGTAAAAGACGGAGACGTTATGCATTTCCGTTTCAACGTTTAATTTAATATTTCCTAGGAAAAATAAAGATATGAACTTGGCAAATATATTATGTGTTTGCCAAGTTTTTTATGTATGGGTGAGTTGATTCATCTAACTTACTATGATATAATCTAAACTCGTGAGTAATTACTATAAATTAATTGCTCCTTGCCCATTACGGGCCGTTTAGACCAAAAGGAGGTGAAAGTGTAATGAGAAAGTACGAAATTATGTACATCATTCGTCCTGGCGTTGAAGAAGAAGCTCAAAAAGCTTTAGTTGAACGTTTTGCAGGTGTTTTAACAAACAATGGTGCAGAAATCATTAACACGAAAGAGTGGGGTAAGCGTCGTTTAGCTTACGAAATCAACGACTTACGTGAAGGTTTCTACATGATCTTAAACGTGAATGCTAACGCAGAAGCGATTAACGAATTCGATCGTTTAGCTAAGATCAACGAAGATATCCTTCGTCATATCGTTGTTAAAGAAGAAGAAAAATAATTGATATATAAGGGAGAGTGGTTCGATTGATGAATCGTGTTATCCTCGTTGGTCGTTTAACTAAGGACCCTGACTTACGTTACACGCCCAATGGTGTTGCAGTAGCTACTTTTACGTTAGCTGTGAATCGCGCATTTGCGAATCAACAAGGTGAGCGTGAAGCTGACTTTATTAATTGTGTAATATGGCGTAAACAAGCAGAAAACGTAGCAAATTATTTGAAAAAAGGTAGCTTAGCAGGCGTAGATGGGCGTCTTCAAACTCGTAATTACGAGGGACAAGATGGTAAACGTGTATATGTAACAGAAGTTCTTGCGGAAAGCGTACAATTTTTAGAGCCGCGTAATGGCGGTGGGGAGCAACGTGGTTCATTTAATCAGCAACCATCAGGAGCTGGTTTCGGTAACCAAAGCTCTAACCCATTTGGTCAATCTAGTAATTCAGGCAACCAAGGTAACCAAGGAAACTCTGGATTTACGAAGAATGACGATCCATTTTCAAATGTAGGTCAACCGATCGACATTTCCGACGACGATTTACCGTTCTAATACAGTAAATTTGTTAGTTTTAACAAAGAATGGAGGGAAATAGACATGGCAGGACGCAAAGGTGGACGTGCGAAACGTCGTAAGGTGTGTTTCTTCACAGCTAACGGCATCACTCGCATCGATTATAAAGATGTTGATTTATTAAAACGTTTCGTTTCTGAGCGTGGTAAAATTTTACCTCGTCGTGTAACAGGAACAAGCGCAAAATACCAACGCAAACTTACAGTTGCAATTAAACGTGCTCGTCAAATGGCACTTTTACCATATGTTGGTGAATAATAGCGTATGAAATGCACAGTAGAGTCGGACTCTACTGTGCATTTTGCTATGCTTTTCTTTTTTGAAAGAGAGGTTAGATGATGAGGAATACGAAATTTATTACTGAAGGTGCGGCGTTGTTAGCAATATATGCAATGTTATTGCTTATATCTATGTATGTTCCAATTTTAGGCACAGTTGTAACGTTTGCGTTGCCGTTGCCATTTATATTGCTAACGATAAGATATAAAATATCTAATGCTTTTGTAATTTTTACGGCAGCGCTTTTTATTACTGTTATTGTTAGTCAACCGATGAACCTAGTAAAGACAACTATGTTTGGATTAATAGGTATCGTTTTAGGACATATGTATAAAAAACAAAAGAAGCCAGTAGAAATTTTGATGGCAGGGACGCTTGCTTACTTAATTGGTATTATGCTCATTTATGTTGCGAGTATAAAGTTTTTTAACATAGATTTAATGAAGCAAATGCAAAATATGTTTAATGAAAGTATGGCGCAAAGCGAAAAGATAGTTACAGCTGCGGGCATGCCTATTAGTAAAGAGCAAAAAGAGCTATTTGCACAATTTAATGATGTGTTACAAACGTTATTCCCAAGTTTACTTGTCATGGTCTCAGTATGTTTTTCTTGGATTACAGTTATGATATCAGGTAGTGTTTTGAGAAAGTTAAAACACGATGTCATACCTTGGCCTAAATTTAAGGATATACAATTACCAAAGAGTATTGTTTGGTATTACGTTGTATTTATTTTGCTATCAACTTTTATAAAAGTAGAACCGACATCATATTTACATATGGTATTTTCTAACCTATATGTCATATTTGCTTTACTACTCGTGCTGCAAGGTTTGACGTTTATCGCTTTTCTGGCGCATAGCAAAGGTTTTACGAAAGGGGTTCCTATTATTAGTTTTATCGCCTGCATGTTTATCCCGATGCTGTTTCCTCTTGTGACAATCTTAGGTATAATTGATTTAGGGATTTCATTGCGTTCTAAAATAGGAGGATAAAATAATATTCCTTATACTATTTTAATCTGTATTACTAACTGGAAGATAAGTTAGTTTTACTTTATAGGAGTTGTATACATGCCTGAATTTTATAAGAAACAGTGGTTTTTATATCCTGTTTACGTATTGGCATTTTTTGTGTTTGTGCTCATTTCAATCCTCTGTTATTTTCATTTACTAATGGGGATAGTCTCCTTCTTTATTTTTTGTATCGTCCTTTTTGTTGTTGTACGATTTGAACTTACTTTCCAAAAGAATTTTGAAAAACATACGACAGATATGATTACAAGGGTAAAGAAAGTGAGTAATGAGGCATTTAACCAGATGCCGATTGGTATTTTGTTATACAATAAGGATTATGGGATTGATTGGGCAAATCCTTATTTATCTTCATGTCTGGGGCAGCATGCATTAGCTGGATGGCACCTTTATGATGTATCAGAAACGTTACTTCTTTTTATTAAGGGAGAAACATCCGATGATATAGTCTCTTTAAATAATCGAAAGTTTCGTGTCTTTGTAAGGAAAGAAGAAAAGTTAATTTATTTCTTTGATGTAACAGAACAAACAGAGATTGAAAAGATGTACGAGGATCAACGTACTGTTTTAGCTGTCATTTATTTAGATAATTATGATGAAGTTACACAAGGATTAGATGATCAATTACGTACGAATATAACAAGTCTTGTGACATCCCGTCTAAATGAATGGGCCGTTAAGTATGGGGCATATTTAAAACGTGCATCTTCGGAAAGATTCTTCGTTGTACTAAATGAAAGTATTTTAGCGCAGATGGAGAAAGGGAAATTTAGTATTCTAGACCAAGTACGTGAAGAAACATCCAAAAGGAATATACCACTTACATTAAGTGTAGGTGTTGGATCAGGTGATTTACCTTTATCCGAGCTTGGGGCGATGGCTCAATCAGGTCTAGACCTTGCGCTTGGGCGTGGTGGAGATCAAGTAGCTATTAAACAAGCGACAGGTAAAGTTAAGTTTTATGGTGGTAAGACAAATCCGGTGGAAAAACGTACTCGTGTACGTGCCAGAGTGATTTCGCATGCATTAAAGGATTTAGTATTAGAAAGTAGCAATGTCATTATAATGGGGCATAGGGCTCCTGATATGGACGCAATTGGTGCTGCGATTGGTATTTTAAAGGTAGCGCAATTAAATGAGCGCAAAGGATATATTGTGCTCGATGAAAATGATTCTGATAAGGGAATTAAGCGTTTAATGGATAAAGTGAAACAAAATGAAGAGTTATGGTCTCACTTTATTACACCAGAACAAGCGATGGAATTTGCAAATGATGATTCATTACTTGTTGTTGTTGATACGCATAAGCCTTCAATGGTGATGGAAGAAAAGCTGTTACGCAAAATTGAAAATGTAGTTGTTATTGACCATCATCGCCGAGGAGAAGATTTTATTGAAGATCCATTGCTTGTTTACATGGAGCCATACGCTTCTTCCACGGCGGAACTTGTTACGGAATTACTTGAATACCAACCGAAAAATTTAAAAATGACAATGTTAGAAGCAACAGCATTATTAGCAGGTATTATTGTTGATACGAAAAGCTTTACATTCCGGACAGGTGCTCGTACGTTTGATGCTGCTTCTTATTTACGCTCACACGGTGCAGATACTGTACTTGTACAAGAGCTTTTAAAAGAAGATATGGATCAGTATTTACGGGTTGCAAAAGCTATTAAAAATGCGTACATTTATAAAAATGGAATTGCGATTGCAAAAGTTGATAGCGATGATTACTACGATCAAGTGCTTATTGCGCAATCAGCGGACACATTATTAACAATGACAGGAATTATTGCATCATTTGTTATTGCAAAACGTGGCGAGAATTTCATTGGAATTAGCGGCAGGTCTTTAGGTGAAGTGAATGTGCAGCTAATTATGGAAAACTTAGGTGGTGGCGGGCATTTAACGAATGCAGCCACACAAATGAAAAATATTACAGTAGACGAAGCTGAGGAGAAGCTTCGATTTGTTATTGATGACTATTTACAGGGAGGCACACAATCATGAAAGTAATTTTTCTAAAAGACGTAAAAGGTAAAGGGAAAAAAGGGGAAGTAAAAAACGTACCAGATGGTTATGCAAATAACTTCTTACTAAAACAAGGATTAGCTGCTGAAGCGACGAATAGCAGTATGAAAACTTTAGAAGCTCAAAAGCGCAAAGAAGAAAAAGATGCAGCAGCAGAGCTTGAAAATGCAAAACAATTAAAAGAAACGTTAGAGAAATTAACTGTAGAATTAAAGGCTAAATCTGGAGAAGGTGGCCGTCTATTCGGTTCAATCACAAGTAAACAAATCGTAGATGCAATGCAAAAATCTCACAATATTAAACTTGATAAGCGTAAATTTGAAATGGATGATGCAATTCGTGCATTAGGCTATACAAACGTTACTGTGAAATTGCATCCGCAAGTAACAGCAACAGTAAAAGTTCATGTTAGTGAACAATAAAACTAAGTTAAGCAAGGAGGATTGCGTATGAGTGATGTAATGGCTGATCGTACCCCTCCGCATAATATAGAAGCTGAGCAGGCAGTCTTAGGTGCTATATTGATTGATCAGGATGCGTTAACATCGGCATCGGAACTATTAGTACCTGACTCATTTTATCGAACGAAACATCAAAAGATTTTTGAAGTCATGCTTGGGCTATCTGATAAGGGGGAGCCAATTGACTTAGTAATGATGACGTCAGCAATGGCTGATCAAGGATTACTAGAAGAAGTTGGTGGGGTTTCTTACTTAGCAGAATTAGCAGAAGTTGTTCCAACTGCTGCTAACGTAGAGTATTATGCAAGAATCATCGCTGAAAAAGCACTGTTACGTCGTTTAATTCGAACGGCGACTCATATTGTGTCTGATGGATATGAGAGAGAAGATGATGTGGATGGTCTTTTAAATGAGGCTGAGAAAAAAATATTAGAAGTATCTCATCAGACGAATGCGAAAGCATTCCAAAATATTAAAGACGTTCTTGTAGATGCTTACGATAAAATCGAACTTTTGCATAATCAAAAAGGTGAAGTGACCGGGATACCGACTGGATTTACTGAATTAGATAAGATGACGGCAGGATTCCAGCGAAATGATTTAATCATCGTGGCGGCACGTCCGTCGGTAGGTAAAACGGCATTTTCATTAAATATCGCACAAAACGTAGCAACGAAAACGGATGAAAATGTAGCGATTTTTAGTCTAGAGATGGGTGCTGATCAGCTTGTTATGCGTATGCTTTGTGCAGAAGGAAATATTGATGCGCAAAGACTTCGTACCGGATCGTTAACTTCTGATGATTGGGCGAAATTAACGATGGCAATGGGTAGCCTTTCTAATGCTGGTATTTATATTGATGATACGCCGGGGATTAAAGTAAATGAGATTCGAGCAAAATGTCGTAGATTAAAACAAGAACAGGGTCTTGGTATGATCTTGATTGACTACTTACAGCTTATTCAAGGAAGTGGGAAATCAGGGGAGAACCGTCAGCAGGAAGTATCTGAGATTTCTCGTACACTAAAAGGGATTGCGCGTGAATTACAAGTTCCTGTTATTGCCTTGTCACAGTTATCTCGTGGTGTAGAATCTCGTCAAGATAAACGTCCGATGATGTCTGATATTCGTGAATCGGGAAGTATCGAGCAGGATGCCGATATCGTAGCCTTCCTATATCGTGAAGATTACTATGACCGAGAAACGGAAAATAAAAATACGATTGAAATTATTATTGCAAAGCAGCGTAATGGTCCAGTAGGCTCAGTAGAGCTCGCATTCGTTAAAGAGTTCAATAAGTTCGTTAACTTAGAACGTCGTTTCGAAGATGGACATGCGCCGCCGGCATAACGATAGTATAAAAAAGAAACGCATTTCTTATAATAAGATGTGTTTCTTTTTTTTTATAGAAAAGATAAGGCTTTCATAGTGTGAAAATATAATTCTTACGAACGAAAAAGTTTTTTGATAAAAAAATGTTCGCTTTTTGGTTGACTTCTTTTTCGGTTTTGGTACAATTATATTGTTTGAATAGATCGTTTGAAAATTGCGGAGGTGCTTTAATAATGTCTTCAGTAGTAGTTGTAGGAACACAATGGGGCGACGAAGGAAAAGGTAAAATCACTGATTTTCTTTCTGAGCATGCGGAAGTAGTTGCAAGATATCAAGGTGGAAATAACGCAGGACATACAATTGTTTTTGGCGGAGTTAAATATAAATTACACTTAATTCCATCTGGTATTTTCTATAAAGAGAAAATTTGTGTAATCGGAAACGGCTTAGTAGTAGATCCGAAAGCGTTACTTGAAGAGTTAAAATACTTACACGATCGTGGTGTAAGTACTGATAATTTACGCGTAAGTAACCGTGCGCACGTTATTTTGCCTTATCACTTAAAACAAGATGAGTTAGAAGAAGCAAGTAAAGGTGATAACAAAATCGGTACAACGAAAAAAGGTATCGGTCCTGCATACATGGACAAAGCTGCTCGTATTGGTATTCGTATGGCTGATCTTTTAGACCGTGAAGCATTTAAAGAGAAGCTTGAGCGCAATTTAGCACAAAAAAATCGTTTGTTTGAAAAAATGTACGATACAGAAGGTTTCAGTGTAGAAGAAATCTTCGAAGAGTACTTCGAGTACGGACAACAAATCGCGCAATATGTGTGTGATACGTCTGTTGTATTAAATGATGCATTAGATAATAATCACCGTGTATTATTTGAAGGTGCACAAGGTGTTATGCTTGATATCGACCACGGTACGTATCCGTTCGTTACATCTTCTAACCCAATTGCTGGTGGTGTAACAGTTGGAACTGGAGTTGGCCCTGCAAAAGTTACTCGCGTTGTAGGTGTATGTAAAGCATATACAAGCCGCGTAGGTGATGGTCCATTCCCTACTGAGCTTCATGATGAAATTGGTCATCAAATTCGTGAAGTTGGTCGTGAGTATGGAACGACAACTGGTCGTCCACGCCGCGTAGGTTGGTTTGATAGCGTTGTTGTAAGACATGCGCGTCGTGTTAGTGGTTTAACAGATTTATCATTAAACTCTATCGACGTTCTAACTGGTATTCCAACTCTTAAAATTTGTGTTGCTTACAAATACAATGGCGAAGTTATCGATGAAGTTCCAGCAAACTTAAACATTTTAGCGAAATGTGAGCCTGTATACGAAGAGCTTCCAGGTTGGACAGAAGATATTACTGGTGTAAGATCATTAGACGAACTTCCTGAGAATGCAAGAAAATACGTAGAACGTGTTTCTGAGTTAACAGGAATTCAATTATCTATGTTCTCAGTTGGACCAGATCGTAATCAAACGAATATCGTTCGTAACGTATACGAAGCTTAATTGATATTTTTAAGGAAAAACTCATGTCCGCATGAGTTTTTTCTTGTTTTTTATAAAAAATAAAAAAAGGTATTGCAAAAAATAAATAAAACATGTTATGATACATCTTGTCGTCACGAAAATATGACGTTGGTGAGTATGAGCCATTAGCTCAGTTGGTAGAGCATCTGACTTTTAATCAGAGGGTCGAAGGTTCGAGTCCTTCATGGCTCACCATTTTATTTTTCGTGGCCCGTTGGTCAAGTGGTTAAGACACCGCCCTTTCACGGCGGTAACACGGGTTCGAATCCCGTACGGGTCATGTTTTTTTATGTTCATTTTTGGTCCCGTGGTGTAGTGGTTAACATGCCTGCCTGTCACGCAGGAGATCGCCGGTTCGACCCCGGTCGGGACCGCCACTTTTGTTTATACCACCATTAGTGGTTTTATATATAGTTTTGGCTCGGTAGCTCAGTCGGTAGAGCAGAGGACTGAAAATCCTCGTGTCGGCGGTTCGATTCCGTCCCGAGCCACTCTCAGGATATTAAGTGGGCCCACTTAATATCCTTTTTATTTGTGTAATTTTACAAAATTGAGTAGTTATTTTAAAATAGAATGAGGAGCCTCTAGCAGTTGAAGCTAGAGGTTTTTCTATAGATCGTATAGGATTCCGTGTAAAAGTGGATCATACATGAGTCTGTGAGAATAGAGGAGAAAGTACTTAAGCAAAAGATGCGGTCATATAGGGACATACTATGTAGACATCAATGTGTTTAGGGATATTGACCATATTTTTACCCCGCTATTTACCGGGCAGTAAGACCCCCACCTTAAAATTCAGCGAAAGCAAAGAAGTTAGGTGGGAAGCGAGCTGCCCGTAAAAGCCCGATTGGTGAGGGCTGATTAAAGTTTCACTTTATAAGGAGGAAATAGACGATGATGGGAAAGAAAATTTTAGTAGTTGATGATGAAAAGCCGATTGCAGATATTTTGAAGTTCAACCTAGAAAAAGAAGGTTTTGAAATTGTAATGGCGCACGATGGTGATGAGGCAATTGAAAAAGCGACTGAAGAACAGCCAGATATGGTTTTATTAGATATTATGCTACCAGGTAAGGATGGCTTAGAGGTTTGCCGTGAAATACGTAAAAGCTCAGAAATGCCGATTATTATGCTTACAGCGAAGGATTCTGAAATTGATAAAGTATTAGGACTTGAGCTTGGCGCAGATGATTATGTAACAAAGCCATTTAGTACGAGGGAATTACTTGCTCGCGTGAAGGCGAATTTACGTCGTCATCAGCAAGGTGGTGCGGCAGAAAAAGAAGAAAATACGGAAATGGTTATTGGACCAATTGTTATCAATCCAAATGCGTATAGTGTAACGAAACGTGAGGAAAATATTGAGCTTACACACCGTGAATTTGAGCTATTACATTATTTAGCAAAACATTTAGGACAAGTTATGACACGCGAACATTTATTGCAAACAGTTTGGGGTTATGACTATTTTGGAGATGTACGTACAGTGGATGTAACAGTACGTCGTCTGCGTGAAAAAATTGAAGATAATCCAAGTCATCCTACATTAATTGTCACTAGACGTGGAGTAGGGTATTACTTGCGTGACCCAGAGCAGGAATAGTATATGAAGAAAGTCGGTTTTTTTCAATCTATTCATTTAAAATTTGTACTCATATATATGCTATTAATATTGATAGCTATGCAAGTTATTGGGGTATATTTCGTAAGAGAGTTAGAAAAGAGTCTTGTACAAGGTTTTAGAGATTCTTTAACGCAACAAACGAACTTATTATCGTATAACTTGAAACAAGAGTTTAAAAAAAGTTATACAAAAGCAGAGACAGAATCAACAGGTGAAACGATTAAAACTTCCATTCGAAAATTTGCCTCTGATCGAAAGAAGGATATTCAAGAGGTAAGTGTATTTGATGCGAATAGAAAGCTGCTCGCTATTTCAGATGAGTCAAAGCAAAACAAGGTAAATAGAACGTCAACTGATATAGCTGTTCAGCGGGTATTGGTACAAAAAAAACCAGAAGTAAAAATTGAGAAGGATGGTCGTACAGGTCATCGTGTACAAGTTATGATTACTCCTATTATGGATGATAATAACAAAGATGCACTTGGTGCTATTTACGTTGTTGCATCCATGGAAGATGTTTATAAGCAGATGAAGGATATTAATCAAATCTTTGCGACCGGAACCGTTATTGCATTACTCGTAACAGCTGTACTTGGAATTTTGTTAGCTCAAACGATTACGAGACCAATCTCTGATATGCGAAGACAAGCAATTGAAATGGCAAAAGGAAACTATTCAAGAAAAGTAAAAGTGCATAGCCATGATGAAATTGGACAATTAGCATTATCTTTCAATAATTTATCAAAAAAATTACAACAAGCTCGTTCTTCAACAGAAAGTGAAAGACGTAAATTGTCATCCGTATTATCACATATGACAGATGGAGTAATTGCTACTGACCGAAAAGGGGACATTATTTTATTAAATGATCCTGCGGAAAAGATGCTAAATGTTTCGCGTGAAACGGCGCTCGATCAATCTGTTTTAGAAGTATTGGGAATACAAGAAGAATTTACGCTCGATCATTTATACGAAGAGCCGGATTCTGTTTTATTAGATTTTAGTACGAGAAATGAGCCATATATTTTACGCGCTAGTTTCTCTGTTATTCAAAAAGAGACAGGGAAAGCAAATGGTTTAATTGCCGTATTATATGATGTGACTGAGCAGGAGCGTATAGAAAGAGAACGCCGCGAGTTTGTAGCAAACGTCTCTCATGAATTAAGAACGCCATTAACGACAATGCGCAGTTACTTAGAGGCACTTACAGACGGTGCGTGGCAAGATCCAAATATTGCACCACAGTTTTTAACAGTTACACAAGAAGAAACAGAAAGAATGATTAGACTTGTAAATGCGTTATTGCAACTATCTAAACTCGATAGTACAGAACATCGTTTAATGAAAGAATGGGTCGACTTTACTGACTTCTTTAATAACATTATTGATCGTTTTGAAATGTCTAAAGAGCAAAACGTAAGCTTCAAACGATCTTTCTCTAAAAAATCTCGATTTATTGATATGGATACGGATAAAATTACGCAAGTATTGTATAACATTATTTCGAATGCATTAAAGTATTCACCAGAAGGTGGAACAGTAACATATCGTTTACGTGATCGCGGAGAATTATTGGAGATTAGTGTAAGTGATCAAGGAATGGGTATTCCGAAAGAAAACGTCGATAAAATCTTTGAACGTTTTTATCGCGTAGATAAAGCACGTTCAAGACAAATGGGCGGTACAGGACTTGGATTAGCAATTGCGAAAGAAATGATTGAGGCACATGGTGGCTCGATTTGGGCAAAGAGTGAGGAAGGAAAAGGGACAACGATTTATTTCACATTGCCTATGGCAGCAGATGAAGAGGACGAATGGGAATGAGTATGGAGAATGTTAAAACGATAGTTTTAATTAATTTAGTTGTAATTAGTCTATTTCTTACTTTTAACTTATGGACGTATGTGCCAGATTCCACATCTATGCAAAACGCAAAATTTGTACAGGGGAATGAGGGAAATACTCAAACGAAAATCGCTGATGTTGTCCGCCCTACTTCTATCATTGTGCATAAAGATAAAAATCATTACGGGAGCAAAAGAGAGGGAGATATAGAATCAATCTATAGAACTTTGGAAGCAGGGGAATTACATGAGTTCAAAGAGATATCGATTGCTAAGGCTGACTTTCTTTCTTATGTGCATGGTGAAGGGAAAATTGAACTTATTTTCCCTACCAACATCCCATTTGATGCAGTTAAATCTATGTTTAGTATGAAAGAAAAGAGTATAGATAAGCCTAAACACTTTAATCGAATTATTCTTGACCCTTCTAGAAGTAGGGATCAAGAAATTAAAATTAATTTTGTTTCCGATGGTGATAACTCTAGAATATATGAAGCAAAATTAAGTGGTGTGTATTTAAAAGATATTGTAAATGCACAAAATCAATTTATAGTATCAGCGAAACCTTATTTTGACTATCAAATTAATGATATGAAAAAGCTATTTTTACCAGATGGAACGACAGAATTAAGTAATATAACATATATTTCATCTAATTTGGCGGTTGATACATTTAAGAATGCTCTTTTTAGTGACCCACGTTATTTAAGCCCTATTATCGAGGGATCGAAAGAAATATTTACAGATGGTATTAGGTCTATGGAGATTGAAAATGATCAGCATATGCTAAAGTATAAAAATTCTTCTGTTTTAAGTGAGAAGAAGCCAGATAATTTAATGCTTTTACAAAAAAGTTTTGATTTTGTAAATGGTCACAGTGGGAGTTTGGATTCATATCGTTTGGACTATATGAATAAAGGACAGACAGTATTCCGCTTACAGGAAGATGGATATCCCGTATTCAATACTGATGGATTAGCTGAATTGAGACAAGTATGGGGATCAGAAGAAGTAATGGAATATGAAAGACCGTTGCTTTCTTTAAATACGAAAGGTATAGAGCAGAAGGTTACTCTTCCGTCAGGTCATGTTGTAATAGCATCCTTAGAAAATAATGCCGCGGTAGATAAAAGATCCATTAAAGACATTGGGATTGGATACAAATTATCACTAGATGGGCAAGTAGCGCGACTACAGCCAATTTGGTATGTAAAGTTTGTTGAAGATGAAGCTGGCAAACAAAAAATATATGAGTGGAATGAGGGGGGACTAAATGGATTGGGATCGGATTAAAACCATATTTATTGTGACCTTTTTTGTTTTGGACCTCTTTCTCATTTTTCAATTCATTCAAAAGCAAGATAGTAATCAATTGGAGCTTATTGCAGAAACAAAGATAGATCAAGAATTAAAAGCAAACAAAATTACTATGGGTAATTTCCCTAAAGAACCGAAAAAAGAGTCATTTATTAGGGCTGAAAACAAGGCATTTAAAGAAGAAGACATACAGTCTTTAAAAAATCAAACGGCGCATATACAAAATATGTACAAGATAGAAAGTAAGCTAAAAGAGCCCTTTTTAAATACAAAATCGTTATCAAAAGATAAGTATAATGATTTTTTGAAGAACTATGTATTGGATGGACAAAAGTATGAGTTTGGAGCGATGAAAGATTCTAAAATTTACTTCTTCCAAAAATATAAAGATAAGCCTATTTTCTATAACGATCAGGCGATGATTGTTGTGGAATTAAATGAAAAAAATGAACTTGTGTCGTACACGCAGACGATGTTAACAGATTTAAAAGAAATGGGCGAAAGTGAAAAAACGAAACAGCAAGAAATTATTACTGCCCAAACCGCTTTAGAAAATCTGTATTTAAAAAATAAAATTCATGGGAATACACATGTAAAAGAAGCGCAAATTGGTTATGCCAACCTTACCGCATCTACTTCTAATAACCAAGTACTTGCTCCAACGTGGAACTTAAAGACGGAGCAGAAGCAGGACTTCTTTGTAAATGCAATTGAAGGACAAGTTATGGAATTAGGGGAAAAGGAAAATCAAGTGGTTGATGAACATACTGGAGTGAGAAAGAATGGGTTTGCATTTTAGCGTACTTGCAAGTGGAAGTACAGGGAATATGCTATATGTAGGAACAGATGAAAAGAAGTTACTTGTCGATGCAGGTTTAAGTGGTAAAGCAACAGAGGCTTTATTTAAACAGGCAGAATTAAATATAAATGATGTATCGGGTATTCTTGTAACACATGAACATAGTGACCATATTAAAGGCTTAGGTGTATTGGCACGTAAATATGATTTACCTGTTTATGCAAATGAGAAAACATGGAATGCAATGGAACACTTAATAGGAAATATCCCAACTGAGCAAAAGTTTATTTTCTCAGTTGGGGATGTGAAAACATTTGGTGATATTGAGGTCGAGTCATTTGGGGTGTCTCATGATGCGGCAGAGCCGATGTTCTATGCTTTTCATAACAATAATAGAAAATTAGCCCTTATTACAGATACAGGGTACGTGAGTGACCGTATGAAAGGTGTTATTAAGGGAGCTAATGCTTTCGTATTTGAAAGTAATCATGACGTAGAAATGCTTCGTATGGGACGTTATCCATGGAGTATTAAACGACGTATTTTAAGTGATGTGGGGCACGTTTGTAATGAAGATGCTGCATTAGCAATGGCGGATGTAATTACAGATGAGACAAAACATATTTATTTAGCCCATTTAAGTTTAGATAATAACATGAAAGAACTAGCGCGTATGTCAGTATCACAAGTATTAGAGGAAAAGGGATTTGGAGTGGGCGAAGCCTTTGAAATTCACGATACAGATCCAAAAATGCCGACAAAAATTCAATACGTATAATTCTTCATTTTAGTAAACAATAAAGGTGAATATAGTTGTTTTCAGGAAGATAGGTGAACAAATATGTCCTTTATTGATGAAGAAAATTATCGTATGAAACGTGCAAGAAAAAAGAAGCATAAAGGTATTGTTATTTCTAGCATAGCAGGAACAATTGTAGGAGCTTCTTTATTTGCATTTGGAGCTCCTTTATTTTCAAATGATACGGACGCGTTTCCGCAAGCTGAAGCAAGTGGAAGTAATATGGCGGAAGCTCAAGGCATTAAACAAATTAGTTTTGTGGATGCTGTTGATCGTGCGTCTGAAGCTGTTGTTGGAGTTATTAATATTCAACGAGATAATTTTTCAGAGGCAGATTCAGAAGCAGGTACGGGATCAGGTGTAATTTATAAGAAGACAGATGGTCAAGCTTACATTGTAACGAATAATCATGTTGTTGCTGGAGCAAATCGTATTGAAGTAAGTTTAAGTGATGGTAAGAAGGTTCCTGGAAAGGTATTAGGAACCGATGTGGTCACAGATTTGGCTGTACTAGAAATAGATGCAAAGCATGTGAAAAAAGTAATTGAGATTGGCGATTCTAATACTGTTCGTAGAGGAGAACCAGTCATTGCGATTGGAAACCCGCTCGGGCTCCAATTTTCTGGAACCGTCACACAAGGTATTATCTCGGCTAATGAGCGTATTGTCCCTGTAGATTTAGATCAAGATGGACATTATGATTGGCAAGTAGAAGTATTGCAAACAGACGCAGCAATTAATCCGGGTAATAGTGGTGGTGCGCTTGTAAACGCAGCAGGTCAATTAATTGGTATTAACTCAATGAAAATTGCGGCAAAAGAAGTAGAAGGAATTGGGCTAGCTATTCCTGTTACTAGAGCTGTTCCAATTATGAATGAATTAGAGAAGTACGGAAAAGTAAGAAGACCGTATGTTGGAATTGAACTGAGATCATTAAATGAAATTCCAAACTACTATTGGTCAAAAACATTGCATTTACCAGGCAATGTAACAGAGGGAGTTTGCATTTTAGATGTGAAAAGCCCTTCGCCAGGTACAGATGCTGGTTTGCGAGAACACGATGTGATTGTAGCAGTAGATGGGAAACCAGTTCGCGATATTATCGGATTCCGTACGGCCTTATATGATAAAAAAATTAATGATAAAATGACTCTTACGTTTTATCGTGGTACAAAACGAGCAACAACAACGGTTAAACTAGGCATTCAAAAGTATTAAAAACAGGAGGGCCTACCTCCTGTTTTCTATTGTAGAAAAGTGAGGTGAAGAATATGAACTTACCTTGTTGTTTAGAACATGTTGAATTAGCTTTAGATATTATTGTGGATGAGTGTGAAGTCGCGCCAGTTATTAACAATGTGGATAACTCAGAAAAAGAGAAAAAAACATGTGAATTTTGTCAAAATGAGGCGACATATGTTGTATCGAACACAGATTCTCACACAATATGTGGGTAACAATTGTGGATATGTGGATAAGTTATGTGGATAACATGTTTGTAAGGTGGGGAATACGTGTGAATATCTCGATTATTTCAATTGGGAAATTAAAAGAAAAATATTTAAAACAAGGTATAGCAGAATACTTAAAACGATTATCTGCATACGCAAAAGTAGAAGTAATTGAATTGCCAGATGAAAAGGCACCAGAAAATTTAAGTGAAGCAGAAATGTTAATTGTAAAAGAAAAAGAAGGTATACGTATACTAGATAAAATTTCTGATGATACGCATGTCATTGCGTTAGCGATAGAAGGAAAGCAAAAATCATCAGAAGAATTTGCAGTAAGCTTAGATCGTCTTGCTACATATGGGAAGAGTAAAGTTGCCTTTGTAATTGGCGGATCACTTGGACTAAGTTCAGAAGTAATGAAGCGTTCAAATGAATCTCTTTCTTTTTCAAAGATGACGTTACCACATCAATTAATGCGATTAGTATTGCTTGAGCAAGTGTATAGGGCGTTTCGGATTAATCGTGGAGAACCGTATCATAAATAGTAATAGTACATTCAAACGGCTACAGATGTGGCCGTTTTCTATATTTCCTAAAATAAGTATGTTTCTATTTCTAAAAAAGTATGCTGTAATATGAAGAGGAAAAAGTATAAGTAGTCATAGAAGTGAGGAGTTAAAGGTGAAGAAGTTTAAGAAATTTTACTTGGAGATTACGAGTGTATGTAATCTTGCGTGCAGCTTTTGTCCGCCGACGGAAAGACAGAAGCAATTCATTTCTGTGGAGGATTTTGCGAAAAGGTTAGACCAAATTAAACCACACACAGACTACATTTATTTGCACGTGAAGGGTGAGCCGTTGCTGCATCCAAAAATAGATCAATTGTTAGATTTAAGCCATGAAAAAGGGTTTAAAGTTAATATTACAACGAACGGAACGTTAATTAATAAGAGAAGGCATAGATTGTTAAATAAGCCTGCTTTAAGACAAATGAATTTTTCACTGCATAGTTTTGATGGGCACCCAGGTTCACAAGACAAAGAGGGGTATGTAAGAAGTATACTTTCCTTCATTAGAGAGGCGACAAGTCAATCGGATTTAATCGTTTCACTTAGATTATGGAACTTAACGCAGGATAATAAAACAAATGCTGAAATCCAGAAGAATAGAGAGTTATTATCTATCATTGAAAATGAGTTTAATTTATCTTATCAAATTGAAGAGAAGCTTACACCAGGAAAAGGTATAAAAATTGCGGAACGTGTCTTTATTAATCAAGACTATGAATTCCAGTGGCCAGCATTGCATGAAGAAGAGGATGATGGAAAAGGATTCTGTCATGGGCTTCGAAATCAAGCTGGTATTTTAGCGAACGGAACGGTTATTCCTTGTTGTTTAGATGGTGAAGGGATTATTAACCTTGGAAATATTAATAATGATTCATTCTCTAACATTATAGAAGGCGAAAGAGCAACAAACATTGTTGATGGATTTTCCAGAAGAGTTGCAGTTGAAGAGCTATGTAGAAAATGTGGATACCGTAAAAGATTTGGAAAGTAAACATGAAATAAGCCCTCATAAAGCGAGGGCTTATTTTTTATCCCGCTATTTGCCGGGCAGTAAGATTCCTACCTCAAAATTCAGCGGAAGCAAAGAAGTTAGGTAGGGAATCAACTGTCCGTAAAAGCCCGATTGGTGAGGGCTAATAATCAGTGGGGGATGGCCCCCACTGATTAAAGTTTCACTTTATTCTTGATAAGAGCTTTCTAATTCATCAATTAAGGAACCAACGTAAGAAACAGCTCTGCGGATTGTATCTGGTTTTGACATATCGACTCCAGCATGTTTCATTAATTCCAGTGGTTTCATCGTACCACCAGCGCGAAGTACATCTAACCAGCGATCAACAGCAGGTTGTCCTTCTTCTTTAATCATTTGAGCCACCGCAGTAGATGCAGTGAGGCCTGCGGAATACGTGTAAGAATATAAGCCCATATAATAATGAGGTTGACGCATCCAAGTTAATCCAGCACCTTCATCAATTTTTACGGAATCTCCCCAGAATGTTGAAAGTACATTTGCTTTTATTTCAGTTAAAGTTGTAGCTGTAAGTGCTCCACCTTCTTCTGCTAGGCTGTATACTCTTCTTTGATATTCTCCCTCAAGTAAGTGAGTAACAAAGTTATGATAATATGTGCCGAGTAGTTGCAGGATCACCCATCTACGCATTCTCTTATCGTCATTCGTCGCTAATAAATGCTGGGCTAATAGTAATTCATTCATTGTAGATGGTGCTTCAACGAAGTACATAGATGGACGTACATTCATAATACGCTGGTTTTTATTTGCTAAATAAAAATGACCAGCATGCCCAAATTCATGAGCCAATGTGAAACAGCCGCGCATCGTATTTTGCCATGTAATTAAAATGTACGGATGAGAACCATATGGACTTGAACAAAATGCTCCAGTTGACTTGCCTACGTTATCTGCAAGGTCGACCCATCTTTCTTTGAATCCTTTTTCGATAATGGAACTATATTCATCCCCGAGTACTTGTAAAGAGTCTTGAATAAGTTTTCCAGCTTCTTCGTAAGTAATTGTCGGATTAAATTCGGGATCTAAAGGTGCGTGTAAGTCGCAGAACAGCATTTCATCGAGTCCTAATACTTTCTTTTTTAAATCTGCAAAACGGCGCATATGAGGCGCCAATTCTTTATAAATAATATCGAGTTGATTGTTATACATTTCAAGTGGAACTTTTTGAGGTTCCAAAAGCATATGAGTAACAGATTCAAATTTGCGTAAGCGAGAGAGTGTTACTTGTTTTTTTACTTCAGTCGCATATGTTGTTGCCACTGTATTCTTATATCGTTTCAAGGTGGAAACAAATGATGAGTATGCTTTCCTACGTATGTCTGCGCTTGGAGAAAACTCATATTTGCTTTCAAATAATGCAAACGACACAGGGAGTTCATTTCCTTGTTCATCTTGTATGGAGTTAAAATCCATATCGGCTAATTTAGTCATACCGTAAATTTTGTATGGAGAACTATGTACTTCGCCAAGTGCAGCAAGTGCTTCTTCAGTTTCAGGAGAGAGCGTGTGCGGCCTTTTTTGTAATATGTCTAGTAATGATTTACGGAAAGGTTCAAGTTTTGTTTCTTCCGTTAAATATTTTTCAATTGTGCCTTCTTCTAATGAGAGAATTTCATTATGAATAAAGGATAGCGCCGTATGTACTTTCGTCCATAAAGCGGCAATTTTGGAAGAGTTCGCTTGAATAACTGGATTTGTACGATCAGTAGATTCTTTTAAATTTGCATATGAATATAGTTTTGTTAACTTCATTAAAAGCTCTTCTTCTAAAAGTAGGCAATGTAATAAGGTGGTAGGGCTATTGTGTAATTGTCCTTTAAACGCATCAAGTTTTTTTATATCATCTGTTAATACACGTAATGCAGTTTCCCACTCTTTATCAGATTCGTATAAATCAGAGAGGTCCCATGTTAATTCAGTAGGAACTTCTGCACGAATATAGCGTTTCTCAATTACATCTTTCATATATTATATCCCCCTTATTATAAGTATCTAAAAATATGATACTAGAAAATTCAGTAAAATGAAAATATTTTACATTTCTATATATGAAAAAGGACAAGCATAAAACTGCTTGTCCTTCGAGTTAAGTTTAAAAATTAATATACTTTATCACCGTTGAAAATAGAGTTTTTTACGACTACATAATCTACAGTACGAATGGAGTCTAATTTTGTTCCACCAGCGTAAGAGATAGAAGATTGAAGATCTTGTTCCATTTCGATTAAAGTGTCTTCTAAAGAACCTTTATGCTCAACGAACATTTTCTTACCTTCAACGTTTTTCTTCTCACCTTTTTGGAATTCAGAAGCTGAACCGAAGTACTCTTTATAAAGTTTGCCGTCTTTTTCGATTGTTTCCCCTGGAGACTCTTCATGACCAGCGAATAGAGAACCGATCATAACCATAGTCGCCCCAAATCGAATAGATTTAGCTACGTCGCCATGTGTACGAATACCACCGTCAGCGATAATTGGTTTACTTGCAGCTTTTGCACACCAGCGAAGTGCAGCTAGTTGCCAACCACCAGTTCCAAAGCCTGTTTTAATTTTAGTAATACAAACTTTACCAGGTCCAATACCAACTTTTGTTGCGTCAGCACCAGCGTTTTCTAATTCTCTTACCGCTTCTGGAGTTCCAACGTTTCCAGCGATAACGAAGCTTTCTGGTAAATGCTTTTTAATATGTTGAATCATGTTGATTACAGCATTAGAATGTCCATGCGCGATATCAATCGTGATGTATTCAGGCGTAAGGTGCTCAGCAGCTAATTGTTGTACGAATTCATACTCGTCTTCTTTTACACCAACGCTAATAGAAGCGATTAATCCACGTGATTGCATATCTCTGATGAATGAGATTCGTTTCTCTGGTTGGAAACGATGCATGATATAGAAGTAATTATTTTCAGCTAAATACGTTGCAATTCTTTCATCAATAATCGTTTGCATATTTGCAGGTACGACAGGTAATTTAAATTTATGTTTTCCTAAAGTGACAGTTGTATCACATTCAGAGCGGCTATTTACAATACATTTTGCAGGAATTAATTGAATATCTTCATAGTCGAATACGTTTTCCATCATTCACACCCCTAAAATACGAATATTTTATTTTTATTAATTAAAAATGTTCGTCCATATGATAATTTACATTGTTTTCATTAAAAAGTCAAAGGATTTCTTAACGTTTTTTTAAAAAGTAGATTTTATATGTAAAAAACAACGTTAAAAACGAATTTAAAATGTTTTTTGTTTTATATTGTTCGTCTATAAAAAGGTTGAAAAATTAAGATAATTATATAAGGATGTATGTATTCTTTTTATTTTTTTTGAGTGGATGTAGGATTCTATGAAAAGGTTAATGCTAACAATACGAGCAAAAGATGTTATCAAGTAGTTGAACAATATATGAAATGATAAGGTTTATTTCTATGTAAAAAGATGAATCTGGCATAATCCATCTTTTTATGTGAGGTTTCAAGTATAATAAGTAGGGCGATAGTAACGTATACAAAAGATAAAAAAGAAAATAATACAGAATAAAATGAGGTTAATATATGAGTAAAAAAGGGTTTTTTGAGTATAAATTAAGTAAAGAAATTGTAAGGGCACTTACTGGCTTAGGGTATGATCATCCAACAGAAGTACAAGGTAAGGTTATTCCAGTCGCATTACAAAAGAAGGATCTTGTTGTGAAGTCCCAGACGGGAAGTGGAAAAACAGCTTCATTTGGTATTCCACTTTGTGAAATGGTGGAGTGGGCAGAGAATAAACCACAAGCATTAGTTTTAACACCAACGAGAGAGCTTGCGGTACAGGTGAAAGAAGATATTACAAATATAGGGCGATTCAAAAGAATTAAAGCCGCCGCAATTTATGGTAAATCCCCATTTGCACGTCAAAAATTAGAGTTAAAGCAAAAGACGCATATTGTAGTAGGGACTCCAGGGCGTGTATTGGATCATATTGAAAAAGGGACCCTTTCTTTAGAGCGATTAAAATATTTAGTGATTGATGAAGCGGATGAAATGCTAAACATGGGCTTTATCGATCAAGTAGAGGCAATTATTGATGAATTACCTACAAATAGAATGACAATGCTATTTTCAGCAACTTTACCGGAAGATGTTGAAAGGTTATCACGTACATATATGAATGCACCAACTCATATTGAAATTAAAGCGGCTGGGATTACGACGGATAAAATTGAACATACTCTTTTTGAGGCGATAGAAGACGAGAAGCTTTCACTACTTAAAGATGTAACAACGATTGAGAATCCTGATAGCTGTATTATTTTCTGCCGTACACAAGAAAATGTAGATCATGTATATAGACAATTAAAACGAGCTAACTATCCTTGTGACAAAATACATGGTGGTATGGTACAAGAAGATCGTTTTGAAGTCATGGATGATTTTAGAAAAGGAAAATTTCGTTATTTAGTAGCAACAGACGTGGCTGCGAGGGGAATTGATATTGATAATATTACACATGTTATTAATTATGATATTCCACTTGAAAAAGAAAGCTATGTACATCGTACTGGAAGAACGGGACGAGCTGGAAATAGTGGAAAAGCTATTACATTTATAACACCATATGAAAATAGATTTTTAGAAGAGATTGAGGAGTATATTGGCTTTGAAATTCCAAAGGCAATTGGACCTTCAAAAGAAGAAGTTATGAAAGGGAAAGCTGCATTTGAAGAAAAGATACATGCTAAACCAATTATAAAGAAAGATAAAAATGCAGACATCAACAAAGGCATTATGAAGCTTTACTTTAATGGCGGGAAGAAAAAGAAAATTAGGGCGGTAGATTTCGTCGGTACAATCGCTAAAATTAAAGGTATTACAGCAGAAGATATAGGCATTATTACGATACAAGATAATGTTTCTTACGTTGAAATATTAAATGGAAAAGGACCACTTGTCTTGAAAGTCATGAAGACTACAACGATTAAAGGGAAACAACTAAAAGTTCATGAAGCAATTAAGTAAATAAAAACTATCCACTTTAATAGGTGGATAGTTTTTATTTATGATTCTTTTAAATCATCCACTAGTTGCTCCGCTAAACGTCTATACATATTACTCATAGTCACGAAGGATGTTAGTAGTAGAAATTTTTCTAGCTTTGTGTCTTCTAAGGAAGAAATCTCATTTACTTCTGTAACACGGTTATTTACGTCTTGTTTAAAGCTTTCGACATTGCTTTCAGTAAGAGCAAGATAATTTTTGTATAACGTATTTAATTCGAATGAATCATCATTTAATAAGGAGTCATTTATAGTTTCTAATGAACTTTTTATGTCGTTAATGGAAAGAGCACCTTTTAATTGATAAATTAAGCTAATTAAAATCATATGCTCTTTTGAATACTTTTTATTTTTGATAGGGATGAATAGTTTCCCTTTTGCGTAATTATTAATCATCGTTTTTGTTAATACTTTTTCATCATCCGTTCTCGTTGTATCTGCATAAGTATTCTCAAATAGTTGGACAACTTGATCTACATATAAGTCGACATTTGGAATATCCTCAAGTTTAATATTTTTTTCTAAATGCAATGTCTCAAGTAATTCATTTATATTTTCCACGTAGAATCCCTCACTTTTATAACTTAGTGGAACTTAATGTCTAATACATCCTTAAATATGGTATTACGAAACAAATAAATTGTAAATGTTGACCTTAAAAAGAAATGTATATATAATTACATGTAGTTATTAAAACTACATGTAATTATATGAGGGGTGTTATTATGAATGCTTACGTAAGGGAACCAGTTAATGCATTTACTCACTTAGGTGGAGCGATATTATCATTTATTGCCTTATTAGCTATGCTTGTGAAAGTTTCTATCAAGATGCCATCATTTGCTGCAATTACAGCTGTTATTTTGTTTGGGATTGGAATGATGGTCCTTTATACGGCATCAGCTGTATATCATAGTGTTGTGGCCAATGAACGTGTTATTTACTTCTTTAGGAAGCTAGATCATTCTATGATTTTTATATTAATTGCAGGTACATATGCACCCTTTTGCTTAATTACATTAAATTCAGCAAGTGGTTTGCTATTATTTTGTTTAGTCTATGCAACTGCGATTTGTGGCATTGTGTTTAAAATGTTTTGGTTTAATTGTCCAAGATGGTTATCGACAGCAATTTATATTACGATGGGTTGGTTAATTGTTTTATTCTTTGCACCGTTAGCTGAGAATTTAAGTACAGGGGGCATTGTTTTCTTAGTACTTGGGGGCATTTTTTATACAATTGGTGGATTTATTTATGGAACAAAGCCAAAATGGCTAGAGTTTAAATATATGGGACATCATGAGATTTTTCACGTTTTTGTATTATTAGGTAGTCTTGCACATTTTCTAAGTGTATATTGTTACGTAATTTAATAAGAAAAACGCCACATAACAAAAATTATGTGGCGTTTTTCTTATTACTTGATTGGAATCGTATATGTTATAAAATTATTATGGGATAAAATGTAAGTTTCTGTGTTCGCATATTAAACATAGGATAAGAAATATGTGATATACTTTGAGAAGTTTATAATGAATGAAATATGGAGGACTATAATTATGGCAATACTTGTAACAGGTGGAGCAGGGTATATTGGTAGTCATACATGTGTAGAATTACTAAATAGCGGTTACGAAATTATAGTAGTTGATAATCTTTCGAATAGCTCGGTAGAATCTATAAATCGAGTGAAAGAAATAACAGGAAAGCAATTTAAGTTTTATAAAGAAGATGTTTTAAATCAAGAAGCACTTGACGCGATTTTTGAAGAAAATGCAATCGAAGCAGTTATTCACTTTGCAGGGTTTAAAGCTGTAGGGGAATCAGTAGCAATTCCATTAACATATTATCATAACAACATTACGAGCACTTTAGTGCTATGTGAAGTAATGCAGAAACATAATGTAAAGAAGATGATTTTTAGTTCATCCGCAACTGTATATGGTATCCCGGAAACGTCACCGATTACAGAGGAGTTTCCATTAAGTGCAACAAATCCATATGGTCAAACGAAATTAATGATTGAGCAAATTATGCGTGATGTAGCATTTGCAGATAGAGAATGGAGTATCGCATTACTTCGCTATTTCAACCCATTTGGTGCACATGAAAGTGGACGTATTGGAGAGGATCCAAATGGAATTCCAAATAACTTAATGCCATATGTCACACAAGTGGCAGTAGGTAAGCTAAAAGAATTAAGTGTATTTGGAAATGACTACCCAACGAAAGATGGAACAGGCATCCGTGACTACATACATGTTGTAGACTTAGCAAAAGGTCACGTAAAAGCGCTAGAGAAAGTACTGAATACAACAGGAGTAGATGCTTATAATTTGGGCACAGGTACAGGGTATAGTGTACTTGAGATGGTTGAAGCATTTGAAAGGGTTTCAGGAAAAAAGGTTCCTTATAAAATTACAGAGCGTCGTCCTGGCGATGTGGCAATATGTTTTGCAGATGCATCAAAGGCAAAACGTGAACTAGGATGGGAAGCAAAACGTGGATTAGAAGAAATGTGTGCAGATTCTTGGAGATGGCAATCAAATAATAAAAATGGCTATTTGGAAGTTTAATATGTAGATATAAAAAATGACCTTTGCATGAGCAAAGGTCATTTTTGTATCTATTTCCCGTTAAGTTTATTAGCTAATTTGGTAAAAAAGGTCCGCTGTTTTATAGGAATATTTGACTGGCAAAATGTATAATAATCAATATCTTTAATGTAAGTAAAGAGTCTAGAAATAGCATATAGGAATGTAATAGAAGATCCAACTGCGAAACTAATGCCGTAACCATTGAATCCAAATGGAAGCAGGATGAGGCTTAATAACAAGTTTGCAAAAAAGAAAATAGCTGATGTTCGAAATGCCCCTTTACGATCCTCAAAGTATAGGAGTAGTAATGTAATAACGAGCACCATTCCATTTGCATAAGCACCAACTATAGTTAGTTGCAGAATAGAGTAATTAAGTGTTGTGTTTCCAGATTGCGAACTAAACATCCATATTATAAAAATAATAAGTAAGGAAAAAATACCTTGATTACGAAGTATACGTTCCATTTCCTGCTTTAAGACAAAGTTCATGGAATCTTTTAATTGTAAAAGCGTATGTAATGTTCCGCCATTGTTTACCGAACCGAAGAACTTTTTATATCTTTCATAAAACCTGGTTTCAATGGATACTACAAAGAAAATATAGGTTGGGATAATACTTAAATACGCCCAGAAAACAGCAGTATCATAAATTTGATGATAAATAAATGTGTTTTCAATATTTCCCCGACCGTCTCCAAACCAAATAACAAAATTACATACCCAAATACCCACATTGTAAAATAGGCTTGACCAAAATAACTCTGGATATTTATCTAAATAAGAAAGAAAGGTAAATTGTTCAGTAGCATCGCTATTTGGAAACATTCGTACAATAACGATACTTAACCATACTAGTGTAATGAAAGTACCAATTGTAAAAGAAATTAAAAGCAATAGGGCAGATCCATGTTCTAACCCAAGTGTAGGGTGCCAGTAAGCTACTAGGATAATTCCTAATAGGGAAAAAATGGATCCGATTAAAAATGCCAGTGCAATTGATTGATAATCTTTAGCTGCTGTTAAATAAATGGACTGAATCCAGATGATATTTAAAGCTAAAAATAAAAATAGCATCACGATTTTATAATATAAAGCTAACGGTGTGAAAAATGCAAACAAAAGCCATAACATAATAGCTAAAAAAAGTGTGATCTTCGTCATTCCTAAAAATGAAGAAAATACTTTATCAGCTTTTTGTTCGTATAAAAGGTCAGCTACATATCTAGTTACAATGAGCTGCAATGCTCCGTAAATAATTTGAGAAAAAATAAAGCAATATGAAATTGAAATAGTGAAAAGACGCTGTTCTTCAATTGAAATAGAATGAAATAAACTCAAAATGAATCTAATAGTTGTTACTGCTAAAATAACGACTAACCAAGGACCAGCTGTAACAAATAACGAAAATCCATAAGCTTTTACCCTTGAAGAATAGTAGTCTTCCTGAAATAATTTTTGTAATCGAAATCCTATACCTGCCATGTTTTCGCACCCCTTTCTAAATAAAGCTTACGATAACTATCAACAACACCTGATAATTGATAATATGCTTCAATACGATTACGCCCATTGTTTCCGAATTGTTGAATGGATTCAGGGTGGCGATAATACCATTCTAAGTGGGTGGCAACTTGTTCAGGAGATACAGGTGGTACAACAAAGCCACATTGGCCGTAAGGATCTTCATCTTGTCCATAAATTAACTCCTTACAAGAACCAACGTCTGTAACAACCCATGGTAATCCCGATGCCATTCCTTCTAACATAGCTAGTGGTTGCCCTTCAGATATGCTAGTTAATACGAGAATATCCGTTTGTTTTAAGTAATCTTTAATGTTTACTCTGCCAGTCATTATTACATGTTCTTTTAATCCAAGTTGCTGAATTAAATCACGACATTCTTGGGCATACTCTGGTTCTTCTGTATCAGGACCTAATAAGTAGAAGATAAACGGAATATCTTTTTCTAATAATAATTTAGCTGCATAAATCATTGTTTTTACGTCTTTAATTGGCACAACTCGTATAATAGCAGAAATAATGAGTTTATCTGAATTATGTTTTGGCTTACGTAGCCCTTTATAATCAGATAAAGTAACACCATTTGGAACAATTTTTAGTTTATGGGCCGGAGCTCCTAGTTCTTTTTGATATGTACTATTCCGTCTGAATAATGTAATCACATCAGCAGCTTGTTCATATGCTTGGTGAGATAAATGATGGAAGAAAGAAACCCATCTTTTTTTGTATTCGATTGGTATCCAAGTTGATTGGAGTATTTCCTCTTCACGTTCCCGAGAATAAATACCATGCTCTGTTAGAATAAATGGTATGTCAGATTTGGCACTAATTGCAGCTCCAAGAAGCCCACCATAGCCTGTAGATACAGAATGGATAAGATCTAATTCAGGAAAATCAATTTGTAAAATTTGAATGATTGGTGTGAACATAGATCTCCACATCCAAAAGTAATTTAAGAAAGAACCACTACTTTCTTCATACAAATAGCTTTCTTTCACTATTTCATAAAATTCACGACTTTCGAAGAAGGAATGTAGTGTTCCTAGCTTTTGCTTGTTCCCTAATATTTGTAATGCTTCTGTGTCGTTAGCTTGGAATGTAAACCATTTTTGAAGTGTTTGTACTTCATCAGTCGTTAAATTGGTTTTTATATGGTTTGAGTCACTTTCTGATTGTAAGGGAATCATAATGATATCTTTTACATTGTTAGGAATTTCATATTGATATTCCTCTTCTGTTTTTATTTGCGGTACGATCGCAAAGATGGTGAATTCATGTTCTTTAAATTGTTGGATAATCATTTGTACCCAACTTGCTACTCCGCCACTGACAAAAGGATAACTTCCTTCAACGACTAAACCTATTCTCATCTGCTATACCCCTTTAATTGGAATTGTAGCGTTAGCTTGTTTTAATATAACGCTATAAATTTGTGAATCTAGCTTTGTAACTGTGCCGTATGGGAATGAACCGGTTTTTAATTTTTTCCCTTCTTCCACACGTATAATTGTTGCAGTGTGGTTTGGTAATCCTTTATATGCAATGTGAACAGCATCATCTTCATAAGAAACAGCTAAATCACCGGTTTGATAAATTTTCATGGAAGCAGTTGCTTCACTTTGTGTCATACTTTTTATATAAGGATATCTTTCTCGTATTTCTTTAATTGTCGTTTTATAAGCTTTAAATAATTCTTCCCACGTTAAATTACCCGAACGTTTTTCATCAAGGATATCATCTGGATGGACGAAATGTGAGATAACCCCTAAATTTGCAGTAACATCAGCTAAAATAAATTGTTCTTCATCTGAAATGGCATAGCCACTCGTAATACGTGGGAAGTGATAAATATTTTTGTTGTGCTCGTCTGGTCCAAATTCTTGAATTAAACTGCCGTTACTTTTACTTCCCACATATAGAGAAGCAACTGTTTCCATAGTTGGGACCGCGTCGTTTAATGCACTTAATCCAGTCGTATTTATAATATTGGATGGTGGTACATAGGTTTTCAGTTTTTCGTTTGGAAAGAAGTTATACACGAGTCTTTGTAAAGCATCTAAGGATCTCTCCATGTCCTCTTTTGAATTCCATGGAACATATTCAAGTGCTTTATCTACTGGGTCTGGTGATAATAATAAAGGTTGATGGTTATAGCCATGAATACCGATTTCTCCACCGTGACTTAATAATTCTCTCCCAAATAATAAATAGGTATTTCTATTTTTACCTGTAAAATTTTCAAAGGGTGGCGTTACTTTATTTTGATATGTCCCAATTGCAACCCCTGTATATTTAATATCAAGCTCTTCAGAGATATCCTTCATATTTTTCCACCAATGTTTTTTATAAAATTCTTCAACAGAAATTTTTTCTGTTGTTAAGTTTTTTAGTTCTCCACTTGGAATTGGAGATGGGAAGTCATCGATATACATAATCTCCGCTCCAAGTTGTACTGTAGCGAAAGTCGGGAAAATAGTACCCAGTGATTGAACGAACATACCTCTACCTAATTTATCGTTCAATGCTGTTGTATTCCAATATAAGACTTTTCCTTCACCGTAGTCATTGGTCCAAAGGATGGGAGTATCTTCTGCAGTAATCCAAGTATTAGTTGTATTCTCATCTAGCGTAATATTCATTGAGCTATGAGTGAACAATGGAGAAGAACTTGAGAGATCAGGATAACCAGGGAATAAAACTTCTTCAAAGGTTAATCCCTTCACATCTTTGAAGCCTTCTTTTTTTGTAATACCAAATAATGTGTTCCAGGAAGAATCTGAATTAAGTCGGTTTGCGATAATAATTCTTCCGCCCATTTGTACAAAATTTTGAATATCGGCTTGTGGAAGTTGCGCCATTATTTCACCTGTAATAATAATTCCTGTATAGGGAGAGGGAGTAAGTCCCTTAATTTCATTGGCTGTAATATTTTTATAGTGTAGGTGTGCGTAATCCATTGCCTTTTTCGTATTAAATTCGACTTGTTGCCCTAATGTATTATCCGTTTTTAAAACGTATAATTGCATTTTTTGTCCATTTTGGGCTACATCTTTTGCTTTGAGTGTTTTAACAGTATCTGTTTCTTTAGTTTTAGGAACAGAAAACTTTTGATAGAAATTTTCTGTTCGATATATAAGGATGGATATAATTAAGAGAAATAAAATGATACTAACAATTCCGATATATATTAATCCCCTTTTTCAATGTGTGCGCCTCCAAACTGCCTTACAAATAATTGATATTTACGCGGTAGTATATGAACTCTTTTTGCAGCTGCTAGATTATTGATTAAGTTATAGAGCTCGTCCCATAACTTTTGCTCATAATATATTTCAAGTAACCCAACGTAACCGTAATATGATTCAGGATAGAAATGAATAAGATTTAAAAATTGTTCTTCAGACTTTGCATATTGTTTTGTATGTAGAAACAGATTTCCAAGGTGGAAAGGATAAAGAGGTTCGGTAGGGAATAGTTCTACACTTTGTGTAATAAAATTCATAAATTCGGCGATTATTTTTTCCTTTTGCTGATTAGAAAGAAGACCACTGTCTACATATCTTAAATAGTTAGAAACCAATTCTTTTGCAATTTCATTTTGTGGATTTTGTAGGAATTGCTTATTTAAGTATTCGATCTGTTTTTCGTACCGTTCATTTAGTAAATTAATAGTAGTTGCTGCGTAATGTACAGTTTCAGGATCTTTATGGTGAATGGCTTCTTTCAATAAGCCTCCTTCATTGGAAATAGGGGAGGAGCTTAATTGTACAATGAGTTGTTTATGTAATTCAGGCTTATCTAGTTCTAATCCAGAAGAAAATGAAATTAGGTCCATATCTTGTTTTGCTGATGCCAAAATATCTTCATAATGATCAACTTGAAAGGAAACATACTCAGAGTATTGCTGTAACCACTCGGTCTTGGAGCGTCTTATATTCAGTAATAACATGATTGCTGATACAATAAGTCCGACAAGCGGGAAAAGGAGAGAGATAATCAAGCAAAACTCAATAATTCCTTTCTTATCTTCAGTAATCAAACCTTTCGTAAATCGAAATAAAAGAAAAACCAAAATAGCATAAATAAAGTAAAGAAGGAGTAAAATCATTAGAATACCACTCCTTTAGAAGAAAGAGCGTTTTGTATACGAGTTTTGACTGGTAATAAAAATTTTTCTTCAGTGCCAGGTAATAGAATCATAACTTTTTGTTCGGTCGTGCTATAACCGAATATATCAATATCACGCAAATGATCTTTTAAAATAGAATTTATCATTTCTAAGGAATCTTGTGGAACAGTAAATTCAAAATAGGAATATGGATAAGATAATGTTTCGTAACGTTTCTTTTCTATTTTTAGTAAATGTTCAAATTCATCTTCATAATAAATGCTCGTTTTAGGGAATGTACGATCCTCTTGACTTGATAGCCAAAGATTAGAAGCGTTTTGTAAACGATCACCCATCCAGCGTAAATACCATGTGAAAAGTTCGAATTGCTCAGAAGTTACTTTTGAAAATTCAATTTCGTCTAATATAATGACATATTGTACATCATCTTGGAATAGGACGGGACCAACTAAAAGTGGAGCGTCTTGAAAATCCTCTTCTGTACGGAAAAAAGGTCGATTATGTGCTAGAGCATTTTTGATGACTAGCGAAGCATTTTTAACAAAAATGGATTGAGGTAAGGTATTTTTACCAGTTTCTGCTCTTAATTTAATACGAAGTGATTGTTTATTGTTATCGACGTGATAGATACCAATTTTTTTTGCTCCGAAATACATTTTTAATACATTTATCCCCTCATCGAGTACAATTTCAGGATGTGTATGATTTAAAGCTTTAAACATATGATACATTTTAGATAAGTGATTATTTGATTCAAGTACACGAGAACGTAGTGTAATACGTGTTTCATCCAATTGTTTCACAACATATTTTAATTCTTTATTTTCGGCTTTTAGCTCATTATTTATCATATGTACATCTTCATACCGTTCCTTTTGTGCAGTACTCATTAGTCCACAACATAAACTAATAACAAGTAAGAAAATCCAATTAATCCAGTAATCTAATGAATAAAAGTACAGTAATATATCATCTTCCTTATATATACCGCTTACAAAAATATAAATCATTGCTTCTAGAAAGGTGAAAAGGGCGATAGATATGCCATACCGGCTAGAAATAATTAATGTAATAAATAAGAGTAAGAAGTATTCATACGTTGGTGTTAGAAAATCAGTTAGTATTGAGAGAAAAAATAGAGCAATAAAGAGAATCGTAGGTTCAATCATTTTTTGTAATAAATTAGATTGTCTATAGTGCATAAAAAATCCCTTCTTTCGTTTGCAAATTTAATTTTGAGGAATAGTACACTGAAATAAAATACATAATTTAAAAGAATTATTTTAAAATATATAAAGCCCAAATCATTTTATCAACAGAGATGTAGTAAATTCAAGTGAAATAAATTCTAATTTTTGTTAATGTATTGTATTTATTGGGATTTTTATTAAATATCGAGCTTGAAAAAATGTAAAATGTTATTGTATTACTATACTTGTATTAATATTTAAAATGATAAAAAATTACAGTTTTATAGGGGGGGAATATTATTATGGAGTGGAAACGTTCCATATGCTTTTTAGCTATATTTTCTTTTATTTTTTCCTCAAGTACATCCACCCAAGCAAATGTCGTGGAACCAGTTTTAAAAAATGTACGAAGTTATAAAATTTATTATGGTGAAGCAAATGAGCAAGTAATTGAGGGACTTTCAAAGTATGACATGGTCATTATAGAGCCATATGCATTTTCGAAAGAGCAAGTTCAGCAATTAAAAAAATCAGGAACAGTAGTCCTTGGGTATGTTAGTGTTTTAGAATTAGAATCGTGGCATAAATCGCAAGTAGTTGAATCAGACTATTATTATCGAGACGGTAAGAAAATGAAGATTGAGCAGTGGGATACATATATTATGAATTTAGCTGATGAACATTACCGACGGATTGTTGTAAATAAGGTGAAACAGCAAATTATTGGAAAAGGAATAGACGGTGTGTTTTTAGATACCGCTGGTGATATTGACGACTATTTTTATGATCAGCCAGTTACACAAGGGAAATTTCGCGAAGCATATGTAAATTTATTAAAAGAAATAAAAGGTGTTAATTCTGATTTGCTTCTTATACAGAATTGGGGATTTGACACAATCAAAAATACATCCTTGAATTTTATACATGGTGTATTGTGGGAGGACTTCAATAAACAAGTTATTACGAAAGATGAATGGAGTCAAAATTGGATGCACTATTTTAAACAACAAAGTAATAAGATTGTAACGTTTACCGTTACTCCAAATACCGTATCTAAAAAATATAGTTCTATAAATGGATTTATTCCTACAATTAATCCGAATGATATTTATGATAAATAGCAATTATTAGGGATGAGAAACTATCAATATTGAATATGAAAGTTTAGGTCAGTATACGATTATCTTATAAAGATGAATGTATTACTGACTAGCTCATTTTATAATATTCCATGTTAGAAATTAGTAGAATAAGATAGAAAAAGTGCATTATCCTATTAACTTTTATAGAAATAAAAAACGTAATATTTAAAATAACATCAATACTTGTGTCATGGTTAGAGTACGTTTATAATCAAGGAATCCTATTAATGTTCTGATAGGGTTATTTATGATTGAAAGCGTTTTAAATTTGGTGTTCTTCAAGGTAGGAAGTCTGACCTATTTGGATTAAAAATTATGTATGTAGTTTTAAATAGGAAGAAAAATAATAAAGAATTACTTTATATTGTGGGGAGGTTAAAAGTGTGAAAGGGAAAGACTTTCACACGAATACATATGGGTTACGTAGGATTATTACTTTCGGGTGCAGCTTTATTTTTAAATAGTCTCGTTATATTAGGAAAAGCAGAGATGAAAAGTGCAGGTGTTTTTAATTTATTTGTGGGTGCACTACAAATTATTATTCCGTTCTATTTAATCATGATTTCTGATCAAAGTAATTGGACGGTATATTCATATGCAGCTACTTTCTTATTCGGATTAACCTATTTATATGTAGGTGTTACTTTTATAAAAGGAATGGATAGTAGCGGTTTAGGTTGGTTCTGCATTTGGGTAGCAATTATTGCTTTATTCTATATGGTTGTTTCATTTGTTCAATTCCACGATGTTGTGAATGCGTTAACGTGGTTTATGTGGGCATTACTTTGGTATTTATTCTTTGTATTAAATACACAAAAAAAGAACATCAATCAATATCTTGGAAGGATTGCCTTCGTACAATCATGGGTAACATTGACGTTACCTTCACTCTTTTATTTTATGGGAGTATGGGGAGAGGGATTCGTATATGAATTATGGGTTTATGTATCTGTAATTTCTATTTTATACTTCTGTTATTGTATTTATAAATATCGAGTACGTTAATATATTTTTTGTAGAAAAGCATGGAATCGTTAAACGAATTCCATGCTTTTTATATGTTAGCATTTATAATAGAGAGGTAGTATTTTACAATTTATCGAAATGGGGATGATAAAGTTGAAAAAAGTATTGGTGCTAGGGGGAACTAGATTTTTTGGTAAACATTTAGTAGAAACACTTTTGCAAGATGGGCACGATGTAACGATTGCGACGAGAGGAATTACGGAAGATTTTTTTGGGAGTAGAGTAAAAAGACTTATTGTAGATAGAGAAGATGAAAAACAACTAACAGAGCGTCTAACAGATAAAAGTTATGATATTGTATACGATAATTTATGCTATAGCTCGAATGCAGCGAAGATAATATGTGAAGTGTTACGAGGGAAAACGAAGAAGTATGTTATGACATCTTCAATGGCTGTCTATGAACCTGCACTAAGCTTATCAGAAGAAGACTTTAATCCGTACGAGTATGCAATTGCGTATGGAGATAGGAATGACTTCAATTATGGTGAAGGAAAAAGATTAGCCGAAGCCGTTGTATTTCAACAAGCAACATTCCCAGTTGTTGCAGCTCGTTTTCCGGTTGTTATTGGAGAAAACGATTATACGAAAAGGTTACAATTTTACGTTGAACATATTGTGAGAGAAGAACCTGTCGCAGTGAATGATCTAGATGGAAAATTGTCGTTTATACATGAAGAAGAAGCCGGGGAATTTTTAGCTTGGTGTGGGATGAAAGATATAGAAGGGCCAATTAATGCTTGTAGCAACGGGGTAGTTTCTACTCGGGAAATTATTCATTTTATAGAAGAAAATACGGGAATAAAATCACTCATTCAAGAAGTAGGAGATCATGTAGCACCTTATAATGAATTGACTAATTGTACATTACATAATGGAAAAGCTAATGAATTAGGATTCCCGTTCCGAGGGTTGAAAATAGAAATAGAAAAAGTATTACGTTATTACATACATGCAATGAAATGATCATAAATCCCCCGGTGGCAATCCGGGGGATTCTGGAGGATTTCGACAATACTAATTTTACATTACCAAACTTACCTTATACGCACGACTAATGTTTTTGTGATTGAATTGCTTGTAAATATTTTTCATTTACCCGGTCCCAGTTCACTGTATGCCACCAGTTGGTAACAAATTCTGGGCGACGATTTTGGTACTTTAAATAATAGGCATGTTCCCATACATCAATGACAAGTAATGGAATTTTGCCTTCTTGCAAAGGTGTATCTTGATTAGGTGTACTCATTACAGTAAGTTCTTCACCATCAAGGACAAGCCATCCATAACCACTTCCAAAACGGCTAATTGCTGCTTTAGACAGTTGATCTTTTAAGTTGTCAAAGGTATTGAAATAATAATCAATTACTTTTGCAACGTCTCCATTAGGCTCGCCGCCACCCCGTGGGCTCATTACTTCCCAAAAAAGACTATGACAATAATGTCCACCACCGTTATTTCTGACAGCTGTAACAATTTCCTTTGGTAAAGCTTCTAAATTACATAGTAACTCTTCTAAAGATTTATTATGTAATTCCGAATAGTTTTCTAATGCGGCATTCAAATTATTTACGTATGTCGCATGGTGCTTTCCATGATGAATAGAAAGTGTATTGCTATCGATATATGGCTCTAGTTCATCATAGTCATATGAAAGCTTTGGCAATTGAAATGAAGACATGACATTTCCTCCTTTCTCTCTAAAAGTTGGTCTAGGTAAAAATAATTTACCTGAGTAAAAAATACACCTATTTTTCATGAAAGTCAATAGTAATCTCTTAATTTTCTGAAAGATAGTACAATAAAAGTAACACTTCGACTTTCGTTTGTGACTCTTATTCTTTTTGCTTATACTGTAAAGTAATAACGTTTTGTTGAAATAGAAGGAGATCGCTTATGAGTAAAACGAAGCAATTAATAGAGGAAGCGAGTCATTTTATTACGATTTGCTATAAAGAGCTTAATAAAGAACAATTCATAGAAGAACGCATGAAAGAAATTCGAGTTGAAATAGAGAAGACGGGGACGTATGAACATACATTTGAAGAACTTGTTCACGGATCGCGAATGGCATGGCGCAATAGTAATCGATGTATCGGAAGACTATTTTGGAGTAAGATGCACATATTAGATGCACGTGAAGTAAATGATGAGGAAGGTGTATATAATGCATTAATTCATCATATTCAATATGCAACGAACGACGGAAAAGTGAAACCGACCATTACAATTTTTAAGCAATATCAAGGTGAAGAAAATAATATACGAATTTATAATCACCAATTGATTCGGTATGCAGGATATAAAACAGAAATGGGAGTGATTGGTGACTCTCATTCCGCTGTGTTTACAGATTTTTGTCAAGAACTTGGCTGGCAAGGAGAAGGTACGAATTTCGATGTATTGCCACTTGTGTTTTCTATAGATGGAAAAGCGCCGATATATAAAGAAATTCCGAAAGAAGAAGTAAAAGAGGTGCCAATTGAACACCCAGAATACCCAATTTCGTCACTTGGAGTAAAATGGTACGGGGTTCCAATGATTTCAGATATGCGCTTAGAAATTGGCGGTATTTCCTATACAGCAGCTCCGTTTAATGGATGGTATATGGGAACAGAGATTGGGGCACGTAACTTAGCGGATCATGATCGCTATAATTTACTTCCAGCAGTTGCGGAAATGATGGATTTGGATACATCAAGAAACGGTACGTTATGGAAAGATAAGGCATTAGTTGAATTAAACGTGGCTGTTTTACATTCCTTTAAAAAACAAGGAGTCAGTATTGTTGACCATCATACTGCGGCGCAACAATTTCAGCAATTTGAGAAGCAAGAAGCTGCTTCCGGTCGTGTTGTAACGGGCAATTGGGTGTGGCTCATTCCGCCATTATCTCCAGCTACCACTCATATTTATCATAAACCGTATCCGAATGAAATTTTGAAGCCGAATTTTTTTCATAAATAGTTTGTAGTATAGGGCATTTTCTGTAAAAATATAATTTTTTTTAACTACTGTTACGTAGCAAATGGAAGCCTTTACCCTCGGTTATTTTTGGAAGGAGCTTTTTGAACCAAGGAGTTCCTTATGTTATAATCAAATTTCTGTTTCGAAGACCTTATAGAAATATAAGGTCTTTTATTTTGCTTTTTTATGTAAGAGGAATAGAAATTTTCTTTTAAATAAGGGATTTAGCATATTTTTAGGGACAACATAAGTGTGTAGTAAATAGATAAATTATTATGCTTATATAATCATTGTGTTTTGGGTGTAAACAATAAAACATAATAAAGTTGTTTTTTTAGATTGCTGAGGAAGGAGGAAGTGTAAATGAGGATGAAGAGTCGAAAAACGGATTGGCCTGTATTTCTTATTAGTGGTGGTTCGCTTTTATTATTTGTAATTGCGGTTTTCTTAAATAAAAATTATGTAGAGGGAGTCATTAATAGCAGTTTTGCAGCTTCAATTAAATATTTTGGTGCCTTCTGGCAAGTTTTATTAATTGGTACATTTATTGTTGCAATGTGTATGGCGTTCTCGAAATATGGAAGAGTTAAACTTGGGGGATTAGAAAAACCTGAGATTAGTACGGCAAAGTGGCTTGCTATTATTATGTCGACATTACTTGCCGGAGGTGGCGTTTTTTGGGCAGCTGCAGAGCCAATGTACCACTTGATGACGGTGCCGCCGATACATGAAGGTATATCTGCTGGAACGAAAGAAGCAGTAATGCCTGCTTTAGCACAAAGTTATATGCACTGGGGTTTCCTGGCGTGGACGATTTTAGGTACAATCAGTGCGGTAGTTATGATGTATGGGCATTATCATAAAGGTATGCCGTTAAAACCTCGAACGCTTTTATATCCTATTTTTGGTGAGAAATTGCGAAAGAGTTTGCTTGGAACAATGATTGATGCATTTGCCATTATTGCGGTAGCTGCAGGGACGATTGGACCAATCGGATTTTTAGGCTTACAAGCAAGTTATGGCCTACAAGCATTGTTTAATATTCCTGATGTTTTTACTACTCAATTAGCAATTATTATTTGTGTAGTTGCGGTTTCTACTATATCTGCAGTAACAGGAATTAATAAAGGGATTCAAATTATAAGCGATTTAAATGTTAAATTAGCGATTTTATTAATGGTATTTGTATTATTATGTGGACCAGGTGGATTTATTATTGATTCGTTTGTATCTTCGTTTGGATTTTATATAAATGAATTTATTCCAATGAGCACATACCGCGGTGATACAGGTTGGTTAGGATCGTGGACAATCTTTTTCTGGGGATGGTTTATTGGATATGGACCGATGATGGCAATTTTAGTGAGCCGCATTTCAAGAGGAAGAACAATTCGAGAAATCATCGTTGCAATTGGAATTATTGCACCTATTATTACAACGTTTTGGTTTACTATACTAGGGGGATCAGGTGTGTTTTATGAGTTAATGAATCCTGGTTCTATATCGACCGCATTAAGTGCATCTGGTATGCCAGCTGCTATGATTGCAATTACAGAGCAACTGCCGCTCTCTCATATTATTGGACCGGCATTTCTTTTATTAACAATTTTATTTGTAGTGACAACAGGAGATTCAATGGCTTATTCGATTTCGATGGCAGTGACTGGAGACGGGGATCCTAGAATTAGCTTACGAATTTTTTGGTCGCTTATTATGGGAGCAGTTGCGGCAATTCTTTTATACATGGGTGAGGGAAGTATTAATGCATTGCAATCATTCATCGTAGTAACAGCTGTCCCAGTATCTGTTCTGTTGTTCCCAATGCTATGGCTAGCCCCTAAAGTGGCAGGGGAACTAGCATTAAAACAAGGTATTGTAAAAGAAGAAGAGCAAACTTCTTTCTTGTTCCAAAAAGCTAGTAGATCAAAATAAATAATTGTATATTTTATATCAAAAGAGGAAGCATTTCATTAGAGATGCTTCCTCTTTGCTATTTATATAACTATCTTTCTTGAAGGAAGATCGTACACTGTGTAGTTTCAATCTATTCTAATACTTTATCCTTCGTCTCTGGGACAAATAATAGCATTGTAACTAAACCGATTGGATAGATAATGAAGATAAGAGATAATGCTCCCATTACATTACCACCTGCAGCAAGTAATCCGATAATAACAGGTCCAAAGCCAGCTAAACCACGTCCAGTACCGAAAATAAAGTTTTCTGCTGTAGAACGAGCTTCAGCGGGATAGTTTTCAGCTAAAATTGCTCCGAATCCTCCCATCATGCCATTTGCAAAGAACCCAAGCAATGCACTTCCCCATAGCAATAATGTTGAATCTGTGAATAAGAAGAAGTAAATGAGACAGTATATAGTACCACCAACATAATAGATTGTAAAAGTTTTACGGCGACCAATTTTATCGGCTAGAATACCAAAAGTTGCAATTCCAATGAGCATGCCAATCGTAGAGATGAACATCCAACCGCTCGCTTTTGCTAATGTGTAGTTATATTTATTCGCCAAAATAGTTGGCATCCATGTAAAGATTCCATAGTATCCGAAGTTCTGGATGAATGACATAATAATAAGACCAATTGTTGTTAGCGTTACTTTTTTATTTGCAAATAGCTTTCGAAGTGGGAACTTTTTCATTTGTTTTAATTGCTCTGCCTCAGTAGTTGTTAAATTACCTTCCGCTTCTTTTTGTAACAATTCTTTTTTGTATCGTTGTTTTTGTTCCCATATTTTCGGTTCACTTAAACTTTTTCGGACATAGACAGCTAGTAGTGCGGGAATGAGTCCAAATAAGAAAACGGCTCTCCATCCAAAGTGTGGAACGATAAATGCTGGTAGGAGTGAAGCGACTAGTACGCCGAATTGCCATCCAAGTGCCACAACGGATGTTGCCTTTGCGCGCATTTCTTTCGACCATGTTTCAGTTACGATGGCCATCCCAATTCCGAATTCACCACCAACTCCCATTCCTACTAAAAAGCGAAGAATTAATAATTGCCAATAATCTGTTGCGAAATAAATAAGTGCTGTCGCGAGTGAAAATAGTAAGATTGTGAAGGCCATCGTACGGATACGCCCAAATAAATCAGCAATAAATCCAAATAAATAAGACCCAATTAGCATTCCTATTGTAGTAGCTAAAGTTAAGTTCCCACCTTCAACAGGGCTTAAATGAAATTCTTTTAAAATGTAGACGAGTACGAAAGATAAGAGCAACATATCTAAGCCTTCTGCTGCATATCCTAGCGCAGATCCAAATAGTGTTTTATATCTTTTCTCTTTCGTCTCCTCTGTTGTTGATTGTACATCAGTAGTGACGTTCATCATTATTCCTCCTTATTTTCTTCTACAGTCGCTATGGAAGAATAACAAAAGGCCTTCTCACCTGATATGATGAGAAGGCCAAAAAAGCATACGTATTCCTAGAAAAGAACATACGTATATTGTATTCCGACTTCCTTCTCAACCTCACGGGGTTGGGTTAAAGGACTGTATTATATTACTTTATTTTTAGCACTCTTCTATTAGATTGTCAAATAAAGAGGGAATTGTTATGTGTAAAATATTGCAAAAGGTATTTCATTCTTCTTGACGCCCACTTCACTATTTTCCGATAATAAAACTAACTACTATAAAAAGGAATGAATCACAGATGCTAAATTTAGTACTTATGATGATTGAACGCGTCGGACTTATTGTTATTTTAGGATTTTTACTTTCGCATATTAAAACATTCAGGCGCCTTCTTCATAAGCAAGATGGTTATGTAGATAAGCTTAAGCTTATTTGTATTTTTTCGGTGTTTACAATTGTAAGCAATTACACTGGGATTGAAATAGCGGGTAATACGATTATGAATGAAAATTGGCTACAGGGTGTTTCTTCATCGAGCACAATCGCGAATACACGTATTATGGGTGTTGGAATTAGTGGATTGCTTGGCGGACCTATCGTTGGAATTGGAGTAGGATCAATTGCTGGTATTCACCGTTATATGCTTGGCGGGACGACTGCACTAAGTTGTGCAATCTCTTCAATTTTAGCGGGGGTTATAACAGGTTATATTGGATACATTTTCAAAAAGTATAATCGTACAATTACGCCTAAATTTTCAGCAGTTTTAAGTGTGTTTATCGTTTCTTTAGAAATGATTATGATCTTATTAATTGTAGAGGATGGAATGAGTATTGTGAAAACAATTGCGATACCAATGATCCTTGTAAATAGCTTTGGAAGTTTTATTTTACTTTCTATGATACAAGCTATTTTGCGCCAGGAAGAGAATGCAAAGGCACTTCAGACTCATAAGGTATTACGTATTGCAGATAAAACGTTACCGTATTTTCGCCAAGGCTTAACAGAAGAATCGTGTAAGCATGTGGCACAAATTATTCACCGCTTTACAGGAACTGATGCGGTATCCTTAACAGATACAGAGAAAATATTAGCTCATGTTGGATTAGCATCAGATCACCATATTCCTTCACATAGTTTAATAACTGGTTTGTCGAAAGAAGTGTTACACACAGGAAAAATAATGAAAGCAAAATCACGTGAGGTCATTAATTGTCAACATGAAGGATGCCCTTTGCAAGCGGCGATTGTTATTCCACTAACTTCACATGGAAATACGATAGGGACATTAAAACTGTATTTCAAAAACCCTAACCAGTTAAGTCGTGTGGAAGAGGAATTAGCAGAAGGGTTAGCAAAAATATTCTCTACACAACTTGAATTAGGGGAAGCTGAGTTGCAAAGTAAATTATTGCAAGATGCGGAAATAAAGGCATTACAAGCACAAATTAACCCACACTTTTTATTTAATGCGATTAATACAGTATCAGCTTTATGCCGAACAGATGTAGAAAAAGCAAGGAAGTTATTATTACAGCTTAGTGTGTATTTCCGTTGTAATTTACAAGGGGCACGTCAGTTATTGATTCCACTAGAACAAGAATTAAACCATGTACAAGCATACTTATCGCTAGAACAAGCAAGGTTTCCAAATAAGTATGAAGTAAAGGTGTATATTGAGGAAGAGCTAAAGACAACTTTAGTACCACCATTTGTTCTTCAACTATTGGTTGAAAATGCATTGCGACACGCTTTCCCGAAGAAGCAACCAGTATGCGAAGTGGAAGTGCATGTTTTTGAAAAAGAGGGTATGGTTCATTTTGAAGTAAAAGATAATGGGCAAGGAATTGAGGAAGAACGTTTAGAACAATTAGGAAAGATGGTAGTTTCGTCCAAGAAAGGGACTGGAACAGCTTTATATAATATTAATGAACGTCTTATTGGGCTATTTGGAAAAGAAACGATGCTTCATATCGAAAGTAAATTAAACGAGGGGACAGAGATTACTTTTGTTATTCCAAAAAAAGTAGGGGAGGAAGAGAAGATTGTTAAAAGTACTAGTAGTTGATGATGAAATGTTAGCACGCGATGAACTAAAGTATTTATTAGAAAGAACGAAGGAAGTTGAGATAATTGGTGAGGCTGATTGTGTAGAGGACGCATTAGAAGAGCTAATGAAAAACAAACCAGATATTGTTTTCCTAGATATTCAGTTATCTGATGATAACGGATTTGAAATCGCGAATATATTAAAGAAGATGAAAAATCCACCTGCCATTGTATTTGCGACTGCCTATGATCAATACGCGTTGCAAGCATTTGAAGTAGATGCGTTAGACTATATTTTAAAGCCATTTGATGAAGAACGTATTGTACAAACATTAAAGAAGTATAAAAAACAAAAGCAGTCGCAAATAGAAACGAAGCAAGAAATAAAAGGGGCAGATGTAACGGCAGATATGCATAAATTAGCATTACCAATTGAAGAATCAATCGTACTTGTGAATATTGAAGATATTATATATGTAGGACTTGTGGATGGAAAAGTAACAGTAAAAACAATGAGGGACACATATATAACACACGATACACTTGTGATTTTGGAAAAGAAGTTGCCGCAAGCAAGTTTTATGCGTGTACATCGTAGCTTCATTGCAAATATTAATCATATTACTGAAATCCAGCCGTGGTTCAATTCTACTTATAATTTAATTATGAAAGAAGGATCAAAAGTACCTGTTAGTCGTACATATGCAAAAGAACTCAAGAAGCTGCTTCGTATTTAAGAAGCAGCTTTTGTATTTCATCCTTTTATATTTGTAACTGATTCTGTATATTTGACGTTCTGTTATGTAAACGCTTACTGAGGCGATTATATCCTATACAATAAAGGTACCAAATCGAAAGAGGTGGCCAAAATGAGTACGAAAAAAGTATATAGTTTCTTATCACAAGCATTCATATTCTCAGCTATTATGTTAATTTCTAATATTATTGCAACACATTTACCAATTCCGATGCCTTCATCGGTAATCGGGTTAGTCATTTTATTTAGTCTATTATGTTTAAAGGTTATTAAATTGGAACAAGTTGAATCACTTGGAACAGCTTTAACAGGTATTATCGGATTCCTTTTCGTCCCATCAGGTATTTCGGTTATTAATTCTCTTGGTGTAATGGGACAATATTTTGTACAAATTTTAACTGTAATTGTTGTTGCAACAGTTATTTTACTCGCTGTAACAGGATTATTTGCACAATTAATTTTAGGAAAAGATAAAAAAGAAACAGAAGATACAAAAGAATTGAAAGTAGTAAATAAAGGACGCAAACACGGAAAAGTTGCGTAACCATTTTAGTATATATTGTTAGGAGGGAATGAACATGGCAAGTACAATGACTCCATATTTCGGAATCGTCGTTTCATTAATCGCATACGGAATCGGAACATTATTATTCAAGCATTCAAAAGGGTTCTTCTTATTCACACCATTATTCGTAGCGATGGTATTAGGGATTGTCTTTTTAAAAGTAGGTAACTTTACTTTCGAAGAATATAATACTGGTGGAAAAATGATTAGCTTTTTCTTAGAGCCAGCAACAATCGCGTTTGCAATTCCATTATATAAACAAGTGGATAAGTTGAAAAAATATTGGTGGCAAATTTTATCAGCTATCGTGGTTGGATCTATTTGTTCAGTAATTGTCGTGTTCATTGTTGCAAAAGCAATTGGCCTAGATACAGCAGTAATGAATTCAATGTTACCACAAGCGGCAACAACAGCAATTGCATTACCAATCTCTGAAAGTATTGGTGGTATACCAGCAATTACATCATTTGCAGTAATCTTTAACGCAGTCATCGTATACGCATTAGGAGCGTTATTCTTAAAAACATTTAGAGTGAAACATCCAATTGCAAAAGGTTTAGCACTTGGAACAGCAGGTCATGCATTAGGAGTGGCAGTAGGAATTGAAATGGGTGAAGTAGAGGCAGCTATGGCAAGTATTGCTGTAACAGTAGTTGGAGTTGTAACGGTAGTTGTCATACCGATGTTCATGCCATTCATTGGATAGTAAAACTTACTTAAAAAATGAGAAAAGCAAGCTATTTGTAGGACAGATTTCTACTGATAGCTTGCTTTTTATGTTACAGTAGTGGTAAGACCTATTGTGACAAAATGTAAGTTTCCTTAAATCTTCATTAATACTGTGTAGAATACGTTTTGAATTAGGTCATTGTATTGTAAAATAAGAAGTAAGCTACTATAGATCTGCTAAGGTAGGCGTATAATGAGCTTATAAAAATCTTAATATGAATGAATAATTAAAAGTAGAAAAGAGAGAAAAATCTACTTATTAACGTTTTACTTTATAGGACAGGAGAGAGTACTCGTCGATTATGCAAATAAAAAACCTGTTTCAAAGCAAAGGATTTCAGAGGTTACTCGTATTAGTAATACTTGCCCTCGTGTTATACGGGCTGCAAAGTATGTTGAATTTAATTTTAATTACGTTTATTCTTACGTATTTAATGGATCGATTCCAAAAGTTTATTTCCCGCAAATTAGATCATTTCATGCCCATTAATCGAAAACTCATTATAGCATTTCTATATGTCATGTTAATTGGTGGAATTGCTATTACGCTATTTAAATATTTACCAGTATTAACGATACAAATTTCACAATTGATTTATCAATTTAACGTATTTTTAAGAAACCCACCGGACAGTGAATTAATTAAGTATGCAGTTAATGCTGTTAATCATATGGAACTTTCGAAGTATGTAGGACAAGGCGTTGACATTTTGTATAAATCGATTACGAATGTTGGGAAATTTGGCCTTCAAGTGTTACTTTCTTTAATTTTAAGTTTATTTTTCTTATTGGAGAAAGCTCGTATCGTTGCTTTTACTGCAAAATTTAAAGAGAGCAGACTTGCAATTTTCTATACTGAAATCGAGTACTTCGGTAAGAAATTTGCACGTTCATTCGGAAAAGTAATTGAGGCACAATTTTTAATTGCAGTTGTTAACTGCGTTTTATCCGTTATTGCATTATGGATATTAGGATTCCCACAATTATTAGGTTTAGCGTTAATGATCTTCTTACTTGGTTTAATTCCAGTAGCTGGGGTTATCATTTCGTTATTCCCGCTTTGTATGATTGCTTACAATATCGGCGGTATTATGTACGTTGTTTATATTTTAGTTATCGTAACAGTCATTCATGCGCTTGAAAGTTACGTGTTAAATCCGAAGTTTATGTCACAAAAAACAAACTTACCAATTTTCTATACGTTTATGGTATTAATCTTCTCGGAACACTTCTTAGGTGTATGGGGATTAATTATCGGTATTCCAATCTTCATTTTCTTATTAGATGTCTTAGATGTGACAAGTGATGAAATGGAGAAGGACGCTGGGAAAAAATAAAGTGAAGTAAGAAATGAACTGTACCCTATAAAGTGGATAATTTAACAAAAGAATTCTCCTTTGTATTTCATTAAAAATAATTTTGCTCATTTCCTGTATCTCACTTTTATCATCGTTTCCATTATTAATGAGGAATGAGCGTGAAAATGCACCAAACCCCCAAATCATAGACTTTTTTAGTGTCCATGATTTGGGGGTTTATTTATTATTAACGTAAAGACAATTTAATTAATAATTATATATATTTATATATAATTAAATAAATATATCTTGTAATCTTAAAACCCTTCTGGAAATGCCCTTGCCGCAAATTTAAATGAATCAACACCGCCATGATCAGTATATGCAGAGATGGTATATTTTCCACTTGATACCCAATCTGACCAACTAGTACTAAAGTAAAGAGTTTTTTGCGCCCCTGGACTTATACTTTCTTGATAAAGCGTATGGCCTGCTGAATTTATAAGTTTATAGCGTAAAGTACTTGGCCCTGTGTTTTGAATCCAAAATGTAAGGTCATCGTCAGATTTATTCCAAAAATAACCGGACCCAGAGCCATGATCAAAGGAGACTGTTTGACTCCCTAGTAATATTGATGATGAATACATGATGATTGAATCATCGCCATTTCCTAGCTGAATTTCTGTTACTTCAGGAGTTTTATTCATGTGCGTTTCTGGTACTGATGCTGCAGCTGTCCCTGTTCCAATTAAAGATAAAGCGATTGCTGGTAATACTAGTAACTTTTTCATTTCACAAATTCTCCTTTTAAAGTAAATTAATACACTTTATGATTTTATTTTCAACAAATGTATTTGCAATTCCATATTATTAGAATTAGATTTTAAGGCAAATATATAAATATTTATTTTGCTACTAATAAATAATACTTTTCATTTTCAAGATTCCTTAAAACCTCGTAAATAAAGTCAAACTTTAATCATTGGAGGTTTTACTGTCCGTTACAAAGGAGACAGATTAAAAAAGCATCGATGTTCGATGCTTTTTCTTTTATAACATGATGTTTCTTATGCCATACTGTAAGGAGAAGATAGAATAGGGGTGAAAGAATGGTTGTAAATGAAAAGGTAGAATTAGCTACATTTGCTGGAGGGTGCTTCTGGTGTATGGTTTCGCCATTTGAAGAGGTGGAAGGAATTATAAAGGTTGTTTCTGGCTATACAGGTGGTCATAAAGAGAATCCAACATATAAAGAAGTATGTTCAGAAACGACGGGACATTATGAGGCAGTACAAATTACATTTGATGCAAATAAAATGCCGTATGAGGAGTTATTAAATATATATTGGAGACAAATTGATCCGACTGATGTAGGCGGGCAATTCCACGATCGCGGACAGTCTTACGAAACAGTGATTTTTTATCATAATGAAGAACAACATAAAAAAGCAGAGGCTTCAAAAGAAGAGCTTGCAAGGAGTGGGCGCTTTTCAAAGCCGATTGCGACAAAAATATTGCCAGCTGCTACGTTTTATCCCGCAGAGGAATATCACCAAGGATATCATAAGAAAAATGAATTCCGCTACGAGTTATACCGTAAGGGCTCAGGGCGAGATGCGTTTATTAAGCAACATTGGCCAAAGGATAATGCTCATTTAAAGGAAAAACTCAGTGAGATGCAATTTTATGTAACACAGGAAAATGGTACAGAACCACCATTTCGAAATGAGTATTGGAATCATAAAGAAGAAGGTCTTTATGTAGATATCGTTTCAGGTGAACCTTTGTTTACTTCTCTAGATAAATTTGATAGTGGATGTGGATGGCCTAGTTTTACGAAGCCAGTTATGTCAGCTAGTGTGAAGGAAAAAATGGATGTGAGTCATAATATGACGCGTACAGAAGTGAGAAGTAAGGAAGGAGATTCACATCTCGGCCACGTATTTCCAGATGGTCCAGGGCCAAATGGACTTCGCTATTGTATAAATTCAGCAGCTCTTCGATTTATTCCAACAGAGGAATTAGAAAAGGAAGGCTATGGTGATTTCCTAATCTTGTTTGGAAATAAAAAATAACCTCGCAGTTAGCGAGGTTATTTTTTTGTTACTTTACTTTTTTCTTTTTAAACTTGCTTAATACTTCATAAACGATTGGAACAATAAGAAGTGTTAATAATGTTGAACTTGTTAATCCACCAATTACTGTTACACCAAGTCCTTTAGAAATTAAGCCGCTACCTTCAAATCCTAATGCGAGCGGGATAAGAGCACCGATTGTTGCAATTGCAGTCATTAAAATCGGGCGAAGGCGTGTTGCACCAGCTTCTAATAAAGCTTCACGTGTTGATAGACCTTCATTTTCTTTATGAATAACGCGGTCGATAAGCACGATTGCGTTTGTTACAACGATACCGATTAACATAAGGGCACCGATCATTGCAGAGACACTTAACGTTTCACCAGAGATTAATAAGGCAACAAGGGCTCCAATGATTGTAAATGGTAGCGAGAATAAAATTGCGAATGGTGCAAGAGCACCGCCAAATGTCACGACAAGAACGAAGTATACAATAGCAATCGCAGCTAACATCGCTAAGCCAAGTTGCTTGAATGATTCTTCAATATCTTTTGTAACGCCTCCCATAGAAACATCTACGCCAGAAGGAAGATCCATTTTATCTACTTCTTTTTGAACCGCGGCGGATGCTTTTGAAACGTCATCAGATGTTAGTTTTGCACTTACTTCCGCATAAACACGGCCATCGCGGTGTTTCACTGTATTCGAAGTTTCTCCTTCTTTTACAGTCATCACATCTTTTACAGCCACTTCACTACCAAGCGGCGTTGTAATTTTACGATTTGTTAAGTCATCGATTGTTTCATAATTTTGTTTTTCAGCTTCTACATATACATTGATATCTTTACCGTCTTTTTTAATTGTTGTCAGAACAGGGCGATCATGTTGATTAGAAAGTCCCATTCCAATTTGTGCAGCCGTTAGACCCATTTTACTTAGCTTTTCTTGATCTGCGACTAAAGTGTATTCTGCGTATGTTTTTGCAATACTAGAGTCTATATCTTTTAAGTCTTTGTTTTTCTTCATTATGTTTTGAATATCTTTTACGACAGGCTTAATGTCTTCTGAGCTATCTCCGTAAACGTATAACTTGATTTCGTTACTACCGCCACTTGCTCCGAAGTCTTGGTTTTTCCATTCGCCTTTTCCAGACATTTTCTGTAAATCTTTAACGACTTGTTCTTTCTCTTTTTCGAAGTTTTTCGTGTCGTTATCATATTGTACGAAGAACATTGCCTGATTTGATTGACCAGGACTCATTGGGTTTTCGCCACCTAATGAGAATTGAATTGTTTTGACGTCTTTATTATCTTGGAAGTGCTTCTCAGCTTTCGTTGCAATTTTTTCAACGTCTTCTAACGTTTGACCTGGTTCAGGGTTGTACGTTGCAATAATCATTTTTTCTTCTTCAGATGGTAAGAAACTTACACCGATAATTGGAACAAGTGCAAGACTACCAACTAATAGAAGGACAGCAATACTTGATGTGATGATTTTATGATTTAAAGCCCATGCAAGTATACGTTTATAACCGTTTGCTAATTTACTTGGTTTTTCTTCATGATGTACTTCTTTTTCTCTCATGCTCTCTTTTTTAAATAAAGAATGAGCTAGCATCGGTACGATTGTAACTGCTACTAGTAACGATGCTAATAAAGCGAAGACGATAGTTAAGGCGAATGGTAAGAACATTTCACCAATCATACCTTTTACTAGTCCAAGCGGTAAAAATACAGCAATTGTTACAATGGTAGAAGACATAATCGGAATAAACATTTCTTTCGTAGCTTCACGAATTAAATCTTTCCCGCGTAGTTTCTCTCCTGATAACGACATACGTCGGTAAATATTTTCGATAACAACAATGGAGTCATCCACAACGCGCCCGATAGCGACTGTCATTGCTCCAAGCGTCATAATGTTAAGTGTAATATCCATTTGCTTTATGACTAATACAGCAATTAATAAAGAAAGTGGTATGGAAACGACAGAGATTAATGTTGTTCGGATATTTCGTAGGAACAGCATAATAATAACAATCGCAAAAATAGCACCAAAAATGGCTTTGCTCAGCATTGTTTCTACTGATTTCTCAATAGGTGCACCTTGGTCGAATGTTGAAATAATCTCTAAGTCTTTATATTTTTTCTCAAGTTCTTTTACTTTATCTTTAACAGCATTTACAACATCAACTGTGTTCGCGTCAGCCGCTTTTACAATTTGAATTCCAATTGCTTCTTTTCCATTTGTTCGAGAAATAGATTCCGCTTTTCCGACTTCTTTAATATCAGCAATTTCGTCTAATGTAACTGTCGGAATCCCGTTGTTCATAGCGGCTGGATTCATTTGCGGCACTTGTGTACCAGCTCCGGCATTTTGACTACCTTGACCGCTTGCTGATGAAGGAACAGCAGGGATTTTTAATTCTTTTAATGCTTTCATTGTTGTAATATTTCCATCTACAACAACTGACTTTTCTGTGTCTTTAAATGTATATAAACCAAGTGGTAAAGATACGTCCGATCCTTTAATTACATTTTTTACAGTATCTTCACTTAAACCTAATTCTTTCATCTTATCTTTTTTGAAGACAAGTTGTACTTCATCTACTTGTTGACCTGAAATTTGAACAGATGCGACCCCATCAAGTCCTTTTAATCCTGGAACAACATTTTTTTCTACATTTTCAGTTAAGGTAGCTAAAGATTCATTTTTACTTGCTACGCTTAATGAAATTACAGGAAAGGCATTGAAGTTCACACGTGAAACTTTCGGGTCCTTTACGCCTTCTGGCAGTTTCACATTTGCGAGAGCTTCTTTTATTTCTGTTTCAGCCTTTTCCATATTTTTATCAAAATCATATTCTACCTGAATGGAAGATGCATTTTGAAAAGATGATGAACTAACAACGTTTACACCACTTAAATTTTGCAGTTGCTCTTCCATCGGTTTTGAAACTTTATCAGCTACTTCTTCTGGTGTAGCACCAGGATAAACCGTGGTTACTGTTACAACAGGTGTTGTAATATCAGGAATTGTTTCCAGCTTCATATTCAGCCCAGAATAAATACCTGCAATGGTAACGATAATGGTTAGTAGCCAAACTGCGAACTTATTTTTTAACGAAAAATTAATAATTTTGTTCATGTTTGCGCTCCCTTTGTATTATATTGACCAACTGGTCAGTCTAATACATAATATAACTGACTGATTGGTCAGCCGTCAATGAAAAGGGATGGTATAATACATTCATAATAAGATGCGAGATTAAATTTAGGAGAGACATGATATGAAAGAAAAAGAGCGCTTAATTATAGAGATGGCTATGAAGTTATTTGCGACTAAGGGTGTAAATGCGACATCAGTGCAGGAAATTGTGACAGCTTGTGGCATATCTAAGGGAGCCTTTTATTTATACTTTAAATCAAAAGAGGAACTTTTATTAGCGACACTTCGATATTACTATGACAAGATTCAAAACAAAATGATGGATATTGAAAAAGAGTCGTTATTGCCACGTGAAAAATTTGCAAAACAATTGCATTGCCAGTTTAATGATATACAAAAGCATAAAGAATTTATTATTATGCATGCAAGGGAAAATGCGATTCCTTTTAATAAAGAAGTAGAAGAATTTATGATGCGGATGAAGTTAGAGTCTCACGCATTTTATCGGAATAGTTTACTGTCTATTTATGGTGATAAGGTTATGCCATATTTATTAGATTTAGTCATTATGGTAGAAGGCATATGCCGGGGATATTTAGAACTAATTATTTTACAAGCGCCAGAAATAGACTTATCTTACGTCTCGGCTTTTATTTTGAAAAGAGTGGATCATTTAGTAGATGGATTGGTAAAATCTTCAGAAGAACCTGTGTTACATGAAGAAAGGTTTGGAGAATTTCTTTGTAAATCAGAGCTTATTAAGGAGCAGGTTAAGGAAAATTTTTTAAAAGAAATTATTGTGTTTAAACGTACTTTAGCGGATCAATTAGAAGATGAGGAATTGCTTGTTACATTAGATGTTTTGGAGGCAGAAATGAGGATGCAAAATCCAAGAATTCCGGTTATCCAAGGGATGTTGTTCAATTTAGAGGCATATCCAACTTTAAAAGAATTCCGTTTGAGGCTTATGGGCTATTACAATATAAAAAGGTAACAATGATAGTTTTCATTGTTACCTTTTTATTATTTAGGTCTTTCATCTGAATTCACTAGCTTAGAAGTATCGAAATTCCGTATTTCATTAGAGAAGTTAGTTAATCTTTGTTCGTAATCTCGTTTATTAGTAATCGGTTCAGTTGTAGCTAATTGTTTTACAATCCAATCATTTATATATCTGTAATAATGCGTTTGGTCAGACATATAATTAGAAAGATTATACGTAACTTCTTTTTGATCTTGGAAATCATAGAGTTTTACATTTTTTAGTTGTGCTAATTTAGTGTATACTTCTTTTTTAAATAACATATTTTCCTTAGTATGCTTTGAGTCGTTTTTATCCATAACTACGTGATATGTTACTGGATATGGCGCATAGAAAAATGTAAACTGTACTTCCGGGTTTTGTTTTACAAATTCAATAATATTAGAATCAAAAGATTTAAGCATTTGTTCATGATACCAACCATCGCTGATTGATTGATGAGGTGTTCCGTCAACAACCCTTTTAGCTATATCTACTGAGAAATTTGGCTCGTCATCTCCAAATTTGTATAGCCAGTGGGGATCCTGTGGAGATTTTGTTGGATCTAGTTTTAACTTCATATTCTGCAATGCTATTTTTCGAGAATACGGGCTAATTAAATATTGGATATCATTCAACTTATTTGTATCATACATGTAAGTTGGAAATGGTGAAGCACCTTCTGATACCCATTCAGGTTTTCCAGAGAATGAATATAAATTAAGCTCCCAAATAATATTTTTAACAGTTTTTGAATGCGTAGCTAACTGGGCTGTCATATTTTGTTCCCTAGCTGTTGAACCTGGAAGAGAGCCATTAAAGCTGGTAGTATGAAGTAATTTATTAGCGTCAGGTTCAAGGAAGTTTCTTCCCATAGAAGTTCCTACAAATAAGGTATCATAATCCATATGTTTAATAAGTCCAGGCATTTGATAGCGTTCAGTAGCATAAAAATAATCGTTCTTCTTAAATTTATATACATACAATGGGTCAAGCTTATAAACAATAGAGCAAACTATTCCAGATAAAATGAAAAGGAATATAATAAACCAACATATAAAACGTTTATACATATTTTTCACCTACGGTTATTAGAAATTAAAGTATAAGAATGAACTTACACGATTTAAATACATCAAAGAAAGTATAAACATGCTAGCTAATGCAAGAGCATAAATCGGTTTTGGACGGAAAGATTCTAATTTTTCTATAGAATTTTTTGTAAATAATACAATAGCGATTCCAATTGCTAGGTATAAAATAGTTTGGAAGTTAAAATGATCACCAGTCACTTGGAACGGGAATAAATTACAAATTGAATAAATTAAATTATCCATTATAGACACACCAGTTAATGTTTCTGGACGGAATTGAATAAGTGCTGTTTGGATGTGTAAGTAATTTACGTTGAACATGCGATTTAACATAGTTAATGCATCTTCTACAGAAGTAGCTCTGAAGAACACCCATGTTACATGTACAAATCCCATTGTTAAAATCCAAGCAATAAATTTAGGCATTTTTCCACCTAAGTTTTTAAATAATCGATGTATTACAATAGCTAATCCGTGTAAAACGCCCCAAATGACAAACGTCCATCCAGCGCCATGCCAAATTCCACTTATAAGAAAAATTGTAAATAAATTTAAATAAGTACGAATTTGCCCTTTTCGACTCCCACCCAATGGAATATATACATATTGGGTGAAAAATCGTCCTAATGTCATATGCCAACGTCTCCAAAAATCTTGAATACTTAAAGATTTATAAGGAGAGAAGAAGTTAATTGGTAGTATAATGTTGAATAACAACGCTGCACCTATTGCCATATCACAATATCCACTAAAATCAAAATACAGTTGTAATGTATACGCAAGTGATGAAACCCATGCATCGGTCGTAGATAGTTGATTTACATTGCTAAAGCCAAAATCAGCCCATTGTGCTAGTGAATCAGCAATTACTACTTTTTTAGTAAGACCAATTCCGAATATGTAAAGTCCTTTTGTAATGTTTTCAATATTCGGCCTTCTTTTAGATTCATCTTGAAATTGAGGGAGGACCTTACTATGATGGACAATGGGTCCTGCAATAAGTTGCGGGAAAAACGTTACGAACAAGCAAAAATCAATAAAATTAAACTTTGTTAATTCCCTCTTATAACAATCTACTAAAAAACCTATCTTTTGGAAGGTAATAAAACTAATGCCTAAAGGCAGTAATAACTTTAATAAAGGTACATCAGTTCCAAATAGGGTATTTATATTATCTAAGAAGAAATCAGAGTATTTAAAGTATCCCAGTAATGAGATGTTAAATACTAAACCAACTATTAAAAATACTTTTCGGGTTTTTTGATTGATTTTTTGTATAATTTGTTGGCCTATAAATGCGTTTGTAAATAATGAAACTCCTATTAGCAATAGGTATTTCACCTCAAAATATGCATAAAAGTAAAGGGACATACCTACTAAAAAAAGTTTCGCGAAATTTTTGTTAACTTTTTGCAATAGGAAATATCCAATTACTGCTATAGGCAAGAATAAAAGCATAAATTCAAAAGAATTAAAAAGCATAATATAGCCCCCAGCATTAATAAAATCTTACTCTATAAAAAACGTGACAACAGAGCAAGATGTTGTCACGCAAAGTATAGTATAGCATAAAATATGGATGAAAATCTTATATCTATTAATTTTTATTTTGAGACCATTCTTCTACATTCCAAACTTTTGTAATCCAATCTTCATAGAAGTCTGGTTCGTGACATACAAGGAGGATTGTTCCTTTATATGCTTTCATAGCCTTCTTAAGTTCTGCTTTTGCTGTCACATCAAGATGGTTTGTCGGCTCATCAAATAGTAGCCAGTTACTTTCTTCACCCATTAGTTTACATAAACGAACTTTTGCTTGTTCTCCACCACTTAATTGACTTAACGGGCGAGAAATATGTTCATTTTTTAATCCGCATTTTGCTAACATCGCACGAATTTGATGCTGGTCTAAGCCAGGGAATGTATTCCATACATCATCAATTGGTGTTATATTGTCAGCTTTAACCTCTTGCTCAAAGTATGCAGGCTCTAAGAAGTCCCCAAGGCTTGTTTTACCGCTTAGAGGTTTAATTTTACCTAAGATTGTTTTTAGTAACGTTGATTTACCAACACCATTACATCCAACGATAGCAATTTTTTCACCGCGTTCAATTGTCATTGATAGCTTTGGTAGTAGTGGATGTGTATATCCAATTTCTACATTTTCACCTTCAAAGACGAAGCGACTACTTGCACGACTTTCTTTAAATGAGAATTCAGGTTTAATTGCTGTTTCTGGGCGATCAATAAGTTCCATGCGATCAAGTTGTTTTTGACGACTCTTTGCACGACCTGTTGTTGAATAACGGGCTTTGTTCTTTGCAATGAAATCTTCTTGCTTTTTGATAAACTCGCGCTGTTTTTCATAAGCGTTTATATGTTGATTTTTATTGATTTCTGCTAGTTCTAGGAATTTTTCATATGTCGCTGTATAGCGTGTCATTTTTGTGAATTCTAGATGGAAAATAACATCAACACATTTGTTCATAAATTCCGTATCATGAGAAATTAATAAGAATGCATGTGGGTATTCTTTTAAATAATTTGTTAACCAATGAATATGTTCAACGTCTAAATAGTTAGTAGGTTCATCAAGTAATAACACTTCTGGTTGTTCAAGTAATAGCTTTGCAAGCAATACTTTTGTACGTTGTCCACCGCTTAGTGCTGAAACATCACGATCTAAACCAATTGCATCAATTCCAAGACCACGTGCAGCCTCTTCAATTTTCATATCTAGTAAATAGAAACCACCTGCTTCAAGTGCATCTTGTATTTCTGCCATTTGCTCAAGAAGTTCTTCTAGCTCTTCTGGTGTAGCAGTTCCCATTTTTTCTGTAACTTCATTTAAAGCTTTTTCCTTTTCGAATAACGGTAAAAATGCATCCGCTAGTACGTCACGAATTGTACGTCCAGGCGTTAAAACAGTATGCTGATCTAAGTAACCGTAATGTGTGCCCGGTGTCCATTCTACACGACCTTGGTCATGAATAAGCTGACCAGTAATGATATTCATGAATGTTGATTTACCAACACCGTTTGCACCAACTAATCCAACGTGCTCACCTGCTAGTAATCGCATAGATACATCTTTAAATAATGTACGATCGCCAAATGTATGTCCTAATTTTTCAACTGTTAATAAGCTCATAGTATCCTCCGTCCAACTTGAAATAGTACCTTGAATCATGATACTAAATTCTGTGATATAATGCTATTATTTCAAAAAGGTACATTATTCATTTTCCGGATTTTTATAGATGAAATACAGAAAATCGGATGGATTATTATGTTTTTATATGTATATTATTGGGTATTTTTTAATTTAAATGAACAAATGATAATTAAGGTATAAATATGTTGAAGTTAATTAGGTTACTGTATAATTTGTAGAGGTACTATATTTAATAGGGGAACCTGCTATACTAAGTGAAGAGAAATATGAAATATACACTAGAAAAAATAAAAAATTATATTAGTGCTTTACCGGATATCGTTATATATGTGGAAAATAGACATATCTGGTTTAAATGGAAAGGTGAGTCTAAAGTATATATTATATAATATGAAACAATTTTAAATTCTTTTTTATGGAGGTCAACAATGCCAAAAATTACGGTACTAATGCCTGTATATAATGGTGAAAAATATTTAAGAGAGTCTGTTGATAGTATTTTGAACCAAACTTTTACAGATTTTGAATTATTAATTATAAACGATGGATCAACAGATAGTAGTATGGAGATTTTGAATTCCTATAGTGATTCACGAATAAGAATAGTGACAAATGAAGTGAATTTAAGGTTGATTAAGACATTAAATAAGGGAATTGATTTAGCAACAGGGGAATATATTGCTAGGATGGATTGTGATGATATAGCAGATCCAAAACGTTTAGAAATTCAATTGCAGTATATGGAGAAGCATCCTGATGTTGCAGTTTGTGGAACGGGTGTTAAAGTTATAGGTCAGAATCGAAAACCGTGGCAAATTTCAGGTTCTTCGGAATTAATTAGAAATTGTTTATATGTTCGAAGCTGTATGATTCATCCATCTGTGATGATGCGCACGGAATTTTTAAAAGAACACAATATTTATTATGATTTGAATTACTTACATGCTGAAGATTATGAGTTGTTCCAGAGATTAAGTGAGAAGTATAAAGTAATTAACTTAGAGGAGCCACTATTGAATTATCGTTGGTCAGAAACAAGTGTAAGTAGTCTTAATGCCTCCGATCAAGAGGTTATGGCCGCAAAGATTTCTACAGAGGCTTTATCTCGTATTGGAATTGAATTTAATCGCGTACCATTTGCAAGGGGTACATTAACGAAAGAAGAATTATTAGAAGTAAAACGCCAATTAGAAGAACAATATCATAAGGCTAACAAAGAGGATGAAAATATTAAGCAAATATTCCAATTTCTATGGCTTGATATGATTCTTAAAGGAACGAAGCATGGTTTATGGAATATAAAAATGTTATTTTCCCCTAAATTTTGTTCTATTTTATTGATGGATAAAGGTCTCCTGACACGTATAATTGCGAAGAGTTTACTGAAGAAGTAATTGGAATCAACTCAATGTTGAAATATTATAATGAGAACAGTTTTTATAAGTTTAAAAATAAGAAAAGAGACGTGCTATTCAAAAGTGAATGGTACGTCTCTTTTTATTACGTCTTTAAGATTTTTTAAATTTAGATGTTAACTTAGAAAGAGCCATGAATAAGATTTCATCTTTTGTCAGGAATAGCAATAGAGTATATGCAAGTCCATTTGTGACAACTAATGCTAGAAATAAAGGAATTGTTCCTGACACGTATAGTTGAACTACATAAGAAATTGGAAAGAATGTAAGGGAATAGAATAAATATTTAAAGTTGGCCATCGTAAATAGGTGATAGTTTACCTTTAAAGATTTTTTGATATAAAAATATATATACACAACAAGTAATAGCGTTGCAATTGTTGTTGTCAAAGTTGCTGTCGTTGGTGTAAATAAATTGATCTTTAGCAGTATTACTTTAAGTATAATATTTATAACCCCAAATACTAATAGCGCACGTACCAATATATGTTCTTTACGTTTAATGTACATAATTTGATTTCCAAGAATGGATTGGATACCTAATATAACCATGTAAACAGAAAAAATAGCCAATGTAGGTCCAGCAGCAGCATATTGTGCGCCGCCATAGATTACAACAATTAAATTCGAGACAATGATAATTCCTATAGCTGCTGGGAATAAGGTGATGAAATAAAGTTGAGATATTGTATTTAATAATTTATCATATGCTGTTTCATCATCACCTTCGGATAAGTAAGAAAGCCTTGGTAAGGTTACTTGTATAACGCTTAACATGAGTAAGTTAATAATAGACATAATTTGAAAAGCCATTACATAGAAAGAAACATATTTTTCGCCTACGTATTCTCCAAGGAAGAAGCGATCCAAGTGAGTATAAAGTATATGCGCATTTGAGAAGATGGCGATTAATAATAATGGTTTTAAATGTTTTTTGATAGTAATATTTGAAAAATCGAATTTTACAGTGCGTCTTATATATATATAACTAATAATATTATTTAAGAAATTAGAAAGTACTAATAGTCCTGTAAATTGATAAAAATCTTGAGCAGTTTGTACAAAGATAAAAAGCATTACGACATAAATTAATTTTACAATGATGGTCTTTAATGTAATAAAGTCGAAATTTTCGTAGGCTTCATTTAGCCACTCTACATAAAAAATATTTGCAATAAAGTTAAATCCAAATATGAGGAGGATATAAAATAAACCTTTTTCCGCATATCCGAAGTAACTAAATAGTAAATATGCTCCAAATGTTAATAAATTCGTGAAGATACTTAATATAAATAAACTAGTAAATAATTGTTCAGATTTCTTTTTATTATCCTTAATGGCACTAATTTCTCTTAATCCATATTGATGGATGCCAAATACAGCAAAAATGAAGAAGTAAGTAAAAATTGTTTCAGAGAAGTTCACTTTCCCCATCGAAGAGGCACCTAGTGTACGATAAGCATAGGGGCCAACAAGAATTGGAAGTATGACATTGAAAATGTTTAATAAAATTTTGTATATAATATTTTTAGCAATTGATTTTTGCATAATAGAACCCTTCTAAATATATTTTTAATTTTGTAATGCACCAAAATATTTATTCTAAAATTTTAAAAGTAAGAACAAGAACATCTGTATAAGTTTACCGCATATAAACTTTGTAAATCAACTTTTTATATTATTTATAATGTGTATAAAAGATAGTTATTCTGTTTGGAGCTGTATACTTGGAATAATAGGTAGTCTATTATGGGAGGTTTTGATTCAGAAATATAATTATTGATTATTTATATCGCTATATGGAGTAACTCCTATAGATTTAACAATTATTTTTTCGCTTTCTGTATCATCCAAATATTGTTTCACTACTTGGATTTTTTCTGTTGAAGAAAATTGAGCCATAAAAAATGCACTCCACTTGTTAGAATATGTCTAACAAGTGGAGTGCCCTTCAATTCTTAATATGAAAGTAAGAGGCTTTTGTATTAAGAATTGAAATGATAGGTTAATCTTTGTCTGGCTCAGTTGCATGTAGTTTTTGCTTTAGTAACGCATAATCTTGCGTTAATGTTACAAGTTGATGATGTTGTTTAGAAATTTTTCTTGTTAGATCAAAAATTAAGATGAAACAGAATAATAATCCAAATAAAAATAAAATGGAAGGGGGATATTCTACTTTTAGTAGTTTTCCAATCCAGTTTATAATTTTATCGGTAGAACTTAAAATAGCCATTGCAATACAAACAAAAATCCACAAAACAGCATATTTCGTTTCTAAAGTTCCGCGACGAATAGAATTAATAATTAATAATAATAATAATAAAATAAAGATGAATGAAAAGGTAATTATAGGCATTTATTATCAACCTTTCACGATTTTTTGCATCAATATAGCAAGACTGACCTTAATCATGTAATATGCAGATTTAAAAGGTGTGATAGAAGATTGTCCACCTTGTCGCTCTTGCATATTTACAGATATTTCATTAATGCGAAGTTTTTTCTTTTTTAAATGAATAAGAACTTCTGGTTCTGGATAATCTTTTGGATAATTGTGTGCAAAAATTGTAATTACTTCTCGATTGATAGCACGATATCCAGAAGTTGGATCCATAAATGTTTGTTTTGTTAGTACTTTCAATAGGGCAGTAAAATAAAAAATACCGATTCTTCTGGAAATACTACCTTTATATGCTGTTTTTTCTGTAAAACGTGACCCTAGTACCATATCGCATTCATCTTCAGCGATAGGCTTTATAATTTTATATAAATCATCTGGGTTATGTTGTCCATCAGCATCGAACTGAATCGCAATATCATATCCATTCTCATATGCGTATTTATATCCAGTTTGTACAGCTGAGCCAATACCTAGATTATATGGTAAATTCACAAGGTGAACAGGAAATTCTTTTACGATTTGAGCTGTTTTATCGTGTGATCCATCATTAATAACGCAAATGCTTAATCCAGTAAAATGCTGTTTTAGTTTTAATAATCTTGTTAATGTATCTGCAATTGCCTCTTCCTCGTTATACGCTGGAATAATAATTAACGTTTTTGGTATTGAAATTGGTACTTCAATAGTCATTACCGCACCATCCCTTATATACTTAATCATATTATGGTTATTTTTAAACGAACTTTCTTTAATATACCATTAACAGTATAACAAAATAAAGGAAAAGCTGGTGCATGATTTAAGAGGACAGATTGAGAATAAAAGGATAAGGGGGAATATTTTGCATAAAAAATACATGCAAGGAAGAAAGAACCTATGCATGTATATGGAAGAGTATCGTATTAAATATTCCAAGGTTTATTTAAAGTTAAAACCTCAGCCATTTCTTTACTTTTTAAACGTCCTTTTTTTCTATTTTCCGCGCGTTCTGAACCGGTTGTGTGTAACCAATGTTCTTCTTCAGTTTCAGGAAGTACTTGTGGTACGGACGAAGGTTTTCCATCTTTTATTGCCACAAATGTAATGAAGCAAGTGGCAGCAATTCTACGCTCGCCTGCTAATAAATTTTCTGCGATTACCTTTACGAAAACTTCCATTGAAGATTTCCCTGTATAACATACAAATGCTTCATAACAAACAGAATCAGCTTGGTGAATTGGAGTTAAAAAATCAACTGAATCAATAGATGCTGTTACGCAATGTTTACGACTATGTCTTGCAGCCGCAATTGAAGCAATACTATCAATTTCTGCTAATAATTTCCCTCCAAAAAGTGTTTGGTGATTATTTAAATCGTTAGGAAAAACACGTGTTGTTTTAATTGCTTTTGATTCTCGCATGAATTTCTTTTCCATATATTCAGCCCCTATAGTCTGTTTTCAATCAGAATAATATGTGTAAGTGGATTACTCATATTAGATATTTAATAAAGTAAAGCGTATTCCAAAAGAGGATTATTTAAACTTCTGTATTTGTATTCATGTAACTGAAAGAAAATTTATTTTATCTAAAATGTAGTGTAAAAGAGGATTCGCTTACATTGCAAGTAAAAAGTAATGACTATGTATTTGTCATAGAAATTCCCTATCAGCCGTGTACCCATTCATGATAGAATCGTTTTGTTATGAATGGAAATAGAGGTGCAATGGACATATGAATCATATACAAACAAATTTTTCATCTTTCTTCAATAAAATTACGATTGGTGCGATGCTCGCATTTTTTGTTTATAGTTGTTGGACAGCATTTGAGACAAGTAAGCAATTTTTTGGAGGAAGTACAACAAGTGTAACAATCATATTGGCAATTTTCGTCATACTCATTTTGTTAGTGGCAACAATTCTACAATATCGTTTTACAGACAAACAATTTCTTATTTTTCTTATAAGTATATCTATAGTTGTGAGGCTTAGTATGCTGTTATTTGTAGACGCTCCAATAATTGGTGATATGAAAATGATGTATGAGTCTGCAAAGGAGATTGCAATTGGTAATAATATAGGGACTATAACTCATTTGCCGTTTATTATATATGAGTCAGTAATTATTCGTATATTTGGTGATACATTATTTGCTTTACAACTATTTAATGTGTTATTTTGCGCAGGAACTGCATTTTTTATTTATCGTATTGCGGCAATGGTTTTTGGAGAAGAATGCGGTCGTATTGCTTCCACATTTTATGCCCTATATATTCCAAATATATTCATGAGTTCCGTATTAACTCCTGAGTCACTTGCAATATTTTTATTTTATTTTGCTTGTTACATACTTTTATATAAAGGATTAGATCATCCTTATATGTGGGTGTTTTCAGCGATTTTATTTGCATGTAGTAATATGATTTTCCCAATGGGATTATTTCTTCCTATTTTTATCACGATATATGTATTATTAATTGAAGTGCTTCAATCAGCAACGAAACAAAAAGTGTTACTAAAGACGATAGGGATACTTATTCTGTTTTATAGTGCTCATTTTAGTGTGAATTATGGAATTAAGACAATGGGACTGTCACAATATACGATTTCGAATGAGACGTATGTTCAATCTGTCTTAATTGGAAAAGCGCAACGTGAGGAAAAAGTATCGAAAAATCAAAGTGTAACAGAGCATATTGATCAGAAGTTAAAAGAGATTGAGGGAGAAAGATTTAAACTTTTAGAACCGGTGATAAATCAGTTTTCAGATGAGGGGATAAATTCTACTCTTTTCAAATGTGAAAAACTGATATATATAGCGGTAACATTGTTTATGACTATAGCTCTATTACACTTTCTTATTAAGAAACAACAAAATGAGGGATATATGTTGTTCTTATTGTTAATTAGCGGATACGTATTGTTAAAGCTCTTCCAAGTCGATATGGCATATTATAATCTTATTGTGCCAGCATTGTTTATTTTGCAAAGCTTTGGTGTTTATATGAGTTATGTGTATTGTCAAAAAATATTTTTCAGAAAATAAAAAGAATCCAGTTTGGATTCTTTTTTTATGGATAGAAGATGAAAGCTAAGAGTCAGCAGGGATAAAATATCTCTACTGACATAAACTTCACTCTATCGATTTAATTCCAGTTGTAAACTATCGGCTGTTAGAGCCATTTTTGAGGAATCGTCTTGAATTCCTTTCATTACTTGTGAAATGGTTTCTAACTCATTCTCAATTTTTTTATTCTGTTCTTTCGAGTTAGACATGTCTTTTACGATTTCTTGGAAGTATTGATCCGTTGCAGACATACTATCAGTTCCTTCAGATACGAGAGAGCTAATTTGTTTCACGGAAGAAGAGACACGAACAATCTGTTCATTTGTTTTTTCAACGAGCTTTGTAACGTTAAATATAGATTCTTTCGTTTGCTCTGATAACTTTCTAATTTCTCCAGCTACAACAGAAAAGCCTTTGCCAAATTCCCCAGCACGCGCAGATTCAATTGCAGCGTTTAGTGCGAGTAAATTTGTTTGCTCGGCAATTGATTTTACAATATCTATAATTTCGTTAATTTTGTTAGAAATATCGAGAAGTTCATGTGTATCTGTAATAATCGTTTCCATGTTCGTTTGAATGTATTCCATTCGTTTATTTTGCTCATTTAATTGTTCTTTACCTTTATTTGCTTTTTCTTCTGATGTTGTAGCTAATGACGTACCTGTTTTAGCAATTTCTACAATCGTTTCAGATTTAGCGGTTAACTGCTGAATAGAAGCGCTTGTTTTTTCAGATACAGATGCTAGTTCTGTTGCAATGTGCGTAATGGTCATAGCTGTTATTTCTTTTTCTTTTTCAAGTTCTTTTTGCATTCTTTCATATTCAGATTCATAAGACGCAATAACGAGTTCTTGTTCAAGAGTAAGTAATTTGTTTATTACGTTTATAGAATAAGAAAAATCGTCAATTGTTGTAATTTTCGTTTTTAAAATCTTCATGATAGAGCGGAATAATTCTTGATAAGCGGCAGTATACCATTTTCTATGTAACCCAATTTGTACATGTCTTTTTGCAATTCTAACACGTTGTTCAATAAAGTCTTCATGCATATCTCCACTAAATAATTCTTTTATATGTGTTTTTAAAGTTTGCTTTAGTTTTGGAATAGAGCTATAACGTTCGATAATCGTAATTAAATTAGGCTGTTTTGTAATATTGGAATAGAATTTTTCAGTAATCCAATCAATTTCTTCATAAATAAAAGGCTGTAGTACCTTTACGATTTGTAAATCTTCTTTTGAAATATGTAGCATATCCATTTGAATTTTCAGTTCAGAATTAGTAGGAACGTTAAAAGTGATTTGTTGATTCTTACTTAATTCAAGTATACTTACGTTTGTTTTATTGTTATGTTTTTTAAAAACCCCAAGCATCGTTCTTCCCCCTGTTTGTAAAGCGTTTTCATTTTTGGTTCTAATATAATTATATATTTTTATATACAATTACTCTATGTTAGTGTGTAGAATAGTATATAAATTAAGAGAATTCCATATAGAATTCTCTTAATGACCTTTATTAATTTTAGCATGTGTTTTAAAGAAAACTGGGAAATGTACATTATATATGACAGTGACAACACGAATAATGAATGTTACTAATAAACAAACATAGAAAGCCAATACGTGTGCCCCCATTGCATATGTGATTAGGAAACTAATTGCCCCTAAAATAGAAGCGATGGCGTAAATTTCTTTTCGGAAGACGTAGGGGATATCTTGAGCGCAAATGTCACGCAAAATACCGCCTCCAATACCTGTAATAACTCCCATTGAAACAACTAAAAATGAGGCGTCAACATGATGTGACATTGCCGCATTTGCACCAATAGCTGTAAAAACGCCTAAGCCAACAGCGTCAGAAAGCATAATAACAACTTGAAGTTTATTGATACGCTCAAAAAACATACAAGTAAATAATGCTGATAATACGCTTACGAAAAAGTAAATGGGTTTAACAAATGCGACGGGAGGCAGGTTACCGATCATAATATCACGAATAATACCGCCGCCGAGCGCAGTAGCTACAGCTAAACAAAGGACACCGAATAAATCTAAATCTTTTTTTAAACCAACTAATGTACCAGAAATGGCAGCGGCGATAATGCCAAGAAACGTAAATATATCGATTAATAACATGGCCTTAATCCCTTCCTCTTAAAGATGTTCCAGAGAAAAAATATACACTAAAGTATTGGAAATAACAATTACTTTTCGCTACATGTAGAAAAACGGATAAAATACATAAAGAAAGCGTTTGAAAATGTTTGGAAAATAGCTATAAAGTAATTTGAAAAAGATATGAAAAGATTAATTTTACATTTTTTGGTGTTACCTACTTGGTAAAATGTTACAATGGTAGGTATGTTGTTTACATCTGTATAAAATGATAAAAAAATATGTATATACTGACAAAAATAAGGGGATGGTTGTTAGATAGCTTTTGTAAAAATAAGGAGTATAGCGAAAGAACAGTAATTTCTATTACTGATTAATACTTGTCCTGGCTAGTTTTAGCTGGAAAAATAGTTCTCGATTTGAATATGAGTTATGTTATAATTGCTAGGTGTGTTTGAATGATAAAAAATTATGATTAAAAGATAATGTTAAGATTTTGTATGGAGGTCTTGGAATGTTAGCAAATCAAGCTAGGGTTAGATTTGAGCGTTTTTTGCTCTTTTTTATTATTTTACAGCCTGTTTTAGATTTATTAACGTCTCTTAGCATCACTTTATTAAAGTCAAGTGCTACCGTTGGAATTTTAGTAAGATTCCTTATTATGGCTGTTGGTAGCATTTATATTTTAATTCAGGCAAAAGAGAAGGGAAATAGAAAGTTTTTAATTTATCTGATATTATTAGCCGGAGTTTTAGGGGTAGGATTTATTAATAACAAACTAGTTAAGGATCCTATTGTACTTGGTGAAGAAGTTAAATTCGTTGCGAAAGCATTATATATATATATCATGCTGGGGTCATACATTTTAGCTTTAAAATCATTGAAAAAGAAAGTTAATATTAGTGATAAGGTTCGAAATAGTATTGTATATTCTACATTAATCATTAACGCAATTATGGTTATTTCTATTTCAACATCTACTGACTTTGGTAGTTATGAATGGATGAAGGTAGGTTCTCGAGGTTGGTTCTATGCAGGGAATGAACTAGGTTCAATCTTAGCTATTATTTTCCCTATTGTGGTACTATATTCTATTCAAAAAACAAAGAGCTGGAAACACGTTTTATATTGGATTCCATCGCTTTTAATGATTTACTCATTAATTCAGGTCGGTACGAAAGTAGGAATGGGCTCAATTGGTGCTACGTTAGCGGCAGCAATCGGGATCATTGTACTACAATTATTATTTGATAGAAAAAATCCGAACAAAAAATCCCTTGCGTTTAATGCAGTAATTGCTATTGTCCTATTAGCTGGTGTAGTTGGAACGTTTAAACAAACGCCATTAGCACAAAATATGGGCATTCACAATAACTATTTATCAGAGCAAAATGTGGCACAGCAAGGTCAAAAAGAAAAAGAAATTAAAGAGAAGCTGAAAAAAGAGCAAGAACTTAAAGCAAAAGAAGAAAACCATCATAAAGTTGAAAAGCCAGAAGAAAAGGCAAAGATAGAAGAGGAAGTTAAGAAAGAGCTTGAGAAAGAGCAAAAGAAAGAAAATCAAGAAAATCTTATTTTCAGCGGACGTCAAGTATATGAAGAAAGACATAAGCAGTTCTTTAAAGAAGCGCCAACGTCACAAAAGTTATTAGGAATGGGTTATGCAGGTAATTTTAAATATAATGAACAAAAGCAGCCAGATCCAAAGCTAATTGAAATGGACTTCCATGATTGGTTTTATGACTTTGGGATTATTGGTTTTGCATTACTAATGATTCCATTTATTTATTACGGCTTAAGAATCCTACTAGTATTTATTACAAGGTTTAAAGAGATATTTAATATAAAATATGGAATGATTGCAGCAAGCTTATTGTTAGCATTAGGTATTGCTTATATTGCAGGACATATTTTAACAGCACCAGGAGTTGGGATCTACTTTGTAGTGGTGTTAGCTTATCTAATTGTAGACTTAGAAATTGAATGATTAAAATAAAAGCTAACTTTTGTTAGCTTTTATTTTTTAGTACAGTAAAATAAAGATAGATGGAAATGTGGCGAGGATTTAAAGGAGGAAAAAATATGAGAATATTGCATATGAATGCAGGAGCAGAAGATGGGGGAGGGAAAACACATATTATTTCACTTCTCGATCAGTTTCCAACTGGTGAAGTAGAATTAGCGGTATTTGAAGATGGAATTGTTGCGAAAGAAGCAAGAGAGTTAGGGATAAAAGTCCATGTGTTTTCACAAAAATCCCGCTATGATTTATCTATTTTAAAGAATATAAGCGAATTCATTAATAATGAAAAATTTGATATAGTTCATACGCATGGTCCTAGGGCTAATTTCTATGTTTCTTTAATGAAAAAGAGAATAACGGCAAAATGGGTAACGACTATTCATAGTGATCCATTTGAAGACTTTACTAAACAAGGCTTAAAAGGTTGGATTTTTACGAAATTGAATTTGAAAGCCTTAAAAAATATAGATTTATTTTTTGTTGTAACAAATAGATTAAAGAAAAGTTTAGCTGCTTTAGGTATTTCTAATGAAAAGATGCATGTTATTTATAATGGAATTGAATACGATAAGGAAAAAGCAGAAGGTTATAATAAAAAAGAAATGTTCAATATTGATGAAGATGTATTTACGGCAATCCAAGTAGCACGATTGCATCCTGTGAAAGGACATGAAGTTCTATTCGATGCGTTACAACGAACAAAATTAGAGAAAATTAAAGTATTGTTAGTTGGCGATGGCCCGTTAGAAGAAAATCTAAAGTCATTGGCTACTGAAAAAGGGATTAATAATAAAGTCGAGTTTTTAGGGCATCGTCAAGATGTAAAACAATTATTTGCGTCGTCACATGTGAATTTATTAACCTCCCATAGTGAAGGATTTCCACTAGTTTTATTAGAAGCGGCAAATCAACGCGTACCATCAATTGTGACTAGGGCTGGAGAAATTGAACCATTAATTGTAGATGAAACGTATGGATGGATTGTGCCAACAGATGATGGAAGGGCATTAGCATTAGCTTTAGAAGAAGCGTATGATAAGTGGAAAACTGGAGAATTAGCAGCAATGGGGAAACATATTTATGAGCATGCTATTATGAACTTCTCACTTCAAAAACTATATGAAGATACAAAGGAAACATATAAGCAATTAATAGCGAAAAACTTGTAATGATAGAGAGGATAGTTAACTATGGCAGTACAAACAGTTGATATTCTAGGCGTTCCTTTTTCTACAATGACAATGGATGAAACGATCCAATATTTAAAAGAACAACTAGAAGTGGAGCGAACACATACTTTTCAGGTAGTAACAGCAAATCCTGAAATTGTTATGTGTGCAAAAAAGGATGAAGCATTCCATCAAACATTATTAAATGCAGATTTAATTACACCTGATGGTATTGGAGTCGTAAAAGCAAGTGGTATGTTAGGTACACCTGTAAAGGAACGTGTAGCAGGTTTTGATTTAATGTGTAATTTACTTGCGGCGTTATCAGAAGACAATAAACCAGTATCAGTTTTCTTATTAGGTGCAAAACCGCATGTTGTACAAGCTGCAGCAGATCATTTAACGAAGACGTATTCAGCTGTATCTATTGTGGGTATACAAGATGGGTATTTTAAACAAGAAGAAGAAGAGAATATTGTTTCTCGTATTCAAAAGGCAAAACCAGACTTATTGCTTGTTGCACTTGGCTTCCCGAGACAAGAGAACTTTATCCAAACGAATAAACATCGTTTAGAAACGAAAATGGCCGTTGGAGTAGGCGGAAGTTTAGATGTATGGGCTGGAGAGGTAAAACGTGCACCAAAATGGATTCAAGCGATCCATTTAGAGTGGTTTTATAGATTGTGTAGCAATCCAACGCGTTGGCGTCGTCAGTTAGTATTAGCGGAATTTTTAAAAGAAGTCATGCGTTCAAAAAAGTAGCGTTCTATCGCTACTTTTTTATTTGTCCATTTTTAATAAAGTGCGTTTTTATTCATCTACTACCGATTGCGGACACTCACTAATCGGGTGTTTAATGGCCATGGTTTTTTTATCTATCTCTCTTTGCTTCAGCTGAATTTTGAGGTGAGGGGTCTTACTGCCCTCAAATAGTCGGATAAGTATTTTACTTTTTGGGAATGATGAAGGAGAATTTTTTACCGAAAGTATTTTACTTATACAATTCACACATGTAAAATGATGTGTAAAGACAGCTGTGTAAGGAGGACTTCTTGTGGGCAAGGTGAAAGAAATTTCGAAGCGAAAGCTACTTGGTATAGCGGGGCTTGGATGGTTATTTGATGCAATGGATGTTGGAATGCTTTCATTTGTAATGGTAGCGCTGCAAAAAGATTGGGGATTAAGTACCCAAGAAATGGGCTGGATAGGTAGTATTAATTCAATTGGTATGGCGGTCGGGGCGCTCGTTTTTGGAATACTATCAGATAAAATAGGGCGGAAATCAGTCTTTATTATTACATTATTATTATTTTCTATCGGTAGTGGTTTAACGGCTTTAACGACGACACTTGCTATGTTCCTTGTTTTACGATTTTTAATTGGTATGGGGCTTGGTGGAGAACTTCCAGTTGCTTCTACATTAGTATCGGAGAGTGTTGAAGCACATGAACGTGGCAAAATAGTTGTGCTATTAGAAAGTTTTTGGGCAGGTGGATGGCTAATCGCAGCTCTTATCTCGTATTTTGTTATACCGAAATATGGTTGGGAAGTTGCGATGATATTGAGTGCGGTTCCGGCACTATATGCTTTATATTTAAGGTGGAATTTACCGGATTCTCCAAGATTCCAAAAGGTTGAAAAAAGGCCATCCGTTATCGAAAATATAAAGTCAGTTTGGTCTGGAGAATATCGTAAGGCAACAATTATGTTATGGATTTTATGGTTTTCTGTTGTCTTCTCCTATTATGGCATGTTCCTTTGGTTACCTAGTGTAATGGTATTAAAAGGATTTAGTTTAATAAAAAGTTTCCAATACGTACTTATTATGACGTTAGCTCAATTACCAGGTTATTTCACAGCTGCTTGGTTTATTGAACGTCTTGGTCGTAAGTTTGTTTTAGTTACGTATTTAATTGGTACAGCTTGCAGTGCTTACTTATTTGGAGTGGCAGAGTCATTAACGGTATTAATCGTAGCAGGCATGTTACTATCATTCTTTAATTTAGGTGCTTGGGGTGCATTATATGCTTATACACCTGAACAATACCCAACAGTTATTCGTGGTACAGGTGCAGGGATGGCGGCAGCATTCGGTCGTATTGGTGGTATTCTTGGACCGCTATTAGTAGGATATTTAGTTGCTTTACAGGCTTCACTATCACTAATATTTACGATTTTCTGTGGATCAATTTTAATAGGCGTATTTGCTGTAATTATACTTGGGCAAGAAACGAAACAACGAGAATTAGTATAAGGTAAAACTTTAATCGGTAAGTGATCTCAATTATTGGTCCGTACCAATTATGTTTTAGAGTAGTAAAACTAAGAGCCCATGTTTTCTCATTCAGTGGGTTTTACTGCCTACAAATAACGGAAAAAAGGGCAGGGGGAACCATGATGGTTCCCTTTTTTCTGTTTTTTTAGATAAATAATGGTATAGTAAGAAAAAGGGAATGTTCCTTATAAAAGCGAATGTATACAACAGGACATACGGACAAAAGAATTAGGTGGTTGAAGAAATGAAAATTTTACTGATCATGGAAGATGCAGAAGAGCGAAGAAGTTTAGTTGAAAAATTTACTGAAAATATAAGGAATGTAGAATGTTTTGAAGCAAATACAGGAACAGAATCATTATTTATGATGAAGAAGCATACACCAGATTTTGTTTTTTTAAATTCAAAATTACTAGATGGAACGGGTTTTGAATATGCAAGTTTATTACGGGAAGTAAATTGTTATACGAAATTTATTTTTATGGGTGAAGATATAGAAGAGTCCATTACAGCATTTCGTTTTCAAGCAGTTTATTATTTACTACGCCCATTTCGCGAGGAAGATTTGCAATTCCTTTTATATAGAATGGCTAAAGAGCAAGGTGAGAAAGCAAAGAGCTATTTGCGTAAACTACCGATAGAAGGTCAAGAGGGGATTCGGTATATTTTCCCTGAAGATATTGTATATGTAAGCAAAAATAAGGAAAACAAAACAGTTTCAATTTATACAACAAATAATCAGTATATTTCAACATATACACTCCAGGAGCTAGAAAATAAGCTAAATGCATATGATTTTTTACGTGTGCATAAAAGTTATTTAATTAATATGTCATATGTACAAGAGTTAAAGCCTTACTATAATGGCACATATAATCTGTATTTAGATAAATATGATGAGCAACCGATTCCAGTAAGTCGTAATTATGTGAAACGACTTCGAAATAAAATTGAATTATAGCAGATAATGCGAATTTTTTAACATGATAAACTAAAAATCCTTCATGATAGGGAGGATTCAAGTTAAATATTCAGAAAATTTAGTACAATCCCACTAAGAAATAGTATTGGGGGGATTGTATGTGAGAACATTGAAGTCGATTTTACTTTGGGGAGTTATTGCAGCAGTAGGAGCCGGGGCTTTTGGTGTAATAGCTTTATCACAAGGTGAAACTATTAATGCTGTATGGCTCTTAGTAGCTGCGGTATGTGTGTATGCAGTTGCTTATCGCTTTTATAGTAGATTTATAGCGAGAAAGGTATTCGGTTTAGATAATAATCGACAAACGCCAGCTCATACATTAAATGATGGAAAAGATTATGTTCCGACAAATAAATGGGTATTATTTGGGCATCATTTTGCAGCAATCGCTGGGGCTGGTCCTTTAGTAGGACCGATTTTGGCAGCACAAATGGGATATTTGCCAGGGACAATATGGATTATTGTAGGGGTAGTTGTCGCTGGAGCTGTGCAAGATTTTGTCATTTTATTTGCTTCGATGAGACGTAATGGTAAATCTCTCGGTGAAATGATTAAAGATGAGATTGGTCCTGTTACAGGACTTATTGCAATGATTGGTATTTTAGGCATTATGATTATTTTATTAGCAGTATTAGCATTAGTAGTAGTAAAGGCGCTTGTCGGAAGCCCTTGGGGAATGTTTACGATAGCAGCAACGATTCCTATTGCTATTTTAATGGGAGTATATATGCGCTACATTAGGCCTGGACGGGTTGGTGAAGGGTCAGTAATTGGAATTATCCTACTTATACTTTCTCTTATTGGAGGGCAGTATGTAGCGGAAAATCCAGCGCTTGCAAGCATGTTCACGTTTAGCGGAGAAACAATTGCTATAATGCTTATTGTATATGGATTTATCGCATCGGCATTACCAGTTTGGATGCTTTTAGCACCACGTGATTATTTAAGTACATTTTTAAAAGTCGGAACAATTGTAGGATTAGCAATCGGTATTTTAATTGTAGCACCAGATTTACAAATGCCAGCAGTTTCGAAATTTATTGATGGAACTGGTCCTGTGTTCTCTGGAAATTTATTCCCGTTCTTATTTATTACTATTGCCTGTGGTGCAGTGTCTGGATTCCATGCTCTTGTTTCATCAGGTACGACGCCGAAGATGATTGAGCAAGAGGGACACGCACAGCCAATCGGTTATGGAGCAATGTTAATGGAGTCGTTTGTAGCAGCCATGGCGATGATTGCAGCTTGTGTATTAACACCGGGAACGTACTTTGCAATTAATAGTCCTGCAGCACTTATCGGTACAGATGTCTCGCAGGCAGCTCAAGTTATTTCCTCATGGGGATTTGCTATTACACCAAATGAACTAAAAGATCTCGCTGTAAACGTTGGAGAGCAAACGATTTTATCACGTACAGGTGGTGCACCAACGTTAGCGATAGGTATGGCATATATTTTCTCAAAAGTAATAGGTGGAACGGCCATGATGGCATTTTGGTATCATTTTGCGATTCTCTTTGAAGCGTTATTCATTTTAACAACGATTGATGCTGGAACGCGCGTAGGTCGATTTATGATTCAAGATATTTTAGGGCATGTATATAAGCCATTTGGGAAAACGGATTCTACATTAGCGAATGTAATAGCTACAACGTTATGTGTGTTAGGATGGGGCTATTTCTTATATCAAGGGGTAGTTGATCCACTTGGTGGAATTAATACATTATGGCCACTTTTCGGTATTGCAAATCAAATGTTAGCAGGTATTGCGTTATTACTTGGAACGACAATTTTGTTCAAAATGGGAAAAAAGGCATATGTTTGGGTGACGCTTATTCCAACTGTCGGATTGCTTATTGTAACGATGACGGCGGGTTATCAAAAGCTATTTCATGAAAACCCTAAAATAGGATTTCTATCCCACGCAAAGGTGTTTCAAGGAGCATTAGATGAGGGGAAAGTGTTAGCGCCAGCTAAAAATGTGGCTCAAATGAAGCAAATTATTTTCAATGATTATATTGATGCGGCACTTTGTGGAATTTTTATGATAGTTGTAATCGCTGTATTAATTTCTGCAATTCGAATTTGGATTCAAGTATTAAGAAATAAGCCGATGCCGCTAAAAGAGGCACCATATATCCCTAAAGATGAAAGTGAGTCGAGGAACTATGCTTAAAAGACTACGGCAAGTATGGGGACAAAGGAAACACTTTATTAGCTTACTTGTTGGGGTACCAAGCTATGAAACATATGTAGAGCATATGAAAAAGCATCATCCAGAAAAAGAAGTTGTATGTCAAAAACAATTTTTTGCAGAAGCGCAAGAAGCAAGATTTAATGCAAAGGGCGGAAAAATCTCGCGCTGTTGTTAGTGAAAAGGACGAATTTTCGTCCTTTTTATTTTTTGCTGTTTCACGTGGAACAGCAAAAAATAAATAAAAATCTTTGGGAATTATAGGGATTTCGTATACAATAAAATAAGGAAAGGGATAGATAGAAAAGTAGGGAGATTATTTTATGTTAAGGGACTTATTTGTAAACACAACCATTATTCTTTCCTTTATTTTTATTGGAGGTCAGCTTTTAAGAGATAAACCGTTAAAAGAAGAGTTCTCTTTTTGGCAGAAATGTGTAGTAGGTATTTTTACTGGAATATTAAGTGTACTGTTGATGTACTTTGGCGTACATATTGAGGATATTATGTTAGATCTACGCTATTTAGCTGTTATTTTGGCAATTATAATTGGAGGTCCGATAGCTAGTAGTATAACAGTTACGATTATTTTAATTACCCGATTATTTTTAACCGAGTACTCTTTAGCCTCTGAATTGGCTTGTTATACTATTGTATTGATAGGCATTGGGGTTACTTTCATTTGGCGGATGAAAGTTTCTATGTTTACAAGATGGATCTGGTTTAATGTATATAGTTTATTTATTTTAGCGGTGCCACTTTCTATGCTGTTTAAGGATATGTCTATAGTAGCATTATATTTAGCTTGTAGTAGTGTTGCAGCATATATCACATTTATAAGCGCGAATTATGTATTGCAATCCAATGAGTTATTTCAAAAGATGAAGCAATATGCAACGATAGATGCATTGACAGGGTTAGGAAACGTAAGGCAGTTTGATTTAGAAATGAATCATCATATTGGTAATAAGTGCATGAAAAATGATTCACTTTGTTTACTACTTATAGATATTGATCATTTTAAGTCTGTAAACGATACGTACGGGCATCCTGCAGGAGATGAAGTATTAAAACAAATAGGGCGTATTTTACGAGAAGTTTCAACGTTTCCAGATTTGGCTTTTCGAAAGGGTGGAGAGGAGTTCGCGCTTCTTATACCACAGAAGGGATTAGCTTACGGAATGCGTATGGGGGAACAAGTTCGCGCAGCTGTTGAAAAACATTCATTCCAATTGTTAGATGGAACAAAAATAAAAATTACAGTTTCAGTAGGAATTTCAGTATATGAACAATCACCAGAGCAATTTATTCAAGCTGCTGATGATGCATTATATTACTCCAAAAGAAATGGTAGAAATCAGGTCAGTTCTGCATCTTAAAGATAAGATGACCAGAAGAGCTTATAAATAAAAACACCCACAGAGAGGGAAAATACACACTCTGTGGGTGTTTTTATTTATAGGTTAGACAAGCTCTTTTGATACAACGAATTTACGATATGCACCGTGATGTGTTGGGCCTACGTATTCGTTGATCTTGAATGAATAACGGATAGCAGCTGTGATAAATTCTTTAGCAGTTTTTACTGCTTCTTTCACAGGTTTTCCTTTTGCAAGTTCTGCTGTAATTGCAGCAGAATATGTGCAACCTGCGCCGTGTGTATTTGTCGTATCAATTTTTTCTGATTCTAGAATGTCGAATGTCTCTCCATCATATAGGACGTCGATTGCAGTTTCGGTACCAAGCTTGCTACCGCCTTTAATTAGGACATATTTCGCACCTAAAGCATGGATTTTTTTCGCTGCTTCTTTCATGTCTTCAAGAGAATTAATCTTTATGCCACTTAATTGGTAAGCTTCAAATAAGTTTGGTGTGACAACTAATGCCTTTGGAACAAGAACGTCACGTAAGCAATCATTCGTTTCAGGATGTAATGCTTCATCAGCACCTTTACATACCATAACAGGGTCAACTACTACATTTTTGAAATTATGTTTTTCGATTGTTTCAGCAACCATTTCAATAATTTCTACCGATCCAAGCATACCTGTTTTTAAAGCATCTACGCCAACGCCCTCAATTGTCGTTTCTAATTGTGGTTTTAATGTAGAAGCTGGGATTGGGAATACGTTATGTGCCCAACCGTTATGTGGATCCATCGTTACGATTGTCGTAAGAGATGTCATTCCGTACACACCAAGTTCTTGGAATGTTTTTAAATCTGCTTGTATACCAGCACCGCCACTTGTGTCAGAACCAGCGATAGTAAGTGCTTTATTTAATGTCATTATGAAAAGCCCCCTCAGGTGATATAATGAAAACTATGTTTTCACCATTATATCAATGTTACGAATAAGTACAAAGTGAAAAGTAGATGATTTATGTTAGGAACTATGTAAAATCTTGTATGTAGGAGACGAATTATGTTTCAAGAGAATCGTACAAATGAATTAGTTATATTAAAAGAGATTGCAGAAACACTAAATACATCAAATGATACATATCATGTATTGCAAGCAGTACTAGAAAAATTGCTGAGTGTAACAGGTTTAACGACAGGATGGATATTTCTTGCGGATGAAAATGGTAGGTATACAAAATTAATTGATTATCAATTACCAGAGGCACTTACATATGAAAACAAACGTCCGATGTGTGAAGGAGAATGTTGGTGTTTACGTGGCTTTGTGGATGGAAAATTAGAACGAGCTGTTAATATTATTGAATGTAAAAGAATTAATAATGCAATTGAATATAATTGGGGAGATACAGAAGGAATTCTTCATCATGCTACGGTTCCTTTAAAGGCTGGAGGAGAAAAATTTGGTTTGTTAAATGTGGCAAGCCCAGGTAAAACACATTTTTCAGAAGAAGAATTAGTATTGCTTCAATCAGTTGCTTTCCAAATTGGAACGGCTTTAAAACGAGCAAAGTTATATGAAAATGAAAAGCGAAGAGCACATTATTATGTGAAATTAGAACGGTTCATTCAAGTTTTAAGAACGATTCATCAATTTAATATATTGCCTGAAAAAGTTGTAGGTCAATTAGGTGAAGTGTTTCAGTGGAATCAAGTCGCATTCTTTATTAGGGAAGAGAAAGAATTATCCTTGCGGGCATCTTATTGCCAGGAAGAATGGCAGGAGGATATAAAAGAAGCAGCGAAAGAAGCGTTAGAAAAAGGTGAACCTATTTTATTAAACGATCAAATCAGTCATAAGATTGCCTCTAATAGGACGGTTATCGCCACCCCAATACAGATTCAAACTCACATATTTGGTGTTTTATGTGTTAGTTCAAATAATGGTGAATTTGATGTAAATACGTTAGATGTACTTCAAGCAATAACAACTCATATTTCTTTCGTGATAGAAAATTTAAGGTTAAATGAGCAACGACGTGAACTCGTACGAATGGAAGAAAGAAATCGATTAGCAAGGGACTTACATGACTCTGTTTCACAAAAGCTATTTTCGTTAACCTTTATGACAAAAGGCGCTGAGGCGGTTTTAAAAGGTCAAAACGAAAAAGTGGATCGATCTTTGCATGATATGCGTGAACTAGCGCAAGGAGCTTTAAAAGAAATGAGGACGTTAATTTGGCAATTACGTCCAGCGGGTTTGGAGAAAGGATTATTACCAGCTTTAAAGCAATATGGTGAAAGTTTGGGATTGAAAATTCGAGAACAAGTTACAGGTGTCCGTGATTTGCCACGCGTAGTAGAGGAAGCGCTATGGAGAATTGGACAAGAAGCTTTAAATAATGTAAGTAAGCATGCAAATGTTAGAGAAGCGACGATTTATTTCAAAGTGACGGAGAAGAATGTATCATTAGAAATAGTCGATCAAGGAACCGGCTTCGTAGAAAAGGATATAAAAGAGAAGAAATCACTTGGCATGACTACGATGCGAGAAAGAGTAGAATTAGTCGGTGGAACAATTAAAATTGTAAGTGATAAGAAAAGGACAAGTGTAAAAATAAACGTACCATTATGATGTGAAAATGAGGGAAGTTTGTGAAAATAAAAGTATTGTTAGTTGATGATCATACAGTCGTTTTAAAAGGATTAGCATTTTTCTTAAGTACACAGGAAGATATAGAGTTAGTTGGAGAAGCAAGTAATGGGAAAGAGGCACTAATGAAAGTAGGGGAGACGAATCCTGATGTTGTACTAATGGATTTATATATGCCCGAAATGGATGGTGTTGAGGCGACAGCGTGTATTAAAAAAGAATATCCGGATGTGAAAGTAATTGTATTAACTAGCTTTTCTGATCAGGCGCATGTGTTACCAGCATTAAGGGCTGGAGCAAGCGGGTATATTTTAAAAGATGTAGAACCGGATCAGCTTGTTGAGGCTATTCGAAGTGCATATAAAGGTAATATTCAATTACATCCTGATATAGCAAATGCTCTTCTCTCTCAAACATTACCTGTAGAAGAAAAGGAAGAAGAGCCTTCTATTCAAGTGGATGTGTTAACAGCGAGAGAAAATGAAGTATTGCAGCTATTAGCGAAAGGGATGAGTAATAAAGAAATCGCTTCTGTTTTAGTTATTACGGAAAAAACGGTAAAAGCTCATGTGAGTAGTATTTTGAGTAAGTTGAATTTATCTGATCGTACGCAAGCAGCATTATATGCAGTAAAAAATGGAATTGTATAAGACGAAAGTCGTAAGACCTAGTTCGCCTTTAGAAGGTGGACTTTTTTTATGGAAAAATACGTCTATGTGAGGACGAAATTGTCTTGATATAAAGATAAAATATGTTTGTAAGCAACAAAACAACAATTACAAGGGATACCTTTTTTGAAAGCATATAACAACAGAAGAGTTAGTACTAGGAGGAAAACATAATGACAAAAGTTTTATTCGTAAAAGCAAACAACCGTCCAGCGGAACAAGCAGTTAGTGTAAAATTATATGAAGCGTTTTTAGCAAGTTACAAAGAAGCGCATCCAAACGATACAGTAGTAGAACTTGATTTATATAAAGAAGAATTACCATATGTAGGCGTAGATATGATTAATGGTACATTCAAAGCTGGTAAAGGGTTTGATTTAACTGAAGAGGAAGCAAAAGCAGTAGCAGTTGCTGATAAGTATTTAAATCAATTCCTAGAAGCTGATAAAGTCGTTTTCGGTTTCCCATTATGGAACTTAACGATTCCAGCAGTGTTACACACATATATTGATTATTTAAACCGTGCTGGTAAAACGTTTAAATATACGCCAGAAGGTCCAGTTGGTCTAATTGGAGATAAGAAGATTGCATTATTAAACGCGCGCGGCGGTGTATACTCTGAAGGTCCCGCAGCAGAAGTAGAAATGGCTGTTAAATATGTAGCAAGCATGATGGGCTTCTTCGGCGCAACAAACATGGAAACAGTAGTTATTGAAGGACATAACCAATTCCCAGATAAAGCAGAAGAAATCATTACAGCTGGTCTTGAAGAAGCAGCTAAAGTAGCAAGTAAATTTTAATTGAAAATAGAATCGTCACTCAAAAAAGTAGCATTAACAGATAAACGTTAATGCTACTTTTTTATATTTTAAGTTCGTCAGCTAGTTTTTCTAACTGAATTCGATCTTGTATGTAATAGGTTCTTCCATCTTTCTTTAAGTAATTTTGTTGGCAAAATTGGTTTAATACATATAAAAGGTGACGGTAGCTAACATTTAAGTATTCCGAAACCTCAGTATGTTTTTCTATATAACTGTTATTTTGTTCTGTTAATAGAATAAACGCCGCTAATCGATTTTCGAACGGATAACTATTATTTTTAGCATAACTTTCTGTTCGGGTAATGGTTTTCTCACCGATAAATTTGCATAGTTTCTGTAGAAAGGTAGCATCTTGTAACAAAAGATGCTGACAATCTTTAAGAGGAAGCGCTAAGCATATACAATCTTCCATTACTTCCACCGTTTTCGTAACAGATTCTACGCCAATTAATCCTAATTCCCCAATGAACGAAGGTGCCTGAATAAAGTTAATCAAGGAGACCTTTCCGTTTTTGTGACTCATATATATTTTTGCTTTCCCAGAAATTAAGTAATAAAGATAAGGAACATCGACCCCTTCATTACATATCTTTTCTCTCTTCTGAAAGGAATGTAGTTCAGCATACGGTAAGATATCAAAAGAAAAAAGAGTATGGAAATTGTAAGTTTGTATGTAATGAGAGATTTCTTCGCTATTTCTGCTGACTTTCATGTTTTCACCTCATGTTTAGTATGAGATATCTCCTATTATTTTTACAAGAAAGAATGATACGATTTACGTAAATTTGTTTTTGTAGAAAAGAGAGTGTGAAGGGCTTATGAAAAAATATAAAACATTATTATTCGATGTAGATGATACATTGTTGGATTTTCAAAAGGCAGAAAAATCGGCATTACGTATGCTTTTTGAAGAGAAAGGGATGTCTCTCACTAGCGAGATTGAAGCGCAATATAAAAAAATTAATAAAAGTCTTTGGACTGCTTTTGAAGAAGGTGAAATAAATCGTGATGAAGTTGTAAATACACGATTTTCAATTTTGTTTAAAGAATACGGGGAAGAAGTAGATGGGATATTATTCGAAAATAATTATCGCAGTTACTTAGAAGAAGGAAATCAGCTCATGGAAGGTGCCTTACAATTTATAAATCAAATTCAAAGTGAGTACGATTTATATATAGTGACAAACGGTATTTCTAAGACGCAAGATAAACGATTACGTAATGCAGGGTTACATGCCTTGTTTCAAGATATTTTCGTTTCTGAAGATACAGGTTATCAAAAGCCAATGAAAGAGTATTTTGATTATGTTTTTGAAAGGATTCCTAACTTTGTTCCTGAAGAAGGGCTCATTATTGGGGATTCGTTAAGCGCTGATATGAAAGGTGGATATGTAGCGGGAATTGATACTTGTTGGTTTAATCCAGAAAGGAAATTAAATGATAGTGGGATTATACCGAAATATGAAGTGCATAATTTTGAGGAGTTATATGCATTATTGAAGCAACATGTGTAATGAGAATAGGCAGTGGAACTTTTGTCCACACTGCCTATTTTTTTTATTTGTAGTTTCGTTATGTTTTGGAAGTGGAAATGCATTTCCGATAGTAGCTGCCCCAAGCATTGGTAATAGTAAATTAAGCGGAGGTTTTAAAAGGTCTTTTTCAAATGGATATAGAATATATTTCTTTTGTTATGTACATTAAGTTCTTTGTATTTAATTTAGAACATTCAGAAAAACTAATTGACATGAGGAAATTATTGCTATAAAATCAACGGTAATTGCATAGTCTTATCAAGAAAAGGTGGAGGGACAGGCCCGATGAAACCTTGGCAACAGCCGTATAACGGAATTGTGCCAAATCCTGCAGGTAATAACCCTGAGAGATAAGAAAGAGCCTTTAGAGCGTGTTTTCAAACTGCTCCTTTCTTGTTTTCAGGAAAGGGGCAGTTTTTTATTTTGTATAAAAGAAAGGAGAATAAGAAATGGGAGAATCATGGGGGAAAGGAACGATTTGTGTGCAAGGTGGCTATACGCCAAAGAATGGTGAACCGCGTGTTTTACCGCTTTATCAAAGTACAACGTATAAATACGATACTTCAGATGATTTAGCAGCGCTATTTAATTTAGAGGCAGAAGGATATATCTACACGCGTATTGGAAATCCTACTTTAGCTGCATTTGAGCAAAAGTTAGCGGATTTAGAGGGTGGTGTAGGTGCTGTTGCAACAGCTTCTGGGCAAGCTGCTATTATGCTTGCTGTTTTAAATATTTGTAGTAGCGGAGACCACTTGCTTTGTTCTTCCACAGTTTATGGCGGGACGTTTAATTTATTTGGAGTGAGTTTGCGTAAACTTGGTATCGATGTTACATTCTTTAATCCGAATTTAACTGCTGATGAAATTGTGGCCCTTGCTAATGATAAGACGAAACTTGTTTATGCAGAATCGCTAGGAAATCCGGCGATGAACGTTTTAAATTTCAAAGAACTTTCAGATGCAGCGAAAGAGTTGGAAGTACCTTTTATCGTGGATAATACATTGGCAACTCCTTATTTATGCCAAGCATTTGAACATGGAGCAAATATTATCGTTCATTCTACGACGAAATATATTGATGGTCATGCAAGTTCGTTAGGTGGCATTGTAATTGACGGAGGGAACTTCGATTGGACAAACGGGAAATATCCTGAACTAGTTGAACCGGATCCAAGTTATCACGGCGTAAGTTACGTTCAAAATTTTGGTGCAGCAGCTTATATTGTGAAGGCACGTGTTCAATTATTAAGAGACTACGGAAACTGTATGAGCCCATTTAATGCGTATATTAGCAATATCGGCTTAGAAACATTGCATTTACGAATGGAGCGTCATAGTGAAAATGCTCTTGCAGTTGCTAAATGGCTTGCTGATCATGAACGTATTGAATGGGTGAATTATCCGGGATTAAATAGTAATGAAAATTATTCGTTAGCACAAAAGTATTTGAAAAAAGGTGCGAGTGGTGTTTTAACATTCGGCATTAAGGGAGGATTAGAAGCAGCAAAAGAATTTATCGCAAATGTAAAACTAGCAACTCTCGTAACGCATGTAGCTGATGCACGAACTTGCGTTATACATCCTGCTAGTACAACGCATAGACAATTAAGTGCCGAAGATCAGCGCTTAGCTGGCGTCACATCAGATTTAATTCGTTTATCAGTTGGTATAGAAGATGTTTCGGATATTATTGCAGATTTAGAAGCAGCGCTAGTCGGAGGCAAACAACATGCCGATCATAATTGATAAAGATTTGCCAGCTCGCAAAGTGTTGCAGGAGGAAAATATTTTTGTAATGACAAAAGAGCGAGCAGAAACACAAGATATTCGGGCATTGAAAATTGCTATATTAAATTTAATGCCTACAAAGCAAGAAACAGAAGCGCAATTACTTCGTTTAATTGGAAATACACCGTTGCAATTAGATGTTCATTTACTTCATATGGAATCGCATTTGTCTCGTAATGTTGCACAGGAACATTTAACGAGTTTCTATAAAACATTCCGTGATATTGAGAATGAGAAATTTGATGGACTCATTATTACAGGAGCACCAGTTGAAACCCTTTCTTTTGAAGAGGTAGATTATTGGGAAGAGCTTAAACGTATTATGGAGTATTCAAAAACGAATGTAACATCTACGCTTCATATTTGCTGGGGGGCACAGGCTGGTTTGTATCATCATTATGGCGTTCCAAAGTATCCTCTTAAGGAAAAAATGTTTGGTGTATTTGAACATGAAGTCCGTGAGCAACATGTGAAACTGTTACAAGGTTTTGATGAATTGTTTTTCGCCCCGCATTCGCGTCATACAGAAGTACGAGAGAGTGATATTAGAGAGGTGAAAGAATTAACATTATTAGCAAACTCTGAGGAAGCAGGTGTTCACCTTGTTATTGGGCAAGAAGGAAGACAAGTGTTTGCGCTCGGGCATAGTGAATATAGTTGTGATACGTTAAAGCAAGAATACGAACGGGACCGCCAAAAAGGGTTAAATATTGATGTGCCGAAAAACTATTTTAAGCATAATAATCCAAATGAGAAGCCGCTTGTAAGGTGGAGAAGCCATGGGAATCTATTATTCTCTAATTGGCTGAATTATTACGTGTATCAAGAAACCCCTTATGTATTATAAAAAAAGATTGTGTCACACGTGGCAACGTTTTCTTTGTAAAGATTAATCTATATTTTTCCGAATGTTCAAAAAACATTGTTTTTCAGATTTTTTATTCATATAATTTCATCTAAACACAATTTTTGAGGGGTGGACAGTATTATGAAAGAAATTCAAGTTGGCTTATTAGGTCTTGGGACAGTTGGTAGCGGAGTAGTTCGTATCATTACAGATCACCAAGAGCGACTTATACACCAAGTAGGTTGTCCTGTAAAAGTAACGAAAGTACTAGTACAAAATATTGAAAAAGAGAGAGAAGTAGAGGTACCTTCTACTCTATTAACACAAGATGCACATGAAATTTTAGACAATCCAAACATCGACGTTGTCATCGAAGTAATGGGTGGCATTGATGATGCAAAAGCATATATTTTGCAAGCTTTACAAAGCGGGAAGCATGTTGTGACTGCCAATAAAGATTTAATGGCGTTACATGGGGCGGAACTATTAGTGGTAGCAAAAGATAATAAAGCAGATTTGTTTTATGAAGCAAGTGTAGCCGGAGGGATTCCGATTTTACGAAGTATTGTAGAGGGACTTTCTTCAGATCTTATTACGAAAGTAATGGGAATTGTAAATGGAACGACAAATTTTATTTTGACGAAAATGTCAGATGAAGGGAGAGCATATAACGACGTGTTAAAAGAAGCCCAGCAACTTGGATTTGCAGAAGCGGATCCAACATCAGATGTAGAAGGTTTAGATGCAGCAAGAAAAATGACAATTTTGGCTACCCTTGGTTTCTCTACAAATGTAGAGCTTGGAGATGTGAAGGTAAAAGGGATTACTTCTATTACAGAGGAAGATATCGAATACAGTAAGAGTTTAGGTTACACGATTAAACTAATCGGTCTTGCGAAGCGAGATGGTGAAAAATTAGAGGTTACAGTTGAACCGACTTTACTTCCAAATACACATCCTCTTGCGGCCGTGCAAAATGAATATAACGCTGTATATGTGTATGGTGAAGCAGTTGGAGAAACGATGTTTTATGGACCAGGTGCAGGAAGTTTACCGACAGCAACAGCTGTTGTTTCCGATTTAGTAGCTGTAATGCAAAATATTAGATTAGGGGTAACAGGAAATAGTGCTGTAGTCCCGCAATATCAAAAAGTATTAAAAGAGCCAGACGAAATTGTTGTGAAGAAATTTTTAAGACTTCATGTGAAAGATGAAATTGGTGTATTTGCAAAAATTACTTCGTTATTCTCTGAGCGTGGCGTTAGCTTTGAAAAAATTATTCAAATGCCACTTGAAGAGAAAGGAAAAGCTGAAATTGTAATTGTAACGCATCGTGCTTCTCTTGCTGATTATGATTATATTCTACATACGTTGCAAGGGTATGAAGAAATAGATTGTTTGAAAGCAAACTATCGAATTGAAGGGGATGCAAAGTAGTATCTCCTCTAAGAAAAAACCTATTAAGCGGCTTGCTTAATAGGTTTTTTTCTATTTAAAATCTTCGTACCAACTTGAATAAATGCTTGGATAATCCAGCCTGTTGTAAAAGATAAGATGATTGTTCCAAAATAGATAGGTCCATCTAATAAAAAGCTTAATGTTAAAAATAAAAACGCTAACGAAATTTCTGTTCTTCTAAATGTCCATTTCTTTTTCTCAGCAACTGTTAAAACGAAAGCTTCTTGCGGTGCTGCACAAAGGTTTGTAGAGACATAAAGACCAATTCCGGCTCCAACGAATAGATTTCCGCAAATAAGTGTTATATATTTTGGAAGAGAACGGACAGCGTCCATAATAGTTGTAATGGAACCAATCCAATCAACAAAAAGAGAGATAAGAACCATTGTTACGATTGTACCGATTGTAATTTGTCTTTTATTCCAAAAGAGGACGATAAGGGTAAAGGCAAAATTAATCATGAAAATCCAAAAACCGATACTTATCCCGAAATTTTGATATAGTGCAATAAAGAAGGAATCATAAGGGCTAAGTCCAAAGGAAGTAATGGTCGTCATCATATTAATACCGATGGCGAGAATGAGTAGACCACCAATGAAAAATATATATTCTAATTTGAATCGAAGCATAGTTGTATATCCTTTCAAAATGTATTTGCTAGGAAAGGATATATTGTGGAAAGCTTACCAGGTCAAGGGAGAATTTTTGCAGGGAAGGGGAAAATGAGATGACGAATATAAGAAAGATTGCTGAACTTGCTGGGGTATCTGTTTCAACTGTTTCACGTGTACTAAATAATCATCCATATGTGAATGAACAGAAGCGAAAAGAAATTTTAGCAATTATAGAAGAATTAAACTATACGCAAAATGTGAATGCAATTCATTTAGTGAAAGGAAAAACGAATGTAATTGGCGTTTTATTACCGCACGTTAATGATCAATATTATAGTGCCATTATTGAGGGAATATCAAAGGAAACAGCAAAGAATAATTATAATATGATGCTTTGTCAGACGAATTATAGCGAGGAAAGAGAATTAGAAATTTTGAATATGTTAAAAATGAAAAAGCTTGATGGGGTTATTATATGTTCTCGGGCAAATAGTAAGGAGAAGCTCGAAGAATATACGAAATTCGGCCCGATTGTTATGTGTGAAGAAATAGATTCAAAATGCATTTCAAGTGTACATGTTGATTACTATAAAGTGTTTTCACAAGGGATGAAAAACTTAATAGATGCTGGTCATACACGTATTGGGTATTGCATTGGAAGAAGTAATAGCATTAATAGCCAGAGAAGAAAACAAGCATATGCGGATTCACTTCAACAGATTGCTGAAAAACCGATAGGAACTTGGAAGTTTGAAGGCTGTTTTACGGTGGAAGATGGGCGTAATGTAATTAGGGAGTGGGCCTCTATGTCAGTAAAGCCAACTGCGTTTCTTGTATCTTGTAACCATATTGCAGCGGGAATGGTAACGGAGGCGAAAAAACAAAGAATTCGTATTCCAGAAGATATTACGATTATTGGTTGTGATGATCAAGATGTAGCAGACATTTTAGGCATTACGACGATTTCATATTCTAGTAAAAATGTTGGTGTGAAGGCATTTGAATTATTATATGAAAAGATTAATGATGAGCAAATAGATGTAAAGCACGTAGAGTTATTGCCAGAATTCGTACAAAGGGAAACAACATAATAGATAAGGTATGAAAATCGCTTTTCAAAATTGCGTTTGGTATAATTATGGACAATCTATGAGGGCTAAAAGGGGTTTTGATATGAGATCAAAAGTGGTAAAAGTAATTCTACTCATTACAATTGCATCTTTCTGTTTATTTGCATATGGCTTTGTTTCAGGTGTAAATGATGTATTAAATCCGAAAGCTTCAAATTTAATTAAAAAGACCGATGTAGTGGCGAAGGAGAAAAAGAAAACGGGAACGTTACAAATCGTCAGTTTAGGTGATTCATTAACGCGTGGCGTTGGTGATAAAGAAGGAATTGGCTATGTTGGGCGAATGAAAGAGGATTTACAAAAAGATTATAAGCAAAAAATTGCATTAACAAATTTAGCAGTTAGTGGTGCAAAAATGCCCGATTTATTAAAACAAATTGAAAGTAATGGCGCTCAATATTCAATTAAACAAGCAGATGTAATCGTGTTAACCATTGGTGGGAATGATTTGTTCCCAGGCTGGGAATCGCTTGGGAAAATAGATTTAGAGACGTATCGTCCTGACACAGAAACATTTCAAAATGAAGCAAAGAAAATTATAGAAGAAATTCGTAAATTAAATACAGATAGTCCGATTTTTTGGCTTGGCTTATACAATCCTTTTGAAGATGTAGAAGATTTAAAAGGGTCTTCAAACATTGTTGTGGACTGGAATGCATCTTTAGAGAAGTTAGCGCTAAACGATAAAAATGTGTATATTACACCGACATTTGATTTATTCCAAAACCGTGGGAAAGATTTATTATACTCTGATCATTTTCATCCGAACGAAGTAGGTTATACGTATATGGCAGAACGTTTAGTTCAAAATGTTGTAAGTAAATTAAAACTAGAACAAGGAGGGGTAAAATGACGACGATACTTTCCGTACGAGACTTGAAGAAGGTAATTGGAAAGAAGACTCTTGTAGAGAATATTTCCTTTGATGTAAAGCAAGGAGAAGTGTTCGGGTTCTTAGGACCAAATGGTGCTGGAAAGACGACTACCATTCGAATGTTAGTTGGATTGATTAAGGCGACAGAAGGTACGATTTCTATCGGTGGTTATTCGATTAAGGAAAATTTTAGAGAAGCGATGCGTCAAATTGGGAGTATCGTTGAAAACCCAGAGTTGTATACATATTTAACGGGATGGGAAAATTTAAAGCAATTTGCTCGTATGTTAGGTGATATATCAGATGAACGTATTATTGAAATTGCTGAAATGGTTCATTTAGATGAAAGAATTCATGACAAGGTAAAAACGTACTCACTTGGTATGAAACAACGGCTTGGAATTGCGCAGGCGCTCCTTGGGAATCCAAAATTGCTCATATTAGATGAGCCAACGAATGGTTTAGATCCAGCAGGGATTAGAGAACTTAGGGAATTTATACATAAGCTTGTAAAAGAAGAAAATATGAGCGTGTTTATTTCAAGTCACTTGCTAAGTGAGGTGCAAATGATATGCGATCGCGTTGCTATTATTCATAAAGGAAAGATGATAACAGTTGCCAAAGTTGAAGAATTAATTAAAACAGCAAGTGACCGCGTAGAATGGATTGTTACGCCGATTGGGAAGGCAAAAGATATGCTAGAAGATGCTGAGGAAGTAAGAGAAGTGAGTATAGAAGGTGATCGATTACTATGCCGCATGAATATCGCATCTATAAGTAATTGGAATAAACATTTTGTAGAAAACGGGATAGATGTACATAGTGTTAAGGAACTTGTATTTACGCTAGAAGATTTATTTATTGAACTCACAAGGGGTGAGCAGCATGCGTGAATTTGCGAATCTAGTTTTAAACGAATCGGAGAAGATTTATCGTAAGAAGCGTATTTTTGTTGTTATGCTTATTTTAGCAATCTTGATCCCGCTTTTTGTGTATGCGCAGTATCGTGAAATAGAAACGACACAAAAAAGACTCGGTACAACTGATTGGAAGGTTTCATTGCAACAGCAAATTGTTGATTCCCAGAACCGGTTGAACAATTCTAGGTTGCCAGAAGAATGGCGTGATTGGTTAAAGGTAAGAGTTGAGCAGCAACAATATTATTTAGATCATGATATTAACCCGATGGCACCGGGCGCACCAACTTTTGTAAGGGCGTTTATTGAGCAAGGAATTACATTATTTATTCCACTTCTCGTAATGATTGTCGCCATTGATATTGTTTCAGGAGAACGAAGTGATGGAACGATGAAGATGTTACTTACGCGGCCGATTAGGCGCTGGAAAATACTCCTTAGTAAATACGTAACGATGTTATTTTTCATTTCGCTCATACTGCTCCTTGTAGGTGTGTTTGCATACATATTATCAGGGCTTGTATTTGGATACTCGGGATGGAATTTACCTGTGTTAACTGGATTTGTTATTGATAAGGAAACGTTAAATACGAATTTTGTACATCTTATTCCGCAATGGCAATATATCTTGATGGCGTATGGATTAGCTTGGTTTGTTGCTATCGTTGTCGGAACTATATCATTTATGGTCTCTGTTTTAATTCGTAATACACCAGCTGGTATGGGCGTTATGCTAGCTGCATTAATTGCAGGCGGTATTTTAAGCTCGTTCGCAACATCTTGGGAAGGTGCGAAATATATTTTTAGTGTGAATTTATCATTAACAGATTATCTATCAGGGAAACTACCTGCATTACAAGGTTTATCGATGGGGTTTTCTTTGATGAACTTAACTGTTTGGGGAGTTGTGTCTCTTATCATTTCATTTGTAGTATTTACAAAGCAGGATATGGTGAATTAATTGGACGGGAAGTGACAGTATGGAAAATGTTTTAAAGAATGATTGGGAGCCACTATTGGCACCAGAATTCGAGAAAGAATATTATCGTAAGCTAGCTGATTTTTTGAAAGAAGAGTACAGTACACATGTTGTTTACCCAAAGAAAGAAGATATTTTTAACGCTCTAGAGTATACAAGTTATGAAAATACAAAGGTCGTTATTTTAGGACAAGACCCATATCATGGGCCGAATCAAGCGCATGGTTTAAGCTTTTCTGTACAACCTGGTGTTAAAACGCCACCGTCATTGTTAAATATGTATAAAGAGCTTCGAGATGAATATGGGTATGACATTCCGAATAACGGTTATTTAGTGAAATGGGCAGAGCAAGGAGTATTACTACTAAATACTGTATTAACAGTTCGACAAGGCGAAGCAAATTCTCATAAGGGAAAAGGATGGGAGCATTTCACTGATCGTGTAATTGAGCTGTTGAATGAACGTGAAAAGCCAGTTATTTTCATATTGTGGGGACGCCATGCACAGGCGAAGAAGAAGTTAATTACAAATTCAAATCATCATATTATCGAATCTGTACATCCAAGCCCACTATCAGCAAGACGAGGTTTCTTTGGGAGTAAGCCATACTCTAAAGTAAATACGATTTTAGCTAATATGGGCGAGAGAGAAATTGATTGGGAAATTCCAAATTTATAAATAGAAAAGGTAGTTAACAGTCGTTAACTACCTTTTCATTATTGTTGCTCATTCTTTAATTTTGCATCTAGTACAAACGTGCCAAATGGGATAACTGATGAAACGAATGCCCCAAGTGCCCATAAAATTGATTTACGGTGTACGATTGTTACTTGAATTACTGCGAAGATAAATAAAATAAATAAAACACCGTGAGCCATGCCTGTAATTTTAACAGCTGTTGCAAATCCTGCGAAATATTTTAATGGCATTGCTACAAATAATAGTAGTAGGAAAGAAATCCCCTCAATAAGTCCAATTGCTCTTAATCGTCCGATTGGTGTAGATAACATGTAAAATAGCCTCCCTTAACGTATGCTTGTTTATAGTAAATTTGTATTCTTTTTTAAAATAAAATAGTCTATTTTGTTTCATTATATACAAAAAGAAAGTTTACACTACGAGAATAGTGCAAAGTTCAAAATATAGTCACAAAAGCATGGTAATTTAAATAAAAACCTATTTGAAGTGTTTGACTTCAAATAGGTTTTATGAGTGGAAATATTAAACAAGTGCTTCTTTTTTTAGTACGAACTTCTCTACAACCTTTGCTACACCGTCATTCATATTTGTATCTGTTACATAGTTTGCAATTTCCTTAATATCATCAGGTGCATTGCCCATTGCGACACCAAGACCGGCGAATTCAATCATCGCCTGATCGTTATAGCTATCGCCCATTGCGATAACTTCTTCGCGCTTAATGCCAAGTTTTTGGATTAATTGGTTTAAGCTCGTTCCTTTTGTAACACCGGCTTCAGTAAATTCTAAGAAGAATGGTTTAGAACGCATAACGCTTAATTGTCCTTCTAGTTGTTTTTGTAATTTCTTTTCTACTTCAACAAGGCGTTCAGCTTCTTTATTCATTAATACTTTTACTACAGGCTCTTTAACAGCAGCTTTAAAGTCATCTACTACAACGATAGGCATACCAGTAATATCGCCCTCAATTTCAGTATAAGGATTATTTTCTTCCGTTACGATATCATCGCCAATATAAGTATGAATCCATACATCTTCAGTTTTACTAATTTCAAATAAATTGTGAACGATTTCAGGAGAAAGCGTACTACTAAAGATTTCTTCGTTTGTTTTACAGTTAATAATTTTTGCGCCATTAAAAGATAGAATGAAACTGCCGTATTCTTCTAAACGAAGTTCTTTCGCTACATTGCGCATACCAAACGTTGGACGTCCGGAAGCAAGTACAACTTTTACACCTTGTTCTTGTGCAGTCATTAGAGCTTCTTTCGTACGAGGTGAAATAGTATGGTCGTCACGTAATAAAGTATCATCTAAATCTAAAACAATCATTTTATAAGTCATATTGAAAATTCCCTTCTTTATTTAAATCAAATATATGTTCATGGAGATGTAAGAAATAATAGTAAGACATCGAACCTCTTTAAAAAGAAGTAGATTTATTTTTATGAGTGTTTTTCTCATCATATTAATTAATAATCATTGGGGATGGACAAAACCCCAATGATTAAATGTTTATTTTATCGTAACAACTCTAAAGGTAGAGTGCAATAATGGAAGTTTTCCAATTTACGATACTTGTTTTATTGTTGAACGAGAAAATAGTATTTCTAGTAAGATTGCCATTACAGCCCCAAGAACGAGACCATTACTTAGGAATGAAGCTAGAAATGGTGGAAGCGTGGAATATGCTCCTGCTGGAACGAACATAACCCCAATTCCTGTGAAGATTGACAGACCTGCTACTTTAAATAATCGTTCTTTATCCTGTACTGTTTCGTATTCTCGAAAGGCGAGACCGATCATGCTTGCAAATACAGGATAAATGGCAGCATAACCAACTGCAACTGGGATTGCCGCAAAGAATGAAGTGATCTTTGGGAATATACTAACGACAATAATAAAGCTTGACCCTAATATAAATGGGAGGCGTTTATAAATATTAGTCGTTGCAATAAAACCTGCTGATCCAGAAATAGCGACAGGTCCGATAGCCGAAAACAGGCCGCCTAGTAATTGATTGATTCCTGTTATAATACCGGCCTGTTTAAAACGATCTGATGCAGCATTTTCTTCATATTTAGAGACAACCTTTTGTACAACGCGAATACTTGCTAACATATTTGTTAGAAGTAAGAGTGTAACGAAAATGACCGTAATTACCATGTTCCATTCAACACGAGGCATTCCGAAAACAAATAAGGATGGAAAACGGATTATGTCTGTCACTGGTGTTATTGGATTGGATAATCCAAAGCATGCGAATAATATCCAGCCGCAAACGATACTGAAAAGAACAGAATATTGTCCGATAATAGGTAGCTTCATGATGAAAAAGGATAGTAAAATAACAATGAGTGAAAGAATAAATACGTTAGGTTGTACTTCTGTATGTTTTCCATCCAGGCCGAACATTCCTTTTAAGAAGGAACCACTAAGTTGTGCAACAAGAAGAAATAAGTACGTTCCAATGACTGTCGGTGTAAAATAGCGAACGAGTTTATCAATAAGTCCAAAAACGCTAAGAATAATACAAATGATACCGCTTAATAAGAAAGCATATTGAAGAACTTTAAGTGTCTCATTGTTTGATCCAAATAATACGACACCTAAACTTGCATATAGGGAGAAAATTCCCCACCAAAGGCCAGCAGGACCTTCTTGAATAGGAAGTTTATGCCCAAATATAGCTTGTAAGAGACCAGCAAAGCCTAGAACAAATAATGTTCTTTGTACGAATGCGATAGCTTCAGCGCCATCAAGACCATAACTAGTTGCGACGCTAATTGGTACAATAAGACTCCCAGCTAAAATAAATAGTGCCCATTGTAAGGCGGAAAGAAATGTTTTCATTATATCAACCTCTTTCATAGATTCCGTATCTAGTATATATGTATTTCATTTCCACTGGCAAAGATTGTAGATAGAGAAAAGAGTTGAAACATGATATGAATGCACGTAAGCAATTATGGATAGCAGTTATATGTATGACTTTTGTTGTAATTCTAGGAACATTAGGATTTATGACAATTGAAGAGATTAGCTTATTTCAAGCATTTTGGATGACGATGATTACCGTATTAACGGTGGGATACGGAGACGCCATTCCTGTAACACATGCAGGAAAAGTTTTTGCGCTCCTTATCATACCGGTTGGAGTCGGTATTGTTACGTATGCAATTGGTGTAGTGGCAGCTATGATTATTGAAGGGAATTTATTTCATGCAGTACGGAGGAAGAAGATGGATAAACAAATAGCACAGTTACAAAATCATATTATCGTATGTGGTTGCGGTAGAGTAGGGCTACAAGTTGTACATGAATTGCAAGAAAAGAAGATCCCATTTGTCGTCGTGGATAAAGATGAAAGCATATTAGAGAAGGAAAAGCTTTTATACGTACATGGAGATGCAACAGAAGACAAAGTGTTACAACATGCTGGGATTTCAAAGGCAGCTGGTTTAGTTGCTATCGTAGCAAATGACGCTGAAAATGTATTTATTACGTTAACTGCAAGAGGATTAAACGATGCAATTAAAATTGTGGCAAGAGCAGAAAAACCAGAAACCGAAGACAAATTAAAGAGGGCTGGTGCAAATAAGGTGATTAATCCATCTAGTATGGCAGGGATTCATATTGCAAAAGGTATTGCGAATCCGTTAACAGTTCATTATATTGATACAGTACTGTATGGCGTGGAGCAGTCATTTGTAATTGAAGAAATTGCAGTAGGTAAGGGCTCTATTTTAGCTAATAAATCATTATTAGAGAGTGATGTTAGAAATCAATTTGATGTAACAATTTTAGCGATTTTGAGAAATGGGAATGTTATACATAATCCAACGGGGCAGGAAAAGTTGCAAGAACATGATATGATAATAGTATTTGGTTCAGTAGAGAAGCTGGGACAATTTGAGAAAGAACTACAAAGTACGAGGTGATAAGGGATGCAAATATCAAGCGATAAGATTTTAAATAAAATGGCGAATGAAATTGCAAAGGCAAAAAGTAGTGAAGGACAAAAATCAAAAGAACATGTATTAGTTGTGCGTGCTTTATGTGATTTATTATTAGATGAGCAAGTTGAATCTTCTACGTATAGAGAGCCACAAGTTCAATCACAAATAATTGGATCACAACCAATCACGATGCAACCAATTGCACCGGTTTCTAATGAGCCAGTATATATAAAAGAAAGTGATGCAAACGGTAATTCTTTATTTGATTTTTAGAGGATAAATCGTTTGGCTTATATGAAAAAATTGCTTATGATAAAAGTAAAAAAGGGGAATTAAGATGAAAATTTTCTTTTTACTAGGTTGTGTTGCAGCGGGGCTATCTGTTGCGTTAGGGGCTTTCGGAGCACACGGTTTAGAAAATAAAGTTTCTGCAAAAATGTTAGAGGTTTGGAAAACAGGTGTTACATATCAAATGTTTCATGCAGGTGGACTATTTGTAGTTGCTTTATTGATGGATAAAATTCAATCATCACTCTTAACTACTGCTGGTTGGCTTATGGTAGCTGGGATCATTATGTTCTCGGGTAGTCTGTATGCATTAAGTACAACAGGTATTAAGTTCTTTGGTCCAATTACACCTCTTGGTGGTGTAGCGTTTATTGTGGCATGGATCTTAGTTGGAACTGCAGTTGTAAAAGGATTATAAAAAACAAAAGCTGGCATACGCCAGCTTTTTTTATGGTCTTGGAGCATAAGTTGCTTGTTGACTAGGCAAATACGTAATTTCTTCTGGGAATTCTACATAATCTAAGTAAATCATTAATAATAAATAACGTTTCCCTGATTGTGGCTCACTAATTACGATGTGATCACGACCAGCCGCTTCGATAATACCCGTATAGGATTGTGTACCGAGTGAACTACCACGCTCATAAGTCATTACAACTGTGGCTTGCTTGCCCTTGTTCAAGCGAAGAATATTTTCAATATATGACTGTTCTAGAGGTAACATGCCTTGAGAAACAGCATATTGAGCTTGCGCAGCTTGTTGTTGCATTGCTTGCTGCTGTTGCTGTTGCTGTGGGGTCATTTGTTGCGGTTGTACGTAAGTTCCAGATGGTTGATAGAAACCTGTTCCGTAATACGGATTTTGTTGCTGTGCCATTCAAAAATCCCTCCTTGTTTTCATTCCTTAATATATGCTAGGGCAATCCCCAGCATTTGGCTGGAAGAAGCAGTGCTTTTTGAAGCGACCAGAGTTTTGCTGATTATACCAAGTTGGTGGACATGCACCTTCAGGCCTAAAAAACCATAAGGCAAAATTTGCAGGCCAAAAACGTTGTCCTTGAATCGTTCGCCTTGCTAATGCGATATCTTGTTCCCTTGCACGTTGATAAAAATAACCTTTTTGAGTTGCCTCAAAACCACCAGGATTTTGATACACCATTTGACGTAAATTACGAATATTTTTAAAGTCTAAACAATTCCCGCGGACACGATTTACTCCAACGTTTCCGACCATTAACATCCCCTGTTGTCCTTCACCTTCAGCTTCAGCACGCATCAGTCTAGCTAATAACTTTACATCTTCTTCGTTATACGCGATAACGCCCATTATGTGTCACCTCTCTTTTTGGAATACCTTGTGGAAAGAGGTTTATGTCTAGATGAAGTGTGTAACAATTACTAGTTCATACGTATGAGAAAAAGGACTCAGATATGACAACCAAACAAAGTTTTACATGGAGAGTGGAAAATAAAAAAAGCTAGCGTGAGCCAGCTTTTTTATTAAAAAACTTTAGACCATAAGTTTGAGAAGAAATCACCGATAGAGCGCATTGTTAATACAAACCAATTTGCTTTTTCAACTTCTTCTGTCGTTTTTGCAGTAACTTTCATACTTTTACTACCGTCTAAGAAACCATATTTATCGGTTGATTCTAAAGTAATCGATCCTACTTTTGCATCTTTCTTAATAGGAGCAATTAAATGACCATCTTCAGCAAGAGATTTATCTACTTCAGTTCCAATTTTATAAGGGTCTTTGCTACCTTTTTTTGCAATTACGGTTATTTCTTTTTCCGGTGCAACAGTTACTTGATTTTCTTTCCCTTGTACTACAGAGAGTGTATTGTTTTTATCGACCTTTAGTTTTTGTTTTTCGAAGTTATTAAACCCGTATTCGATTAACTCACGAGATTCTGTGAAGCGCTCGTCCATTGATTTTGTTTTAATAATAACCGAAATAAGACGTACATCACCACGTTTAGCAGTAATAGTAAATCCGTATCCAGCTGTATCAGAACTTCCGGTTTTTAAACCATCAGTACCTTCATAAGCGAAAGCAGCTCCTGGTAACATCCAGTTCCAGTTTTCCATACGAATTGGTTTCGGATGATTATCTGGGAAGTTTCTAAATCTTTGTTTTGTATCCTCTAGCATTTCTGGATACTTTGTAATCATTGCTTTTGAAAGTATACCCATATCGCGAGCTGACATAGAGTTTTCTGCATTTGGATCAGTACCCTCAGGATGTTTTCCTTTTAAGTCAGCGTTATTTAAACCAGTAGCGTTTACAAATTTATATTTCTTTAACCCTAGTTTTTTTGCATGTTCATTTGCAAGATTTAAGAAGTTTTTCTCACTTCCTGCAAGAAGTTCTGCTAAGGCAATACTAGATCCGTTTGCAGAGAAGATAACGATAGAATGATATAGTTCTCTTACAGTATATTGACGTCCTTTTTCGAACGGCACGTTAGAGAATTCATTATTACGTGAAACTTCATAAGCGTAATCGGAAATATTTACCTTTGTATCCCAAGTGATTTTTCCTTCTTTAATTGCTTCTAACACGGCATAAACAACAATTAATTTTGACATACTAGCGATAGCTAGTAATTCATCTGGATTTTGTTCATGCAGTATTTTTCCTGTATCTGCATCAAATAGAAGTGCAGCAGCTGCCTCAATGTGTATTTTTTCTTCCGCATGGGATGTTGTTACTCCTAAGGAAGAAATTGACAATAGAAACACTAGTAAAATAGAAAAGATTTTCTTCATATACATTATCACCTTCGCATCGTTATTAGCATATAGCTCGTACCATTTTAGCATAAATTTGGATATAGAAAGGTTACAATTTTGTAAGGTATTTAAAAGGATTTGTCGATTTTTGTTCAAATTTGCGGAAAAAAGAAGTTTTTTGAGGAGAAATATAGAGGGGAATAAAAAAAGGAACGAATTTCGTTCCTTTTTCACGATTTATATGTGTAAAAATTTCTCTACCTTTTCGTCTGGTAAAATGTTTCCGACGAAAAATGTTCCGAATTCACCATAACGAGCACTTACTTCATCGAAGCGCATTTCATATATAAGCTTTTTAAATTGAAGAACATCGTCAGCGAATAATGTTACGCCCCACTCAAAATCGTCGAATCCAACAGATCCTGAAATAACTTGGCGTACTTTACCTGCATACTGGCGACCAATTTTACTATGACTGTACATCATTTTCTTACGTTCCTCCATTGGAAGCATGTACCAGTTGTCATCACCTTGTCGACGCTTGTCCATTGGATAGAAGCAAATATGATTTGCTTTCGGTAACTCAGGATATAAGCGAGCTAAGATTTGTGGATTTTGGTATGGATCTTCATCAGCTGGAAGGTAGTTGCTTAGTTCAACAACAGATACGTAAGAGTATGCAGGAACCATATATTCAGCTAAAGTTGTTTTATTCAATTCTGTTTCAATTTCATTTAACTCTTCCATTGTTGGACGTAAAATCATAAGCATAATATCAGCTTTTTGGCCAACAACTGTATACATTGCGTGACTGCCCTTTTTTGCAGCAGCTACGTCGTTCCATTTTTCAACGACATTTAAAAATTCAGACACAGCTTGTCCGCGTTCGTCGCTAGATAATGTTTTCCATGCAGCCCAATCAATAGAACGTAAATCATGTAAACAATACCAGCCATCTAACGTTGTTGTTGCTTCACTCATTCTATTCACCTCAGTTAATGATAGTTTTACACGTTAACTATAGCATATATAGTTTTAAAATCATCTATATAAAACCTTGGCGCATAAAATTGTCACATTTAAGTGTTTAAGCAAGGTGAATTTAACGGCTGAATTTTATGAAAATATAATCATTTTTATTTTATCTATTTTTTGGGAGCTATAAGTTTAAAATATAGAGGAAAAGAAGTATTCTTAAAGATAGAGTTTTTTAACATATGTAGGAGGGTTTATTCGTGAGCAACTTATTTACAACAGTAAAAGAAAAAGTTCAAGGAAAAGGCATTTCTATCGTACTTCCTGAAGGAACTGATGAAAGAATTTTAGGCGCTGCAGAGCGTTTAGCAAAAGAAGAGTTAGTAAAACCAATCTTAGTTGGTAATAAAGAAGAAATTAGCGCAAAAGCTGCTAGCATGAATTTAACATTAGCAGGCGTTGATATTTACGATCCAGCTACATACGAAGAAATGGATGCAATGGTAGCATCTTTCGTTGAACGCCGTAAAGGTAAAGCAACTGAAGAAGACGCTCGCAAAATCCTTAAAGACGAAAACTACTTCGGTACAATGCTTGTATACATGGGCAAAGCACACGGTTTAGTAAGTGGTGCAGCTCACTCTACAGCTGATACAGTTCGTCCAGCACTTCAAATCATTAAAACAAAACCAGGCGTTACAAAAACTTCTGGCGTATTCATCATGGTACGTGAAGAAGAGAAATATGTATTCGCTGATTGTGCAATTAACATTGCACCAAATAGCCAAGATTTAGCTGAAATTGGTATTGAAAGTGCGAAAACTGCTGAACTATTCGGCATTGATCCACGCGTTGCTATGTTAAGCTTCTCTACAAAAGGTTCTGCGAAATCTCCAGAAACAGAAAAAGTTGTAGAAGCAACTCGCATTGCAAAAGAAATGGCTCCAGAATTAGCTCTAGATGGAGAATTCCAATTCGATGCTGCATTCGTACCATCTGTAGCTGAGAAAAAAGCTCCAGGTTCTACAATTAAAGGTGATGCTAACGTATTCGTATTCCCAAGCTTAGAAGCTGGTAATATCGGCTACAAAATCGCTCAACGTTTAGGTAACTTCGAAGCGGTAGGACCAATCTTACAAGGTTTAAACATGCCTGTAAACGACCTATCTCGTGGATGTAACGAAGAAGAAGTGTACAAGTTAGCTTTAATTACAGCAGCTCAAGCACTTTAATTCTATAACGAATTGAAATAAAGACCGTCGCTAAAATAGCGACGGTCTTTATTTTTCTAAGCCAAGTGCTTTATTGTTACGATCAATAATACGTTGTAAATTCGTCTCATATAAAGGTATTTCATCTATTGTTAATTGAGATGGTGTTAACTTTGGAGCGAATTGCTGCAATGTTTTTAAAAGGCGCATCATTAAATCTTGTACTGTAATGGTTTCGCCAAGTAATTCTGAAAGTGAAGCCATCGTACTCGGTACAATTTCAGGATAAGTAAAGCGTGTTTCTTCTCCTTGAATGGCTAGGTTGTAGAAATCACGAACAAGTGCGGCACGTTCAGAGCCACTTCCTGTAGCACAGAGATAAATTTGGACAGCGACACCACCGCGAATACGGCGCTGTGAAATACCAGCAAATTTTTGGTCGCGAATACTTAAATCGTAGCTACCAGGGCAGTAAGAACCAACGATTTCTTTTGCCTCAATTGTAACATCGTAATCCTTTAACATTTCCTGAATTAAATGCCACATTGTATCGTATCCAAGATCAATATCGATACCTTTTTCCGTCTCTTGGAATAAAAGTGATACGTTTAACACACCTTCATCAAGTACGACTGCAAGCCCGCCAGAATTACGAACGATAACATTGAAGTCGTTTTCTTTTAAAAAGGAAATACCTTCTTCTAAGTGTGGTAGGCGTGAATCTTGAATGCCAAGAACAATTGTATTGTGATGAACCCAAGAGCGCATTGTTGCAGCTGATTCGCCCTTTCCAATGCTTGTGCATAATGTATCATCCATTGCGAATGATTGAAGTGCATGGAATGTTGGTCCTAAACTAGACTGATCTACAATACGCCACTCTGGCTGAGATAAAATGGAACGGGAATTGCTCATATAACTAACCCCTTATCTTTAAAATGACAATCTCTATTATAGCAAAAAATAATGAAAGTAGTTTTTAAGAGAAAACCTTACTGAATTGTAAGGTTGTTGTAAGGAAAGCGAATTGGTTAAATGATCTAAGATGGCTAAACTAAGAGATGTAATTATTGATTTTAGGAGGCATACAAATGAAAAATGTTAAATTAGGAATCGTAGCGATTATGTCAGCTGCTGTATTTAGTGGCTGTTCTATTATGGATATGATTGCACCACAAGCAACGGGTGTTGTTATGTACGGAGATGAAACAGGCGTTCAACAAACAATGGATCAATATAAAGATAAAATTGAATCTCAAAATAAATTTGAAGCTAAACTAGGTACTGTTAATGAGAAAAAGGTTTTAATCATGAATAAAACAACGGCTGAGAAGATGGTAAAGGAAAACATGCTGAAAAAAGTAGTGAAAGAAGATGTAGAACCTATTAAAGCATTGCCGGCCATTTCTGATGAAGCTGGAATTGTATTTGCTAAAGAGGAACAAAAAGATGTAGTAATTGATGGAAAGAAAATGAAGTACGAAGGCAATGTAGTAATTGGTGATGCGCGTAAATATACAGATATGTATGCAGTTGTTAGTGATGCAGAATATGCAAAAATAAGTGAACCGGTAAAAACAATTGGTTTAGCATCCTTTAAAGAGAATCCAAAGGAAAAGATTTTCCCAGATATAAAGAGGGATTCTAAAGTAGAAGAAGCACATATGGTTGAAGTGAAATAACAAAAAGGATGCATGTAATGCATCCTTTTTACTCTGCAATTTTTTCTAAATTACCATTTCGATCCATTCGGAAAGATGTTTGAGAACGTTCTTCTTCATCCATGACTGCCAACTTACGAGCGCGGTTCATAATGTTCATAAGTGTTTCGTAATCTTCTTGTACAGTATGAGATTGTTTTTCTAATTTTTCCAGTTTCTTTTCTAGTTCTTCATTTCGAAGGATTTGTGATTTAATTTCTTGTTTCAATCTCGTATTCTCGTTTTCAAGAGCTGTCACTTTTATATTTGAAGATCCGACTGTTTGTAAAAAATAAATAACATCTTGCATTGTCATAGAGCCTTTTGCAGTAGGAACGGTAGTTTCTTGATATGGAGTAGCTTCTTTATATTGTACAATTGATTCCTCTTGTACGAACTCTTCATAATTAGTTATCGAATCTGAAGCTGGTGGTGTATAAAGTAAACGTTTTTTCGCTTGTTCACCACTTGCAGCACGCATTTTATCTTTACGATGTTTTTTTGCTAGTTGAAGAGCTTGTTCATAGCTATAGCGAACAACAGCATTCCAACGGAAACCACAGGCAGCCGATGTACGATTTAATCTGTCTCCTACTTCTTCAAATGCATTTAATTGGGTACTTCCTTCTCGAACGTGACGAAGTACAGTTTCAGCAAGTAATAAATCATCCTCATCCGTCCAAGCATCTTGTCTTACTTTCATAGATTCAACTCCCTTTCTTTTTATGAACTTCCTATTTTTATAATGGGCAAAAAAGTGAGCTTTTATACAAAGCTTTTAAAAATATGGTAGATTTCGATGAGAGGTATAAAGTGAAACTTTCATCAGTGGGGAGGTTCTACATCCCCTACCTAACTTCTTTGCTTTCGCTGAATTTTAAGGTGGGGATCTTACTGCCCATTAAAGCGGGATAAATTTTGCCAAGAATGACGGAAGCTGCTGTAGGAAAACATATACATATGTAGCATTATATGTGGAAAGAGCGTCGAAAGGAAACTTGCAACGAGCTTCAAAGAGCGGTAAAATACCATTTAGTGTTTATTTTTAAATGTACTTGAGAAAAGTTTAAAATAGAGGAAGTGTTATATAATGGGAAACGAATTTCGTGTGTGTGATGATTGTCAGGCAACGAACGTTAAAACGCTGATTCCAAAGCTAAAAAAAGTAGATTCATGTGCAACGATTGAAGTTGGATGTCAGTCTTACTGTGGCCCTGGCCGTAAAAAATCATTCGCATTTGTAAATAATCGTCCAGTTGCAGCGCCAACAGAAGACGAATTAATTGTAAAAATTGAGGCAAAGTTAAATAAGTAAGGAAAAGAAGAGTGAACAGATTACTCTTCTTTTTTTATGCCCATAAGAGGAAGAATCTATTCTGAGAAAGCTTAACTGGTGATGATAATAGTTCATGACAGATAGGCATTATCTATTTATTAAGGTCTCGGCCTATATGAATTTGTATTTCAAAATAATGGTTGACAGTCTTTTGAAGCGATAGGTAGAATAGAAGGTGTCTGATTCTGAGAATCATTATCAGAAAAGGGCCGATTCATTTAATTTTTTTATTGCTATTTGAGAATAAATTTCATTTCATTAAATTAAACATATGTTGTTGGTTAGGATGGTTGAGGGATGGAAGCGAGCGCAAGGAGTATAGAACAGCAAGATGTGAATGTTAAAGAGATTAAGAGCAGGCCGCTCATTGCCTCTATTATTTTAGTAGCAGGTACAATTTTGTTAGCTTTAAGCATGGCACTGTCTATTTCGTTTGGTGCTGCAGATATTAGTTTAAAGACTGTATGGCAAGCTGTATTTCAGTTTGACGGTTCTATTACGCATCATAATGTAATTCAAGAACTTCGCATGCCTAGAGCAATAGGGGGCGTAGTAGCAGGTGCCTTTTTAGCGGTATCAGGAGCAATTATGCAAGGTATGACGCGAAATCCACTTGCATCACCATCGTTAATGGGGATTACAGATGGGGCTGTGTTTGGAATTGCAATTATGTATGCATTCTTCCCTAATTCACCTTATTTAATGTTCGTTATCGCATCTTTTATTGGTGCTGCGTTTGGAGCGAGCATTGTATATGGAATTGGATCTTCTTCACCAGGTGGATTAACGCCTGTGAAATTAGCTTTAGCGGGTGCTGCGATTAGTGCTTTATTAGGGGCCATTTCATCTGGAATTGCGCTATATTTCAATCTTGCCCAAGAGGTAAGTATGTGGAATGCAGGCGGAGTTGCTGGAGTGAAATGGGAAAGTATTAATATGTTAGTACCGATTGGTCTAGTTTGTCTCTTCATTGCAATTATGATGTCGAGGTATATTACAATTTTAAGCTTCGGTGAAGAAATTGCGATTGGACTTGGTCAAAATACGACATTAATTAAATTTATCGGGACAGTACTTGTTCTTGTGTTAACAGGTTCGGCAGTTTCTATGGCAGGATCGGTTGGATTTGTTGGTCTTGTCATCCCACATATGACTCGTTTCCTTGTAGGCTCAGACTATAGATGGGTTATTCCATGTTCTGCGGTCTTAGGCGGGCTGTTAATTGAATGTGCAGATATGTTATCTCGCGTTATTAATCCGCCGTTTGAAACGCCAATTGGAGCAATTACAGCGCTAATTGGGGTTCCATTCTTCCTCTACTTAGCACGTAACGAAGGGAGAGGAAAAATGTGAGGACAAGTGTCTTAACAAAAAAGAATGTTTCGGTTTTAACAATTTTAGTAGGATTAATTGTTACTGTATTTTTAGTGAGTTTAAATACAGGGACATTTAAAATACCGCCAATGGACGTATTAAAGTCATTGGTTGGACTCGGGGCTGAAGATCAGTCTGTTATTTTATTTGAATTCCGTATGCCGCGTATGGTCATTGCTATATTAGTTGGATCTGCTTTAGCTATGTCAGGTGCGATCTTGCAAGGGTTATCACGAAATCCACTTGCTGATCCAGGTATTATCGGTATTAACGCTGGAGCGGGATTAACAGTTGTTATCTTTGTCTACTTTTTCTTCGGGAAAGTAGGAACTGGTACATTTTTATCTGTATTCATTCTTCCGTTCTTCGCACTAGTTGGAGCGATATTAGCAGCTGTTATTATTTATTTACTAGCATGGAAAGACGGCGTTTCATCTACTCGATTGATACTTGTGGGTATCGCTGTTGCAGCCGGGTTTGGTGCTGTTAGTTTAATTTTTTCTATGAAGATGACATCTAACGATTTCCGCTTTGCTACGATTTGGTTAGCAGGAAGTCTTTGGGGCACAGATTGGAAGTTCGTGCTAAGTGTCCTTCCATGGATGGTTATTTTCTTGCCACTAGCTATTAGTAAAGCACACATACTAAATGTAATGAACCTAGGCGACTCTACAGCAGTTGGTCTTGGTGTAAACGTAGAAAAGGAAAGACGTAAATTATTATTTATTGCAGTTTGTTTAGCAGGTGCATCTGTCGCTGTTGCCGGAGGAATTGGTTTTATCGGTTTAATGGCTCCCCATTTAGCGAGGCGCCTTGTTGGTGGGAAACATCAAATTATGCTGCCTACAGCTGCACTAATAGGAACGTTTTTACTTTTATTCGCAGACGTAATTTCAAGAAGTGTGTTACCAACTTCAGAAATACCGGTCGGTCTTGTTATTTCTGTAATTGGTGCACCGTATTTTATATACTTACTTATGAGGACAAAGTAAAGGGAGGCTTTTTGTATGGCAACTTTAGCAGTTGATGCGGTATCTGTTGGCTATAATGAAGGGTTAATTATTGATGGATTAACAGTTGAAATTCCGGAAGGGAAAATTACAACAATTATTGGACCAAATGGTTGTGGAAAGTCCACATTATTAAAAACGGCTTCTCGTATTTTGAAAGCAAAAAAAGGTACTGTTTATCTTGACGGAAAAGCAATCGAGAAACAACCAACGAAAGAAATCGCAAAGAAAATGGCAATTTTACCACAGACTGCAGAAGTACCAACTGGCCTTACTGTATTTGAACTCGTTTCATATGGACGCTTTCCTCATCAAAAAGGATTTGGAACGTTGAAAGAAGAGGATTATCGGTACATTCATTGGGCACTTGAAGTGACGGGAATGACAGAATTCGCAAATCGTCCAGCAGAGGCATTATCAGGTGGGCAACGTCAACGCGTATGGATTGCGATGGCTCTTGCACAAGGGACAGAATTACTCGTATTAGATGAACCGACAACGTACTTAGATATGGCTCATCAATTAGAAGTATTAAACTTATTGAAAAAGTTAAATGAAGAAGAAGGTAGAACGATTGTTATGGTTATCCATGACTTAAACCATGCTTCTCGTTTCTCAGATCATATGATTGCATTAAAAGCTGGTAAGTTAATGAAACAAGGAACGCCAGATGAAGTGATGACGAGTGAAACACTTCGTAATGTATTTGAGATTGAAGCTCAAATTGTTCCATGTCCAGTAAACTGTAAGCCAATTTGTTTAACGTATGATTTAGCGATGATTAGTAATCAATTGCGTAAAAAAGCATAAGTAGAATCCCCCTCGTAAAGAGGGGGGCTTCTAATGGACGTTGAGCTTCTTATTAGTAAATAGGAAGTTGAACACCCGTTAGAACGGGGGCATAAGCAACAATTAATCAATATATATTTATTAATTGTTGACCTTGTTTCTTATAGTTCACTGTAACTTATAAGAGAAATACAGCTAGAAGGAGTGGGAACATGAAGAATTTTAAAATGGCGTTATTAGCAATGGTACTAGTTGTTACTTCTGTACTATTTGCAGCTTGTTCTAACAAAGAAGAGAAGAAAGCAGATGCGAAGGATGCGAAGACTGAAGAGCGCACTGTACAACATGCAAAAGGGGAAATTAAAATCCCTGCAAATCCCAAGAAAATTGCTGACCTTAGTGGTTCAACAGAAGAATTATTAATCTTTGGTATGAAACCAATTATTACTGCTAATACATCTCAAGAAAAAATTGATGCACATATTGAAAAGAAATTAAAAGACGTAAAACCAGTTGGTTCTGCTTGGGGAGATAAAATTAACATCGAAGCAGTAGCTGCTGCAAAACCAGACTTAATTCTTGTAAATAATCGTCAAGAAAAGATTTATGATCAATTATCTAAAATTGCACCAACAGTTATGTTAAAAACTCCATTAGACCAATGGCGTCCAAAATTCGAAGAAGTAGGTCAAATCTTCGGTAAAGAGAAAGAAACAAAAGAATGGTTCAAACAGTATGACGAAAAAGCAAGCAAATTACATGACAAAATCGTTGCGAAAACTGGCGATGCTAAATTCATGAAAATGGCTGCATATCCAAATGCTTTCCGTGTATACGGTGACTACGGTTACGGTAGTGTAATCTTTAATGATTTAAAATTACCAGCAGTTAAAGGTACACCAACTGATAAACCGTTAGTACAAGTACAAAAAGAAGCTTTAATCGATTACAACCCAGATTACTTATTCGTATTTACGACTGGTGACGGTTCTCAGCGCCTAAAAGAATTCCAAGAAGAATCAATTTGGAAAAATATGAACGCTGTTAAAAACAACCACGTATTTACAATTAAAAACGAAGAATTAAACAAAGGTTACTTCCCACTAGGTAAAGAAATGATCTTAGATGAAGTTGCTGAGTTCGTTTTAGGGAAATAATATATAAAAAGAGATCACTTTTACCCCGGTAAAAGTGATTTTTTCTTTATATAAGGGCAATTAATATAGTCTTTCATTTCTTTCTGTTTCCTATTTCGTTTATAATATATAGTAAGAATGCAGTAAAGAAAGGGGGATGTCGGAAAGTGGTATATTTAAACGACAAACTCAGCGAAACAAAAGTGTTTAAAGACCCGGTACATAAATATGTGCACGTGCGCGATCGTGTTATTTGGGATTTAATCGGAACGAAAGAATTTCAACGCTTGCGCCGTATTAAGCAGCTTGGAACGACATTTTTTACATTTCACGGTGCAGAGCATAGTCGCTTTACTCATTCGTTAGGTGTATATGAAATTATTCGTCGTATGATTGATGATGTGTTTGATGGCAGACCGAATTGGAATGCTGAAGATAGATTGTTATGCTTATGTGCGGCATTACTTCATGATGTCGGTCACGGTCCGTTTTCTCATTCGTTTGAAAAAGTATTTTCATTAGACCATGAGAAATTTACGCAAAAGATTATCGTTGGAGATACAGAAATTAATCGTGTATTAAGTCGTGTGGATAAAGATTTCCCACAAAAGGTAGCCGATGTAATTGCGAAAACATCTACTAATAAATTAGCGATTAGCATGATTTCCAGTCAAATTGATGCAGATCGCATGGACTATTTATTAAGAGATGCGTATTTCACTGGCGTAAAGTATGGAAACTTTGATATGGAACGTATACTGCGCGTTATGCGTCCGTACGGAAATCAAGTAGTTATTAAAAATAGTGGTATGCATGCTGTTGAGCATTATATTATGAGTCGTTATCAAATGTATTGGCAAGTATATTTCCATCCAGTAACTCGAAGTGCTGAAGTTATTTTAACGAAGATTTTACACCGTGCAAAATCATTGCATGAGAAGTACTATACATTTAAAAATCATCCGGTTCATTTCTATTCTTTATTTGAAGAAGAAGTAACAGTAGAGGATTATTTAAAGTTAGACGAGAACGTTATGTATTATTACTTCCAAGTATGGCAGGACGAAGAGGATCCAATTTTAAGTGATTTATGCCGTCGTTTTATGAATCGAAACCTATTTAAATATGTAGAGTTTACAGATAAGCACGGTTTAGATAATTGGATGGAATTAAGTAGCTTATTTAAAAAGATTGGACTCGATCCAGAATACTATTTAGTAGTTGATTCAACATCAGACTTACCGTACGACTTTTACCGTGCTGGTGAAGAAGAAGAACGTCTGCCAATCTTACTTCTTATGCCAAATGGAGAGCTTAGAGAGCTTTCACGTGAATCGGATATTGTTGAGGCGATTACTGGTAAGAAGAGAAGGGATCAAAAGCTATTCTACCCGCATGATTTAATCTATGAAGATGGAAGAAAAGGAAAATATAAAGAGAGAATCATCGAGTTACTCGAAGGCAAAAAATAAGAAGCAGCTAAAAGCTGCTTCTTATGAAAGAACTTGAAATTATTTGTCGCTTAAGCGTTTTCCGCCAACTGCATAATGGTTTTTAGACATTTCTTCGATGAAAACAACGATGTTTTCTTCAGGAGCACCAGTTGTTTCGCTTACTGCTGCTGTTACTTTCTCAGCAAGAGCTTTCTTTTGTTCCTCTGTGCGTCCTTCTAGCATTTTCACTGTTACGTATGGCATATATAATCGCTCCTTTTATGTAAGTTACACTCTTATTATAGCGGATTATGTGGAAGAACAATCAAAAAACAAATAATTTCTTTTTTTGACATATTGAAGAGGAGATGAAGCATGGATCAGTTATTTAGATACCCGTTGCACCAAATTCCTTTGGTAGCAATGGCCATTATTATCGCATTATCAGTGCATGAATTTGCGCATGCATATGTAGCATATAAATTTGGAGACGATACAGCAAAGAGACAAGGGCGCTTAACTTTATCGCCGATGGCACATTTAGATCCTATCGGGATGATTGCTGTATTAATTCTTGGTTTTGGTTGGGCGAGACCAGTTCCTGTTAACCCATATAACTTTAAAAGACCTCGTCTTGCAGGTATATTAGTTTCAATTGCAGGACCGATTAGTAACTTAATTTTAAGCGCAATCGGTTTAATTATTTGGTATAGCTTATTAACATTTGGTGTATTAGACTCAATTCCATTTGCAGTAGCAGATACGCTAGCTCAATTTTTCCAGATTTTTATTATGTTGAATATCGTTTTACTTGTCTTTAACTTATTACCAATCCCGCCACTTGATGGATATCGCGTAGTGGAGGATTTAGCACCAACAAATATTCGTGCGAAAATGACACAGTATGAAAAATACGGGGCAATTGCTTTATTAATTCTAGTTATTACACCGCTTAGCAATTACACAATCCAACCTATTTTTAATGTTGTCATTCCATACGTATTTGCATTTTTAAACAGTATTATTGCGCCTATCTTTGGCCTTTTATAATCATTAAGTGAGGAGGAATTTACATATGACAGAGAAAAAGAAAAAAATCGGTTTTAATATCGTGAAAAATGATTCAACAGATGGACATGGTGGTTTTGGCGTTGGGGCATTAAGTCTAGAAAACATTTCACCTGTATTTGTCGATGTACTAGAGAAAACAGCATTTGTTGATATCGGTGCGATGCATGCACGTAGTACAGTAGAAAAAGGTATTAAGTTTTTAACAAATAAAGATGAAGTTCCAAACGGAAAACCATACTGGCTTGTATGGGTAACGATTGAAAGAACAGCAACAGGTGCGTATTACGCAGGTGTAACAGCTTGTGAAATGACAGTTGACCGTGAAATTCGCCGCGGATATAAGTCACTTCCAGAGCACGTAAACAAAATGGATAAATCATTGAAGCGTCACATTATGGTTGAACATATGGACGAATCATCTAAAAAAGTACTTGGTACATTCTTAAAAGAACATAATGAAGCGATTTGGAACGAGTCTAGCGAAGAATTGCGCCGTGCATTATTAAGTGAATAAAAGAAAAGGATGTCTCACTAGTCGATTGTTAACTAGTGAGACATCCTTTTTATTTTGGCTTGTTGTATGAAGATATATCGACGATTCGACTAGGAGGCTATTCCACGTTCAGTGAAATAGCTTGATATTCTACCAAGGAAGATATTTTTTCCACCAACTTGTTTTTTTCTTTTCTTCAGTTGTCTTTTCAAATTCCTCTTTATCATCAACGTGATCCATACAATATTCAGTTGGTTCTGTACCTTTTGCAAAATACATTTTCACTGAAATTGGGCAATTTTTTGTAGCGATTTTCCCGTTTTCAGGGTTAATATCGACTGCAACGACGTCACTTGGTTGTTTAAACTCTTTTTTAGGTTGTCCATCTAAGCCTTTCTCCATCGTATCAGTCCATATTCTTTTCGCATAGCCTTGTTCTGCTACGTTTGAAATTGATTTAGGTTGATCATATCCAACCCATACGCCAGTTACGAGTTGCGGGGTAAACCCAATCATCCAACTATCTGTTTCAGTAGAACCAGATTTTCCGGCATAGGTTCTTGATAGTTTAGATAACATTGATTGACCAGTTACAGCAGCATAACTGCTTAGTTTTTTATTAAACATGCCTGTCATCATTTCTTCCATCACAAATGCTTTGCTCTTATCAAGAACTTGTTTACTCTCCAAATGAGCATCGTATAAAATATTTCCTTCATGATCCATAATGCGGCGAATGAAAATAGGTTTTACTTCTCTTCCCCCGTTTGCGAACATGCTATAAGCGTTAACCATTTCAATTGGTTTTACAGGAGATGTACCGAGCGCGAGGGAAGGGACATCTTTTAATGCACTTTTAATGCCGAATTGCTTCGCTGTTTTTGTAAGAATGTCTTCGCCTAAAAATAAATTGGTCTTCACGGCATATATGTTATCAGAGACCGCAAGAGCTTGCGCCATTGTTACAAAATCGTCTGCATAATAGTCTTTATAGTTTTTCGGTTTATACTTTGAAACACCGTCACCTAAAGTGAACACGGTGTATTCGCTTTTTAAGCGCGTAGCAGGGGTGAATCCTCGTTCTAATGCCGCATAATATAGAAATGGCTTAAATGTAGATCCAGGCTGGCGAGCGGCCTGTGTAGCCCTGTTAAATTGACTTGTATTATAATCAGTTCCACCAACAAGGGCAGCTACTTCACCTGTTTTTGGATTCATAGAGACGAGCGCAGTTTGTATGTTTGTCGTGTCAGGTATGTGGTCTTTTACAGCTTGTTCTGCAACTGATTGTAATTTTGGGTCTAGCGTTGTATAAATACGCAAGCCGCCTTTTTGTAAGGCTTGCTCATCTAATCCGACATCGCGAAGAAGAGAAGCTTGTACAGCATCTTGGAAATAAGGCGCAACCTCTGCGACTTTTTTCGTATCTAATGAAGCGAAAGTTAGTGATTCTTTCTTTGCTGAAGCTGCTTGTTTCTTCGTAATATAGCCTTGTTCTACCATTTCATCTAATATAAGAGATTGTCGTTCTTTCGCACGATCTTTTTTTAAAAAGGGAGAGTAGACACTAGGTCCTTTTGGTATACCCGCGAGCATACTAGCTTCCGCTAATGTTAATTCTTTTGCTGTTTTATCAAAATATAGACGGGACGCAGCTTCGATTCCATAAGCACCATGCCCGTAATAAATTGTATTTAAATATCCTTCTAAAATATGATTTTTATTATAATTCACTTCAAGACGGATTGTGTACATTGCTTCTAATAGTTTACGTTTCCACGTTTTATCATGATCTAAGTATAGGTTACGGGCATACTGTTGTGTAATCGTACTAGCGCCTTGGACTTTTGCCATCGCTTTTAAATCAGCAACAATGGCACCAGCGATACGCTTCATATCAAAGCCATGATGTTTGTAGAATCTTTGATCTTCGATAGAAAGTGTTGCCTCTTTTACGTAAGGAGAAATTTCATTGAGAGATACATTGTATCGTTTTTGCATCTCATTACTTTGTCCTATAACAGTGTCATCATTAGCATAAAAGACACTTGTTTGCGGGACAGCGACAGGAGGAGGTCCCATAATTTTTGCAACTATAATAATAACAAAAAAGGAAAAAACGAAAAAAAGAACAGAAGAAAACATTACGGTGAAGAAAAGACGTTTATATTTTTTAAGTTTTGGATTCATAGTTTGATCCATCTTTTTCAGCCCCTCATTCATACAAACATTATTGTATTAGTATTGAGGGTTTTCGATTATTTTAAACAATGAAATTTCGAAAATAAAGAGCTCCTTCAATTAAGAAAGGAGCTCAAATGCACGTGCTGGCCAATCGGTAATAATGACATCTACGCCATAATCAATCATAGTTTGTAAATCTTTGTATTCGTTAATTGTATAAGGGCGGAAAACATACCCTTGTTTTTGTGCGAGTTGAACAAATTCCTTTGTTAGTAGTTGAAAGTTTGGGTGTAAACCAGTTGCATCTCTATTTTTTGCTTCGGCGATAGGATCAGCAAGTGGTGTATCATATAAAATTGCTCTTGGGATTTCAGGAGCAATTTCTGCTAATAATGAAACAGAGTCGTGATTAAATGAAGAGAATACAATTTGATTAGAAAGATGATATTCTCGAACGAGAGCAACAACTTTTTCTTCAATGTTTGGATAGTGAATGACATCTGTCTTTAACTCAATGTTGAGCTGTAACTTTGTTGTAGATAACCAAATGAATACTTCGCGTAACGTTGGGATTTTTGCTTCATGGAAAGAAGGATCTTTATGGCTGCCGGCATCTAAAGCTTGTAACTCTTTTACCGTTTTTTCAGAGACAAGACCTACATCATTCGTTGTACGATCGACTGTTTCATCGTGAATTACGACAAGTTCACCATCTTTTGATAGGTGGACATCAAGTTCAATGCCATGGGCGCCGATGCGTTCAGCTTCTTGGAAGGCAATCATCGTATTTTCTGGATGTGTTCCTTTTACGCCGCGATGAGCGAAAATAAGTGGTTTACTCATGTGAAATTCTCCTTATCATTTCTTTTCTTTCATTATGAAACTGCTTTTGAAAAAATACAATTTAATATGACAAACATTTACAAAAGTCTAACAGTTGCACAAAAGTTAACGTTAACGTAAAATGTAATAATCGAGTGAAGGGAGGAATAAACATGTATAAGATTGATGAAGTTACAAAGCAAGTTGGTTTAACAAAACGTACACTTCGTTATTATGAGGAAATTGGTTTAATTCATCCCCCAGAACGTAGTGAGGGGAACATTCGCCTGTATACAGACGAAGATATCGCTAGAATTAAAAGAATTGTGGAAGCGAAAGAAGTGTTAGGGATTACGCTTCAAGAAATGCAACATTTTTTATCGTTAAAAGAAAGAATGGAGCAAAGAAGAAATAGTGAGAATCCCCGTGATCGTGAAGTGATTCAAGAAATTAAAGAGATGCTTGAAAAACAAGTGCAAACGCTAGACGAGAAAATGGAGCAAATGCAGCGTGTAAAGGGAGAACTTGAAGACAGCTTACATCGTGCAGTGACATTTTTAGAGAATACAAAAGGAGAGTAATCAAAATGGAGAGCAAACAAAAACTAGGGAGATTGATTACAGTGTTGGCTACTTTCCTTGCCTTTTCAGGTATAGGGGTAGTCGATCCAATTTTGCCAATTATTGCTGAAAAGATTGGTGCATCGCATTGGCAAGTAGAGATGTTATTTACAGCGTATATTTTGACGATGGCAATTATGATGTTACCAGCTGGAATATTTGCATCGAGATTTGGTGATAAACGAATGATGACAATCGGTCTTGCGATCGTGACTGTATTTGCGTTTATATGCGGTATATCGCAAACGATTGCTCAGTTATCTCTTTTCCGCGCTGGATGGGGATTAGGGAATGCGATGTTCTTCGCAACGGCGATGACTTTATTGATTGCATTAAGTAAAGAAGTTCATGAAGCAGTAGGGTTATATGAAGCAGCTATCGGTCTAGGAATGGCAGGTGGACCATTATTAGGCGGGATATTAGGTGGACATTCTTGGCGTTACCCATTTTTTGCGACGAGTATTTTAATTTTCTTAGCATTTATTTTAGTTTTCTTCTTTGTGAAAGAACCAGAGCGAAAAGTGAAGCGTAAAGCGGCAGGCGTAGGAGAATTACTTAACCTGGTGAAGTATAAGCCGTTTATGCAAGGCGCCATTTCAGGAATGTTATACTACTACGGATTTTTCGTTGTGTTAGCATATTCACCACTTATTATGCATTTATCTGCTATTCAATTAGGTTTTGTATTTTGTGGATGGGGACTCGCGTTAGCTTATGGTTCTGCAATTTTAGCACATAAGCTAGAAGGGAAATATGAGCCGAAAACATTGTTGAAAGGCAGTTTACTCGTATTTGCGCTGTTCTTAATTGCACTATTCTTCGTGAAAATTATGTGGTTACAAATTGTATTAATTGTTCTATCAGGATTAGCATCAGGATTAAATAATGCATTATTTACAAGTTATGTAATGGATATTTCACCTTATGAAAGATCTGTTACATCTGGTGTTTATAACTTCGTTCGTTGGTTAGGTGGCGCAATTGCTCCCATTTTATCAGGGATTATCGGCCACGCTGTTTCACCGCAAAGTCCATTTTTAGTAGGTGGGATTGTTGTATTAGTTGGTTGTGTAATGATTTTAATTCCGATTCGAAAACAGGTAGAAGTAGAGAGAAAAGCCCTTTCTTAAGAAAGGGTTTTCTTTATATGTATATGTTAGAACGCTCTGACTAAAATATATTTTCGGTATTTTTGTACTTTTAACTATACATTTTGTATGTTTTGTTTTATTTTTGTTAGGGGACATTAATGATGTCCCTATTATAAATTTGCATTGAAAGGCGTGATTGTACGATGGAACTATGGTTCACTGAAAAACAAACAAAACATTTTGGGATTACGGCGCGTATTAACCGCACATTACATACGGAGCAAACAGAATTCCAAAAACTTGATATGGTCGAAACGGAAGAGTTCGGAAACATGCTTATTTTAGATGGCATGGTTATGACAACAGAAAAAGATGAGTTCGTTTATCATGAAATGGTAGCGCACGTACCTTTATTTACACATCCAAACCCTGAAAACGTATTAGTTGTAGGTGGCGGCGATGGCGGTGTTATTCGTGAAGTGTTAAAACACCCAAGCGTAAAGAAAGCAACTCTTGTTGAAATCGATGGAAAAGTAATTGAGTACTCTAAACAGTACTTACCATCAATTGCAGGTGCATTAGATAATGAGCGTGTAGAAGTAAAAGTAGGAGACGGTTTCCTACATATCGCAGAAAGCGAAAATGAATATGACGTAATTATGGTAGATTCTACTGAGCCAGTAGGACCAGCAGTAAACCTATTTACAAAAGGCTTCTACGCTGGAATTTCAAAAGCGTTAAAAGAAGATGGTATTTTCGTTGCACAAACGGACAACCCTTGGTTTACGCCAGAACTAATTACAACTGTGTTTAAAGATGTAAAAGAGATTTTCCCAATTACTCGTTTATACACAGCGAACATTCCAACTTACCCAAGCGGTCTTTGGACGTTCACGATCGGATCTAAAAAACATGATCCATTAGAAGTAAGTGAAGAGCGTTTCCACGAAATCGAAACGAAATACTACACAAAAGAATTACACAATGCAGCATTCGCATTACCGAAATTTGTTGGCGATTTAATTAAGTAAGAGAATCGCACGGAACAAATAAAGTGTAAATAGCTCATTTAAGGTGTTTGTCCAGAAGACTTGAACATGCTAGCTATTTACACTTCTGTAAAGAAAATTGTCTTCTTTGTATGAAATAGAAGACCCGGTAAATCGAGAAAGAGGAGCAACTCGCTCCAAATTTGAGAAATAATGAAAGGTTGGGATACCTTAAGTTCCACATAAGGAGGAAAAGAATATGCGTTTTGATGAAGCTTATTCAGGTAAAGTATTTATTAAAAGTCATCCAAGTTTTGAAGAGTCGAAGGTAGTTATTTATGGGATGCCTATGGATTGGACAGTAAGTTACCGTCCGGGATCTCGTTTTGGCCCTGCACGTATTCGTGAAGTATCAATCGGTCTTGAAGAATATAGTCCGTATTTAGATCGTGAACTAGAAGAGGTAAAATATTTTGATGCGGGTGATATCCCATTACCATTCGGAAACGCACAGCGCAGCTTAGACATGATTGAAGAATATGTATCAAAACTTTTAGATGCCGATAAGTTTCCACTAGGTCTCGGCGGTGAGCACTTAGTGTCTTGGCCAATTTTTAAGGCAATGGCAAAAAAATATCCGGATTTAGCAATCATCCATATGGATGCTCATACTGATTTACGTGAATCGTATGAAGGGGAGCCTTTATCCCACTCTACACCAATTCGTAAAGTGTGTGATTTAATTGGTCCGGAAAACGTATATTCTTTCGGAATTCGTTCTGGAATGAAGGAAGAATTTGAATGGGCGAAAGAAGTAGGTATGAACTTATATAAATTTGACGTATTAGAACCGTTAAAAGAAGTATTACCGAAACTTGCAGGACGCCCAGTCTATGTCACAATCGACATTGATGTATTAGACCCAGCTCACGCTCCAGGAACAGGAACGTTAGAAGCTGGTGGTATCACATCTAAAGAATTATTAGATTCCATCGTAGCAATTGCAAATTCAAATATAAATGTAGTTGGAGCAGACTTAGTAGAAGTAGCTCCTGTCTACGACCATAGTGATCAAACACCAGTCGCAGCAAGCAAATTCGTGCGGGAAATGCTGCTCGGTTGGGTAAAGTAAAAGCGGAATCGGCTCGCCCAGAATGTGAGGGGGATGGAGCTGCAGACATAGAGGCGTTTTTTGCCTCGAAGGAAGAAGCGAAGCCACCGATTATTCTAGCCGCTGCAGCTAGATAAAATAAGAGTCTCCTATGATTAGGGGGCTCTTATTTTGTCGTTATGTGTCGGTAAGTCGATATATTTAAAAAACCGCTGATATAATTCGAGTTACGCTGATATATTTAAAAAATCGCCGATATAATTCGAGTTGCGCCGATATAATTGAAAAACCGCTGATATAATTGTATTTACTATCACGCAACACACAAAAAAGAGCTATTCCCAAACAACGGGAATAGCTCTTTTTCTTATGCAACCTTCTCTTCCGAAGTAATGCCGCGAATGTCATCAGCAGAGCGAATTGGATATTTACGGAACACAATTGATCCGATGTATCCAACAATCGTGGTAACGATTCCACATAATATAGCAGCAATTGTTACTTTTACAACGTCATTAAATCCGAATAAAACAAGAAGTCCTGGGATTGGTGATGCTGTTCCTGGTGCATTATTAACGAGCTGGAACAGAGATGTAATAATACCAGCAAGTGCACCGCCAACGAAGTTTGTCGCATAAATTGGAATTGGATTTGCTGAAACAACATCGGCTTGTGTTAAAGGCTCGATTGCTACAGCAATTGTGTCTTTCTTTGAACAAATCTTTAGTCGTTTAAAGAAAATAAAGTTCATTGGGGCTGAGGCTGCTACGGCAAGACTACCAATTGCCATTGGTAAACCTGTTAATCCAAGCATTGCAGTGAGTGCCATAGAACTCAGTGGAGAGGTAGAAATAACTGTTATTAATCCACCAAGCATAATACCCATGATAATAGGGCTTTCTGTAGTTGCAACTGAAATCATAGAACCAATTTTACCAAGTGTTGCGTTAACGAGCGGATCCATAAGCATTGCCATTCCGCGTGAGATTGGTGCAGCGATAAATAAAATTGCTAAAAACTCTACACCAGCCGGTAATTTCTTTTCGAGAAATTTTACGACGAAGGCACAAACGTATCCAGCGAAAAATCCTGGTAAAATACCAAATCCACTAGTAGCGATACCGATTAAAACAGCATATACGGGGGAAACACCGATTGCTAATGCGACTAAAATCGCTGCTGCGACACCGCTCATACTACCGGAAGCTTCTCCTACTGATTGTAAAAAGTCATTATGAAACATTTCTCCACCTATATAACGATGAAATGCTTCAATAAGAAAACTTGCGATTGCTGCATTAGCTAAAGCACCCATTGCTTTCATGCCGTAAGGAGCACGGTAACTAAAAAGTGTAAATAGACAAAGTACAACAAGTAATAGTGCTAAACCTTGCAAGATAGCCATTTGAAAACTGTCTCCTTTGATTTTTGTAATAAAAATTTGTATCATTCAATAATAATATAAAAGTGTATGAAACGGAAAAATTTTTTCTTGGGAAATTGCTATAAGGTGAAAATGCCTTACAATAATGTAAGGAAAGTGTAAGACTTTTAGATAGAGTATAGTATGCCATTTTTCGTATAATACAAGTATAGATATATGACTAGGGAAAAAGAAGTGCAAACAGGAGGCGCATGTATGAAATTGGTAATTAAAGTTTTAGTTGTATTCGCCATCATTCTAGGTGGAACAGCGTATTATTTGAACACAAAAACAGAAGGTGTACATGCTTTTGTAGACAACTTCTTTTCAAATAAAGAAATACAAGATTATTATGCGGTTATAGATAAAGGTGAGAAAAAAGACGGAGAATACTTGTATACTTTTAAAGGGTATACAGAAGACGGAAAGTTACAGGTTATTAAAAGAATGATGAACCGTGAATTGCATACGGGGGCATTTATAAAAATTTATGCAAAAGGTATGCAAGGAAAAGGGTGGGCTGAAATCCCGAAAGAATCAATTCCACAAAAAGCGTTGGAAAAAATAGAAAAACGATAAAAGGAGCGACTCATTCGCTCCCTTTTTAGTGCGTTAAAATAGTGATAGATGTCTTTTCTTTGCTAGAAATGATTGTTGCACGTCCGCCAATTGGGAAAGTGAAAATCGGGGTTGTATGACCGAAACTTGCATTTGCAATGATAGGGATATGTGCAAGTTCAGGCTTTGAAGCAATCATTTCTTGAATGTCTTCTATCGTGCATTCTGCGCCTTTTTGCATCTTTCCTATAACGATGCCTTTTATATGTTCAAAATCTTGCTGCTGCATAAGAGAATGTAAATATCGATCAAAAGTTTTAAGAGTAGCTCTTCCAGTTAAACTATCCTCTTCAAGAAATAAAATTTTATCCTTTAAGTCTGGCATATATGGTGTACCTTGCAGTAAGTTCAATGTGCTCATATTACCACCGATAATATCTCCCGTAGCTTCTCCTTCGTGAATCGAAACGTATCCTTCATTCTTAATAAACTCTCGATTTTCCTGATCAATGTACCAAGAATCATCACTCCATGTTTCAGATGGTAGGACTTCAATCGGCTCATTAGAAGTTACGCATTTTAAAAAGTAATCTGTTGTATACTCGAGCCCTTTCTCCATTCCAAATGAAGAGAAATGGGGGCCTGAATATGTAACAAGTCCTGTTTTAGTGTAAATTGCATTATTTAGTGCAGTGATATCCGAATAGCCACAGAAAAATTTCGGGTTTTCTCGAATTAAATCGTAATCGAGATGTTTTAATAAGCCATTAGAATTGTATCCGCCAAGTGTCGTCAAAATGGCTTTTACATTCGGGTCTCTAAATGCTTCGTGAAGGTCTTGAACGCGTGAAGAAATAGAAGAGGAAGCAAATCTGTCTATCTCATCAGCATATGTTGAAAATGTAACGTGAAAGCCCATTTCGGTTAACCTTTTTACAGCAAGCTTCCTGTTTTCAGTTGAGACAATACTTAAACTACAAGATGGTGAAATCACTCTAATTTCATCACCTTTTTTCAATTTTGTTGGTAGCACTTCATTCACCTCTTTAAAAGAAAGAATATTTAGATTTAAGAAATATTTTATCATATGAAATAAAGTGAAAGTGAATTATGTTTTGAAATGGAGTTTTCCTGATTTTTCAGCAGACAGACAGAGGTTTTTTTTGATATGATAGGAAAAGTGATTTATTATAAGTAGTATTTAATATCTATAACATTTGAAAGGTGTGCAAGACGTGGAGAAACAACTTGCAGGCTTGCCGGTACACGTTCATTTCGTAACAGAAATCCGTGAAGGGGCGAGGAAGGAAACCGTTGCTTTTGAAGCAAATGGTCAATACTATGTAAAAGGTCAAGGTACATATGTAACATTCCAAGAGCCGAACGAACAAGGCGAAGTGAAAACAATTATTAAAATTCAAGATGAACAAGTTCTCATTATGCGTTCAGGTGCTGTTTCGATGCGTCAGACGCATGTGAAAGGTGAATGGACAACTGGTACGTATACGAGTGAACTTGGTACGTTTGCATTGCAAACAAAGACTGATAACGTTCTTTTTAAATGGTCGGATGAAAAGAAAAAAGGACAACTCTTCTTAACGTACGCATTGCTTCTAAGTGAACAAGAAGCTGGCAGATATACAATTACGATTAATTTGAAGGAGGCAAAATAATGAATTCTTTAGAACAAGTAAAAGGATTGATTAAAGAAGAAATTCAAGCTGCTGTATTAAAGGCAGAATTAGCGACAGAAGAACAGATTCCAAATGTAGTATTAGAATCTCCAAAAGATAAAACAAATGGTGACTTCTCTACAAATATGGCAATGCAACTTGCACGTGTTGCGAAAAAAGCACCTCGTATGATTGCAGAAGAATTAGTTGCAAACTTCGATAAAGCAAAAGCTTCTATTGAAAAGATTGAAATCGCAGGTCCTGGTTTCATTAACTTCTACATGGATAATAGCTACTTAACAGACTTAATCCCAACGATCGTTAATGCTGGTGAAGCTTACGGTGAAACGAATACTGGTAAAGGTGAAAAAGTACAAGTTGAGTTCGTATCTGCGAATCCAACAGGTGACCTTCACTTAGGACATGCACGTGGTGCAGCAGTAGGTGACACGTTATGTAACTTATTAGCAAAAGCAGGATATGATGTATCTCGTGAGTACTACATTAATGATGCTGGTAACCAAATCCATAACTTAGCTCTTTCTGTTGAAGCTCGTTACATGCAAGCTTTAGGCTTAGAGAAAGAAATGCCAGAAGACGGATATCATGGTGCGGACATCATTGCAATTGGTAAACGTTTAGCAGAAGAGTTTGGCGATCGTTATGCGAAAGCTGATGAAAAAGAAAGCTATGAATTCTATCGTGAGTACGGTTTAAAATATGAGTTAGCAAAACTTCAAAAAGACTTAGAAAGTTTCCGTGTTAAATTTGATGTATGGTTCTCAGAAACATCATTATACAAAAACGGAAAAATCGATCAAGCTCTTGCTGTATTAAAAGAGCGTGACGAGATTTTTGAAGAAGACGGTGCAACTTGGTTCCGCTCAATGACTTACGGTGATGATAAAAACCGTGTATTAATTAAAAACGACGGTTCTTACACGTACTTAACGCCAGATATCGCGTATCACCGTGATAAATTAGAGCGTGGTTTCGATAAGTTAATCAACATTTGGGGTGCTGACCACCACGGTTACATTCCACGTATGAAAGCTGCTATTCAAGCGCTAGGTTACGATAAAGAAACACTTGAAGTAGAAATCATCCAAATGGTACAACTGTATCAAAATGGTGAAAAAATGAAAATGAGTAAGCGTACAGGTAAAGCAGTTACACTTCGTGAGCTTATGGAAGAAGTAGGTGTGGACGCAATGCGTTACTTCTTCGCAATGCGTAGCGGTGATTCTCATTTAGACTTCGATATGGACTTAGCTGTATCAAAATCTAACGAAAACCCAGTATACTATGCACAATACGCTCACGCTCGCGTATGCAGTATCCTTCGTCAAGGTGAAGAATTAGGATTAGCTACAGGCGGAGACGTGAACTACAAACTTGTTACTTCTGAGAAAGAAGTAGAGTTACTGAAAAAACTTGGTGAATTCCCGGCAGTAGTTGCGGATGCAGCACAAAAACGTTTACCACACCGTATTACAAACTATGCATTTGAATTAGCAGCAACATTACACAGCTTCTACAATGCAGAAAAAGTATTAAACCAAGATAACTTAGAATTAAGTAAAGCTCGCTACGAGTTAATGAAAGCAGTACGCACTACACTTCAAAACGCATTAGCAATCGTAGGAGTATCTGCGCCAGAAAAAATGTAATTAAGAAAAGCGGAGCCGACTGTTTAGTCCCGAAGGCTAAGGTTCTTTCCCACAGAAGATGCATTTTATCTTCTCGTGGGGAAGGTTCTTAGACGGAAGGGGCTAGGAGGCAGAGCTAGACATAAAGAAAAGCGGAAGCGGCTCGTTCAGAATAGGAGGGGGAAGGCGCGAAGCCACCGAGTATTCTAGTCGATTTTCGCTTTTAGTAAAAGGCAATCACACGATGTTGTGATTGCCTTTTTTTATTGGAGTTTTGTTATATATGATACGAAGAAGTAACAAGGAAATAGAAGGAGAGCATACGATGAATGCTGTGAAAAAACAAAAGATAACATTAGTTGTCATATTTGCAAGTGCGATGTTTGTATTACTGAGCGGCTTTGCTTTTCTTCAAACGTTAGATGATATGTGGAGAGCTGGTGATATATATTTAGAGAGTGAGCAACAAGGAGAGACAAGCTATGAGGCAAAATTCTCATCATGGGATATTGCTGGGAAAGGTATTGAACTTGAGTATGCCAAAGACACAGAAGTAACATTTTCTTATGAGACGGATGCAAAACGTGGGAATTTATGCTTTAGCTTGTATGAAAGGAAAGGAGAAGGTATAAGGGAGTTAAAAGAAATCTGTGAATCAAAAAAAGGTACTTTTAAAGCTACATTGAAAGCGAATGAAAAGTATGTATTTAGTATAAGTGGTTTAATGGTGAAAGATGGTTTTGTAAAAGTGAATTGGGAAACAAAATAAAGGCCCTTGGGAAGGGCCCTTTATTTTATCGGATTGTATACGTAACCGAAAAGCTAACAGGACTATAGTAAACATAAGGTGCATGAAATTGAACGTACATATTCCCATCTGTTTTTGCAGTGAAAATTCGGCCGTAGCCATCAGAATAACGTCCAATAAGGTTATGATTTGAGTCATAAACACTGTAACTAGGGGTTTTGCTGTTAGGTTGAATTGTTAACTCTTGTCCCTTTTGAAGGAAAACAGGTTCTTGTTCAGAACTACTTCCAGTTTGCAAAGAATAAAATTTTGTAAAGCTTTGTTCTTGAGTAGCGGCAGCGGCCTTTGTTTCAGGAATAAACGCGGTAGCACCAGTAATTCCTGCTAAAGTTAATGCACCGGCTAAAATTATTTTTTTCATAGTAGAAAAGCCTCCTTAATTGTTGTAATCATTTTTGTTACAGTTAATATTGTATACGATAATGAGTAGGAGAAAATATGCTTTTATGCATATATATTTTTTCTCAATAAAAGACCACTGATAAAAATCGGTGGTCTTTTAAATGACTAAGCAGCTTTTTGTTCAGTTTGAGCGACAGGTTTTTGAAGTGTATTATAAACTCCTGTTCCAATAACCTCTAATGCCATTTTCATACGTTCAGGTGAAATGTTCTCAAATACGTTATCTTGAGGTGTGTGATATACCTTTTCGATATGATAGATTAATGGATTCCAACTATCGACACCCATCCAAATAAATAGAGCGGCAGGAATCCCAACTTCAGCAAATGGTACGTGATCACTAGAGCCGAATTTTCCTTGCAGTACAAGGTCATTATTTAACTGTTTACCTGCTTGCAAGGCTGCATCTGTTACAAGGTTTGGAGAACCGTTAGGCGTCATAGCATATAAATTCTTTGCTTTATCGTAATTTGTTGCGACCATGTCTGCGTTAAAGACACCTAAAATTCGATCGCGTTCTTTTTGGGATAAACTATTAACGTAATAATCGGAGCCAAGTAAGCCAGTCTCTTCAGAACCGAAAGCAATAAAACGAATTTCTTTATCAGTTTCTACATTTTGAAAAGCACGAGCTAATTCTAATACTAATCCTGTACCAGAAGCATTATCATTTGCTCCAGGTGCTCCAACGACACTATCGTAGTGTGAACTTACAACGACAGCTTTTTCATTACCTGTACTGTTTTTTGGTTTCTTTTTAGCGATGACGTTTAATGATGTTAAATTAGATTCATGTCTCGCTTTTAGGGAAAGAATTGTTGTTCCTTTTTTAGCGATTTCTTCTTTAAATGCATTTCCTTGCGCATAAGCAAGACCGAAGACAGGGATAGATTGCTTTTTCGTTAGGCGGGGATTGAAAGTTTGTCCGTAGTTTCCACGTCCACCAATTAAACTGTATAAAAGAACACCTTTTGCTCCTTTGCTAACGGCATTTTCAACTTGTTTATTATAGTCAGCTACTGTTGTTCCTCTTTCGAATAGAACAATTTTTCCATTTACTTCATTTGGGATATCCTCTAATTTTGTCCCACCTTGAACAAAGATAAGAGGAGCCGTAACAGATTCTGTAGAAATTAGTGCGTTAGGGGCAGCACCAGCTTGCCAATTACGCTTTGTGGATAATGGTGATTCAATAAATCCAACGTATTGATCCGGCACTTGGAATGGTTGATATTCTACTTCGTAGCCCATTGATTTAAGCTGCATACCGACGTAGCGAGAAGCCCATTCTTCTGATTTTGTCCCGCCAGGTCGAGGACCAATTGTTTCGGATAAGAAACGGATGTGTTCGATAGCGCGGCTTGCATCAACTTGTTTTGTAATAGATGAAGTCTGTGTGATTTCTGAAGTGGAATCAGCTTTGGCTTGTCCAATCGGAGCTAAGCTAACAGCGAGTGATACAGCAAGCAAAGAGCTTACTATTTTTTGTTTCAAAGATTTTTTCATTTTTTCCTCTCCTATTCTTCTATTCTCTCTGACTGACAAAAGAAGACGGATAACGACTTCATTTTACCCTTATCTTTATTATTTTTCAATATTCTGACATTGAGAAATAAAAAACGCTATATGCATATTTGCATATTTTTGATGGAGATATGTATGCTATCATTTTAAACGAAGGTTCGCTTTCTATTTGGAAAGCTCCTACATTGCATGAATCTAGTGTACCCAAACTTTAGATTATGTAGAGAAAAGAATCCACTGTAGGGTTTCTTTTCTCGTGTTTGAATCATGTGATGATAAATATGTTTCCGCATTTCATAATTATCATCAGTGATATATGTAAGGCATCCATATGAAAATACGAGGCTGTTCAAAGGTTTTCCGTACTTTTGGACAGCCTCACCCCGTTAAAAGGACGATACTCTATGTATCGTCCTTTTTTGTATAAAAAAACACCCAATCAAATGTTCACTTGATTGGGTGTGAAAAACTATTAATAATATTTTTTGCGTTTTGTAGCTAAAATACTTAACAAACCAGCTAGTAGAAGTAAGATACCTACTGTTTGAGTAGAATCTTTTTTGTGACCTGTATTTGGAAGTTCTTTCCGCTTATTTTGGTCATCTTGCTGTTTGTTTATTTGTGTTTCAGAGTTACCTTTTTCTAGTTCTTCGGAAGTTCCTTTACCGTGTGCTTCAGGGTTTCCCTTTTCTAGTTCTTCAGAAGTTTCTGTACCAGGTGTTTCAGGATTTCCTTTTTCTAGTTCTTCGGAAGTTTCCTTACCTGGTTTCTCTTCTTTATTCGGAGGAGTAATTGATTCATTATCTCCACCTGATGAAGATTCAATCTTTTTATTTGAAACTGTAATTTGTAGTGGTGCAGCTTGGGCTTTTTCAATTGTAAAGCTTATTGGTGATGCATCTAATTGATAGCCTTCAGGAGCTTTCGTTTCAATAAATTGATAGTCTCCAGGTTGTAAGTCTTTAGCGATGATTTTTCCGTCTTTATTGGTAACTAAATTCGTACGAATATCATTACCGTTCATATCAGTAATTTTAAATACCGCACCTTCTAGTGTTTCTTTCACATCTAAAGAGTCAACTTTCGTTAATTCAACGCCACCCTTAGTTAAGCCATTTTTAGCAGTAACAGAAACGTGAGTTGTTTGGCTTTTCTCGATAGTGAAAGGAATCGGTGTTTGATTTAAATCATAATGTTTCGGAGCTTTCGTTTCCACGAATTGATAATCTCCTGGTCTTAAATTAGAAGCAGAAACTTTCCCGTCTTTATCAGTAGTTAAATTCGTGCGAACAATTTTCCCTTTCGCATCAATGATGTTAAATACTGCATCGGAAAGTTTTGTATCTGGATTTATATCATCCACTTTAATTAACTCTACAGCACCTTCAATTAAGCTGTTCTTAGCAGTGATTTGTAACTTCTCTGCTTGGCTTTTCTCAATTGTAAATTTAATCGGTGTAGCATCTAGTTTATAGTGCTTAGGAGCTGTTGTTTCAATAAATTGATAGTCTCCCGGATGTAAATCAGGAATAGAAACTTTTCCTTTCGCATCTGTCGTAATGCCAGTGCGAACGGCATTGCCGTTCATATCAACAATTTTAAATACCGCACCTTCAAGAGCTGTACCGTCGATATCATCCATTTTAGAAAGTTCTACAGCACCTTTTGTTAAACTATTTTTAGCAGTAACAGAAATCGGTTCAGCTTGTCCTTTTTCGATAGTGAAAGGAATTGGTTCTTTATTTAAATCGTAATGTTTTGGAGCCTTTGTCTCGATGAATTGATAATCACCTGGACGTAGGTCGTTAATTTCAATTTTTCCTTTACTATTTGTAACAAGGTCTTTATGAATTACCGTACCATTCATATCAACAATGTTAAATACTGCGCCTTCAAGAGTAGTACCATCGACGTCATCTACTTTAGAAAGTTTAACTCCGCCTTTTGTTAAACTATTTTTCATAGTAACAGTAGCAATATCTTTTTGGCTTTTTTCAACTGTAACTACAATTGGCTTTTTGTCTAAATCATAATGTTTCGGAGCGGTTGTTTCGACAAATTGATACGTACCAGGACGTAAATTTTCAACAACGATCTTTCCTTCATTATTTGTTTTTAAATCTGTTTTAAGCACTTTTCCGTTTTGGTCTAGTAAATTAAATACCGCATCAGAAAGTTTCATTTGATCGTTTAGATCATCTACTTTAAGTAGTTCAATACTACCTTGTTGTAAGCTATTTTTAGCAGTTAAAGAAATAGCTTTCTTCTGTCCTTTTTCAATAGTGAAATGGATTGGCGTTTCATCTAAAACGTAATGCTTAGGTGCTTTCGCTTCGATGAATTGATAATCACCCGGACGTAGGTCATCGATTTCGATTTTTCCTTTATTATTTGTAACAAGATCTTTATGAATTACAGTACCGTTCATATCAACAATGTTAAATACAGCACCTTCAAGTTTAGTATCATCGATGTCATCTACTTTAGAAAGTTCAACGCCACCTTTTGTTAGAGCGTTTTTAGCCGTAACATGAAGCGTTTCAGTTTGGCTTTTCTTAATTGTAAATTTGATCGGTTTTTTATTTAAATCGTAATGTTCAGGAGCGATTGTCTCAACGAATTGATACGTGCCAGGACGTAGGTTTTCAACAACAATTTTCCCTTCATTATTTGTTTTTAAACCTTTTTCAACTAGCTGTCCGTCTGCATCTAATAAATCAAATACAGCATTAGCAAGTTTAGTGTTTGTATCGATATCATCAATCTTTGTTAATTCCACGCTACCTTTTTTCAACGTGTTTTTACCCGTAACAGTAATTTTTTTCGTTTGACTTCTTTCAATTGTAAATGGAATCGGTGTTTCGTCTAATACATAGTGCTCAGGAGCCGTTGTTTCAATGAACTGATAGTCTCCAGGACGTAAATCAGAAACGGAAATTTTTCCATTTTTATCTGTGCCAAGGTTTGTGCGAACGTCGTTACCATTCATATCAACAATTTTAAAGATTGCACCTTTCAGCATTGTACGATCGATGTCATCGATTTTGGTTAAAATGACGCCACCCTTCGTTAAGCTGTTAGTAGCGGTAACGCTAATATTTTCTTTTTGACTTTTTCCAATAGTGAATGGAATAGGATCTTGTCTTAAGTCATAGTCTTTTGGAGCTTTTACTTCAATAAATTGATAGTCACCTGGACGTAAATCAGAAGCAGAAACTTTACCATGTTCATCGGTAGTTAATCCTTTACGAACTACCTTTTTCGTATCATGAGCATCAACAATGATAAATTCTGCGCCTTCAAGAGTAACGCCATCAATGTCATCAACTTTTGTTAAAGTAACGCCACCTGTAAGTAAACTATTTGTTACAGTGACAGGGACTGGAAGATCATCCTTGCTACCTTTTTTAATTGTGAACTTAATAGGTGTTTGATCTAATTTATAATGTTCAGGAGCTGATGTTTCAATAAATTGATAATCTCCTGGTGCTAAATCAGGAATAACTAGTACTCCGTAATCATTTGTTTTTAAATCTTTCGCAATTTCTTTGCCAGTTGCGTCTTGTAATGTGAACACTGCTCCAGCAAGAGCGATACTACTTTCCACATCATCTTCTTTAATAAGTTTAACTTTTCCTTTCGTTAAACTATTTTTAAATGTAAGTGGAAGAAGTTTTTGTTGTCCTTTTTCGATTGTAAATTCAATTGGTTCTACATTTACATCGTAATAAGTTGGGGCCTTTGTTTCGATAAGTTTATAGTTACCAGGACGTAAGTCGTCTACAACTAACTTTCCTTCACTATTCGTAACAAGTTCCGCACGAACATCTTCATTTGTATCTCTATTAACAATTTTAAATACCGCATCTTCAAGTGTTTCCTTTTCATCTGCAGCATTCACTTTTGTTAATTCAATACCGCCTTTTGTTAAGCTGTTTTTAGCAGTAACAGTAGCCGAAGTTGTTTGACTTTCTGTAATTGTGAACTTGATTGGATTTGTATTTTTATCGTAATACTTCGGTGCTGTTATTTCGATAAATTTATAATCGCCAGGGCGTAAGCCAGTAGCGATAGCTTTACCATCCGCACCAGTTTTTATATTTTCGCGAATGACTTTCTTTTCATCATTAGCATCAACAATTTTAAATACAGCACCTTCAAGAGCTGTACCATCGATATCATCAACTTTCGTTAATTCAACATCTCCTGGTTTTAAAGCATTTTCAGCTTTCACAAGTAGAGTTTCTTTCTGACTTCTATCGATTGTAAATTCAATAGGTTCTGCTCGTAAAACGTAATGTTCAGGAGCAGCTGTTTCAATAAATTTATACGTACCAGGACGTAGCTTATCAGCTTTTGTTTTTCCATCAGCATCTGTAGTTAGGTCAGTACGAACATCATTATTATTTACATCAACAATTTTAAATACGGCACCTTTTAGAGGTTTTTTATCACCGAATTCATCAACTTTTAATAATTCAACTTCTCCTGTTTTTAAACTGTTAGTTGCCGTAACAATAGCAAATGACTGTTGGCTTTTATCGATTGTAAACTCGATAGGATTTGTATTTAACACATAATCCTTAGGAGCTTCTGTTTCAATAAATTTATACGTACCAGGCTCTAAGTCTTTAACAGTTACTTTACCACCCGCACCAGTTGTTACATTTTCGCGAATGACTTTCTTTTCATCGTTAGCATCGACAATTTTAAATATAGCACCTGCAAGAGCTGTACCATCGATATCATCAGTTTTTGTTAAAGTGACGCCACCTTTAATGAGGTGATTTGTCGCAGTAACAGTAACTGCCTTCTGTTGACTTTTTACAATTGTAAACTCAATTGGTGTTTTATCTATGTCGTAATCTTTAGGAGCCTTTTCTTCAACAAATTGATAGTCTCCAGGACGTAAATTTGTTGCTTCGATTTGTCCCTGATCATTTGTCGTTAATTTTCCATAGCCGGGGATTATTTTGTTTTTTCGGTCCCGTACACTGAACTCCGCACCTGCTAAAGTTTTTCCATCTTTATCGACTTTTGTTAAAATGGCCGAACCTGGAATCAAGCTGTTTGTTGCAGTGCGGTTTATTACTGTTGTTTGATCTTCCGCGATTTTAACCTCAATCAGTCGATCATCTAATTTATAATGCTCAGGAGCCTTTGTTTCTTGTAAGTAGTAAGTTCCTGGTTTTAAATGATCTACAGTAATTTGTCCTTTATCATTTGTTATTAATTCTTTATGTTCAGGAATAACCTGTTTGTTTTGATCCAGTAAAGAGAAAACAGCATGTTCAAGTCTCTCTCTACTCGTAGCATCAGTTTTTGTAAGTACTACTTTCCCAACAAACTGTTTATTTGTAAGAGTATATTTTGTAATTTCTTCAGAACCTAGCTCGACAAGTATACCTTTTCGTAATTCGTTACTAATTACATAACCTTTAGGTGCTTTCGTTTCTTTAATTAAATATTTATCACGTCGTAAGTTGTTAAACTTAGCGACACCGTCATCACCTGTTGTAATTGGTCGAATAGCGGTTGTACCTGTTTGATCATATAAAGTAAATTCTGCTCCAGCTAATCTTACTGTTTGATCTTTGTCATCAACCTTTATAATTTGAAGGCTTCCGCGTCCTTTATTAGCAGAACCACCCCCAGATCCAGAAGATACTTTAACTTCAACAAACTTAACATCTTCCACTTTCTCTAATGTTAAGCGATGACCAGTAATCGTCGCTTTATTACTTACTCGTTCATTATGGTCTGCATTAATGAGTGAGCGGTATTCTAAAATATAAGCTTGATCAATGGTATGAAGGAATTCAACTTTAAATTGTTGTTTTCCTGTATCGTTGTCTGTTGTTATTTTGAGTTTATAGTCTGTTCCTTCTTTTAATTCATTTGTTGTGTCTTTTGTTAAAGTGCCATCCACAGCTACTGTTGTTGGGTATAGGTGGAAGGACTTTTCATCAAGAATTTGATTGTTTGTTGGTTCGTCTGTTACGACAGCATTTTCAATAGTTGATTGACTCGGATTAATGGAAACACTCCAATCAATATACTTGTCATTTTGTTTTGCTGTTTTCGTAACACCGCTACCACCGTTTTTGATCTCAAATGCACCATGGATAGTAGTAACAGTTTTCGATCCATCTTTTAAATCGGCATAATTATCGTAGCGCTTATTAATTTGTTCACCTGCAAGTGAAGTTTTAAAGCTAATATAATATGCAGAATTAATTTCGTTTTTAAAATGAACCGTTAATGTATTGTTGTTATCTTTTGTTGGATTTTCTATCGTATATTCGCTAGGAGGAACAGGATCGCCTACTTCAAATCCATGTGCACCACCAGTTAATTTCATATGTCGAACTTCAATAGATTCCGGTATTAATTTTTGGTTATCTCTTAATATATCAACGATAGAAGGATCCTTAATCGGTCTATTATTATAGTTAAACCCTATGTCCCATTTAATTTCTTTCGTTTGGGCATTGTAAGAACCGTATTTAAATCCGTTTCCTTTTGTGTAGTAATCAGGATCAAATGTATCATCAGATGAACTGTTGTTCTTTTTATTATTTATGTCTATCCATGATAAATTTGCTGTATTTTTGAATGATTTATTATCATTCTCTTTGGATAAATTTTCATAATTAAAGTCTGTTGTGTATGTGATAGTTAAAGTTTTATCCATATTAGACTTATAATCACCAGTTAGTTTCACTTCAAATCCCTTATCTGTTACATCAAGTGTGTAATCAAAATTTGGATCAAGCGTTCTCGAGCCGTCTGTAATTTTGAAACTATCTTTTTGTAACATTAAGCCACCATAGTCAAACGTATCCTTGATAACAGCATCGTTTAACACGTAGTTGTTATCATTTACAATAATTGTCCATGTTGTTGTTTTCTTATTGTAATCTGTATCTTTTTTATTATGTTTCTTTATGATATTTTGTTGTTTTAACGTAACTTTGTTTGTTTGATTCCATTTACCATCTGCAATAATTTTATTTTCGATTTCGCCATCTTTTATGACATCATTCGTAGCTTTCGATGTATAAGTAATCACATAGGCACTATTAATATCTTCATTAAACTGTAAATCAAATCCCTCATCAGTTTCTTTTACAGTAAAGTTTGTGGCGTTGTCACCTGTAACAAGTTTTCCTGCATCATCATAAGAAGCATTTTTTACCACGATAGAATTTTTATCAACTTTATGAGATTTATCCAAAACATCTTTTAAAAGCGCATCAGCTTTTTTAATATCTCTCTGATCACCGTTATAAGTGATTGTCCATTCGATTGTTTGTGTTTTTGGATTGTACTTACTAGTTTTCTCAAGATGTGTACCGCGTGAAACAGTTACAGTGGCATTCGCAGCTACACTACCTTGATTATCACTGGATACTTTTGCGTTGTTTTTGAAACTAGTAACACTTTCATCTGTAATCTTTGTTGCATATTCAATTTCATATGCTTTATTCGTTTCTTTTTTGAAAGCGATATTTAATTTATTAGAGGATGAAGTAAGTTCATATTCTTCTTTAGGAACTTCTGCACCACGAGTTGTTTTCCCGTTAATATCTACTTCCAAATAGTAGACCTTAATAGAATCTTCGTTGAGACTAGCCCCATTTGGAATGTCATCTTCAAAGACGGCATTTGTAAGCTTATCTTTTGTCTTGTTCATTTCTACTTTCCAATTAATTTGATTCGTATTAATTGGTCTATCAGGTACACCTTTTTTATCTATAGATTTTGTTACTTTAGGCTTGAAATCAAGCTCAATAATAACGTCTTTTTCTTTAATAGGGAATGGAATTTGTTTTTCGGTAGTCCCTGTAATTTTTACTTCATTAAACTCCGTACGAATATTTAAATCTCCAGCTATATTAGGATGATCTTCAACATATTCGTTAAAAGTCATCGTTACTTTGCCATCAGGCGTAACAACGAATGATCCAATCGTATGTCCTTCACCATCTATTAAATCTTCTGTAATGGTATTGTGGACAATAAAGTATTCTGGGAGTTGGAAAGTGTAGTAATCACCTTTTTTGACGTTTAGGGACTCTAAAATTTCCCATGTAAAATCAATTTTAGTAATAGAATCTGGACTTGGACGATTATCCGTATCATTGAATGGCTTACCGTCTTTGTCCGTTAGTGTGACACCTGTTAAAATATTTTCTGTAATTTGCTTAGGTGATGGGTCTGGATTATCAACAGGCTGTTCTGTTGTGTTATCACCATTTTTTTGCTCTTCCGTAGGTTGTTGAGCATTGCCGTTCTTTTGCTCTTCCGTAGGTTGCTGAGCATCACCGTTTTTTTGCTCTTCCGTAGGTTGTTGAGCATCACCGTTTTTTTGCTCTTCCGTAGGTTGCTGAGCATCGTCGTTCTTTTGCTCTCCCGTAGGTTGCTGAGCATCACCGTTCTTTTGCTCTTCCGCAGGTTGTTGAGTATCGCCATTCTTTTGCTCTTTTGCAGGTTGTTGAGCATCACCATCTTTTTGCTCTTCTGCAGGTTGTTGAGCAGTATCCTTATCCGTAGTAGGTGAAGCCGGGTTATCTACTTGAACAGGAACTGAAATAGGCTTAGCTGTTGCACCTAAAGGGAAAGAGAGTTGAACAGATTTTGCACCAGATTTTAAATCTGGATTGAATACTGCATCAATACTGATTTTTCCGTTAGCACCTTTGGAATCTTTTACTTGGTCGTTAAATACTAGTTTCATTTTGTTATCGTTTGCTTTAACAAAATATTGACCAATAATTTGTTGCTCTGTCATCAGATTTCCCTGTTGGTCACTTTTTACTTTTAATGCGTTAGGTATTTGGAGCACTGCTGAGTCTGTTTGTTGATCTTTTATTGACCAAGCATATTCTAGGTGAATGGTTGATCCTACTTTTATTAAGTTTTTAGGATTTAATGCTTCGTCAATAATATGATTTGTTGCATCTTTCATTTCAACAGTGTCAAATAATGAATTCCCTGCTAAGGTTTCTGCTTTTACTTGATTGTCTGGAAAACTAGCAAGTTGCGAAAATAGTACGAATACAATTAAACATATATTGAAAAGTTTTTTCATTGTGCCTCCTTTATGAATCCTTCTATTGCATAACAATGCTTTATGAAGAGATTATTTGTCATAGATCAATGTGCTTTATGTGATGCCTCCTTTACTACGTATACCCTTATAGAAAAAGTGTTCATATTGATGTCTTGTAACGTAAAACAAATGTATATTTTAATAATATAGGGAGTTAATATACAAATTTCGACAAAAAATGTCGAATGAAGTGCTGATAAGGAATGATATCAGACCTTTATAGAATGCGAGTTGTTATGTGGTTCTTTATAAAATAGGTACATACAAAAAATATGCAGTGAAATGCTTAAACTATTTTATAAGGATTTGTATTCTTGCAATGTGTAAAGAATCGTTATAAAGGTGAGTTTTACGATACATACTAACCAAAATAATGTATCTCATTGTAAAAAGTTCTTTCGTATTGAGGTAGTGATAACATGTAGCTTGAATTTGGTCAGAATGAAGAAAATATGTACTATCTAAAGGAGTATACAATTCGTAGATTAAAGTGAAGACAGCGTCTTATAATAAATAGAACGCATTACTTTAATCGATGCTGTTAAATAAAAAAAGAAGGTACTCCCTTGATTATCTTCTATAAGAGATAATCATCAAACCTTCGTTAAAAATTATATACGTAAATGAAAAAGAGTTCAACCGTATTGCTTCTTTTCAAAAAAGTATGTAAAAAGAACCGCTTCTTAGTAAGAAGCGGTTCTTTTTTATACTTCTGTTAAAATAATCGGTTCGCCACGTGTTACGACAACTGTATGTTCACATTGTGCAACAAGGCTTTTATCAGGTGTAACGAATGTCCAACCATCATCGCCACGTTCGATAATGTGATCAGCTTTCATAGAAATGAATGGCTCTACAGCGATAACAAGACCGTCTTTTAGAAGCGCATTATCCATTGGATCAAAATAGCTTAAAATGTGGTTTGGTGCTTCATGTAAGCTAAGACCAATACCGTGACCAGTTAAATTTTGAATAACATTGTATCCATTTTTATGTGCAAAGTTTGAAACGGCACGACCAATTTGGTTTTGTTTTGAACCAGCTTTCACCTTTTTCATTGCTGCCCAAAAGGCATCAACAGCTGCTTGGCAAAGCTTTTCTTTTGCTTCATCTTCTCCAAGTACAAATGAAATACCTGTATCTGCATAATAACCATCAAGTGCTGCAGATACGTCGACATTTACAAGGTCGCCTTCTTTTAATACACGATCACCTGGAATACCGTGAGCAACTTCTTCATTTACACTGATGCAAGTTACGCCAGGGAAATCATATTCTTTTTCAGGCGCAGAAATAGCACCATGCTCATCTAATACTTTTTTGCCAATCAAATCAAGCTCTTTCGTTGTCATACCTGGCTTCGCTTCTTTTTTCATTTCTTCACGTGCAAGCGCAACGATGCGGCCGATTTTTCGTAAGCCTTCTAAATCTTGTTCATTACGAATAATCATGAAAACCACTGTCCTTCCTCGAATATATATCTTACCCGATTGTATCATGTTTATTTTCGTCCTGCTACTCGCTTGCAGTATGGTGGATTGATTCCTCTCATAAAGAATACATGACAATTGTCATATCGATGTCATGACGCATCATACTGTTTCCTAAGTTTTCCAAGGAATACAATGTAAATATAAGAAACAGCGGGGGTGGAGAGATGGAAAAGATTATTGAAGTAAATAGTGTTTCTAAAACATTTAAACATAAAAAAGCAGTAAATAACGTTTCATTTCATGTGAATAAAGGAGAAATCGTAGCATTGCTTGGACCGAATGGTGCAGGGAAAACGACGACGATGTCGATGATGCTTGGATTAAAGGATCCAACGGAAGGAACGGTTTCTATATTCGGAAAGAGTCCAAAGCATAGAGATGTTCGTAATAGCCTCGGTGCGATGTTACAAGAAGTAAGTGTCATTGATAGCATTACAGTGGAAGAAGCAATTGAGTTATTCCGTAGCTATTATACGAATCCGGTAGCGAAAGAAACGTTACTACAGTTATCAAATTTAGAATCGGAGCGAAAGCAAAGATGTGAGAAATTATCAGGAGGTCAAAAGAGAAGGTTAAACTTTGCACTCGCACTTGCAGGAAATCCAGACTTGTTATTTTTAGATGAGCCGACAGTTGGAATGGATATTACGTCTCGAAGAACGTTTTGGGAAACGATTCGAAAGTTAGCAAGTGAAGGGAAAACAATTATTTTAACGACGCACTATTTAGAAGAAGCAGATGTATTGGCAAATCGTATTTTACTGTTTGCGAATGGAAAGATTATCGCAGACGGTACACCAGATGAGATGAAAGCAACGATTTCTCGAAAAACGATTTCGTTTTATTCGAAAGAAAAAATTCCTAAGAGTGTACTAAAGGAGTTGCCGAATGTAACAGAAGTACAGTCAAATGAAGGGCGTTTCATCTTAACAACTGAGGATACCGATGCAACTTTACAAGCAATTTATAAAAAGAATTTACCTGTAACAGACGTTTCCGTTGAACGTGGAAGGCTTGATGAAGCATTTGAACAGTTTGTCGCAAATCAGAAGGGAGAAATAGCATGAAAGCACTATGGATGCAATGCAAAATAGAAATTTTACGTACATTCCGTAATAAATTATTTATCTTTTTCTCATTATTAATGCCAGTTATGTTTTATTACATTTTCACAAACGTTATTCAAGTACCGCAAAACGGTGATGCATGGAAGGCGCATTATTTAATTTCAATGGCAACTTTCAGTATTGTAGGGACTGCGTTGTTTAGTTTCGGTGTAAGAATTTCTCAAGAAAAAGGGCAGGGATGGACACATCTTTTAAAAATTACGCCACTTCCAGAAGGTGCATATTTAACAGCAAAGATCATTGCTCAAACAGTAGTAAATGCTTTTTCAATATTAGTTATCTTTATTGCAAGGATATTAATTAATCATGTGGAGTTAACGGTAGGGCAGTGGATTGGTGCTGGATTATGGTTATTGTTAGGGGTAACACCATTTTTAGCATTAGGAACAGTAATAGGTTCTATTAAGAAGGCTGATGCAGCTGCTGGCTTAGCGAATATTTTAAATATGAGCTTAGCTGTAATTGGTGGGCTATGGATGCCGATTGAAGTATTTCCAAAAATATTGAGAACAATTGGTGAATGGACACCGACATATCATTTCGGAAGTGGTGCGTGGGACATTGTAGCTGGAAAATCAATTGGATGGGAAAATATCGCCGTACTAGGAGGTTATTTCCTTATATTTGTTGTAGTATCAATATATATAAGAAAAAGACAGGAAGCGGTATAAATGACAGAGAAGAAGAGGATTGAGATTTTTCCGAAACATATGGGATTCTTTCCGTATATGTGGCTCGTTTATTTGTTATTTCCAATTTATAATTTAACACAAGTATCGGGATGGAAGCTTGTAATAGGAAGCGGTATGTTGATAGTTTTCATGATCACATACCGTCAACTTTATTTTGTTCAGAAGACGTTCATTTTGTGGGCTTGTATTCAAATGATACTTACGCTTTTATTTGCTTTATTTTATAATCCCTTCATGATATTCTTTGGCTTTTTCACAGCAAGTGCAATGGGGTTTGCACCAAGTAAGAAAGTATTTCGGATATTACTATGTTTGTTAGTTGTAATGCTTGGAGTATTTGTATTTATAAATATGAATCAACTAACACCGACAAGTTTAGTAAATATCGTTCCGATGTTTATTTTAATGCTTCTTACACCATTTGGTATGCGCAATTTTAACCAGAAAAAGATGTTAAGAAATCAATTAAACGAAGCGAATGAGCAAATTAAGGACTTAGTAAAACGTGAAGAGAGGCAGCGTATTGCAAGGGATCTTCATGACACGCTCGGGCATACGCTATCTCTTATTACGTTGAAAAGTCAGCTTGTTGAAAAGCTAATCGTCAAAAATCCAGAGCGCGCAAGTACGGAAGCGAAGGAGATTACACAAACATCTCGAACTGCTTTAAAACAGCTAAGGGAATTAATTTCTGATATGCGCATGATTACGGTAGAAGAAGAGCTTGAGCAAATAAAAGCGATCTTACAAGCTGCTAATATTGAATTAGAGATCAAACAAGAAACGAGTGCAAGTTCGCTATCACCCATTGAACAAAATATTTTAGGAATGTGTTTACGTGAAGCTGTTACGAATGTTGTAAAGCATAGTAAGGCGACGCGGTGCATAGTTTCTGTACGAGAATTACAAGGTGAATTGATTTTGATAGTAGAAGATAACGGAATTGGTTTAGCGGATCAAAATCACGATGGGAATGGTATTCGTGGTATGAAGGAGCGAATCGCTCTTATTGATGGATTTGTTGAACTGGGTACGATTAATCCAGGAACACTATTAACAGTAAAAGTTCCAGTTGTTATTAGAACAGGAAAAGATGAGGTGAAGGCATGATTCGAATTATTATTGCAGAAGATCAGCGAATGCTTCGTGGTGCGTTAGGAGCCCTACTCGATCTAGAAGATGATATTGAAGTAATTGGGCAGGCTGCAAACGGGGAAGAGGCGCTAAAACTAATTGAATCGTTAAAGCCTGATGTAAGCATTATGGATATTGAAATGCCAATTCAAAGTGGATTAGATGTTGCGGAAACGTTAAAGAAAGAAAATTCAGCGTGCAAGGTAATGATTTTAACGACATTTGCGCGTCCTGGATATTTTGAACGAGCAATGAAAGCTGGTGTGCACGGATATTTATTAAAAGATAGCCCAAGCGAGGATTTAGCTGCATCGATTCGCAACGTAATGAAAGGTAAACGAGAGATTTCTCAAGATTTAATGTTCGGCTTATGGCAGGAGCAAAATCCGTTATCAGATCGTGAAAAAGAAGTATTGCTACTTGCGAAAGAGGGAAAGACGGCAAATGAAATCGCAAAGGCACTTTATCTTTCGCCAGGTACAGTACGTAATTATATTTCTGAAGTATTAACGAAGCTTGATGCGAAAAATAGAATTGAGGCAATTACAATTGCGGAAGAAAAGGGATGGATATGAAAAGAAGTTTACCTATGAATGGTAAACTTCTTTTTTCTTATAAACAAGTATTTCAATAGAGAGTTTCGTCACAGTCGCATCGCTCAGGATTTGAAGTATATCGTGTAATTTAGATTTTACTTCATTTTTCGACAAAAAATTTGTTATAGTAAGATTAGGTTGTTGATCTAAGTTTTGGACAACTTTACCACTAATAGTTGTGATTACTCCATTTTTATCTACTTTTACAATGAGATCTTGGCCATATACTTTATAGTTTTTATATGTTTGTGCAAGGCGAGCTTCGGTTTGATTTTCTTTTGTTGCTTTATTTGTAGGTTGGGAATCGATATTCATTTCAGTTGTCATTCACTTTTGTTGAGCTTCTGCCTCATTTATCTCACCTTTTAAATACTTTTTCAGTATGTTTTTTTCGTATCATTTTGAGGTTGTGTAATTTTTTAAGCGTTAAATTAGGCTAAGTAATTTCAAATTTTACTTCATTTCTGTCTAATTCTTGGGTGTGAATAACTTCTGCTACTGCTAATAAAGGAAAAAGAAGACCGAATGTAACGAAGGCACGGACGAATCTTCTATAATTTATTTATAAAACTACTAATCTATTATTATATGTGAGACGAATTGTATGAAGAATTTGCCGAATTTTATATATATTATGCATTATTTCATGTCAAAAATTGTCGAACTCACATTATTGTAGTGGTATGACAACTTAACAAATTATATTGTTATAATGGGATGGTGAGTAAGTATGCACGCAGAAAAATTAGGAAGTGAAATTAAGAAAATTAGGGTAATGCGGGGATTAACACAAAAACAGTTATCCGAGAACATATGTCATCAATCGGAAGTGAGCCGAATTGAATCAGGCGCAGTATACCCAAGTATGGATATATTGCAAGGTATTGCAGCAAAGTTACAAGTTCCCATTATTCATTTTTATGAGGTACTCATTTATTCAGATATTGAGAGAAAAAAGCAGTTTAAAGATCAAGTCATTACGCTATGTAAGCAAAAAAAATATAAAGAGATTTATAATAGAGTATGGAATGAGCTGAAAAAGGAAGAATATCATCCCGAATTCCAGCAGTTTCTTCAATGGCAATATCATGTAGCAGCTTACATGTTGAAGAAAATTGATTACGAATATTGTATTTTAGAATTGAAAAAATTGTTAAACCAACAACTAGCTGGAATAGATGTATACCAAAACCTCTATATAGAAAATGCAATCGCAAATATTTATGCTGAAAATGGCTATTTTAAGAAGAGTATTGAGTTATTTGAAGGTATATTGAAACAATTAGAGTCATTGCATGATAATGAAGAATTCGACGTGAAGGTAAGATATAATCATGCAAAAGCACTATACTTAGATAATCAATATGAACAAGCCTTATATCAAGTGAATAAGGCGATTGAAATATCTTGCCGAATTAATAGTATGGCATTAATTGGGCAGCTGTACTATCAAAGAGGTGAATGTCTAGAAAGGTTGGAGTATGATGAGGCAGAGATTGAAGATACATATAAGAAAGCAAGTTTCTTTTTTGATATATTAGAAATGCATGCATATAAAGAGGCAATCGTAAATAAAATCAATGAATGAATAACCCTAAAAAATGGATATGCATAATTGCATACGGCATGGATAAACTTTCATGATATATTAAAAGAAAAAATGTGGGTGATGGAATATGAAAAAATTACTTATTGGTAGTTTATTAACGTTAGCAATGGCATGGGGTATTTCATTAACAGATACAGCTTTAGAGAAAAGCCAAGTAATTTCTCATAATGATCAAGAGGTACAATTAGCTTCGGACCTACCTTTTGAATATTAAAAAAACAACCGTCTTACTTAGACGGTTGTTTTTTTGTGGAGTAACCTCCAAACGTCTTTACTAGAAACGGGCTTGCTAATAAAGAATCCTTGAATGTGGTCACAGTTTTGCTCATATAAAAACTTCCATTGTTCTTCGGTTTCTACACCTTCTGCGATAACTTCTAAATTTAGTTCTTTTGATAGTGTAATAATGGAAGAAATAATCGCTTCCTCTAAAGGACTAGTTGTAATTCCGCAAATAAATTCTCGAGCAATTTTTAATGTGTTAATTGGATATTTTGTTAAATAAGCTAAAGAACTATAACCAGTTCCAAAGTCATCAATTGAAATTTGAATACCGAGATTTTGAAGTTGTTCTAGTTTTGCAACTACAGATTGATTTTGGTTAATGGCGATACTTTCTGTAATTTCGATATCTAGTGCTTCTGGTTGTAACTCTGTTTCTTCTAAAACTTTTGAAATAGTTGGGATTAAATCTGCATGATTAAATTGAACTACAGATAAATTTACACCGACTTTTAAGTGAGAGAAACCTTGATTATGCCATCTTTTCGCTTCTAAGCAAGCAGTACGTAAAATCCAATTTCCAAGTTCAATAATGAATCCAGTTTCCTCTGCTAGAGGGATAAATTGGGCTGGGGATACGATACCGAGCTTTGGATGTTTCCAACGAATTAATGCTTCAAAACCAATAACTTGTTTTGTTTTTGTGCTTACTTGTGGCTGGTATTCAAGGAAAAATTCATTTTGTTGTAATGCTTTTGAAAGTTCTCCTTCTAAGAAGTTACTCTCATTTTGAGCGATACTCATTTCTTTTGAGAAGAAAACAAATCGGTTTTTTCCATTTGCTTTCGCGCGATACATAGCCATATCAGCATTTTTCATTAATGCTGTTACATCAGTTCCACAATCAGGGTACATTGCAATTCCGATACTTGGTGTAATAGACAGTTCTTCATCTTTAATGAAGAATGGTTTGTTTAAAATATTTAAAATCTGTTCAGCTATAAAGGCCGCACTTTTTTCTGAGTACATATCTGGTAATAGAATTGTAAACTCATCTCCGCCTTGGCGAGCAACGACATCTTTTGAACGTAGGCAACTGCGTAATCGTTTTGCTACTTCAATTAATAACAAGTCTCCGACGTCATGACCGAGTCTATCGTTAATTTTTTTGAATCGATCTAAATCAAGAAATATGACGGCAACATCATTTGCGCTAGCCTGAGCGGTATTTAAAATGTTTTTTAAATCTTTTTCAAACTTACGGCGATTTGGTAATCCGGTAAGTGCATCATGAAAGGCTAAATGTTCTACTTGTTTTTGTTTTTCATATAAAGTTGTAATATCACGTGCTATGCCAAACATCCCGACAACTTCCTTGTTTATGAAAGTAGGGATGAGTGTAATGTGAAGGTAATAGTAGTAACCTTCTTTTTCCTTTGTGCGAACTTCTAAAGTTTGTGGTCTACCTTCTTTCGTTAGTTGTAAAGCTTTCTTTAGTAAATCATGGTCTTTTGAGTCAATAAAGTGTAAAAGGGAATAGCTTTCTACTTCACAATAGTAGGCAGTAAATAAGCTTTCGCAAGCTGTATTAGACTGCTGGAAAATACCATACATATTTAAAGAGAAAACAGCATCCGGGTGATCTTCGAATAAAGATTTATAACGTTGTTCACTTTTTGATAAAGCAGATGCACCTTCTTCTACTTTATCTTCTAGTTGTGTAGTCAACTGCTCGTATGTATCGATTAGTGCCTGATTATCTTTCCACATATAAAGTTGTCGTAAGAATAATAAGATAAGAGATAATACTAGACCGATCAACATGAACTTATCATCCCAAGGTTGAAAGATAATAAAAGAAAAAGTAATGATTATACTAAAATAAGGTAATATAAAGCGCACATAATCAAACCGATAATATTTTGTTTTCGTTTCATGCTGTATTGGTTTATCTAAAATATATAGTATGGATGACAAACCAATTAATAAAATCGAAGCAGTATGTATTAAGTAAGAGACTTCAGAAGAAGGTTTTATCCCTGCGTTTAATTGAAACAGGTGTATATATCCGTACACGAGTATAATAGTAAAGCCAATAATTAATGAAATTCTGCTAGAAGAATATTCTTCTCTTCTATATAGACTAATTACGGCGTAGATTACTAATGATTGTGCAATAAAATATCCAATTAAAACCCAGGTATCTGTTGTTAACATACGAAAGCTTGAAATGTCCAAAATAAAAGTTAAGGTAAAATAAATATTCATAATAACGATAAAGATGCTATCGAATGAAAATTGAGCTAGTCCTCTAATAGAGTAATGTTTTATGAACTTTATAGCAAAGCCAGAAAAGAGCAAAATATATTGTACGATAAAAAAGGGCAATGCCTTATACGAGAATATGACTTGGTCATATATAGAAAGTGAATGAAGAAATAGAGTTATCTCCATTGTCAATCCACATAGGCAAGTGCATAGTACTAAAACCCAAAATAATTTGTCACCGCGCTTCATTTTCTTAATTGCTTTATATAGGCAATAGCAAGAAAAGAGTGTAGCGAAAAAAAATAAGAAGAGAATTCCAATTTCTTTTATATTTAAGTCCTTAGGGATAAGAAATATCCAAAGAGAAAATATAATTATGTACATCGTGACAAAGTGTACGTATTTTTTTTGATTAATCATATTATGACTCCGTTTCAATAAAGTTGAATCACAGGTGGAAAATGCTAATTCCAATCATAGCATATAAAATAGGGTGTTTTTTACTAAAAAAATTACTTTTTTTGAAAAAAATAGCTCAACATTACAATTTACCATTGTAATGTTGAGCTACTTATTCTTTTTACCCCTCTTATAGAGGATAATTCATGTATGAATTGCAGCATCGCTAAATCTTTCTGTTTACTTTCAATCATAATATCGAAATTATGATTGATTTTTTTTGCAACGTGTAAGAAAGGTTTAATAAACTCTAAATCAATATATTCCGCGTGAGCCCTAAATTCTTTTTTTGATTTAGGAGAGGAAATGTGAACTTTAGGAACGATATTTGTATGTGACCAAGTTTCAAAAATTGCAGGAAGTAACTCTTCTAACGGTTCTTCGCAAAGATTTGCCATGTGATGGTGATAATCAAATACGAATGGGATCTTTTCTTTTTGGCAAATAGATAAAGTTTCAGCAGTTGTATATGTTTTATCATCATTTTCAAGTGTCATTTGCCTCTTTATATGTGCAGGAAGTTTTTTTATGTTGTCATGGAAACGTTCAACCGCTTTTTCTTTATTTCCGTAGGCACCACCTACATGGATGTTAATATAAGAAGAATCTGCAATGCCTATTGCATCTAATACTTTATAATGATAGGTCATATCTGTAATAGCGTTAGTCGTAATGTGTGGTTTGTCGCTTGTAAATAGTGTAAATTGATTCGGATGAAAACTTACTCGTAAATTATGTTCTTTAATTAATGCCCCAATTGTACGCCAAAGCGGTGTGAACAATCCGATGTAATCAAACTCGACTTCGGGATGTGTTGCAAGTGGGACGATGGAAGAAGATAAGCGATATAATGGAATTTCATGCGCTATATTGTAATGAAGAATACGTATTGTATGCTCAAGATTCTGCCGCGTAACATCGTATAATTTATCTTCTCGTTCTTGTTTACTAAGCTTTTGAAAGCTTGTAAATGTCATCGTTTTAGCCGGAGAACAGTCCCAGAGTGCCATTGCATGTGAGACATATCCGAAACGCATAATCATAATGAATACATCTCCTTTATGCATTATCTTTCCTATAGGAAGAAAGCAAGTATTGTTCCTATCCATTCTTTGCCTCTATTAATGAGAGAATTCGGACTAACATCTTTCAAGGAAAGTAATGACGCATTTTCTAGATCTTCGTGGAATTTATTTTTTACTGTTTGTATAAAATGTTCATCATATAAAAGGCAGTTGATTTCATGGTTAATATATAAACTTCTCATATCAAAGTTTGCAGTTCCGATATCACAGATATAGTCATCAACTATAATAACTTTAGCGTGAAAAAAACCTTGTTGAAATGCGTAAATATTACAGCCAGCTTGTATTAACTTTCGGCAATATGGGAATTTTGCTTCTCGAACAAGGGGGTGATCCGCTTTTTCTGGAACGAGAATCGTGATTTGAACCCCGCGTTTTCGTGCTTCTAATAATGCGTTCATAATTTTTCTTCCAGGAATGAAATAGGGTGTACCGATAAAGAGTTCCTTTTTTGCACCTTCAATTAAATGTAAAAAAGTATGTTGTAAATAGGCACCATCAGTTGGAATAAATTGATGTTCGATAGTACCGGGTTGCTGTTTCGGAAAATAAAGAGAAGCGTCCAATAAATTTTGGTTTGTATCATCAAACCAGTCATGTAAAAATTGCTTTTGTAAATCTTGTACTCCTTCGCCTGTAAGACGTAAATGATAGTCCCTCCATAATCCTAACCGCTCATTATGTCCCAAATACTCTTCACCAATATTAAATCCCCCAATGTAACCAATTTTCCCGTCGATAACTGTAATTTTTCTATGGTTTCTTTGATTTGCAGAAAAGAAAGGAAAAGGAAACTTTACTTTGTGACAAAATGAAAAAGAGACACCATGTTTTTGTAGGGAGCGAACGGCCTCGTTTGATAAATGATGGCCCCCCAATCGATCGAGTAGAAGTCTTACTTCAATTCCTTCCTTTGCCTTATCAATAAGTAACTTTAAAAATTCCCGGCTGATTGTATCGTTTTTTACAATGAAAAACAAAACGTGCACATGGTGTTTCGCCTGTTTTATATCAGTAAATAGAGCGTCATACAAATCTTTTCCGTATGTATAAAGGTGAAAATCACTTTGACGTAAAGGGAAAGAACGAGAACGTACACGCCTTAAATGAACAATTCTCCCATAAGAAAGATCAATTACAATCCAGAGAGCAATACCTATTAATAAGAGAGATAAGAAGAACATGAGTAAATTCCCTCCTTCACGGTCTTTTCACCATTTGTTTTTTATAAATCAAACATTCATTTTATTCGGTTATTTGTGGGCTAATAATTAGTAGGGAGTAAATAACTTCTAATGATTAAAGTTTCACTTTATAGTTTCACCGAAATAAACAGCTTTATTAAAAAATATGTTGTTGTATAACAAAAAACTGTTGACTGAATGCTCACTCATTATATAATGAAGGTAGGGGATAAAATTCAGAAAATTATATGTTTTTGAAGATTCTAAAAAAGAAAGAGGGCTTACAAAGAGAGGGGTAGCATAAAAATGAATAGCTTACTGATCATGAATTGGCTAGCTGCCATTGCTGTTATTGCTTATGCGGGATATTTGTTTGTGTATCTTATACGAACGAGGATGGCCTACATACAGTTAGGAAAAAAGATTGAATTTGACCGTCGTTTTAAAGAGCGTTGGGATCTCCTTAAGGTCAATGTTTTCGGTCAGAAAAAGCTGCTGAAAGATAAAAAGAGCGGCATTATTCACGTTATGTTCTTTTACGGATTTATTCTTGTCCAATTTGGAGCAATTGACTTCGTTTGGAAAGGACTCGCACCAGGATCACATCTTCCACTTGGACCACTATACCCTGCATTTACATTCTTCCAGGAAATTGTCACACTTGTTATTTTAATTGCAGTCTTTTGGGCTTTTCATCGACGTTATGTTGAGAAGCTAGTTCGTTTAAAACGTAATTTCAAATCAGGCCTTGTTCTTATCTTTATCGGTGGCTTAATGATTTCTGTGCTACTTGGTAATGGGATGGGAATTATATGGCATGGCGAGGAGCTTTCATGGAGTGAGCCAATCGCTTCTGCAATCGCTTACGTTTTCTCAGGGATAAATGAAACCGTAGCCATTTCTGTGTTCTATTTCTCTTGGTGGGTGCATTTACTAATTTTGTTAACATTTTTAGTTTATGTTCCACAATCGAAACACGCGCATTTAATTGCGGGACCAGCTAACGTTTTCTTCGGCCGTCTTTCAAATCCAGGGAAACTTGAAAAGATTGACTTTGAAGATGAAACACAAGAAACATTTGGTGTTGGTAAAATCGAAGATTTTAGACAAAATCAGCTTATTGACTTATACGCTTGCGTAGAGTGTGGTCGTTGTACAAATATGTGTCCGGCAACAGGAACAGGTAAAATGTTATCGCCGATGGATTTAATTTTAAAACTTCGCGATCATTTAACTGATAAAGGAGCGGCAGTAACATCAAAAGCGCCTTGGGTTCCAGTAGTTGCTTTTAATAATACACAAGGAAATCAGTTAGCGATGATGGCAGCTGGGAAAGGGCAACAAGAATCAGCGGCTGCAACACTCGCTTACGATCCAAGTTTAATTGGAGATGTTATTACAGAAGAAGAGATTTGGGCTTGTACAACGTGTCGTAACTGTGAGGATCAGTGTCCAGTTATGAATGAGCACGTTGATAAAATTATTGATTTACGCCGCTATCTGGTTTTAACAGAAGGAAAGATGGATGCGGAAGCACAGCGTGCGATGACAAACATCGAGCGTCAAGGGAATCCGTGGGGTCTAAACCGTAAAGAGCGTGAAACTTGGCGCCAAGGTGATGATGAAGTAACGGTTCCAACTGTAAAAGAAAAATCGAAAGCTGGCGAGGAGTTCGAATATTTATTCTGGGTTGGTTCAATGGGATCATATGATAATCGTAGTCAGAAGATTGCGATATCGTTTGCGAAGTTGATGAACGAAGCAGGCATTTCATTTGCGATACTCGGTAATAAGGAAAAGAACTCTGGAGATACACCGCGCCGTCTTGGAAATGAATTTGTCTTCCAAGAGATGGCGACAAAAAATATCGAGGAATTTGAAAAAGCAGGAGTGAAGAAAATCGTTACGATTGACCCTCATGCTTATAACACATTTAAAAATGAGTATCCGGACTTTGGCTTGCAAGCAGAAGTCTATCATCATACAGAACTGTTAGCTCAGTGGGTGAAAGAAGGACGCTTAAAACCGGTTCACGCTATTGAGGAAACAGTTACGTACCATGATTCCTGCTACTTAGGAAGATACAACGAAGTATACGAAGCCCCGCGTGACATTTTGAAAGCGATTCCTGGTGTGAATCTTGTAGAAATGGCACGTAACCGTGAAACGGGAATGTGCTGTGGAGCAGGTGGTGGCTTAATGTGGATGGAGGAAACAACAGGTTCACGCATTAACGTTGCTCGTACAGAACAAGCATTAGCTGTACAGCCATCCATTATCGGTACAGGATGTCCGTATTGCTTAACGATGATTAGTGATGGGACGAAAGCGAAAGAAGTTGAAGAGAAAGTTCAAACTCTCGATGTAACAGAGATTTTAGAACGCTCAGTGATTGGACAGAAGAAAGAAGCAATCTAGTTTGTAGGAATGCATACAACTTTAGAAAGAGGTGCAATGATTGCACCTCTTCTCAACGTAGGGATACCGAGCGAGCGCTCAGTGTTAAAAAATGAAATGGGGGAAAGAAACATGAGTAAAACAGTTATTTTAAGTGCTGCAAGAACACCAGTTGGAAAATTTGGAGGATCTTTAAAAGATGTAAAAGCAACAGAACTTGGAGGGATTGCAATTAAAGCGGCGCTTGAAAGAGCAAATGTTTCTGCTAGTGATGTTGAGGAAGTTATATTCGGAACGGTTATTCAAGGTGGGCAGGGGCAAATTCCGTCGCGCCAAGCGGCGAGGGCTGCTGGAATCCCTTGGGAAGTGCAGACGGAAACAGTGAATAAAGTTTGTGCATCGGGGCTTCGTGCGGTTACGTTAGCGGATCAAATTATTCGTACTGGCGATCAATCATTGATTGTAGCTGGTGGTATGGAGTCGATGAGTAACAGTCCTTACATTTTACGAGGAGCAAGATGGGGATATAGAATGGGCAACAACGAAGTCGTTGATTTAAACGTTGCTGACGGTTTAACATGCGCATTTTCAGGTATACACATGGGTGTTTATGGCGGAGAAGTTGCGAAGGAAGATGGAATTTCTCGCGAAGCGCAAGATGAATGGGCATATCGTAGCCACCAGCGTGCGGTTTCAGCACATAATGAAGGACGTTTTGAAGAGGAAATCGTGCCAGTAACGATTCCGCAAAGAAAAGGCGATCCTATTGTCGTTGCAAAGGATGAGGCGCCACGCGCGGATACAACAATTGAAAAGTTAGCAAAATTAAAACCTGTATTTGATAAAACAGCGACAGTGACAGCTGGTAATGCACCAGGCTTAAACGATGGTGGTGCTGCACTTGTATTAATGAGCGAAGACAGAGCGAAGCAAGAAGGAAGAAAGCCGTTAGCGACAATTTTGGCACATACAGCAATTGCAGTGGAGTCTAAAGATTTCCCGAGAACGCCAGGTTATGCAATTAACGCATTGCTTGAAAAAACAGGTAAGACAATTGAAGACATCGATTTATTCGAGATTAATGAAGCATTTGCAGCAGTAGCAATTGCAAGTACAGAAATCGCAGGAATTGACCCAGAAAAATTGAATGTAAATGGCGGTGCAGTAGCAATGGGACATCCGATTGGAGCAAGCGGAGCGCGCATTATCGTTACACTAATCCATGCACTTAAGCAACGCGGCGGTGGAATTGGAATTGCTTCGATTTGTAGTGGTGGCGGTCAAGGCGATGCAGTGATGATTGAAGTTCACTAATTAAGATTAGAAGATATATAGTTTATTAAAAATTAAGGGGGAAGAAGAAATGGGTGTACAAAAAATTGTTGTAATTGGTGCAGGACAAATGGGATCAGGAATTGCGCAAGTATGTGCAATGGCAGGATACGATGTGAAGGTACAAGATTTAAAACAGGAGCAATTAGATAGAGGATTGGCTATTATTACGAAAAACTTAGCACGCCAAGTAGAAAAGGGGCGCATGAAGGAAGAAGAAAAGGAAGCGACATTAAACCGTCTTGCAGTAACGCTTGATTTAGATTGTGTGAAGGAAGCAGATCTTATTATCGAAGCAGCTGTCGAGAAAATGGATATTAAAAAGAAAATCTTTGCGAATTTAGATGAAATTGCTCCAGAACACGCAATTTTAGCGACAAATACGTCATCTTTGCCAATTACAGAAATTGCCGCGGTAACGAAACGTCCGGAAAAAGTAATCGGTATGCACTTTATGAATCCGGTTCCGGTTATGAAACTTGTTGAAATTATTCGTGGTTTGGCTACAGATGATGCGGTATACAAAACAATTGAAGATATTACGAAGAAAATTGGCAAAGTACCAGTTGAAGTAAATGATTTCCCAGGATTTGTATCGAATCGTATTTTATTACCGATGATTAACGAAGCAATTTATACGTTATATGAAGGTGTAGCGACGAAAGAAGCGATTGATGAAGTAATGAAACTTGGTATGAATCACCCGATGGGTCCTTTAACGCTCGCTGATTTTATCGGTTTAGACACGTGTTTATATATTATGGAAGTGTTGCATGAAGGTTTAGGTGATAGTAAATACCGCCCATGTCCATTACTGCGTAAGTACGTAAATGCAGGATGGTTAGGACGTAAAACAGGTCGTGGTTTCTACGTTTACGAATAAATCCCCCTTTGTTACAAAATAGTGGTCTTACCAAATTATTAAAAGGATTTATAGCAAATGGAGGCGGAGTATATGAACTTTCGTTTTAATGAAGAGCAACAAATGATGAGAAAAATGGTTCGAGATTTTGCACAGAAGGAAATTGCTCCCTTTGTTCCTAGTATGGAACAAGGGGTGTTTCCAAAAGAGATTTTGCAGAAGATGGGTGAGCTTGGATTAATGGGAATTCCAGCGCCTGCAAAATACGGCGGGGCAGAAATGGATTTTATTTCTTACATTTTAGCAATTGAAGAAATTTCAAAGGTAAGCGCAACGGTTGGTGTAATTTTAGCTGTACATACGTCAGTTGGAATGAACCCGATTTTATATTTCGGAACAGAAGAACAGAAAGAGAAATACGTTTCTAAACTTGCGACTGGTGAATATTTAGGTGCATTTGCATTAACAGAACCAAATGCAGGATCGGATGCAGGAAGTTTGAAATCAAGAGCTGTGAAGAAAGGCGATCATTACATTATTAATGGATCGAAGGTGTTCATTACAAATGGTGGTGAAGCAAGTACATATATTGTATTCGCTTCTACAAATCCAGAGGCAGGAAAGAGTGGGATTTCTGCATTCATAGTAGAGAAAGATACACCAGGCTTAATTATCGGTAAAGATGAGCATAAAATGGGACTGCTCGGTTCTCGCACTGTACAACTTACGTTCGAGGATATGAAGGTACCGGCTGAGAATTTACTTGGTGAAGAAGGACAAGGATTTAAGGTAGCAATGGCGAATTTAGATGTTGGAAGAATTGGGATTGGGGCGCAAGCATTAGGGATTGCTGAAGCGGCGCTTGCATGTGCGATTGATTATGCGAAAGAACGTGAGCAATTCGGAAAGCCAATTGCGGCGCAGCAAGGGATTGGCTTCAAACTTGCAGATATGGCAACTAGTGTAGAAGCGGCGCGATTACTCGTATATAGGGCGGCATCGCTAAGAGCGCAAGGATTACCATGTGGTAAGGAAGCATCTATTGCGAAATTATTCGCTTCTAAAACAGCTGTTGAAGTTGCGATTGAAGCGGTGCAAGTATTTGGGGGATACGGTTATACGAAGGACTATCCAGTAGAAAGATTTTTCCGTGATGCGAAAATCACGCAAATATATGAAGGAACGAGCGAAATACAGAAACTTGTTATTAGCCGAGCTTTATAAAAGCACAAGGGGGAGACGGGCATGCATTTTAAACTATCAGAAGAACATGAAATGATAAGAAAAATGGTTCGAGACTTTGCTAAGAATGAAGTAGCACCGACGGCAGCTGAGCGTGATGAAGAAGAGAGATTTGATCGTGCAATATTTGATCAAATGGCCGAGCTTGGTTTAACTGGTATTCCGTGGCCTGAAGAATACGGCGGAATTGGAAGCGATTACTTAGCATATGTAATTGCTATTGAAGAATTATCGCGTGTATGTGCTTCTACAGGTGTAACATTGTCTGCACATACTTCGCTTGCTGGTTGGCCAATTTTTAAATTTGGAACAGAAGAGCAAAAGCAAACATTTTTACGACCGATGGCTGAAGGAAAGAAAATTGGTGCGTACGGCTTAACGGAGCCAGGGTCTGGATCGGATGCTGGTGGAATGAAGACGATCGCCAAAAGAGATGGAGACCATTATGTATTAAATGGATCAAAAATATTTATCACTAATGGTGGTATTGCTGATATTTATGTTGTTTTCGCATTAACTGATCCTGAATCGAAGCAGCGTGGCACGAGTGCATTTATAGTGGAAAGTGATACACCAGGATTTTCAGTTGGGAAGAAGGAGAGTAAATTAGGGATTCGCTCTTCACCAACAACTGAAATTATGTTCGAAGATTGCCGTATTCCTGTAGAGAATTTACTAGGGGAAGAAGGACAAGGGTTTAAGATAGCGATGCAAACATTAGATGGTGGCCGTAACGGTATTGCGGCGCAAGCGGTCGGTATTGCACAAGGGGCTTTAGATGCTTCCGTAGAATATGCAAGAGAGCGTCATCAGTTTGGGAAGCCGATTGCGGCGCAGCAAGGGATTGGCTTTAAACTTGCAGATATGGCAACGGATGTGGAGGCGGCGCGTCTTCTAACATATCAAGCAGCTTGGCTGGAATCGGAAGGGTTTCCGTATGGGAAAGAGTCAGCGATGTCAAAAGTATTTGCAGGTGATGCAGCGATGAAGGTGACGACGGAAGCGGTACAAGTATTTGGTGGTTACGGTTATACGAAAGATTATCCAGTAGAGCGATACATGCGAGATGCAAAGATTACACAGATATATGAAGGAACACAAGAGATTCAAAGGCTCGTAATTTCTCGTATGTTAACGAAGTAGGATCAAAGGCGTAGGTATTTTCCTACGCTTTTTCCTTCCAAAAAATAATAGAGAGGTGAAGGGGATGGTTAAACATAATGTGCATGCATCAGTGAAAGATGAAAAATTAGTTGCGTTAAGGCGTGAACAAATGATTAAAGGTGCAGTACAACTGTTTAAACAAAAAGGATTTCCGCGTACAACAACGAGAGAGATTGCAAAGGCAGCTGGATTTAGTATTGGAACGCTTTATGAATACATTCGTACAAAAGATGATGTTTTGTATTTAGTTTGTGATAGTATTTATGAACATGTAAAAGAAAGATTAGAGGAAGTAGTTTGTACGGAAAAAGGAAGTGTAGAAAGTTTAAAGATAGCAATAACGAATTATTTTAAAGTGATGGACGAATTGCAGGAAGAAGTATTAATAATGTATCAAGAGGTACGCTTTTTACCGAAAGAATCACTCCCGTACGTATTAGAAAAGGAGTTTCAAATGGTAGGAATGTTTGAGAATATTTTAGAACAGTGTACGGAAAACGGAACATTTACATTAAATAAAAAAGAAATACAGCTTCTTGCGCATAATATTTTTATACAAGGACAGATGTGGGGATTTCGACGTTGGGCGTTGCAAAAGCTATATACGCTCGAGGAATATACAGACATGCAAATTAGGTATGTATTACAAGGGGCCCATATGCTTCCGAAATAAGGAATGCACAAATTATAATTTTACTACCCTATAAAAGTTTCCCGTTTTTTTTGTAGCATATTTGTGCGACTTTTGTTTATAATGAATAGTATGGATTTTTTTAAGCAGGCCGTTATATATAAGGTTATATTTGATGAAAGGAAGTGCCGCATAAGTGGATTTTAAGCAATATTCACCAGAAGAGCTAAAAGAATGTTCAATGATTGAAGTTGTACATAGCGTTTTAGGGGATAAAAAACAAGCAACGACATTCAACGAGTTGGTTCAAGAAATCGCTCAAGTGCTGGGACTATCTCAAGAGCAAGTTAATGCGAAGATCGCACAATTTTATACAGACTTAAACATCGATGGACGTTTCATTAATTTAGGAGAAAATCGTTGGGGATTACGTAGCTGGTACCCATATGAGCAAATTGATGAAGAAATCTTGCCTCAACCAAAACCGAAGAAGAAACGTAAAGTTGAAGAAGACGGTTTTGACGACTACATTGAAGAAGATGAAGATGACTTTGATGATGTAGACGGAAATGAAGACGAAGATGATGATGTAGAAGATTTGGACAAGGTTCTTGAAGACGAAGACGGAGACGACGATGATCTTGATGATTTAGAGGACGATGAAGATGACTTCGCTGAAGAAGAACTTGAGTATGATGAAACTGAAGAAGAAGAAGAGGAAGAACTGTAGTTCTTGACTTTTCATTATCGTCCATGTAGAATCATTTTTGGGCTCTTTAAAAAAGGACGATAATACTTTTAAAGTGTAAATATAAAAGAAAATTGCTCCCTACTTATTACTTTATGTGATGAGGGGAGCAATTTTCTTTTTTGTTTTTTGTTTAGAAAATAAAAAGAGTCTAACAATAAGATGGATACAGTGTTATCTACATACGTTGCGCTTTGCAACGGTGATTATATAACAGCAAAATAGAAGGGAGCTTTTTCATGACTAAGTATATTTTTGTAACAGGCGGTGTAGTATCGTCTTTAGGTAAAGGTATTACAGCAGCATCTCTTGGAAGACTTTTAAAAAATCGTGGTTTAAACGTAACAATTCAAAAGTTTGATCCATACATTAACGTAGACCCAGGGACTATGAGCCCATACCAACACGGTGAGGTATTCGTAACAGATGATGGTGCAGAAACTGACTTAGACCTTGGTCACTATGAGCGTTTCATCGACATCAACTTAAACAAATACAGCAACGTAACAACAGGTAAAATTTACTCTTCAGTTCTTCAAAAAGAGCGTCGTGGTGAATACCTAGGAGGAACAGTTCAAGTTATTCCTCACATTACTAACGAAATTAAAGAGCGCGTATACCGTTCTGGTCGCGAAACAAACGCGGACGTTGTTATTACAGAAATCGGTGGAACTGTTGGTGACATCGAGTCTCTACCATTCTTAGAAGCAATCCGTCAAATTAAGAGCGACATCGGTCGTGACAATGTAATGTACATTCATTGTACGTTAATCCCGTACTTAAAAGCAGCGGGTGAAATGAAAACAAAACCAACGCAACATAGCGTTAAAGAGCTTCGCAGTTTAGGTATTCAACCAAATATTATCGTTGTTCGTACAGAAATGCCTGTTTCTCAAGATATGAAAGACAAGCTTGCATTATTCTGTGACATTGATACAAAAGCAGTTATTGAAGCACGCGATGCAGATACTTTATATGCAGTTCCATTATCTCTTCAAGAGCAAAATATGGACCAAATCGTTTGCGATCACTTAAAATTAGACAATCCAGCTGCAGATATGACAGAGTGGACTGCGCTAGTTGAAAAAGTGCGTAACCTTTCTAAGAAAACAAAAATCGCTCTTGTTGGTAAATACGTAGAGCTTCAAGATGCATACATTTCTGTTGTAGAAGCACTTCGTCATGCGGGTTACTCTTTCGACACAGATGTAGAAGTGAAATGGGTAAATGCTGAGCACGTAACAGCAGAGAACGTACAAGAATTAGTAGGAGACACAGATGGTATCCTTGTACCAGGTGGCTTCGGTGATCGTGGTGTAGAAGGTAAAATCGTTGCAATTCAATATGCTCGTGAAAACAAGGTTCCATTCCTAGGAATTTGCTTAGGTATGCAACTTGCATCAATCGAATTCGCACGTAACGTATTAGGATTAGAAGGAGCTAACTCTTCTGAAATCAATCCTGACACACCTTACGCAATCATCGACTTATTACCAGAACAAAAAGATGTAGAAGACTTAGGTGGTACACTTCGTCTTGGTCTATATCCATGTAAGCTTGCTGAAGAAACAAATGCTTACAACGCTTACAATGAGCCGGTTGTATATGAGCGTCATCGTCATCGTTATGAGTTCAACAATCAATTCCGTCCGGATATGGAAAAAGAAGGATTTGTATTCTCTGGTACAAGCCCAGATGGCCGTCTAGTTGAAATCATTGAATTAAAAGATCACCCTTGGTTCGTGGCAGCACAGTTCCACCCAGAACTTGTTTCTCGTCCAAACCGTCCACAGCCATTGTTCCATGACTTCGTAAAAGCTTCTATTACGAATAAAGAGAGCAAGTAATAAAAAAGCGCCTGAAATAGGGCGCTTTTTTTAATATTCATTTAACATTTCATCGATTGTAAATTTGATTCCGTGATATGCAAATAAAGCTATCATTAAGCTTGGGAATCCGTAGCGATTACCTTCATCGTCTGGAATAAGCCCTTTTAACAGTTTTGTATCAATATGTACATCTGTATATTGTTCTAGTGATTCATTGCCTTCTTGAATAGCAGAGATGCCGACAATAGAGTGTCCATCTGCTTGCAGTTTTTTTGCTATTGCTACAACTTCTTCATCTGTTGAAAAACGGCTAATAAGAAGCACACGATCTGCAGAAGTTACTTCTACTTCTTTACCATTTTCAAAAAATCGTTTTGCTTGCTTCATTGGTTCAGCACCGAATAGTGCTTCAGCAACAACGCCCTCCATTTCATTTGTACCATGTAAATAAATGAAACCTTCGCCAACTAATGCTTGAGCAAGTAGACGGGCGCTATCTTCTATATTCATTTCCTCTTTTTGAGAAACTCTGGAGAAATAACCGCTTAATTGGGTTGAAAAAATTTTTAACATAATGTTACTCCCTTCGTACGTGTTTACCGGCTTTCATTATAGTTTATTTTTTTAGAAAGGTGAAATCGAAGGTGGCATAACAAAATAGGAAACGGTAAAATAAGAAAGAAATAGGAAGGAATTTGGTAAAGAATAGCGAAAATTAATCGTTAAGATATAAGAAGCTTTAAATCTTGTACTTACACAGAAAGGTTGGGAGTTATGGAAGGGAAAATTTTAATCGTTGATGATCAATATGGCATTCGTGTGTTATTACATGAAGTGTTCCAAAAAGAAGGTTATCAGACATTCCAAGCAGCGAATGGATTTCAAGCTTTAGATATCGTGAAAAAAGATAATCCAGATTTAGTTGTGTTAGATATGAAAATTCCAGGTATGGATGGTATAGAGATTTTAAAGCATGTAAAAGAAATTGATGAGAGTATTAAAGTGATTTTAATGACTGCTTATGGAGAGCTTGATATGATCCAAGAAGCAAAAGATTTAGGTGCTTTAATGCATTTTGCTAAACCATTTGATATTGATGAAATTCGTCAAGCGGTGAGAAATGAACTCGCTGTAGAGGCTTAAAAATGAATTTTTTATAAAAAATATGGAAAAAAGCGTTTACATGGACTATTGTGCAGGTGAATACGGTTGAGTTTTTGAGTACAAGTTGTTATCCTATTGAGTGTAGAAAAAAGTCCGGTATGTAGATATACATATTTTACCTTATTCTGGTCATACTACCAGCGATAAGAACTTATCGGATACAAAAAACGTTTTTTAGGAGGATTCACCATGCCTTTAGTTTCTATGAAAGAAATGCTAAACAAAGCACTAGAAGGAAAATACGCAGTTGGTCAATTCAACATGAACAACTTAGAGTGGACTCAAGCTATCTTAGCTGCTGCGGAAGAAGAAAAATCTCCTGTAATCCTAGGTGTATCTGAGGGTGCAGCTCGTCATATGACTGGTTTCAAAACAGTTGTAGCTATGGTTAAAGCTTTAATCGAAGAAATGAACATCACTGTTCCTGTAGCGATTCACCTTGACCATGGTTCAAGCTTCGAAAAATGTAAAGAAGCAATCGATGCAGGTTTCACATCTGTAATGATCGACGCTTCTCACCACCCATTCGAAGAAAACGTAGAAACTACTAAAAAAGTAGTAGAATACGCACACGCTCGTAACGTATCTGTTGAAGCTGAGCTTGGAACAGTTGGCGGACAAGAAGACGACGTAATCGCTGAAGGCGTAATTTACGCTGACCCAGCTGAGTGTAAGCACCTTGTTGAAGCAACAGGTATCGATTGCCTAGCTCCAGCTTTAGGTTCTGTACACGGTCCTTACAAAGGTGAGCCTAACTTAGGATTCGCTGAAATGGAACAAGTTCGTGACTTCACTGGCGTACCTTTAGTATTACACGGTGGTACTGGTATCCCAACTGCTGATATCGAAAAAGCTATCTCTTTAGGTACTTCAAAAATCAACGTAAACACTGAGAACCAAATTGAGTTTACAAAAGCTGTTCGTGAAGTATTAAACAAAGACCAAGAAGTTTACGATCCTCGTAAATTTATCGGACCTGGCCGCGACGCTATCAAAGCAACTGTTATTGGTAAAATTCGCGAATTCGGTTCTAACGGTAAAGCGTAAGAATAAAATTCCGTTTTGGAAACCGTCTACTCTTTTAGACGGTTTCCTTTCGTTGTATAATGAAAGCGTGAACAAGTCTAAAGATTTTATCATTTTGTTTTTGAAATAGAAAATAATGTGCATAGTCCTATTAATAAATGTGATAATGTATCTAAATTGATAAAGTAAATTCGATAAATAGTTAATCTTTATCTTTTTGTATTACAGGAGAAATGAAGATGATGGTTTCCTATTTATTGAGTGTTAGGGTGGAAAGAGTGATTGAGATTCTTAAGGGGGAGCTTTCTATAAAAATATAGAAAGTAAATACATTCACAAGAAGGGAGCTCAATATGGAAAAATTGCTAATTGAAGGCGGAAGAGCTTTAAATGGAACAATTCGTGTGAGTGGTGCAAAGAACAGTGCCGTTGCACTAATTCCAGCGACAATTTTAGCAGATACTCCAGTAACTATTGGTGGTGTCCCTAATATTTCGGACGTGAAAATGTTAGGAGACTTACTAGAGGAAATTGGAGGAAGAGTAACGTATGGACAGGAGGAAGAGATGGTAGTCGATCCTTCTAACATGGTTGCAATGCCTTTACCAAATGGAAAAGTGAAAAAATTGCGTGCTTCTTATTATTTAATGGGTGCGATGCTTGGCCGTTTTAAAAAAGCTGTTATTGGGCTTCCAGGTGGATGTCACTTAGGACCGAGGCCGATTGATCAGCACATTAAAGGATTTGAAGCGTTAGGTGCACATGTTACGAATGAACAAGGTGCTATCTATTTAAGAGCAGATGAACTACGAGGGGCACGTATTTATTTAGATGTTGTTAGTGTAGGAGCTACGATTAATATTATGCTAGCAGCTGTACGAGCGAAAGGTAGAACTGTTATTGAAAACGCAGCGAAAGAACCAGAGATTATTGATGTAGCTACATTGTTAACTAGCATGGGAGCACGCATTAAAGGTGCTGGTACAGATGTAATCCGAATTGATGGTGTGGATTCATTGCACGGTTGTCATCATACGATCATTCCAGATCGTATTGAAGCGGGTACGTATATGATTTTAGGTGCTGCGTCAGGAGGAGAAGTAACAGTTGATAATGTTATTCCTCAGCATTTGGAGTCAGTTACTGCAAAATTAAGAGAAGCTGGTGTCCAAGTTGAAACGAATGATGACCAGATTACAGTGAACGGTGATAGAAGATTAAAAGTAGTTGATATAAAAACGCTTGTATATCCAGGTTTCCCAACAGATTTACAACAGCCATTTACAACACTTTTAACAAAGGCGCATGGAACGGGTGTTGTAACGGATACGATTTATGGCGCACGTTTTAAACATATTGATGAATTACGTCGCATGAATGCGCAAATTAAAGTAGAAGGTCGGTCAGCTATCGTAACTGGTCCTGTTTTATTACAAGGTGCAAAAGTGAAAGCGAGTGATTTGCGAGCTGGAGCAGCTCTTGTTATTGCAGGATTGATGGCGGATGGAATTACAGAAGTAACCGGACTTGAGCATATTGATCGTGGCTATGAAAATATAGTAGACAAGCTTAAAGGGCTTGGTGCAAACATTTGGCGAGAACAAATGACAAAGCAAGAAATTGAAGAAATGAAGAACGCATAAGTGATACTTCCGCGAGGGGGAAGCGAAGCATCACTACTTGCGGAAGTACACTTTATAGAAAAACACGGTTCACAAAATACGGCAGAAATATAAAGACTTAAAGGAGAGGGATTATCGTGGAAAGAAGTTTATCTATGGAGTTAGTACGTGTAACAGAGGCTGCAGCTTTATCATCAGCGCGTTGGATGGGACGCGGGAAAAAGGATGAGGCAGACGGTGCAGCAACATCAGCTATGCGTGATGTATTTGATACAATTCCGATGAAAGGTACAGTTGTAATTGGTGAAGGTGAAATGGATGAAGCACCAATGCTATATATCGGAGAAAAATTAGGTACAGGATATGGTCCGCGTGTAGACGTTGCAGTTGATCCTTTAGAAGGGACAAACATTGTAGCAGCTGGTGGATGGAATGCTCTTGCTGTTATTGCAATTGCAGATCATGGTAATTTGTTACATGCTCCTGACATGTACATGGATAAAATCGCGGTTGGCCCAGAAGCAGTTGGGGCGGTCGATATTGATGCGCCTATTATCGATAACTTACGTGCAGTTGCGAAAGCGAAAAACAAAGATATTGAAGATGTTGTAGCGACAGTTTTAAACCGTCCACGTCATCAAGCAATTATTGAAGAAATTCGTAAAGCTGGTGCTCGCATTAAATTGATTAATGATGGAGACGTAGCTGGTGCAATCAACACCGCATTTGATCGTACAGGTGTAGATATTTTATTCGGCTCTGGTGGCGCGCCTGAGGGTGTGTTAGCAGCAGTTGCATTAAAATGTTTAGGTGGAGAAATTCACGGGAAATTATTACCACAAAACGAAGCTGAATTGGCGCGTTGCAAAAAGATGGGCATAGAAGACATCAACCGCATCCTTCGCATGGAGGACTTAGTAAAAGGTGACGATGCAATCTTCGCAGCAACAGGCGTAACAGACGGAGAACTACTACGCGGCGTTCAATTTAAAGGTAGCGTAGGAACAACACAATCCCTTGTTATGCGCGCAAAATCAGGCACAGTACGCTTCGTAGACGGACGTCACAGCTTAAATAAAAAACCGAACTTGGTTATTAAGTAAAAAGCGGAGGTGGCTTGCTCAGAAGGGGAAGGCATTGGAACTCCTGACGAAGAGGCGTTTTGTGCCTCGTAGGAAGAAGTGAAGCCACCGACCATTCTAGCTGCTGAAGCTGGATTAAATAAAAAGCGAAGACAAATTTTCTTGTCTTCGCTTCTTGTATTTGTGTTTCAACGTATTGATTAAAACTAGATAAAAGGGTTACAATAGTGAATATTACCCTACTTGAACTTATTGCCTTTCATTATTAATTATTTGCCTTCCGTATTTTTTCCCTTTACCCATGTGAAAAGAGAATAACGTTAAAGTGTGGTGTCTGAATGAATTTGTCAATTGCAGCATTAGAAAACATGAAATTAAAAGAGTTATACGAGCTTGCGAAAGAATTTAAAATTTCGTATTATAGCAAATTAACGAAAAAAGAGTTAATCTTCGCCATTTTAAAAGCTCGAGCAGAAAAAGAAGGTTTCTTCTTCATGGAAGGCGTATTAGAAATTATTCAATCAGAAGGATTTGGATTCCTACGTCCTATCAACTACTCTCCAAGCTCAGAAGATATTTATATCTCAGCTTCGCAAATTCGTCGTTTCGATTTACGTAATGGAGATAAGGTTTCTGGTAAAGTACGACCTCCGAAAGAAAATGAACGCTACTTTGGATTATTACAAGTTGAAGCTGTAAACGGAGATGATCCAGAGTCAGCAAAAGAGCGTGTGCATTTCCCTGCATTAACACCATTATACCCAGATCGCCAAATGAAATTGGAAACGGAACCGAAAAAGTTACCGACACGCATCATGGATTTAATTGCACCAGTTGGATTTGGACAACGTGGTTTAATTGTCGCGCCTCCAAAGGCTGGTAAAACTAGTCTATTAAAAGAAATCGCACACAGTGTTACAACAAATCATCCGGAAGCTGAATTAATTGTCCTTTTAATTGATGAGCGTCCAGAGGAAGTAACAGATATTGAACGTTCTGTTAAAGGAGATGTTGTAAGCTCTACTTTTGATGAAGTACCAGAAAATCATATTAAAGTAGCAGAACTTGTGTTAGAACGTGCAATGCGTCTTGTAGAGCACAAAAAAGATGTTATCATTTTAATGGATAGTATTACCCGTTTAGCGCGAGCTTACAACCTTGTTATTCCGCCAAGTGGTAGAACATTATCGGGTGGTATCGACCCAGCTGCCTTCCATAGACCGAAGCGTTTCTTTGGAGCTGCACGTAATATCGAAGAAGGCGGTAGCTTAACAATTTTAGCAACAGCTCTTGTTGATACAGGATCTCGTATGGACGATGTAATTTACGAAGAATTTAAAGGAACTGGAAATATGGAACTTCATTTAGATCGTTCATTAGCTGAGCGTCGTATCTTCCCGGCAATTGATATTCGCCGTTCTGGTACACGTAAAGAGGATCTATTAATTCCGAAAGAACATTTAGACAAACTATGGGGTATTCGTAAAACAATGCGTGATACACCAGACTTTGTTGAAGGTTTCTTACGTAAACTTCGTCAAACAAAGACAAATGAAGAATTTTTACAAAACATTGTTGCAGATTCGAAAAGATATGTAACAACGAAGTAAAGGGAAAAGATTGGGACTCGCTTATTTTATGGTAAGCGAGTTTTTTATGTTTTTTAGGTGATCTTAAAGAGAGATGAGCGGCCTCCATTTTAAGATAATATCCAGCTTCAGCGGCTAGAATCTCCGGTCATTTCACTCTCTCGCTCGAAGCAAAAAGCGCTTCAAGGTCGAGAGTTCTAAATAGCCTGCGATTCTGAGCGAGCCGCTTCTGCTTTTAAATGATATCCAGTTCCGGTGGCTAGCTCTTCGCATCTAAGAACCTTCCGCCCGAAAGGTAAAAAGCACCTTTAGGTCGAAAGAACCTTAGCTGGTCAGAGCTGAGCGAGCCCCCTCCACTTTAAAGATAATATCCAGCTTCAGCGGCTAGAATGGTCGGTGGCTTCGCGTCTTCCTACGAGGCAAAAAGCGCCTCTACGTCAGAAGCTCCATCCCCCTCCCATTCTGAACGAGCCGCTTCTGCTTTTAAAATTAAAAAGACAAAAACAGGTAGTTGCAAAATGAAGTTAGCCTTGTTATAATTTCATCATATGTGTTTCATCAATATAGTTGTGTATGCAGCTGAAGATGAAAAACTCTGTTTCGAAAATGATTCAGGGCGGAAGGAGATGAAAAGAATGAAAGCAGGAATTCACCCAGATTACAAGAAAGTTGTATTCATGGACACAAACACAGGCTTCAAATTCTTAAGCGGATCTACTAGAGGATCTAACGAAACTGTTGAGTGGGAAGATGGTAACACTTATCCATTACTAAAAGTTGAGATCAGTTCTGATTCTCACCCATTCTACACTGGACGTCAGAAGTTTGCTACTGCAGACGGACGCGTTGACCGCTTCAATAAGAAATACGGTCTTAAGTAATAAAAACATAAAACAGGCAAGTGTATCTATTCGCTTGTCTGTTTTTTTTGCGAAAATATTATACCTTTACCCTACTTTTAATTAAAAAGTAGATGAAAGGAGAGCTTCATGTACTTAATAAATCAGAACGGTTGGATTGAAGTGATTTGCGGTAGTATGTTTTCTGGTAAATCAGAAGAGCTTATCCGCCGTGTGCGTCGTACGCAATTTGCGAAACAACATGCAATTGTATTTAAACCATGTATTGATAATCGCTATAGTGAAGAAGACGTTGTATCACATAACGGATTAAAGGTAAAAGCAGTTCCTGTTTCAGCTTCAAAAGATATATTTGAACATATCACTGAAGAAATGGATGTAATTGCAATCGATGAGGTGCAATTCTTTGATGGGGACATTGTGGAAGTGGTGCAAGTATTGGCAAATCGTGGCTATCGTGTCATTGTAGCTGGTTTAGACCAAGATTTCCGTGGTCTACCATTTGGACAAGTTCCTCAGCTGATGGCGATTGCTGAACATGTAACAAAACTACAAGCAGTATGTTCTGCATGTGGATCTCCGGCAAGTCGTACACAACGATTAATTGATGGAGAACCAGCGGCATTTGATGATCCGATTATTTTAGTTGGTGCTTCAGAATCGTATGAACCACGCTGTCGTCATTGTCATGCAGTTCCTACAAACAAAGATAAGTAAAACTCGCTGCGCAAGGCGGGTTTTTTTCAGAATAGAGAGTGTGAGTGGTGTGAGCCACTTGCGCTTTAAGTTGTAATATCTAGCTCCAGCGGCTAGAATCTCCGGCCATTTCACTCTCTCGCTTGAAGCAAAAAGCGCTTCAAGGTCGAGAGTTCCAATGGCCTGCGATTCTGAGCAAGCCGCTTACGCTTTTAAATATAATTTGCGTTTTTTTGAGTAAGTACCATATACTATTTGTATTAGATACTAGGATGTAGAGGTGAATGATGTGTTAGATCGTTTGCAAGCTGTAGAAAATCGTTATGAGAAGTTAAATGAATTGCTAAGCGACCCAGCAATTATTAGTGATTCAAATAAGCTTCGTGAATATTCAAAGGAACAGTCTGATATACAGGAAACGGTAGAGGTGTATCGTGAGTATAAGGATGTTCGTGAGCAATTAAAAGATGCGAAAGCAATGTTAGAAGATAAGTTAGACGCAGAAATGCGTGAAATGGTAAAAGAAGAGGTTTCTGAGTTAGAATCACAAGAAAAAACATTATCAGAGCGTCTGAAAATTTTACTTGTACCAAAAGACCCTAACGATGATAAGAACGTTATCGTTGAGGTTCGTGGAGCTGCTGGTGGCGACGAGGCCGCTTTATTTGCTGGTGACTTATATCGTATGTATAGCCGTTATGCTGAGGTGCAAGGTTGGAAAACGGAGATTATCGAGGCTAGCTATACAGAGTTAGGTGGATATAAAGAGATTATCTTTATGATTAACGGTAAAGGTGCTTTCGCGAAGCTGAAATTCGAGAATGGCGCTCACCGTGTACAACGTGTTCCTGAAACGGAATCTGGTGGACGTATCCATACATCTACAGCAACTGTAGCTGTATTACCAGAGGCAGAAGAAGTAGAAATTGATATTCATGAGAAAGATGTTCGTGTTGATACATTCGCTTCTAGTGGACCTGGTGGACAGAGCGTTAATACAACGATGTCAGCGGTACGTTTAACGCATTTACCGACTGGTGTAGTTGTATCATGTCAGGATGAGAAATCACAAATTAAGAATAAAGAAAAAGCGATGAAAGTATTACGCGCACGTGTTTATGATAAGTTTAGACAAGAAGCACAAGCTGAGTATGATCAAAACCGTAAACAAGCTGTTGGTACGGGTGATCGTTCAGAGCGTATTCGTACGTATAACTTCCCGCAAAACCGTGTTACAGACCATCGAATCGGTTTAACGATTCAAAAGTTAGATCAAATCTTACAAGGTAAGTTAGATGATTTCATCAATGCCTTAGTAATGGAAGATCAGGCTCAAAGGATGGAGGCAGCTGAGTAATGCGTGTCTATGAAGCCCTGAAATGGGCTTCTTCTTTTTTACAGGAGAATGGACGAGATGAAAATGCGGGAGAAATTGTCCTTTGTCATGTATTAAAGACGAATAGAACAGGATTATTGATGAACATGCGTGAAGAAATAACTGCGGAACAAGAAAAAAGTTTTACAGAGTTTATCCACAAGCATGTAGAAGGTATTCCTATTCAATATATGATTGGTCATGAAATGTTTTATGGAAGATCGTTCTTTGTGAATGAAGAAGTATTAATACCAAGACCAGAAACAGAAGAGCTTATAGTAGGAGTGTTAGAAAGAATCGAGCGTCATTTTGGTGATGAGAAAATACATGTAGCAGATATTGGTACAGGTAGCGGAGCAATTTCGATTACACTTGCTTTAGAAAATAAAAATCTTCATGTGTATACGGTAGATATTGCGCAGGAGTCGATTGAAGTTGCAAAAGAAAATGCGAAAACTTTGGGCGCAGAAGTAACGTTCTATCATGGTGATTTATTATCACCATTTTATGAAACGGGTCAAAAGTTAGATGTTGTTGTTTCAAATCCTCCATATATACCGGAAGAAGATTGGCGTGGTCTTTCTCCAGTGGTGAAAGAGCATGAGCCAAAGAGAGCGCTTGTTGGTGGTGAAGACGGATTAGATTTCTATCGCCGCTTTATGGAAGAGTTGCCGAATGTGTTGCAGAAGAAAGCAATTGTCGCATTTGAAATTGGAGTAGGGCAAGGTGAGGACGTGAAAGGGCTGTTACAACAAGCATTTCCACATGCTCATGTTGAGGTTGTTTTTGATATTAATGGAAAAGATCGTATGGTATTTGCGGAGATGGAGTAAGGTTTACACCTTACTCTATTTTTTTTGTGGAAAAATTCATATAGATTTTGAATTTAATAGTTTAGAAAGATGAAAGTCTGTCCACACTGTTTGTAGAAGGGACGGTGGAGGAAATGAAAAAACAAGTTATTGCTTATCTTCTTCTATTATTAATTGGTGCACAGTTACTTGTGCAGTTTGGATATATGAAAGCTGATGCGAAAGGGCCTTCAGTTATTCCGAAAGAGGCCGTTCGATTACGGATTTTAGCAAATAGTGATTCAGATAAAGACCAGGCGTTAAAGCGCAAAGTGCGTGATGAAGTAAAAGCACAAATTGATGGATGGGTAGCTGATTTAACTTCATTTGAAGAGGCACGCAAGGTCATTCAAAGTCATATTCCAGAAATCGAAAAAACAGTAGCAAATACGTTGAAAAAAGAAGGAAGTAAAGATTCATTTCAAGTGAAATTCAGTAAAAATGTAAAGTTTCCTACAAAGGTATATGGGAATTTTATTTATCCGGCAGGGGAATATGAAGCAGTCTTAATTACAATTGGGGAAGGTGAAGGGGCAAACTGGTGGTGTGTACTATTTCCACCAATGTGTTTCTTAGATTTTTCAAGTGGTACAGCTGTAAGGAAAGAAGAACATGTTGTGAAGGCTGAATCTCCTGAAGAGGAGCAAGTGAAACAAATAGATGATGAAGAAGTAGTAAATGCAGAAGAGAAAAAAGGGGATGAGGTGAAAGAAAAGAAAGTTGTAAAGCAGGAAGTCGCAAAAAAAGTAACAGCTTCTGAAAAAAAAGTAGTAAAAAATGAAACGAAAGTAGAAGAACAACCTGCAAGTAAAGAGGAAACAAAAACTGTGGAAAAAGTGGAGAAACCTGTGGAACAAAAACAAGAAAAGCGAAATGAGTATGTAAAAGTAGAAGAGGAAGAAGAAAAGCCGGAAGTTAAGTTATTTATTGTAGAAGCTTTTACATCTTTATTCTCTAAATAGTACTATTCGTAAATCCCTTCTCATATATAAAAAAGAGGAGGGATTTATTATGAAGAAGGTATATTTTGCGACAAAGGCAGATGTGGAAAGATTGCATTCTTTTTTCGGACAAGCTAATAAAAAAGATGATAAAATAAATGAGTTGTACGCACAGTTTATGATTTTGGAAGAGGCGGAAGAAATACGGGCAGTCATTGGATATGAACAAAGTGAAGAAAACGCACTTATTCGTTCTTGTTTATTCACACCTAATGTGGATAAACAGACTTTCTTATATTTTTTTGAAATGTTTTTGCAGTATATGAAAGAAAAAAATATTCGACAATTGTACTTACTAACAAATCATCCACAATCTATAACGATCTTTCAGTTTTTTGACTTTGTTACGATAGAGAAAGAGAACGTACCAGAGGGAATTCGACAGTTAGAACACTTTTGTAAAAATATAAAAGAGCCAAATGCAATAATACTAAATTGTCAGCTATTCACAAAGTTATCCACGGATTAATTAGGTTTATCCACATTTTGTGGATAAACCTTGTTTGTCTTTTGGATAAATCTCATAGTAAACTAAAAATAGACAAGTATTTCAGGGTAGAAAAGGACGTGGGAAAAAATGCATACAAATATGTGGGTTGTGGATAATGTTGTGGAAAGAAAAAAATATTATCCACAGTTACAAGAAGCAGCAAAATTATTAAGGGAAAATGAGGCGATTGCCTTCCCTACAGAAACGGTATATGGACTAGGTGCAAACGCGATGAATGATGAAGCGATTGCGAAAATTTTTGAGGCGAAAGGAAGACCGAGTGATAATCCACTTATTGTCCACATCGGGACAAAATCGCAGTTAGATGGTATTGTGAAGGAAATTCCGCCAGTTGCAGAGAAGTTGATGGAGCATTTTTGGCCAGGTCCATTAACAATTATTTTACCTAGAAAAGAAGGAATTTCAGAGAAGGTGACGGCAGGACTTCATACAGTTGGAGTGAGAATGCCTGATCATCCGGTAGCTCTTGCTCTTATTGAAGAGGCAAATGTACCTGTTGCAGCACCGAGTGCGAATCGTTCAGGTCGTCCAAGCCCGACGTTAGCATCTCACGTATATGAAGATTTAAATGAGAAAATCGCAGGTATTGTAGATGGTGGTGCAACAGGAGTCGGTGTTGAATCGACTGTAATTGATTGTACGAGCGCTGTTCCAACGATTTTACGCCCGGGTGGGATTACGAAAGAACAATTGGAAGCGGTGATTGGCACGGTTTCTTTAGATCCGGCTCTAAAGGATGAGAAGGAAAAACCGAAATCACCTGGAATGAAGTATACACATTATGCACCGAAAGCGCCGCTCAGTATCGTTGAAGGATCACGTGAGTTTATCCAGCGCCTTGTGGATGAGAAGAAGGAAGAAGGATTCAAAGTAGGTGTATTAACGACAGAAGAGTATCACCATATATATAATGCGGATGTTGTATTATCATGTGGTGTTCGAAGTGATTTAGCTAGCGTTGCGACTAAATTATATGATGTACTTAGAACGTTTGATGCAAGTGAAGTGGATGTTATTTTTAGTGAATCGTTCCCGAATGAAGGAATAGGAAACGCGATTATGAATCGCTTAACAAAAGCGGCAGGACATCATATTATTACTGAATGATAAGGTACGATTAGCAAACAGAATATTTCTCCTCGGATAAGCATATTGTGAAGTAGCACGTCCGAGGAGGGACATGAATGACGTTTGAACAGCTAATACCTTTAATAATTATGGCATTCGCCTTAGGGATGGATGCATTTTCGGTGAGTCTTGGTATGGGAATGATGGCCTTAAAGATAAGACAGATCCTGTATATCGGTGTGACGATAGGGATATTTCATATTATCATGCCATTTATTGGGATGGTATTAGGTCGTTTTTTATCAGAGCAGTATGGAGACATTGCACATTTTGCAGGTGCTATTTTATTAATAGGACTAGGATTTTATATTGTGTATTCCTCTATTTTAGAGAATGAAGAGACTAGAACAGCCCCTATTGGAATTAGTTTATTCGTATTTGCATTTGGTGTTAGTATAGATAGTTTTTCAGTAGGGCTTAGTCTTGGTATTTACGGAGCACAGACAGTTATTACGATATTACTCTTTGGATTTATTAGTATGTTATTAGCGTGGACTGGTTTATTCATTGGTAGGCATGCGAAAGGTATGCTCGGTACATATGGTGAGATAGTAGGTGGTATCATTTTGGTTGGATTTGGATTATATCTCCTTTTTCCTATATAATTTTAAGGGGGAGGGCGTTATGAACAAATTATTGGAATGGTATATTCGATTTGTAACTTTTTTTCCGAGATGGTTACGACTACTTATTATTTGGGGTATTATATTACAAATTTCAATTTTAGGTTGGATTAAATTAATTCGCGAATGGTAAGATAGTTCCTTTCTGTGCATAGTTTTGTTTGTACTATACTGATTGCGCTAAAAAATTAAACATATAGAAAGGATGAGATGGATGACGAGATTGAAGCAAGTTTTTGGTATTATTATTAGTTTTTTTGTTTTTTGGTTTAGTATGCTCGGTGTACAAATGTTTGCTGAGTTTTTAGATATTGAGTCATTGAAGTTTGTTGCAGGGAAAACGGAGGCAGCGCGTGCCTTTTATTCTCCGTATCCATTTATAATTGTTTTTCTTATTACATTGCTTTCCCTATATTTCTTAGTCATTAAGCTTGGGAAACCGAAAAAAGAGAAAGTACCTACTTTAGAGGAGCAGAAAGAAGAGATATAAGGGGGATACTATGTCTAACATTTCTTTGGCAGAAGCTGTAAAATTAAAAAGTGTATTATCGAAAAGAATACATGAATTAGAAGAAGAGATGAACCAAATTGGATTTGTTGAAATTGAAAAAGGTGATACACTTCCAAAACAGACGCGTACATTGGTACAAGTTGAACAGGAGCTAGATGAAGTTCGCGCTGATTTTCGTCTTTTAGATAAATTAATGTATGAAGCAAATATCCGAAATGAAGTGAATTTCAACGGAGAGAATATAACGATTGTTGAAGCGATAGAACTTGCAACGCAGTTACGTGCAAAAGCTCGAAAGTGTAAAGAGTTTGGCGTGAGTAAGAAAGAAGAACATGTATATTCGTACGGTGAAACATCGTCGCTTGTAAAAGTAGCCATGTTTGATCCTGAAGTATATCGTGTAAAAGGTTTAGAGTTAGAGAGACAAGCTAATAGGTTATCTAACTTAATTAATGCGAAAAACTACGCCATTGAACTAGACTTTGATGGTGAAAAATACTTTTAAACCTTGAAGTGGTGAGACTCCGCTTCAAGGCATAGAAGAAGACCACTTTTGTAAAAATGAGATTTGTGATGGCCAAAGGACAACCAATCATCCAATAACCAATCACACTGTTACTTTTTACCGATGACCAATAATGGGAAAAGAGGTCGATGACCAATAATGAAAAATTATTTTTCTTCTTCTATGAAAAGGGTGTACCAAATTAATTTGGTACACCCTTTTATATTATTGTTACTTCTATTCTGAACGAGCCGCTTCCGCTTTTAGATTGGCCTCACTAATTCAAATTGTTCTCCTAGTTTTGCGTAGTTGTGTCCTGCTAGGCGGCTTACTGGTTTTAGTCCTTCGGCATGAATGCGTCCTTTTTCGTATAGGTGTTCTGCGACGTGGAAGCGAACGACGCGTCCGATTAGTAAATCGCAAGCTGGTGAGTCTTCTGTTCCGCCAAGGGGGATTGCGCGTTCTAGTACGCATTCCATTCGAATATTTGCTTCTTTTACACCTGGAACGGAGATGACATCACTTTCAATTGGTGTTAATTTTGCTAATTCAATTTCACTTTCATTTGGAGGGAGATTTGCTGCTGTTTCGTTAATTGCCGCTACATATGATTCATCAGAGATATGTACAACAAATTCTCCTTTTTCAATTGCGTTTCGAGAAGTGTCTTTTCTTTCTCCAGCTTTTCGTTGTACAGAAACTGAGATAAGTGGCGGATTAGCAGCAACAATATTGAAATAACTATATGGTGCTCCATTTAATACGCCGTCTTTTGTTACAGAAGTAACGAATGCGACAGGGCGTGGAATAATACTTCCTGTAAGTAATTTGTAATTCTCTTTTTCCGATTGTTCATTTGGATTAATGGATAACATGATTGAAATCCCCTTTCTAAATATGACGACTTATTGTTTGTTTACAAGATGTTAGTGGAAAACTCCTGCTGAAAATAATATTTTTATTACATAAAAAGAACTTACTTCAACCACAATGAAGTAAGTTCCACCTAAACAATCTCGGATTCAAGATAAAAATTATAGTAAAACGTATGCGCCAGGACCGATTAAAGCTACACCGATAGCAACAGCGATTAACATTAAGTTATATTCATATCCATTTTGAGTTACCCAGTAACCGTTTTTTCCATGAACAGTGAAGATCGCCATTAACATTGTTCCAACAATAAATAATGAACCGATTGCAGTGAAAATACCTGATGCGAATAAGAAACCACCTAATAGTTCAGTTGCACCAGCCATAAATGCCATAAATACACCAGGGCGTAAACCGATTGATTCCATCCAGCCACCTGTTCCTTTTAAACCGTAACCGCCGAACCAACCAAATAATTTTTGAGCACCATGACCCATGAATGTAATACCTATAATAAGACGAATAATAAGAAGACCGAAATCCATCATTTTTGAAAACCTCCTAAAAGTTATTAACTTACCTTACGTAAGTAATAATAAAATAGTTACTTACTTTAGTCAAGTGGATTTCGAAAAAAGTTTGAAAAAAATTTTACAAATTAACAACAAAAAATAAAATGTAGTAAAGACCTCTAGACAAGTTAAGTAAAAAAAGAGAAAATATAAGTAGAAGTTAACTTCTTATTGTTATTCAGACAATCAGAATTGACTGGAATTTTGTGAGACGCTACAATAAGAGTCTAGTAGTAATGACGTAATTTATTTCGAAAGCGTTTTTACAGTATAATATTCGAAGTATGAAGTCTTACGTTTATTCTGATCTTTAATAGAGATTGCCCTATAAACTTTTAGGTAAATTATAAGGAGGACTATCCTATGTTTAAAAAATTATTCGGTCTTGGTTCAAAAACAAATGAAGAAACAATTGTAGCTCCATTAACTGGAGCGGTGAAAAATATTGAAGAAGTACCAGATCCAGTATTCGCTGGTCGTATGATGGGTGACGGTGTTGCAATCGATCCTACTGAAGGTGTAGTTGTATCTCCAGTTGATGGCGAAATCGTACAATTATTCCACACGAAACATGCAATTGGAATTAAAGCGAAAAACGGTACAGAAATTTTAATCCACGTTGGATTAGAAACTGTAAAAATGGAAGGCGAAGGTTTTGAAGCTCACGTTTCTGAAGGACAAGCTGTAAAAGCTGGAGATAAATTAATCTCATTCGACTTAGAATTAATTCGTGAAAAAGCGAAAAGCACAATTACTCCAATCGTTATTACAAACACAGACGCAGCTGAGTCTATTAAGACAACTGTAGGTGTAACTGCTACAAAAGGTTCAACAGAAGTAATGAAAGTTACAATGAAATAATTATCACATGAAAGGAATCCGTTTCGTATGAAATGGATTCCTTATTTTGTTTTGTAGTCTGTTCCTTATATATGGTAAAATACTTTGGGCACTTGGAAATAGGGTTTCACATATATGTGGATAAGGCGCATTTTTCTTAGAAAAAATATAAGAGAAATGCGCCTTTCGTATATTCACATTTCTTTTGTTCTATTGTAATGTACGCTATGATAAAAGGAAGGAAATAGAGAAAAGGGGTGGGTTTAGATGAAACGAGTATTATTTGTTTGCACTGGAAATACATGCCGTAGTCCGATGGCTGAGGCGTTACTGCGCCATTATGGGGAAGGTAAGTTTGAAGTGCAATCTGCTGGTGTTTTCGCCTATCCTGGAAGTGATGCGTCGGTACATGCAAAGGAAGCTTTAGCTGAAAAGGGAATTGCAATCGATCATGCTTCGCAGCAGGTAAACGAAGCCTTAATTGATTGGGCAGATATTGTAGTAACAATGACGGAAAACCATAAGGAAATTATCCTTGGGCATTATCCAAGTGTTGAAGGGAAAGTAGATACATTATATGGAGTAACTGAGGGGATGAGTAAGGATATTTCAGATCCGTTCGGCGGATCTCTCTCTATTTATAAAGAAACATTAGAAGAGATGGAAAAACTTGTACAAACTTTACTGAAAAAACATTCAGAAGGTTGATGTTTCGTGTATAATACGATATTGGAGATCACTTCGTCCCATTAAAGGATTAAGTGAGAATGAAGATAATGGATTGAAACTTTGGAGGGGTAAAAATGAAAGTAGTAGTAGCATCTGATCACGGCGGTATGAATATCCGTAAAGAACTTGTAAGTTTATTAGAAGAGTTAAATATTGAATATATTGATTTAGGTTGTGAATGTGAAGCTGGTTCTGTTGATTACCCTGATTTTGCGTTTCCAGCAGCGGAAATGGTAGCAAATGGCGAAGTAGATCGTGGTATTTTAGTTTGTGGGACAGGCATCGGTATGTCAATTGCTGCAAACAAAGTAAATGGTATTCGTTGTGCGTTAGTTCATGATACTTTCAGTGCGAGAGCAACGAGAGAGCATAACGATACAAACATGTTAGCAATGGGCGAGCGTGTAATTGGTGCTGGTCTAGCACGCGACATCGCAAAAATTTGGTTAACAACTGAATTTGAAGGCGGCCGTCACGAAAACCGCGTAGGAAAAATTAAAACATACGAAGCAAAGTAATAGATTCTAACTAGAAGCAGTAGGAAATATAATTTGGTGAACCAACCTGTGAAAGGAAGAGGCGTAATGACAGAAATCGTAAAGGTAAGAGAACAGCTACAAATTTCGCTTTCTGATTTCCAAGAACAAGCTTCATTACAAAGTGGTCAAATTTTTGTAGTGGGGTGTAGTACGAGCGAAGTGCTAGGAGAAAGAATTGGGACATCAGGAACGATGGAAGTAGCAGAGGCGATTTTTTCTGAGTTAAAACAATTTCAAGAACAAACAGGTATTGAGTTGGCGTTTCAATGTTGTGAGCATTTAAACCGTGCTTTAGTAGTTGAGAAAGAGTTGGCGATGAAATATCAATTTGAAATTGTAACAGTTACGCCTGTTAGATCAGCAGGTGGTGCATTAGCAACATATGCTTATCACAATTTGAAAGATCCGGTAGTAATTGAGTTTATTAAAGCAGATGCGGGAATGGATATTGGTGATACATTTATCGGTATGCATTTAAAGCACGTAGCTGTTCCGGTTCGTACTAGTGTGAAGGAAATTGGAAGTGCACATGTAACGATGGCAACAACACGTGGAAAGCTAATTGGTGGAGCACGTGCTGTTTATGCGGCGAAGGAAGAGACTATCACTTGCCGTTAAAGTTATGAATAAGGTATGTTGTCTGACTTTATTATAGAAGAAAGAAAAGACCGATTTTCGGTCTTTTTTTTCTTTTATGATATAGAAAGTCATGTTAGAATGTAGTTGAAAACATGAAGGTTCGAAAGAATTACAACCTGAATTTTCGTTTTTTCTGAATAAATAAGAAAAAACTGTTGGGAATCGATGTAATTCGTTCAGAAAAGGGGGATTTTGGTGGATCATTTAAAACGTCAAGATGAAAAGGTATTTGCTGCAATTGAGGCAGAACTAGGAAGACAGCGTTCGAAGATTGAGTTAATTGCTTCGGAAAACTTCGTAAGTGAAGCAGTAATGGAGGCGCAAGGTTCTGTTTTAACGAATAAGTATGCTGAAGGATATCCTGGGAAACGTTACTATGGTGGTTGTGAACATGTAGACGTAGTAGAAGATATCGCACGTGATCGCGTAAAAGAAATTTTCGGCGCAGAGCACGTAAATGTTCAACCTCATTCTGGTGCACAAGCGAACATGGCAGTATACTTCACGATTTTAGAGCAAGGCGATACAGTACTTGGTATGAATTTATCTCATGGTGGTCACTTAACACACGGAAGCCCTGTTAACTTCAGTGGAGTACAATATAATTTCGTAGAATATGGCGTGGATGCTGAATCTCACCGTATTAATTACGATGATGTATTAGCAAAAGCGAAAGAACATAAACCAAAATTAATCGTTGCAGGTGCAAGTGCGTACCCTCGTGTTATCGATTTCAAACGATTCCGTGAGATTGCAGATGAAGTGGGCGCATACTTAATGGTTGATATGGCACACATCGCTGGTTTAGTAGCGGCTGGTTTACATCCAAATCCAGTGCCACATGCACATTTCGTTACAACAACAACACATAAAACATTACGTGGTCCACGTGGTGGTATGATTTTATGTGAAGAGCAATTTGCAAAACAAATTGATAAATCAATCTTCCCTGGTATTCAAGGTGGTCCACTTATGCACGTAATCGCTGCAAAAGCTGTTGCGTTTGGTGAGGCACTTCAAGATGATTTCAAAACATATGCACAAAATATCATTAACAATGCGAACCGCTTAGCTGAAGGTCTTCAAAAAGAAGGACTTACACTTGTTTCTGGTGGAACAGACAATCACTTAATCCTAATTGATGTTCGTAACCTAGAAATCACAGGTAAAGTAGCAGAGCACGTATTAGACGAAGTTGGTATTACAGTGAACAAAAATACAATTCCATTTGAAACAGCAAGCCCATTTGTAACAAGTGGTGTACGTATCGGTACAGCAGCTGTAACATCTCGTGGTTTCGGTTTAGAAGAAATGGATGAAATTGCGTCACTTATTGCTTACACATTAAAAAATCATGAAAATGAAGCTGCATTAGAAGAAGCGCGTAAGCGTGTAGAAGCGTTAACGAGCAAATTCCCAATGTATCCAAATCTATAATAGATTGAAGAAGACTGCTGAGACATAATTGTTTTGGCAGTTTTTTTGTGGACATATATTGTTCTTTAAGTATGTATACAAATGATGAATAAATTTTGGCGATATAATGAAGGATACAGCTCCCATAATTGGTAAAGATACTAGATAGATTCATCGGAAATCATGACTTTTCCAAATTTGCCCTTGAATATTAGTAGCGTTTTCTTTACAATCGTAAATAGTGTAAAAAAGCGTGCAAACGCATGAATATCATCTAAAGGAGAGATTCACATGGGAAAACTGTATGTATTTGATCACCCGTTAATTCAACATAAGATTACATATATTCGCGACAAGAATACAGGTACGAAAGATTTTCGTGAATTAGTGGACGAAGTAGCAAGCTTAATGGCTTTTGAAATTACTCGCGATCTTCCACTTAAAGACATTGAAATTGAGACTCCTGTAAGCAAAGCGACAACAAAAGTGATCGCTGGTAAAAAACTTGGTTTAATTCCGATTTTACGTGCAGGTTTAGGAATGGTTGATGGAATTCTGAAATTAATTCCAGCAGCAAAAGTAGGACACGTTGGCTTATACCGCGACCCTAAAACATTGCAACCGGTAGAATACTATGTGAAACTTCCAACGGATGTAGAAGAGCGTGACTTTATCGTACTAGATCCGATGCTAGCAACAGGTGGTTCTGCAGCTGAAGCAATTAACTCTCTGAAAAAGCGCGGCGCAAAACAAATTAAATTAATGTGTATCGTTGCAGCTCCAGAAGGAGTAAAAGTAGTACAAGAAGAACATCCTGATGTTGATATTTATGTAGCAGCATTAGATGAGAAATTAAATGACCACGGATATGTAGTACCAGGTCTTGGTGATGCTGGTGACCGTTTATTCGGAACGAAGTAAGACAACTGACGAGCAGGGGGATTCCTCAGCTCGTCTTTTTTTGATGTAAGCAAGTAGGGGAGGGGAGAGGATAAATATACATAGTATATACAACATAAGTTGCATACACATCACATATAATATAGAAGTCTTACGTCTAAAGAGCACTATATTATGGAAGGAAAGCGTTATATCGTAAAAATATAATAGTGACAAACTTGTGAACATTTCCTTCTATTATAAAGAGAAAACTGTTAGAAATTGCATATCTCTAACCAGTATTTAGAAGGGGAACGTTTTCATTTTTGGGAGGAAATGACTAATACTCAAATTTTTTGATTTTTTACGATTTCTCGTTGACACTGTTAATACCCTATTGTATGCTAACAACGGGGATAGATGGTAGGGCTTTCAGTGACAAAAATACATCTATTCCGTGACGAAAATGTAAACTTTTTATTTTGTATAGGATTTATGCAAAAAAATGAGTTATTATTAACACATCGTGAATGAGGGCTACATATTGGAGGGATGAATCCTTGCAAAAAAACGATCGCAGCCATATAAAAGCTTATGCTTTAATGTCAGGTATTCTTGCTCAGTTAGTCGGTTCTATTCTTGTTGGGATCTTTGGTGGGCAGTGGATTGATAATAAGGTTGGAACGTTTCCATTGTTTCTTATTATAGGGTTATTACTCGGATTAGGAACAGGGGTATACGCAATGATTCGACTCATTCGACATTACTATTCGGGAGAGCAATGATGATAGACGTACATGGACTTGTCCAAAGACAAAAGAAATATATGTACTACTTGCTTGCGCTTCTAGTGCTAGGATGGGGATTCACCTCTTACAAGGATGTATTTCTTGGACTGATTATCGGAACGATTTTCAGTTTTCTTAGTTTGCGCATCATTGCACGTAGGACAGACAAGCTGTTGGATCGCGTGACAAATGGAGAAAACGTGAAGTTTAAGGCGACAGCGGTAAGTACATATTCAAGATTCGCCACGATTGGGTTATTAATTTTATTTGCAGCCAAATATCAAGAGTTAATTGCGATGTGGGGCTTAGGTGTAGGATTGCTGACAGGATACCTTGTCATGATCATAGATTTTCTTTATTTAGAGTATAAGAGCAGGGAAGAGAGGTGAATTACTAGTGGAACACGGTAAATTAGTTGAATTTCTAGGTTTAACGTTCGATTTGTCATCAGTTATGATGGTTACTGTAGCAGCAGTTATTGTTTTCTTAATCGCTGTTATCGGAACTCGCAGCTTAGCTCTTCGCCCAACAGGAATGCAAAACTTCATGGAATGGGTGTTTGACTTCGTGAAAGGGATTATCAATAGTACGATGGACTGGAAAACAGGTGGACGTTTCTTAACGCTTGGCGTTACGCTTATCATGTTTATCATCGTATCGAACTTCCTTGGTTTACCATTCATGTATTCAGCAACTGAAGCTGGCGAACATATTGCATGGTGGAGATCACCAACGTCTGATCCAGCAGTTACATTAACATTAGCCGTGATGGTAGTTACCCTCACCCATTATTATGGAATTAAGATGAAGGGTACGAAAGAATACGTAAAAGGTTATTTCCAACCTATGAAATTCTTATTCCCATTAAAGGTTATTGAGGAGTTTGCTAACACATTAACGTTAGGTCTTCGTTTATTTGGTAACATTTATGCAGGTGAGATCTTATTAGGATTACTTGCTAAGTTGGGCGGAGCATCATTCCTTGGAGCATTAGGTGCACTTGTGCCGATGTTAGCATGGATGGGATTCAGTGTATTCGTTGGATCAATCCAAGCATTTATTTTCGTTATGTTAACGATGGTTTATATGGCTCATAAAGTAAGTCATGACCATTAATATAATTTAAGTAAGAAAAAATTTATTTTTTTATAATACAAAGGAGGACAAATTAAATGAGTTTAGGTGTAATCGCAGCTGCAATTGCAATTGGTTTATCAGCATTAGGTGCAGGTATTGGTAACGGTCTTATCGTATCACGTACAATCGAAGGTGTTGCTCGTCAACCAGAATTAAAAGGCGCACTTCAAACAATTATGTTCATCGGGGTTGCTTTAGTTGAGGCACTTCCAATCATCGGTGTAGTTATTGCATTCATCGTAATGAACAAATAAGGGAGACTCCCCTTACATAGATGGCGAAGAGTGTTTTTTCGAACTTTCTTCGCCATTGCTTTATGAACGAAACGTATGTCTTTTTTTTTCATATGATCAATTTAGATATTTTGAAGGGAGTGAATCCTTGTGCCAACTTTATTATTAGGGGCTGCCATTCCATTTGGAACGATTGCTTATACATTGTTCATTTTCTTACTTCTATTAGTAATGCTACGCAAATTCGCGTGGGGTCCTTTAATGGGGATTATGAAAGAACGTGAAGAGCATGTTACTAATGAAATCGACGCTGCAGAAAGAAGTAATGCTGAAGCGAAGAAGTTAGTAGAAGAACAACGTGAAATGTTAAAACAATCACGTGTTGAAGCACAAGAGTTAATCGAAAGAGCGAAAAAACAAGCTGTAGATCAAAAAGATGCTATTGTTGCTGCTGCGAAAGAAGAAGCAGAATCAATTAAAGCATCTGCTGTACAAGAAATTCAACGCGAAAAAGAGCAAGCGATTGCTGCTTTACAAGAACAAGTTGCTTCTTTATCTGTTCAAATTGCTTCTAAAGTAATTGAAAAAGAATTAAAAGAAGAAGATCAAGTGAAGTTAATTCGCGATTATATTAAAGAAGTAGGAGAAGCGCGATGAGCAATGGGATTGTAGCAAAACGTTATGCTGTCGCTCTTTTTAAAATTGCTAAAGAAAAACACGTATTAGAAATGTTTGAAGAGGAATTACGCCTTGTACAAAACGTTTATGTAAAGAACGGAGAACTACATAGCTTTTTAACGCAACCGAACATTTCAAAGGAACAAAAGAAAACGTTTCTTGCAAACGTATTCGGGTCTGTTTCTGAATCTATTTTAAATACGTTATATATTTTAATTGATAACAAGCGCATTGATATCTTACCTGAAATTGCAGATGAATATGTTGTTCTTGCTAATGAAGAACGTAACGTAGCGGACGCAACTGTATATTCTACTCGTCTTCTATCGGAAGAAGAGAAGCTTAACATTGCAGAAGCATTTGCAAAGAGAACAGGAAAAGATGCAATTCGCGTAAAAAATGTTGTAGATGAAGATTTACTAGGCGGCATTAAAGTACGTATTGGAAATCGCATTTATGACGGAAGTTTACAAGGAAAATTAGCACGTATTCAGCGTGAATTAATGAAGAATAGATAGGGGTGAAGCACATGAGCATCAGAGCTGAAGAAATTAGCGCACTGATAAAGCAACAAATCGAGAACTATCAGTCTGAAATCGAAGTTAGTGATGTTGGTACAGTTATCCAAGTTGGTGACGGTATCGCGCGTGCTCATGGTCTTGATAACGTTATGGCTGGTGAACTTGTAGAGTTCTCTAACGGCGTTATGGGACTAGCACAAAATTTAGAGGAAAACAACGTAGGTATTATCATTTTAGGACCTTACACAGAAATCCGTGAAGGTGACGAAGTTCGTCGTACTGGTCGCATCATGCAAGTACCAGTAGGAAAAGAACTAATTGGTCGTGTTGTAAACCCATTAGGTCAACCAGTTGATGGTTTAGGCCCAATCAATACAACAAACACTCGTCCAATCGAAAGTCCAGCACCAGGTGTAATGGATCGTAAATCTGTTCATGAGCCACTTCAAACAGGTATTAAAGCGATTGACGCTCTTGTACCAATTGGCCGTGGTCAACGTGAGTTAATCATCGGTGACCGTCAAACAGGTAAAACAGCAGTTGCACTAGATACAATCATTAACCAAAAAGATGAAGATATGATTTGTATTTACGTAGCTATCGGACAAAAAGAATCAACTGTACGTAACGTAGTAGAAACACTACGTAAGCATGGTGCATTAGAGTACACAATCGTTGTAACTGCATCTGCTTCTCAACCAGCTCCATTATTATACCTAGCTCCTTACGCTGGTGTAACAATGGGTGAAGAGTTCATGTACAATGGTAAACACGTACTAGTAGTATATGATGACTTATCAAAACAAGCAGCAGCTTACCGTGAGCTGTCATTACTATTACGTCGTCCTCCAGGTCGTGAAGCTTACCCAGGGGATGTATTCTACTTACATTCTCGCTTATTAGAGCGTGCAGCAAAATTAAGTGATGCAAAAGGCGGCGGTTCTTTAACTGCATTACCTTTCATCGAAACACAAGCAGGGGACGTATCAGCTTACATCCCAACAAACGTAATCTCAATTACGGATGGACAAATCTTCTTACAATCTGACCTATTCTTCTCTGGCGTACGTCCAGCGATCGATGCGGGTACTTCTGTATCTCGTGTAGGTGGATCTGCTCAGATTAAAGCAATGAGTAAAGTATCAGGTACACTTCGTCTTGACCTTGCATCTTACCGTGAGTTAGAAGCGTTCGCTCAGTTCGGTTCTGACCTAGATAAAGCAACTCAAGCGAAACTAAACCGTGGTGCTCGTACTGTTGAGGTATTAAAACAAGGATTACACAAACCGTTACGTGTAGAGAAACAAGTTATCATTCTTTACGCTTTAACACGTGGATTCCTAGATGATATCCCAGTAGTAGATATCACTCGTTTCGAAGAAGAATTCCATGCTTGGTTAGATTCTAATGCGACTGACTTATTAGAAGAAATCCGCACAACTAAGAAACTTGCGGATGACGACAAATTTGCAGCAGCAATTAACGGATTTAAAAAAGTATTCGTAGCTTCTGAATAATAAAAAGTGAAGCCGACTGTTTAGCCCCATCGGCTAAGAGGCGGAGCTAGATAATATATAAAGGCATCTCAATTTCTGAGATTGCTGACGGTTATGTAAAGGAAAAGAGTAGGTGCACCTATTCTTTTCCTTCAATCATGAGCAAGAATATCTTGCAACGTAGATTAGGAAGAGGATTCTTACTAATCGTGCCAACTTCCGGAAAAAAGGTGGTGAAAACCTGTGGCATCTTTACGCGATATAAAAGCGAAGATTAACTCGACAAAGAAAACGAGTCAAATTACGAAAGCGATGGAGATGGTATCTGCATCTAAGTTAAACCGTGCAGAGCAAAATGCTAAATCTTTCGTTCCGTATATGGAAAAGATTCAAGAAGTAGTAGCGAGCATTGCGCAAGGAAGTAAAGGAATTAATCATCCAATGCTAAATGCGCGTCCTGTAAAGCGTACAGGATACATCGTTATTACATCTGATCGCGGACTAGCAGGTGGTTATAACAGTAACGTATTACGTACAGTAAGTAACGTAATTCGTGAACGTCATAATATGGATTCAAACCAATATTCAATTATTGTGCTTGGACGACTAGGACGTGATTATTTAAAACGTCGCGGCTTTAACATCATTGATGAAGTAGTTGGATTATCTGACCACCCATCATTTACTGATATTAAAGACCTTGCTTCTCGAGCAATTGCGATGTTCGCAGATGGTGCTTATGATGAGCTGTATATTTACTACAACCATTACGTAAGTAAAATTTCACAAGAAGTAACGGAAAATAAAATTTTACCGCTTACTGATGTGGCGTCTGATAAACCGACGACAGCTTATGAATTCGAACCTTCTGAAGAAGAAATTTTAAAAGTACTATTGCCACAATACGCAGAAAGCTTAGTGTACGGTGCATTACTAGACGGTAAAGCAAGTGAGCACGCAGCGCGTATGACAGCAATGAAGAGTGCTACAGACAACGCAATGGAAGTTATCGATTCACTTACACTTTCATTCAACCGTGCGCGTCAGGCAGCGATTACGCAAGAAATTACGGAAATCGTTGGTGGAGCAGCAGCGTTAGAATAGTAATAAAAAGCGTAGGCGGTTCGTTCAGAATGAGAGGGGGATGGAGCTTTTGACGTAGAGGCGATTTGTGCCTCGCAGGAAAAAGCGAAGCCACCGAACATTCTAACCGCTGGAGCTAGATTCAATAAAAAGCGTAGGCGGCTCTGTCAAAAGAGTCGCGTAAGCTATAAACTAATAAAAAATGAAAAGCTAGCTGCTCGTAGAAAGTTAGCTAATTAAAAGAAAGCTAGGAGGGAACCCGATGAATAAAGGGCGCGTTACGCAAATCATGGGTCCGGTTGTAGACGTTAAGTTTGATGGCGGAAAGCTACCAGAAATCTACAACGCCCTTACGGTAAAACAGAGCAACGAAAACGGTGAACTTAACTTAACATTTGAAGTTGCACTTCATTTAGGTGATGATACAGTTCGTACAGTTGCGATGTCTTCCACAGATGGACTTGTTCGTGGCACAGAAGTAGAAGATACTGGTAAAGCAATCTCTGTACCAGTTGGTGATGCAACACTTGGTCGCGTATTTAACGTATTAGGTGATGCTATTGACTTAGATGGTGAGGTTCCTTCGGATGTACGCCGTGATCCAATTCACCGTCAAGCACCTGCATTCGAAGAATTATCTACTAAAGTAGAAATTCTTGAAACTGGTATTAAAGTAGTAGACTTACTTGCTCCTTACATTAAGGGTGGTAAGATCGGTCTATTCGGTGGTGCCGGTGTAGGTAAAACAGTATTAATTCAGGAGTTAATCAACAACATCGCACAAGAGCACGGTGGTATCTCTGTATTCGCTGGTGTAGGTGAGCGTACTCGTGAGGGTAATGACTTATACCACGAAATGAGCGATTCTGGCGTAATTAAGAAAACTGCGATGGTATTCGGACAAATGAACGAGCCACCTGGAGCACGTCAACGTGTTGCATTAACAGGCTTAACAATGGCTGAATATTTCCGTGATGAGCAAGGACAAGACGTACTTCTGTTCATCGATAATATCTTCCGTTTCACGCAAGCAGGTTCTGAAGTATCTGCCCTTCTTGGCCGTATGCCATCTGCGGTAGGTTACCAACCAACACTTGCAACAGAAATGGGTCAATTACAAGAGCGTATTACATCTACAAATAAAGGGTCTATCACGTCTATCCAAGCGGTATATGTACCAGCCGATGACTATACTGACCCAGCACCAGCTACAACGTTCGCTCACTTAGATGCAACAACAAACTTAGAGCGTCGTTTAACACAAATGGGTATTTACCCAGCCGTAGATCCATTAGCATCTACATCTCGTGCACTTTCTCCAGAAATCGTAGGAGAAGAGCATTATGAAGTGGCTCGTCAAGTACAGCAAACTTTACAACGTTACAAAGAGCTTCAAGATATCATTGCTATCTTAGGTATGGATGAGTTATCTGAAGAAGATAAGTTAGTTGTACATCGTGCTCGTCGTATTCAATTCTTCTTATCTCAAAACTTCCACGTAGCGGAGCAGTTTACAGGTCAAAAAGGTTCTTACGTACCTGTAAAAGACACAGTTCGTGGTTTCAAAGAAATTCTAGAAGGAAAATATGATGACCTTCCAGAAGATGCATTCCGCTTAGTTGGTGGCATTGAAGAAGTTATTGAAAACGCGAAGAAAATGATGGCGTAAGGCCTTAGGAGGGACGAAGTATGAAGACATTTCCAGTCAGTATTGTAACTCCTGATGGACCGGTTTACGAAAAAGAAGTAGAAATGGTAAGTGTAAAAGCAGAGAGTGGGGAAATGGGGATTTTACCAGGTCACATTCCAACTGTTGCACCATTAAAAATTAGTGCAGTTCGTCTGAAAAATGGTGGACACACTGATTATGTAGCGGTAAGTGGTGGCTTTATCGAAGTTCGTCCAGATAAAGTAACTGTATTATCATCATCTGCTGAAGAAGCAAACCATATCGATATCCATCGTGCAAATGAAGCGAAGCGTCGTGCTGAGCAACGTCTGCAAGATAAACAAGCACATGTTGACTTTAAACGTGCAGAAATGGCATTACAACGCGCTGTGAACCGTTTAAACGTTTCCGATATGAAATAAAAAAATCCGTAAAGGCAAAGCCTTTACGGATTTTTTTTATGTAGTTAATGGATAATTTTACAAAAATGGTATAATTATATTGGTGCTCGTATAAGTAGAGAATGTACAACAATTTATAAAGGGGATGAATAAATGATCGGTGAAATGAAGCGAGAAGCATTGCACTCTTTAAAAGGAAAATGGGGACTAGGTGTTGGATCAACGATTTTATATCATATTGTAAGTTACGTCGTTTCAATGGCTGTAATGCTTATAGTATTAATTCCAGGAGTTATAATATTTATTTTAGCATCTATTTTAACTGGTTCAATTGAAGAAGAAACAATGGCAATTGGAGCTGCTATTACGTTTGGGGTTTTTTACTGCCTTATGATAATTTTAAGTTATGCGGCTTATGGCATTACCACATATGGTCATACGAATTTGTTTCTACAAATAAGCAAACGAGAAGATGCTAGAGTGGATTATTTATTTGAAGGATTTCGTGGCTTTAAAAGAATGATGAAAACAATGTGGGCTATGCTTGCAATTTTGTTATATACAGGTATATGGGTTCCGATGTTAGGAACGATTGTATTTGGGCTATTAGGTTTTCTTGATGAGAATGCAAATCCATCATTTATAATTGTTTTCTTTATTTTATTAGCTATTTCGTTTATTGTAATGGCTATTTTGTATTTTTCATATTCGATGACATATTATGTGATGGTTGAAAAACCGGAATACAGTGTTTCGCAAGCAATGAAAGAAAGTAAGAATCTGATGAAGGGGCATAAATTAGATCTATTTCTTTTATGGCTAAGCTTTATAGGGTGGGCTATTTTAGCGATTTTTACACTTGGAATAGGTTTTCTATGGCTTAGTCCGTACGTGAGTACAACGACAGCGCATTTTTACCGCTATATTTCAAAAGATGAATTGTAGTAGGAACATGCTATACTAATAGAGTTATTGTGTATAGGAGGTTACGTATGATTGGTGATTTAAAAGGAGAAGCATTAGATTCATTAGAAGGGAAATGGGGATTAGCTGTCGGGGCGACATTACTTATTTCAATTCTAATCATGATTTTTAGTTTTAGTATTGAGTGGGGATTTTCTTCAATTTTTGATTGGAAAGAAACGAAAAATTCAATTTCAATAAATATCCTTACATTTTTTGTTACTGGGCCTTTAACTTTAGGTGGATATTATCTTGCTTTAAATATCCTTCGTGAAAAGCAAGCTAGTATCGGTAATGTGTTCATTTGGTTTTCAGAGGGAAAGAGATTTTTAAAGTCATTTTTATTATATTTATTAGTAAATTTTTATCTTTTCTTATGGACGTTGCTGTTCATTATCCCAGGCATTATTAAATCATTTTCTTATGCGATGACGTACTTTATTATAAATGATCACCCGGAGTATTCTATAAATCAAGCGATTACAGAAAGCCGTCGTATGATGGATGGACATAAGATGGAGTATTTCATTTTATGTTTGAGTTTTATTGGTTGGTTTATATTAAGTTGTATTACACTCGGGATTGGATTCTTATGGCTAATTCCATATTTTTATACGACGTCAGCAGCTTTTTATGAAGAGATTGCAGAGGAATATTACGAGAAAAAAATTCCGACATTATAAAGTGAGTCGGACACTCTGCGTCGATGAATAGCTTTGTAGTCCGCAAATGGCATGATAAAAACACCTAGTATGAGTTATTGGTTCATACTAGGTGTTTTTTGTAGAAATTTTATAAATTGATGACTAGTAAGTGGTTTACTGAAATAGTAACCTTGCATATATTTACAGTTGTTCTTTTGTAGAAACTTAAGTTGTTTTTCTGTTTCAATTCCTTCAGCAACGACAGATAGGTTTAACGTATTTGCAAGAGAAAGGATAGTGGAAACGATGGCCCTTTCTTCAGGGCGATGATCGGCGAGTTGTGTAAATTCTCTCGGTACTTTTAATGTATCAATAGGGAAAATGGATAAATAAGCGAGAGAAGAATAGCCGGTGCCGAAGTCATCGATGGACGTTTGAATACCATATTCCTTTAATTGTTTTAGCTTGGATAACGTTTCCTTTTCATCGATCATTGCAATTCGTTCTGTTAATTCAAGTGTTACATCTTTTGGATCGACTTTAACGTCTGTTATTATTTGTAAAATGTTCTCGGTTAAATTATTTTGCTGGAACTCTTTAGCTGATAAGTTAACACTTATTTTTAAATCTTTGTAGCCAAAAGTATGCCATATTTTTAGCTGACGACAAGATTCATTTAATACCCAATGACCAAGTGGAATGACTTGAGGAGTCTCCTCTACAATTGGAATGAACTCACATGGCGGAATGTCACCAAGGAGTGGGTGTTTCCAGCGTAGTAATGCTTCAGCACCAATAATCTTTTTCGTCGTAATATCAATTTGTGGTTGATAGACGAGATAAAATTCTTCGTTTACTAAAGCGAGTGGTAAATCTTTTTCAATTCGGGCTTTTCGTTCCGTTTTTTTATACAATTCTTTCGTGTACAGAGAGCTACCATTTTTTCCTTTATTTTTTGCTTCGTACATGGCCATATCAGCATGTTGTAAAATTGATAACGGATCTTCACCTGCTTCAGGATATATTGCAATCCCGATGCTCGGTGAGATTTGTAAATGTTGATTTTCAATTTCGAATGGTTCGTTCATGGCTGCTACAATTGTATCAGCTATTTTTTTTACGTCTGGCCTCTTTTTATAATTTTCGATAAGGATTGTGAACTCATCTCCAGCTAATCGGGCAAGCTTCATATTTGGTGTCGCTATACTTTCGAGTCTTTTTGCTACTGCAATTAATAGAAGGTCTCCTACCCTATGACCGAGGGTATCGTTAATAACTTTAAAGCGATCTAGGTCAAGAAACATAACAGCAAAAGGCATTTTTGATATTTTGGATCGCGCAATTGCTTGTTCTACATATTGATGAAATGCACGTCGATTTGCAAGCTCTGTTAGTGTATCATGATATGCTAGAAAATTAATTTGTTCTTGTTGTTGTTTGCTTTCCGTAATATCTTTAATCATTAAATAAACTCCGGAAATATGATCCTTTAAAAAGATAGGAACAGCTGTCACATGCAAGTAGTAAATATCTCTATTTTTATGATATGCCCGTATTTCTAAAGAAATAGATTTCCCCTTTTTTACGCGATGAAAGGCATTAATGATTTCTTCCAAATCTTCTTCATACGTAAGTGAATAGTAAGGCTGATTTAATAATTCATTCGTTTGATAACCGAGTAAAGTCGTACCAGCGTTATTCACGTTAAGAAAATTACCGTATAAATCTAATGTGAAGATTGGATCTGGATGATGCTCGTATAAAGATTTAAACATTTGTTGGTTATGATACAGTTCATTTTTTTGTTCTACTAAATCTTCTGTACGCAGTTCAATTTGTTTTTCGAGTTCTGAGTTGAATTGCATTTGGGCTAATAATAATATTTTATTTTGTTTTCGAACTAAACTATGGCGTATGAGAACGAAGGAGAAAGTTATCATAAGCCCAATTACTACAATAGGCGCGAAAACATATTCGACTAATATGAAAACAATAAGCATTACGACAGAAATATAAGGTAATGATAATCTGATCGCTTCCCCAAATTTAGGTGTTAATAGCACTTGTTCTTGTTTTTCAGGTTCTTTTGTATGAATAATACATGCGATTGCTACTAGTACTAAAGTTACTTGATAAAGAGGAGTAACTGTAAACATAGAATACTCGGGTATGAAGTATTTGATATAAGCATAAATCGCATCTGTAGTAGCATATAAAAGTAAAGCACTGCCAAGAAGTGCGCCAACCTTTTTGGATAATAAAGATAAAGGCTTGAATAACAGATTAATTCCTATGAGGAAAAAGAGTAAATCGGTCATTGGATAAGTAAGTTGAACAAATATGTCGATATAGGATGTTGAAGAAATGTGAATGGTTCTTTCAATAAGTAAGTAGTAACTTAAAGTGAATTGTGCTGTAACAATAATACAAATATCACATATCATAAAAAGCTTTTCTAATAAATCTCGGTTATAAATGATTTCATATAGAAAGGCGAATGCAAAGCTAATTAAAAAAAGTAAATAAAAAAAGTCGGACGGATCAACGAATGTATAGTAGTCCTTTAAAATTAAACGTTGATAGGCAACGACGATATCCCCGATGAAATAAGAGAGAGTTCCAACGCATAATATCGTCCAAAATAAACGAGGTAACCCTTCTTTCATATTTGAAAAATAAAGTATATAACTACAAGCGATAATATCAATGAATAAAGTACTCATTCCAATTAATATTTGAAAGGGAAATGAGTATTCATATAGAAAAGGCATTGCCACGTAATGAATTACTATAGATAGCAATGTAATGCTTATAAGAATACTTACATGTGTTTGTTTTTTCATCTATCTCACCCACGGTATATACATATAAATTCCTCTTTTGTATTTTTTATAGTTTCTTAAAAAACATATATAACCTATATACTTATTTTGCGCAAGTATAGCAAGTTATAAAAACAGATTTTAATAATTCTCGTTTCTGTCCCCAACATATCGACATAGGAATTTGAAGTTTGCTATAATGATTAAAATAGTTGCATTATTTAGAAAAATTTAAAAATAATAATTACTGCAACTAGGACATATTGTTTACTAAGTGAACTTGTTCTTAATTTAGGGGGGAGGGTTTCACAATGGCAAGTGTATATGAAAATAGTTATATGATCGTTTTGATTTTCTTGCTATTAGGTATATTGCTGCCGGTAGTGGCTCTTACATTAGGAAGGATGCTGCGCCCAAATAAACCAAGTGCAGCGAAAGCAACGACGTATGAGAGCGGGATTGAGCCTTTTCATGATGCGAATATTCGGTTTCATGCTCGTTATTATATTTTTGCTTTATTGTTTGTCATCTTTGATGTAGAAACTTTATTTTTATATCCATGGGCTGTTGCATATGACAACCTCGGTTTATTTGCACTGATTGAAATGCTCATCTTTGTTGTAATGTTGCTAGTTGGATTAGCGTATGCTTGGAAAAAGAAGGTGTTACAATGGTTATAAATTTTGAGGAATTACATCCAAATGAGCGAGCGGAATTAGAACGAAATATCTTTTTTTCTACATTGGAACAGTTGAAAGGATGGGCGAGAAGTAATTCTTTATGGCCGATGACATTCGGACTGGCATGCTGTGCAATTGAAATGATGGGAGTAGGTTCATCACATTATGATTTAGATCGATTTGGGTCATTTTTTCGGACTTCACCAAGGCAATCGGACGTTATGATTGTGTCGGGAACGGTAACGAAGAAGATGGCTCCTATTGTTCGGCGCTTATATGACCAAATGCCTGAACCGAAATGGGTTATTGCAATGGGATCTTGTGCGACAGCAGGTGGTCCATATGTAAATTCGTACGCTGTTGTGAAAGGTGTAGATCAAATTGTGCCAGTTGACGTGTATATCCCTGGTTGCCCACCAAATCCTGCAGCTTTAATTTATGGAATTAATAAATTAAAAGAAAAAATTCGTTACGAAGCAAAGACTGGAAAGCAGGTGACGAATAAATGAGTGATCCTAACAAAGACTTAGAGGATTTAAAAAGAGAAGCGGCTAGGCGTGCGAAAGAAGAGGCGAGAAAGCGTCTTGTTGCGAAACATGGTGTGGAAATAAGTAAACTTGAGGAAGAAAATCGCGAAAAAGAGAAAGCGCTACCAAAAAATGACGATATGACTATAGAAGAAGCAAAACGACGTGCAGCAGCGGCGGCAAAAGCAAAAGCGGCGGCGTTAGCGAAACAGAAAAGAGAAGGGACAGAAGAGGTAACGGAAGAAGAAAAGGCCAAAGCAAAGGCGAAGGCAGCAGCAGCCGCAAAAGCGAAAGCAGCGGCGTTAGCAAAGCAAAAAAGAGAAGGAACAGAAGAAGTGACGGAAGAGGAAAAGGCCAAAGCAAAGGCGAAGGCAGCAGCGGCTGCAAAAGCAAAAGCAGCGGCGTTAGCGAAACAAAAAAGAGAAGGAACAGAAGAAGTGACGGAAGAAGAAAAGGCCAAGGCAAAAGCGGCGGCGTTAGCGAAACAAAAAAGAGAAGGAACAGAAGAAGGAACAGAAGAAGAAAAGGCCAAAGCAAAGGCGAAGGCAGCAGCAGCCGCAAAAGCGAAAGCAGCGGCGTTAGCGAAACAAAAAAGAGAAGGAACAGAAGAAGTGACGGAAGAAGAAAAGGCCAAGGCGAAAGCGAAGGCAGTCGCCGCCGCAAAGGCAAAAGCAGCGGCGTTAGCGAAGCAGAAAGCATCGCAAGGTAATGGGGATTCGGGGGATGAAAAGGCGAAGGCAATTGCAGCAGCGAAGGCAAAAGCGGCAGCGGCTGCAAGGGCGAAGATGAAGGGTGCTGAAGGTAAGAAGGAAGAAGAGACGAAGCAGGAAGAGCCATCTGTGAATCAACCGTATTTAAATCAGTATGTTGAAGTTATTAAGGGAAAAGTAGGAGAGGATGCTTTAGTAGATTGCTACATTAATAAACTTTCCAAAGATGTACCAACTCTTGTAGTGGAGCCCTCAAAATATTATGAAGTAATGGAGTTACTGCGATTCCATGAGGGACTTGCATTTGATTATATGTCAGAGCTACATGCGACGGATTTTATGACACATATGGAAGTGTATGTTCATTTATTTTCATATGGAAAGAAACAGTCAGTAGCGGTGAAGGTGAAGTTGGATAGGGAAGCACCGCAAGTGGAATCGGTGACAGCGCTTTGGAAAGGGGCAGATTGGCCAGAGCGAGAAGCGTATGATTTGCTCGGCATTGTATTTAAGGGGCATCCGAATTTATCACGTATTTTAATGCCTGATGATTGGGTAGGGCACCCGCTTAGGAAAGATTATGAACCGTATGATGTGGAGGTGTAGCTAAATGATCCGTACGGAAGAAATGCTTTTGAATGTAGGTCCTCAGCATCCGAGTACGCACGGTGTGTTCAGGCTCGTTATTAAAATTGACGGGGAAATTATTAAAGAAGCTACACCGGTTATTGGATATTTGCATCGCGGGACCGAAAAGATTGCAGAGAGCTTACAGTATACGCAAATTATCCCTTATACAGATCGGATGGATTATTTATCGGCTATGACGAATAATTACGTCATTTGCCATGCTGTAGAGACGATGATGGGGCTTGAAATCCCGGAGCGTGCCGAATACTTGCGAGTACTTGCAATGGAGCTTGGAAGGATTGCGAGCCACCTCGTTTGGTGGGGGACAAATCTTCTTGATATAGGAGCGGTTAGCCCGTTTTTGTACGCGTTTCGTGAACGAGAGATGATTATAAATTTATTAAACGAATTATGCGGTGCCCGGCTCACTTTTAACTATATGAGAGTCGGCGGTGTAAAGTGGGATGCACCGGATGGTTGGATTGAAAAAGTGGAAGAATTTGTTCCGTATATGAGAGAACAATTGGCAGGGTATCATGATCTTGTTAGCGGCAATGAGATTTTCTTAAATCGTGTAAAAGGCGTTGGTATATATAGCGCGGAGGAAGCGATTTCGTATTCTTTAAGCGGAGCGAATTTGCGGTGCACCGGAGTAAACTGGGATCTTCGCAGGGATGAACCGTACTCCATTTACGACCGTTTTGATTTCGATATTCCTGTTGGGAGCGTGGGGGATGCTTGGGATCGCTACGTTTGCCGCATGAAGGAAATTGAGGAGTCGTTAAAAATTGTCGAGCAAGCAGTCCAGCAGTTCCCGAAAGAAGGAGCAGTACTTGCGAAAGTACCGAAAATTATTAAGGCTCCTAAAGGGGAAGCATTCGTCCGTATAGAGTCGCCGCGAGGAGAGATTGGTTGCTATATTGCTAGTGACGGAAAGAAAGAGCCGTACCGCTTGAAGTTTCGCAGGCCGTCTTTTTATAATTTGCAAATTTTACCGAAGTTATTGAAAGGCGAAAACATCGCCAATTTAATTACGATTTTAGGTGGAGTGGATATTGTACTTGGGGAGGTTGATGGCTAATGATTGAAACGCTCTTACAATCACCTTCTAGCTGGACGAATTTCTTCATTTTTTTCGGATTAGCGGTGCTCCTATTATTTGCAGTCCTTGGCTTCGTTACATATGGTATTTTGGCAGAACGGAAAGTGATGGGTTTTATGCAAGGGCGGATTGGGCCAAACCAAGTCGGGGGCCGGTTTGGTCTGTTGCAAACGGTAGCCGATGTTTTAAAACTATTATTGAAAGAAGATAGTATTCCGAAGGCGGCAGATAAACCGTTGTTTATATTAGCACCTGTCATTGCGTTCGCACCAGCATTTATGGTGCTTGCAGTCATCCCATTTACTGATAAATTTCAGTTCGCGGATATTGGCGTAGGCTTACTGTATTACATTGCTGTTTCTGGCATTACGACGATTGGTGTCGTAACCGGAGGATGGGCATCGAATAATAAATATTCCCTTTTAGGAGGGATGCGTGCAGCGGCGCAAATGATTTCTTATGAAATTCCGCTCGTAATGAGTGTAATTGGGATCGTTTTGTTAGCTGGTAGCTTAAATTTAAATGAAATCGTAGCAGCGCAGGAAAATGTTTGGTACATTTTCGTGCAACCAATCGGTTTCATCGTATTTTTAATCGCAGCAGTAGCAGAGTTAAATAGGACGCCGTTTGATTTACCAGAAGCTGAGTCGGAGCTTGTTTCTGGATATCATACGGAATACTCAGGGTTTCGCTGGGCGTTCTTTATGCTTTCAGAGTACGTATATTTCTTCGGGATGGCATCTTTAATTACAGTGCTCTTTTTAGGCGGATGGAATCCAGTTATGTTCCTTGGATTTATCCCAGGTGCCGTATGGTTTGCTTTAAAGTTTAGCAGTGTAGTTTTTCTATTAATTTGGTTCCGCGTTACGTTTCCGCGTATAAGAGGTGATCAGTTAATGGAGTTTGGCTGGAAAGTATTATTGCCAATTGCACTTGCAAATATTTTCTTAACGGCATTGATTAAGGAGTTATTCTTCTAATCTATGAAGGGGGTGCCAGTAAGAGATGAAAGGGCTATTTAAAGGATTAAAATATACATTAAGCAATTTGAGTAAAAAGAAAGTGACGTATGATTATCCGAATCAACCGTTGCCATTGCCAGATCGTTTTCGAGGGATTCAAAAGTTTTATCCAGAAAAGTGTATCGTTTGTAACCAGTGCTCCAATATTTGTCCGACAGACTGTATTCAGTTAACGGGGAAAAAACATCCGGATCCTACGAAAAAAGGAAAAATTATCGACACGTACGATATTAATTTTGAAATTTGTATTCTTTGTGATTTATGTACAGAAGTTTGTCCGACAGAGGCGATTGTTATGACAAATAACTTTGAACTCGCGGAATATTCACGGGATGACTTATTTAAAAATTTGCAGTGGCTTGATGAAAACGACGAAAACGTCAGGAAGGAGAATAAAGCATGAATGGCGAGTTTATAGCATTCTTTATACTATCCTTGTCTGCAATTATCGGCGGCGTTCTTATGTTGAATTTAACGAAGGTCATGCATATGATGCTAGCTCTCGTTCTAACATTTCTCAGCATTGCAGGTTTGTACTTTCTTTTATCAGCTGAATTTATCGGGGTTGCACAAATTTTACTTTACTCGGGCGCGATCACCATTATTATGATTTTTGGCATTATGTTAACGAAACATAACGCAGAAAATGAATCGCGTCTTACTCTTCGAAAATGGATTATCTTCTTTGCGGTTGTAGCATTTGGGGCCGTTATGTATTTCGCTGTTAACAATATTGATTTTGCAAATGAAAGCACACAAGGAAGTTTACCTCTCCATGAAAAAAACACACTTCAAATCGGTACACTTCTCTATTCAAAATATATTATTCCATTTGAGCTAACCTCAGTTATTTTACTTGTAGCACTTGTCGGTGCAATTATTCTTGCGAAGAAGGATGAGAAAGAGGAGGATTCCAATGAGTAGCGTGCCTGCTTCTGCGTATTTAACGCTTGCGATTATTTTATTTTGCATCGGTTTGTTTGGAGCTTTAACGAAGCGCAATACAGTGATTGTATTAGTTTGTATTGAATTAATGCTGAACGCAGCCAATTTAAATTTAGTAGCGTTTAGTAAATTAGGTTTGTTCCCAAATGTAACAGGGCAAATTTTCTCTCTGTTTACGATGGCCGTAGCAGCAGCGGAGGCGGCGGTAGGACTCGCCATTTTAATTGCTTTATATCGTAATCGTACGACAGTTCATATAGATGAAATGGATACGCTTAAAGGATAACATTGTGACCGAAAAGGGGGAAGGAAACAATGATCGATTATGCATGGCTCATACCGCTTTTCCCGCTTGTTTCGTTTTTGTTATTAATTATATTCGGGAAGAAAATTAGAGAAGGAAGCAGTGTACTTAGTATTTTCTTCGTCTTTCTCTCCTTTATATTTGCGGTACTTGTATTAATAGAAAGATTTTCGACAGTACCAGTGAAGCATAAGTGGGTATGGCTTAGAGCTGGAGATATTGATATATCATTTGGCTTTGAAGTGACAGCATTAGGGGCTTTAATGCTGTTTATCGTTACACTTGTGAGTTTACTTGTACACGTGTATTCGAAAGGTTATATGAAAGGTGAGGAAAGATTACCAACCTTTTATGCTTATTTAGGGCTCTTTACATTTGCGATGCTCGGGCTTGTTATATCACCGAATTTATTACAGCTTTATATATTTTGGGAGTTAGTCGGCCTCGGTTCATTCTTACTCATCGGTTTTTATTTCTTTAAAGAAGAAGCGAAGGCTGCTGCGAAAAAAGCTTTTATTATGACACGTATTGGCGATGTCGGTTTATTTATTGGGATGATCTTAATTTTCTGGCATGCAGGTAGTTTTGAATATGACGCAATTTTTAGAGCGATTCATACGGGTGATCTGACTCCGACAATGATTACAATAACGGCGATATTAATTTTTATCGGGGCGATGGGGAAATCAGGTCAGTTCCCGCTTCATACGTGGTTACCGGATGCGATGGAAGGGCCGACGCCTGTTTCGGCACTTATTCATGCGGCGACGATGGTAGCAGCTGGCGTATATTTAGTGGCAACGATGTTTCCGCTATTTTCAGCAAGTGCGGTGGCGATGCAGACGGTAGCAATTGTTGGCGCCTTTACTGCAATCTTTGCAGCTTCCATCGGTCTTGTACAAACGGATATAAAGAGAGTACTTGCTTATTCTACAGTTAGCCAGCTCGGGTATATGATGCTTGCATTAGGATCTGCCGGTTATGTAGCTGGTGTGTTCCATTTAACGACACACGCTTTTTTTAAAGCGTTGCTATTTTTGGCGGCAGGAAGTGTCATTCATGCCGTGCATACGCAAAACATTAATAAAATGGGCGGTTTACAGAAGAAGATGAAAGTAACAGGTGCCTTATTTTTAATCGGTACTCTTGCAATTAGTGGTGTGCCACTCCTTTCCGGTTTCTTTAGTAAAGATGAAATTTTAGCGGCAGCTTGGATGAACGGCAATTATGTTTTATTCGTCTTAGCGATAATTGCAGCATTCCTAACAGCGTTCTACATGTTCCGCCTATACTTTCTTGTCTTTACTGGGGAAGCGAAGACGAAGGAAGATGTGCATGAATCGCCCCGCATCATGACGTATCCGATGATTGTCCTTGGCGTTCTTGCAGTCGTGGCAGGCTATATAAATACACCGTGGTTTGGAACGTTTCTCGGGGATTGGCTTACGAAAGATGTAGCATTTAAAGTGCGAGAGGCACACGGACCAGTTTGGATTATGATTGTTGCGACGCTCGTTTCTTTGACAGGGATTGCTCTTGCATATTTCATATATGGCAAGAAATCTATTGCTAGAGATTGGGCTGGTGGCGAGGACTCGCCTCTTTATAAACTTTTGAAAGAAAAATATTATGTGGATGAACTATACAATATGACGGTGCTTCCTATTACGAAAGGAATCGCTCATGTGCTTCGCCTATTTGAAGTGTATGTAGTCGAAGGAATTGCCGTTTTAATAGGGAGTTTAGTGAAAGGGATAAGTGCAATTGGCTCTAGACTCCAAAACGGAAATGTACAAGTGTACGGGACTGTAACAGCTGTTTCACTTGCAGTACTCTTCATTATTTTGCTCTATACGGGAGGGGATTTACGATGAATGATTTGTTATTAACGTTCTTCATTTTTTCCCCGCTTTTAGGAATTCTCTTACTTACATTAACACCGAAAAAAGAATCACGTACAGTGCGAGCGCTCGGTTTATTTGGAACGGTGCTTCCATTCGGAATGGCTATCGTCCTCGCTTGTACATATGCTTCCGGAAAGAGTTTGTCTCTATTTGATGAAAAAGTGAAATGGATTACATTTGGGGATTTTGCAGCGGTGGATAAAAGGTGGTTTTCCATTTATTACGAGCTTGGTATTGATGGTTTATCGCTCGTTATGATGGTACTGACGGCCCTTCTAGCGATGCTTGCAGCAATTGCGGCATTTACGATTAAAAGGAATTTGAAAGCATTTTATATGCTGTTACTCATGTTAGAAATAGGGATGCTCGGTGTCTTCGCTGCTCAAAATTTAATGTTGTTCTTTATCTTCTTTGAAATTACATTGCCACCGATGTTTTTATTAATTGGGAAGTGGGGGAAATTGTCGAGTGAAAAGGCTGCTTATAGTTATTTAATATATAACGGTATTGGCTCCGCTATTTTGCTTATCGTTTTCTCGGTTTTATTTGCGAAAACAGGTACAACAAATATTACAGAGCTTAAAGAAATATTAACGAGTGTAGGTGCTGGTGGAGGAATGGCTGTCCCAAATAGCTTACAGTTCGGCTTGTTTCTTAGCATAATGATTGCTTTTGCGATTAAACTACCCGTTTTCCCGTTACATCGCTGGATGGTCAATGTACATATTGAAGCACATCCGGCTGTCGTTATGCTTCATGCAGGTGTTTTACTGAAGATTGGAGCATACGGTATAATCCGCTTCGGACAGGGACTATTCCCGGAATACTTTCGCGAGTTTGCAACGCTCATTGCGATTTTAGGAGTCATCAATTTATTGTACGGAGCCTTCTTAGCGCTCATTCAAACGGACTTCCGGAAGGTGCTTGCTTACTCTAGTATTTCACATATGGGTATTGTATTAATGGGCCTTGGGGCGTTAAATGCACCAGGTACACAAGGCGCTTTATTCCAAGTTGTTTCGCACGGTTTAATTGCAGCTTTACTCTTTTTCTTACTTGGTGTTATAGAACAGCGTTTTGGAACGTCGGATATTACAGCGCTTGGCGGACTTGCAAAAAGTGTACCAGTACTTAGCGGTTTCTTCTTAGCGGGAGGAATGGCATCGCTTGGATTGCCGGGAATGTCTGGATTTGTTAGCGAGTTTCTTGCCTTTCTCGGTTTATTCCAAGGGGAGCCAGTTATTGCTGCGGCCGGAGTACTTGGCATCATTTTAACCGCTGTATACGTATTAAGAGCAACCCTTCAAGTAACATTTGGTAAGAAAGAGTGGGAAGCGAAAGCTGATATACACGGATGGGAGTATGTCCCGATTTTGCTACTTATCTTCTGCATTATTGCAATTGGAGTAATGCCAGAAATACTAGGGGATCCGCTTCAAAATACATTGAAAACATTGGGGGTGAAGTAGGGTGGATATGAATACGTTACTTAGCTTATCATGGCATCTCATGGAGCCAGAATTCATCATTCTCGGGGCTGCCATCCTTCTTTCCATATGTGATTTGTTTTTTAAGCTGAACCATAGGTATGTAGCGCTTGGTGCAATCGCAGCTATCGTATTAGCAATCGTATCATTAATTATGCTATACGGTGAACCAGCGGGAGATATTTTAAATGGCTCGTTTGTGTTAGATGGGTTTTCAAAAGGATATAAAACGTTGTTATTAGGCGGAGCGGCTCTCATCTTATGCACCGTAATGAGCGATGATAAGAAAAATCCAATTGAAGATAAGGGAGAATATTATTACTTATTTTTAATGGCGCTTCTTGGGGCTATGTTTATGGCTTCTAGTGTCGACTTCATTACACTTTTCGTCGGCCTAGAATTGCTTTCACTTTCTTCTTATATTTTAGTTGGGATACGAAAAAAGAACCGTGCATCAAATGAGGCAGCAATGAAATATGTCATTAATGGAGGAATTGGAACGGCAATCACGCTCTTTGGAATGAGTTATTTGTACGGTATTACAGGGTCAACCAATATCGTGGATATGCAAAAAGTATTTGCCGGGGAACTGGCTGGTGGTATTCAGTTATTGCTAGCTCTCGCATTTCTACTATTACTCGTTGGCCTCTCATTCAAAATTGCGACAGTGCCGTTTCATATGTGGGCGCCTGATGTGTATGAAGGAGCGGCTACACCCGTTACTGCTTTTCTTGGAACGATTTCTAAAATTGCTGGGTTTTTACTCATTATTCGTCTGTTCCTCATGGTTTTTGCAAGTGTATCGGTGCAAGGAGACATGCAATCTTTATACGGACGTATGAGCATATACATCGCTGTGCTAGCTAGTATTACGATGATTATTGGAAATGTAGTCGCATTAAAGCAATATAACGTAAAACGCTTATTTGCTTATTCAGGAATCGCGCATGCAGGATATTTATTCGTACCGCTTGTAGCATTATCGCCATTTACGATGGATAGCATGTGGTTTTACATGCTTGCGTATATGCTTATGAATATAGGCGCGTTTGCAATTATCCACGCCTTAATCTTACAAAGCGACAAAGAAAATATCACCATTTTCACTGGATTATATAAAAGGTCGCCATTTACAGCGATCGTGATGACGATTTTTATTTTATCGCTAGCGGGGATACCAGGAACAGCTGGTTTCATTGGGAAAATTAACATCTTTTTAGGGGCCCTTCATGTAGAGCCAGCTCATTACGTACTAGCTTCTATTATGATGGGGACGACAGTCATTTCATTCGTATATTATTTCCGTATTTTACAGCAAATGTTTTTCCGTACAGGAGAAGTAGAAGAGAAAATTCGTTTGCCACTCAATATAAAGGTTGTGATGAGCCTTTGCGCAATTTCGATTGTAATACTAGGGATTATGCCGATGATTGGATACAATTTCTTTTATGAATATTTTCCATTAATGAAAGATTTCTTCTTCTTAGGGAACGTGGTACAATAGTGAAAATAAAAGGTGTGGAGTCGTTACTCTGCGCTTTTTATTTTGTGTGAACTACGATTGAAAATGCATATAAGTATACGCTTTTAAAGAGAAAATTACGATGTAAAATGTAAGATGCTTATTTGTATTTGAAAAAGTGTGGCTCCTACTTATTATGGTATCGTTTTTATAGTATTTCGTAAGTAGTGGCTAGGTAAAAAGGAGTCGGTTTTTTGGCACATCTTTTAGGGCAACAAGCACTGATTGCCATCGTTTCGCATTTATTGTTTATTACCATTACGTGGTGGGCCTTACAAGGTATTCACATTGAGCGTTTAATGAAGCCTGGAAAGGTGATGCAGACGAGAGTATTACTCATCTTAATTACAATTGCAATTGGGACATCTGTAAGTAACTTTTTCCTTGATTATTTAGGCTATTCAAAGAGTTTAACGTATTTAGTAAAGTAAGTGTATAGAACCTCAAATCTCCGTTAACAATGGGGATAGGAGGGGATGAAATTGAAGCTTAAAGCCATTCTTATTGTTGCACTTAGTGTTGTTTTATTTTTGGTTGGATATAGAGAGATGAAACCGATAAGCGATGAACAGAAGATGGAGAACATGATCGCAGCTGTAGAGAAAAATGATGCTAAAGTAGAGAAATGGTCATGGTTAGCACGAGAAACAAAAACAATTTCTAATATACATACGTTTCAAAAGTTGTTAAACGATGTGAAGGAGAAGGCGAATATTCAAAAGTGGGAATTAGAGCAATCTCCAGATGGATATAAAGCTACATCCTATAAAAAATTTTCTTCCTATGAAGAACGAGTAGTAGTAACTTGGAGTAAGGAAAATACTAAAGAAAACACTTTCATTATCTTTGAAGTAAGCGGGGCAAAATGGGACCCGAAGTATATTCAGAAAACGAATAAAATTTTTAGTGAAAAACCTATAATTTACACTTGTGTTCAAGGTGTACTGAATGATAAGATTGAAGGTGTTTTGCAAAATAAAACCAATCAGGTTTTGAAAGATCTTTCAGCAAGAGCGATCGAACAGATAGAAGAAAGAGCATTTGTGTCAGTCTCCGCATACAATAAAAAGTGGGATGACGCTCTTTCAACAAATAGAGAGAAAATAAATGTGCAAATAGCAATACGTTCTACAGACAACAAAGATACAATTGTGGTTGGCACACCGATCATAACTTCTGAGTATTGAGTGAATAGATACTGAAAAAAGGACACGGAGGGGAATAATTTGGAAAAGATCATCGTCCGTGGCGGAAAGCGGTTAAACGGCACAGTGCGTGTTGAGGGCGCAAAAAATGCTGTATTACCTATAATCGCTGCAGCCCTATTAGCGAGTGATGGAAAGAATGTACTATCTGAAGTACCAGTTTTGTCTGATGTATACACAATTAATGAGGTATTACGTCATTTAAATGCTGAAGTCGTATTTGAAAATAACAAAGTAACAATCGATGCTTCTAAAGAGCTAAACATTGAAGCACCATTTGAATATGTACGTAAAATGCGTGCATCTGTTCAAGTAATGGGACCTTTATTAGCACGTAACGGTCGTGCTCGTATTGCACTTCCTGGTGGATGTGCAATTGGTTCACGTCCAATTGACCAACATTTAAAAGGCTTCGAAGCAATGGGAGCAAAAGTACAGGTTGGTAACGGTTTTGTTGAGGCATACGTTGAGGGAGAACTAAAAGGAGCTAAAATTTATTTAGACTTCCCAAGCGTGGGCGCGACAGAAAACATTATGTCTGCAGCTACATTAGCAAAAGGGACAACAATCCTTGAAAACGCAGCGAAAGAACCAGAAATCGTTGACTTAGCTAACTTCTTAAATGCGATGGGAGCGAAAGTACGCGGAGCTGGAACTGGAACGATTCGTATCGAAGGCGTTGATAAATTATATGGTGCAAACCACTCTATTATTCCTGACCGTATTGAAGCGGGAACATTCATGGTTGCAGCGGCAATTACTGGTGGAGATATCTTAATTGAAAATGCTGTGCCTGAACATTTACGCTCAATTACAGCGAAGATGGAAGAAATGGGTGTTAAAATTATTGAGGAAAATGAAGGTGTACGTGTTATCGGCCCAGATAAGTTAAAAGCGGTTGATATTAAAACTATGCCTCACCCAGGTTTCCCAACAGACATGCAATCACAAATGATGGCATTATTACTACAAGCTGATGGAACAAGTATGATTACAGAAACGGTATTTGAAAACCGCTTTATGCACGTTGAAGAATTCCGTCGTATGAATGCTGATATTAAAATCGAAGGTCGTTCTGTTATTATGAACGGTCCAAACAGCTTACAAGGTGCTGAAGTAGCAGCAACTGATTTACGTGCTGCAGCTGCATTAATCTTAGCTGGTTTAGTATCAGAAGGTTACACTCGTGTAACTGAGTTAAAACATCTTGACCGTGGCTATGTAAACTTCCATAAGAAATTAGCTGCATTAGGTGCAACTATTGAACGTGTAAACGAAAAAGTAGAAGAAGTGAAAGAACAAGAAGTTTCTGATCTTCACGCTTAATTGAAATAGTCTCTATGTCTTTTGACATAGAGGCTATTTTTTTGGGCTTATTACTGTTATAGTCAAGAAATTCTATACTTATGCACGTACCAGTAAAAATATTTAGAAAATTTTTGTTTTATATGGTTCCCCTTAAGTATGTTCTAAAAGAAAGAGTTGTTCCATAAGAATGAATGGAGTAAAGCTTTTTCATATTGGGGGAAATAAGATGAAATTTTCAAAGCCACTTTTTATTACAGTAGCGCTTCTCATAGCGCTCGTTATCATTGTACCTGCTGCTCTTGTGATTCCGTTTGCGAAAGCAAAAGTAGAGGAAAAAGCAGCTTCTAAAACTCCTCCAGCGATAGAAAGTATACCAGCTCCAGGGAAAGTGGATACAGCGGTTCAAGTTGCTGTATATCGCGAGAAACAGAAAAAGGTAGAGTCATTACCTATGGAGGAGTATGTGACCGGTGTAGTAGCTTCTGAGATGAATGCCAGTTTTGAAATAGAGGCGCTAAAGGCGCAGGCATTAGCAGCGAGAACATTTGTCGTGCAGCGTATGCTAAGCGGAGGTAAGAAAAACAATGCGGACGTGACAGATACGGTGAAAGATCAAGTGTACAAAAGCAAAGAAGAATTGAAAAAACAATGGGGCAATAACTACGAAAATAATTTGAAGAAAATCGAAGAAGCTGTTTCGAAAACCGCAGGACAAGTTTTAACGTATGACGGAAAGCCAATCTCAGCATCCTTCTTCTCAACGAGTAATGGCCGGACAGAAAATGCAGCCGATTATTGGGGAAATGATTATCCGTACTTAAAGAGTGTAGATAGTCCGTGGGATCAAGCTTCTCCGAAATTTACGAGTGAGCAAACCTTTACCGTAGCTGACTTTCAAAAACGTCTCGGTGTGAAAGTGTTAGCAGACGGAAAAGTTGGCGACATTAAAGGGCGTACGGAAGGAAAACGTGTAAAAGATGTAGCATTTCAAGGGAAAACATTAACCGGAAGAGATGTGCGTGACAAATTAGATTTACGCTCCTCTGATTTCACGTGGAAACAAGAGGGAGATAAAATCGTTGTTACGACGAAGGGCTTCGGTCACGGCGTTGGCATGAGCCAATACGGCGCGAACGGCATGGCAGCAGAAGGTAAGAAATATACAGATATCGTCGCTCATTACTACAAAGGCGTTAAAATAAAGACGATGAACGATTATGAAGGTAAGTTGATGGTGAAGAAGTAGGTGTCAGGGTCTCCTGGCACCTGCTTTTTGTTTAAAATATCATAATTTTCCATTAATTGTTTGGTATAATAAGATAAAAAGTATTTGGGGGAGACAAAATGGCGTTACTGGAGTTGAAACAATTAGGTAAGACGAACCAGTTACCGGCAGTTGAACTGAAGGTTGAGAAGGGGCAATGTGTTGTTTTGCAATGTAATAACCATACAGCTAAAGTGTTACACCGTATTATTATTGGTGAGGAAGAAGCTTCAACTGGCAATGTGCTATTTGAAGATGAAGTGATTGGAAAGAGAAATTATTCTCGCATCGGCTTTTGTTTTTTGAAAGATGAAGCATATGATCGTTTGAAGGTAAAGGAATACTTCAAGTTCTTAATAGGGCTTTATGAATCAAATATGAGTACGGAAGAAGTTGTACAATATGTCGGCCTTTTAGATAAATTAAACGTTAAAATAGAAAAACTATCATTTTCAGAGAAACGTCGTCTTCATATTGGGCGAGTTATGATCCATAATCCGGATTTAGTTATTTTGGAAGAACCAGAGCAAAATGTAGATACAGAGAGTACGATTATGATTCGAAAAGCAATTATGAAAATGAAAGAGCAAGGAAAGGCAATTTTTATTACATCATCGTTTCTATCGGACGCCCTTTCGTTAACAGAAGATGTATACATATTAAACAATGATGGTGTGAAAAAAATAGAAATCGAACAAGAAGAAGCAGAAGAAGTCGATGAAGAAAAAGTCATTCAAATGATTCCACAAATGAAGTTAGAAAGAATACCAGCGAAAGTGAACGATAAAATCATTTTATTAGACCCGATGGAAATCCATTTTATTGAAACGCAAAACGGAGTAACACATATTCATGTGCGTGAAGGTGATTTCGTATGTGCATTAACATTAAGTGAACTAGAAGCGAGATTAACAGGTTTTGGTTTCTTTAGATGTCACCGCTCTTATCTTGTGAATTTACAAAGAGTACGAGAAGTAATTACTTGGACTCGTAACAGTTTCAGCTTAATTTTAGACGACGAAAGAAAAAGTTCAATTCCGCTTTCGAAAGGACGAATGGATGAGTTGAAAGGTGTAATTGGGCTATAAGAAGTACTCCAATAAGCTCAAAATACGATTCATTCACCGGTAAAAATACTCCTTTTACCGGTATTTTACTGCGTAAACCCTTTGATTTTCATATGATGGGGTCAAGAAAAGCGAAACAAACAAACGAAAAGCGCTAAAGCGACTTTCATCTATAAAAGAAAAAAACAAAGGGGATGACGAGATGACATTGGCAATTGAAATGAAAGATGTAATGAAAAGTTTCAACGAAAAAACAGCACTTCGAAATGTAAATATTGAAGTGAAGCAAGGAGAGATTTTTGGATTCCTCGGACCGAGTGGATCTGGGAAAACGACGACAGTAAAAATATTAACTTCTCAATTACTTCATAGCGTTGGAACGGTAAAAGTATTAGGGAAAGATATTACAGGGCCAAGCAGCATCGATTATAAACGAATTGGTATTTTAACAGACAACAGTGGCTTATATGAAAGGCTTAGCATTTATGATAACTTACTATTATTTTGTGACTTATACGATTGTAAAAAAGAACGAATCGATGAAGTACTAGCGCAAGTGAACTTATTAGATGATAAAAAAACATTAGTAAAGAAACTATCAAAAGGAATGAAGCAGCGCGTTACATTAGCTAGAGCAATACTTCATAAACCAGATATTCTCTTCTTAGACGAACCAACATCTGCACTCGATCCAGTTAACGTACAAAACATTCATAAAGTCTTAAAAGATTTAAATAAAGAAGGAACGACAATTTTTTTAACGACGCACAATATGGAAGAAGCAGAGACGCTTTGTAACCGCATTGCCTTTCTATGTAGCGGAGAAATTGTAGCGCTTGATACACCAGAAAATCTTCGCTTGCAGTACGCGAAAGATCAAATACAGGTCGTATTAAAAGATAAGCAAAAAGAAGTCGTGCAAAAAGACGAATTAGGTGCAAAACGCATTTCAGAATGGATGAAAAAAGGCGAGTTACTATCGATTCATTCACACGAACCAACGCTAGGCGATATCTTTATTGAAGTTACTGGGAGGGGATTATAATGACATTTTCAATGAGACGTGTATCAGCTATTTTTAGAAAAGAAGTACAAGATTTTAAGACGAATTCACAAGTGCTGCTAATGGCATCTTTACCAATTATATTTGCATTTATATATAGCAGGTTTGGACAAGGGAGTGCAGGGGTTGGCATTATTACCTTAATGGCCTTTCTATTTGTTGCAGGGTTTGTTCAATCAATGGTAATTGCAGAAGAGAAAGAAAAGCATACGTTACGTGTGTTAATGCTATCACCAGCTTCATCTGTTGAAGTTCTTTTTGGGAAAAGTATATTAACAGTATGTTTAACGTTAGGTATTTCTATTGTAAACTTATTCATTTTGGATCAATTAAGTGGAAATTTCTTATTACTAGCATTTGTTTTCTTATGTGGAACAATTCTATTTACTTTAATTGGAACGATGATTGGATTACTAGCTGAGTCTGTCCCACAAACATCACTAATTGGAATGCCAATATTAATGACGATGTATTTAGCTGTACAATTTGAGCCAATGGTTGAAAATAAAGTAATTAAGACAATGATTAGTTATCTTCCAACATCTCATCTCGAAAAGGCAATTAAAAGCTTAGTAGAGGGTGCAGGATTTAGTAGTATTAGTGGCCATATGATAAATGTTGGAGCTTGGCTTATTATTTCACTTATTGCATGTTTAATCGTGTATAAAAAGAAACAATTAGATTAAAAACTGAGCCGAAATGCTCAGTTTTTTCTTTTTTCTATCATTTCCTCGGAAATTTTACAATTCCTATACATATTTTTACAGATTTTGTCGAAAAGTAATTAGTTATAGGTTGTATAGGATGCGTGAATATTGTTCAAAATGATTGCTGAGGTGATGATGGAATGCGAGGAAGAAATAATAAAAAGTCGCAAAAGGTAGTACATTTATTTCAAAAAAGATGGGTATTTCCGGCACTATACATTGCTTGTGCAGCGGTAATCTTAATGGTTGCGCTATGGTTCCAAGGAGCTAATCCGAAGAAGACTCCGAACCAAGATCAAGCAACGCCGTATACACAAACGGAAGATCCAGCAGTACCAGTAACGAAGTCTTCAGAAGTAGTGAAAATGCCAGCTCCTGCTAATGCGGAAGTAGTTGTACAGAAGAAGTTCTATGAAGATGCAGCAACTGAGGCGGAACAAGAAAAAGCACTTGTCTTTTATAACAACACATATTCCCCGAACAAAGGAATTGACATTGCTGCGAAGAATGGAAAAGAATTCAATGTTACAGCTGCTTTAAGTGGTACAGTAACGAAAGCTGAAAAAGATTCACTTCTTGGTTATGTTGTAACAGTTGATAGCGGAAATGGTGTAGCAGCTTCTTATCAAAGCTTAGGCAGTGTAAAAGTAGAAAAAGGTGCACGAGTTGTACAAGGTGAAGTATTAGGAAAATCCGGTCTAAGTGCCATGAATAAAGAAGCAGGTTCTCACGTTCACTTTGAAGTACGTAAAGACAATGTGGCTGTGAATCCTGAGCGCTACTTAAATAAGTCAGTAGCAGAAATTAAAGCTGATGCAGGTGCTGCAAAGGCAACGAACGCTTCTGGTAAAAAAGCTGATGACAAATCTCAAAAAGAAGAAAAGTCAACGAGCACGAAACCAGAAAGTAAAACAGAAGACAAGTCTCAAAAAGAAGAGAAATCAACTAGCGGTTCAACTAGTGACAAAAAAGAAGAACCGAAGAAAGAAGAAAAATCAACAAATGGTTCTACAGAATCATCTAACAGTTCTTCTTCACAAGAATAAGAAAGTGAAAAAATCAGTTCTCACTAGGAGAGCTGATTTTTTTATTTCCATATAAAAATACTCAATTTCGAGAAAAAAGTTGTAATAACAAGGAAAAATGACGAGATTCTCGAATATATATTACAAAAAGGAGGGGATACTGTGTCATTTTTGTTTGTTCTGTCGACTGCTATTATTTTATTGTTTGTTTTATTTACTTTATATTATTACATTGCCGGTAAGAAAGAGGTTCCCCACCATCAATTGTTAGAAGAAGAGTTAGAGCGAGAAGAATGACGCCTTGTATACAAGGTGTCATTTTTTTCGCCAAAATAGTCACTGTTAACGTATTTCTCACAAAAAAACGTAATTTTTCTTAACTTAGTCCGCAAAAATAGTGAACATGTAGCATATATCAGTAGTGCGGGCAATACAATGGTATAAACCAAAGCAAAGAGAGTGTTTGAGGTGAGAAATCGTGAATCATTTCATTATAAATCCAAGAATGTTTAACGCTTACAAACAGCACTCACACTTACTTCTAAGTCGTATGCAGCGAGGCTCATTTCACCCTTCTCACATCCAATTTAGGGAGGCGAGTGGTGTGCACGATTACATCAAAGAGAGAACTATCAAGATTGGTAAGTATATCGTGGAGACAAGAAAGACAGTGCGTGTCATTGCAAAGGAATTTGGGGTATCAAAGAGTACAGTCCATAAAGACTTAACGGAACGTCTACCAGAAATTAATCCAGAGCTCGCAAATGAAGTGAAAGAAATTCTTGATTATCATAAGTCTATTCGTCATTTAAGAGGCGGAGAAGCAACAAAGCAAAAGTATAGAAAAGAAGATGTAGAAAAGCCGGTACGTCAATAAGTATGCGATCGCAAACATTCCGTTTCAATTCGGTAATATTTTTCAGAAGAATTCTTTTTGCGAATATTACGTTTCTGTTAAATTTATGATAAAATCAGAAATTAGGTGTAAAAGAATTCGGGTGTAACCTGATTTTGAATATCGAGGAGGAAAAAACGGGAATGTTTGCGCGAGATATCGGAATTGACCTAGGTACGGCTAACGTATTAATCCATGTTAAAGGTAAGGGTATTGTATTAAATGAGCCATCTGTTGTTGCTATTGATCGTAACACAGGTAAAGTATTAGCAGTAGGTGAAGAAGCAAGAAGTATGGTGGGACGTACGCCTGGTAATATTGTAGCCATTCGTCCACTAAAAGATGGTGTAATCGCAGATTTCGAAATTACAGAAGCAATGTTAAAGTATTTCATTAACAAATTGGACGTAAAGAGTTTCTTTTCGAAACCTCGCATTTTAATTTGTTGTCCAACAAATATCACATCAGTAGAACAAAAAGCAATTCGTGAGGCTGCTGAACGTTCAGGTGGTAAAACAGTATTTTTAGAAGAAGAACCAAAAGTAGCCGCAGTTGGTGCTGGTATGGAAATCTTCCAACCAAGCGGTAACATGGTTGTTGATATTGGTGGAGGTACAACAGATATCGCTGTACTATCTATGGGTGATATTGTTACCTCTTCCTCTATCAAAATGGCTGGCGATAAGTTTGATATGGAGATCTTAAACTACATTAAACGTAAGTATAAGCTATTAATCGGAGAACGTACTTCAGAAGATATTAAAATTAAAGTTGGTACAGTATTCCCAGGTGCACGTAGCGAAGAACTTGAAATTCGCGGACGTGACATGGTAACAGGTTTACCACGCACAATTACAGTATGCTCAGAAGAAATTACAGAAGCATTAAAAGAAAATGCGGCTGTTATTGTACAAGCTGCAAAAGGCGTACTAGAGCGCACACCACCAGAATTATCAGCGGACATCATCGACCGCGGTGTCATTCTAACAGGCGGTGGAGCTTTACTACACGGCATTGACATGCTCCTAGCAGAAGAACTAAAAGTACCAGTATTAATTGCTGAAAACCCAATGCACTGCGTTGCGGTTGGTACAGGTATTATGTTAGAGAATATCGATAGATTACCAAAGCGTGCTTTACGATAAAGTGAAAGGAACTAAGGTGTAAGCCTTAGTTCTTTTTTTTATTTTTATTTTTGTATTTTGATTTATTGAGAAAATAGAAGAAAAATAAAGAAAAACAAAGAATATAGGTAAAATATTCATATATATGGTTAAATTTAATATTTCCGTATTTGAAAACGTTTATAATATAATGAGTCGAATACGACATTAAGGCAAATCATGTTCAAATACATATTGCCTTTCCCTAATCTGGGCATACACTCTTTTCTACCTCCGTGTCAGTTGCAAGGATATGCAACTATTTTAAGAAAATAGAGTGTATGCATTTTTTTATAAATAGGAAGTAAAGTTTCACTTTATAATGACAAACAATAAACAAAATGGGATAATAGACAATATGTCCAAGTGGTAAGACCAATATTACAAAAGGGGCGATTGTTATATGCTAAATATAGAACAAATTAAAGAAATCATTCCTCACCGCTATCCATTTTTACTTGTTGATAAAATATTAGAAGTAGATGAAGGAAAAAGAGCGGTTGGAATTAAAAATGTATCCGCAAACGAAGAATTCTTTAACGGGCACTTTCCTGACTACGCAGTTATGCCCGGTGTACTTATTGTAGAAGCATTAGCACAAGTTGGAGCAGTTGCTGTATTAAAGAAAGAAGAAAACCGCGGAAGACTTGCTTTCTTCGCAGGTATCGACAATTGTCGTTTCAAAAAACAAGTACGTCCAGGTGATCAACTTCGTCTAGAAGTAGAAATGACACGTGTACGTGGTCCAATCGGAAAAGGAAAAGCAATCGCAACAGTAGATGGTGAAGTTGCATGTGAAGCTGAAATTACATTTGCGATTGGTGATAAAAAAGAATAGATGTGAATGAAAAAAATTCTTCTGCAACATGCAGGAGAATTTTTTTTCATTCATATATTTTATGTCCGAAACATTAAAATACAGATTAATCAGAATTCTTGTTGTAAATGAATGGAAGTTCGTATATAATGACGCTATAAATATCTTGAAATTAAGATAAATGATAGCGCGATAAAAATAGAGACGCGGTTGTCACATTATAAAGGGTATGAGATAGGACAAAACTTATTATGATTGGTTATGATGAAGTGTAGAGGAAAGTGATGGGGAAAATTAACAGTATAAACAAATGAAAAATGAGCGTAGCATATCGAACATAGAGAGATAAAGGGGAAAGTGTCGCATTTTGAAAAGAGGAGATCATACCATGTTCGGGAGAAAAAAAAGAAAACCATTACGACAATTAATTACACATAAAGAGCCTAAGTCACGCATTACGGAACAGTACCGTAACATCCGTACAAATATTGAATTTACATCTGTAGATAATCATGTTCGTTCTATTATTGTTACTTCGGCAGATCCAGGCGAGGGGAAAACAACGACAATTGCGAACTTAGCAGTTGTTTTCGGACAACAAGGAAAGAAAGTCTTACTAATCGGAGCTGATTTGCGTAAGCCGACGATTCAAAACTTATTTGCTGTTCATAGCCCTAATGGCTTAACGAACCTATTATCAGGACAAGCAAAATTGATGCAATGCATTCAAAAAACAGATATAGAGAATGTATACTTAATGACTTCGGGTCCAATCCCGCCAAACCCGGCTGAACTATTAGGTAGCCGGGCAATGGACGAGCTATTACTAGAAGCATATAACATGTTTGATATTATTTTAATCGACACACCACCAGTCCTTGCGGTTACCGATGCACAACTCTTAGCGAACAAATGCGATGGAATCGTACTGGTCGTACGTAGTGAAAAAACAGAAAAAGATAAAATCGTAAAAGCGAAGCAAATATTAGACAAAGCGTCTGGTAAATTACTTGGTGTTGTTTTAAATGATAAGAGGGAAGAAAAGGGGCAATATGGATATTATTAGAAAATAATGTATGACATAATGATTTTTAAGGCCAATAAGTATTTTTATTGGCTTTTTTGAATTATTTTAAAATTATTTATTGTATTATACAAAAAACATGTTATAATGGAAAATTTGGGAATTCCATGGAATGTGTTGTCATATTTAAGATTATTTTGTAAGATTATATATGGTTTTTAAATAACAATCGTACATAGATATTACTAAAATAAAAAAATGTAAGATTTATATGTTATAATTTTTCTTATGTGCAAATTTTAGAAAGTTGGAGGAACTTATGGAAGAAACAATTAGTTTAAAAGATTTATTCGATATCTTAAGAAAACGTTTAGCAATGATCCTCACTGTGACATTCGGTTTGGCAATCATAAGCGCTATTATCAGCTTTTTCTTTATGACACCAATCTATCAATCTTCAACACAAATCCTTGTGAATCAGAAGAAACAAGATGGGACAATGATTCAGGCTGGTGAAATTCAAACAAATATTCAATTAACGAATACATATAAGGTTATTATTAAAAGTCCAGTAATCTTAGATCAAGTGAATGAAAAATTAAATTTAAATATGACAGCGCAAGCGTTAACAGGAAAAATTAATGTTGCGAATGAAAAAGATTCGCAAGTTATTTCTGTTACAGCAGAGGACAAAGATCCAAAAATAGCTCGTGATATCGCTAATGCGACTGCAGAAGTATTTAAAGGTGAAGTTGCAAAGATTATGAGTGTTGATAACGTAACTGTATTATCAAAAGCAGAGGTTACTGAAAACCAATCTCCAATTAAGCCCCGTCCAATGATTAATGTAGCAATTGCCTTCGTTGTTGGCTTAATGGCTTCAGTTGGTCTTGCATTCTTACTAGAATATTTAGATAACACAGTAAAAAAAGAAGAAGATGTAGAAAATTTACTTGGATTACCAGTGTTAGGTATTGTAGCTCGTATGGATGAAGAAACAACAAATGTAAAATCGCATGCTCTATCATCAAGAAAAGTGAGGGGACAAACAATTGGCTCTTAATTTATTTAAAAAGAAAAAAATTTATCGTCAACGCCGTCAATTAATTGCTCATCAACAACCGAAATCACCAATTTCAGAACAATATCGTAATATTCGAACAAGTATTGAGTTTGCAGCTGTTGATAGGAATTTACACTCATTAATGGTAACATCTGCGAACCCAAGTGAAGGAAAAACAACGACGACAGCGAATATGGCAGTCGTGTTCGCCCAACAAGGAAAGAAAGTATTATTAATTGATGCAGATATGCGTAAACCAGCGATGCATCAAATGTTTCAATTAGATAATATTTTCGGGCTAACAAACGTATTAACACATAGTGAACGTTTAGAAAAATGTGTACAAACAACATCAGTTGATAATCTGCACTTTTTAGCTTGTGGTCCAATCCCGCCAAATCCGGCAGAATTGTTAGGATCAAAATCGATGCAAGAACTTCTTGCACAAGCATACAGTATGTACGACTTAGTCATCTTTGACTTACCACCAATTTTAGCTGTAACCGATGCACAGATTCTGGCAAATGTATGCGATGCATCTATTCTTGTCGTACGTAGTGAAGCAACAGAAAAGGAAACGGCGCTAAAAGCAAAAGGGCTATTAGAATCTGCAAAGGGTAAATTGTTAGGTGTTGTTCTGAATGATCGTGAACGTGAACAAGGCTTATATTATTACTACGGTGCAAATTAATGAAAAGAGTGAGATATGGGAAGAACATATCTCCTTTTTCCCCTTGAATATGAGGAATGTCTCATATTCAAGGGGAAAAAGATTACTATAAGAGAGGGAAGGAAAAACAAATGATTGATTTGCATTGCCACATTTTATCTGGTATCGATGATGGTGCACAAACAGTGACAGATAGTTTAGCAATGGCGCAACAAGCTGTGGCAGAAGGAATACATACAATTGTCGCAACACCACACCATCAAAATGGAAAATATGTAAATGAACGTACTTCTATTATTCATCAAGTGAAGCGATTAAATGATGAATTAGAGCAACATGAAATCCCGTTGAAAGTTTTACCAGGACAAGAAGTCAGGTTATACGGTGATTTATTAGAAGACTATGAAGCTGGTAAAATTGTTACTTTAAATGAAACAAACAAATACATATTCATTGAATTTCCATCTAATCATGTACCTCGTTATGCAGAACAACTATTTTATGAACTACGTGTAAAAGGAATGATCCCAATTATCGTTCATCCTGAACGTAATGCCGAGTTAATCGAGAGGCCAGATAAGTTATATAATCTTGTTAATAAAGGTGCATTAACACAAGTAACGGCAGGTAGTTTACTAGGTAAGTTTGGTAAAAAAATTAAAAAGTTTTCACTACAGCTTGTGGAACATAATTTAACGCATATGATCGCATCGGATGCACATAACACAACGTCAAGAGGATTTCATCTAGCAGAAAGCTATGAATTAATAGAGAAAGAATTTGGTGCTAGTGTTATGAATGATTTAAGAGAGAATCCGTATTTAATCATTAGCGGGAAAGCAATTTATAAAGAAGATCCGGAACAAATTCGTCGTAAGAAATTGTTCGGCATTTTTTAAATAAAGAACTGGTGATGCCTCCTAACCGTTATCAACGGAGGCACTCGGTCGTGCTGTGGGTAGAAATTTTTATTTCGAACCTACCTTAGACGCTTGTCGTCGGGAGTATGACGTGAGGTTGGGTTAGATGCCCATAGTTTATTAATATTTAGAAACTCTACCTATGGAGTTATAAATATGACTCTATAGGTAGGGTTTTTTGTTATTGTTATATTTTATAAAGGAATTTGGAGGGAATAAATTTGAAAAAAGTAAGAAAAGCAATTATTCCAGCTGCTGGTCTTGGAACAAGATTTTTACCAGCAACGAAAGCAATGCCAAAGGAAATGTTACCAATTGTGGATAAACCAACAATTCAATACATAATAGAAGAAGCAATAGAATCAGGAATTGAAGACATTATCGTTGTAACAGGAAAAGGAAAACGTGCAATTGAAGATCACTTTGACCATTCTTTTGAACTAGAACAAAACCTTTTAGAAAAAGGAAAGTATGAAATGCTTGAAAAAGTACAAGCTTCTTCAAAAATTAATATTCATTACATAAGACAAAAAGAAGCAAAAGGATTAGGGCACGCAGTATGGTGTGCACGTAAATTTATTGGAAATGAGCCATTTGCAGTACTACTTGGTGATGATATTGTACAAGCAGATACACCATGTTTACGTCAGTTGATGAATGAATATGAAAATACGCAATCATCTGTTATCGGGGTACAAACAGTGCCTGAAAATGAAACACACCGTTACGGTATTATCGATCCAGTTGAACAAAACGATCGCCGTTATCAAGTACGTCAATTTGTTGAAAAGCCGGCAGAAGGTACAGCACCATCCAATTTAGCAATTATGGGTCGTTACGTATTAACACCAGAAATCTTTATGTTCCTTGAGGATCAACAGACAGGTGCAGGTGGAGAGATTCAGTTAACAGATGCGATTCAAAGATTAAATGAAATTCAACGTGTGTTTGCTTATGATTTTGAGGGTGTTCGTTATGATGTTGGAGAGAAGTTTGGATTTATTAAGACTACAATAGAAATGGCTTTACAACACGAGGAGCTTAAAGTTGAATTAATGAAGTATATGAATGATATTGTAAATAAAGAAAAAGCGTATGTATAAAATGGGAGGGGAAACATATTGACCTTAACGAAAGTATCAAGTGGAACTATAAAAGAACAAGGATTACTTGCTGCTGAAGAGGTAAATCAAAATAGTTTATATTTGTTTACGAAACGTTTAATGGACATAGTTGGTGCAATTTGTGGTCTTGTTTTTCTTTCACCAATTTTTATTATTATTGCTATAGTTATTAAATTAGAGGATCCGAAAGGACCTGTTTTATTTAAACAAATTCGTGTTGGAAAAGATGGTAAAGAATTTGGCATGTATAAGTTTCGTTCAATGGTTACAGATGCGGAAGAACGGTTAAAGGATTTATTAAAATATAATGAAGTATCAGGTGCCATGTTTAAAATGAAAGAAGATCCGCGCGTAACTAAAATAGGCAAATTTATTCGTAAAACAAGCATAGATGAATTACCGCAATTATTAAATGTCTTAAAGGGGGATATGAGTCTAGTTGGACCGCGCCCGCCACTTCCTAGAGAAGTCAAACAATACACTTCCTATGATAAACAAAGATTACTTGTTACACCGGGGTGTACTGGATTATGGCAAATCAGTGGAAGAAGTAATACCGGATTTAAAGAGATGGTGGATCTAGATATCTTTTATATTCAGCGTAGAAATATCCTTTTTGATATAAAAATTATATTGCGAACATTGACTGTACTTATTGGCTCAAAAGATGCATTTTGATATTAAATTATATAGTTGTAAATGTTGCTAAAATTATGAGCTTGTATTCGTTAGGCTACAAGCCCTTGAATGGATTGGTTTATTTAGATGCACAATAAAAGATTATTTATGAACTTTTTATCATTATTAAGTGTCCAAGGTGTAAATTATTTATTGCCATTAATAACTCTGCCATATTTACTTAGAACTTTAGGGCCAGAAAAGTTTGGGGTAATTGCTTTTGCACAAGCATTAATCCAGTACTTTGTTTTACTAACTGATTATGGATTTAATCTAACTGCTACGAAATCAATTTCAATTAATCGTGAAGATAAAAGAGAACTGTCGCGTATATTTTCAACCGTGATGAGTATAAAATTAATTCTAATGGTTATTAGTTTTATAATTTTAATATGTATATTATGTGTATTTGATAAATTTGGTTATTATTGGGAAGTGTATGTACTAACCTTTGGAATGGTACTAGGTAATGTCTTGTTCCCAATTTGGTTTTTTCAGGGATTAGAAAGTATGAAGGTTATTTCAATTTTAAATGCAATTTCTAAGCTGTTTTTTACTATTAGTTTATTTATTTTTGTTAAAACAGCAGGAGATTTTTATTTAGTTCCAGCACTTACTTCTGTTGGTTATATTGCAGTTGGTATTATTTCTTTAGTAATTATAAAGAAAAAATATCAGTTGATAATTGTAAAACCAAAATTTGGAGATATGCAGAAAGAATTAAGAGAGGGATGGGATATCTTTATTTCAACAATTGCAGTTAGCTTGTATACGATTAGTAATACATTTATTTTAGGTATTTTTACCAATAATTTAATTACAGGTTATTATGCAAGTGCTGAGAAGCTAATAAATGCGATAAATGGATTAATTAATCCTATTTCACAAACAATATTTCCACATCTCAGTCGAATAGTAAGGGATTCAAAAGATGAGGCTTTAAAATTTATAAGAAAAGTTCTTAAATTGAATAGTATTATATTTTTAGGGATTTCTATTCTAGTATTTTTATTTTCAGAGTTGATTGTGGATTTAGTTTTTGGTCCTGATTACAGGGAATCTATATTAGTTTTGAGAATCCTATCACCATTACCGTTATTAGTGAGTATTAGTAATATTTTAGGTGTTCAAGTTATGATTAATTTCGGTTATAAAAAGGTTTTCTCAAGAATTTTAATGTTTTCTAGTGCAATTAATATCATATTGGCAGCTATATTGGTTCCTTTATATAATCATATCGGGACAGCGATAGCGTTGTTATTGATAGAATTAATAGTTACAGGAATAATGGTAATTTATTTGAGTAAGAAGAAAGTTAATTTATGGAGGTAATTATGTTTAAGTATGTTATTGTCGGTGCTGGATTTGCTGGAAGCGTTATTGCTGAGCGCATAGCTTCTCAATTAAATGAAAAGGTACTAATTATTGAAAAACGTAATCATATAGGTGGTAACGCATTTGATTCTTACGATAAAAATGGAGTGTTGATCCATAATTATGGGCCCCATATTTTCCATACGAAAATGAAGAATGTATGGGATTATTTATCAAACTTCACACCGTGGCTTCACTACCACCACGAAGTACTTGGAGTAATAGATGGGAAAAAGGTACCGATTCCATTCAATTTAAACTCAATTGATCAAATTTTCCCTAAAGAGTTGGCAACAAAATTGGAGAAAAAGCTAATTAGTAATTTTGGCTATAATAAAAAAGTACCTATATTAAAATTGAGAGAAGTTGAAGATGAAGATCTTAGATTCTTGGCGGAATATATATATGAAAAAGTTTTTCTAGGATATACATTAAAGCAATGGGGGATTACGCCAGAAGAGTTAGATTCCTCAGTAACTGGTCGTGTTCCTGTATACATTAGTAGGGACGATCGTTATTTCCAAGATTCGTATCAAGGTATGCCGAAAGAGGGATATACAAAGATTTTCGAAAAAATGTTAAATCACCCCAATATAAAGGTAATGTTAAATACAGATTATAAAGAGGTTGTTGATTTTGATACTAAAACTGGAGAGGTAAAATTATTTGGCAATGAATTTGAGGGGAAGGTAATATATACAGGACCGATTGACTTTTTCTTCGATTATAAATATGGTCAACTGCCATATCGTTCATTGGACTTTAAATTTGAAAGCTATAACGAAGAGTATGTGCAGGAAGTGGGTACTGTTAATTATCCTAATGATTATAATTTTACAAGAGTAACGGAATTTAAGCATTTAACAAATCAAAAATTAAATGTAACAACAACTGTTAAAGAGTTTTCTCAAGATTATATCCCAGAGGAAAATACTCCGTATTATCCAATTAAAAATGATGATAATCAAGAGCTATATCATAAATATAGAAAGGAAGCCAAGATGCATGATAATTTGATTTGTATTGGACGATTGGCGGAATATCAATACTATGATATGGATATGGTTATTGCTAGAGCAATAAAGATTTTTAATGAGAAAATCAATAAATAGAATAATTAATATAAATAAAGTTTCTAGGCATTTTGCATAGAAACTTTATTTTGTACTAATTATATTAAATTATTATAAGAGGTTAGGTATGAAATATAAAAGGTTACCAATAAGCATTGCTAGAATAGGGATACTGCTGATTCCCTTATGGTGGATTTTAGGTTTAAACATTATAATTTTTCATGTGATTTCTTTGTTGATGTTTATATCTGCTCTTTTATACTGTAAAAAAAGTAATCAAAAAGTTATTTATAAAGGATATAGTAAATTATTATTATTTTTTATTTTTGTATATGCCAGTTCAATTGTGATTAATTCATCAGCTTTTGAAATGAATAGGGTAGTTGGATCTATATATAATTTAAGTTATTGGATTATGGGTTTTTGTATTATAGTTTCAATTAATAATACTGAAATAGAATTTAAAAATTTAACAAAACTACTAAATTCCTTTAGAATTGTCGGGTTAATACAAGGTGTATTTTGTATATATTCAATTTATATTTGGAAAAAGGGAGAATACTTTGTAGAAATAAAGTCTCTTTTATATAACGCAATTCCACAGGCATTAAGGTTTGATATTATTGAAAGCACAATGAACTTAAATATTGTAAAAACAGATTGGTTTTTACAATCAGATTTCCCAAGATTTACAGGTTTTTTCCTTTATCCAACAGCAACAGGGGTCGGAACTAGTATTATTATTTTTTTGACAATTGTATACTATAAATTTGTTAAGAGGGGGAAAGTGAGAAGTTTCTTTGAACTTTTAATTATAATGTTGCCTCTAATTTTTTCATTATCACGTACGGCAGTAATGTCATTAATAGTTGCTATTATAGTGGTAACTGCTATGGCTGTCCCGAAAAACAGAGAGATTTATTTGAGGATATCCCAAGGTATGTGTGTAGGTGCCGTCTTATTTATTGTTATGTATTTCTTTTTAGATGATTTCGCAAGCTTTATGTTAGATTCTAGGGAAGCAAGTACAGGACAGAGACAAATAATCTATAAGATGGCAATTCAAAATGCTATGTCCTCTCCCTTTTTAGGTATAGGCATGAAGCCATATGTTAGTTGGATAGAGGTACCAATTGGATCACACTCTACTTATATTGGTGTTTTAATGAAAACAGGAATTATAGGGTTTTTCTTGTTTATTTCATTCATACTATACTCTTTATATAGTTGGATGAAAATGTTTTTTTATGAAAATGTATATTTTAAAAAATATATTTTAAAGTATTTAGGTATCTCGGTATTAACAGTGGTATTTTGGATGTTAACTGAGGACATAGATGCACCACAAACAGTTGCATATTTTTATTTTATATCGATTGGTTTAATGTTTGGAGTTAGTAAACAATTGAAAGGAGAAGAGTAATGAAAATTTTGTTAGTGGGTTCTAGTGGTGGTCATTTAACTCAACTATATCAGTTGAAACCTTGGTGGGAAAATCATGAAAGAACATGGGTAACATTTAATAAAGAGGATAGTAAATCCCTTTTAGAAAAGGAAAAAACTATATGGTGCTATTATCCTTCAAATAGAAATATAAAAAATTTAATAAGAAATTCATTTTTGGCTATTAAGGTATTATTTAAGGAAAGACCGGATGTTATTGTTTCAACGGGGGCAGCTCCAGCTATCCCATTTTTTTATTTAGGAAAATTCTTTTTTAGATCTAAAGTAGTTTATATAGAAGTATATGATAGGATAGATTCACCGACACTTACAGGTAAACTGGTTTATCCAATTTGTGATAAATTTGTATTACAATGGGAAGAGCAAAAAAAGTTCTATCCAAAAGGAGAAGTGTTAGGAGGATTGCTATGATTTTTGTCACCACAGGTACACATGAGCAGCAATTTAATAGATTAGTAAAAAAAATAGATGAAATGAAAAAAAACAAAGAAATTACAGATGAGGTTTTTATTCAATATGGTTATTCTACATATATCCCAAAGTACTGCAAAGGCTCTAAGTTAATTGGATATAATGAAATGATGAAAAAAATGGAAGAGGCATCTGTGATTATTACTCATGGTGGGCCTGGGAGTATAATGACCCCATTATCACTAGGAAAAACACCTATCGTTGTACCAAGAAATAAAGATTTTGATGAACATGTTGACAATCATCAAATAGATTTTGTCAAAAGACTAGAGAAAAAGAGACAAGTTATAGCAGTATATGATATAAATCAAATGAGAGAAAAAATACAAATATGTTTAAAAGATAATACATTAGAAAAAAGCGAATTTATAACAAACAATCCAGTTTTTATTGAGAAATTTAAAAAAATGATTCAAGATATATTGGCTTAGTTTGTTAAAAGATTTTTAGTGTTTATGAGTATTGTAAATATAAATTAGTGGGTTGAAGTGTAAGGAGTCCTTATGAAAAGAAATATAGAGAATCGGGATGTAATAATATTATCGTCTATTGATTGGAGTTTTATGTGGCAGAGACATCATGAAGTTGCTACATATTTTTCAAAAAAAAACAATGTTGTATACGTTGAAACAACAGCGAAAAGAAATCCAAACTTTGGGGATATGAAGCGTATATTCAATCGATTATTGAAGAAAAAAAATGTGGATGGTAGAAACCCCCTAGGTGAAAATATCAAAATTGTTTCCCCTGTAGCGTTACCTCCTACTAGCGGGCTTTTTATTAGTATAAATAATTTATACTTTATTAATAAAATCGTTTCTGAAATTAAAGAGAAGTGTGTATACAAGGAAAAAAAACCAATAGTCATCACATATTTACCAACAAAAACGACAATTGATATTACAGAAAAGCTTAATCCAGAAGTTTTAGTTTATGATGTAGCATATAATTTTGTACATGCGGAAAATACAATGAAGTCGATAAAGGATAGTGAAAAAGCACTTTTGGAATTAGCGGATGTGATAATTGCAGACGGTTTATATCATAAGAGAGAGAAAGGCAATTTGGTTAATAAAGAAGTTCAATTAGTAACAAATGGTGTGGATGTAGATGTCTTTTATGATGAATTAACAAAACCTAGAAAAAAATACTCGAAATTACTATATTATGGTTCTATATCAAATAAATTAGATTTTGATTTAATAAGAATGATTTTAGATAAAAACTATGAGTTAAGTATGATAGGAGATTGGCAACTGAAAAATCCCTTTGGTGATAAATATTCCAATTTACACTTGATGGATGCTATGCCTAGAACAGAGTTAGTTAATTATATAAGAGAAGCTGATGCCATTATATTTCCATATAAAGTTAATGAATTTAATAAAGGAGTTTTTCCAGTTAAAACATTTGAGTGCTTAGCTGCTGGAAAACCACTAATTACCACTCCTTTTGAGGATCTATTAGAAATGAAATCAATATATACGGCTAATAGTAAAATTGAATTTATGGATATCTTATCTGATTTACATATGCTGGACAGTGAAGACGCTATTATTTGTAGAAAAGAAACGGCGCTGAAAAATTCTTGGCAAAGTAAAATGATGGATATAGATGATCTTATTTGTAAGAAATTAATGTAGTAAGATAGAATATTATTGAGCAAATTCGTACATTAGGCGTTTGAAAAGTTGTTCTGTTGATTTCATCATATAGTAGAATGGATAATTTGTGAGTTAGAAACATATAAAGGAGTATATTAAAGTGAGTGTAATTACTGTCATCGTAACTTATAATAGGAAAGAATTATTATGTAACTGTTTAGAGGGATTATTAAAGCAATCCAAAAAAATTGAGAAAATTATTATTGTGGATAATGCCTCTACTGATGGTACTGAAAAGTACCTAAAGGAAAAAGGGTATATTGATAATGAGAATATAGAATATAATCGGTTAGAGGAAAATACGGGAGGAGCCGGTGGATTTAAAGCTGGGGTACAATTAGCTAATAATTATGAATTTGAATGGTGTTGGTTGATGGATGATGATGTTTATCCACAATCGGATTGCTTGGAAAATTTATTAAAGGTGTATGAAGAATCAAATGGTGAGTATTCAATTTTACAAACTAATAGAGTTGATGTGGCATCCAATGAGAGTTTGCCATATACTACTAAGTTAAATTTTAGAAATCCATTCCAATTAGAATCTACTGATTGTATATATCCTGATAAAATGAATGATTTATTTAAAGAAATAGTATCAATCCCGTTTGAGGGTCCTCTAATAAAGAGAGAAGTATTAAAGACAGTAGGGGATATTGATGATTCATATTTTATTATTTGTGACGACGCGGACTTTTCAATTCGTGCACAAGAAAAAGGTTTTAAACTTGCTGTTGTAAAAAATGCTATTATGAAAAGGCACTCCCTTCATTTGCAAAAAAAGGAAGTTTTCAATTGGAAAGATTATTACATGCTTAGAAATAGGATAGAATTAGATTATAGATACGGTAATTTATATATTGTATATACGAGAGCACTATTCCAGTTTGTTTTTTATAATTTAAAGTGTATTAAAGAAATCAAAAAGTTTAGATTTAAAGATTATAAATTATTAATGAAAGCTTTGAAGGATGGATTATTGCGTAAGAGAGGGAAGCGTGTAACGCCATAATAATAAATTAGATAAGGTGAGGAATAAAGTATCTTTATATATTTATATATTGGAAAGAAGGATATTGAATGAGGAAAAAAATAATATTTGTACTTCTAGGGACCCTGGCGCTAATTTTAATTGCTGGTGGCATATATGCATATAATGTTTATTCAAAGGTATCTAATACACTAGATGCAGTACATCAGCCATTGAACCGAGATAAATCAGAAAAAAGAGAACAAAAAGTAAACATATCAGATCAAAAACCAATTTCAATCTTATTAATGGGAACTGACCAAAGAGAGAGTGAAACTTCTAGGTCTGATTCTTTAATGTTATTTACATTGAACCCACAAAAAAAATCAATGAAGATTACAAGTATTCCTCGTGATACTTATACAGAAATTATTGGTAAAGGTAAAAAGGATAAAATCAATCATGCGTATGCCTTTGGTGGTGTTGACATGTCTGTAAAAACAGTAGAGAATTTTCTTAATTTACCAGTGGATCATTACATTGAAGTGAATATGGCTGGTTTTAAAGATATTGTAGATGCTGTTGGTGGTGTGGATGTAAATAATGATCTAGATTTTACATCAAGAGATACTCACTTTGCTAAAGGTGAAATTCATTTAGATGGTGAAAAAGCTTTAAAATATACACGTATGCGTTACGAGGATCCACGAGGTGACTTCGGTCGTCAAATGCGCCAACGTCAAGTTATCCAAGCTGTAATTAAAAAAGGTGCAAGTGTATCTTCTCTAGCTAGTTACGGTGATGTGTTAAAAGCGATTGAGAAAAACGTTAAAACAAGTTTAACTCAGGATCAAATGTTTGAGATTCAAAAGAACTATAAAGACTGCATGGAGAATAGTGAAGAAATCCAAATTCCAGGTGATGGACACAAAGCTGCTGATGGTATCTGGTATTACTATGTTCCAGATGCAGCAAAACAAGATATTACGAATAAGTTAAGAGCGCATCTTGAAGTGACTAAGTAATATGTAATAACCCAACTCCTTTGGTAGGAGTTGGGTTTATTTTTGCGTGAATTTATATTAGTATTATATGTTGTGAGAATAATAGATGAGGTGAATCGATGAATAAGAAAGCAGTACTTGTCCTAGTTATTTTTGTATTGTTTGTCGCTTCGGTTGTGAGCGGTAAATTATACTGGAATAAGAAGATTGCGAATGCAACAGGGCAGACGAGTGAAGTAACGAAAACGAAGTCTGAAGTGAAAGATAGTGTAACGAAGAAATCAGAGAAGAAGCAAGGTGCGAAAGCATCTTTTAATGAAGCATATGCGAAGAATTTACCAGATGAAGTGAAAGAGAAGTTAAAGAAAGCCGCTGAGGATAAAAAGGCAGTAAACCTTGTTATTGTTGGTGATGAAGCTTCTTCATCTGAAAAAGATGCTTGGGCAGCTAAGTTAACGGCTAACCTAGATGCTTCTTATGGTAAAGGTTTATGGAATGTGACGGTAAAGGAATATAAGGGCGAAAGCACAGACGAGTTAATTGCAAATAAACGTGATAAAGAGATTGCGAAAGAAAAGCCAGATGTGATTTTATTCGAACCACCATTTATTACTGACAATGGTAAAACTGGTAATGGAAACTCTGTAGCAAGTACACAGAAGTTTGTGCAAGCACTTTCTACTAGTGCAAAGGGTGCTACAATTATGATTCAACCATCAAATCCAGTGTATGGTGCGAAGAATTATCCGAAGGCAATTGAGGCGTTAAAGCAATTTGCGACGCAAAATGGTTATACATATGTGGATCATTGGGGAGCATGGCCTGATTCAACAACAAAGGCAATTTTACCGTACTTACAAGAAGAGTTCGGTTTCCCAAGTGCTAAAGGGCACGAAGTTTGGGCGCAATATATAAATAGTTATTTCATATCTAATTAAGATGTTTGGTACAAATAGATATATATAGATTAAGTGTGTTTAAATAAAGGTATAAAATGACTCAGTAATTAATTACTGAGTCATTTTTATTATTAATTTTCTATTATATAAGATGGTAACTTTTTGCGTACTTGTTTATCTTACACCATTAAATATCATCCGAAGTAGAGGGTGCCTTTTGACAATGTAAGAAATAGAGAGACTCATAAGGATTCCAAATAAGGTATAGACCAACCAATGAGATAGAAGGGTTGTGTATGTTAATTTATTTAACATGTTAAGAAGTGAAAAAGTAGCGGTGTGAAAAATCAATATGTTTATTGAGTTTTTACCAAAATAAATAAAAGTTTGAGAAAAAGCTTTAAAATCCCCTAATAGTTGAGCTATATAGAGCATAATTATACTACCTAGGATACCGTTAATATAGAATAAAAAGATGTTACCATAAATTCGATTATTGATATCGATAAGTCCATTAATTGGATTAGTAATAATAAATAGAATAATACTTACTATAATAAAGTTAATTGGAAAATAGAAGGTTTTAAATAAACCAATTGATTTGAATTTATTCCCAATATATAAAAATAATTGGATAACAAAAGCAATATCTAATCCCCATGGTAAATGTATATAATTACCGATACAAAAGCCTATATAACCTACCACGATGAAGAGAAGAGCTTGAAGCAAAGTATTGTAGGAATGTATTAGACTCATTATCATTAAAAATAGTATTTCTGAGCAAAATAAGCAAATTAAGAACCATATAGGTACATTAACGTATAAAGTTTCGCCATTCCCATATAAAATTCCTATTAGGGGCTCATACCAAAAAAGTTCCTTAATTGGATTATAATACTGTTTTATTATCCAGATTAAGTAAAAGAATATACTAGCTGAAAAATATGGAATCAATAATCTCCATATTCTAGTGTGTATAAATCCTAAAAAATCTCCAGAGTACTTAGTTACGTTAAGTAAGTAACCAGAGACCATAAAAAATAGCGGCATCCGAAAAGCGGAAAAGACGTTATTTAATTGTGAGGGCATTTCTGTGTGTCCCATAACTACTAGTGAAATAGTTATCCCTCTCACAATATCTATTGCTTGTATTCGAGAGGAAGAATTTAGTGCATCTTTCAATTTCATAACTCCTAACTTTTTATATGTAAGATTTATGTTACATTATTAATAAATTCACATCAAATTATAATTTATTGTGAACTGTAAAAAAATTAAATGATATTTTATAATGAAGCATTATTATAATAAAAATTTTTCTTAATTATTAAAGTTATGTATAATGAAAATGGATATTAAACTTGCTAGAAGAATAAAAGGTATTTAATAAAAAATAAAGTTAGGTGAAAACTATGAATTCAATCCTAATCTGCGGCGGAGCTGGTTATATCGGTTCTCACGCTGTGAAAAGGTTAGTAGACGAAGGTTTATCTGTAGTAGTAGTAGATAACTTACAAACGGGTCATGAGGATGCAATTACGGAAGGTGCGAAGTTTTATAATGGCGACCTTCGTGATAAAGCATTTTTAAGAGATGTGTTTACACAAGAAAATATTGAGGCGGTTATGCATTTCGCAGCTGATTCTTTAGTTGGAGTTAGTATGGAGAAGCCTCTGCAATATTATAATAATAACGTGTATGGTGCCCTTTGCTTATTAGAGGTAATGGATGAGTTTAAGGTAGATAAGTTTATTTTCTCTTCTACTGCGGCGACGTATGGTGAGGTAGATGTAGACCTTATTACTGAGGAAACGATGACAAATCCAACGAATACGTATGGAGAGACGAAGTTAGCAATCGAGAAGATGCTTCATTGGTATAGCCAAGCTTCTAATTTACGTTATAAGATTTTCAGATACTTTAATGTGGCTGGTGCAACTCAAAATGGTATTATTGGGGAAGATCACCGTCCAGAGACGCATTTAATTCCTCTTGTATTGCAAGTGGCGTTAGGTCAACGTGAGAAGATTATGATGTTTGGTGATGACTATAATACACCAGATGGTACTTGTATCCGTGATTATATTCATGTTGAAGATTTAGTAGCGGCTCACTTCTTAGGTCTTAAGGACTTACAGAACGGCGGAGAAAGTGATTTCTATAACTTAGGAAATGGTAATGGTTTCAGTGTTAAAGAAATCGTTGATGCAGTTCGTGAAGTTACAAATCATGAAATTCCAGCTGAAGTAGCGCCGCGTCGTGCGGGAGATCCAGCACGTTTAGTTGCTTCTTCTCAGAAAGCGAAAGAGAAGTTAGGTTGGGATCCACAGTATGTAAATGTGAAGACAATCATTGAGCATGCTTGGAATTGGCATCAGAAGAAACCTAATGGGTATGATAAGTAAGACTAATAAGTGAAGGAGAGGGTATTGTCGTTCAACATATGTTCGACAATACCCTCTCTTTTTTTATAAGATTTTTGCTATACTAAACTGTACTATAATACAGGATGGAAGGAGGAGAATAATGAAAATACTTGTAGTGGATGATGAGTCGAGTATTCGTAATTTGATTCGGATGCAGCTTGAGATGGAAGGATATGAAGTGCTTACGGCGGCTGACGGGAGAGAAGCTTTAGAGAGATGGAATGAAGGGCCGGATGTTTTGATTTTGGATGTTATGCTTCCGGATACAGATGGGTATGAGTTACTTCGTTTGTTCCGGGAGAAGGATCGGGATATTCCAGTACTCATGTTAACTGCGAAGAGTCAGATGAATGATAAATTGCTCGGTTTGCAGCTTGGTGCAGATGATTATGTGACGAAGCCGTTTAATTATGCGGAGCTTATTCTTCGGGTTAAGAATATGACGCGCCGCGTGAAGAAGAAAGAGGTAACGGTAAGCCATGAAGTAATCGGGGCGGGAGAGATAACGATTTGTCCTAAGGAAAGAAAAGTGCATGTGAGTGGACAAGAGGTTCAGTTAACGTACCGGGAGTTTAATTTATGTCAGTTGTTTGTTTCCAATCCGCAGCGTGTATTTATGAGAGATGAGTTACTTGAGAAAGTATGGGGATTTGAGTATATCGGAAATACGAGAGCGGTTGATATTATGGTGCAAAGATTGCGGAAGAAGCTAGGGAGTAGCGGGGAATATATTAAGACAATTTATGGCGTTGGCTATAAACTAGATTGTTAAGTGGTGATGGTATGTCTTTAAAAAGAAATATGGTATTTGGAATCGTTGGACTGTTAATCCCGATTTTTGTCCTTTTGTACGCAGTTGTTTATATTACGTTAGAGAAGAATATGTATCATAATGCGGCAAATTCTTTAGAAAAGTTAAGTGTAGAAGCACAAATTTATACGATGAATTATTTAGAGAAGGAAGCAGAGGTAGAGACGCTCGGTCCGAATTCACTTTTAATTGCTTCGTATTTAGCGAAGCGCATGGATGTCCGTGTACAGATGATTGGGAAGAATGGAGATGTTGTGGCGGATACGCAAAAGGGAGCGCTTCTTCATCGGAATATTGATATTGAGAGTTCTTTGAAGGGGAAGAAATCTTATGTGTTTGAAGAGGGAGACCCAGCTCCAATTCTTTTGTTTTCAAGCCCAGTGTATTATGGAAACGATGTCATTGGTAGTGTTCGTTTTATAAATGAGTTAACGGGTGAGAAGGAAGTGTTAACAAATGTCGGTTGGACGTTTTTAATGACGTCTCTTTGCCTTGTAGCTGCAGGTATTTTCTTTGCAATTCGTTTGGCAAAGTCTCTTCATAAGCCGATTGATCAGTTAAGACAAATGGCGCACCGGCTTGCGAATGGTGATTATAAAAGTAAGATTGAGCTAAATGAATATGTGGAAATTGCGCAGCTTTCCGCATCTTTTAATGCGATGGCTGATGGGATTGAACTACATATTAAGCAATTGAAGGAAGAGAAAGAGAAGCAGAAAGATTTCTTAGACCGTATTACGCATGAGCTAAAAACACCGCTAACGGCGATTATTGGCTATGTGGATTTAATTCCGAAGTTAAAGGCGCAGGAAGATGTACAGGAGAGCTTGCGTTATGTAGCTGTAGAAAGTGAGCGTTTATTATCACTTGTAGAGGAATTACTTAAGTCTTCAAAGTACGGGACGAGTACGTTTGAAATATCACCTACAGTTGTGAATATAAAGGAGTTAGCCGAAGAAGCAGTTTCAATCGTGAAACCTCGTCTGCAGAAGTTTGAGATTGAAGTTATCAATGAGTTAACAGATGTATATGTTGTTGCCGATTTCGATAAGACGAAACAGATTTTCTTAAACGTACTTGATAATGCGATAAAATATAGCGATGCTACGCAAATTCGTATGAATGTCATTGTAAATGAGCATGAGGCGAAGGTGTTTGTTCATGATGATGGCATTGGTATCGATGAAGGGGTGCTGGCAGAGTGGAATGAATCGCCAGAAGGGAAGGTACTTCCTTCTAGTTACGGGAATGGGTATGGTTTGTATATTTGTCAGGAGATTATGAATAAGCAGGGCGGAAGTATGCGGATTGAGAGTAGTGAAGAGGTTGGTACTACCATATTTATTACATTCTTACTTCCGAGACGGATGGAAGACATAAAAAACTTGAAAGCGGTTAAATGATACATTTATGAAACAATTATGCGGTATTTTCGAAACAACGTTTTTTTATCTTGGAGGTAGGCAGAAATGAAAAGGCTATCATTTCAAATTCTTATGTTTGTCTTTTGTATAATTGTTTCTCTTATTTTGTTTTATGTGATGGAGAAGCAAATATATAATCGGATCACAATTGTGAATGACAAACAAGCTGTTTTACAAAGAGTGAATGAATCCCTGCCTACTGAAATGAAGGTTAGGCATGAAAAGTGGGGAGAAATTGTTATAACGGATGAAGTTCGTTTGCATACGATTGTTTCATTCTTTGATCGAATTAGAATAGAACCGAGAGAAGCTAAGGACCAAGAACAAGTATTTACTGGAGAAGTAACGTACTTGAATGGACAGAAGCGTACTTTTGCAGTAGGTGACTTGTTCCAGTACGGGGCTGATATGTACGGAAAGAATGGTACGGATCCTATGATTTCAGCATTTCAAACGTATTTATTAAGCCTGTATTACACACCAGAACGTATTAGTGATTTCTTTGCGTCAGCACAGGATGTCATAGTACGTCAAGGTGATGTAGAACGTGCGGTGAATGTTACGCACATACTTGATTCGATTCGGTATGCAAAGCAAATTACAGATTACGGAGAAATTCAGAAGTTATTACAATCACAGAATGAACCGATTGCTTATATTACCGCTTATAAAACTGGTAAGCGTATAAAGAATGAGCGTGAAGACATTCTTACTATTTCTGTGTATCCATCGTATTTTGTTGTGCAATATCTCGGTGATAATAATGGGAATGTCATGTATATGAAAAGCTCCCTCGCAAATGTATTTGTAAAGGAGAATGTGTCATGAGAAAGATAGCCTTTTTCTTCTTTTTGCTAGTAATTGGAGGAGCGATGTCTAGTTGCTCTCGAGATACGACCTCTATTAAATATAATAAAAGTGGTCTCCCTATTTTGAATGATCGTCATCTTGTTGCGTATGTAGCGGCTCGCGAGGAAGTTGGGGAAGCGTTGCTTTCATCATTTTGTAAACCACGCGGCTGTACGTATGAATTTATTCGTCTTTCGACAGAAGAGCTTCTTCGGAGGGTAGAAGAGGAAGCTGGAAATCCGAAAGCGGATATTATTATTGGCGGTACGGTAGACGCGCATCAAATGATGAAGCAAAAAAATCTATCTATTCCTGTTACGAGTCAGCATGCGAACCGTATTTCAAAAACTGTGAAAGATAAAGATGGTTATTGGAACGGTTATGAAGTAGAGAAGCTGGCAATTGCAATCAATAAAGAGCGGTGGAACGAAGAAATAGCACCGCTCGGACTTCCTTATCCATCAAGGTGGCAAGATTTATTAAATCCAGTATATAAGGGACAGATTGTTATGCCAGATCCAAATGTTTCAGGAACAGCCTATACGTTTTTTCAATCACTTATTGATACTGTAGGTGAAGAGAAAGCGAAAGAATATGTTAAGAACTTTGCAGGGCAAGTTGGTGAAGTAACGGTGAATGGTTACATGCCAGTAGAGCTTGTTGCGAGTGGTGAGTATATGATAGGCATCAATTTCATGGGAGATCAGAGAATGCTTCAAAAACAAGGCTTTCCAGTTGTAAGTATCGTACCTGAGCAAACAGGGCTATCTGTTAATGCGATTTCGAAACTAAAGCGTGCACCGAATGGTATTATTGCGGATTTATTTATTGATTATTGTTTATCAGAAGAAGCGGGTCACATTTTAGAAAAGGTTTCGTTTGGCGTACCAACGATGTTTGCGAAGAACGAGAAAGAAATAGAAGGACAGCCGGTTAGAAGAACGAACCAACATATATCAAATAGTGGAATAATCGAGATATGGAATAGACAACGTCTCTCTCAGAAGTGAGAAAAGGAGACGAAAGAATATGTTTAAATGGCTCAAGCCAGCACCTGCAATTGAAAGATTGCCTGCGGATATGATCGACCGTGTATATCGATTACTACGTATTCGTGTGTTAATCGGAATTTCAGTTGGATATGCTGCTTATTATTTAGTTCGTAGTAACTTTACGTTATCAAGTACGTATTTAGTACAAGAATATGGTTTTAGTACAGCTCAAATTGGTCTATTAGGTTCAGTAATGGCAATTGTTTATGGATTTAGTAAGTTCTTTATGGGGAATTTATCAGATAAAGCTTTCGCCCAGCGCTTTATCGCAGTCGGTTTATTCTTATCAGGTCTTGTAAATATTTGCTTCGGTTTTGCATCTTCATTTGGGATGATCGTTACATTACTTGTTGTGAATGGTATTGTACAAGGTATGGGTGCACCTCCTTGTAGTATCGTTATGACGAAATGGTTCTCGAAGAAAGAACGTGGTACGAAAACAGGTCTTTGGAATATTTCACATAACGTTGGTGGAATGCTTGTGCCACCACTTGTCGGAATTGGTGTAGGTATTTTTGGTGAAAACCATTGGCAAGGCGGCGTGTTTATTTTCCCAGCGATTATCGCAATGGTAATTGCAGTTCTTGTTTGGATTAATGCGAAGGATACACCGGAATCAGAAGGTCTTCCTCCAATTGATGAGTATCGTAATGACTATGAAAATCTTGAAAAAGCAGATCATGCTAACAAGATGTCACCAAAAGAAATTTTAATGAAGTATGTAGTGAAAAATAAATTTGTATGGTTCTTATGTATTGCAAATGCATTCGTTTATTTAATTCGTTTCGGCGTTATTAACTGGGTTCCACTTTATTTAACGACAGTTAAAGGTTTCTCAAAAAATGAAGCACATGCGGCGTATGCAATCTTTGAAGGTATGGCAATTCCAAGTTCATTAATCGTTGGTCTTTTAAGTGATAAATTATTTAAAGGAAAACGTATGCCATTATGTATCATTAGTATGGTCGGAGTTGTTATTGGTACGTTTGTATATTGGCAAGCAACTAGTATACTTGTTGTAAGTATTGCAGTTTCTATTATCGGTTGTTTAATTTATGTACCACAATTCTTAATCGGTTTAAGTGCGATGGAATTAGTACCAAAATTTGCAGTAGGTACGACAGTTGGTATGTGTGGTCTGTTCGGTTACGTAGGCGGAAGTCTTGTAGCAAACGCAGCAATCGGTGTTATTGTTGATCGTTCTGGCTGGGATGGATGCTTCATCTTACTATTAACAGGTGCTATTTTATCAACGATCTTCTTGTTCATTGTTCAACGTGGACATGAAAGCAAAGCGCCTAAAGCGGCGTAATATTTTGTTTGAAAAGCTATCCAATTATTATTTTGGATAGCTTTTCTTATATTACTATAATCTTTCCTTAAATCTATCTTAAAAGATATAATGTCATATTTCTAATCATTGGAATTTTTGTTACAATATAAATGGATGTGTAAAACTTTGTAAAAAGAATGTAATAATATGTAATTCATTTTCAGAAAGTTTTATACAATTTTTATATTAAACTATTAAGTTATAAAAAGGAGAGAGAATATGGTACCAAATACGGTTCGTACTCCAAACAAGAAGAAGAAATGGATTATTATCGGGGTTATTGCACTAATTGTTATTGTAGCAGCAGTTAATATTTTTGTTATGCAAGGTAAGAAGAAGGGGGCATCAACATCTGCTGATGCTGTAAGTTTCGAGAAGGTAACGGAGCGTAAGCTGAATAATACGAAGTTAATTTCTGGTCAGGTGAAACCTGGGAATATTGAAAGTTTTTATGCGGATCCGGCCAAAGGAAAAGTGAAAGATATTCAGGTAAAAGAAGGACAAGAGGTTGAGAAAGGTGCGAAGTTATTCTCTTATGATAATGAAGAGATTAATCTTCAAATGAAGCAAGCTGAGCTTGATCAGAAGATGGCAGATATGCGTTATGATCAAGGGAAGAAGAAAATTGATTCGCTGAAGAAAGAAATTAAGAAAGCGAAAGATAGCGGAGCTGGGAAAGAAGTAACAGATCCGATGGAAGAGCAAGTAAGTGAGTTAGAGATAGCGCAAAAGACAACTGATCTTGAGAAAGAAAAAGGGAAGTTGCAGAAAGAAGAGTTAAGTAAAAAGCAGAAAGAGCTTACGATTTATAGTAATTTTGCTGGTGTCGTTCAAAAGTTAGATAAAGATGCGGCGCAAAGTTCATCTCAAGCGTTAGGTGGTCAAGGGAAAGCATTTTTACAAGTGGCTTCTAAAGATCCATTCCAAATTCAAGGTACGTTAACGGAGCTTCAAAAATCACAAATTCAAAAGGATCAAACATTTACTGTAACTGCGAAAGCAAATAATAAGAAGAAGTGGACAGGTAAGATTACAGAAGTAAGTGAATTCCCAACGAGTGCAGAGATGGCGCAAGCTGGCGGTATGGGTGAAGCGACTCAAAATATGTCTCAATATACATATAAAGCAAGTCTAGATAGTCAAGATGGTTTATCTCCAGGTTATCACGTTTCTCTGCAAGTAAATTTAGAGAATAAGAAGATGGTTGCTGTTCCGACTAAGAGCATCGTAGAAAAAGACGATGATGCATTTGTTTATGTTGAGGATAAAGGGAAGCTTCGCAAACAGAATGTGAAAAAAGGTTCTACTGATGGAGACTGGACAGAGATTACTGAAGGCGTAACAGTGGGGCAAAAGGTGGTTAAAAATCCTTCCGACGATGTGTATGACGGAATGGAAGTGAAAGAGAAATGATTACGTTAAATAATATTGCTAAAACGTATTATCAAGGAAAATTGGCAGTGCCGATTTTGCATGGTATTAGTTTAACAATTCAAGGCGGGGAGTTCGTTTCAATTATGGGACCGTCTGGTTCTGGTAAGTCAACGCTTATGAATATTATCGGCTGTTTAGATCGTCCAACAGAAGGCGAATATATGCTCAATGATGTGAATATCTTAACAGCAGACGAGTCAAAGCTTGCTTTAATTCGTAATGAATATATCGGTTTTGTGTTTCAGCACTTTAATTTGCTGCCGCGTCTTTCAGCAGTCGAAAATGTTGAGCTTCCGCTCGTATATGGTGGCATAAAGAAAGCAGAACGTCGCCAGCGTGCTTTAGAGGCGCTTGGTAAAGTTGGATTAGCGGATCGCGTGCATCATTTACCGAACGAATTGTCAGGTGGACAGAAGCAGCGTGTCGCAATTGCAAGAGCGATTGCGAATAATCCAACGTTCATTATGGCCGATGAGCCGACTGGTGCACTTGATACGAAGTCTGGTGAGCAAGTTATGGATATTTTCACGAAGCTTAATGCGGAAGGTACGACGATTGTTATGGTTACGCATGAAGAGGAAGTAGCAGCGTATTCTTCCCGCCGCATTGTACTGCGAGACGGGAAAATTACAGAAGATAGAAGGTGTGCGGTATGAGTTTACTAGATAGTATAAAAATTGCCCTCTCTTCTATTTTAGCTCATAAACTGCGTTCAGCTCTTACGATGCTCGGTATTATTATCGGTGTTGGTTCCATTATTACTGTCGTTGCAATTGGGCAAGGCGGGGAAGCAATGCTGAAGTCGAAATTCGCAGGTTCTGGTGGTAATAATCTTATGCCAATTCAATTTCAACCAGATATTAATGATGAGTTTGCTATGGGTGGATTTGAAATGCCAAAGTTAACGGAAGAGGATATTTTGGAAGTAAAACAAGTGAAAGATGTTTCACACGTTATTACGACAAACCGGAATTCAGAGGTGCTTGATGTAAATGATAAAAAGGCAAATCTGAATGTTATTGGTCTTGATAATGAATATTTTGCAGTTAATAAAGTAAAGGTCGTAAAGGGACGTACTTTAAGTGAATCAGATATTACTCATGCAAATAACGTTGTGATGATTAGCACAAAAACAGAAGAAACGTTATTTAAGGACGTAAACCCAGTTGGACAAATTATTGAGATGAAGGGGCAGCCAATGCAAATTGTTGGTGTGTATACCTCAGATAATGAGTTTATGGGATTTGAAATGGAAGAAGCGCTAATCCCTCTTACGTTATGGCCTGTTTTATACGGAACAGATGAGATTCAAAACATCGCAATTCAAGCTAAAAATGTAGACGATTTAGAAGCAGCTGGGAAACAGGCTGTTGATGTATTAAATAGTCGTAAGCCAAGTGAAATTCCAGGTAAATATGAACTGGTAAACTTAAAAGAATTCCAGGAAAATGTTTCTAAGGTAACTAATATTATGACGATGATTATCGGCGGTATTGCTGGTATTTCATTAGTCGTTGGTGGTATTGGTGTTATGAACATCATGCTCGTATCTGTAACGGAGCGTACGCGCGAAATTGGGATACGTAAAGCACTTGGAGCAACGCGTAGTAAAATTTTATTACAGTTTTTAATTGAAGCAGTTATGTTAACTCTTCTAGGTGGTTTGATCGGAATTGGTCTTGGATATGGCGGAGCATATATCGTTTCCACGTTCGCAAAATGGCCACCACTCGTTTCATGGGAAGTTGTCGTTGGAGGCGTACTGTTCTCTATGACACTCGGTATTATCTTTGGATTAATTCCAGCAAACAAAGCTGCGAAATTAGATCCAATTGAAGCACTTCGTTATGAGTAAGTAATCGTGTAGTAGAACTACACACTACCGTTCTAGTGGGCGGTTCGTAGCCTCTATATGAGGAAGTGAACCGCCCGTTAGAACGGGTTATATACATAGAAGGAGGCGTATAATGGAAGCTAATGTGAATACACAAAAAGCTGGCGGAGAGAGACCGTCATTGTTTGGAATGATTACTTCCCCTGGTTTACAGTTTGAGAGAATGCAGACGAGCGAGAAAGTTTGGGGTATGTTCTTCTTAATGGCGCTATTACAAGGGCTTTTAAGTGCTTTTACTACGTACGTTACGAATACGTCACCTGAGATGGTGAGAGTGAAAAAAGAACTAGGTGAATTTGCGGGACAGAGTTCACTGACATCCGATGTTATTTCCAGTCTTGTGTCGGGTACTATAGGTGGTATGCTGGTAACGTTCATTGTTGCAGCTATTTATAAAATATTTATGATGTTCTATGGGAATGATACCCCTTATAAAAAACTAGTAACGATTATTGTATATGCGAACATTGTTGTTATTATTGGTGGATTTATTAATGGAATTATAGCTTTAATTTTAGGTGAAGCACCAAATGCATATACAAGTTTAGGACCACTATTTGAGCAAGGTTCACTCGCTTATGGAATCGGTAATACAATTGAAGTGTTCTATTTATGGAATATCGTTTTAATTTGGTTAGGACTACAAATTACAGCGGGAGTAAGTAAAGTAAAAGCAGCTATTCCGATTATCGTTTTATTTATCATTAAAGCATTATTCTTAGCAGCAATTGTTATGTTAATTGCGGCATTTTTACCAAATATGCCAGTATAAATAAGGAGGCGTTATAATGGAAACGAATATTAATACGCAAGATGCAGGTTCAAAAAAGCCATCATTATTTGGAATGATTACTTCTCCAGGTGAACAGTTTGAGAGAATGAAGACTAGTAATGCAGTTTGGGGTGCATTTTGGATACTTGTTTTATTAGGTGGACTTGTTGGGGGATTTGCTGCTTATGTATATTCTCTAACACCTGAAGCTATTAAGCTTAATAAGGAACTAGGTGTTACTGTTTCAGCTGGAATGACATATGGTATGGGATTCGGTGTAGGTGCTCTTGGTATGGGATTTAGTTTCTTAATAAGTGCTGTAGTGTATAAAGTATTAATGGTGTTTATGAGCAATGATACTTCTTATAAAAAATTATTGACGATTACTGTATATTCAAGTGTTATTTCATTAATTGGTGTATTAATAAATATAATTTTAGCCTATATTTTAGGTGGATCGGGTCAAGAAATGTACACTGGCCTAGGACCAATTTTCGCCTCGAGTAGTGGTGTTGTAAAAGGTATTGTAAGTAAATTTGAAGTGTTTACGATTTGGGGATATGTGGTTACATGGCTAGGTCTTCAAATTACAGCAGGCTTAACTAAAAAACAGGCAACAATTATTACTATTGTTTTCTTTGTCTTAACTCTTGGAATGGGAGCTTTACAAGGTATGTTCCAATAAGGAAATAAAATAAAAAAGGTGGCTCTTCGGAGTCACCTTTTTTATTTTTACCCCTATTTCAAATACCACTAACAGAATTTCAAATTCTACTTCATGTAATTTCAAATTTCGGTGATAGTATTTAAAATTACCCACAGTGAAATCCTTTCTTTATTTTTATATTGTGAAGGTACCGCGGAATATTAGAAAGGTATACCTTTTAGAAACGGGTACTGTGTGAAACCAGCGACTTTTAAAGAGGCAGTTGTGTTGTATGAAGGTATGATTGTGAATCAAATAAAGAAGTTAGGGATTTATCAAGATTATGAAGAGTATTATCAATGTGGGTTAATCGGTCTTTGGCATGCGTATGAAAAGTTTGATGCGGAGAAAGGGAGCTTTCCTGCATATGCAGTTGTAACGGTACGTGGTTATATATTAGAGAGGTTGAAAAAAGAATTCACAGTGCAAGAAAAGTGTGTATGTGTAGGAGAGTATGAGGATATCTTTCGTTTTGAAGATATTGAAATGAAAGTGAAGGATTTTATGAGTGTATTAGATGAGAAGGAGAAGTATATTATTTTTGAACGTTTTTTTGTAGGAAAGACGATGGGGGAAATCGCTTTAGAGACAGAGATGACCTATTATCAAGTGAGGTGGATATATCGGCAGGCGCTTGAGAAAATGCGAAATAGCTTAAGAGGATAAATAGTATCATAAGAATGGAAGGCAAGAGATATTGCTTTCCATTCTACTTATTTTGTTAAGGTAGTAAATGTAATAAGAGGTTTTTGAATTGTAGTGAATCTTGCATGTTCATACGTGATAATACATATCCAGCTTTTAATAATTGTTGTTTTAACTTATGGGGACTGATATGTATAGTTGTAGTTGTGCCATTTGAAAAATGAATGGTAGCTTTTTTACTTTTTTTGAAAAACTCTATGTCATCTATATGGTTATAAAACAGCCATATACAGTTTGGAGAAGAAGGAGACTCTGTTGGGAAAGCACAAATATATTCTCGATGATTAATTGGAATCGGGACATTTTGTTTGAAATGAAAGTTTGTTTGAACTGCTTTCCGTCTGCCTTGATAAGTAGAGTGAACATTGGTTAAACAAGATTTTTTTATGAGCTGGAGAGCGGTTTGACAGGAGTAAAGATGGTTCCCACTACTGTCGATCACTTTTGTGTAATAAGAAGGGTGCTTGCAAGGTTCTAACATCATTGTTGAATTAGAAATAATAATAGCATTTTCGTCATTCATAAATTTGACTCCCCCTTTATAAATAGTGATAATTCTATATATAATTATATACTAATTAAGTAAATTGATTGTTAATATTCTGTTTCGTATTGTAAACTTTGGTTATTCGTTTACAATCAATAGATGATAGTCTTTCTAATTTGCATCGCTTGTACATATATATGAAAATAGAAAAGAGTAGGCGGTGAGATAGTATGAAGAAAAGGTATATTATTATGGCTCTAGTTGTTGTTCTTCTAGTATATTTAGCAAATAGTAATCCGAGTAAAGGTGAATATACAGATTGGGCAGCAAAGCAGTTTATGAAACGTAATGATGTAAGTAAGAAGCTAGATGAAGTTCAAAAGGAAAATGAAGAGGGTCTCCTTGGCGATTTAGCATCGGCTGGTAAGAAGTTGGCGAAAAAATATGTTGAGCCACAAGTTGGATTATTAATCGATCATTATACGAAGCGAGATGATTATATATTCTTCTCAACATATAAGACGGAATTTGATATCGGCGGAGAACATTATAAATATGTATGCGTCGGTTTTTCAAAAATCTTTATTCCAATTGAAATGCCGAAGAAAAAAGACGAATCTGCAAAATGATGCAGATTCGTCTTTTTGTCTATAAGGTAATAGGAACTTCAGATACAGTCCTTTCTACGAGACGAGCTCCTTTTTTTCGGGTATTTTCATTAATTGATGAAAATACAGACGAGGCAAGGATCGTATCCATTACTTGATTTACGACTTGTGCATCAATAGGTGTGATCGGCTTCTCGATAGAAAAGACAACTGTTTTTCCATCTTCTTTCGCGAAAATTAATTCTAGTACTTGCATACGTTGATTCCTCCTTTTTATTTATCTTGTAATCAGTGGGGACATCCCCACTGATTACATTGCCACCTTAAAGGTTAGAAAGATCTGATGTGCTAACAAGTTGTACAGCGTGAAGTGGTGATGCTTGTAGAGAAGCTAGAGCACGAGCTACGGTTTGTACTTTCTCTAAGTTTGCGTTTGTTTTTACGCGCTTAAATTGTTTGTTCTTAAAAACTGTTTTTCCATTCTTATCTAATCCATTGTTTAAGACGAGACGTAAAGTTAAATCCATTACGATTGTTTCGACTGCCATGTTTATCACCCCCTTTCACTATATAAATAGGATGCAAATGTCATGTTTTGGCGTGAAATTTATTCTTTTTTTTGGTACTCTTAAAAGAATAAGAGAGGGGTTTCGGAAGAATGAATCGTAAATGGTTATTTTGGATTCCTGTTTTACTATGGATGGGGCTGATTTTCTATTCCTCGGCACAACCGTATAAAAAGCAGGATATGCGTTCGGATATTGAACAATATGTAAATGTGGAGTTTGTGAAAGAGCATTTTTCATGGGTATCTATCGATTACGGCGGTGGTACACCTGTTAGTATTGCAAATAAAGGTGTAGGTGGATTTATTGAGTTTTTCCTTCGTAAAGGTGCTCATTTTATGGTGTTCTTTATGCTCGGTTCATTGACGTATTACGCTTTTCATCGATCAGGTTGTTCGAGAAAAAGGTGTTTTATATACGCTCTCCTTTTCGTTGCGGGATATGCAACATTTGATGAAATTCATCAATGGTTTACGGGCGATCGTACACCGATGTGGCAAGATTCATTACTGGATACGTGCGGCGGATTAACAGGTATTATAATAAGTAATTGGTTTTGGAATAGAAAAAGGAGCTAATCTCGAAAAGATTAGCTCCTTTTGTTTATACACCAAGTAATTCTTTTAGCTCATCTGTAGATAGTTCTGTCATCCAACTATCGCTTGTAATGACGGCATTGTTTAATGACTGTTTTCTTTCTAACATTTCATCGATTTTCTCTTCAAGTGTCCCCGTTGTAATCAGTTTATGAACGTGAACGAAACGCTTTTGACCAATACGATATGCACGATCTGTTGCTTGGTTTTCTACCGCTGGATTCCACCAACGATCGTAGTGAATGACATGGTTGGCAGCTGTTAAGTTTAACCCTGTACCACCTGCTTTTAACGATAAAATGAAGATGTCATACGTTCCGTTTTGGAACTGTTCGATCATTTTGTCACGTTCTTTCTTCGGTACACTACCGTTTAAGAAGAGGACGCGCTGACCGAAATGTTTTTCTAACACATCTTTTAGCATGTTCCCCATACCAATGTATTGCGTGAAGATTAAACAACTTTCATTTTGATCTTTTATATTTTCAATAAGTTCCATGAGCGTGCTCGTTTTCATGGAACGTTCGATGATGTCTTTCGGTTCTGTTTCTTTTAAATAAAGAGCTGGGTGATTACAAATTTGTTTAAGTTTGTTCAGCATGAGTAATATAAATCCGCGTCGTTCAATTCCGCTTAATCCTTCTATATTTTGCAATGTATCTTGAACAAGTTGTTCATATAAGGAAGCTTGTTCACCAGTTAGTGGACAGTAAGCTTTCTGTTCTTGTTTATCTGGTAAGTTTAATGCGACTGTTTGATCTTTCTTCGTACGACGCAGTAAAAACGGCGAGATAAAACGTTGAACTTGTTGGATTTTTCCTTCGTCACGGTCCTTTTCAATCGGTGAGACGAAGCGGCGCTGGAATTGTCCTAAGCTGCCAAGATATCCATGATTAATGAAGTCGAAAATAGACCAAAGCTCGGCAAGGCGGTTTTCCATCGGTGTTCCAGTTAATGCGATTTTGTGATTTGCTTGTAAGTTTCGCACTGCTTTAGACTGTTTCGTATGTGGGTTTTTAATATTTTGTGCTTCATCCAAAATAACAGCATCCCAGCATAACGTACTAAGTTCTTCCTCATCAAGCTGAGCTAATGCATAAGACGTTAATACAACATCTGCTGATTGAAGGAAATCTTTAAAGGATTCCCCTTTAGCTCGGTTACTTCCATAATGTAACTGAACACGTAAATTCGGTGCGAAACGCTCAAATTCTTTTTGCCAATTTCCAAGAACAGATGTCGGAGCCACGATTAAAGCAGGACCTGTTTGGAGATTGTTTTCTTTTATATATAGTAAGTAAGTGATCGTTTGAATACTTTTTCCAAGTCCCATGTCGTCAGCTAATAATGCACCGAATCCAAGCTTTCTTAAATATAATAACCACTCAATGCCATGTTGTTGATACGGGCGGAGTGTTGCGTTTAGTGAAGAAGGGACATCTACTTTCGGAATATCTCCAATGTGCAATAGTTTTTGGAATAGATCTTCATAATATCCATCTAGTTCAATTTCAATATCAGTAAATGGGCTATCCTCTTCTACAATTTCTGTTTCAGCAGTGTTTGATAAATGTTGCTGAAGGACATCTTTCATTTCAAGTCCATACTTATCAGCACGATTCATGAGCTTTCGTACTTCTTCAATAAAGGCTGGATCTAGTCGCATCCATTGACCATTTATATTGAATAACCGTTTGTTTTGTTCAACGAGTTCAAAAAATTCGCTTTCTGATAAATCAATGCCGTTCGTTGAAATGCGCCAGTCAAAATTAACGAGTGTATTCATGCCGAAGAAAGATTGCGTTTGCGTAGCATTTTGCTTCAGTTGCACACGTAATTTTGGTTTTGTCGCTTTTAAATTTTGCCACCACGATGGTAATAAGATTGTAATACCTGCGGCGAGTAATTCGTTACTTGCTTCTGTTAAGAAGTTCCACGCTTCTGTTTCAAAGAGTTCACTTCGGAATGTATCCCCTTCTTTTAACCACGGTACGAGCTTACTGAAGCTTTCTTGTGTTTCAAGAATACGTTCTTCATAATCGTGCCATCGTTTTGGTAAAGAATCGATACTTTCATATACATATATGCGATGTGCCCCGCGCTTGGGTGTAACAATTGTTTCAAGCTTCCACATTTCAAATTCTTCTTGCGGCTCTTGTAGTCGTAGTCCGATTGTAAAGGGAAGGTCATCTTCAATGTAACCAATTTTTCGAAGCCAATCTTCTTCATGTAGTGCTGCGTCTAATTGTCTTTTCGTAAAGTCGTAATGTTCATAAAGTCTCTTTGCATCTTCCCATCCGTCATTTGAACGGTTATCTTGTAATATGCTTTCATTTACTGCAGCCGAGAAAAGAGATGCCAATGTTTCATCTTCGATTGGAGTATTTTGAACTTTCCAAGATGGTTGTTTAGGCCAGCGCTCCATATCAGGTACGAAGCTACCGCTTGTGAAGGCATCCCACAATTCGTTCGCATCTTCCGTAAGTGCTGTAATAGGGCCGTTCATTTGAATACGGGCAAAGGAGTTCATCGGTTTATTCGCGATGTATTCAAATGCTTGTGCGTTTGTTAGCATAACACCTTGTCTTCCTTCAAAGCTTGCTTCTTTTAGAAACGTGCCGTAGAAGGAAGTGGAGTGCCATGTAAATGCATTTCGTTTCCAACTTGTTACGGATAATGGAGTACCGCTATCATCTTCTCCCCAAAGGAACCAACCGTGACTAACGTGCTGGAGCCTAATTGTTACTTCAGTTTGATTGATCATCGATTAATTTTCCTTTCCGTAATTCCTCTTGTAGTGCACGCAGACGTGAATGTAAGTTTGCGATGTGAATAATGAAAGCATCCCATTCATCGGTACGCTTTAATCGTTTATATAATGTACGTAATTTCTTTAAGTAACGAACTGCACGTCTATATGATTTGCGATTTCGCTCTTCAATAGCTTCGGTAGCAGCAAGGTGATAAAGAGGAAGGGCTGCTTCTGGTGCTTCCTTCTCAATATCTTTCAGCGGTTCTTTCAAAAGTTCAATTGCTTCAAAACCGTGTAAGAGCTGAAGTTCTGCCCATGTGCGATACTGCTTTTTCGCCAGTACGTATTGTTCATAGTTTGCGAAACTATATGGTAATAGCTCTTGCAAAATCATTTCGAGTCCTGCTTGTTCATTTGTATGGGTTGCATATGTTTCATACATGATGACGAATAAGCGAACGATATCTTTTATGAAAATTGTATTTTCGTGCTCATGTATCGTTTTCTTCACTTGTTTATACGTAAAGGAAAGCCAGTTTTTCGCACGATCCCATTTCATTGCATTTAATAATTCCTCTAACCAATAGAAGTACAGACTTACAACAGAAGCAGGTTGTTTCTTTAGTAAGTCCATCGCTAATCGATCTTCGTCATTTAAAAAGAGTAGATGAGAAGATGCTAATGCTTTGGAAAGTGGATTCATTTTCGTATCGATTCGTTTTTCTTCTTCTTGTAGTTGCTCGTTATTGTGTAACAGTTCACTCCATATGTGACGATAAATAAAGAACCTCTCTTGCGTATAGGCATCGGTGGAGAAAAATACTTCGTGAACGAGACGAGCTGTTTCTTGCAGAATTGATTTAGACTCTGAAGGAATCGATTCTGATTGTAAGTCCTGAACGATGGATTCCACTTTATCTACAAATAGGCGAACGACGTTAACAGGCTGATGATAAGAATACGTTTTATTTGCTTCAAAGTCCTGAATTTCTTCTAATAATTTTTGAAAGCAATAAAGCGCTGCATGTAGCCTGAACAATTCATGTATTACAACGATACGCGGGGCTTTCCGCTCGAGTTTCGTATAGAAGTCCGTAAAAATACTCATAAGAAAATACATTTGTTTATAAGTAAGCCGAGCTTGTTCTTTTTTAAATGATTCATATTCGTTATCAAAATAGGATTGCCAACTTTTATAATCCGTTTCTTCAAAAGCTGATGATTGCAATACTTGTCTTGCAGTTCGAATAGGAGGAAGGGAAGGTTTCGTATTATTTTTGAATAAAGTTAATACATCTCCTACTTGCCCGAAACTAGATGCTGCCGATAGTAACACAGCGAGCATATGCTCACATTGCGTTGGTGCGAAGCAATCGCAATAGCTTTCAGCTACGTTACGAATCGGGATATGGACGCTATATACGCTGCCTTCAGCATCTACAGTTCCTGATAGCGTATAGCCATCAAAGTCAACGTTGTAGACAACACCACTACGATATAGGTGCCGAGCTGTAGCGACATGTTCCTGATCAGCTGTTTGCTGTGGATCTAGTCCTTGAACGAACTCATTCGCAATCATCATAATTTCATCTTTCGTAATTGAGTGTTGCAGCATAATATTCCTCCGTACACATATTTCTTTCCTTTACCATTATAAACAAAAAATGCCCAAAACAGAAAAAATGAAATTTGGATTACACAACTTGAAAATCATGGTAATATATATAATGTTTATAGGGAGAAAGAAGGCCCGAATTGGGGGAGTAAAGTGAATAAGGAAGGCTGAAATTACCTGCTATAGAAAAAGTATAAGCTTTATTGTATCACAATAAAGTTAGAGAAAAATTGGGGGAGAGCATATTGAAGTTTTGTGAAACTTGTAAGGAACAGTTTGCAGGTCATTTGAATTTTTGCCCTAGATGCCGCAATAAATCAGAAGATACTTCGGCAAGTATGGTTGCTTCTAGTGAGGAGATACAGCGAGAGACACGACCAGTACGAAGTAAGAAAAATATATTTCTTTTCATTGGTTTCATCGTAATTGCTGCTTTACTATTTGGAGTATATCAATTCGGGGCATATAAATTTTCAAAAGAGAAGCAAGTAAATGAAATGCTTGAGGCATTCCAAAAAAACGATGTTAGTGCAATAGATGAGTTTGTGAAAGTAGATGATCCAGGTCTAAAGGTGAAGTCAGAAGACATTCAGGCATACATACGTTATTTAAAAGACAACCCTTCGTACAATAAAGCATTACTATACTACTTGCAAAAAGAGGCGATAACTAAAGATTCAGTAGGTGGTACAGTATCCTTTGAAGATGGGAGAATTATAGAGGACGGGAAAGAATGGTTCTTATATCCGAAGTATAAGTTCAATATGAAATCGTACTACATGAATGTTAGCACAACCGCGAAGAATGCTGAAATATATGTAAATGATAAAAAAGAAATAGAGCTTTCTAGTAGTAAAACTTCAAAAGAATTAGGGCCATATTTCCCAGGTTCTTATGTTGTGAAGGCAAAGGCGAAAGCAGAACTTACTCAATTAGAGACAGAAAAAGAAGTGGATTTAGCAGACGAAAAGAAAGGGACAGTAGAAGTGAATTTATCACTTGAAGGAAATTATGTAACTATCTCTTCTGATGAAAATGAAGCAACTGTTTTTGTGAATGGTAAAAAGCGTGGGAAATTGAGTAACGGAAGTTATAAATTGGGACCTGTAGCGACAGATGAAACGATAGAAGTGCATTTAGAGAAAAACACAGAGGTTGGTACCATTAAATCCGAAAGTATCAAAGTTGGGGATCAAAGCACATATTATTTAAAGTTCCCAAAAGAAACGCCAAGCGTAAAAGAAATATCGAGCTCAGCAGCTGGTGAATTTGTACGAACACATATTTATGATAATGTACGTGCGATTTCATCAAATGATTTTAGTATTATCGCAAATAATTATGATAAGAGCGGACCATCTTATAAACAGGACCGTGAGTATTTACAATATTTATACAAAAAAGGAATTACAGAAGACTTATTAACAATGGAAGTTCGTAGTGTAGAGCGTCAAAGTGCTACGAAATATAAAGTAACGACATATGAAGAGTACCATATTCGTTATGGTGATGGCTCTGTTAAACTTAAGAGCTTTAGTAATGATCATATTGTAACAGTGGATGGGAATGGAAATATACTATATCATTCTCTTGGAGCAAATAATACGTTGAAATCAGAGGAAATATCTGGTCCAACTCGCTAATATAAAAAGGCTATCTCAATTATAGAGATAGCCTTTTTACGATTAGAAGCGCGTTTCCTTTAATATCGCTTGTACATACGGATCATGTAATATTTGCTCTATAATTGGTAACATGTTTTGTTCGAATGGAATGTCGATAGGAAATGGTTTTTGTGAGCCGGGTTTGATTCCATATTGGACGATTTTGTAATGTGTATTTTCTTCAGAACTGAGCACAATTAATTTATAGCGATTGTCATCATTTGTGAGTGAAAAATCAATAGAAGTAGCGTCATATGTTACTTCATCTTTATATATATACGGTTTTGGTGTACCGATCCAGTCTACTTTTGCTTGTACATTCATGGGTATAACCTCCTTATATGTATTATATAAAAAATAAAAGCCAGCTCTCAACAAAGAGAACTGGCCTTAGCAGTCATTGGTTATTTTAAAATTTTCACTTTAACAGTTTTGCGGCCCCATTTTTGAGCAGCGCTATCTGATCCAAGTAGGATGTCGATACGGTTACCTTTAATTGCACCGCCAGTATCTCCAGCGATAGCTTCTCCGTAACCTTCTACCCATACTTTAGATCCTAATGGGATTACTTTCGGATCAACAGCGATCATTTTCATGTTTGGGTTCGCTGTTAAGTCATGACCCATTGCAGTTAATACACGGCCGCCATATGTGCCACCGTTTTCGCTCGGATGAGCTGTATATGCTGTAGCTACAACTGTTAACTCACGACCACCAGCAGGTGCGCTAGTGTTAGCAGCTTTTACAGCAGGCTTAGCAGCTTGTTTTGCTTGTGCTGCAGGTGCTTTAGCTGGTGCTACAGCTTTAGCAGGAGCAGGTTGTTCTTGTTTCTCAATAACAGGTGCTGTACCTGTTAAGAAAGGAACGTGAACGTAAGCTGTTTTTCCGTTATATTCGAATTGTAACCACTCATTTTGTACTTGGTTCGTTGTTTCAATCATATCATCTTTCTTAAGCGTCCCAAGAATTTCTGAGTTTGTGTTCGCTTCAGCACGTACGTTTAATACGTTAGCTGTTACGTAGTAGATGCTTTTAGTGAACTCTGCACTTACGAATGCGTCTTTACCATCTAAAGTGATTTTTGACCATCCGTTCTCTGTATTTTGAACATCTATTTTATTACCGTTTAGTAATTTACCGACAACTTTTGATTCAGTAGTAGGGTTTTCGCGTACATTTAGTACGTCTGTTGTTACAACAGTTTCTGCATTAGCAGATGATGTGAAAATCCCAAGACCAAAAACTGCTGCTGTTGCTATACCAATTAATTTTTTCATGATAGCCTCCATTGCGTTTGTTTTCGTGTCCTCATTATAGCAACAGATTTTTTCGGATTTGGGGAAAACACACAATTACAAACCATTCGTAATAAGTCGTTAACATGCTGTAATATAACAAAAAATATAGGAAAGCGTTTTTCATTCTATATGATTAGTAGGTTTCTACTTATATTCAAAATATTTAATACAACATATTGTTTTCGACGTAAATAAAAATATTACAGGAGTGTTACATGATGTTTACTAAACGATTACATTCCTTGAGTATTTTACCGTTTTATGGGTAATATAGTTATATAAACATAAACATTTCATTTGTGAAATTATAAACACGTGCTATATACTAGCAAAAAAACCGCATAATTGTTACAAAAAGAAAGGGTTGCAAGGAAGAAAAATGCCCTTTTTTACATCTGTAACACACCTTTTTTTGGGGAAATATATTCCCATCCGCATTTTTCTCGCACAATTTGACAGCAGTATTTCGATCTTATAGCTCTTGCAGAGTGAAAAAGGTTATACGGAAGGTAAGGCTGTCCATAAGAATTCGAATTGGTGAAGGTGAAAGTAAGAAAAACACCACAAAAATCATAGTTTTCTATCCGATTTTACATATCGGAATTTATGTTATTTACAAAAGTGAAACCTACGAAGGGGGATTTGATGAGGAAACTGACAAAAACATTCATCGTTTCATTAACATTATGTATTGCATTTACACTTTGGGGGATTATTCCCGAATCTATTATGGGAAAAGGTAGCCTAGGAAATGTAACAACCGCAATTCAAACTGCATTAGTTAGTAAGTTTGGATGGTTCTATATTATTTCTGTTTCTATTATTTTAGGTGTGTCTATCTTTTTAATTGTTTCGAAATACGGTTCTATTCGTTTAGGTAAAGATGATGACGAGCCTGATTATAGTTATATGACATGGTTTGCTATGTTATTTAGTGCTGGTATGGGTATCGGCTTAGTCTTCTGGGGCGTTGCGGAACCATTAAACCATTTGTATGCACCTCCGTTTGGAGAGAGTGCAACTGAGGAAAGTGCACGTCTTGCACTGCGTTTTTCATTTTTCCATTGGGGATTACATCCTTGGGGACTATATGCATTTGTAGCGCTTTGTATTGCTTACTTTACTTTTAGAAAAGGAAAAGCAAGTACAATTAGTGCGACAGTAGGACCGTTATTTAAAGGCGGGGACCATGGACGTATTGCTCATTTATTTGATGTGTTAGCTGTTTTCGCGACTGTGTTTGGCGTGGCAACATCATTAGGTCTTGGTGCAAAACAAATTGCCGGTGGTGTTAGTTATTTAACATCCATCCCGAATTCATTAACGACTCAGTTAGTTATTATTGCAATCGTAACAGTGTTATTTATGTTATCTGCGCAAACAGGTCTTGATAAAGGAATTAAATATTTAAGTAATACGAATATTATTTTGGCATTTGCACTTATGATTATTGTATTATTTGCAGGTCCAACAAACTTTATTATGAATTACTTCACCTCAACAATTGGTGCTTACATTCAGGAATTACCAAGCATGAGTTTCCGATTAAGTCCATTAGATGAAGGTGGAAACCAATGGATTCAATCGTGGACAATTTTCTATTGGGCATGGTGGATTGCATGGTCACCATTCGTAGGTACATTTATTGCTCGTGTTTCACGAGGACGTACCATTCGTGAGTTTGTTATCGGTGTGTTACTCGTACCGACCGTAATTGGTGCCCTTTGGTTCTCTGTTTTCGGTGGAACTGGTATTCATATGGAGCTGTTCGGTGATGCACATATTTTTGAAAAAGTGAAAGAGATGGGAACAGAAGTAGGGTTATTCGCTATGTTTGACCAGATGGGAAGCTTTGGATCGGCTTTATCTGTTCTAGCTATTCTTCTTATTTCTACATTCTTTATTACATCTGCAGATTCAGCGACATTCGTTTTAGGAATGTTAACAACACATGGTAGTTTAAATCCGCCAAACCGCATTAAAATGATCTGGGGTATCGTTTTAGCAGCCTTAGCTTCTATTTTATTATATGTAGGTGGCTTAGAGGCCTTACAAACGGCAGCTATCATTGCAGCATTCCCATTCGTCTTCGTTATTTTCTTTATGATGGCAGCATTATTTAAAGAGTTACAAAAAGAAGGGCGTATGAAGCGTCATAAATAATAGAAGGAAAAAGAGCTGATTATGTATCAGCTCTTTTTTATATAGAAGGAACTTGAACTGCAAGTAAGGGAAATAAAAGGCATACTATATTAGTAGTATGCCTTTTATACGAATGAAAATCGATATATTTCGACAATGTTCGATGTTTTGCAAATTCTATTCGTATTTTTGACAAAAAATTGTCGGAAATGTGTTGTCACGTTTATATATATGTGCTATATTATTTCCTGTAAGCGATTTCAAATAGTTTTAAAGCGTATTCAAGGGGGACATCTAGAATAATGAAACGTTACGAAAGAAAGTGGAAGCATATTTGTTTGAAACGTGTGGCACATCGTAGTGTCCAAGAAAGCACGGAACCTAAGACTGAAACGCGTAAAGAGCAACAAGAGAAGCAATTGGTTCTACAAAAATAGCAATCACTTTTTCGTATATAAATGAAGGTCGATCGTTCGTTGGGGGATGGACGTGAAATTACTTTCAGCTAAGGGGTATTGTCTGATATATATTTTATACGGCAATAAATAAGCACAGAGCATACGGCGCTCTGTGCTTATTTTTATTATTTATCTTTTTTGAATCGAACAGTTTTATCCCAGCCAATGACTTGTTTCTTGCTCTTTGCACGTAAGTATAAAATTAAGCTACGAATGAATAAGTACGTAAAGAGCTGTGCGTACGTAAAGTACATGATCACACTAATAAAAATATTAGTTGGTGTAAAGGTTCGTTCCACACTCTGGGCACTAAATAATTGAGAAACATATGTAACGTATGCGACATACCACATGAATAGTAGCGGAATGCTATATTGAATTTGGAATATCCCGAGTAACCCAATTACAAACCAAACGTTCGAAATGATTAAGAATAACCAAAATACAACATATACTAAAACTTGTTGTAAAGAATGGACGAGCAGTTTTCCTTTAAAGAAACTTAATGAAGAAAACATTTTTTCTAAAATGTACAAGTTCCCTTGAAGCCAACGTGTACGCTGCTTAATAAGGATTTTTAAATGCTCAGGTTCTTGTTCCCATGTAATTGACTCTGGAACGATTGGCAGGAGATAACCTTTTTGTGTAATTCGTAATGTTAATTCAGCATCTTCAGCAATTGCATAAGGGTCATAGCCGCCAAGCTCTTCTAATGCAGCGCGACGAAGAAGCATGTTTGTTCCTGTTAGTGAACCTGTTTGGAATAGTAACCAGCGTCCGGATTGCATAAGGAGCTGGAAGATTTGAAATTCTAACGAAATCATTCGTGTTAGCCAGTTTCTTTTTTCATTTACAGTACGAACATGCCCAACAGCTCCAACAGCATCCTCGGTTGTTTCAGCGTGTTCTACAAGCATTCGCAATGCATGTGGTTCAGGCTGGTTATCTGCATCATAAACACAGAAGTATTCACCATCTGAAATACTAAGGCCATAGTTTAATACACGTGATTTTCCTTTTGGTTCACCAGGGGGAACGCGAATGTGACGAATATGAGCATAAGCTTTGTCAAAATCGTCACCAATTTCAGGTGTCTCATCTTGCGAGTTATCGTTTAATAAATAAACAGTTAGTTTGCCTGGATATTCAATCTTTGCCATCGCCTCTAAAGTATCTTTAATAACGACGCCTTCATTGTGAGCTGGTATTAAAATATCGACGCTTGGGTAATGTTCTAGCGTACGATCTTTTCGTTTCCTACTTCGGTGAACTAAACCTGCGAGTGTTAAGAAAGAATAGTAAACGAGTAAGCCAGAGAATAGAAAGGCTGTAAAAATAAGTACATACTTAATCGAAAATGTGATGCTAATCCAAAAAACAAGTACGCAAAACAGGAGGAATAAAAGAAGTATAACGAGTGTCATCATAATAACGTCTGTCCTTTGTTCCCAATTTGCTCGCGTGAAATTTTTATATCTTGGATCGCTTCAGCAGCAAGCCATTGCTCCATTTTTGGCTTTAGGCGGTTCATTACAATGTCAGCACCGGCTTCATTTGTATTTTGTAATAAAATAACGAGCGTATTATTATCATATTTAGCAGCAAGGTCAAAGTCAGCTCTTACCGTTTCAACTAATAAGGAAGCTACACGGTCCATAACACTTTCCTTCGTATATTTACTAAAGGAAGTGAAATCAAAATAAATCATAACGCCTGTTTCATTACGACGATTCATTGCATTGATTAATAATGCTTGTCGTCTCTCAAATTCTTGTCTTGTTAATAATTTCGATTCTCCGATGTATTGTTCTAACGTTCTCACACGTTCGGTTAATTCTTTATTTTCATGAATAACCTTCTTTAATAGATGAGTGGAGATATATACAATGAAGAAATTTGCTGCCATTAGGAAGTGAGTAATAATGTATTCCCATTGTTCTGATGTACTCCATAAGTAAAGCCATGCTTGGTAGAACAGGTAGAATACCGAAATAATGGTTCCTAATATGAAGAAAACAAATGCAGTTTTATCAGGCAAAAATAGAAATAGTACATTAACAATTACATATATAATTGTAAAAATGAGAGCATGCTCATATTGCGTTACATGTACAGTTGTAAAATAAAATAAAATTTGTAAAATCCACATAGAGAGGACTTTATAGAAGTTATCTTTCACAAAACTTTCCTCCTTAAAGATAATTCATACAAGGATACTTGTAGTATGCGCAATTATTAAGAAATAGACCGGATGACTATATTCTTTTTGAGAGGCAACAAAAAGTAGTATCCCTCTTTTGTAAGAAAAAATAAACAGACTTGATAATTATTGTATCATAATGTTTTTATATTTCAGCATAAAGTATTTAATATATACTGAGAAAATAAAGCAAGTCCCCTCTTTAGAAAGAGGGGACTTGTTTTATTTTATAGGAACATCATACCTGCAACTGCTGCGTTTAAGAAGTTAGCTAGTGTACCAGCGATAACTGCTTTAATCCCTAATTGTGCAATTTGTTTACGGCGAGTAGGAGCTAATGTTCCTGTTACACCTAATTGAATTGCGATAGAAGAGAAGTTTGCGAATCCACAGATTGCGAATGTTAAAATTAGATTTGTTTTTGCAGAGAACTCTGCCATATGTGGTCCTAAGTTTGCGTATGCAACGAATTCGTTGATTGCAAGTTTTTGACCGATAAAGCTTGCTGCTTGTACGGCTTCACCAGGAGAAACCCCGATTAAAATTGCAAATGGTGATAGTAAGTAACCGAAGATTAAATCAAGGCTAAGTTTAATATCGAACCAAGAGCCAATCCATCCTAATAGGCCATTTAATAAAGCGATTAATGCGATGAAAGCCATTAACATTGCTGCTACGTTAATAACAAGTTGCATACCTTCTGATGCACCACGTGCTGCTGCATCAATAACGTTTGCATCTTCACGCTCTGTAGAAAGTTCAACGTTATTATCTACTTTTTCTGTTTCTGGCATAATTAGTTTTGCAATTAATAGACTTGATGGAGCTGCCATAATTGCTGCTGCTAACAAGTGTTCTAACGGAATACCCATTGCTGCATAGCCGACAAGAACTGATCCAGCAACAGCTGTCATACCGCTTACCATAATAGCGAAGAATTCACTATTTGTTAAACGTGCTAAGTAAGGTTTGATTAAGATTGGAGCTTCAGTTTGTCCTAAAAATACAGTTGTTACTGAGTTTAAACTTTCTGCTTTAGAAGTTCCAAGAAGTTTACTTAACCCGCCACCAATGATACTAACAAATTTCTGCATAATACCGAAATGATATAAGATTGCTACTAATGAACTAATAAATACGATTGGAAGTAGTGCTTGAATAACGAAGATAAATCCCCAAGGTCCTTTTGCGTTGACTAAATCCCCAGCAACGAACTTAATTCCCTCGTAAGAAAAATTAATTAATCCTTGAACGCCATCTGCAGCGTGTTTTAAACCTGCTTTTCCGGCATCCCATCGTAATACGATAAATGAAAATGACATTTGTAATGCTAGCGCGATTAAAATTGTGCGCCAATTAATAGCTTTGCGGTTGGAAGATAGTAAGAAAGCGATTGCTAATACTCCAATCACGCCGCCAATTCCCCATAAAAGATTCATGCAGTGTATGCTCCTTCCTCATAGTAAAAAAATGTATAAAACAGTTGTCTATACTTCTGCAAATATAACATCTTAAGTAACTTATCATAATGGACATCAGAGGTCAAACGTCTAACGAAAAGTTTAAATAAAAAGAAAATTCTTCAAAAAAACACATATAAAATGATTAGACATGAAATAGGTTATGTTTTTTATGTGAAAATATACATTATGATAACGTTATGGATCATTATTGTAGAATATAGTGTATGAAATAGGAAAATAGATACATTATTTTTTTAGGGAAATAGGTTATACACATTAAAAAGAGCCTTCTAGTAATCTAGAAGGCTCTAAAAATATAACTTAAGGTGCTTTCGTATAACCTAAGAAGTGCTTACTCCAATAAGAATTGCTTAATGAAGCGATTGCTACACCTTTATCTCCGGCTTGGATAAATGATCCGCCCCCAAGGTAAATACCCATGTGAGAAGGACCCGATTTATAAGTGTTTTGGAAATAAATTAAGTCGCCTGGTTGTGGATTTGAAGTTTGTGGTAGGCTACCCCAATATCCCGCAACACTTTGACGGCTAATGTTATGACCAAATTTCTTAAATACGTGGTAGATGTAGCCACTGCAGTCCACACCGTTAGCAGAAGTTCCGCCCCAAACGTATGGTACGCCTTGCATTCCTTTTGCATATGCAAGTATAGAAGAACTGTTGCCGCTATTATTACCTGTATTGTTGTTATTGTTTTGATTGTTATTTTGATTGTTGTTAGGCTTATTATCTACTGCGCCGCCAACTGGTGTTTTAGAAAGGTAACGTGTTCCGATATAACCAGTTTGACCGTTGTAGTTAATTTTGCTCCATCCAGAGTTTTCAGAGATTACTTGAACCTTCTGTCCTTGTGGAAGTGCGCCTATGATTCTATAATTTGTACCTTCACCACTACGTACATTTAAGGCAGAAGCATTAATGTAGTAGTCACCAATTGCACCTTGATTAGGTTGTTCAGGTTGTTTTGGTTGCTCAGGAGTAGTAGTGCCACCTTTAACGAATTTCATGAATTCGCTACTAACGTAGCCTGTTTTTCCTTGATAGTTAACTTTAAACCAGCTACCTTCAGAGCCAATTACGTTTAATGTCGTACCATTTAATACGCCACCAATTACGCTATGGTAAGTAGCAGGGCCTGTGCGAACGCGTAGAGATGTTGCGTTAACAACGTAAGTACCACCAGTTTGAACAGTTACATTATTGTTTTGGTTATTATTTTGGTTGTTTCCTTGTGTAGCGTTATCGCTAGAACCGCCTTTTGTTACGTAGTCTTTGCTTACGTAAGCTGTTTGGCCTGCATAATTGATTTTGAACCAATCTTGAACTTCGCCAACAACTTGTACTACTTGTCCTTTTGTAACAGAACCTACAGTTGTGTGAGAAGTGCTAGGACCTGTACGAACACGAAGGGAAGATACATTTACTGTATAGTTTCCGCTTGCTGGTTTTACAGATTCTTGGTTGTTATTATTCGTATTGTTGTTTGAAGAACCTGTATTAGCAGAAACGCCAGATACAAATTCACCACTTACATAACCTACTTGTCCATTATGGTTGATTTTTACCCAACCATTTTCTTGACCAATTACGTTTAATGTTTGTCCTTCATATACACGTCCTGAAACAGAACTAGAAGTGTTAGGAGCGGTACGTACACGTAATACATCAGCAGTAACTTTATTTTTTCCACCTGTTGTACTTACATTTGAATTGCTCGCACCATTTTTTGATACAAATTCACCACTAACAAAGCCTGTTTGTCCATTCATGTTAATTTTGTACCAACCATTTTCTTCGCCAATCACGTTTAGTGATTGACCGTTATAAACGCGCGAGATGATGTCGTGAGAAGTACTTGATCCTGCACGAACATGTAATACGTCAGCGTTAACCTTATAAGATGAGCTGTTTGATGCAGAAGCTTGGACAGTTGTAGCAGCTTTTTGTGTATTTTGTTCAGGGGCAGCTTGAACACTATCAAGTGTAGGTGCTGCTCCTCCTGCTACAGACACTGCCGCAAGACCGGCAAGGTATTTTTTCATAATTTGTCGATTCCTTTCTGTCTGTAATGTAGTGAAGAAATATTTACCAACTGTTAAAAATTCTAAAGAGCATGTCGATTACTGTCAAGACTTATGCGGGAATCTGAATATGACAAAAAGATTACAAGAAAAAATCAAGGCATAAATCTATACCTTGATTTCCATTTAAATACATATATTGAATGTAGAAAGGATAGAAATTATTCGTGTTTAAGAAGATGACATATTGGATTGTAACAAACTCTGAGAAAATGATCGTTGCAGCATTTTCGTGATAGGGCCAACTTGACCATCTCGGATTGCGGTTCCATCAAGATGAGTCATCGGCAAAATTTCAATCGTCGTTCCTGTAAAAAAGCATTCATCCGCTTGATAAACATCACGAACGCTGAAAAGCTCTTCTTGTACTGGAATACGAAGGGTTTTCGCTAAAGAAAGAACATATTGACGAATAATGCCATTTAAAATAAGGTGATTAGCTGGATGTGTGTAAAGAGTTCCGTTTTTAATGAGAAAGAAGTTAGAGTGGCTGCCCTCAGTTACAGTACCATTTCGTACGAAAAGGGCCTCTTTACAACCTTTTCGTTCCGCTTTCGTAGTAGCTAATATATTCGGTAATAAGTTTAATGATTTAATATCACAGCGTAGCCAGCGCGTATCCGGTTCTGATATGGCACGTACACCATATTCAATCCATAACGCTGGTCTTTCTTTCTTTGTAATATAGGCATAGATTGTTGGAGGGACGTCATATGAGAACGTATGGGTACGAGCTTGTACACCACGAGATACTTGCAAATAAATCGTTCCATCTTCGTGGAAATTATTATTTTCGATTAGTTTATAAAGTAGGGTAATCAGTTCCGCTTTTGAGAAAGGGAGTGTTAATTCTATTTCTTCCATGGAGCGATATAATCTTGTGATATGCGGATCTAATAAGTGAAAGTTCCCTTTATATAGACGAATAACCTCGTAGACACCATCCCCAAACTGCAAGCCTCTTTCCTCAAGGTCTATGTACGTTTTTTGTTTCGTTGTATCAATAACTGCATCATTCCAAAGTACAAATCTTTCATATGCCAATTTTCGTCCCATCCTTTCGTAAGTGCATAAGTAAAGTGAAGTTTTCATTCATTTGGAATAAAAATCACTACAGTAATTTTTATGTGAGTAATTCTTTACATATGACGTATATGTATTTGTAAATGGTAGAGAAGTGGTAGTGATTTACAGCATTTTGTATATACAAATTCGAAAATAAGAAATAAGAATCCTGCTTTTAAATAAAAAAAAGCAACATTCTTATGGAATGCTGCACAAGGAGGGTAGCTATCTTTCATAGGGACATCGTCTTATTGAATGTTTTGTGTATGGAAACAAAACATATTGAAAGACAATTATAAGAAAGTAGAAATAAACGATTCACATATTTCTTTAAGGGATCTTATTACAGATGAGAGATAAGAAATATATAGAACCTCGTTTACATATTTTATTATAGAGATACTTCATTAATTTTATATGAATATTTGGTAAAGGTTATGTAATGTTAAAGTTAATGAATATAAGTAATTGTATGGAGGAATATAAAAAAAGAGGCTGAGATTACTCAGCGCTCTTCTTTTCTTCTTTAATAGCTGTCTTTACTTCACCAGTTTTGATCTTGTTGCTTTCAGAGAAGCGAAGTAAGTCACCCTCAATGATTTTGTCAGACATGCTCAATTCATTTTGGGCACGATCAATAAGTGGTTGAGATTCTTCTTTTGGTAGTTGTACAACTTCGCCAGTAGCACGGTCGTAGAATGTACTGTTCGTGTACATGTACTTATCTGTAACGAAGCTACCATCACGAAGAACAACGAATCCTTTATTATCAGGTGAGAATACGTCATGACCGAATCGAACGTCATTCGTAGAATCTACACCAAGTAAGTTTAGAATAGTTGGTTTAATGTCAATTTCACCAGTTGGTTTTGAAATTGTTTTACCTTCTTTTTGACCTGGAACGTGAATAAACATCGGTGTTTTTTGTAAGTTCATATGGTCAAACGCAGTAATTTCTTCTTTTCCTAAGAACTGTGCCATTGCACGGTTATGGTTTTCAGAAATACCGTAGTGGTCACCGTAGAATACGATAACTGAGTTGTCGTAAATACCTTCTGCTTTTAGACGTTCAATAAAGTGTTTCATTGCTTCATCTAAGTAGCGAGCTGTTACCATGTAACGGTCAAATACGCCATCACCAGAATTGTATTCATCAATTAATTTTGTATTGTCATCATAAGTGAATGGGTAATGGTTTGTTAAAGTAAGGAAGCGAGTATAGAACGGTTGCTTCACTTGTTTTAACATATCGATAGATTGATCAAAGTACTCGATATCTTTTAATCCCCAGTTTAATTTCGTTTCTGGCGTAATCTTATAGTCAAGCTCGTTGTAGTAACGATCATAACCAAGTGCCGGATACATAATGTTACGGTTCCAGAATGTTGCGTTGTTTGCGTGGAATACTGCAGTGTAGTATCCTTGCTGACGTAAAATTTCTGGAGTTGCTGTGTATTCGTTGTTACCGTGTGTGAAGAATACAGCACCACGGTCTAGTGGATACATTGAAGTATCTACTAAGAATTCAGCATCAGATGTTTTTCCTTGCCCAGTTTGATGGAAGAAGTTATCAAAGTAATAACTTTCTTTCGTAAATTGGTTTAAGAATGGTGTAACTTCTTGTCCGTTAACTGTTGCACCGATTAAGAATGTTTGTAATGACTCAAGAGAGACAACGATTACGTTCTTCCCTTTTGCAGTACCAAACATATTTGGATCTGGTTTGCTTTGCGTTGTTTTTACGTAGTTCTCTGTTTCCTGTAACTTACTACCGTCAGCAAATGCTTTTTGTGAACTTGATTTTGCTTGTAAGCCAAGATCATATACTTGGTGTACATATAAACCTAAGTTTTTAACAAGCATAACGCGGTCGAATGAACGTGTTAATAGTTCTGGACGCTCAGCTTCTGCCAATCCTAAGTTTGCGAAGAAAATAGCAATTGTTGACACGAAGTATAGGGAACGCATTGGGCGTGCTACACGTTCTGTCGGTGCAAAATTCTTCATCTTCTTCAATAAAATGAAGAATACGATAATATCAGCAAATGCGAGGATAATTTTGTAGTTAAACAATTCTTTTACACTAGAACCTAAACTTCCGAAGTTAGATGTTTGTCCTAGTACTGGTAAAGTAACGAAGTCATTGTAGAATCCGTAGAACATTACATTACCAACAAGAACGATTGTTAAGACAAAATTAATTCCAAGTGCTATATAGTTACGTTTTTTCCCTTTTGCAAATAATGCAAGACCAACAAGCAGTAATGATGCTGCTAATGGGCTAAGGAATAAAATGAATTCTTGCATGAAAGATTCAAGTTTTAAATCAAAGCTTGTGCGTGTAATAAGATATGTCTTCAACCATAAGGCTAAAGCTACGAATGCAGTGAAACGCACATTTTGAAATTGTGATTTCAAGGTTTCTTTCATTCATTTCCACCCTTTCTCTATCAGGCTTGGTCGATTTTGGAGCGAAAAATGCTAAAATAAAAAATACATAGTTTTCTTGGCCATAATTAGAGGTTCTATATTCACCCATATACGACTATAACTATGCATACCCTTTTAGTTTCTTGTGTTACTCATAAGCATAACGTCATTTCTGTATTATACAACAAAATTCATTTCTGAGAAACACTATAACATTTTACATTTTTTGTATGAGATTTGTCACTACCAGAGAAAACTTTAACATTCGTTTATATGTCCGTCAACTAGAAAATATAACAAAGGTAGAGCAGAATGTTAAGTGAAAGTGAAAATTTTCTTTGTTGAGAAATAAGAAATGACAATGGGTAAGTGGTTATCTAGAAACCTATTATATGAAGGGAAGTATGTAAAAATTAACGAACACTTGTTCTTTTTTTGGTTTGTTTGTTACAATGAAAGTTCATTGATAGATTATGTGTAATTTTGATGAACTTTTACTGAAAACATATTGTAGCTTATTTCTTTTAAAAAAATAGGGAGGCTTTTACATGAAACAAAAATTTTCAGTTGAAGCATTTTGGAAGAAAGTAAAACATGTCGCAAAGCAAGCAGGGCAGTCGGTCATTTATGCAAGTTTATTATTGTTTTACGTTTTGCAGAAACCAGATGTTCCAAAGCGAGTGAAAATTATTGTAATTGGAGCACTTGCTTATTTTATTGCACCGATTGATGCGATTCCAGATTTCGTTGCTGGAATTGGTTATACGGATGATTTAGGGGCGTTAATGGCTGCGTTATTACAAGCGTCGCTATACGTCGATGATGATGTAAAAGATAAGGCGCGAGTGAAGTTGACAGAATGGTTTGGTTCGGATATAGACACATCCTTTATCGATCAAAAATTAGATCAATAGGTGAGAACTGTCACATGGTGACAGGGCGAACGTAAGCGAGGAAGTGCATTATGCCGTCAGGAAGAACGCATACGAAAATAAACTTAATATCCCTTCCGGTTGTTTTGTTTATGCTCTTTTCGTATGGACTAACAAATTTTGATTTTTTATTAACTTTTGCAATTGGCTTTTTAGTAGGTACTACATTTTTAACACCGGATTTAGATACGTATAGTAATGCGTATAATAAATGGGGATTCCTGCGTATATTTTGGTATCCGTATAAGAAGGTGATGCCGCATCGCTCCTTCTTTACACACACAATTATACTTGGTGATGTGATTCGTATTGCATACATGTTAATTGTGTTTTCTCCGTTTTTATTCCTATTAAATGTAATCGCGCTTGACGGGAATTTAATAGAAATGGCGAAGGAACATGAGGTTGAAATTGTAACGTTCGTAATGGGAATTGTTGTGGCAAGCACGCTTCACATTATAGCGGATAAAGTGAATACGCGCCGTAAGAAAATGATGAGAAAAAAGAAGAAACGCAGAAGATAAAAAAACCGTCCCAAAAAGTATTTTGGGACGGTTTTTTCTTATTAATCAAACGTTTGTTTAAAATTAAGCTTTCAGTACTTTAATACCTTTCACGATGTTCCAAATGAAGTAGTATAAGCTAATGATTCCGCAAATACATAAGACAATCATTGTACCGATGCCCAGTGTTACATCCGGTTGATCAGATCCAAGACCCATAATTCCTAAAATAGTTACGCCAATGAATGTAGCGATACTTGGGATAATGTGTGTCCATAGAGCACGTTTTGCATGTGGTTTCGTTTCAGCATCGCCTACAATCCACACAATAATAGGGAATAAGATAGGGGCAAATAATACACTAAAGTATGATAAAGCTGCTAATATTTTGTTTCCATTCATATATATCACCTCATAAATAATGTCCGTTGTTATACTATTATTATGCAATAGTTTTGGCAAGCTTTCTATCGATGAACATTACAAGAACATGACGGTTTTGTAAGATTTTTTTGTTAAATAATAAAATTTTCAAAAAAATCTTTTTAAATGGAAATTGTTATGGTACAGTATAAATGAAAGTTATTGAAAACGTTTTCTTAAACGTTTTTTTATTTTTAGACTTAAAGGTATGATGACCTGATAGTCTATTGATGAGGTTATTCTACTTAAAAGGGGATTCTTTAGGGGGAGAGAACAATGAACACATGGACACAAGTTTATGATCCGTTCGGAAACATTTGGATTTCGGCGGCGGTCGCACTTATTCCGATTATCTTTTTTTTCTTAGCTTTAGCAGTTTTCCGCATGAAGGGGTATGTGGCAGGATTTATTACAGTTGTACTTACAATTTTAGTGGCATTATTCGCTTATAAGATGCCGTTCACGATGGCAATGGCAGCGACTGGATATGGTTTTTTATACGGACTATGGCCAATTGCTTGGATTATCATTATGTCGGTATTTTTATATAAAATATCTGTGAAAACAGGTCAATTCGATGTGATTCGTGCATCTGTATTATCCATTACGAATGACCATCGTTTACTCGTTATTTTAATCGGTTTTTCATTCGGAGCATTTTTAGAAGGGGCAGCGGGATTCGGTGCACCAGTAGCGATTACGGCAGCGCTTCTTGCAGGCCTTGGGCTAAATCCTTTATATGCGGCAGGTCTTTGTTTAATTGCAAACACAGCACCAGTAGCGTTCGGAGCGATGGGTATTCCGATTACAGTTGCTGGACAAGTAACAGGTATTGATCCACATAAAATTGGACAAATGGCTGGACATCAATTACCGTTCTTATCATTATTTGTTCCATTCTTTATCGTATTTTTAATGGACGGGTTGAAAGGAGTAAGACAAACGTGGCCTGCTTTACTTGTAGCAGGTAGCTCATTTGCAATTACGCAGTTCATAACAGCGACATTCTTAGGACCAGAACTTCCGGATATTACGTCGGCACTTGTAAGTTTAGTTAGTTTAGCGCTGTTCTTAAAAGTATGGCAACCAAAAGAAATTTATCAATCAGGGCAAGCAAATAGAGAAGTAGCTGCAACAACAGCGGCATCGATGCCGAAATTAACGTTAGGAAAAGTAGTAAAGGCATGGTCTCCATTTATCGTATTAACGGTTATGGTAGTCATTTGGAGTCAAAGTTTCTTTAAAGCATTATTTGCTCCAGGAGGCGCGTTAGAAAGCCTTGTATTTAAGTTTGAAATTCCAGGCTTGCACAATTTAGTAATGAAAGCAGAGCCTATTGTAAATAAAGCGACGCCTTACGAGGCAATTTTGAAGTTTGATGTATTATCAGCAACGGGAACAGCAATTTTAATTGCTTGTCTCATTTCCATGTTTATTTTGAAAATGAGTGTAAAAGATGCAGTGGTAACATTTAAAGAAACTTTAAGTGAACTTAAAATGCCAATTCTATCTATTGGATTCGTATTAGGATTTGCATTTATCGCAAACTATTCTGGGCTATCTTCTACACTAGCGTTAGCACTAGCAGGAACTGGCGGACTATTCCCGTTCTTCTCACCATTCTTAGGATGGATTGGTGTATTCTTAACAGGGTCTGATACTTCAGCGAATGCATTATTTTCAAATTTACAAGCAATTACAGCGCAGCAAGTCGGTGTATCTGAAGTACTTCTCGTTGCAGCGAATACAACGGGCGGTGTAACCGGAAAAATGATTTCTCCGCAATCGATTGCCATTGCTTGTGCAGCAGTTGGACTTGCTGGAAAAGAATCAGATTTATTCCGGTTTACAGTGAAGCATAGTTTATTCTTCGTAATTATTGTTGGTATTATGACGTATGTACAGGCATATTATTTAACGTGGATGATTCCATAAACAACAAAAGAAATAAACTTTGCATTTTTCAGATTATCGTGTATGATGAGAAAGTATTGAAAATTAAATCAGTGATAAACTAGGGGTGCCTAACGTATGCGTAGGCTGAGAGAGAAGCGCGTGAACTTCTTAACCCTTTGGACCTGATCTGGCTCGTACCAGCGTAGGGAAGTTAACGGCTTTACATAATGATGTCTTTATGAGCCAGGTCCTTATTTTTTTATGGACCTGGCTCTTTTTATTTTGGCATACGCTGGCCATATCTCGTCCTTGTCACGTACAGGGGGGCAACAAAGGTTATGAAACAGTCTGTTTCAGCTGAGCAAATTGAATTGAAATCGAGTTTACCAGGAAGTAAGAAAGTGTATGTGGATGGACCACGAGAAGGTATGAAGGTGCCGATGCGTGAGATTGAACAAAGTGATACAAACGGCGTTCCGAATCCGCCAATTCGCGTATATGATACGAGCGGTCCTTATACGGATCCCGCGTATAAAGTGGAGCTGGAAAAGGGGATTCCAACGCCACGCCACTCTTGGATACTGGAGCGTAATGATGTAGAAGCATACGAAGGGCGCGAAGTGAAACCAGAGGATGACGGTGTGAAGGTGGCTTCGAAACATACACCTGTTTTCCCGCAAATGGATCGTAAACCACTTAGAGCGAAGCAAGGTGCAAATGTTACGCAAATGCATTATGCACGTAATGGCATCATTACGTCTGAGATGGAATATGTTGCGATTCGTGAAGGGGTAGAACCTGAGTTTGTTCGTAAGGAAATTGCGGAAGGTCGCGCTATTTTACCAGCGAATATTAACCATCCCGAAGCAGAGCCGATGATTATTGGACGTAATTTCCACGTGAAGGTGAATGCAAATATCGGAAACTCTGCTGTATCTTCTTCTATTGCAGAAGAAGTAGAGAAGATGACGTGGGCTACTCGCTGGGGTGCAGATACGATTATGGATTTATCTACAGGTAAAAACATTCATACGACGCGTGAGTGGATTATTCGTAATGCGCCTGTACCAGTTGGAACTGTACCGATCTATCAAGCGCTTGAAAAAGTAAACGGAATTGCAGAAGATTTAACGTGGGAAGTGTATCGTGATACGTTAATTGAGCAAGCGGAGCAAGGCGTAGATTACTTTACGATTCACGCTGGCGTATTACTTCGTTACATTCCGATTACTGCAAAGCGTACGACAGGTATCGTTTCGCGCGGTGGTTCAATTATGGCGCAGTGGTGTTTATACCATCATAAAGAAAACTTCCTATACACTCATTTTGAAGAGATTTGTGAAATTATGAAGCAGTATGATGTTTCGTTCTCTCTTGGAGATGGATTACGTCCAGGTTCGATTGCAGATGCAAATGACGAAGCGCAGTTCTCTGAGCTTGAAACACTTGGTGAATTAACGAAGATTGCTTGGAAACATGATGTGCAAGTTATGATTGAAGGGCCTGGGCATGTACCGATGCATTTAATTAAAGAAAATATGGAGAAAGAGCTTGATATTTGCCAGGGCGCACCATTCTATACACTTGGACCGTTAACGACAGATATTGCACCAGGTTATGACCATATTACATCCGCAATTGGAGCTGCGATGATTGGCTGGTTTGGAACAGCGATGCTTTGTTATGTAACGCCGAAAGAACATTTAGGTTTACCGAATAAAGATGATGTACGCGAAGGTGTTATTACGTACAAAATCGCTGCGCATGCAGCTGATCTGGCGAAAGGGCACAAAACGGCTCATCAGCGTGATGATGCACTTTCAAAAGCTCGTTTTGAATTCCGTTGGCGCGATCAATTTAATTTATCTTTAGATCCTGAACGCGCGATGGAGTATCACGATGAAACGTTGCCAGCAGAAGGTGCGAAAACGGCTCATTTCTGTTCCATGTGTGGACCGAAGTTTTGTAGTATGAGAATTTCACATGATATTCGGGAATATGCAAAAGAAAATGATTTAGAAACGACAGAAGCAATTGAAAAAGGAATGAAAGAGAAAGCGAAAGAATTTAAAGAAACAGGTAGTCATTTATACCAATAACACGTTACACCTCTTTACTTGATTGATCACACTGTAGTACCTAACTTAAATATAGAAGAAGCCCGCTTTGCTAAGACGGTAGCAAAGCGGGCTTCTGTTGTTTATTCCGCTATTTGTGGGCAGTAAGACCCCCGCCTCAAAATTCAGCGGAAGCAAAGAAGTTAGGTGGGGGGCAACTGCCCGTAAAAGCCCGATTAGTTAGGGCTGATTAAAGTTTCACTTTATAAGGCGAAGAAGAGATGTACCCAGTAGAATAAGAGGAATAATGTAACGACTGTTGTGAGTGGAATAACGATAAGGGATACACTTAAATAGTCTTTCCATTTTACTTTAATTTTGTTTTGTTTCAGGATATACATCCAAATGAGAGAAGCTAGCGTACCGATTGGTAATAATAGTGAACCGATGTCACTACCAATGATATTTGCGAGATAGATAGTTTTTAATGTGACTGGATCTAATCCCATTTCTGTTAACGTAATGGTCCCAATCATAAGTGCAGGGTGATTATTGAAGACATTGGAGAGGAGAGAAACGAGTCCACCCATTGCAAAGCTAGCATAAAGCAGATGTTGACTTACAACTGGTTCAAGCCATTGGACAAGCGCTGCTGTTAATCCTGCGTTGTGGAGCCCGTAAATAATGACATACATAGAGAAAGCAAAAATCAAAATGTGCCACGGTGTCTTTTTCAAAATATCGACAGGGTTCGTTCGTAAGTAGTACCATCTCCAAATGAGAAGAATGAGTGAACCGAGTACGGCAACAATCTCGATTGGGATGGATAAGAAGGATGCAACGAATAGAAGACAGCGCATAAGGAAGACGAAGCCTAATACTTTTAGCATGAACCTTGTCCGTTTTTGTTTCGTATCAACTGAATTTTTTCCTTTTAACGGATGAAAGTTTTTCGTGAAGAATATTTCTTCAATATCATATGAAGAAACAGGCAATTTTTTCGGAAGTTTTTTCTTCAAAACCGTATACATAAGCCATGACATAAACAATAGTCCTAATGTTGCAGGTACAAACATCATAGCAGTATGCATATAAAGAGTCATATTCACGATATTTAATGCGATTAAGTTTACGATATTACTTACACCAATTGGTGCACTAGATGCAGTAGCGATTAAAGCACCGCTTAATAAATAAGGGATTTGTTGATGCGGTTTTAATTGAAGATTTTTTAGGAGAAGAATTAAGATTGGCGTTGTAATTAAAATACTACCGTCGTTATTAAATAAAAGAGTCATAAGAAAACATAATAATTGAATATACCAGTATAATCGGCGCCCGGAGCCTTTTGCTAGGTTTGCAAGTTTCGCTGCGGACCAGTGGAAGAATCCGAAGCTTTCTAATATAACCGCCATAACGATGGTCGCTAATATTGTTATGGAGGCACCGCCAATTTTACTAATAATGTCCATGACGTCTGGTTTTGATACAAGTCCAGTAATCAGGATAATGCCAGCGCCAATTGCTGCCGGCCACGCCTCATTTAAACCACGAGGTCGCCAAAAGATAACAATCATTGTTAAGAAGAATACAATAATAGTAATCCATATTTCAATGCTCATATTTTACCTACCTTTCTACTTTTCCTTAAAGTAATGTAGCTTGTCTTAAGGTTTGTATTGGTAGTATATTCAGCAAAAAATAAGAAGAACTAGACGTATAACGGAGTGCAATAAATATGTGTTTTTCAAGTTATGGGACAAGTATCTCTCTTAGTGAAATAACTATTGTGAGAGGAGTCTAGAAATTAATGGGGCAGTAAGATAGTAAATGAAATTTATATGGGCGATTATGGAGATATATCGGCGCAACTCAAAATATATCAGCGATTATTGAAATATATCGGCGCAACTCAAAATATATCAGCGATTTTTAAATTATATCGACTTATCGACAAAACATGACAAAAGGAGCCCATCCCAAAATACCTTTTGGAACAGGCCCTACAATATTATTTTTCCTTCAAAAAAGTCCGATCCTTCAAGAATAAATTCCAGAAGAAAATAAATCCTGGTAATAAAATTGCAATCCCAATTGCATATAGAATAAGCAATGCATAGAATGTTTCGACCGTTGTAAAGCTTGTAAATACAGTTACATCAGGATAAATAATATACGGTAAATGCGCAACGCCGTAAGCATAACTTGCAAATGCATATTGAGCGACGACTGCTAAAACGGCAATGCGAGGGTATCCTAGTGTGTCATACTTCTTGTTTGTCCACCAAAGAGAAGAGTATCCGATAATGAATAAAACGATAGAAACTGTAAACCATGTGAATTGCTTTATTAGCCCTTGCATAAGCCAGTGTGTTTCCGGATCCATTACAACGAGGGCAATAATCGCCGTAACGAGCGTTGCAGGACCAAGGATAATCGCGTTTCTTCTATAAATTCTATATGCATCTTCTGAACCTTGTTCTCTCGCAAAATCAGCAAGAAAGAGAGAGGAAAGAAATAGTTCCGAAGTTAGTCCGAAGAGCATATAACAATAAATAACAGGACTAGAAAGAAGTTTTCCATATAGGAGTACTTCTTTTCCTTCAGACATTGTAATATAGGCACCTTCTGTAACAGGTAAAACGGTAATTAATAGGGCTGGAATTAAGAGTCCTGTAATACCTGAAATAATACGAAGAAGGTGTTGGTACTTCGGCAGGGAATAAGCAAATACCATAAATGTACTGCGAATTGCCACGAGTACTAGAATTAACATAACGGGTACGAACATTACCGTTGCTAGGGTAAAAGCGGCTTTCGGAAAGAAGCCAAGAAAAGCGACAACGACAAAGACGAGAAATGTATTTGTTACTTCCCAAGTCGGTGATAAGTATCGGTTGGCAAGCTTGGCAGCTAGCGTTGGATGTTTTGCGTATACCATGCCCCAAAAACCTGCTCCAAAATCGATGGACCCTAATATACTGTATACGAAAATAAGAGCCCATAAGATGATGATTGCAATACTTTCCTCATGCACGAGAATCGCCTCCTTCGTGATGTAAATCATTTGTAAGCGGATGTTTCTTAAAGAATGTCCGTAGTACAAAAACTGTTAAAATACCGAGTCCAATATATAAAATGATGAATAGAATAAATAAAGGACCGACAAAATCGGCGCGTGTAGAAGCATCGACTGTACGTTGCATACCGTAAATGGTCCATGGCTGACGACCGCTACAGCTGAAAATCCACCCAAATTCAATGCCGAGCATCATAACTGGTCCACATGCGGCAGCTCCCCAAAGAAGCCACTTCGGTAGCTCTGTTTCTTTTTTTCGGTAAACAAAGTACCAATATAAGAGGGCAATTGCTGCAACTGCAAAGGTAAAGGCAGCAGTGCCAACCATTAAATTGAACAGTGTATGCGTGTAAAATGGTGGCCATGTTTCTTGTGGAAATTCCTTTAGTCCTTTTACGACAGTGTTAGGGTCTAGTCCTACTAGTAGGCTAAGCATGTTCGGAATTTCTAGTGCATAGTTTAGTTCAAGTGTGTTAGGATCTACAACGCCGCCAATTGATAACGGTGCATGTGATGTCGTTTCAAATAAAGCTTCAGCAGATGCCAGTTTTTCAGGGGAATGCTTATGTAAAGCAATTGCCGATTCGTGTCCCGAAAGCCACATCGTAGCGCCTGTAATAAATGTCACGACGAGTCCTAACAGTAGTCCTTTTTTATGATATGCCACTTCACGTTCACTTACATTCTTCTTTAATAATTTAAATCCGGCGATAGAGGCAATGACGGCAGCTCCAGTTGCGTAGGCTGTAATCACAACGTGGAATGCGCTCGTACCAAAACTCGGATTAAAGAAAGCTTTCCACGGATCAACGTTAAAAACTGATCCATCTGGTCCCATTGAAAAGCCCGCGGGTGTATTCATCCATGTATTTGCCGATGTAATAAGCACGGCGGATGCCGTGGCACCAATCATGACGAAGAATAGCGAGATTAATCTCATGAATGGAGGTAGTTTGTCAGCTGCATATACATAAATGGACATGAACAAAGCCTCTAAAAAGAAGGCGAAAATCTCAATTTGAAAGGGAACAGAAATAACCTGCCCAACAATTTTGGCAAAACCAGGCCAAAGCAGTGAGATTTGCACACCAACGATTGTTCCAGTTGGAATTGCTACACCGAGAAGGATGGCAAAAGCCTTTGTCCATCTTTTCGCCATAATGGCGTAGTCGGAATCTTTCTTCCAGTGATAGAGTATTTCACTTATAAAAATCATTAATGAAAGTCCGACACCAAGTGTTGCGAAGATAATGTGGAATGCTAGTGAAGAACCGAAAAATGCTCTTGCTAATGTTACCGTATCCATATGTAAACTCCTCTTCTTTTTTGCCATTATTTTCTGATTGAATTGGAAGATTTATTCAAAAAAACTTCCAAAAATATATATGTATTTAAAAAGTGGATATGATAATATTATGTTTGAATATTCTAAATAGAAAGAAGTTAATATTTTGTTTGTTTTTTAGTGAGGAATATTTTATAATCTTTTATGCGAACATAAGTTCTGTTTTTGGAGTGAAGAAGTTTATGTGAAATGGAGAGGATGTTTTATGTATCCTGAAGTCATTAAAAAGATGGCATTTTCAAAAGAGCATAGAGATTTATTATTGAAGCTGTATAATAAAGAGATTACGCGTAGTGAGTATGATCGACTCGTAGAATCGCTATATAGACCTTCTAAAGAGGCTTGTGAGGGATGATAAAGGAACGGGAGACAATCTAATAGATTGTCTTTTTTAAATTTGTGTATGTTCTGGTAAAATTAAGGTTAGCCTTAATAGGGAGGTGAAAGGATTGCGGAAACGTTTATATATAGGGGTTGGGGTTGTTCTCTTAATCGCTTTAGGTGGAATTGTATTTTGGTCAGCTTTGCAAGGAAACCGTACGGAACATTTTATTTTAAGACATATGGTGAATGAAAATGGGACGCTTGCTACATATCGTTTAGAGGATACAAAAGCAGGTACTGGTGAAGCGAAAGGCCGTGAAGCTTTATCGGAATCAGCAGGACTATGGCTGCAATATACACTCGATAAAGACGATCAAGCGTTATTCGATGAACAAGTTAAGGTTATTCAAAATAATTTTGTACATAAGAACCAAATTGTTTTATGGAAAATCTCTGAAAAGGGAGAAATGCAGTCAGCTACAAATGCACTTATTGATGATCTTCGTATTATAGAACAGTTATATCGCGCTTATGAAATGTACAAGGAAGAGCGCTATAAAAACTTGGCAGATCAATTGAGTGATGCTGTAATTCGTTATAATAAGAAAGGTAATTATTATGTTGATTATTATGATGCAGATGCAAGGAAACAAAATGATTTTGCAACAACGTCATATGTAAATCCGCATGCATTCTCCTATATGAAAAAGTATGGAAAAGTTTCTGCTCAGCAATATGAGGAAGTCGTTCAATTTTTAGCGGATTATCCAAGGCATGGATGGGCATTCCCGAAAGAGTATAAAGCAGATGGTACATTTACGTACGACAAAGAAGTGAATCTGATTGACCAATCATACGTTGCATATCATCGTAGTTTAGGTGGTCTTTCATCAGATGCTTATTTGGAATTTATAAAGAAGAAATTTCAGGAGGATGGAAAGCTATACGGTCGTTACAATTTAGAAACGGGAAAACAAACTGTGAATTATGAATCGCCAGCCGCTTACGGATTAACGATTTTGTACGTACTACAAACAGGTGATACAAATTTCGCAAAGGAATTATATGATCATATGGCCACATTCCGAAATGACAACGTATTTAGTAGATACTACGGTGGATATGTAACAGGCGAAAATAACAATACGCATATTTTTGATAATGTTTTGCCGCTTTTAGCTGAAATAGAATTAGAGAAGAGTGAAAAATAAAAGGTGCCACCCTATGGGGATGGCATCTTTTATTGTTTAATATCATTTTAAGTCCTAATATTGGAGAAGTAATCAATTACGAATTCACGGAATTTCTGAGCAGTTTTCGATAAGTAACGTTTTTTTGACCAGCTTAACCCAATCGTTCGCTCACAATTTGGTTCAATAATACGTAACTTATTTAATGCTAAAGTAGAGTTTTTTAATAAAGTTAAACTTGGGACAAAGGCGATGCCGAGGCCTTGCTTAATCAGGTCGCTAATCACGGTTGGTTCATCTACTTCAAAAGCAATATGTGGAGTGAAGCCAGCTTCTTTACAAAATTCATCTGTTAAGTGCCGAAATCCGTAACCAGTGTTCATACTAATGAACGGTTCGTCTTTTACTTCATGCAAATATACACTTTCACGTTCTGATAAACGGTGCCCTGAAGGGACGACTAAGAAAATTTCTTCTGTAATAAGTGGTTCCCAAATAATCTCTTCGCCTTCAATTGGCACAGAAGAAATGCAAAAGTCAATTTCTATATTATCTAGTTGTCGTTTCATAGAAGGAGTAGATGCGAGAAATTGTTGGAATCGAACGTTAGGATGTTCTAGTAAAAAAGAACCAATTAGTTCGGGTAATATTCTTGGAATAGAAACAGCCAACGTAATAGAGCTTTGTTGTAAGTCAGCTAAATCTTTAATTTCTCGTTCGCCTTCACTTAATTCATGAAAAATGCGCTCTACTCGTTTTAAAAATACTTTCCCGAAAGAGTTTAATGTAATTTGTCGCCCTTGGCGGTCAAATAACGGAACGCCTAAGTCCTTTTCTAATCTAGCAATTGTTTTGCTGAGTGAAGGCTGTGCGATATGCAATTCTTCAGCGGCTTTTGTCATATGCTCTAATCGCGCAACTGTTTGAAAGTATTTTAGTTGAAGAAGTTCCATTTTGACTCTCCTTTCTATAGACCAAAAGGAATGGATTGATAATTAAAGATGTATTATACAGTATGGAAATGGACGTGTATAGTAAATCTGTTAAACCATTCTAATGGTGTGAAATTCGGAGAAGGAGTATGTTTCATGAAAGGAATTCAACTTGTATTTAAAGATTGGAAAGCGATGTGGCACCATAAACATGGGCGTATCGCTTTAATTTTTTTGTTAATCGTTCCTTTAATTTATTCAGGGTTCTTTTTAGCTGGATATTGGGATCCATACGGAAAATTAGATAAATTACCTGTTGCGATTGTAAATTTAGATAAGGGTGCTGCAATGGATGAGAAAACAATTCATGCAGGAGACGATTTTGTAAAAAATTTAAAAGAGAATAAGGAACTGGCTTTTCATTTCGTATCAGAAAAAAATGCTGAGGAAGGGCTAAAAGAAGATAAGTATTATATGGTTGTTACGATTCCAGCCGATTTCTCTAAAAAGGTAAGTACACTTATGGATGAAAAACCAGAACCAGCACAATTGCAGTACAAAGTAAATCCGGGTAAAAACTTTGTAGCAGCGCAAATTGGAACGACAGCTGTTGAAAATATGAAAACAAAAATTTCAAATAGTATTACGAAATCTTATACAGAAGGTGTCTTTTCAAAGTTTCAAGACTTAGCACAAGGGTTGAGTGATGCAAGTAATGGTGCTGGGAAGTTACATGAAGGAACGACAGATGCAAGAAATGGGGCAAATCAGCTTGCAGATGGTATTCATCGTTTAAGTGACGGGACATCAAAAGTGAAAGAGGGAAGTGAAAAACTTGCTTCTAGTCAATCAGCTTTAACTGATGGAGCGAATGAGCTGAGTGAAGGGGCAAAATCCCTTCATAGTGGTATGGAGTTATTAGCACAAGGTGAAAAAAACTTACAATCAGGGGTTAGTGAATTAAGTGCTGGTACAAATGAATGGGTGAACGGAAGTGAGAAACTTGCTGACGGGCAAGTGAAAGCGGACAATGCAGCAAATAGTGTAAAACAACAATTAGAAGAGTACGTGAAAAGTCATCCAGAGGTGCAGCAAGACCCTGCTTTTCAAAAGATTATCGCTACTTCTAATGGATTAGCTCAAGCAACAAACACTTTAAATAATAGTCAGAAACAATTGACACAAGGTGCACAGAAGCTTGCAGATGGTCAGCATAAGGTTGAAGAAGGTATGAATACATTCGGAGTTAAGTTAAATGAAGCTACTGCTGGAACGAAAAAGATAGCAGATGGTGCTACAAATTTAGCTAGTGGATTTACGAAATGGGGAACTGGATTTACATCATTACAAGAAGGTGTAAATCAACTTGCGAGCGGGGGAACAGAGCTGAATCATGGTGCTGATCAGTTAACGAACGGACTTGTTAAACTTGACGATGGTGCGAAAGAACTTTCTACGAAATTGGGAGAGGGCGCAGAGAAGATAGCGGATGTTCGCAATGATGATGCACGCAATACGATGTTCTCAGAGCCAGTTCAATTAGTGAAGTCAACAGTTTCTGACGTGCCTAATTACGGTTCAGGTATTGCACCATATTTCTTATCACTTGCATTTTATGTTGGCGGAATTATGGCATCAAATATTTTACCGCTTGGCCGTAGACAAAATATGAAAGTAAGTGGAACAGTACATTTTATTAACAAATTAGGGTTAGTATATGTAATTGGACTTATTCAAGCACTACTTGTGGATGTGGTTGTGCTAGGAGTTATGAAATTAGAAGTTGCAAGTGTGCCACTCTTTGTTTTATCAAGTATCGTTATTTCCTTTACGTTCATGACGTTTATTCTTATGTTAGTAACGGTATTTGGTCTTGTTGGAAAGTTTTTAGCGGTAACGCTTCTCGTCTTGCAATTAGCGACGAGCGGTGGGACTTTCCCAGGAGAATTAAATATAGCTGTTCTTAGCAAGATTGGACAATTTCTCCCAATGTCCCATTCTCTTAGAGGATTGCAAGATGTGATTTCTTTAGGAGATTGGTCGCAATTACAAATGCAAATTTTAATATTGTTATGCTATCTCGTTGTTGCTGGTGGAATTGCTTGGATCACGAGCCATATACAACATAGGGAAACGAATGCAGAACAAGTTTCTTAAAATAAAAAGAAGTTATCCGATTTTTGGGGATGACTTCTTTTTATTTTGCTTGTAGCAAAAAGAGTATTGCATTATTTTTTTATACACTAGTCCCTATATAAGAGAAGGGGTGCATAGTGCGAGTATTTAATTTGTTTTTCTATATATATGCGCTTAAAGTATTTTGAATATTCTAAAATTGGACTATACCAATTGTTAGAATATTATGGAAAAGTTTTTTTGAAATAAATATAATGAACGTACAAATTAAATATTGGCATTGTTTTACATGATAGGAAAGGTATTCAAATGTTTTTAAGAAAGGAAGAGGAGACATACATAGTTTATATGTTGGTTTGTTTGGACTTTTGACTGGATGATCATTCAGTAAATGTTCTTATACGTATAATGATGAACCGTTCCTTTGGAAATTACCGATCCTCACTCTTAATGATGTAAATTCATTTTCCTTTTCGAAATGGAAAGTACAATGCAAATGCCGTAGTAATAAGTCAAGAAGTCTGGGGAGGAGTGGGATATCGTATATGAACATATGGAGGCGAAAAAAGAAGCTAAGAAGACAAAAATCCTTTTTAGTACTGTTGATGCTTTTATTAGTGTTCGCGGATATACCTATCAGTTTTATTGACAACATGACGATGCATGCGGAGACAGATTCTATAACAGAACAACCGAAAGGTACAGAAGCAGATTCTAAAGCAGAACAACCAAAAGATATAGAAATAAGTTCTGCAAAAGAGCAATCTAATCCAGAAACTGTTAAAGATTTTGATCCGGGTCGACCTTATGGGAAGGATACTCCTGTAGCGGTTGAAGAGAAACGAATGGGGACGTCTTCCTGGATAAAAGATATTGCACCAGCAAGTTTAGTAGATAATACATGTGTTCAGCAAAATAGAGTTGTCCTAAAAAATGGTGGATTTGAAAAGCCAAGGGTAACGAAAGACTTCTTTATTGATCAAGATAAAGTAGAGGGCTGGAGAACGACAGATCGTTATAAAGTAATAGAAATTTGGAGAACGAGAGATAGAATACCGATGGCGTCACCACTTCCAGCAGAAGGAGAGCAATTTGCCGAACTAAATGCAAGGGAACCTGGAATGTTATATCAAGATGTGAAAACGACTCCAGGACAAACGATTTATTGGCGATTAGCTCATAGGGGAAGAGATGGGAAAGATACGATGCGAGTTCGTATTGGGTCAGCAAGTGCGAATATTACTTCCTTACCTACTATTCAAACGATGGAAGATGATAATAAAGCATGGGGCCGCTATAGCGGGACTTATACAGTTCCAGCAGGTCAAACGTTAACTCGATTCGGTTTTGAGGCTGTAAAAACATACGGAAACGCTCTATCAGTAGGAAATTTCCTAGATGATATTTTTCTTGGAACAGAACCTTGTGTTACGGTAACGAAATCTGTAAGTCCAGAAGGAAAAGTGTATGCAGGAGATGAGTTGACGTATACGGTGAACGTTAAAAATCACGGCGGAGATGTTGCCGGTGAAGCAATGTTCACTGACATGATTCCAGATGGAACAGAATATGTGCCTGGTTCTATACAAGTAAAAGCCGATGGAACCGAAAAAGCTATAACAGATGCAGAAGATAATGATGCAGGCTTTTATAAAGACAAAAAAGTCACTGTTAAATTAGGCGACGTACAAAATACAGAAGAGGATCCAAATGGAATTACAGTTCAATTTAAAGTAAGGGCTTTACCAAGTTATATTGGAAAGCAAGTTACAAATAAAGCAAGAATAGATTATGGTAACTTATTGAAGGGCTCAAAAGAATATACAAACTCCAATGAAGTTGTAAACGAGGTTATTGCAAGAAACCCTGAAATAGAGTCGGTTAAAGAAGTGAAAAATGTACAAGGTAAGAGTAGGTATGAGGTCGGAGATACGATTGAATACACAGTTAAAATGCGTAACAAAATTGAGAATAGCATCGCGAAAAAGATTGTAATAGAAGATTCATTACCAAACGGGGTAGATTATGTACCAGGGACCATTAAGGTAGATGGAAAAGCGGTGACGGACGCTGTAGATCAAGATAGCGGCCACTATACGATAGGTAAAGTGATTGGGAATTTAGGTGATATTACAGATACAGGATGGCATACGGTCACCTTCCAAGCGAAAGTAAAATCGGACCAGTTAGATAAGACGATTCGTAACATAGGAAAAATAACAGGTGAGAATATTGTACCGCAAGAACCAGAGAAATCTATTGTAATAGAACCGAAAGATCCAAAGCTAGAAACGGTAAAAGAAGCAAAGAACTTACAGCAAGGTAAGAGCATATATGAAGTCGGAGATACGATTGAATATACGGTGAAAATGCGTAATAACGTAGCGAGTAGCATGATAAAGAATGCTATTATTGAGGATTCATTACCAGAAGGTGTGGAATATGTGCCGGGGACGATTCGAATAGATGGGAAAGTTGTCACAGATGCTGAAGATGGGGATAGTGGCCATTATAAGACTGGAAAAATAACCGGGAAGTTTGGAGATATTCGAGATACAGAGTGGCATACAGTAGTGTTCCATGTGAAAGTGAAAACGAATCAAGCAGGGAAAGAAATAGTAAATAAAGCGAAGGTAACGGGAGAGAACATTACACCGCAGGAACCTGAAAAACTAGTAAAAGTAGATTATAAGAATCCGAAAGTGGAATCAGTGAAGGAAGTAAAGAACTTACAACAAGGTAAGAAGTATGAAGTAAAAGATACGATTGAATATACGATTAAGGTTCGTAATACAGTCAAAGATAGCATCATAAAAAATTCTTTAGTAGAAGACCAATTGCCAGAAGGTGTGGAATATGTACCAGGATCAATTCGGGTGGATGGCAATGTAGTAACGGATGCCGAAGATACTGACAGTGGTCATTATAAGGCTGGAAAAGTAATAGGGAGACTCGGAGACATTCAAGATACCGAATGGCATACAATCGTATTTCAAGTGAAGATAAAAGATGGTTATGAAGATAAAAAAATACTGAACGTAGGTACGGTAAAAGGAGATAATATTTCTCCACAAAAACCATCAGTAGAAATAGCAGTGGAACCTCCTCCGTCAGGGAAAATTGAAATTGAAAAAGTAGATGCAAAGGATCATACGTTGAAACTGAAAAATGCAGAGTTTCAAATTATCGATAAAGATGGAAATGTAGTCGGAAAATTAGTAACCGATGAAAGTGGAAAAGCAATTTCTGAACCGCTAGTATTCGGTAAATATGAAATTAAAGAAATAAAAGCACCGACAGGTTACATGATCTTGAAGGGATCAATTCATGTAGAACTTACATCACCTTTGCAAAAGTTGAAAGTAGAGAACAACAAGAGTGAATGGGTCATTCCGAATACAGGAGGGTTTGGAACAAATCTCATTTACTTATTTAGCACATTACTCATTGTGTTAACGCTATTTCTCTATTTCCGAAAAGGGGACAGTAATTTATAAAATATAAAGGGGGCAATACGAGTATGAAAAAGGTATTTAGTATGGTTTTAGCATTTATATTAATGCTTTCAACACTGCCAAGTGCATTTGCAGCAAATGAGGTTCCGACAAAAGGGTCTTTAACAATTCATAAATATGCGCATGAAAAAGATGGACAAAAAGGTGAAGAAGGAACTGGTGAACCTGGTCAGAAAGTTCCTGAAGGGGCAACACCGATAAAAGGAGTAAAGTATGAAGTTGTAAAAGTTGCAACTTTTAAAGTGATTGAAAGAAATGGAGAAATTGTAAAAGAAGCTGTTGAGAAAGTTGACAATGCAACACCTATTAGCGACGTAACAGGTGAAGATGGTACAGTAACTTTTAAGGACCTTCCAATCGGTCGTTACTTAGTGAAAGAAGTTAGCGGTCCAGATAACGTAAATATAAATACAGAGCCATATACAATTGATATCCCAATGACTGATAAAGAAGGTAAAAAATTAAACTACGACGTTCATATTTATCCAAAAAATGAAATCAAGCGTGGAGCAGTAGAATTAACGAAAGTAGACGATGCAGGCAAACCATTAAAAGATGTAGAATTCACACTATATCATAAAGGGACTGATAAAGTAGTAGTAGATAAAGCAGGAAAAGAATTAAAGGATCTAAAGACAGATAAGGATGGTAAAATCCGCGTTGACGGTTTATTGTATGGAGAATATTATTTCAAAGAGTCAAAAGCACTAGAAGGATATGTTTTAGATCCTAAAAAATATGAATTTAAAGTTGAAAAATCAGGTGCATTTCCTAAAGACGGTCAAGCAGGTTATGGGGAAATTGTAAAACTAGATAAAATTATAAACTATAAAAAACCGACAATTGATAAGAAGATTAACGGTAATTTAAATGGTTTACCAATTAACGTAGATGAAGAATTCACATACGACATTAAAACGAAACTACCAGGTGATATTCATCTGTACAAAAAATACGTAATAACAGATAACGTTGACCCAAGATTAACAATCATCGGTACACCAGTTGTTACAATTGATGGTGAAAAAGTATCTTCTGATGTTGTAAAAGTAACGCTAGGTGAAAAGACTGCTGCAGGTCAATTAGTGACAGTTACTGTAGAGAATTTTAAAGCTTTAGAAGGTAAAAAAGAACTACATTTGCAAATCAAGGCGAAAGTAAATGGAGATATTAACGGTGGAACAGAAATAAAAAATATAGCAAAAATCGATTATGAAACTGGTGATAAAGTAACACCACCAGACGATGAAACAACAACACCTCCTGTAACGGTTATCGTAACTGATGGTAAAATTTCATTGAAAAAAATTGACGGTGCAACTAAAGATGCTTTAGAAGGTGCAAAATTTGAATTACGAAAAGATGGTAAAGTTGTAAAAGTAAAAGGTGTTGACGTTGTCGGCGTATCTGATAAAGATGGGATGATTAATTGGTATAACATCCCTTACGGTGAATACGAAATCGTCGAAATTGAAGCACCGAAGTATACTGATAAAGGTGAAGTGAAATCTTATCAAAAGTTAAGAGAGCCAATTAAAGTTAAGATTGATAAAGATAACCAAACAGTGAAATTAACTGTAGAAAATAATAAGAGTGGCTGGATCCTTCCTGCAACAGGTGGAATTGGGACAATCCTCTTCACAGTAGTTGGCCTTGTATTAATGGGCGCAGCGTTTATGTTCTTAAGAAGAAAAGCTTAATAAGCGTACGAGTATAGGGAGAAAAGAGGGAGAAAGAACATCTTCCTCTTTTCGTTATTTACTGCCCGGTAAATAGCGGGATAAATGGAACTACATATGCATAATAAAGGGGTATATTATGAAACGTAATATTATTTTTGGATGCATCTTTTTAGTAGGACTTAGTATTTTTTTATACCCGACGGTGAGTAATTGGTTAGCGACAAGAGCGCATTATTCTGAAGTAAGTACATATGACAAAAAGGTGAAAGAGCTGCAAAGGGAAGAGATTAAACGTAAAGAAAAAGAAGCGAAAGAGTACAATGAGAAACTACAACAGGAGAGACAGACCGTTACAGATCCATTTCGTTCCGATAAGAGTGGAAATTCCAGTTCTTACGTAGATATGTTGAATGTAGGAGAAGTAATGGGCTATGTAGAAATTCCTAAAATTAATGTGAAGCTTCCTATATATCATGGAACGTCTGAGGATGTTTTAAGTAGAGGGGTAGGTCATATAGAGAATTCCTCTTTGCCAGTTGGCGGAGAAGGAACACATTCTATTTTGACTGGACATAGGGGGTTACCATCTGCTGTATTATTTACAGATTTGGATAAATTAGAAAAGGCGGATGTTTTTTATATTCATTCTTTAGATAAAGTATTAGCATATAAAGTAGATCAAATTAAAGTAGTGCTACCAGAAGAAACAGATGATTTAACAGTAGTTGAAAATCAAGATTATGTGACACTAATTACATGTACGCCATATGGTGTAAACACGCATAGGTTGCTCGTTCGAGGACACCGTGTTCCATATGACGAAAAGGAAAAAGAAGAGATTAAGGAAGTTGTTGGAGTAGATAAACGAATGATAGGAGCAGGTGCTATCATTGTCGGTGCATTTCTAGTTGCTTTATATAGAAGAAAGAAGCGTAAAACTATAGAGAAAATATAAAATGGTTCTCCTTTCAATGTATATGTATGAAAGGAGAACCATTTTTTGGCCTATTATTTGCGTTCCATTACCGCAAAGTAATTGTTTTCATTATCAGCAAAGTTGAATGCTCTACCTGTAGGTAAATCTACAACTTGTCCAACCGTAACGTTTTTCTCAGAAAGATCTTTATATAGTTGATCTAAGTTGTTAGAGAAGAACATAAGTGAAGGAGTACCTAAGTTTAATTCAGGTTGCATCTTTGCAATTAACTCTTTATCGTGAAGGACGATGCTTGTTCCTGCTTCTTTTGACGGTGCAATTTCAATCCAGCGAAAACCTTGTCCGTTATTTTCTTCCGCAATAATTTGGAATCCTACTGTCTCAGTCCAAAATTGCATGGCTTCATCTTGATTATTTACATATAGCATAATTTGTCCAATTTGATTAATCATAGGTGTGTCCTACTTTCTTTTCCTGTATGGAATTCTATTATATCAAAGATATGGTTTGAATACCTTTTCGTGATTTTTCCGAAGTACAATCTTCGCCCATCTCATATTTGTCGTAGGAGAAGGTCCTGTAATCCATGTATGAAATGGTAGTGCACTGCATATGACCATTGCTGAAATCGAGATTGTGGCTGTTATTGTAAATAATAATAGGCTATATAATATTGTGTTTTCTTGCAGTGTGAATAGAGAAAGAAACTTTGTACATAGTTGCAAGAAGAAAAAGTGAGCTAAATAAGCACCATATGTGTAATTCCCGATAAATCGTAAAGCTTTATATAAGAAACCGCGTCGCTGTACGATTGTAATAGATAGTACGTAAAGTATGATAATTTCGCATACGATATATAAAAACATAGACGGTTTTAAATAAGTTGAAACGGTTAAATGAATAGAGTTTGCGCCGTAAAAACTAAATAGTTCATAATTGATAAATAAAAATAAGATGAAAAATAAGATTGTGATAAGTGGGATATGTTTCATGACGAATAGCCGCCAAGTTTTTAGTGCTACAGCAGCGATTCCTCCCATGACGAAATAGAATGAGTAGAAGAAGAAGGAACGGTCTGTATAATGTAAAATGGTTGAGCTAGTCAATTTCTCGCCATTAAAAATGTAGTGCGAAGAATACCACATTAAGAGGAAATATAGGCAAGCAAAGACGGTCATATATTTATATATGTCTTTTTTATTTTCTGTTCGTTTTTGAAACCAATAAAATAGTGTGCACAGTAAAGGGAACAGTAGGTGAATTTGAAACATCATAATCACATACCAAAGATGGGGTGCGGCTGTTCCGAGTAATAAACTTTTTATTCCGCTTTGTAGTGTAATCATATCGTTTGTTGTTAATAAGTAAAGAATAGACCAGAAGAGATAAGGAATGAGTAAATGTGCGGCTTTTTCAGAAATATATTCTTTGTATACTAATTGCTTTGTATAGTGACGAATTAAGTGGAAGCCGACGATAAATATGAATGCAGGTGCTGAAAATTTTGCAAGGTTAAATAGCATGCCCATAATGAGGGATTGCTCAAGTAAAACATGTCCTTGATTCATTGTATATAATAACGAACTTTGCAAAACGACAGCAAGGAATGCAATGCTTTGCAAAACTTTAAATTCAGGTGCGCTTTGTGTCATTAGGTCCATCTCCTTTTCCATACATGATTATAGTACGGAGAATGAATAATGGATGTGGAATATTTGTGAAGATTTTAACAAATTTGTGGCAGAATAGATTATATCGACGATTTTTCGGATATATCGTTCATAACTTCAAATATATCAACGATTTTTTCAATATATCGACGTTTCGACAAGGGATATCGACTTATCAACAAATAACGACAAAAAGAGGATGCTCAAAACGAGCATCCTCTTTCTATCTATTAAGCAAATTTGTTTTTGATCCAGTTCTTACCTTCTACAAGGCGAGCTGTCATTACGGCACAAGCGTTATCTGCTGTTACGTTTAACATCGTTGCAGGAGGATCAATGATTGTACTAATTGCTGCGATAATTGGCAATGCTTCTGGCGGGAAGCCATATAAAGAAACGATTAACATTTCACCAATCATACCGCCGCCTGGAATAGCGCCCATTACTGTTCCTACTAATAGAGAAACAACAAGTGCGATTGCTAATGTTTTTGGTCCTTCGAATTCCATGTTGAAAATACCGAATAAGAAAGCAATTTTTAATACGCCGCCTAAAACAGAGCCGTCTTTATGAAGTGTAGATCCAAGAAGGACAACTGTTTCACGAACGTCAGAAGAGATACCCATTTTCTTCGTTGCTTCTAAGTTCGCTGGAATACTTGCGGCACTACTACAAGTTGCAAGAGATGTAACTGTAGGAGAGACCATGTTCTTCCAAAATACTTGTACACCTTGCTTGCGACCTGCAAGGTATGCATAGAACGTAAAGAATACAAAGAAGTAAATAAGAGACGCTGGATAGTATACCATTGCTGCTCGGAAGTAAGTTCCAAGAAGCTGTGGTCCGAATTCACCAACTAATGCTGCGAAGTAAGCAGCAAGTCCGATTGGAGCGTAGTACATAATGAAAGATACGACTTTCATTGAAATTTCTGCACCAGCTTGTAAGAATGTAGCGAATGGTTTTCCTTTTTCACCAACTGCTGAAGTTGCAATCCCCATTAAAATAGAGAAGAAAATAAGAGCTAACATATTTTCACGAGATAGTAACTTCGAGAAGTCAGATACTGTTAGAATACCGACGATTTGATCTGCAACACTAACTGCTTTTTCAGCTTTGTCAGGTTGGGTTAGTTCTAATACAACACCTTGTGCTGGCGGGAATACTTTCACGACAATAATCATAAAAATAGCAGCTAAAATACTTGTAAATAAGAAAGTCCCAGCCATACTAGACATAATTTTACCGAAACGTTTTAATCCATCCATATTAGCAATAGATGACGCGATGCTAAAGAACACTAACGGTACAACAATCGTAAACATTAAGTTTAAGAAAATGTCACCAAGCGGCTTTAAAGCAACTGCATCGGCACCCATGAAATAACCAATGAAACCACCAATTAGGATGGAAGATAATAAAATAAGTGGAAAGCGATATGCCTTCATAAATATATCCTCCTATCAATTAAAAAAATCATACTGAATTATTATAGCGAGTTAAAGTCCTCTTTACTAGGAGAATACGGATAGATGGAATAGCGTGAAAACCGAGAAATTTTTGTTTTTAAGCTCGGCATACAGCAGGAAATCTAGACATATATATTTGTAACCTAGTTGTGGTAAGGGATGCGCCATCATTTAGGTTGAGAAGAAGGGGGAGGGAAGCGAGATGAATATTTTGCTTTGCTGTGCAGCGGGAATGTCTTCCAGTTTGATTGTTACTAAAATGGAGAAAGCAGCAGAGGCAAGAGGAATAGAGGTAAAGATTTGGGCTGTATCAGGTTCTGAAGTAAATAGCCATATTGATAAAGCTGATGTACTTTTACTTGGGCCACAAGTACGTTATTTATTACCGAAAATGAAGGAATTATGTAAGGAGAAAGGGGTACCTGTTGATGTCATTCAATCCGTTCATTACGGACTTTGTAATGGGGAAGCTATCTTGCAAGCAGCTTTGTCAATGAAACCATGAGGAGAGTGGGATAGATGATACGGTTTTTAGAGAAATATGTAATGCCGGTAGCAGGAAAGGTTGCAGAGCAGAGGCATTTGCTAGCAATTCGTGATGGACTTGTATTGACGATGCCGTTCTTAATTATAGGATCATTTTTCCTCATCATTAGTGCTTTACCAATACCAGGTTATAATGATTTTATGGCAGGTTTGTTTGGGGAGAATTGGCAGAGGGCTTTGGGGTATCCAGTTAGTGCAACTTTTAATATAATGGCTTTAATAGCTGTTTTTGGAATCGCTTACAGACTTGGAGAATATTATAAAGTGGACGCTTTAGCATCCGGGGCATTGTCGCTTGTGACGTTTTTACTTGCGACACCATTTCAAGTTGCATATATTATACCAAGTACAAAAGAGAGTGTACTTGTAGAAGGTGCTATCCCAGCTGTATTAATGGGAAGCCAAGGGTTATTTGTAGCAATGATTATTGCACTTATATCTACTGAACTTTATCGGTTTATTGTACAAAAAAAGATAATTATAAAGATGCCAGAGACAGTTCCGCCAGCTGTGACACGTTCATTTGCCGCGCTTGTTCCAGGATTTATTGTTGTAACGGTTATTTGGCTTTTACGCTTAATTATAGAAAATACTTCTTTTGGCAGTATCCATAATATTGTAGGGCAAATTTTACAGGAACCACTTAGTGTACTTGGTGCTAGTCTTTGGGGCGCAATAATAGCTGTTATTCTCGTTCATGTTCTTTGGTCATGTGGAATTCATGGAGCTACTATTGTTGGTGGTGTAATGAGTCCCGTTTGGTTGTCGTTAATGGATCAAAACCGAATTGCTTACCAAGCAGGGCAAGATATACCAAATACGATTACTGCACAGTTTTTTGATTTATGGATTTATATGGGCGGATCTGGTGCAACGCTTGCTTTAGTTGTAGGAATGTTATTATTTGCCCGAAGTCAGCAATTAAAAAGTATAGGTAGATTGTCAATTGCGCCTGGTATATTTAATATTAATGAGATGGTAACTTTTGGGATGCCAATTGTCATGAATCCAATTTTATTAATTCCATTTATATTGGTTCCAGTTGTGTTAACAATTGTTTCTTACTTTGCAATGGAATGGGGATTAGTTGCTCGTCCGAGCGGTGCTGCTGTTCCTTGGACGACACCAATTCTATTTAGTGGATATTTAGGATCAGGTGGGAAAATTTCAGGTGTTGTTTTACAACTTGTTAACTTTGCGCTTGCATTCTTCATTTATTTACCGTTCTTAAAAATATGGGATAAACAAAAAGTGGCGGAAGAAAAGGGGGAGTAAAGAACTAAAATGGATACGATAGAAACGAAGGCCTTTCACTTAATCTTGCATGGGGGAAATGCGAGAAGTTGTTCAATGGAAGCAATTGATTGCGCGAAGCGTGGGGAGTTTACAGAAGCAGAAGCGAAATTACAAGAAGCGTTAGAGGAATTAAAAGAGGCACACCGTGTACAAACGGATCTCATACAGAAAGAAGCCGGTGGTGAAAAGACCGAAGTTACCCTTCTGATGGTGCACGCACAAGATCATTTAATGAATGCAATTACGGTGAAGGAATTAGCGAGTGAATTTGTAGAATTATATAAGAAGATGTCGGTAGCTGAATGAACCTTGCGTATGCAAGGTTTTTTATGTATGTGTCTGTACCATCAGTGGAGTGTTTGTTCCACTGATGGTATTTACAATCCTCCTTTTTACAAATGAGTAAGAGTGGTATTTAATCGACAGTAACAATTTCTCCTATACCACGAATCAGTTTTTTTATATGCATCTCATTTGGTTTCAATATACTTACGATATAATCAATCGCTATTTGCGGTTCAACGGTTGTACCGCACGTATAACAATCAATGGCGGCAAAGTTTTTTTCTGGATAAGTGTGAATAGAGAGGTGGCTTTCTGATAGTAAAACTAAAACAGTAACACCATGCGGATTAAATTCTTTTGTACTTACGTTTAAAACGTGGGCACCAGATTGATCAGCAGCGTGAACTAAATGATGTTCTAAAAAGTAAATATCATCTAATAGGGAAAAATCCACTCCCCATAAATCTACTATTATATGCTTACCGAAAGTAGAATATTCCATAAGGTAGCGCTCCTTACTATAATGTTGTTAAAATTCCATTTCCTGTTTGTAACATTGATGTAGGATAAGATTCGATTCTGAGTTTAAAAGAGCGAGATTACGTTGTTCTAAATGTTCTTCTCTAAATTGAAATAAAGGAGAAAGAAGGGAAGGTAATGTTCGAGGCGTTGGCACTACATATAATTGCTCAATTTGATCGAGTACATAGGCAGAATTAGCGGCAATATGAAATCCCCAGTCAGTTCCGAAAGAAGGAACGATTGTATGATAACTTTTCACAGTTAATCCCGCATGTTCAATTGTATTACCGATACTCCAATATACTAGAGGTGCATCAGCAGGTGAATTAGATTGGCAGACGAATGCCCCATCTTCTGTTAAGAATGTAGCTATCCGAGCAAAAAGTTCGCTTGTATATAAAGTACTTAAAATTTCTGTTGCTGGATCAGGAAAATCAATAATAATTACATCGTATAAGGATGAAGGAGAATTTAGAAATTCTTTCGCATCACATACGTGCACATTCACGCGACTATCCAAAAATGCATTGTTGTTTAAAGATACTATTTCTGGAACATTACGTGCCATATTAATCATTGCCTCATCTAAATCAACAAGGTCTACATGTAGCACAGTTTCATATTTCAAAACTTCTCGCAGGGCAAGGCCATCGCCACCACCTAATATGAGAACACGTTTTGGATCAATTACTTTTGACATAATTGGATGTACAAGTGCTTCATGATAAATTTGCTCATCGACGGAACTGAATTGTAGTTGCTTGTCCAAATATAAACGGATATCGCTTACTTGTAGCAAATGAATATTTTGATAATTGCTTTTTTCATTCAATAAACTTGTATGTTCACCAGCTTGTATTTCTTTTAAAGAAATTTCATCCCATATATCTAGGTTGTGTGAATCCGTGGGTACTATGACTACATTTTCCGTTTGTGCTTGCTTGTCCTGTTTATCCTGTTTGTCCTGTTTGTCCTGTTTATCCTGTTTGTCTTGTTTGTCTTGTTTGCCTTGTTTACCGTGCTTGTCCTGCTTATTTTCTATTTCCTGCTGTTCTAGTTCAAATTTGTTAGAGTCTAATTCAGAACGTTTGTCTTTTTTATAGCTTGTTATTCTATAAATCTTTATTTTGCTTTGTTTTCTATGTTTTGGCATAGGAATCCCCTTTCGAATTGAGTTACTTTACTCTATTCTATGTGATTTAGTAGAGTTTGCTTGGACAATAGATAGAGGAGTTTTTTTAATAGATTTTCACGCTAAAAAAATTTTTTAGTGTTTTTTTTGTTTTAAACACAACTAGACAACTAAACACTAATCTATTTTCATACAGTTATGTGTTAAAAGCGTGTTGTTTTATAACACACTGTGTGTTTTTTGATCGACACACTAATTGAAAGCGTTAACACACAAAGAAAATAGTCGAAAAAGTGCTGATTTTAGTGGTTTTAAAAAGTTGGCACGCTAATTGCATTAATAAATAGCGTAAAGAAAAATAAATAAAATATAAATTTTTTATACTACACAAGGGGGATTTTCAAATGAATATTTTATTATGTTGCTCAGCAGGGATGTCTACAAGTTTACTAGTTACAAAAATGGAAGCGGCTGCAAAAGCTCGCGGTCTAGAAGGAAAGATTTGGGCTGTATCTGGGGATGCAGTAAAAACAAATATCGATCAAGCAGATGTATTATTACTAGGACCACAAGTTCGTTACATGCTGTCTTCAATGAAAACGCTTGCTGATGAGAGAAATGTTGGAATCGACGTTATCAATCCAATGCACTACGGCATGATGAATGGAGAAGCAGTTTTAGATCACGCATTAACACTTAAAAAATAATTAGGGGGGAAGCAAAATGCAAAAGTTTATTGCATTTATGGAGAAATATATTGTTCCTGTCGCTGGTAAAATCGGATCGCAACGTCACTTAGCTGCGATCCGTGATGGATTTATTGCAGTTATGCCACTTATTTTAGTTGGTGCACTGGCATCACTAATTAATGGTTTTCCATCTGAAGCTTTCCAAGATTTCATGAAAGGTTTGTTTGGTGAAACGTGGAAACAAGTTGGCGGTGGAATGTGGACTGGTTCTTTCGCGATTCTAGCACTAATCATAGCATTTACAACAAGTTATAACTTAGCAAAATCTTACGGCGTTGATGGTTTGTCAGCAGGTATTATTTCATTTGGTGCGTTAATTATTCTTACGCCAACAACACCGAAAGAAGGCGGATTGAACTTAGTTTGGACAGGTGCACAAGGGTTATTCGTAGCAATTATTGTGGCACTCCTTGTTACTGAAGTATTCCGTTTCTTCGTACAAAGAAACATTACTTTTAAAATGCCTGATGGAGTACCACCAGCAGTTTTAAGATCTTTTGCAGCTATAGTTCCAGCATTTGTTATTTTAACAGTAGTTGCAGGTATTCAATTAGCAGTGAAATTAGCTGGTACAAGTGTTCATGAATTTATCTTTAATACGATTCAATCACCACTGCAAAGTTTAGCAGGGACATTACCAAGTGCAATTGTCATTGTACTCCTTGTTCATCTTCTTTGGTTCTTCGGTTTACATGGTCCGAATATCGTTGGTGGTATTATTGAGCCATTATACTTACCGGCATTAGAGAAAAACATGAAGTTATTCCAAGGTGGTACATCTGCATTTGATGTTCCAAACATTGTTACAAAACCATTCTTTGATACTTTCGTATATCTGGGTGGTTCTGGTGCAACATTAGCGTTCTTAGTAGTTGTATTACTTGTAGCAAAAAGTGCACAATTACGCGGTGTATCTCGCTTATCAATTGGTCCAGGTGCATTCAACATTAACGAACCAGTAATCTTTGGTACACCAATTATTTTAAATCCAGTTTTATTCTTGCCGTTTATCATAACACCAATCGTATTAGTAATTACTTCTTATACAGCTATATCTATTGGTTGGGTACCAAAAACAGTTGCGATGATTCCATGGGCAACACCACCAATTATTAGTGGTTATCTTGTAACAGGTGGGCATCTTTCAGGCGCAATTCTACAGTTATTCAACTTTGTAATTGCGATGGTAATCTATTATCCATTCGTTGTATTATGCGATCGTTCTGTTGTTCGTACTGAAAAAGCAGCAGCACAAGGAAATAACAACTCTGTACCTATGTAACACAGTAATTGTTCTCACAGATAACACTATCTGTGAGGACAATCACCTTTATATCATGTTCAAAAAGATGAGATCCATCTACAAAAACACCAAACTATCATTCATAAATTAATATTTTAATAGAAATGTTCAAACTGAAGGGGTATGTAAGTCGGTTGAACGATAATAGAGAGGGCGGTAATTATGATGACTACAGCAGAACAAATTCCATTCCAATTGATTTTAAATAGTGGTAATGCACGAAGCTTTGCGATGGAGGCACTTCAATTTGCCAAACAGGGGAAAATGGCAGAGGCTGATGAAGCGATGGTAAAGGCGAAAGAAGCGATTAATGAAGCGCATCATTTCCAGACAGAGCTCATACAATCAGAAGCAAGAGGAGAAAAAACAGAGATTAGTGTTCTTTTAATTCACGCACAAGATCATTTAATGAATGCGATTACAGTAAAAGAATTAGCAACAGAGTTTATCGATCTTTATAAAAAGCTTGAAGCGAAAGGGGAATAAAGCATGACTGGAATTAAAATTGCTACAATCGGCGGTGGATCTAGTTATACACCAGAGTTAATTGAAGGATTTATTAAACGTTATGATGAGCTTCCTGTTCGTGAAATTTGGTTAGTAGATATTGAGGCAGGAAAAGAAAAGTTAGAAATCGTTGGTAACTTAGCGAAACGTATGGTAAAAAAATCTGGTTTACCAATTGAGGTACATTTAACGCTTGATCGTCGCGAAGCATTAAAAGATGCTGACTTCGTAACGACGCAGCTTCGCGTAGGTTTATTAGAAGCTCGCGCAAAAGATGAAGCAATCCCGTTAAAATATGATGTAATCGGTCAGGAAACGAATGGTCCTGGTGGTTTATTCAAAGCATTGAGAACGATTCCTGTTATTTTAGATATTTGTAAGGATATGGAGGAGCTTTGTCCGAATGCATGGTTAATTAACTTTGCAAATCCAGCTGGTATGGTAACAGAAGCTGTTCTTCGTTATACAAATATTCAAAGAGTAGTTGGTCTATGTAACGTTCCAATCGGAATCCGCATGGGTCTTGCAAAATTGCTTGAAGTAGATGCAAGTCGTGTTCACGTTGATTTTGCAGGTTTAAATCACATGGTATATGGATTAGACGTATACTTAGATGGCGTAAGTGTAATGGATCGTGTGTTAGAACTTGTAACAGATCCAGAAAAGCAAATTACGATGGAAAATATCGCTGCGCTTAACTGGGAGCCAGACTTTATTCGCGGCCTTCGTGCAATTCCATGTCCATACCATCGTTACTACTACAAAACACGTGAAATGCTAGAAGAAGAGAAAGAAGCTTCGGTTGAAAAAGGTACACGTGCAGAAGTAGTAAAACAATTAGAAGATGATTTATTCGAGTTATATAAAGACCCGAATTTAGATATTAAACCACCACAATTAGAAAAACGTGGAGGCGCTTATTATAGTGACGCAGCATGTAGCTTAATTACGTCTATTTATAATAATAAAGGTGATATCCAGCCTGTTAATACACGAAACAACGGAACAATTGCAAGCTTGCCACATGATTCGGCTGTTGAAGTGAACTGTATTATTACGAAAGAAGGTCCAAAACCAATTGCAGTTGGAGATCTTCCGGTACCAGTTCGCGGTTTAGTACAACAAATTAAATCATTCGAGCGCACAACAATTGAAGCTGCTGTTACAGGGGATTATCATAAAGCGCTGCTTGCTATGACAATTAACCCACTTGTACCATCAGATAAAGTGGCAAAACAAATTTTAGATGAAATGTTGGAAGCGCATAAAGAATATCTTCCGCAGTTCTTCAAAAAGGTAGAGAAATAAAAGCGGCGCTATTTAGCCCGCTTTTTTTTATCCTATTAGGAGGTATTACAATGATTAAGTTAATTGTAAATGCAGATGATTTCGGTCTTACAGAAGGTACAAATTACGGCATTATTGATGGACATATAAATGGACTTGTAAATTCAACGACGATGATGATGAATATGCCAGGAACAGAGCATGCGGTACGCTTAGCAAAAGAGTATAAAACGTTAGGGGTAGGCGTACATCTCGTATTAACGGCAGGGAAACCGCTTCTTGGAGATGTACCGTCACTTGTAAGTAGCGATGGATTGTTTCATAAACAAAGCATCGTATGGGAAGGGAAAGTAAATCCAGAGGAAGTCGAGCGAGAATGGACTGCTCAAATTGAGAAATTCTTATCTTACGGATTAACGCCAACTCATTTAGATAGTCATCACCATGTGCACGGATTACCGATTTTGCACGATGTTCTTGAGAGATTAGCGGCTACATATAATGTTCCGATCCGTCGTTGTGAGGAAGAGCGAGCAGTACGCCCATTTTCTGACGTATTTTACAGTGACTTTTACGCAGATGGTGTGACGGAAGATTACTTCGTGAAGTTAAAAGAAAGAGTACAAGGTGAACAAACGGTAGAAATTATGGTTCATCCAGCTTATATTGACCCAGAGCTTGTGAAGCGTTCTTCTTACGTAATGGATCGCGTGAAAGAATTGCGTATTTTAACAGAGAGTGAGTTGCCTGAAGGAATAGAGCTTGTAAAGTTTTAATAGAAAAAAGACGGCTACATTATGCCGTCTTTTTTTATTTACAAAATGGATAGAATATATCCGCCAAAGGCTCCAAGTATAACGATAACCCAAGGTGGTGTTTTCCAAAAAGCGAGCAAGCAAAATAGAAGAGATGCAAAAACAAAATCTACAGCGTTCATAATCGTGCTTGTCCAAATCGGGTCATAAAAAGCTGCTAATAAAATACCGACAACGGCCGCATTGACTCCAAGTAGTGCGCCTTGTATGAAAGATATTTTTCTCACACTGTCCCAAAAGGGTAAAACACCAATAACGAGTAAGAAAGCAGGAAGAAAGATCGCAATTGTTGCAAGTATGGCACCAAGCGTCCCGTTTAACACTGCTCCTATATAAGAGGCGAATGTAAATAGTGGTCCTGGCATTGCTTGTGTTAATCCGTATCCAGCTAGGAATTGTTCTTTCGTCATCATTCCGTTTTGTACGAACTCACCTTCAAGAAGGGGGAGGACGACGTGTCCGCCTCCAAATACAAGTGCGCCAGAGCGATAGAAACTATCAAATAAAGCGATGTAATAAGAGAACGGTCTTAATATTGGTAGCAGTAGTAATAGTCCGAAGAATAAGACGAGACAAGAAACTGCTATCTTTTTTGAAATAGGTACTTTTATATGTTGAGATTGACTAATTGGTTGGTTGCGATATAAAAGCCAGCCGATAAAGCCAGATATGATAATGAGAGTGACTTGTGTCCAGCTACTTGGCCATAATAGGGCGATTGAGGCAGTTGCAATTGCAATCGTCGCACGATTTCGGTCTGGCGTTAATTTTTGCGCCATTCCCCATATTGCATGAGCGACAATAGCGACTGCTACAAGTTTTAGTCCATGAATCCAGCCAGTACTTCCAAGGTCGAACTGATTAAGGAATGAGGCGAAGAAAACTAAAACAAGCACAGACGGTAAAGTGAACCCAATCCATGAAATAATAGCTCCGAATACCCCGCCTCTTAATAATCCAACGCCCATACCGACTTGGCTGCTAGCAGGACCAGGTAGGAATTGACATAGTGCTACTAAATCTCCATAGATTCGTTCATCCATCCATTTTCTTTTTTGTACATATTCGTGGTGGAAATAGCCGAGATGGGCGACGGGGCCACCAAACGAAGTAAGTCCTAATTTAAATGAGACGAGAAAAATCTCTAATAATGTGTGAAAAGTGTATTTGTTATTTTCCAAAACGACCTCCTAGAATGTTTTTCTAAGTGCATTATACAAGAGGTAGTAAAGCAAAAGGAACGATTCTAATGTAAAGATTATGTGAATCTTTTCTTCGTAATTAACACTTGAAAAAGTCATAAATGATTATGTATAAACCATAAAGTAGTAGAAGTAGTGCTGGGAAATTTATATAAGGAGAATGCCCGTATGACAACACATTTCTTTGCGAGGTTAACAGGTAAGAGGGAAATACCTCCTGTAAATACAGAAGCTTATGGCGTAGCAGAGTTTATATTTAGTGAGGATTTAAAGAAGTTGCAATATCGGGTCATATTGAAAAACATCGAAAAAGTTACATCATGCCAAATTCATTTAGGGAAAGCAAATCAAATTGGTCCAATTGTTTTAAGTTTATTTGGTCCGTTAAAGCAAGGTATTAGTGTTAATGAAGGAGTCGTCACTGGTGTAGTTAATGTGGGGGATTTTGAAGGGCCTTTACAGGGGCGAGCGTTTGATAGCTTATTGCAAGAAATCATTCAGGCGAATGTATATGTAAATGTTTATACGAAGTCCCATAAGAAGGGTGAAATAAGGGGGAGAATTAGGAAAGTAAAGAAGTAGCAAAAAGGCTGTTCATATTGAACAGCCTTTTCTGTTATAAGGTGCGAATTTTAGCGATTATTGACGGTAAATCGATATATTAGAAAAATCGCTGATAAAACTCGAGTTGCGCTGATATATTTTGAAAATCGCCGATAAAACCTGAGTTGCGCTGATATATTTTGAAAATCGCTGATAAAACTCGAGTTGCGCTGATATATTTTGAAAATCGCCGATAAAATCTGAGTTAAGATCGATATACTAAAAAACTGCCACGATTAATTTTTTACAGGCTGATTTTTAATGAAGAAGTCCATAACATAAAACACTTCGTCATCAGGTATTTGTATTTCAAATGTATTTTCAATTGGCTGCAATGCTTTTTTTACTTTCATATACATCCAGTATTCATCTTGTCTTCGTTTCTCTTTATCTGGATGAGGGAGAAGGCTTTCTCCCTTTTGAAGACGGTCAACCATACAGCTCATATGCAGAATAACACCCATTAAACTGTCAGGAGTTAGCTGTAAGGAAATTAATTCTTGAATTGTATTTAATGCGTAACGAATTGTTTTGATAAGTAATGCTCCGTCGTTACGCTGCATTTGTTGTTCCAGGATATCAGCCATTTTTGCATATGTTTCTTCATACGTAATTAATTCTTGAATTGGCTGAATCGCTGTGTAGTTTACAATGTCTTGGAAATGATACGTTAAGCATGGCACTTGTACATCGAAATTCGTGACGATACAAATAATGTTCCGCTCTTTTTTTATGTTCTCAATCATTTTCGTTAAATCTTTTTCATGGACGATACTAATCGGAATGATTTCAATTAAGTCTTTGTCAAATCGCAAATAGTTCTCCAACATTTTTTGAATAGCTAAAGCACTGCCTTCCCCAGTTAAACAAGCTGTCAAAATAACAGATTTCATTGGTGATAGTGGTTTTTTCTTTTCTTCTTGTACGTTTAAGTAAAACGGTGTTAAGTTCTTCACCGTTTCATATAATGCATCTAACGAGTAGCCAAGCTGAGCTTTTCGAGCCGCTTCTAGTGCATGTGGAGTGCTTGTCATGGAAAGAACACGCACTGGAATTTTGAACTCAGTTTCTAATATATCACCAATATAAGCGAGAGATCCCATATCAACGAGTAAGAGAAGCCCGTTTACATTTTGGAGTGTTTTCATATACACTTTCACACGCTCTAAGAAATCTTTCGGCGATTCATGTAACGGCATATCGATACCGGTTACTTCGTCAATGCCGAGCAGTTCATTTGCGACGTTTGCCATTTCTGTTGCTATGCCGTTGCCGTGCGCTAATATTAATACTTTTACTTCTGTTTGTGAGGCAGGAATTGGATCAACAACGAAGAACATTGTTAAAAAGCCTGCTTCATCGATAGGCATTGTTATTTGTAATTCGTCTTCCAGTAGTTGAATGCATTGCATAGCTACGGAAAAAGCTTCTTTATATTTCGTACGAATTTGATTTAATTGCGGGTGATGAATTTGTTTTCCGGCCTGTAAACGTTGTAGAGTTGTCTGTACATGTAAACTTAAAGCGAGAAATACTTTTTCATCGAACGTTTTGGATAAATGTTTTTCAGCAAGTTCAGCAATTTTTTCACAAACGGAAACGATATTACGATCTACAATTTTAAAAACATTTTCATGACTTGTCTTTTTTGACATTTGGTTAAAATATTGTACGAAAAAGCTTTGAATATCATTTTCTATTAGTAATTCTAATTCTTCCTCTTCAATACCACGAGCTTGAAGTTCTTCATATTTATAGTCAATATAATCGTAAATAGAAGACTGTTTTTCATTTTCTATTTTATGATTACTCCAACCTTCATCACCTGTAAATATAAATGTTTCATTCGGTATTTGGTATAGATGACGGCTCTTTCTTTCAATGAATAGTCCTTCTTTCATATACCAAGGTAAGTCTGTGCTTGAAACATAGACAGAATCACGTTTCTTTGTCACGAAGTCAGAATAGGCTTTCGCACAGGCAATTTGTACATCCGTTTTTAATTGGCCGATGTTATTAGGACAATTGTAAAAGACGAAAGCACGCATTGCATTCGGGCTAACGTGAATTTCTTTTCGCAAGCGAATTGCTTCATTTGTGAAAAATAGTTGCAGTAAAGCAAAACGTTCTTTATGTGTACGCTCACGAAGTGGTGGCAGCGTGACAGTCATTGGTATACGTCTTGTAAATGTTTTTAATAAAAATGAATTTGGTTCTTCTGTTGTTGCAGTAATGATCAATACTTGTGCTTTACGTTCGTTTTCTGTTTCTCCAAGGCGGCGATATACTCCGCGGTCAATAAAGGTGAAAAGCATTTCTTGTCCCTCTGGAGGAAGGCGATGTACCTCATCTAAGAAAAGGATCCCTTCATGTGCTTTTTCAATTAACCCTTTTTGATCACTTGCCCCTGTATACGCTCCTTTTTTAATCCCAAATAATTGCCCGAGTAGTAGCTGTGGGTTATTTGCATAATCAGCACAGTTAAAGACGATAAATGGTGCATTTTTAGGAAGCTGTTCAACTTCAATTGCATATTCGTGCATTAAAGAAGCAAACATGGATTTTCCGACGCCTGTTTCTCCGAGCAGTAAAGTATGCATACCGTTTGGAGGATAGAGAATAGAAGCTTTCGCTTTTTCGATTGCGATTTTAAGGCTCGTATTTTCAACTGCAAATGTATCTAATGAAGTTGCTTCTTTTGAATGCGTTTCCAACGAAGTGTTCGTTTCTATATAAAAACGAACAGGACGCGTATTTGTTTTTAATAAACGTTTATCTTTTACGAGTTTGTTTAAGTCGCTACTTACATTGGCTCGATCTAGCTGCAACAGGGTAGCGAGTTCTGATGCAGTTACACCTTCTGTATAATTGCTTTTTTGTATTGCGTTAAAAATGAGATCTATTCGTTTCATTTCTATTCACCTCGAAACTTCATCACTATTTAAAATTTTACACAAAAATGGGAAGGGTGGGAAGAGAAAAATAAAACAGCTTTAGCACATAGGCACTAAAGCTGTTACAATCTTGTGTCTTTCCAAAAGTTTACTTCGAGATGAGAAGATGGATTATAGGGAAGAAGCTTGTATCCTTGTGACTGTAAGTAATCAATTACTTGTGGCAGTATTTGTACGGTTACACTCGAATCATGCATTAAAATTACTTCGACTTGTTCATCGCTCTGATTACGTACCCTTTCTAGTATGGCAGAAGGGTTATCATAGCTTTTCCAGTCGTATGTATCGATTGTCCAATCCCACATTTTATACTGGGCTGATACAAGTGCATCACGGTAATTCTTTTTTAAATAAGGCATGCTACCATACGGGACACGAACGAGATGTGAATTTAATTTTGTAACTTGCTGAACGATGCTTTGTGTTTGTTCCATCTCTGTAATTAAAGCAGATGGATCACCGGTGTAAAGGCGTTTTACATCATGTGACATACTGTGAAGCCCGATATAATGTCCGTCTTTAATTAATCGTTGCATTGTCTTTTTATAATGTGGCACTTTTCCACCAATAACAAAGAAAGTTGCTTTTCCGTTCTTTTCTTTTAAGATGTTTAAAATTTGCGTAGTATATTTGTTTGGTCCGTCATCAAATGTTAAGTACGCGATTTTTTTGGTAGAAGAGGTAGTTTCGGTATTTGGATGATGTTCAGCAGGGGGAATGGTAGTCGCTCCTGCATGAGATGACGCGTACATAGTAATCGTTAAAAATAAAATAATGTATTGAAATACTCGCTTGATCATAACATTCACCCTCAGTTTGACAATCAAGATGTAAAAAAGAAAATATAATCCTTTTCTTATTATGTATATCTTTCTCCAATAGTGGAACTCTCAAACAAGCTATATTTTGGAAATGTAAAATAATGAATAAAAAATAGCATCCTCTTATAAGAAAGAGGATGCTATTTGAATATTTCATAATAGTAAAGGCTATACTACAATTAGTCTTCGCGTTTTTTCACTTTTTTATAAAAGGAAATAAGTGGTTTGTAACGTTCATGTACAAGTCCAATTACTTCAGCAATAATTTCTGTAAAGAAGATTAAAACGAAAAGAAGAATAATGGATAACCATAATGTTGCACTAGTAAAAATAATAGCATTTACGCTAAAGAAGATACCAAACGCGTATATAATTAGTACCGTTTTGCGATGTGAGAAGCCCATTGCAAGTAAACGGTGATGTAAATGCGATTTATCTGGTGCTGAAATAGGTTTTTTATTTACGATACGACGGATAATTGCAAATGCCGTATCAAATACAGGTACGCCTAAAATGATAACTGGAACGATAAAGCTGAATAACGTTACACTTTTGTATAATCCAAGTAACGATATAACAGAAATACAGTATCCTAAAAATAGTGCTCCTGTATCTCCCATGAAAATTTTTGCTGGATGGAAGTTGTAGAATAAAAATCCAATTGTACTTGCAAGTGCAATTAGTGCTAGCGGTAAAATGATAGCCGTTCCAGTACCCCATGGGCTAGTGAAGGCCATGTATGCTAGCGTTGCCAGTACGATAGATGAAATACCAGCGGATAATCCATCTAAGCCGTCAATTAAGTTGATTGCATTTGTAATACCTACAATCCAAAATACTGTAATTGGGTAAGCAAGCCATCCAAGTTCAGTATCCCCGAGGATTGGAATATATAATACTTGCACTAATAATCCACTTTTTACAATCATAATGGCAACTAATAGTTGTCCACCGAATTTTACCTTCGCAGATAACTCGTACATATCATCTAAAATACCGATGATTACAATGATAATCGCACCTAGCGTTATCGATAACATTCTTTGTTCATATAAGCCACCGACAACAAATCCAACAGCCACACCAATAAATATTGCTAACCCGCCAAGACGAGGCATAATCTTTTGGTGCACTTTACGCGCGTTTGGCTTATCTGTTGCTCCTATTTTAAAAGCTAACTTAATAACTAAAGGAGTAACGACGAGTACAGTGATGAAAGATGCCAAAATGGCATAAATCACTTGTGAGTCCATTAATACCCCACCCTTTTATAGTCTAACGTAATTTTTTTTAATATATTTATCTGAAAATTATGATGTTTATTTACAGGCTCATAACATATGGTATCACAAAAAGATTAGAATTCAATCTTTTTTTCGTTTTATGGTAAATGGAAGCAGATAGAATATATGACAATGGTATACAGAATGTTGAATCGTTTGAGAAGGTTAATCGTATTGGGCTTTGAAATATGACATTTTCTCTTTCTCTTTAATAGCGAATAATTTTATTTCAATATTATAAGTGTTACACGTAGAAATGAGTAAGTTCCGTGTTAAAATGTGGGAATTTTTCAAGCCTGAATGTGCAACTTTAATCTCGGTAAAATTTCTATTTGTTTTATGGACAATATTTAATTTTACAAAAACTTAAAAAAGAATGAAGAAAGCAATTCATATAATAAAGAAGTAAAAAAGTTTTCTCATTTTTAATGTGAGAGGGGGAAGCACAGGGGAAATTCTATGTATTCGTATATTTTCTATTGTATATTCCTGTGCGAAAAGGAAATGAAAATTACGATAATAGGTACCGGATACGTTGGATTGATTACAGGAGTAGGATTGGCAGTATTGGGACATTCGGTTACATGTTTTGATATAAATGATGAGAAAATTGAACGGATAAAACAAGGGGATCTGCCTATTTATGAAGTTGGCTTATATGAATTAATACATGATGCGTGTGAGAATAATCGTTTAACTTTTACAACAAGTAAAGAAGAAGCATTTCATGATGCAGAATTTATATTTATTGCAGTTGGAACGCCATCGTTATTAGATGGGACAGCAGATTTAACATATATTCAAAATGCATGTTTTGATATTGGAACATATGCGACTAAAGACATTATTGTTGTTACAAAAAGTACTGTTCCTGTAGGGACGAATGGTGCTATGAGGGGATGGATTGAGGAGACATTACAAAATAGGCATGAATTACATATTGTATCGAATCCCGAATTTTTACGGGAGGGTTCAGGGATTTACGATTTTTTTCAGGGAGATCGTATTGTAATTGGAGCTGATAATGAGGAAGCGGCGCGAAAAGTTGAGAATTTATATAGTAAATTACATTTGCAAACGTATGTTACAGATATAAAAAGTGCAGAGATGATTAAATACGCATCGAATGCCTTTTTAGCGACAAAAATTAGTTTTATCAATGAAATTTCAAATATATGTGAGAAGGTAGGAGCTAATGTATTAGATGTTGCAAAAGGAATGGGAATGGATAAGAGAATTGGGTCGTCTTTTTTAAATGCGGGCATTGGTTACGGGGGATCGTGTTTTCCGAAAGATACGAAAGCGCTTGTGCAAATTGCAGGGAATGTGGCACATGATTTTCGTTTGTTAAAAGCCGTCATTGAAGTAAATAATAAACAACAGCTATTATTGATTGAGAAAGCGAAGAAAGTAATAAATATGAACAAGAAGCGAATTGCAGTGCTGGGAGCAGCATTTAAACCGAATACAGATGATATAAGAGACGCACCGTCCCTTATTATGATACAAGAATTAATGAATATAGGTGCAGACATAGTGCTATATGACCCGAAGGCGATTCAAAATATGAAAAATATCTTTGGAGAGGCTATACAATATAGCGAATGTATAGATGAATCGATTAGAGGAGCGAGTGCGGCTTTTATCGTGACAGAATGGGAGGCTATCCGAACGTATCCGTTAGGAAAGTACGTACAACTTATGAGAGAACCTATTTTATTTGATGGAAGAAATTGTTATACTAATGAGGATGTTAAGAAACAAGGAATAGATTATTATTCTGTTGGAAGAGAAAGTATTCATAAGAGGGATTTTTCCGTTATTCGTTAAAAAGGTATGTATTCATGTATATTCTTATATGTCATAATAGGATTTGTAACTAGTGAAAGAAAAGAGGCAATGAAATGACTGAACGTTTAAAAGTAATGACAATTTTCGGGACACGTCCAGAAGCAATTAAAATGGCACCTCTTGTATTAGAGTTGCAAAAGCATCCAGAGAAAATTGAATCGATTGTGACTGTAACAGCACAACATCGTCAAATGTTAGACCAAGTATTAAGTATCTTTGGAATTACACCAGATTTCGATTTGAATATTATGAAGGATCGCCAAACTTTAATCGATATTACAACGCGTGGTTTAGAAGGTTTGGATAAAGTAATGAAAGAAGCAAAGCCGGATATCGTACTTGTACATGGTGATACGACGACAACGTTTATCGCAAGCTTAGCTGCTTTCTATAATCAAATTCCAGTAGGTCATGTCGAGGCAGGACTTCGTACATGGGATAAATATTCTCCATACCCAGAAGAGATGAATCGTCAATTAACAGGTGTAATGGCAGATCTTCATTTCTCACCTACAGCAAAATCAGCAACGAACTTACAGAAAGAAAATAAAGATGAATCACGTATTTTCATAACAGGAAATACAGCGATTGACGCACTAAAAACGACTGTAAAAGAAACATATAGTCATCCTGTACTAGAGAAACTTGGAAGTGATCGTCTTGTACTTATGACAGCTCACCGTCGTGAAAACCTAGGAGAGCCAATGCGTAATATGTTCCGTGCAATTAAGCGTCTTGTTGATAAGCATGAAGACGTACAAGTTGTGTATCCGGTTCATATGAACCCTGTTGTTCGTGAAACTGCAAATGATATTTTAGGCGATCATGGCCGCATTCATTTAATTGAGCCGCTAGATGTAATTGATTTCCACAATGTTGCAGCTCGTTCATACTTAATGCTAACTGATTCTGGTGGTGTACAAGAGGAAGCTCCGTCATTAGGTGTACCGGTTCTTGTTCTTCGTGATACAACAGAGCGTCCAGAAGGTATTGAAGCAGGTACGTTGAAATTAGCGGGAACAGACGAAGAGACAATCTTTAGTCTTGCTGATGAGTTGTTATCAGACAAAGAAGCTCATGATAAGATGTCAAAAGCATCTAATCCGTACGGTGATGGCCGCGCATCAGAGCGTATTGTAGAAGCAATCTTAAAACATTTTAATAAATAAAAAAACAGCCAAATCGCATGCGATTTGGCTGTTTTATTGCTGATTTCTCATAATCCACTCTGCATGAGCATTCGTAGAAGGAGGGGGATCAGTTGGTGTTTTGTTCTGATTCTGATTCGTTTCTTTCTTCGCTTTCTCGTTAGAGTTCGAATTTGAAGAAGGAGTGGATTCCGTTTTTGTTGTTGAATTTTCTTGCGTGGTTACCTTTTCTCCTAGTTCTTTTTTAATTTCGTTACGTACTGCCTCAACACCGTTTGGATCTGGAAGGAAGTAATAAATACCACCTATTTTTTTGTCTTCTCCTTCAAGTTTGAGTGTTTGTATTGTGGAAGGATCAAACCCAGAAAGTTTCTTGTAAAGAGCAAGGCCATCTGAAATAGGAATGTCAGTTTTTATATATTTTCCAACGACTGCTGTCAAATCTTTAATTTTAAATACGGTAGAGGTGGAATTTAGTTTTTGAGCAACAGCAGCTAGTAATTGTCTCTGTCTAGCAGCCCGGCCATAGTCACCATTCGGATCTTGCTTTCGCATACGAACGTAAGCGAGTGCTTCTTCACCATTTAATTCTTGTTGTCCTTGCTTAAATTCGATTTTTTTGTAGTAATCCACGTCTGAACGCTCCCAAAAATCGAAGGGGACATCAACAGTAACACCGCCAACAGCATCAACAATACCTTTAAAGCCTTGGAAATCAATTTTAAGATAATGGTCGACAGGCACTTTTAGAAAACCTTCGACAGTTTTGATTGCCATTTCTTCTCCGCCGTAAGCATGCGCAGCGTTAATTTTGTCCTCTTTATTCTTTCCGACAATTGGAACGCGACTATCCCGAGGAATACTCATAAGCGAAATCTTTTGCGTTTTCGGATTGACTGTCGCAAACATTAATGAATCTGTACGACCATTTTGGCCGTCTGTTGCATAATCTTCTATACCCATAATAAGGAGTGTAAAAGGCTCCTTTGTAATTTCTACATCTTCGGTTCTCAAATCCGATTTTTCACGAGTAAAACCACTATACATCCCCATGAGAGAAGAGTAGGAATTTAATATATAAAGTCCTACACTACCAAATAAAAATAAGAAAATAAGGAAGTAGAAAAACTTTCTTCTTCGTTTCTTTTTTATTCTGCTATTTTGGAGATGATAATAACGTTCTTCCATATATAATCTCCTTAGTTCATTTGTAGGAAAGTAATTCACTACATTAATCTTTAAAGGCGATACAGTATTTATTCTTAGATAACATCTTGTTCTAAGTACAACATATCTCCTTCTGTAATTGTACATTTCCCATTTGTTAATTCAATCATCCAATCCGTGAATGGTTGTTTTCCATCTTCTTCTACATACGTATCAAATGTGACATTTTCGAGGTAATGTATATCTTTAATAGCATATTTTGAATTGCGTAATTCATTTTCAATTTTACCAAGTAATGTGTAATCAATTTCGGTCTGCATAACACGCATTAATTTTCGCTCGACAACACCGACATGATTAATGCCTTCGCTTGTACATTTTCCATATGCGCGAATTAATCCACCAGCGCCCAGTTTGATGCCACCAAAATAGCGGGTAACGACAACGACGGTATCTTTTAAACCGCGTTTTTTTAGTACCTCTAACATAGGTACGCCAGCTGTACCGCTAGGTTCACCATCATCATTTGCTTTTTGAATTTGATCTTGTTCGCCAATTAAATAAGCAGAACAATTATGTGTTGCATTCCAGTTTTGTTTTTTGATTTTTTGTATGAATTCTTGAGCCTCTTCTTCGGTTGTAGCACGACTAACATAACAGATGAATCTTGATTTTTGAATAACAATTTCGTGTTCACCGTAGTCTTTTATTGTTAAATATTGTAATAACACTTGTATACGCTCCTATCCATCAAAATGACTAGTACTTTACATTTTAAAAGCGGGCGTTTTTATATTCAAACATTTTTTATAAATAAGCTGAAATTTTTGGTGAGTGTTTTACCTTTTTGTTGTAATTTGTCGAGATGATGAGTATAATTTCAAACCCGCATTTTCATGTATGGATGCACCATTTTTAGTTTTCGTGTAAAATTAGGAAATAAAAACTTTTTTATAAGGCAGGTACGAAAATGAAAACAGCTATTGTTACTGATAGTACAGCATATATACCGAAGCATATTCGTGATGAACTCAATATATATATGATTCCATTAAACGTTGTGTTTGGAACGGAATCTTATCAAGAAGAAGCTGAAATTTCAGCAGATGATTTTTATGTAAAAGTACGTGAGCAAGAAGAACTTCCAAAAACTTCTCAACCAGCAATCGGAAAGTTTGTTGAGCTATATGAAGAATTATCTAAGGATTATGATGCAGTTATTAGCATTCATCTTTCAAGTGGGATTAGTGGTACATATCAAACTTCAACGACAGCTGGTCAAATGGTAGAGGGTATTGATGTATATACGTACGACTCTGAAATTAGTTGTGAAGTACAAGGATTCTACGTGCGTGAAGGTGCAAAGCTAGCAAGCGAAGGGAAGGATCCAAAAGAGATTATCGCCCGTTTTGATGAAATGAAGAAAACGATGGACGCTTATTTTGTAGTAGATGATTTACACCATTTACAACGTGGAGGCCGATTAAATAGTGCGCAAGCTTTCATCGGTAGTCTGTTACAAGTAAAGCCGGTTTTATATTTTAGAGACAAAATCATTATCCCGTTTGAAAAGATTCGTACGCGTAAAAAAGCGTTAAAACGTATCATTGAAATTTTTGATGAGCAAGCAAGTAAAGGTGTACCTATGGAAGCAGTTATCATTCATGCACAACGTGAAGAGGAAGCGAATGAATGGAAGGCAGAATTAGAAGCAAAATATCCTCATGTTACAATCCGCACAGGTTATTTCGGTGCTGTAATTGGAACGCATTTAGGTGAAGGTGCATTAGGTCTTGGATGGTATACGAAGTAATAAAGATATAAAAAGCTCTCTTTCGGAAGAGGGTTTTTTTACGGATATTTTACGTGAAGTTGACAAGTTAATATTTGGAAATGGTAAAATGTACGTAAAATAAAATAATGAGGAAAGTTTTATAACTTACTTTTTACAAGAAACTATATTATAATAGAAGAGAGGTGAAACATATGGAGCATAATTCTTGTTTATGTCCAAAGTTTGAGTCAGCTTTTACTTTGCTTAGTAAGAAATGGACTGGCTTAATTATTAAATCTTTGCTGGAAGAGTCAAAACGTTTTAGAGAAATCGCAGATATTATACCGAATATGAGCGATCGTATGTTATCAGAGCGTTTAAAGGAATTGGAAAGCGAAGGCATTGTAGTTCGTAATGTTTATCCAGAAGTACCAGTTCGAATCGAGTACGGCTTAACGGACAAGGGAAAAGCGTTAGAAAGTGTTATGGATGAAGTCCAAAATTGGGCTGAGAAATGGATGAAATAACGTTTTGATTTCATCCGTATTAGTATATTTAATAAAACGTAAGGGAAACCTTGCGTTTTTTTCTTTGCTTATAAAAACCTTTTAAAACTCTACACATATATACAAAAATATGCATATTTTGCGATGGTGTTACATATAATATTACATTTGTTTTACAAAAGCGTAACATTAGCAAAAAAAATCCCGAATTATGGTATAAATTTTATAGGTTATATACGGAAAAAGAAAAAAGAAAGCGGTGTAAAAAATAAAATGAAAAAGCTAAAAATGGCATCTTGCGCATTAGTGGCAGGGTTAATGTTTTCAGGACTAACACCAAATGTATTTGCTGAAGATAAAATTTCTGACGTGAAATCACAAATTAATACACAAAATGACACTTTACATAAACAACAACAAGAACGTGATGAATTACAAAAACAAATGAATGACTTAAACAAAACAATTCAAGGTTTAGATAAGTCTGTTCAAGAGAATGCTGCAAAGCTTGATGAAACAACGAAAAAAGTTGCGGACACTGAGCAATTAATCGAAAAGAAAAATAAAGATATTGCAGAATTACAAACGAAAATTGCAAAACGTGAGGAGTTATTAAGAAAACGTTTAGTTGCACTTCAAGAGCAACCAAACACAAACGTTGTAACAGAAGTTCTTGTAAACTCTAAAAATCTTGCAGATTTAGTTGATCGTTTAAATTCAGTTTCTAAAATTCTTGAGTCTGACGAAGACATCATGAAAACACAACAAGAAGATCAAGCGAACGTGAAAAAAGATGTTGAAACGGTAAAAACAAAGCAAAAAGAATTAAAAGAAGCACAAGCTCAAATTGAAACTGCTAAAAAAGAACTTGATGTTGAAAAAGCGAAAAAAGCAGCGGCAGTAAACGATTTAAGCGGTAAAATGGATACAGTTGTAACTTCAATGACAAGTACGGAAGAACAATTGAAGGAGCTTGAACAACAGGCATTAAAATTACAGCAAATTGCTGAAAAAGAAGCACAAGAAAAAGCAGCACAAGAAGTTGCTGCTCAAAAACAAGCAGAACAAGCTGCACAACAAGCACAAGCGCAAGCTCCAGCACAACCGTCACAGGCTCCAGCTCAGCCAGCACAAACACAAGCAGAGCCAGCAGCTCCAGCAAACAATGACGGACAAGATAAAAAAGAAGAGCCTAAGAAAAAAGAAGAGAAAAAAGCAACACCAGCCCCAGTAGTACCAGCTGACAATGGTGGCGGAAGACAAGATGTTGTTGAAAAAGCTAAAGGCTTAGTAGGTTTAAAATACGTATGGGGTAGTGCGTCAATTTCAAATGGTGGATTTGACTGCAGTGGTTTAATCTCTTATGTTTACGGTTTAGGTCGTCAAGATACTAGAGGTTTATGGAACTCTGTACAAAAGATTAGCGCATCTGAAGCAAAACCAGGAGATCTTATCTTCTTACAAGGTACTTACAGAACAGGCGTATCTCACGTTGGTATTTATATTGGTGGCGGTCAAATGATTCATGCTGCTGATGAATCAACAGGTGTTACTTACGGTAGCGTAAATAGCTCTTACAACCAAAAACATTTCTTAGGTTACGGTAGATTATAGGATTATAATTGAATAAAAAACGTGTATAAAGTCGATAGCTTACTATTTTATAAGTAGGTTATCGGCTTTTTTGCGTTTTTACGAGATTATAAGAAAGGCTTATAGTAGTGCTGGAGGTGATTGCTAATGCTTGCTGGAAAACAGTTGCTATTAGAAGAACTCTCTTCAGATTTACGGAGAGAATTAAGTGATTTGAAAAAGAAGGGAGAGGTTGTATGTGTACAAGGTATAACAAAGAATACTTCTAAATATATATGTCAGCGCTGCGGAAATATAGAGCAGCGGCTATTTGCATCATTTTTATGTAAAAGGTGCGGTAAAGCATGTGCGTATTGCCGGAAGTGTATCACGATGGGGAGAGTTAGCGAATGTACTGTACTTGTTCGCGGGATTCATGAAAGAAACGGAGACAGGGAGCTAAATCCATTACAGTGGAATGGGGCTTTATCGATTGGTCAGGAGTTGGCGGCGCAAGGAGTTATAGAAGCGATTAAGCAGAAAGAATCTTTTTTTATTTGGGCTGTGTGCGGGGCTGGAAAAACAGAAATGTTATTTTACGGTATAGAAGAGGCGCTCCAAAAAGGAGAAAGAGTTTGTATCGCAACGCCAAGGACTGACGTTGTACTGGAATTAGCGCCGAGATTACAAGAAGTGTTTCCAAGTATAACTGTAGCTGCTTTATACGGAGGGAGTGTAGATCATAAAAAAGATGCAGCGTTAGTCGTTGCAACGACTCACCAACTGTTACGTTACTATAGAGCGTTTCATGTGATGATTGTAGATGAGATTGATGCCTTCCCGTATCATGCAGATCAAATGTTACAGTATGCAGTTAGGCAAGCAATGAAAGAGAAAGCAGCGCGTATTTATTTAACTGCAACCCCTGATGAAAAGTGGAAGCGTAATTTCAGAAGAGGGAAACAAAAAGGTATCATTGTTTCGGGAAGATACCATCGTCACCCGTTACCAGTTCCTCTATTTAGTTGGTGCGGAAATTGGAAGAAAAGCCTCCATCATAAAAAAATTCCTCGTGTGTTACTACAATGGTTAAAAATGAACTTAAACAAAAAGTATCCTATTTTTTTATTTGTTCCTCATGTGCGATATATAGAAGAAATAAGTCAGTTGTTGAAAGGGTTGGATAATAGAATCGATGGCGTGCATGCAGAAGATTCGATGAGAAAAGAAAAAGTAGCATCTTTCAGAAAGGGAGACATTCCGTTATTAGTTACAACGACAATTTTAGAAAGAGGAGTAACTGTGAAGAACTTACAAGTGGCTGTGTTAGGAGCTGAAGAAGAAATTTTTTCAGAGAGTGCGCTCGTACAAATTGCAGGCCGAGCGGGGCGTAGTTTTGAAGAGCCATATGGTGAGGTTATGTATTTTCATTACGGTAAGACAGAGGCAATGGTACGCGCGAAAAAACATATTCAAAGTATGAACAAAAATGCGAAAGAACAAGGATTGATCGATTAATGCATTGTTTACTTTGTGATGAATATATGGTGGAAACAGTTAGTTGGTACACCTTTTTTGTAAAGTCCCCAAAAAAATATGTATGTGATAGATGTGAGCAAAAACTTTCCTATATTATAGGAGGAATTTGCATGGATTGTGGTCGTCCTTTAGATGACTTACCTACTCGATATAAAGAAAATGACATTTGCATGGACTGTGTAAGATGGAGGAATGAGGAAGGATATCGTCCTTTTAAAAATCGTTCGTTGTACGTGTACAATGATGATATGAAAGGTATACTAGCGCAATTTAAGTTTCGAGGTGATGCGGAGTTAGTTCGTATTTTTTATCAATCTTTTCGGGAGTTATTTCAAAAGTATTTTACGGACGTTTCAACTGTTATTGCTGTTCCGCTTAGTAGGGAACGGGAATATGAACGAGGTTTTAATCAAGCAGAGTTATTAGCAGCTTGTTTGCCTGTCAAAAATTTTTATTCATCATTAGGAAGGAAGGAAACAGAAAAGCAAAGTAAGAAGTCGCGTAAAGAAAGGCTTTCGGGAAGTAATCCTTTTTATTTTCAGAGAGAAGAGATGTTTCATGGTCAACATATTTTACTTGTTGATGATGTATATACGACAGGAATTACAGTGAGACAAATTGGAAGTCTTTTCTATGATAAAGGAGCAAGCGAAGTTTCTAGTTTGACGCTCTGTAGAAGTTGATCTGTAACTGTCGAAAGAGATAATAAAAAGACGATAAGTCTTCTTTGACTTCGTAAGTTGTCATTCGTTATAGTGAAATTATGGGGCAAATGCCCTGATTTTTAGAGTGAAGGGAATGGAATGAACATGCAAGGAAGAGTAAAATGGTTCAATGCAGAAAAGGGATTTGGGTTTATTGAGCGTGAAGACGGTGATGATGTGTTTGTTCATTTTTCTGCTATTCAACAAGATGGATATAAGTCATTGGAAGAAGGGCAACAAGTTGAGTTTGATATTGTAGAGGGAGCACGTGGACCGCAAGCAGCTAATGTTGTAAAACTGTAGGTATATTGTTTTTGGGAAGAGAAAGCTGCGCTTGTGGCAACGTTATATATATGGTAGAACCTCTTGTTTTTTTGCAAGGGGTTTTTGTTATAAAATGAGTTGTCAAAAAGTTGTTTCTTTTCTGTAACGAATTGTCCACAGTTATATTCGTTATTCACGATGTTAATAGGATAAAATAAAGATAGAAACGATGCATCTTTTCATTTCAACAAAAAACGATAAAAAAATCGCAATTCCACTAATTTTTTTTAAAAAGTTAGAAGGAGTTTTTAAGCCGGTGTCGAAATTATAGTACATAGGCTTGAAAGGAGGAATTCATCTATGAAATTCAACATTCGTGGTGAAAATATTGAAGTAACTCCAGCATTAAAGGAATATGTAGAGAAAAAACTAAGTAAGTTAGAGCGTTATTTTGATACATTCCCAGAGATTAAAGTTAATTTAAAAGTATACTCTGACAAGCAACGTGTCGAGGTAACAATTCCATTTACTGATTTATTACTTCGTGCAGAAGAAACTAATAGCGATATGTACGCTGCTATCGATTTAGTAGTTGATAAACTTGAGCGACAAATTCGTAAACATAAAACAAAAGTAAATCGTAAGTTACGTGAGAAAGGTTCTATGAAAACGAACTTTATCCTTCCAGAAGCAGTAGCTGTTCTGGATGAGGTAGAAGAGGATGAACTAGAACTTGTACGTACAAAACGATTCGATTTAAAACCGATGGACGTTGAAGAGGCAATCCTACAAATGGATATGCTAGGACATAATTTCTTCGTCTTCACAAATGCTGATACAAATGAAACTAACGTTGTATATGGCCGTAAAGATGGGAAATATGGTTTAATTGAAACTAAATAATAATTCAAAAGCGTAGCCGAAATGGCTGCGCTTTTTTTGTATTTTTATTTTTCGCAGCAAGGTTAAAAAGCTTTGTAAGGAGCCGATTTCATTAAGAAGTGATTTTAGGCATTATTTCGTTAAAATCGCATGAGAAAATTCAAAACTTAGAGAAGTGAGTTACTCGTTATTATTTGGAACAAGCATAGGAATGTAGCTATCTTTACAAGTAATTCTTTGCTAGGAGTATATTATTGTTTTTGAAAATTTAACAAAATGTTCGCAAGTGTAAAAGTAATATTAAATATTCTGAAATCCATTGAAGGTGTGTTGAGGTGTTGTTACCATAATATTGCATTATATTGATTTTATTCATTCAGTGGAAAAATAAAATCAATATAATGCTACAAATTATCGGAGGTGCTTTTAGTGAGCATTAAGAAAAAAAGTCGTTTTAGGTTTGGATCTGTTTTATCGTTAGGTATTTTAGCTAGTACTTTCGCTTTAACCGAACCGGCTAAGGCTAGTACAAGGGATGACCATGTGAATTTTACCTTTAGACTTTGGAGTCCATATGATTATACTAATGCACGTCCTAAAGAGACGCCTACCTCTATGTATATGCGTGTGAAGAGCAGTGAGAAGGGCGGAGGTTCCTTCAATGTTTGGACAGAAGCAGATAAAAATAAAAATGCAGAAGATAGAAAATGGGTAAATGTTTCAGGTAAGCATGAAGGAACAGTGATACCAGGTAGAACATATCTTTTTCAAAATTATGCATATGAAAACCATGGGAAAAATGTGCCTGTGAGATTTGGTGGTTATTCTAGAGAAAATAATGCTTATCCTACTGCTTGGAGTCCTGATAGTGTAAGACCTAGTGGACCTTACACTGAATATTGATTTAGAAATTATAAATTGAAATTATTTATTTTATAGTGCTAGAAAAAGTCGTATAGTTTCAAATCCGGATTATACGACTTTTCCTGCTATTTCATTTTTAAAATAGGAGGAGCTGTAATGAGGTTTCTTTCAAAATATATTTTAGTTTGTTTTTTTATATTGAGTATTAGTTTCTTAGTTTCTTGTCAAAAGAAAGTAGATGAACCTATTGTACATGTTGAAGATACTTTAACGGAAAAAGATAATTTGAAAAGTACTCAGTTGCAAGAAATTAATAAAAATACTATTTATGAACAAGTATTTTCGGGGAATAAAAATGGTAATGATTTCTTTCAAGGACAAATAGATAGAAATGATATTGCAATAGAAGATAGGCTTTCAGATAAAAATTTAAAGTCAGGAGTTATACCAGAAAATTATTATGTTTTTTTAACGGGTGTTACGAATGAGAAAAAACCAACGTATCTTTTGGGGCGGATTGAACAAATTGATGGCAAAGTAATACAGTGGAAACAAGAAGTTAAGAGTGTAAAAAGAAAAGGCACAAATGATGTTTATCAGTATGAAGTTGAGTTTCCTAAATTTGAAGGAGAGAGAGCAAATGTTTCTTTTCGTTACATTTGGTTAAATAAAGAAAAGAAATGTTATGGTGTTGCAGATCAATTGTTCATATTAAAAAAGATTTAAATTTAATGGTTTATGGAGGAGCTATAGATGAGTTACTTTTTAGGAAGGATTTTAAAAGGTAGGATGTTTTGGTTGTCTTTATTTATTATGTTAGTAATTGTTATTGCTCAATATATTGCTATGTTTGTTACAACTAAAGGATTTAACGATGCTGGGATTATAAAGGTATCCCCATATTTATCTAATATTTTATATTTTAATAGATTATCGTTTTATAGTGAGTTTTATTTACTTATATTTCCTATGCTTTCCGCGATGGCTGTAGCAGGGATTTATAGAATTGATAAAAATTATGGATTTATTTATCCTGTTATTTCTAAGATGGGAACATGTTATTATTTTAAGCTACTTTATTTTATTAATTTTATTGTATCTTTTTTTATTATAAGTGTCCCTTTACTATTTAATTTTTATTTATATGTGATGACTTATCCAACAGTTGCTCCGCATCCAATATTAAATTATATGGCTTCTACTGTTTCGCCAACAGCTCAATTTCATATAGTTTATTATAAGTACCCTACTTTATATTTTCTAATGTATGTATTTTTAAATGGTTTATACGGTGCGGTTTTTTCGAGTTTAGCTTTATCAGTTTCGTTTTTTATAAAACGAGTTTATTTTGTTTATTTAGTTCCATTTATTTTACATATTTTTTGGCTTGGTATTGGAAAAGGGATTCTCAATCCTAAAGATTATTTAATTAAAGATTTTGGGTTTTTTGAATTACAAATTTTTCTTAGTGTACTGTTATGTATTTGGTTTTGTTCTGTAGTTCTTTATTTACGGGGGAGTAGGAAGCATGTTCTTTTATAATGTTATGAAAGAAACTATAAGGATGAAATATGTTTGGTTAAGTATTCTCTTTTTACTTAATGTCAGTATCATTGGTTGTTTGTTCAATTATTTTGAAACCGGAATTATAAAAGAGAAAATGAACGAATTGGAAGTTTTGTATAAGGTTATGTCGTTTTATAATTTATCGACTATATTTATTCCTTTAACTATCGTCTTTTCTGTATATTCTATGTCGAATTTTTTTAGTATTTATGTTGTTTACAGAGTGAATAATGCATTGAAATTAGTTTCCATATATTATTTGAAGCTATTCGTTTTTGTTTACTTTTTTGCTGGGAGTATGATTTTACAGTTGTTTTTGATGTCAAATATGATGGCTGTAACTAGTGTTGATGTAAATTATCCATTATTATTTTGCATTCAATTATTTGCGAGTGTTTTTATATGTATGATAAGTGCTTTATTGCAATTATTTTTACCTAGTTTACTTGTAATAATATGTATGATTACTGCTGTTTTATTAGATAGATTTATATTACATGGATTTTTATTTACAAATGCTTTTTATATAAATGTCTTTGAAGATGCTACTGGTTTATTTATACGCTTATTTGTCTGTCTTTTTATCTTTTTTATAAGTGTATGGATTTTATCTAAAAAAAGTTATATTTCTATGAATGATGAGACAGAGGTGATCTAGTTTACATTATGATCTTATATTATTTGTTAAAAAGAGATTTACATGTAAGGTTTCGAGATTCCATCAAGATAATGGCTTTTTTATTCTTAATTTACGCTATTATTGCAATTGCTTTTTTATACAATCAGCCTCTTAGTAATGGCAAAGAATCTGTATTAGTAGATGTTACCTTTTATCGATTTTTTCATGGAGTAGACTTTGTGGATTTATCTTATTTTTATAAGGAGGGGCGATTTTCTATCCCTTTTTATTGGATATTCTTTCAAATCACTCCTTTGTTGCTTGTAGGGAATTTTGCTTTTTCAGATATTCAACAGAATGGTGTTTATTTATTTCCTCGTGTTAAGAAGAAGCATTTTCTGTGGTTAACGAAAATGTTATCTTTGTTTTTTTACATAGTTTGTATTTGGGTTGTTATGTATTTTATTTGGTTTATGGTGTACTATTTGTTTCCTTATGGCGAGAGTTCTTTATATAGTCAATTTCCTTATAAGATATTAGGTACTATGCTAATTCAAATCATTATCAGCTTTTTATTAGCTTTGATTTTTGAGTTTTTAACTTTTTATATACCGATAACTATTGTTTTTGTACTAATGTTATTTTACCTATTTTTGTCTATTTTCTTTCATAGTATTTATTTTTTAGGCTCTTTTGTTATGCCGAATCGTTGGTATTTTGTTGATCACAGTTCAATTCAATTGACTTTAGGTAATAATCAATCTATTCAATATAATGATTTACTTTTAATAGGAGTAGTAATTGTTGTTGTAATGATTTTATTAGGTAGTTTTTGTTTTAAAAAACTAGATGTGATAGGTGAATAATTTATGGACAATTATATTAAATGTGAATGTATGACGAAAAGATTAAAAGGAAATATTGTGTTAGATAATATTAGTTTGTCAGTAAAAAAAGGCGAATTTTTAGTTTTGAAGGGGCATAATGGCTCTGGTAAAACGATGATTTTACGCGCTATCTCAGGGTTAATGCGTTTGAATTCTGGAGTTGTTTATATAGATAATGAAATAATTGGAAAACAAAAGCAATTTCCTGATTCTATGGGAATATTGATTGAATATCCAAGTTTTATTCCAGGGTATACTGGTTTTCAGAACTTGAAATTTTTATCATCGATTAACAATAAAATCTCCGATGAGGAGATTTATAATATTATTCAAAGGGTTGGACTTGATAAAACAGATAAGAGAAAGTATAAAAGATACTCTTTAGGTATGAAACAACGTTTAGGAATAGCGCAAGCTTTAATGGAACAACCAAAATTACTGTTATTAGACGAGCCAACGAATGCTTTAGATAGTGATGGGATAAAAGATGTTTTAGATATTTTGAAAGTAGAAAAAGCCAAGGGAACGACTATTGTTGTAGCCAGTCATGATGTGCATGTTCTAGATAATGAAATGGTAGATCGTATTGTACATGTTAATAATGGAAAGTTGGTAGATTAAGAGTGACAAGAAAATATGTCTTAATAAGCGTTGGATTGTGTCTGTTGCTATGTATATTTGCTAGTTTATTAAGATTTAAAACATTAAATCTTAATAATGAATCTTATAAAGTGGTAAAAGATGAGTTTTTATCTAATAGAACTTTTGAAGATGGGCAAGGAGTTACGTTTCATGCACTTAATCCTCTTGATCCTACAAAAGTTTATGATCCCTATGAAGACCGTGAAGTAGTGACGTATGTTTTACCTTTAGATATTACAAATACAACAAATCGAGATATTAACTTGCTTAGTAATAAGTCTATTTCCGATACAATGTTTTATTCTAAAATAGGTGAGTTTTATAATTTAATCCCTTATTCAATGGAATTACCTAAAAAATATCAGTTTGATCCTGTAATACCTGCTGGTAAAACAGTACGAGGGTATATAGGGACAAATTATTTTATAGGAGATGACCCTTATAAAAATTATAAAAACTTTTCAAATGAATCAACTAAAGTGAAATTCATTTCGTGTATAAAGGATAAGGAAGGGAAATATCATGAATTAGAAATACCGATAAATTAATAAAATTTATGATTGATACAGCTATATTTTAATGTTGTTTGTAGATCTTGCAACATAACAATATTTTTTAAAGTCGGAGTTTTTTTGCAGGTGTAAGTACCCATGGATGCTACACCTGCGAAGTTTCCGGCTTTTTGTAATTGTCGATTTAGATTTTATTAAGGAATTTCTGGTAGTCATGTTCTTTAAAAGGAAACTTGAAAGAATAGGACTTAGATTTAATACGAAATTTGTAACGTGAAATTGAAATAGCGAGACAGAGAAAAGGAACGTAACAAATAAAATAAAAACTTTTTTTGAATATAAGGCCCGACATTTTGCCGATTGTTGTCATAGTTATAAGACAAGTGTTACAATTATCATTAGGTATATACATTTTAGTTTTTTTAATTAGGAGAAAAATTGGCATAACATACATTTGATTTTTATAACGACTGATTGTAATAGAGAAAAAGAAAAAACAATCGGAAGTTTTATTTTAATAAAAAGAGGAGCGTATTTCCTATGATCGGTATTTTAAAAAAGGTATTTGATGTAAATCAACGCCAAATTAAACGTATGCAGAAGACAGTTGAGCAAATTGATGCATTAGAGCCATCTATTAAGCCATTAACTGATGAACAATTAAAAGGGAAGACGCTTGAATTTAAAGAACGTCTAACAAAAGGTGAAACAGTAGATGATCTACTACCTGAAGCTTTTGCGGTTGTTCGTGAAGCTGCGACTCGTGTTCTTGGAATGCGTCCGTATGGTGTACAGTTAATGGGTGGTATTGCCTTACATGAAGGGAATATCTCTGAGATGAAAACGGGTGAAGGTAAAACGTTAACATCTACATTACCTGTATATTTAAATGCTTTAACAGGAAAAGGTGTTCACGTTGTTACAGTCAATGAATACTTAGCACAACGTGATGCGAGCGAAATGGGACAACTTCATGAGTTCCTAGGATTAACAGTAGGAATTAATTTAAACAGTATGTCACGCGAAGAGAAACAAGAGGCTTATGCTGCTGATATTACGTATAGCACAAATAATGAGCTTGGATTCGATTACTTACGTGACAACATGGTTTTATATAAAGAGCAGTGCGTTCAACGCCCACTGCACTTTGCTATTATCGATGAAGTCGATTCTATCTTAGTCGATGAAGCGCGTACGCCACTTATTATTTCTGGACAAGCTCAAAAATCAACAGAGCTGTACATGTTTGCAAATGCATTCGTTCGTACGTTAGAAAATGAAAAAGATTATTCATTTGATGTGAAGACGAAAAATGTAATGTTAACAGAAGATGGTATTACGAAAGCGGAGAAAGCTTTCCATATTGAAAACTTATTTGATTTAAAACATGTAGCGCTTCTTCACCATATTAATCAGGCACTTCGTGCGCACGTTGTTATGCATCGTGATACAGATTATGTTGTACAAGAAGGCGAAATCATAATTGTAGACCAATTTACTGGTCGTCTTATGAAAGGTCGTCGTTATAGCGAAGGGTTACACCAAGCTATCGAGGCAAAAGAAGGCGTAGAAATTCAAAATGAAAGTATGACGCTTGCGACAATCACATTCCAGAACTACTTCCGTATGTACGAAAAGTTATCTGGTATGACTGGTACAGCGAAAACAGAGGAAGAGGAATTCCGTAACATTTATAATATGAACGTTATCGTAATTCCAACGAACAAACCGATTATTCGTGATGACCGTGCAGATTTAATCTTCAAATCAATGGAAGGTAAATTTAATGCTGTTGTTGAGGATATTGTAAATCGTCATAAACAAGGGCAACCAGTTCTTGTCGGTACAGTTGCAATCGAAACGTCAGAACTTATTTCAAAAATGTTAACGCGTAAAGGTGTACGTCATAACATCTTAAATGCGAAAAACCATGCGCGTGAAGCGGATATCATTGCAGAAGCAGGTATAAAAGGCGCTGTAACGATTGCGACGAACATGGCAGGTCGTGGTACAGATATTAAGCTTGGAGACGATGTGAAAAACGTTGGTTTAGCCGTTATCGGTACAGAGCGTCACGAAAGTCGTCGTATTGATAACCAGTTACGTGGTCGTGCTGGTCGTCAAGGGGACCCAGGTGTTACGCAGTTCTACTTATCAATGGAAGATGAACTAATGCGTCGCTTCGGTTCTGATAATATGAAAGCGATGATGGATCGCCTTGGTATGGATGATTCTCAGCCAATCGAAAGTAAAATGGTTTCTCGTGCAGTAGAATCTGCGCAAAAACGTGTAGAAGGAAATAACTATGATGCACGTAAGCAGTTACTACAATATGATGATGTACTTCGTCAGCAACGTGAAGTTATTTACAAACAGCGTCAAGAGGTAATGGAGTCTGAGAACTTACGCGGTATTATTGAAGGTATGATGAAATCTACAGTAGAGCGTGCGGTTGCACTTCATACACAAGAGGAAATTGAAGAAGATTGGAACATTAAAGGTCTTGTTGACTACTTAAATACAAACCTTCTGCAAGAAGGAGATGTGAAAGAAGAAGAATTACGTCGCCTTGCTCCAGAGGAAATGAGCGAGCCAATTATCGCGAAATTAATAGAGCGTTACAACGAAAAAGAGAAGCTTATGCCAGAAGAGCAAATGCGTGAGTTCGAAAAAGTTGTTGTATTCCGTGTTGTAGATACGAAATGGACAGAGCATATCGATGCGATGGATCACCTTCGTGAAGGTATTCATTTACGTGCTTACGGTCAAATTGATCCACTTCGTGAGTATCAAATGGAAGGGTTCGCAATGTTCGAGTCAATGATTGCTTCTATTGAAGAGGAAATTTCTCGTTACATTATGAAAGCTGAAATTGAACAAAACTTAGAGCGTCAAGAAGTTGTTCAAGGTGAAGCTGTTCACCCATCTAGCGATGGCGAAGAGGCGAAGAAAAAACCAGTTGTAAAAGGTGACCAAGTGGGCCGCAACGATTTATGTAAATGTGGTAGCGGTAAAAAATATAAAAACTGCTGTGGCATTGGGAAGTAATATAGGGCGGTAGCCCAGGCTGCTTTGCAAACTTTTACATCAAAAATGTATAATTAAGAAGGATTAAACTCTCTCCGTCATAAGTGGAGAGAGTTTCCCTTGTTTTCATACGAAAGTAACAGCAATTACATAGAGGTGAAGGAAATGGAATTAGTAGAAATTAGACAGGAATTAGAGAAAATGGCTAAGAGATTAGCGGCTTTTAGGGGGTCTCTTTGACCTCCCTACTAAGGAGAAACAAATTGCAGAATTAGAAGAGAAAATGATGGGCGCAGGATTTTGGGATGACCAACAAGGCGCACAAGCTGTCATTAACGAAGCAAATGCACTGAAAGATATGGTTGGAAAGTTCCGTCAGCTAGATGAGACGTTCGAAAACCTAGAAATTACGCATGAGCTTTTAAAAGAAGAGTATGATGAAGATTTACATGAGGAACTTGAATCAGAAGTAAAAGGCTTAATTCAAGAAATGAATGAGTATGAGCTGCAGTTACTACTTAGCGATCCTTATGATAAAAATAACGCCATTTTAGAATTACACCCAGGTGCTGGTGGAACAGAGTCACAAGATTGGGGCTCTATGTTACTACGTATGTACACACGTTGGGCTGAAAAACGTGGGTTTAAAGTAGAAACTGTTGATTACTTACCAGGTGATGAAGCTGGTATTAAGAGCGTTACTTTATTAATTAAAGGTCATAACGCTTACGGTTACTTAAAGGCTGAGAAAGGTGTACATCGTCTTGTACGTATTTCACCATTCGATTCTTCAGGCCGCCGCCATACATCGTTCGTATCTTGTGAAGTTGTACCTGAGTTCAATGATGAAGTTGAAATTGAAGTGCGTACAGAAGACTTGAAAATTGATACGTATCGTGCAAGTGGAGCGGGTGGACAGCACGTTAATACGACAGATTCAGCAGTTCGTATTACGCATACACCGACAAATACGGTTGTAACGTGTCAGTCAGAGCGTTCTCAAATTAAAAACCGTGAGCATGCGATGAAGATGTTAAAAGCGAAATTATATCAAAAGAAATTAGAAGAGCAACAAGCGGAGTTAGATGAAATTCGCGGAGAACAAAAAGAAATCGGATGGGGTAGCCAAATCCGTTCTTACGTATTCCACCCATATTCTCTTGTGAAAGACCACCGTACAAATACAGAGGTTGGTAATGTGCAAGCAGTTATGGATGGAGAAATTGATCCGTTTATTGATGCTTACTTACGTTCTCGCATCTAATAAGCTAAGTGAAAAAAAGCCAACAAAATTGTTGGCGCACGTTGAGGATATAGAGGACATAAAGAGTGCTATTTTATTTATATGGATGAAGTACAGAGGAAGAGAAGTTGGAAACGACAACTTCTCTTTTTGATGGGATTATATGTAGCATACAATGTTGTATATTGTTTTGTAAAAAGTAGAAAATAGTAAAACAGATTGGCAATAGAGTAAGGCTTTCTACAGAATTTTTCTAAATTCCCGTTCAAAAAGAATCCTTTATAGAAGTTTATAAGTTGTTCACAGAATTGAAACAACTTATAAAAGCTTTATATCATTAGGGTTCTCACTTTATTTTTGAAGAATATGAAATACACCTTAGTTTTTCTATATAAAGATAATGCTTATAATGAAAATGAGTGTGTTAGGAATGAAAAGAATATCAACAATGGGGAGCGATAGAAGTGAAAAAGAAATTATTGGCTATTGCGCTAGGAACATCAGTCGTTTTTGCTTTAGGAGCGTGTGGAAATAAAGAAGAGAGTAAGTCTTCGAACCAGTCTGCAAGTACAGACAGTGCAGAACAAATTTTCCAAAGAAGTTGTGCTGGGTGTCACGCAACAGATTTATCAGGAGCAACTGGACCTGATTTAAGAAAAGTAGGCGGGAAGTACGACGCTGCAGATATCGAAGAAATTATTAAAAAAGGTCGCGGTTCAATGTCGCCAGGACTTATTCAAGGTGAAGATGCGAAAAAAGTAGCTGAGTGGTTAGCTGAACATAAATAAAAAGGGGTAAAATGGACGAGTTGATTCATATAATCAACTCGTTTCCCTTTTTTTGGAATGTAACATAACTGTAACAAAAATGTATCCAAACTGGAAACCGTTTGATGTTACAATGAGGTTTGTAGAATTTTGCTGAAATATATTACATAGAGTAGTATTGCTTAGAAAAAGAGTATAAGTAGACTACCTTCAACAAGAGTGGTTTAAAAGAGAATAAAGGTTTAGCTTTTATTTTCAAATGTACAGAAAAGTATTTCGAAAAAAATCATTAAGTATTGGGTGATAAATAATGATAAAAATGACGAATGTTTATAAGGAGTACCCGAATGGTATGAAAGCCATTGCTGGTCTCACAGTTAACATTAAACAAGGCGAGTTTGTATACGTAGTTGGACCGAGTGGAGCCGGAAAATCTACATTTATTAAAATGATGTATCGTGAAGAGAAGCCATCTACAGGATCAATTAATGTAAATGGTCTTACTATCGAGTCATTAGCAGAAAGAGACGTTCCATATTTCCGTCGTCAATTAGGCGTGATTTTCCAAGACTTTAAATTACTACCTAAATTAACGGTATATGAGAATGTTGCGTTTGCCTTAGAAGTAATTGAAGAAGAGCCAGATGCAATTCGTGAGCGTGTAACAGAAGTGTTAGGTCTTGTAGGTCTTGAAGATCGTGCAGACGCACTTCCAAGCGAACTTTCAGGCGGGGAGCAGCAACGTGTTGCGATTGCGAGAGCAATTGTTAATAGACCAAAGGTTGTAATTGCTGATGAGCCAACAGGTAACTTAGATATTGAAACAGCTCTTGATATTATGAAGATTTTCACGCGCATTAATGAGCGTGGTACAACGATCGTTATGGCGACACATAACGCAGATATCGTAAATACAATCCGTCATCGTGTAATCGCGATTGAAGGCGGAAAAATTGTTCGAGATGAGATGGAGGGAGGATACGGATATGAAGGCTAAGACCCTTAGTCGACATTTGCGAGAAGGTGTAAAGAATCTATCACGTAACGGATGGATGACGTTTGCTTCTGTTAGTGCAGTAACAGTTACATTATTACTTGTAGGTGTCTTTTTAACAGCGATTATGAATATGAACCATTTTGCGACGAAAGTAGAGCAAGATGTAGAAATTCGTGTACACATTGATCCAGCAGCAAAAGAAGCTGACCAAAAGAAATTAGAAGATGATATGAGTAAGATTGCAAAAGTAGACTCTATTAAATATTCTTCTAAAGAAGAAGAGTTAAAACGTTTAATTAAAAGTTTAGGCGATAGCGGAAAGACATTTGAGTTATTTGAACAAGATAACCCACTTAAAAACGTATTCGTTGTAAAAGCAAAAGAACCAACAGATACAGCAACAATTGCGAAAAAGATTGAAAAAATGCAGTTTGTAAGTAATGTTCAGTACGGAAAAGGGCAAGTTGAACGATTATTTGATACTGTAAAAACTGGTCGTAACATCGGGATTGTGTTAATTGCTGGTCTTTTATTCACAGCGATGTTCTTAATCTCTAATACAATTAAAATTACAATTTATGCTCGTAGTACAGAAATCGAAATTATGAAACTTGTAGGTGCAACAAACTGGTTTATTCGTTGGCCGTTCTTATTAGAGGGATTATTCCTAGGAGTATTAGGATCAATTATTCCAATTGGCTTAATTCTAGTTACGTATAATTCGTTGCAAGGTGTGTTTAACGAAAAACTTGGCGGAACAATTTTCGAACTTCTACCATACAGTCCATTCGTATTCCAATTAGCTGGTTTACTAGTGTTAATCGGGGCTTTAATCGGTATGTGGGGAAGTGTAATGTCAATTCGTCGCTTCTTAAAAGTATAAAAAGTTGCAAACATAATTCGTACAAGCTTATCATATAGTAGAAATAGGTAAAGGCATCACACACTGTGTGATGCCTTTTGCTACACCACCTGTGTGTTTTGGAAAGGGGAATTCCGCATTGAAACGTAGAGTTGCAATTATTGGAATGGTTGTTGCATTTTTAATTGGTGCTGGCGGAATGTTTGCGGGTATGTCTTTATTTGGGGTTAACCCAGCAGAAGTAACGCAAACAATTTCGAATGGAAACGCTAGCACTGCGCAAGGGAATTTGGCAAAAATTAATGAGGCGTATGCACTAATTGATTCACGTTATGTGGAAGACGTGAAAGATGAAAAATTAGTCGAAGGTGCAATACAAGGCATGTTGTCTACGCTGAAGGACCCTTATTCCACGTATATGGATAAAGAAACGGCTAAACAGTTTAGTGAATCGCTTGATCCCGAGTTAGAAGGGATTGGGGCTGAGGTGAACAAAACGGACGGTAAGCTTATTATCGTATCTCCAATTAAAGGCTCACCAGCAGAAAAGATTGGAATTAAACCGAATGACCAAATTTTATCTGTAGATGGAAATAGTGTGAAAGATTTATCACGTGAAGAAGCAGTATTAAAGATTCGTGGTAAAAAAGGAACGACTGTTGCGATTGAAATTAAGCGTGCAGGAGTAGCTGATCCGATTGTATTTAAAATTAAGCGTGAAAAAATTCCAATCTTCACAGTGTTTAGCTCTGTGAAACAAGAGAGTGGAAAAGATATCGGTTATATGCAAATCACTTCTTTTGCTGAAAATACAGCGAAAGAATTTAAGGATCAGTTAAAAGAGTTAGAGAAGAAAAACATAAAAGGCTTAGTTATTGACGTACGTGGTAATCCAGGTGGCTACTTAAATAGTGTAGAAGAGATACTAGGAGAAATTATGACGGATAAAAAGCCGATGCTACAAGTAGAGCAAAGAAATGGTGAGAAGAAGAAATTCTCTACGGAACTAAAAGAGAGAAAGCCATATCCGATTTCAGTACTAATTGATAATGGAAGTGCTTCTGCTTCAGAGATTTTAGCGGGTGCGCTAAAAGAGGGAGAAGGATACGATTTAATTGGTGAAAAAACGTTTGGCAAAGGTACTGTTCAGCAAGCTGTTCCATTTAAAGATGGCAGCAACATCAAATTAACGATGTTCAAATGGTTAACACCGGATGGAAACTGGATTCATAAAAAAGGAATCAAGCCAACTGTAGAAGTGAAACAACCAGATTATTATCATGCGACACCAATTCAAATTGAAAAGACACTTTCATACAATGCAAATGATGTACAAGTAAAACATGCCCAAGAAATGCTTAAGAGTTTAGGGTATGTACCAGGACGTGAAGATGGCTACTTTAGTAAAGAGACAGAATCAGCACTGAAAGCATTCCAAAATGCGAATAAGATGGAAGCGACAGGACAGCTCGATAAAAAGACAGCTGAGGCGATTCAAACGAAAATTATTGAAAAAATCCGTTCTGGAGAAAATGATCTACAATTACAGTCAGCATTAAAATTAATGGCGAAATAAAAAGAAATACAGGCAGTTTGCTGCCTGTATTTTTTTGTGTTAAACAAACGTTTGTCCAGTTATGATAATATAAAAAGAAAGAATGATATAAATGGTGGTGAATGGGTTCGTGGAGGCATGGATTTTTGAAATAATGCGGGCAGTTGGACGTTTTTTCTTACACCCTGCTGTCTATGTATTTTTTATAAGTAGTATCTTCGTTGGATACTTACGTATGTTACGAGAACGAAAAGATTTTTCTTTTAAAGTTTATGATATTTGGTTTGAACTGCGAACATCTTTATTGGCGGGAGTTAAATACGGATTAATCGTATCTATCATTACGATTGGGCTCGGACTTGTTGTTTCTAAGGCGAGCTTATGGGCCATTTTACTTTGGACGTTACTATTTGGATTAACTGCTATGTATCGATATTTATCAGCGGCTTATACGTTTAGTATCGCGATTGTATGTGTTCTATTATCTTCTAAGCTACCAGTTTCTTTCTTGCAGCTTGGAGAAGGTGAAGAGAATACAATCGTATCCCTTGCTATTTTGCTAGGCATCATGCTCGTTGTAGAGGGCTTGTTGATTTCTAAAAATGCAGTAGGATATTCGACGCCGAAGATTAGGAAGGGTAAGCGCGGATTAAAGATTGGTTTACACGAATCAAAGCGTTTATGGATCATTCCTATTTTTATTCTTGTGCCAGGTGACGCAGTAACGCAGTTTATTTCATGGTGGCCTGTCGTTTCAATCGGTTCACATACATATTCTCTATTCCTCGTTCCATTTTTAATTGGATTTATGAGAAGGATTAGAAGTTATGAGCCGACGGAAGCTTTATTATTTACAGGAAGACGTGTGTACGGATTAGCAGGACTTGTGCTTGTTTTAGGAATCGCAAGTTATTGGTGGCACGTACTTGCCATTATTGCAATGGGCGTTGCAATGCTTGGACGTTTTACAATTTCCATGCAAGAGAAAATTGCGGATGAAACAAGACCAGCGTACTTCGCTGCACGTAATGATGGACTCATTGTACTAGATACAATTCCAAATACAATTGGAGCAGAGCTGAATTTACTGCCTGGAGAAATGATTACGAAAGTAAATGGAGTCATTCCAAGAAGTGCTGAGGAATTTTATGATGCGCTTCAAACGAAGACGACAGGAGCATTTTGTAAGTTAGAAGTTTTAGATACAAATGGAGAACTTCGCCTTGCTCAAACGGCATTATACGCTGGTGGACATCACGAATTAGGTATTGTGTTTGTTCAGCAGGAGCATGAGTGGGATTCGGAAGCGATGTAATAGAAGAAAAGGTATCACCTTGTGGTGATGCCTTTTTTTGTGTAAGCAGGGCGGTAGTTATAGTACATGAAATTTATATCGGCGATTATCGGAATATATCAGCGCAACTTGAAATATATCGGCGATTTTGCAAATATATCAGCATAACTCGAAATATATCGGCGATTATTCGAATATATCGACTTTCCGGCCAATAACGACAACTATCGCAAAGCTTATTTTCAGTTTCATAGACGGATAACTTGAATAATTATTTGATAATAGTTATCATTTAGAGAGTCTTTTTAATTTTGGAAAATGGAGGTAAGATATGCTGCGTAAATTTTTCTCGTACTATAAACCGTATAAAGGTTTATTTATACTCGACTTTTCTTGTGCGGTTGTCGCAGGATTATTAGAACTCGGCTTCCCGCTTATCGTAAATCAATTTATTGATAAGTTATTGCCAGGGCAAAACTGGACGCTTATTTTATGGGCTTGTTTCGGTTTACTCGCAGTTTATATGTTAAATGCAGGCTTACAATATGTCGTTACATATTGGGGACATATGCTTGGTGTTAACATTGAAACAGATATGAGGCAGAAATTATTTGATCATATTCAAAAGCTATCATTTAGATTTTTTGATAATAATAAAACAGGTCATTTAATTTCACGCCTTACAAACGATTTAATGGAGATTGGGGAAATTGCTCACCACGGGCCAGAAGATTTATTTATTGCCGTTATGACTTTAGTTGGGGCATTTTCATTTATGATGATGATCAACTGGAAGTTAGCGCTATTAACGTTCTTCGTCATTCCATTCTTATTATGGTTAGCACTTTACTTCAATAAAAAAATGACAGGTACATTTAGACGTTTATTCTCAGATGTTGCTGATTTCAATGCATGTATTGAGAACAACGTTGGTGGTATTCGCGTTGTACAAGCATTCGGAAATGAAAAGTTTGAGAAAGAGCAATTTGCTGTTAATAATGCTCGTTTCCGTACAACGAAATTAATGGCGTATAAAATTATGGCGCTAAATTCGTCAATTAGTTATATGCTTATGCGTCTCGTAACGCTCTTCGTCTTAATATGCGGTACGTGGTTTGTTCTGCAAGGAGAATTAACGTACGGTGGATTTATCGGATTCGTTCTATTAACGAATATTTTCTTCCGTCCAATTGAAAAAATTAATGCGGTAATCGAAAGCTATCCGAAAGGGATCGCCGGTTTTAAAAGGTATGTAGAGCTTCTTGAAACAGAGCCAGATATTGTGGACTCTAAAGATGCAATGGAAGTAAAACATGTACACGGTGATATTCAATATAACAACATTACATTTGGATATGAAAACAAAGAACCGATTTTAAATGATATTAGTTTGAAAATACATGCAGGTGAAACAGTTGCGTTCGTTGGGCCATCTGGAGCTGGAAAAACGACGTTATGTAGTTTATTACCACGCTTTTATGAGCAATCATCTGGATCGATTCAAATTGATGGTATTGATACGAAAGACATGACGTTATCTTCACTCCGTAAGCAAATTGGAATCGTGCAGCAAGATGTGTTCTTATTCTCAGGAACAATTCGTGAAAACATTGCTTACGGAAATTTAAAAGCATCAGAGGCTGAAATTTGGCAGGCGGTAAAGAGAGCTCAATTAGAAGATTTAATTTACTCACAACCAGACGGTTTAGATACTGTTATCGGTGAGCGCGGCGTGAAACTTTCAGGCGGACAGAAGCAGCGTTTAGCGATTGCTCGTATGTTCTTGAAAAATCCGCCAATTTTAATACTAGATGAAGCGACTTCTGCGCTAGATACAGAGACGGAACTTGCAATTCAAAAATCACTTGCTGAACTATCTGTCGGCCGTACAACGTTAGTTATCGCTCACAGACTTGCAACGATTAAAAATGCAGATCGCATCGTCGTTGTAAATAAAGATGGGATTGCAGAACAAGGTTCACATGATGAATTAATTGAACAAGGCGGAGGATACAGTAGGTTATACGAAGCTCAGTTTAGTTCGTAAATATAATTTTTGCCGAATTAGCGCACCATAAGTAAGTGAAAATCTTATATGGGAGGCTATACGGTATGATTGTAACAACAACTTCTACAATTCAAGGGAAAGAAATTATTGATTATGTCGATATCGTCAATGGAGAAGCGATTATGGGCGCGAATATCGTTCGTGACCTTTTTGCCTCTGTTCGTGACGTTGTCGGCGGTCGCTCAGGCGCTTACGAAAGCAAATTGAAAGAAGCACGTGACATTGCAATGGAAGAGATGAAAACTCTCGCAAGGCAAAAAAATGCGAATGCCATCGTTGGTATCGATGTGGATTATGAAGTCGTTCGCGAAGGAATGCTAATGGTTGCTGTGAGCGGGACTGCTGTTCGTATCTGAAGTAAAAAGCCGTGCTGATGCACGGCTTTTTATATGCTATGTCGAAGATTCAATATTTCTTGGGAAATGCGGCAGGTCCCGTCGATATATAGGGAAGACATTAGAGCGCTTCTTTACATTTCCGGATTTGAACTAATAATGTTTCGTATTCTTGTTCGAGAGATGTGATGTCATCGTGATGATTTTGTATGGAAATTCGGCCGATGATTTCTGTTAATTTTGTTTGTAATCGTAACAATTCTTGTTCAGTAACATTTACAGAATCCTCGGTTGTTCTCTTGGTGTATTGCTCGTAATTGCCGTGGAATACTCTAGGTTCACTCTCGTCTACTTTTAGAATATGGTCTGCCACAGAGCGAATAAAGGCACGGTCATGGCTAATGAAAAGTATAGTGCCAGGATATTCTTGTAACATGCTTTCTAATTCTTCTTGCGTTGCTAAGTCTAAATAGTTTGTCGGTTCATCGAGCAGAAGCATATTATAGTTTCCTAAAAATACTTTTGCGAGTGCAACCTTCATTCGCTCACCCCCGCTTAGAACGTGCACAGGCTTATGAACATCTTCACGGCGGAATAGAAGCCTTGCAAGTATTGTGCGAACGAACGATTCTGTATAATTTGTTTCTTCTAGAACATTTTCTAAAATGGTTTTATCTGTTTTTAAAATAGATAGTGTTTGTTCGAAGTATCCAATTTTACAACTCTTTGAGAGCTGAATGCCACGCTCGTTTGCGAGAAGCATGTTGAACAAAGTCGTTTTTCCACTTCCGTTTGCGCCTAAAATAGCAAGCTTTGCACCTGGAGCAATAGTTCCATTCAGATTTTTAAATAGTGTACGATTACCTATTTTCTTTGTCGCTTTATTGAACTGTACTGCCACTTTACTATGAATAGGTGTATGGTATTGCACGTCAAACTGAGCTTGAGAAAGATCCTTTGGCTTTTCCTTCTTTTCTAGTTTTTCGAGACGTGTTTCTAATGCTTTCGCTGCTTTACTAACCTGTTCTTGGCCATGAGCCCCACTTAATTTATAAAGTTTAGATTCAGATGAACTGAACCGTGTTGGGATTTTTGTCATGCTAGAAGCACGTTGCTTTTTTTGTAAAATGGACTGCTCTAAACGATTTTTTTCTTGTACATATTGCTCATATTCTACTTGTTTTTGTATTCGCTCACGTTCTTTTTGCTTGCGATAGTTTGAATAATTACCTTTATACTCTTGAATCGTACCATCTTCGATTTCGATGATTTTTGTACATATCGCATCTAAAAAGTCACGATCATGTGATATTAAAACAAGTGCCCCTTTATAAGATAAAAGTGCCTTTTCTAGTTGTTCTGTACCGGCCATATCTAAGTGGCTTGTTGGTTCATCAGCGAATAAAATGCCTGCATTCTGTTCAAGAGCGTGGGCAATCTTTAGACGCATTCGTTCACCGCCGCTCATTGAATTTGAAACGTTTGAAATGCTCCATTTTCCTTTTGCGAGAGAAGAAGTGGTTTCCGGTACTTCCTCGCTAAGCTGAGGAATGATGCTGATAGAACTATGATGAGTTACTATGCCTTTGTCAGCTTCTATTTCTTTACTTAATATTTGTAATAACGTAGATTTACCAGCACCGTTGACTCCGACAATTCCTATGCGATCCTGTGATTGAATTTCCAGTGATGGTAACGTAAATAGTGTACGATCACCAAAGCCCTTTTCAATATTACGTGCGAATAAAATAGTCATAAAAAAACCTCCCTAGTTTCACTAGAGAGGATAAACGTCGCCCTTGCATGTAAAAATCGTACATAAATAAACGATTTTTCACATGATCGTTTCGAAAGAAAGTATCGACAAATGGACAGACTAATCCTCTGCTAGTTTTCATCATTTTTGTTCACTATTTGTGATGGATGAAATAAATAAGAGAATTAGAACTTCATTGGTCAAAGTACCTTCCTTTCATAATATTACTTTTATTGTATGCGCATACAAATAAGTTTGTCAAACTTATTTCAGCTTGTGATTTTTGAATTCGTTATTATAAACTTGTGCCTTAGCTATCGCCTCAGCATCATTTTGGATTTCATCTAACCCATTCGCATCCCCAATAATATAACCCTCAAACGATGAACCAACAAAATCAAAGATGTATTGGAACTGGGAGATAAGTGGTAATGCTTTTAGTTTCGGATTATCGCCGCCAACGATAACAACGTACATTTTTTTGCCTTTCATTTTTTCTTTGAAATGAAGGGATGTATCGCGCAAGCTTTGTGACCAGCGATCGACGAAGTTTTTCATATGACCACTCATCCCGTACCAATATAATGGTGTAGCAAAGATAATTGTGTCGTGCTCTAACATGCGTTTCGTTAACTGCTCGTAGTCATCATCTACAGGTTGGAATCCTTCTGCATCATGACGCTGATCTGTAATAGGATAGACTGTATGATCACGTAAATAAATTTGTTCTGTTTCAATTCCATCAACCATCATATGTGTTAAAGCTTCCGTATTTCCATTTTGTCTTGAACTGCCGTGTATAACAAACATGTAATCATTCCTTTTCTTTTGCTTGTTTTAGGAGTGAAACGTGTTTTTGCAAATTCGTTTGAATATTGGAAAGCAATGAGATTTGCTTTGTTACTTCATTAAGTTTATCTTCATAAAGCGTAAGGATGCTGCTGCACGGATTGTCGTATAAGTGCGGTTCAATTTCAAGGCAGCGCAGCATCCTTGCCGTCTCTTCTAAATTTAAGCCGATTTGTAAGTACATTTGAATAAGCTCCACTTTTTCGATAGCACTTTCATCGAAATCACGATAGCCATTTGCGAGGCGCTTCGAAGGGAGCAATCCCTTTTCTTCGTAATGTCTTAGTGACCTTTCGCTAACGCCAGTTTCTTTTGATAACTCCCCAATTCGCAATGCGTTTCACTCCTTTTACATGTATTGTAAACCTTCACACTAATGTGAAGGTCAATGCTGTTTTTTCGCAAAAGAATTTACATGATTTAGAAACACTTGAATAGCTTTAGACGGAATAAAGTATTTGCCGCGCACGATGGAGAATGGACGGATGAGTTGTTCATCTGGAACTTCGACGTGGAATAGTTCTTTTGCCAGTAGCTCTTTCCGTACAGTCCAATCAGAAAGGATAGCGATGCCAAGCCCGGCAGCGACAGCTTCCTTTACGCTTTGGATACTACTAAAGGTAAAGAATCGTTTCATTTTTAAATGGTGTTGATGAATAAAGCGATCGCTATAAGCACGTGTTCCAGAACCGCTTTCTCTTAATACCCACACTTGATCTTGGAGTGTCCTTTCATTTATTTCATTTGTGCGGAGTAGTGGATGGTTTGGCGGGACGACGAGTTTCATTTCATCTTGCATAAACGTTTCAACGTCAACGTCGGCGTATACAACTTGACCTTCTACTAAGCCGATATCAATTTGATTAGAGCGAAGGCTTTGCAAAACGTCTTCTGTATTTGAAATAAGGGTATGAACTTCGACGAGTGGATTTTCATTGGCATAATTAGCGAGTATTTTTGGAAGTAAGTATTCGCCAATTGTAAAACTAGCACCGATGCGAAGCGTTCCTGTTACAACGTTATGTAGTTCATTAATTTCTTGTTTGGCATCTTCATAAAGAGAGAGCATTTGCTTTGCGTGTATATATAATATGTTTCCGGCCTCGGTCACTTGAACGTGCTTCGGGGATCGCTGAATAAGCGTAGTTCCAAATTCGTTTTCTAAGTTGCGAATGTGCATACTTACGCCAGGCTGTGAAAGGTTTAATAATTCTGCTGCACGAGAGAAGTGTTTCTGTTCAACAACCGTAACAAAAATTTTTAAAATGTCTACGTTCATATCATCTGCTCCTTTCTTTTTCTATCATCTTATCATAAGTATTTCTGATGATAGAGATTTGGTATTGATATTAAACTTATTATAGAAACTCTCTTATAATGTAAGTAGAAAGAACATGCATGTTCCAATACGATTATTGGAGTGGTTCAAAGTGGAACAAACACTTGTTATACAAAAGAAGAAGCGTTTTGGATTTTCGCAAGGAATTGGGATTACACTATTAATCGCAATCGTGGCGAAATATTTAGCGGAGCTTCCATTTTTAAATATTATGGGACAATTAGTAATTGCTATTCTAATTGGGATGGTTTGGCGTGCGGCAATTGGAGTCCCTCATGAAGCAATTGCGGGGACGAACTTTGCAAGTAAGAAGTTGCTTCGCTTTGGGATCATCTTACTTGGAATGCGATTAAATCTTGTTGATATTGCGAAGGCGGGACCGAAAGTATTGGTCATCGCAGCGGTTGTTATTACATTTACGATTTTCGTTGTATACGGACTAACGAAAGTATTTAAAGTAGAGAAGAAGCTTGGAATTTTAACAGCATGCGGAACAGCGATTTGTGGCGCGGCAGCGGTCGTGGCAATTGCGCCGCAAGTGAAAGCAAAAGATGATGAAACGGCAGTTGGTGCCGCAATTATTGCTATTTTAGGTACGATATTTACGCTTATTTATACGTTATTATATCCAGTGCTTGGCTTTTCTCCGTACGGCTACGGTGTATTCTCGGGTGCGACGCTGCATGAAATCGCTCATGTCATAGCAGCTGCGGCGCCAGGAGGAAGTACGGCTGTAGACATCGCAGTTATCGTGAAGTTAACGCGCGTTGCAATGCTTGTACCAGTAGCGATTTTAATTGGATTATGGTTTGGTAAGAGTGAGGGAAGCAAGGAAAAAAGATCATGGCGCGACCTTCCAATTCCGTGGTTCATTTTCGGATTTTTAGCGATGAGTACGGTGCATTCTCTTGGCGTGATTCCAGAAGTTGTTGCGGGATATATTGTAGTCATCGCTTATATGCTTATCGCAATGGCGATGGCGGGGCTTGGTTTAAATGTAGAGTTTAAAACGTTCCGTAAGTTAGGAAGCAAAGCATTCGTGGCAGGGCTAATTGGCTCGGTTTGCTTATCGGTGGTTGGATATGTTCTTGTATATGCGTTAGGATTTATGTAGTAGGAAGAAGCTGTTCCAAAAGATATTTTGGGACAGCTTCTTTCTTATGTTTATAGTGCTACAGATGTCGGTATTTGTCGGTAAGTCGATATATTGAAAAAATCGCCGATATAAATGGAGTTGCGCTGATATATTTGGGGAATCGCCGATATAATTTCAGTTGCGCTGATATATTTAGGAAATCGCTGATATAAATTTAATTCCCTCTGTACTTTGTTAGAAAAGATGTTCAGTGAAATGTTTTTCTAAAATTTGTAAAGATACCTTTACTTGCAACTGGAAAATATTTATAATTTAAGTAAAGATATCTTTACTTTTGAAGGTGGAGCCTATGGGTGTAAAAAATAAAATTAAAGAATTAAGAAAGCAACATCATATAACACAAGTTGAAATGGCAAAGGCGATGCAGGTGACGCGGCAGACAATCGTGGCGATTGAAAACCATCATTACAACCCGAGTCTAGAGTTATCCTTAAAAATTGCCAAATATTTTGGAGTGAAGGTGGAAGAAATATTTACGCTAGAGTAAGGGGAGGAAAAATGAACGATACGAAAAAGCTATTGATCGGTGCGACTTTTGGATTGTTTTTGGGAGACGTTATAGTTCATATTATGAATCCGGCTATACCAATTTTACCGCTCGTATGTAGTAATATTTTAGCGATTGTATTTCTAGTGTTGTATACAAATTACAAAAATCGTAAGTACAGAAAAGAAGAACTTCCAGATATAGATGAACGAGTAAATGAAAATATAAAAAAATATGTAAATATCTCATTTGTATTCGCGTTTCTATTGCTTATTGTTTATATTGTTGCGAGTAAAGCAATAGGCAGGGCTGTTATACCAGTGCAAGAAATATTTCTGATATGTAGTTCCTTATTTGCGGGTAGTCTCATCATAGGAGTTATGGTAGGCAAACGAGCATAGTGATAGGAGGAATGAAAAATGCAGGATGAGTTTGAGAGATTTCAGTCAGATAAAGCGTTTAAATATTTAGGGTTGTTTTTAGCGATTAGTTTAGCCATATGGAGTTTGTACAATTTAATTGTTTACGGAAGTGCTGGTATGCCGTTTGTGTTATTTGTACTAGGGCAGTTTGTTTATTCCTTTGTGAACTATTGGCCGAAGTGGAGATATAGAAATAGTAAAGAGGTTAATCGTGTATGAGTAAGCAAGAGGTTATACGGTTCATAGGAAGTTTATTTTTAGCGGGGCTTGTGCTAAATGTGAGCTTAATGATTTTAAATATTTCATGGGGAACAATCTTCATATCAAATGTAGCGTTAGTCATTTTATATGGCATTGCGGAATATAGAGAACAGAAGCGTTTGAAAGAAGAGGGAATACCGTCGATTGATGAGCGAGTTGTGAATAAGATGAAGTCATATTTTACGATTAGTATGACAAGCTTCGTTTTCTTGTTCATTATGTATCTTTGTGTAAATAAGTATTTAGACAGGCCAGTAGTACATGTAAATGAGTTATTATATATTGCTATTTTTGGTCTATTAATAAGTATGGCATCGACGAGCGTGTTAGCAACAAGGAATAGATAGAAAAAGGGGAACTGGGATGGGATTACCGGTATTATGTGTCGCTACGGCTATTTTTGCTTTGTTTTGGGGAATGCAGAACTTTTCTCATAATCCAGTGCCGAGTATTTGTATTATGCTTGGTACTGTAGGTTTATCGTATTATTTATTAGTTTCAGCTCATTATCATAAAACAGCAACGAGTGTTGTTGTTGGGGCACTTATTTTATTTTGTGGTCGTGCTGTGCAAAAGGGGTTATTTCCGTAAAGGCTGTTTATACGAAGCGTATAAACAGCCTTTTGTATTTTTTTTACAAAACACTTGAAAGTTACGTAACGTCATCTTTTATAATGAAGGAGAAGAGGTGATGGTAGTGATTTCAATTCAACAATTGACGAGAGAAACAGGGGTTACGGTACGTACATTACGTTATTATGATCAAATAGATTTATTAAAGCCGAGTGGTAAAACAGAGGGTGGACATCGGTTATATAGTGAAGCGGACGTTATTCGTTTGCAACAAATTTTGTTTTTAAAGGAAATGGGATTTTCATTAAAAGAAACTGCGAATATGTTAGTAAAAGGTGAGCTAGATTTAAAAAATTCGCTTGAAAAACAACTTCGGTTTGTACAAGAAGAACAAAAGAAATTTAATCGAATGGAGAGTGTTTTACAAGCAGTTGTTTATTCGGTAGATGTGGAAGGAGAACTCGATTGGAAAGTTATGTTTGAACTGATTCAGCTTTCGAAGCAGTCTTCTCGTATACGTGAAATATTTCAAAATGAAGTGTTTTCAAAGGAAGAACAAAAATTGCTTCATAATTTACCAAACATGAGTAAGGAAGATACGAATGTTTTAGAATGGGTAGATTTATTAAAGCAATTCCGTACTTTTATGAAAGACGGTAAAGAAGTAGCTAGTGATGAGGTACAAGGGGCAACGAAGAAATTAATGCAGAAATGTTTAGAAATGGCTAATGGTGATGAAGCGTTTTTAGATAAGTTATGGGAAGTTAGAAAATCGAAGGAAGATTCACAGAAAATGAGCCTGTATCCGATTGAAGAAGAACTTTTACTATATATGGATGAAGCTTTTCGTATCTATGATGAAAAGGAGAGGGCTAAATGAGTATACTCGCAGAATATCGTTGGTATTTTTTAATTGGGGCAGAAATTGTATTTTGGTTAGCGGCTATCGGTTTCTTTTTACTCCGTTACGGATTTCGTTTGAAAAAGGCGAGTTTTATTATGGGAATTGTGCTACTCGTAAATGAAGTGTTTATTTTAACTTTAGGGGTAGTGGACTATTATCAAACAGGAAAGTTTTCTAACTTTCAAATCATTACTGTAATCATTTTATTGTATGCAGTCTTCTACGGGAAAAAGGATTTGAAGAAGCTTGATATATTTGCGCAAAAATTAGTTGCGAAATGGCGGAATGAGCCGGCGCCTATTATAGAAGAACAGGTAGAATTAACAGGTATGGCTTATGCGAAGCAGGAAATGAAAAATTGGGTATTGCACCTTAGTTTGTTTGTTGTTGTGCATATTTTCTTTTTCTTTCTGTACGGTCTTGCCCCGGTTGAACAATGGCGTAATTGGTTAGAAACGGGAATTGTTTTAAATAAAGCAGCGAGTCGGGTTAGCCAAGTTTGGGCGATTATACTTTTAGTGGATACAGTTATTTCATTTTCATATGTTCTTTTTCCGAAGAAGGAGAAGGGGAAAGAGAAGCTACTTTCTTAGAGGAAAGTAGCTTTTTTAGTATACCGATAGTTTGTATAGGAGAGGATGACAGTAGGAAAAAGAGCGGATTTTAAATGAAGTGGAATCTTAATCAGTGTGGTGCTTACTGTTTGTTCATGCGGAAGAAGATTTGATAAGGAAGGAAGTGTACTCTCCTTCCTTTTTCTATATATATTGTCGAAAACTTTACCGAATATCTGTTCGTTTTTTTAGGTTTTTTATGGGCATTCGTGGTAAAATAATAATACAGATTTTTATGAGGAGGTCGGATTTTCTTGGAACGTCAATTTGAAATTGTCTCAGCGTATTCCCCACAAGGTGATCAGCCGGTAGCTATAGAGAAGCTTGTAGAGGGAATTAATAGTGGAAAGAAAAAGCAAGTGTTGCTTGGAGCGACAGGAACGGGTAAGACATTTACGATTTCAAATGTCATTAAAGAAGTGCAAAAGCCAACGCTTGTCATGGCTCATAATAAAACGTTAGCAGGACAGTTATATAGTGAGTTGAAAGACTTTTTCCCAAATAATGCAGTTGAATATTTTGTTAGTTATTACGATTATTATCAACCAGAAGCGTATGTGCCGCAAACAGATACGTTTATTGAAAAAGACGCACAGATTAATGATGAAATTGATAAATTGCGTCACTCGGCAACGTCTGCATTATTTGAACGGGATGATGTAATTATCGTTGCGAGTGTTTCGTGTATATATGGTTTAGGTTCTCCAGAAGAATACCGCGAGTTAGTTGTTTCACTTCGAGTTGGTATGGAAAAGGATCGCAATCAATTGCTTCGTGAACTTGTTGATGTGCAGTATGGTCGTAATGATATTGATTTCAAGCGTGGTACATTCCGTGTGCGCGGAGATGTAGTTGAAATCTTCCCGGCATCACTTGACGAGCATTGTATTCGAATTGAGTTTTTTGGCGATGAAATTGATCGTATTCGCGAAGTAAATGCTTTAACGGGGGAAGTATTAGCAGAACGTGATCATGTAGCAATCTTCCCAGCATCTCACTTCGTTACACGTGAAGAAAAGATGAAGGTCGCTATTGAAAATATCGAAAAAGAACTAGAAGAGCGTTTAAAGGAATTAAATGATAACGGCAAGTTGTTAGAAGCGCAGCGTATAGAGCAGCGTACACGTTATGATTTAGAAATGATGCGTGAGATGGGCTTTTGTTCAGGTATTGAAAACTATTCCCGTCATTTAACACTTCGTCCAGCGGGGGCAACGCCGTATACGTTATTAGACTATTTCCCGGAAGATTTCTTAATTGTTATGGATGAGTCGCACGTATCAGTGCCGCAAGTAAGAGCGATGTATAACGGGGACCAAGCGCGTAAGCAAGTACTTGTGGATCATGGATTCCGTCTGCCATCAGCTTTAGATAATAGACCGCTCACTTTTGATGAGTTTGAAGAGAAAACGAATCAAGTTATTTACGTTTCAGCAACGCCAGGACCGTATGAATTAGAGCAGTCGCCAGAAGTAATAGAACAAATTATTCGTCCAACAGGGCTTTTAGATCCGCCAATTGATATACGACCAATTGAAGGGCAAATTGACGATTTATTAGGAGAAATTCAAGATCGCATTGCAAAAAATGAACGTGTATTAATTACGACTTTAACGAAGAAGATGTCAGAGGATTTAACAGACTACTTAAAAGATGTAGGAATTAAGGTGAATTACCTGCATTCTGAAGTGAAAACGTTAGAACGTATTGAAATTATACGAGATCTTCGCCTTGGTAAGTTTGATGTTCTCGTTGGTATTAACTTATTGCGAGAAGGATTAGATATTCCAGAAGTATCCCTTGTAGCGATTTTAGATGCTGATAAGGAAGGATTCTTGCGTTCAGAACGTTCATTAATTCAAACAATTGGCCGTGCAGCACGTAATGAAAACGGCCGCGTTATTATGTACGCAGATCGTATAACGAGATCGATGGGAATTGCGATTGAAGAAACGAAGCGTCGTCGTAGTATACAAGAAGCTTACAATGAAGAGCATGGTATTACGCCGAAAACGATTCAAAAAGGTGTGCGTGATGTAATCCGTGCAACGACAGCTGCTGAAGAGCCGGAAACATATGAAGCAACGCCAGCTAAGAAGATGACGAAAAAAGAGCGTGAAAAGACAATTGCGAAGATGGAAGCAGAAATGAAAGAAGCAGCAAAAGCGTTAGACTTCGAGCGTGCAGCTGAATTAAGAGATTTACTATTAGAATTAAAAGCGGAAGGGTGAAAAGAGTGAGTAAGAGCAAGGATTTTATTGTTGTAAAAGGTGCTAGAGCACATAACTTAAAAAATATTGATGTAACCATTCCGAGAAATCAGCTTGTCGTTGTAACGGGATTGTCTGGTTCGGGGAAATCATCATTAGCATTTGATACGATTTATGCAGAAGGGCAGCGTAGATACGTAGAATCGTTATCTGCGTATGCACGCCAGTTTTTAGGGCAAATGGATAAACCGGATGTAGATACGATTGAAGGATTGTCACCAGCAATTTCAATTGATCAAAAAACGACGAGTCGTAATCCGCGTTCAACTGTTGGAACGGTAACGGAGATTTATGATTATTTACGTTTATTATTTGCGCGAATTGGTACGCCAATTTGTCCGAATCATGGCATTGAAATTACATCACAAACAGTAGAGCAGATGGTAGACCGGGTCCTTGAATATCCTGAACGTACGAAATTACAAGTGTTAGCTCCTATCGTTTCTGGTCGTAAAGGTGCACATGTGAAAGTACTTGAAGACATTAAGAAGCAAGGATATGTTCGTGTACGTGTTGATGGTGAAATGCTTGATGTGTCTGAAGATATTGCGTTAGATAAAAATAAGAAGCATTCCATTGAAGTTGTAATAGACCGTATTGTTGTAAAAGAAGGAATCGCAAGCCGTCTTGCAGATTCTCTTGAAAGTGCATTAAAGCTTGGCGGGGGACGAGTGTTAATCGATGTTATGGGAGAAGAGGAACTTCTATTTAGTGAACATCATGCTTGTCCGCATTGTGGTTTTTCAATTGGAGAATTAGAACCGCGTATGTTCTCATTCAATAGTCCGTTCGGGGCATGTCCTTCTTGTGATGGGCTTGGTTCAAAGTTAGAGGTAGATTTAGAACTTGTTATTCCGAACTGGGATTTATCATTAAATGAACATGCGATTGCACCTTGGGAACCGACAAGTTCACAATATTACCCACAGCTCTTACAATCTGTATGTAATCATTACGGCGTTGATATGGATGTGCCTGTAAAAGATATACCGAAAGATTTATTTGATAAAGTGTTGTACGGAAGCGGTGAAGAGAAAGTTTATTTCCGCTATGTAAATGAATTTGGTCAAGTAAAGGAAAATGAGATTTTATTTGAAGGTGTTATTCCAAATATTGAACGTCGTTATCGTGAAACGAGTTCTGATTACGTTCGTGAGCAAATGGAAAAGTATATGGCAGAGCAAGCTTGTCCGAAGTGTAAAGGTGGACGTTTAAAGCCTGAGAGTTTAGCTGTTTTCGTTGGCGGAAAAACGATTGCTGATGTAACGAAATATTCTGTTCAAGAAGTACAGGAATTCTTCTCAAGTGTGGAGCTAACAGAGAAACAACAAAAAATTGCTCATTTAATTTTAAGAGAAATTCAGGAGCGCGTTGGGTTCTTAGTGAACGTCGGTTTAGATTATTTAACGTTAAGTCGTGCCGCAGGAACTTTATCAGGTGGTGAGGCGCAACGTATTCGTTTAGCAACGCAAATTGGTTCTCGTCTTACTGGCGTACTTTACATTCTTGATGAGCCTTCTATCGGTTTGCATCAGCGCGATAACGATCGTCTTATTCGTACATTGCAAGAAATGCGTGATTTAGGTAATACGTTAATTGTTGTTGAGCATGATGAAGATACGATGATGGCAGCTGATTATTTACTTGATATCGGACCTGGCGCAGGTATTCACGGTGGACAAGTCGTATCAGCAGGTACACCAGCTGAAGTGATGCAAGACGAGAATTCGCTAACCGGTAAGTATTTAAGCGGTAAAGAGTTTATTCCAGTTCCACTTGAAAGACGTAAAGGTGACGGACGAAAAGTGGAGATTGTTGGTGCAAAGGAGAATAACTTAAAGAACGCGAAAATGTCATTCCCGCTTGGTACGTTTGTAGCGGTAACGGGTGTATCTGGTTCTGGTAAAAGTACGATGATTAATGAAGTACTATATAAATCGTTAGCGCAAAAGTTATATAAAGCGAAAGCGAAGCCAGGTACTCATAAAGAGATTAAAGGTCTTGAGCATTTAGATAAAGTAATCGATATTGATCAATCGCCAATCGGTCGTACACCGCGTTCTAACCCTGCGACTTATACAGGTGTATTCGATGATATTCGTGATGTGTTTGCCCAAACGAATGAAGCGAAAGTGCGTGGATATCAAAAAGGACGTTTCAGCTTTAATGTAAAAGGTGGACGTTGTGAAGCGTGCCGTGGTGATGGAATTATTAAAATCGAAATGCACTTCTTACCAGATGTATACGTGCCGTGTGAAGTTTGTCATGGTAAACGTTACAACCGTGAAACGTTAGAAGTGAAATATAAAGATAAGAACATTTCTGAAGTATTAGGAATGACAATTGAAGATGGGGTAGAGTTCTTCGCTAACATCCCAAAAATTAAGCGTAAACTTCAAACGCTTGTAGATGTTGGACTTGGTTATATGAAATTAGGGCAACCAGCTACGACGTTATCTGGTGGTGAAGCACAGCGTGTGAAATTAGCTTCTGAATTACACCGTCGTTCTACAGGGCGTACACTATACATTTTAGACGAGCCAACGACTGGTTTACATGCGCATGATATCGCGCGTCTTCTAGAAGTGCTGCAACGTCTTGTTGAGAGTGGTGAGACGGTACTTGTAATTGAACATAATTTAGATGTAATTAAAACAGCAGATTATATCGTTGACCTTGGACCAGAGGGCGGAGACAAAGGTGGACAAATCGTTGCTTCCGGAACGCCAGAGCAAGTAGTGAAAGAAGAGCGCTCGTATACGGGTAAGTATTTAAAAGAGATTTTAAATCGTGATAAAGCAAGAATGAAAGAGAAGATAAAAGAAGTAGAGTTATCGCAATAAGTTTAGTAATAAAAACCGAGTGGCAATGACACTCGGTTTTTATTGTATAGGGGGAGAAGGTGGAGTTTTTAGATGTGTTGCGAAAGAAAAATATGAAGGTAAGAGAGTTCCAAAAGTGGGGTGTATATTTTCGGAAACGCTGTGAGGATTATTTTGCAAATCATTTAAGTGATGAAGAAAAAGAAGACATTTTCCTTTATGGAGATAAGTATGCATGTGGGTATCTTTGGCACATATTTAGTTATGAGAGAAAGGAGTGTGTAGAGGGAGAAGAAGTGGAAAACACGTTTCATAATGAAGTGAAAAAGGAGTGCTACATCTTCTATCAACACTGTGATGATGTACTACTAATAAAAGATGCAAGTTTATTAAGTATGGATGATATGTATAAAGGCGATATTTACATTGTAGATAAAGATTTCACTTGGACCTTTGTGAAAACGCATGAGCATAGATGGTGTGGGCCTTATTTCGCAAAGAAGTGTTAGTAGGTATACAAGTATGAAGAGTAGAATAAGTTGATATAAGTGTTCGTATCATACTTGCGTTTATTATCTATTAGCGTATGATGAAAGATATATGTTTAAAAGGATGTGTAAGAAAATGAGATGGATTGTATCACTTCTTGTAAATAGCGTTGTGTTAATCGCTGTATCGGGACTTTTAAAAGGGATTGCACCAGACGCGTTTTACGTAGCAAATATACAAACTGCAATTATTGCGAGTATTATTTTGGCTGTTTTAAATGTGTTCGTAAAACCGTTTTTAATTTTAATTACGCTACCAATTACTGTTGTAACTTTCGGTTTCTTCTTAATTGTTATTAATGCGATTACGTTAAAAATAGCAGATTCATTATTAGGAGACGCATTTAATATATCAGGTTTCGGTGTAGCGATCGTTGCGGCAATTTGTATTTCAATTTTTAATATGATTATTGAAAAGGCAATTGTGGAACCTTTATATGAAAAAAAGAGAAAATGACAAAAAGAAAAACATTTCATGATATGTATGAAATGTTTTTTTCTATTTATTAGAAACCGTATTTCTTGTTTCCAGAAAAAAATGGTACAATATCCGATAGAATGGAATTTTACATCAAATGAGACTGAACCCGCAGCGGAGTGGAGGTTTATACATATGCCGAAAGTAAGGACAAAAGATTTAATTGAACAATTTCAATTGGAGTTAATAAGTGGTGAAGAAGGAATTCATCGTCCAATTGATACAAGTGATTTATCACGACCTGGAATTGAAATGGCAGGATTTTTTACATATTATCCAGCTGATCGCGTGCAGCTTCTTGGAAAGACGGAGCTTACATTCTTTGACACGTTAACGTCAGATCAAAAACAAGAGAGAATGAAAGCGCTTTGTACTGAGGAGACGCCATGTATTATTGTAACTCGTAATCAAGATGTACCAGATGAGTTACTGCAAGCATCACGTGAATCAGGCATGCCTTTATTACGTTCTTCTCAAACGACAACAAGACTATCAAGTCGTTTAACAAATTATTTAGAAGGTAAGTTAGCGCCAACAACAGCTGTTCATGGTGTGTTAGTAGATATTTATGGCGTTGGTGTTTTAATTACAGGGCAAAGTGGTGTCGGTAAGAGTGAGACAGCTCTTGAACTTGTAAAACGTGGTCATCGCCTTGTTGCGGATGATAGTGTAGAAATTCGCCAAGAAGATGAAGACATGTTGGTCGGAAGCTCTCCAGATTTAATTGAGCATTTATTAGAAATTCGAGGTCTAGGCATTATTAACGTTATGACGTTATTCGGTGCAGGGGCAGTGCGAAATTATAAGCGTATTACACTTGTTATTAATCTTGAAATTTGGGATCAAAAGAAAAATTATGATCGCTTAGGTCTTGATGAAGAGAAGATGAAGATTATTGATACAGAACTTACGAAGATTACACTTCCAGTTCGCCCTGGTCGAAACTTAGCTGTTATTATTGAAGTGGCAGCGATGAACTTCCGTTTAAAACGTATGGGAGTCAATGCAGCACAGCAGTTCTCAGAACGATTAATGAGTGCGATTGAGTTAGGAAATCAGGAGTAAACATTGGAGAGGGAGGTCATACATATGCTGTTAGGTTCTGTACCACAGCTTGACCGCGTAGCTATCCAACTTGGACCGTTTCCTGTTTATTGGTACGGGATTATTATCGGTACAGGTGTGCTATTAGGTCTTTGGCTAGCAACTCGCGAAGGAGAAAGGCTAGGTATTCCAAAAGATACATTTGTTGACCTTGTATTAATTGCAGTACCGATCGCTATTCTATTTGCAAGAATGTACTATGTTATTTTTGAATGGGAATATTACGCGCAAAACCCGAGTCAAATTATTAATATTCGTCAAGGTGGCTTGGCGATTCATGGTGGTTTAATCGGGGCTGTTATTACAGGGATTCTTTTTGCGAAACGCCGCGGGGTTTCATTCTGGAAGTTGGCAGATATTGCTGCGCCAAGTATTTTACTAGGACAAGCAATTGGCCGATGGGGAAACTTTATGAACCAAGAGGCGCATGGTGATGAAGTAACGAGACAGTTTTTAGAAGGTCTTCATTTACCAGATTTCATTATTAATCAAATGTACATTGATGGTGTGTACTACCACCCGACGTTTTTATATGAATCATTATGGAATTTTGCAGGTGTCATTTTATTACTTGCATTAAGAAAAGTGAATTTACGCCGCGGGGAATTATTCTTCACATATTTAATTTGGTATTCAGTAGGACGCTTCTTCGTAGAAGGGTTACGTACAGATAGTTTAATGCTAGGGCCACTTCGTATTGCACAAGTAATGTCAATTGGACTTGTTGTTATTTCTATTATTTTCATTATTGTGAGACGAAAAATGGGGCAAGCTGATAAAAGATATTTAGAAAATTAGAGAAAAGTAGCATCTTATTATAAGATGCTGCTTCTTTCATATTCAGGAAAGAGAAAGGACTAAGACAATGAGAATAAATACAGTGTTATTTGATTTAGATGGAACATTAATTAATACAAACGAACTTATTATTTCTTCTTTTTTACATACTTTACATACATATTATCCAAATCAATATAAGCGTGAAGATGTATTACCATTTATCGGTCCGTCTTTGCATGATACGTTCAGTAAGATTGATGAAAGCAAGGTTGAAGAGTTAATTACGAGTTATCGTCAATTTAATCATGATCATCATGATGAATTAGTAGAAGAATATGAAACTGTATATGAAACAGTTCAAGAGTTGAAGAAACAAGGCTATAAGGTTGGTATTGTTACAACGAAAGCACGACAAACTGTTGAGATGGGATTAAAGTTATCGAAGCTTGATGAGTTTTTTGATGTTGTTGTGACAATTGATGATGTCGAGCATGTGAAACCACATCCAGAGCCACTTCAAAAAGCGCTTCAGTTATTAGATGCGAAACCGGAAGAAGCATTGATGGTTGGGGATAATCATCATGATATTGTTGGCGGACAAAATGCGGGTACGAAAACAGCTGCGGTTTCATGGACATTGAAAGGTAGAGCGTATTTAGAGGCTTACAAGCCAGACTTTATGCTAGATAAAATGAGTGATTTATTGCCGATTTTGTCCGACATGAATCGTTCGTAAAGATAAGTAGAGGAGCGAGTGAAGTGCGACGGACAACGCGCTATCCTGTTTCAGGAGAAAATTCATTATGGAATGTGTATAAGACAGTGTCTTTTTGGAAGGTAATGAAGAATTTTATTATTATCCAAATTGCACGTTACACGCCATTTTTATCTGTAAAAAATTGGTTGTACCGCACATTTTTGCGGATGAAAGTAGGAAAGAAAACATCGTTTGCGCTCATGGTAATGCCGGATATTATGTTCCCGGAAAAGATAACTGTGGGAGATAATTCGATTATTGGCTATAACACGACGCTTTTAGCGCACGAATATTTAATTCGCGAATATCGACTTGGAGAGATCGTTATTGGAAACGAAGTGATGATCGGGGCAAATACGACTATATTACCAGGTGTGAAAATTGGGGATGGCGCGATTGTTTCAGCTGGCACACTTGTTCATAAAGATGTGCCAGGCGGTGCTTTCGTGGGTGGGAATCCAATGCGTGTTATTTATACGAAAGAGCAAATGGAGGCTAGAGAAGGTTCATACTAGAAATGTAACATTTCTCTTCTTTTTTAATGAATAAAAAGGAAATAATTGAGTATAATATACTGTTTTGTTTTTTACGGAATCGTTTATACTTATAGATAGAAGAATGTGTGAACGAAGAAAACAAAAAACTGGAGGATATATGGGGAAAAATCAAAGAATATATAAGGAGAACGGACAAGTTATCTCTTTTAATCAATTAGCGGACTTCTTTTATAAAAAAGGGATGAGGGCTTACAAAGGACAAAAATTGCAAGATGCAATTAAATATTTTCGAAGAGCGGCACAAAGCGAGAAGGAGCCGTTTATTTTATGTCAATTAGCAACAGTATTATCTGAGGCTGGTGAATATCAAGAGTCGAATCAAACCTTCTTTAAGCTTGTTAGATCTAATCCAGAACTTGAACAATGTTATTATTTTATTGCAAATAATTATGCGTATATGGGTCTATTTCAGCAGGCGAAGAAGTATGCGGATCGCTATTTAGAAGTTGCAGAAGAGAAGGAATTTGTTGAAGATACATTAGAATTACTTGAAATTATGGAAGAAGAAGCGATGGGTGCGGAAGAGATTGAGGATGAAGATGATTTAATTGTTATGCAGGAAGAAGCCAATCGTTATATTCGTAATGGACAATTGGAAGAAGCAATTGCTACATTAGAAATTGTTACGAAAGACTATCCGGAATTTTGGTCAGGGCATAATAATTTAGCCATTGCGCATTTTCAATCTGGTAATGTAGATAAGGCACTGAAATTAACGGAAATGATTTTAGAGAAAAATCCTGGTAATATACATGCGCTTTGTAATACACTTATTTTTCTATATTCAATTGGAGAGCATAAACAAGTAGAGGTGTTAGCTGCTCAGTTAGTTTCGGTATATCCGATTTCGTTTGAACATCGTTTGAAACTTGGGACGACACTTGCAACAATTGGTCATTTCGAGCCTGCATATAAATGGTTCAAATTATTAAAGCGTCAAGGATATGAAGGAGACGTTAGTTTCTATTATTGGTTTGCATATTCTGCGTATATGGTGAAAGATCAGCAAGTAGCTGAAAAAATGTGGCAACATGTTGTAGAATTGCACCCTGATAAAAAGGGAAAAGAACCGTGGAATGCATTGAATTTAGCGGATGAAGGACAAAATGTGTTATTTGAAGAATTACGAAAATCATTCCAGCAAAGTGCGACGCTAGAGGAACAAATGCTAGCTTTATATTTAATGAATGAATTATCAACGCCGGAGAAGGTTGGATTCTTCTTTGATGTAACGCAGGCGAAGAATGGTGTTCCAATCGTATCGCAACTTGCAAAGTATTTCTTTTTACTGAATAGCCATAAGAGTATTCCAGCTGATTTACAGCAATTTGAACAGTGCGCGCGAATCGCGGATGCTTTATACAATTATACGAAAAAAGATGATGAATTAATCGAAGAGTGTTTACAATTTTGGTTTTGTACGTTCATACGTTTATATACATCTGGGGCAGTTTTTACAAATGTATACGGCTGGTCAGCTGCGGTTGAATATATCGTACGCAGTGAACAAGGAAATAAGATGACACAGTCGGAGCTCGGAGATGTGTATAATGTATCTGTAGCGACTGTTCGAAAGTATGTGCAAGCTGTTAAGCGTACGCACACATAGATAAGCAAATCATTGGGAAAAAAATGATGCGAACAGTATAATGAGGGTAACTTAATTGTGTAGGAATGGATAGGAGTGAATAGTGTGTCAGAAGAAAAAATTTATGATGTCATTATTATTGGTGCAGGACCAGCTGGTATGACAGCTGCAGTATATACATCTCGTGCGAATTTAAGCACATTAATGCTTGAGCGTGGTATTCCAGGCGGGCAAATGGCAAATACAGAAGATGTAGAAAACTACCCAGGTTATGAGTCTATTTTAGGACCAGACTTATCAAATAAAATGTTCGAGCATGCGAAGAAATTTGGTGCTGAATATGCATACGGTGATGTGAAAGAAGTCATCGATGGTAAAGAATACAAAACAATTATTGCTGGTAAAAAAGAATATAAAGCACGTGCAATTATCGTTGCAAGTGGTGCAGAGTATAAAAAAATCGGTGTACCAGGTGAAACAGAACTTGGCGGCCGCGGTGTATCATATTGTGCGGTATGTGATGGCGCATTCTTTAAAGGTAAAGAACTTGTAGTTATTGGCGGCGGAGATTCTGCTGTTGAAGAGGGTGTGTTCTTAACACGCTTCGCATCAAAAGTAACGATCGTTCACCGTCGTGACACGCTTCGCGCACAGAAAATTTTACAAGATCGTGCTTTCCAAAACGAAAAAGTAGACTTCATTTGGAACCACACGATAAAAGAAATTAACGAAGCAAATGGTAAAGTAGGAAGTGTAACACTTGTAGATGTAAACAGTGGAGAAGAGAAAGAAGTCAAAACTGACGGCGTATTCGTATACATCGGTATGTTACCACTATCAAAACCATTTGTTGAACTAGGTATTACAAATGAAAATGGTTACCTTGAAACAAACGAGCGTATGGAAACGAAAGTTCCTGGTATTTTCGCAGCAGGTGATGTTCGTGAAAAAATGCTACGTCAAATTGTAACTGCAACAGGTGATGGTAGTATTGCAGCACAAAGTGCACAACATTACGTAGAAGAATTATTAGAAGAACTAAAAACTGTATCAGAAAAATAAGGGATAATATACCTTTTGAGAAGAAAGCTACCGATAGGAGCTTTCTTCTTTTTTTGTGTGAAAATGTCAAAGTTTTGTCAAAAAATATTGGGATTATAAGCTTTCTTATTGATATACTGGACTTTACGGAAAAAATCACTATAAGAAATGAGGAATTTATTCAGTATGGAATGGCGTAATATATATCGTGGATTTTGTATGGGTGTTAGTGATTTAATTCCTGGTGTGAGCGGCGGTACAATCGCTGTTGTGTTAGGGATTTATGAACAATTGCTTGCGGCAATTAGCGGATTCTTTAGTCGTGAATGGAAAAAACATTTAGGATTTTTAATTCCACTTGCAGCTGGTGTGGCAGCAGCGTTTTTAACGTTAAGTCACGTTATTAAATATTTACTTGCAAATCATTATGAACCGACTCAATTTTTCTTCCTCGGTTTAATTATTAGTATATTACCGATGTTAATGAGAGAAGCTGATGCAAAGTCGTCGTTTAAAGGTAAGCACATTGTTTTATTAATCGTTGCAGCAATTCTTGTTGCCATCACAGCTTTCTTTAAACCAGATAAGACAGCAGATCCAATTACGACGTTAACAATTTTAAATGCAATTGGTTTATTTTTCGCAGGATGGATGGCTAGTATGGCGATGTTACTTCCTGGAATTAGCGGATCGTTTATTTTATTAATTATTGGTGTATATCCGACAGCAATTAATGCTTTAACTACACTCAACTTACCTTTAATTGCAGTTATTGGTGCTGGCGTTATGGTAGGGTTCGTTGTAAGTAGTAAAGGAATTAGTTTCTTATTAGATCGATATAAAAGTATGACATTTGCGGCAATTATTGGACTAGTTATCGGTTCGATTGTAATTGTGTTCCCTGGTATTCCAACTGGAGGATTTTCAATTATAAGTTCAATTATTACCTTTATTTTAGGATTTGCGATTGTTACTTATTTCGGTAAGAAGTAAGGGCGCTGGAGTCCCCTTGGCGATAAAAGTCGTTAAGGGGATTTTTCATGCTATTCACGGAAAGTCCAGGCATTTACATTGCTTGTTATAAAAAGCTTTTTTAAAATTGTTGAGTAGCATATGCTTAGCGGAAGAGGACTGGCTCCTTCGTTGTAGCAAACTGTTTTTGATAGTATAATGAAATGAGTATGCAGTGAGAAATTTGCTGCAAGTAGCTGAGGTGAAGAAACATGCAAAGAGTGACAAACTGTGTGTTAATTAGAGATAATGAAGTACTCTTACTCCAAAAACCTCGCCGGAATTGGTGGGTTGCACCAGGCGGGAAAATGGAGCGTGGTGAGACTGTAAGAGATTCCGTTGTTCGCGAGTATCGTGAAGAAACAGGTATTTATTTAAAGAACCCAGCGTTAAAGGGGGTCTTCACCTTTGTCATCCAAGAAGGTGATAAAGTTGTTTCTGAATGGATGATGTTCTCCTTTTTAGCGACAGATTTTGCAGGAGAAAACAAACTAGAGAGCGAAGAAGGCATCATTGGTTGGCATACATTTGATAAAATTGATGATTTAGCAATGGCACCAGGAGATTATCACATTATTGATTATTTAATTAAAGGAAATGGCATAATCTACGGTACATTTGTATATACCCCAGATTTTGAGTTGCTTTCATATCGATTAGATCCGAGTTAAACCGTCAAGGAGAGGATACGATGACAGAGAATAATGATATAAAAATGGTAATTATTACAGGAATGTCTGGAGCTGGAAAGACAGTAGCTTTACAAAGTTTTGAAGATTTAGGATATTTCTGTGTGGATAATTTACCACCGATGTTATTGCCAAAGTTTATTGAGCTTATGGCGGATTCAAAAGGAAAAATGAATAAAGTAGCACTTGGTATTGATTTACGTGGCCGAGAGTTTTTCGAACATTTATGGGAAGCGCTTGATGATTTATCAGAACGTACATGGATTATTCCTCATATTTTATTCTTAGATGCGAAAGATAGCACACTTGTAACTCGTTATAAAGAAACGAGACGCTCGCATCCACTTGCACCAACTGGTCTGCCGTTAAAGGGAATCGAAGCAGAGCGTAATTTATTAACAGATATGAAGGCACGCGCGAATATTGTGCTTGATACATCTGATTTAAAACCGAAAGAATTACGTGAAAAAATTGTTCACCTATTTTCAACTGAAACTGAGCAAGCATTTCGTGTAAATGTTATGTCATTTGGATTTAAGTACGGTATTCCAATTGATGCAGATTTAGTATTTGATGTTCGTTTTTTACCAAATCCATATTACATTCCACATATGAAGCCATTAACAGGACTAGATGAAGAAGTTTCATCGTATGTGCTGAAATTTAATGAGACGCATAAGTTTTTAGAGAAATTGACTGATCTTATCACTTTCATGCTGCCTCATTATAAAAGAGAAGGCAAGAGTCAACTTGTAATTGCAATTGGATGTACAGGTGGACAGCATCGTTCTGTTACGCTTACAGAATACCTTGGGAAACATCTGAAACCAGAGTATAGCGTTCATGTATCTCATCGTGATGTGGAGAAGAGAAAGGGTCATTAAGGGATGAAAAAAGAGAGAAAACCTAAAATTGTTATCATGGGAGGCGGAACGGGACTTTCTGTTTTATTACGAGGATTAAAACAATATCCGGTTGATATTACAGCAGTTGTTACAATCGCTGATGATGGTGGCAGTTCAGGTAGATTACGTGATGAGCTAGAAATTCCACCCCCAGGTGACATTCGTAACGTACTTGTTGCGTTATCAGATGTAGAGCCACTGGTGGAAGCTTTATTTCAGCATCGTTTCACAACGGGAGATGGGCTGAAAGGTCATGCGTTAGGAAATTTATTATTGGCAGGTATGACCTCGATTACAGGAGACTTCTTCCATGCTATTACAGAAACGAGTAAAGTTTTAAATGTTAGAGGACGTGTATTACCGGCGGCGAATCAAAGTGCAGTACTGCATGCGGAACTAGAAGATGGAGAAATTGTAACAGGTGAATCAAAGATTCCTTATTTCGGAAAGAAAATTAACCGTGTCTTTTTAACTCCAGAAGATGTAGAGCCGTTACATGAAACGTTGACTGAGATTAAACGAGCTGATTTACTTGTTTTCGGTCCAGGAAGTTTGTATACGAGTATATTACCGAATTTAGTTGTTAACAAAATCGGGGACGCTGTTCTTGCTGCAAAAGCGAAGAAGGTATATGTGTGTAATGTTATGACGCAAGCTGGTGAAACGATGGGATATACTGCGTTTGATCATGTGCAGGCGTTACATGATCATTTAGGTGAACCATTTATCGATACTGCAATTGTAAATAACCGTGATATTCCTTGTGAATTACGTCAGTTATATGAGGAAGAAATGTCAGCGCCAGTTGTAGTAGATGAAGAGCGTTTTACTGAAAATAATATTAACGTGATTCAAGATCAATTAGCGAAGTATGATGACCGTGTTGTAAGACACGATACATTAAAACTAGCTTCTATTTTATATTCACTGTTGTAGATGTGCGTTGCCTCGTTTGAGGTAACGCTCCTCATTTCATATAGGACAAGATTTTTGTTCCACAATAATCGTATAAGGAGGTGTTGACTGTGTCATTTGCATCAGAAACAAAGAAAGAGTTGACGAATCTGGAGATGAAGGAATGCTGTGAGAAAGCAGAATTATCAGCGTTACTTCGCATGAACGGATCGCTTTCTTTTTCAAATCGTCGTCTATCAATCGATATTCAAACGGAAAATGCGGCAATTGCAAGAAGGATTTATACGCTTTTGAAAAAAGGATATGACGTGACGGTAGAATTACTTGTTCGTAAAAAAATGCGATTGAAGAAAAACAATGTATATATCGTAAGGCTTGTTGAGAAGTCACGCGAAATATTAGCTGATCTTCATATCGTTCGAGACGACTTTTCATTTATTCGAAATATATCACAAGAATTAATTGAGAAGAAATGTTGTAAACGATCGTATTTACGCGGTGCATTTTTAGCAGGTGGTTCAGTAAATAACCCAGAAACATCATCTTATCATTTAGAGATCTTTTCGTTATATAAGGAACATAATGATGCTATATGTGAACTGATGAACGGATTTGATTTAAATAGTAAGACGTTGGAAAGAAGAAAAGGGTACATTACGTATTTGAAAGAAGCAGAAAAGATTACAGAGTTTTTAAATATTATAGGTGCTCATAATGCACTTTTAAGATTTGAAGACATTCGAATCGTACGTGATATGCGTAATTCTGTAAATCGCTTAGTGAACTGCGAAACAGCTAATTTAAATAAAACAATTGGTGCAGCGCTAAGGCAGATTGAAAATATCCGTTATATTGATGAGACAGTTGGTCTTGATATATTGCCGGATAAATTACGAGAAATTGCGCAATTACGAAGAGATTATCAAGATGTAACATTGAAAGAGTTAGGTGAGATGGTATCCGGGGGGAAAATTAGTAAATCGGGTATTAATCATCGTTTGCGTAAAATTGATGATATTGCAGAGAAATTACGCGCGGGGGAAACGGTAGCAAAAAAATAAGAGGTTAAAGGGGAAATGGAGCTGTGGTTCAAAAAAGAGTTCAGGTTTCATTAAAAAACGGTTTACAAGCACGTCCGGCTGCGTTGTTTGTACAAGAGGCCAATCGCTTTCATGCAGATATTTTCATCGAAAAAGATGGGAAGACAGTAAATGCAAAGAGCATAATGGGGATTATGAGCTTAGCAATTGGAACTGGTAGCATGATAACAATTACAACAGAAGGTTCAGATGCAGAAGAGGCTTTAGAGGCATTAGCTGCATATGTACAATAAGAAGCTATCGCGCATGTGCGATAGCTTTTTTGTTGTTTGGGGCTTGTTGGTGGGGGTATGTGAGATGTGCGTTCTTGTCGAGAATTGTCGGTAAGTCGATAAGTTGTGTCGAAACGTCGATATATTAAAATAATCGCCGATATAATTGGAGTTACGGTCGATATATTTGAAAAATCGCCGATATATTTAGAGGGATACTGAGTGGGGTATGTTCGTGCGGAGATTTAACTATAAAAAAGCGCCCTGTAATAGGCGCTTTTTTATGTATCCAGCTCCAGCGACTCTAAATAAGCCGCTTCCGCTTTAAATATCTATTAACGATTTGTAAAGATCTTATCGATTAAACCGTATTCTAAAGCTTTTTCTGCTGTCATGAAGTTGTCGCGGTCTGTGTCGCGTTGTAGCACTTCAAGTGGTTGACCTGTGCGGTCAGCAAGAATTTGGTTTAGTTTTTCACGTAAGAATAGAATACGTTTAGCAGCGATTTCGATTTCAGTCGCTTGACCTTGTGCACCACCAAGTGGTTGGTGAATCATTACTTCACTGTTTGGAAGTGCATAACGTTTTCCTTTTTCACCTGCTGCGAGTAAGAATGCACCCATAGATGCAGCCATACCGATACAGATTGTTGATACTTGCGGTTTAATAAACTGCATTGTATCGTAAATTGCCATACCTGCTGTGATAGAACCACCAGGGCTGTTGATGTAGATGTGAATATCTTTTTCTGGATCTTGAGATTCCAAGAATAAAAGCTGGGAAACGATTGAGTTAGCTACGTTGTCATCAATTGCGCTACCAAGCATAATGATGCGGTCTTTTAATAGTCGAGAGTAAATATCGTAAGCGCGTTCTCCACGATTTGTTTGTTCAATTACTGTAGGAATTAAATTCATCTGTTATTTCCTCCTTATAAAGCTTTCTTAGTCTTATAATACAATTATGGTCAATAAAGGTCAAACGAAACCACTTTAAATCAAAAAAATATGTAGTTGTACCATGAAATATTCGCTATGTTTTTGAAATTCCCTGCTTATGTATCTTCAACATCATAACCGAATTACATAAATTTAAACGTTATAAAAACTGTAGAAAAAAAGAAAAGAACGCCTTTTGACTGAAGCGTTCTTTCGATATCTATTCTTTTAAAAGATAGGTTACTTTATTTAAAATCTTTTCGATTTGTTTCGCGTTTTTACTATACATTTCGCTCGCTGATTTCGACTTTGTTTCTAAGGAAAATAGTTCAAGATCAGCATGACATTTTTTTAATGATGCTAATAATAAAGGTTTGTTTTGAGGAGAAGGCATTTGTAGTTTGTCATTATAAATGTCGATAGTCAGTTGTCCGTATGAATCAACTTGACCGAGAAAGACATTTTCGATAACAACACCGAGCTTTTCTAGTTCAGCATGTAGCCAAGCGCGGTTATGTCCACTTGCGGATAGCGGTTCATCTAAGACATTGCCATCCATAATAACAGTTTGTGGTTCTTTTTCGTTTGCTACTTTTAAACCGATGTCTTTTGCTGTAAGTGGCTGGGAATCTTTCTTTAATAATACATTTAATTCTCCGCTCGGTTCTAAGACAGCAAATTCGACTTCAGCTACGCTGAATGCACTTTTTCCTCTAAGTAGTTCAAGTAATTCGTCACTCGTATATTTTTCTTTCTTCAAGTTATCTTCGAGTATCTTTCCATCTTTTATTAATACGGTAGATTTCCCTTCAAAGAAGTCCCGAGCTGTTTTGTTCTTTAAGGAGAGGATTCCTGTGAAAAAAGGTACCGCAGCGAAAATGAGTATCGCAAAGACGCCGTGGAAAAATTTTGAATCGAGCCCTGTAGATACTTGGGCAGCGATGTCACCGATTGTCATTCCGGCTATGTATTCAAAAAAGGAGAGCTGAGAGATTTGTCTTTTCCCTAACCATTTCGTAATAGCGAATAAAATAATTAATATGAATACAGAGCGAAGAATGACAAGTGTCCATTCCGGCAGGTGAGACATAGTCATTTCCTCCAGTCTACTTAAAACCCTTTATATTGAGGTTCTTCACGTTCTAATACTGAAACTCTATTCTGTAAATCAGCGATGATGCTGTCCATTTCTAACATACATTCATGAAATACACGTTTTGATTCTTCATCTTGTGAATTTAAAGAAAGGGAGCTTAAACTTGCTTGAGCCCCCCTTACACTAGCAAGGCAGGTTTTAACACTAGCAATAACTGTCATACAAACACCTTATCCTTTCGGTTTGAATAGCAATGCTCCGATGAAGCCGAAAATAATAGCTGCGGATACACCGGCGCTTGTTACTTTAAACATGCCGGTAATAACGCCAACGATGCCATGTTTTGCGGCTTCTTCCATTGCGCCGTGAACGAGGGCATTACCAAAGCTTGTAATAGGTACGGTTGCCCCAGCTCCAGCGAAGTCAATTAATGGTTCATACAAATTAAATCCATCTAATATAGCTCCAGCAACAACGAGTGTTGCCATTGTATGAGCGGGTGTTAGTTTGCCGACATCAAACATAAGTTGGCCAATTACACATATGAGTCCGCCAATGACGAAAGCCCAGAAAAAAATCATTGCGTTGCACCTCCGAATTCAATTGAAACGGCGTGAGCGATGCACGGAATCGTTTCTTCTTGTTGGAATGTAAGTGGAGATAGTAAAGCGCCTGTCGCAACGACAAGTATTTTTTTGAACTCTCCTCTTTTCATTCTGTTTAATAAATGACCGTACACGACTGTTGCGGAACATCCTGGTCCACTAGCCCCAGCTATGACAGGTTGCCCTTCTCTATAAATGAGCAGCCCGCAATCTTGAAACTGTTCGCTCGTTACTTTCGTTCCGTGTTTATGTAATAAGTCATAAGCAATTTCGCGGCCGACATGTCCGAGGTCACCGGTTACGATTAAATCGTAGTAAGAGGCGTCGATTTGGCGTTCGCGTAGGTGGGCCTCAATTGTATCGACGGCGGCTGGAGCCATTGCGCCTCCCATATTAAACGGATCGGTTAATCCCATATCAACCACTTTTCCGATTGTGGCTGATGTTACCCTAGGGCCGTTTCCAGTATCACTTAAAATAGCGGCTCCTGCTCCAGTTACTGTCCACTGTGCAGTAGGTGGCTTTTGTCCGCCGTATTCGGTAGGATAGCGGAATTGTTTTTCTACAGCTGTATTATGACTGGATGCACCAGTTAATAAATATTTTGCGCCTTTTGCATTTACGATACTCGCCCCAAGTGCTAAACCTTCCATAGAAGTAGAACAAGCGCCGAATAGTCCGAGATAAGGAGTGCCCAGTGTACGGCAAGCAAAGCTTGTAGGGGTAATTTGATTAATTAAATCTCCTGCGAGTACAAATTGGATATCGTCTTTACGAAGTTCTGCTTTTTCAGTGGCGCGGCTACAAGCTTCTTCGAACAAAATTTTATGTGCTTTTTCATAGGAATCTTGTCCGAGCCATAAATCTTCATGAAGGATATCGAAGTCTTCGGGGATTTTTCCTTTTGCTTCAAACGGCCCGCCGACGACTCCTGTCGAAATAATAACTGGTTTGTTTTCAAATACCCACGTTCGGTGTCCTTGTAACATTTATAGCCCTCCCCATTGAACGAGAATCGTTTTAATAAGTGCGATGACGAAAGCTGAAAATACACCAAATAAAATAACGGAGCCGGCTAATTTAAACATGTTACCGCCAACGCCAAGGACAAACCCTTCCGTCCGGTGCTCGATACATGCGGCGACAACAGAGTTACCAAATCCAGTGACAGGTACAGCTGTCCCAGCACCTGCAAATTGACCGAGACGATCATATACGCCGAACCCAGTTAGTAACATCGAGATGAAAATAAGAGTTGCTACTGTTGGATTCCCTGCTGAGCGTTCAGTGAAATCGAAATACGTAATATAAAAAGTAGAAATGAGTTGCCCAATTAGGCAAATGAAACCACCAACGAAAAAGGCTTTTATACAGTTTTTTAAGACAGGACGCTTCGGTTCGCGTTCTTGCTCGAATTTTTTATATTCCTGTTGCACAGGGGTTAAGTTTTTATCTTTACTAGACATTGCAAACCTTCCTTTTCTTTTAAAAAGCGTTAAGTGTTAGACTCCATTTTTTTACCAATGAATTTTAATTGTTTATTAATTTCATCTTTAGATACTTTCTTTTCCTTAATTTTTCTTTCAAGCTTTTCAAGTAACATAAAGATTTTTTTATCTGTACTTACACGAACATCGAAAGTGGGGTGCTCATCACTTAGCTGCTTTTGGAGCTTCTTACGGAGAGGTTTTAATCCAAATCTTTCGTGATGCTCAGGTGTAACTGCTATGTAGAGATCTAAATTTGAATTTACTGCTGTACTTTTTATAATTTCATCCATAGTGAGAGCTCTTTTCTTGGCTCCTTGTGATATAGATTGATTAAAGGATTCCATACTCGTTTTTGTTAACTTTGGACCTTTCTCTTTCTCCGTTCGTTTTGCTTCTTCTTTCACTTTTTTATCTAAAGGACTATTATCACATCCGGTAAAAGAGCTAAATAGAAGGGCAAATAATACGGTTATGAGTCCGAGTTTTTGCATATTTATCATTCCATTTCTATTGCAATATGTAATGTGATAGAAAAAGGATGACTGCATATCATCCTTTTTCTATTTCACAGCAAGACTGATTCGTTATTGCTGTGAGTATTGTGGTTCTTCTTGTTGGACTTCTTCAACGCGTGGGTTTAAAGAATCGATAATCGTTTGTGTTTGCTGTGCAGCTGTTTGGAAAAGTTGCTTAGCTTGTTGATTATCCGTATCAAGAGCGAATCCCTCTAAGCTAGCTTGTGCACTTTTTAATCCAGAAACAGTTTGTTTTAATTTCGTAATTACAGTCATTGAATGAAGCCCCCTTTGGAATATCAATTCAAAGATTATAATTTGTGAGTTGGGGTGAATTTATGATTGGAAAATTTAGGGGTGGGTGCTTTGTTAATATACTCATAACTAAGCGTCATAAAGGATTACGGGGATATTTTTATTGATTTAGATGGATTTTATTGCTATTATTATGAGAAGAAAATGAAGTGTTTTCTATTATCATGCGCCCATAGCTCAGTCGGATAGAGCGGTGGTTTCCGGTACCACGTCTGCCGGGGGTTCGAATCCCTCTGGGCGCGTTATATAAACTTTAATATTATTTTGTGTTGGGAGAGGCCCTTTGTATGTGGTAAGTAAAAATACCATGTGCAAAGGGTCTTTTTGATATTATCGTTAGTCAATTATTGTTTCTTTAATCTTGAATTTAGAACTGAGATTCCTAACTTACATTTTGTAGGTTAGGAATTTTTTTATTTTAAAAATGTTAAAAATATGCAATTTTGCGAAGTTATCTAAAAAGTTTAAATCTTGTAAATTTATAACTGTAGAGAACAACAAACAAATAAATAAAAAAAACGAGAGGATGAATGAAATGTCAAAAGGATACAAGTTCACAAAAGAAGAGTTAGTAGAGGCGTGGAAAGATCCACAAGTAAGAGAGAAGTTAAAAGACTTACCGAAACACCCATCGGGAAAAGCGTTAAATGAATTAAGTGAAGAAGAGTTAGCGGAAATCCAAGGGGCATCAGATGTACAACCAGAAACAACACCACTTTGTGTGGGAGTCATTATCGGGTTAACAACGTCAATTAAGATTTGTAAATAAAAT